>JBPBQY010000042.1:0-1541 GCA_050920985.1 Janthinobacterium lividum | reverse complement strand
CGCCTCTGTCATGCCGCCATCGACCGCGGGATGACGTTCATGGACAATTCCTGGGACTACAACAAGGGAGAGAGCGAAGTCCGCATGGGCAAGGCGCTGTCGCAAGGCGGGTATCGTCAGAAGGTCTTTCTGATGAGCAAGGTCGACGGCCGCAACAGAGACATCGCGCAGAAGCAGCTCGACGAAACCCTGTCCCGCCTGCAGACGGATCACCTGGACCTCTGGGTGTTTCATGAGATCCTGCGCTACGACGATCCCGACCGAATTTTTGCGCCCGGAGGCGCGCTCGAGACCGCGGTGGAGGCCAAGAAGGCCGGCAAGATCCGGCACATCGGCTTCACCGGCCACAAGGATCCCCGGATCCACGTCTATATGATGGAAGTGGCCCGCAAGCATGGGTTCCAGTTCGATGTCGTGCTGATGCCGTCGAACGTCATGGACGCGCATTTCCGGTCCTTCAGCAGGCTCGCCATGCCGGTCGCCCTCCAGGAAGGGATCGGCGTCATCACCATGAAGGCCTTTGGCGGCTCGGACGGCGTGATCCTGAAGAGCGGCGCCAAGCTCAGGCCGATGGACTGCCTGCATTACGCGCTGAACCGGCCGACCTCGGTCGTCGTGACGGGCATCGACAACGAGAATGTGCTGGATCAGGCCTTCGAGGCCGCCAAGACGTTCAAGCCGATGTCGCCGGAGCAGGAGGCGCGGATCACCGACGCCACGGCGGTGGAGGCCCAGGACGGACGCTACGAGCTGTTCAAGACCACGGCGCATTTCGACGGTACGGCCCTCAACCCCGACTGGCTCGGTCCCGACAAACCCGCCACGCTGGACCTCGCGCCCAAGAACGGTGGTTGACCCCCCTGCCCCGCAGGCCCGTCCCGCATCGACGACTGTTTTCGACACTAGCCCATCCGCGCTGCGCCCACGCTTCCGTCGGCACATCGGCGGACGCGCGAAAGCCCCGCGGCGGCTGGCCTCGGGGCTGTGGTGGTGGCGTGCTGTTGGATTGTATTGGTTGCGGGGGCAGGATTTGAACCTGCGGCCTTCAGGTTATGAGCCTGACGAGCTACCGGGCTGCTCCACCCCGCGTCCTGTCCCGTCGCGCTGTGGCGGCGGGCGTCTGGTGATCGTGTGTGAGTGAATGGACAATCGTGCGCTCTTGGCGGGCCTGGCGGCGACCGACTCTCCCGGGCCTTGAGGCACAGTACCATGGGCGCTGAAGCGTTTGACGGCCGAGTTCGGGATGGGATCGGGTCTGACGGCTTCGCCTGGGCCACCAGGCCGGCGAAGATCGCTGCGATGTCGTGGTTGGAAGCATTGGTCGGTGAGCGTCGATGCCGTCCCGTTGATCGGGGGATGGGCATGGAGTGATGAGAGGGATCAAGCCGAACGAGCGATTAGTACCGGTCAGCTACACGCATTGCTGCGCTTCCACACCCGGCCTATCGACGTGGTGGTCTTCCACGGCTCTTCAGGGAGAACTCGTTTCGAGGTGGGTTTCGAGCTTAGATGCCTTCAGCTCTTATCCCGTCCGTACATAG
>JBPBQY010000105.1:0-1638 GCA_050920985.1 Janthinobacterium lividum | reverse complement strand
CCCCTTGTAGGACCGTCCGCGCCTCCACGGCCAAGTGCAGCTCCGAGCCAGTCGCCATCAGGGTTAGCTTGCGTGGCCCGCCTTCCGCTTCCAGCAGCACGTAAGCGCCGTGGGCCGACCGGTTTTCCGTGCCCGGCTCCCGTCGCAGCAGCGGCATTGGCTGGCGGGACAGGGCCAGCAACGCAGCCCGACGCGGGTTGTCGAGCACGATCTCCCAGCATTCGGCCGTTTCCACCGGGTCGCCAGGCCGGAACACGGCCAAATGCGGGATCGCGCGCAACGCCGACAGGTGCTCGACCGGCTGATGCGTCGGGCCATCCTCGCCGAGGCCGATCGAGTCGTGGGTCATGACGAAGATGGTGCGGATGTCCATCATCGCCGCGAGGCGGATGGCCGGTCGGCAATAGTCCGAGAAGCACATGAACGTACCGCCGTACGGGATCAGGCCGCCATGCAGGGCGATGCCGTTCATCGCCGCCGCCATGCCGTGCTCCCGCACACCGTAATGCACATAGGAACCCTTATATTCGCCCGGCTTGATCTCGACTTGGTTCTTGGCCTTGGTGTTGTTGGAGGGGGTCAGGTCGGCGGAACCGCCCAGCATCTCCGGGATCGCGTCGAACAGGTGGTTGAGCACGGCGCCGCTGGCCTGCCGGGTCGCGAGCTCCTTGCCGTCGCGGACGAACTCTTCACGGGCGGCGGTGATGGCCGACCGCCAGCCTTCTGGAAGCCTGCCCTCGTTGCGCCGCTCAAATTCCCCGCGCAACTCGTCGGGCACCTGTTTCACCCGGCCGGCCCAGGCCTGGCGGGCGACCGCCCCCTTAGCGCCGATGGTCCGCCATTCGGCCAGCAGATTCTCGGGAATGACGAAGGGCAGTGCATCCCACTCGAGGATCTTGCGGGCGCCGGCGATCTCCTCCTCGCCAGGAGCGTCGCTGTGGGCTTTCTGCGTGCCGGCCTTAGTCGGGAAGCCGAAGCCGATGATGGTGCGGCAGGCGATCATGCTGGGCTTGTCGGTGACGGACCGGGCCGTGACGATGGCCTCGTGGATTGCATCCGTGTCATGGCCGTCGATCTCCAGCACGTGCCAGCCGGACGCGCGGAACCGCTCGACCTCGTTGTCCGACACGGCGAGGCTGGTGGCGCCGTCGATCGAGATTGAGTTGTTGTCCCAGAACGCGATCAGCCGGCCCAGCTTCAGGTGCCCGGCCAGCGAGATCGCCTCCTGGCTGATGCCCTCCATCAGGCATCCGTCGCCCATGAAGACGTAAGTGAAGTGGTTGACCAGCTCGTCGCCGAACTGCGCGTTCATGATCCGCTCGCCCAACGCCATACCGACCGATTCGGCCACACCCTGGCCCAGAGGGCCAGTCGTCAGCTCGATCCCGTCGGCATGGTGATACTCGGGGTGGCCCGGCGTCCTGCTGCCGACTTGGCGAAAGCGCTTCAGCTCTTCGACCGGCATGTCCTTATAGCCGGTCAGGTAGAGCAGGCTGTACAGCAGCATGGAACCGTGGCCGTTCGACATGATGAATCGGTCGCGGTCGATCCAATGCGGCTCTGCCGCGTCGAACTGCATAAAATCGCGGAACAATACCGTCGCGATGTCGGCCATGCCCATTGGGGCGCCAGGGTGTC
>JBPBQY010000018.1:0-1674 GCA_050920985.1 Janthinobacterium lividum | reverse complement strand
AGCAGCCCCCATCGGGTGGTCCGGGTTGATTGTTAGTGCATTGTCGTCTCCGCCGCCATTGCCGGTCGGAGGTGGAGCGAAGCGGAACCGGAGGCCGGCAATGGCGGTGTCGCCGCTTCCGGGGCCGGCGGGCGGTAGCCCAAGCTGCTGTGCGGCCGGACAGTGTTGTAATGACGCCGCCACGCCTCGATCAGCACTTTCGCTTCGGCGAGGCTGTAGAAGATCTCGCCGTTGAGCAGCTCGTCGCGCAGCGAGCCGTTGAAGCTCTCGTTGTAACCGTTCTCCCACGGCGAGCCGGGCGTGATGTACAGCGTCTTCACGCCGATCTTGCCCAGCCACTTCTGGACCTCGCTCGCGATGAACTCGCTGCCGTTATCCGACCTGATATGCGCTGGCGGACCCCGCTCGATGAACAGGTCGGCTAAAGCCGCCAGCACGTCTTCGTGTTTGAGCTGGCGTGCGACGATCAGCGCCAGGCATTCCCGGCTGGCCTCGTCGATGATGGTCAGGATGCGGAACTTGCGTCCGTCGTGCGTCCGCGCCTCGACGAAGTCGTAGGCCCAGACGTGCCCTGGATATTCCGGCCGCAGCCGGATGCACGAGCCGTCGTTCAGCCATAGCCGTCCTCGCTTGGGTTGCTTCTGCGGCACCTTCAGCCCCTCACGCCGCCAGATCCGCTCCACCCGCTTGTGGTTCACCGACCAGCCCGCCGCATGCAGCAGCGCGGTCACCCGGCGATAGCCGTAGCGCCCGTACTGCTTGGCCAAGGCGATGATGTCGTCGGTCAGCGCCTCTTCGTCGTCTGCCCCGCACGGCACCTTGCGTTGCGTCGACCGGTGCTGCCCGAGCACGCGGCACACGCGCCGCTCGGATATATCCAGCACTTCCTTCACCTGGTCGATGCAGCGCCGGCGCCGCGCAGGGCTCAGAAGTTTCCCCGTGCGGCCTCCTGCAAGATGAGCTTGTCCAACGTCAGGTCGGAGATCGCACGGCGTAGCCGCAGGTTCTCCTTCTCCAGGTCCTTCATCCGGCGGGCCTGATCGGTCTTCAGACCGCCATACTCCTTGCGCCAGCGATAGTAGGTCTGCTCGCTGACCGCGATCCGCCGACATGCCTCCGCGGCCGTCCCGCCCTGGCCCAGCACAATCTCCACCTCACGCAGCTTGCCGATGATCTCCTCGGGCTTGTGCTTCTTCGCAGGCATTCGTCGTCCCTTCCTCGGTCCAGACTGTCATAGTCGATGGACCACTCAGAAGGGGGCAGCTCAGACCGTCGCGAGCGCCTGAAGGTAGCTCGAAGAGTCGAAGACGGGGATGCCCTGGGCGCTCGCCGGGGACGCGAAGGTCGCGAGCGCGAGGGGCGCGCTCACGACCATGATGATGCGCTTGAGCGACATGTCAGCTTCTCCTTTTGTTGGCGTAGAAGTGCGGCAGCCACGCCGCGGGATCGTTGCCCGCGTGGGCGATGGCCTCATCCATGGCGACGAGGGTCTCCTCCCGGCCGGAAAGCACCTTGAGCTCGTTGGGCATCGCGCCGAGGTCGAGCTTGGCCACGATCGACGTGTGGCCTTGCTTCACGAGGAAACACCGACTCTCCAGCGTCAGATCTTCGCGGATGAGCCGATATTCGGCCTCCGTCAGGCCGAGCCCTTCGCAATAATCCGAGCGCTTCGCA
>JBPBQY010000056.1:0-1701 GCA_050920985.1 Janthinobacterium lividum | reverse complement strand
CGCACGGCGGCCTCGCCCTTGGCGGACCACATGGCGCGGTAGCCGTTGGTGTTCTTACGCTGGATCACGGCGGGCCGTAGGTCGCGCTCGCAGGCGTTGTTGTGCGCCTCGACCCGTCCGGGGAAGGACGCGAAGGTCAGGAGTTGGTCGCGGGCGCGGCGCATACGGTTCTGGATGTCGCGCGCCAGGTCGCAGGTGGCCGGGGTGCCGAGGATGTCGTCGAGCGAGCGCTCCAGCTTGCGGCGCTTGGTGTCGATCGTCGAGGGCGCCAGCGTGGTGATGGTCCGTGCCAGGGCGAAGGCTCCATCGAGCCACAGCTTGAGCCGCAGGGCGAGGGTGTCGTCGCCGGCATCAAGCGCATAGGCGACATCGCGGGCGAGGTGCGCCAGGCAGGTCTGCTGGCGGTCGGCATGGCCCTGTTGGGCCGAATAGCGGTCCGACAGCCACACCGCGGGCCGATGTCCGTCCATGATCTCGTGTACCACGCAGGCGCCCCGCGTCGGGGCGGCGTGGTGCACCACCGCTTCCTCGCAGCGGAAAACCCAGTGATACGAGTTCGTGCCCTCGATGCGCACGCCCGTTTCATCGGACGCCACCACGGTGGCGCGCCGCAGCGTCGACATGGCCGCGTCGCGCCCGGCGTCGAAGCGCGTTTCGGCCCGGCGCAGCATGTTGGTCAGCCCACCTTGGCTGATGCGCAGGCCGAACAGGTCGAAGAGGGCCTTCTGCAGGCGCTCGTAGGACAGGGCCTGAAAGGTCTTCAGGTACAAAGCCGTGGCGTGCAGGCGCGGGCCGAACGGCGAAGCCGCAGCTTCTGCCCGACGCGGCGCCGCCACGCGGGCCCGGCATCTCGGGCACATCACGGCGAGGCGCCGGTGCTGCTCGACCAGGGGCTTCACCTCCGGCAACTCGATGTGCTCGTGCACGCTGACCGTCTCGGCCGTCAGATCGGGCGACAGCGACAGCCCGCAGTCGGGGCACTCGGTCGGGCGGTGGTCGACGACCGTGTCGGGATCCTCGGCGGCGACGCGGTTGTGACCCTCATGGCCGGGCTTGGCGCCCCCGGGGCGGGACTGCTCGCGGCGCTCCTTGCGGTCGGTGGAGGGCGGCTTGGACGACGTGCGCGACGTTTTGGCCGGGCGCTGCAGCTTCAGCACCAGCTCGATCAGCTCGTCCTTGCTCAGACGCTCGAGATCACCGCGGCTCATACCGCCAAGGAATCACCCCTCATCACGACGCGCAAGCCCTCGTTGCACCTCGACGCCACCCTTCCGACGCCGCCAATTCCATGCGACCCCGTGGGTAGTTACACAGCATCAGCATCTCTCCGGCACAGCTCGGCTACCTGCTCGAAGGAATAGACTGGAGGAACCCACAGCAGACTTGGCGGCCGAGCCGATCCGGATGAAATCACATCACCTTTACACAGCTTCGACTTCGACAACCATGGCGCCCCGCGCCCAACTGTGATCCACTCGTCCCATGGCGAAGCGCTCCAAGCCCGAAATCGTCGACGTGGACGCGCTGCGCGCGGCCCTCGCGTCCGCCGAGGCCCGCGCCGATCAGGCCGTTCGTCTGGCCGATGAAGCCCGGGCCACGGCCGACCGCGCCGAAGCCGAGGCCGCCGCGGTGAAGGCCCAGCTGTCGGGCGACGCCGCGTTGATCGCCCACCTTCGGCTCGAGATCGCCAGGCTCAACCGC
>JBPBQY010000017.1:0-1740 GCA_050920985.1 Janthinobacterium lividum | reverse complement strand
GGTCAAGGCGCAGGGCAAGCAATGCAAATACGCCGTCCCGAAGGAAGGCTACCGCGCCTGGTCGATCGGCCCGTCGATGATCGCCGGCAGCAGGAACAAGGAGGCGGTGATTTCCTACGCCGACTACTGGCTGTCCGGGCCGCCCGGCATCACGGTCTCGGAACAGGGCTACTACTCGCCCACGACCAACATCAAGAACGTCATGCCACCGGACAAATATGCGTTCTGGTACGAGGGCAGGCCATGGAAGGGCGCGCCCGAGCGCGGCATCAAGGAGGGCGACCTGCGCGACGGCGGCTCGCTCGAGACGCGCGCGGCGCACGTGGCCTATTGGCACCAGTGGCCGGCGGAATACGATCTGCTGGTTTCGAAGTGGGACGAGTTCCTCAACGCCTGACACCCTGACAAGCGAGGTCTTGTTGCTCTACGACCTGGAACTGACGGCCCTCGAAAAGACCTACGACAATGGCACGCCGGCGGTGCTGGACTTCAACCTCAAGGTCGAGAAGGGCGAGTTCATCGCCTTCCTCGGCCCGTCCGGCTGCGGCAAGACCACGACGCTGCGCATGATCGCCGGCTTCGAGTCGATCACCGACGGCGACCTGCGCATCCGCGGCAAGCGCTACAACGAGGTGCCGCCGGAGCAGCGCCCGACCTCGATGATCTTCCAGAACTACGCCCTGTTCCCGCATATGACGGTCCGCCGCAATGTCGGCTACGGCTTGGAGGTGAAGGGCATGCCGCGCGCCGAGCGCGAAGCGAAGGTGGATCGCATCCTGGATCGCTTGGGCCTCTCCGACATCGGCGGGCAGCGGCCGGACCAGCTTTCCGGCGGTCAACGGCAGCGGATCGCCCTCGCCCGCGGCCTGGTGGTCGAACCGCAGATCCTGCTGCTCGACGAGCCGCTCGGCGCGCTGGACGCCAACCTCCGTAAGGCGATCCAGGCCGAGTTGAAGCTGCTGCAACGCAACCTCGGCATCACCTTCGTCTTTGTCACCCATGCACAGTCCGAGGCGTTGACCCTGTCGGACCGTATCGTGGTGATGAACCAGGGGCGGATCGAGCAAATCTCAACCCCGCTTACGCTCTACACCCGGCCGGCTACGCCGTTCGTCGCCCGCTTCATCGGCCGCAACACGATCTTCCCGGGCAGCGCCGGGTCACAGCAGGGCCAGGTGACGACCGAATTCGGTGCATTCCGCGGGATGCCCGGCACTGAGATCGCGGCACAAGCGCCGGCGGAGATCGTCATCCCGTCCGAGGCATTCGACGTGTTCGACGCCGAGAGCCGGGACCACGCCAGCCTAACAGCCGAATACGCCGGCAACGTGGTCGAGGGCCGGATCACCCGGCGCGAGGTGGTGGGCTACCTGGTGACGCTCGACGTGGCGCTGGCCGGCGGCCGCCCGGTTGCGGTGGAGGGGCACATTGAGAAGTTCGGCGCCGACGTGCTTGGGCTTGGCCAACCGGTATGGCTGGCCTGGCCGCAGCAGGAAGCCACTGTCATTGCCGCCTGAGTCGGGGCAGGCTGCGCCGGGCCAGAAAAAGAGGGGGAAGACATCGTGACCAAAGAGATCTTCTGCGGCTTCGGCATCGACGTGGATGCGGTGGCCGGCTGGCTCGGCAGCTACGGCGGCGAGGACTCGCCAGACGACATCTCCCGCGGCCTGTTCGCCGGCGAGGTCGGCAGCCCGCGCCTGCTGCGCATGTTCAACCGCCTCGGCATCAAGACGACCTGGT
>JBPBQY010000041.1:0-2069 GCA_050920985.1 Janthinobacterium lividum | reverse complement strand
GCCGATGACGCCGCCCTGTCCTGATCCGCACGGTTGGCGGCCCGCGCATCGTTCGCCATTCCCTCCAGGCTGGCGTCGATGCCGCGTCATTCCGGCAGGTGCGGTCACGGCTGCAGGCCGTCGCACTTTTCCAGTCCGGACGGAATGTCTTATCGTGTCGTGCTGCGTTACCCCGTCACAACGGAGTAGAGCTGCATGACCAAGGCCATCATTTTCGACGTGGACGGAACCCTGGTGGACTCGGTGGATCTCCACGCCCAGGCCTGGGTGGACGTGTTCAAGGAATTCGGTCACGAGGTCGATTTCACCGAGATCCGCAACCAGATCGGCAAGGGCGGCGACCAGCTGCTGCCGGTGTTTCTCGACGAAGCCGAGATCAAGGCGAAGGGCGAGAAGATCAACGAGCGCCGCGGCGAGATCGTGAAGGAAACCTATCTCGGCAAGATCAAGGCCTTCGCCGATGTGCGCGCCCTGTTCGAGCGCATCAGGAAGGACGGCACCAAGATCGTGCTCGCCTCCTCGGCCAAGGCCGAGGAGCTGGAAGCCTACCAGAAGATCGCCGACATCGAGGGCCTGACCGACGCGGAAACCTCCTCGGACGACGCTGAGAAATCCAAGCCGCATCCCGACATCTTCCAGGCGGCGATGAAGAAGCTCGGCGACATCGATCCCGCCGACATCATTGTCGTTGGCGACACCCCCTATGACGCCGAGGCCGCCACCAAGGCCGGCCTGCGTACCGTCGGCGTGCTGTGCGGCGGCTTCCCCGAGGATGTCCTCAGGAAGGCCGGCTGCATCGCCATCTATGGCGGCCCGACCGAGCTGCTCGCAGACTATGACGGCTCGCCCCTGGCTCCCGGCTTCAAGAACTGACGCCGCGACGGATGGAGCAGCCACCCATGTCCGACCAGCCTCCCGAGATCCCCGGCGGTCCGCATCTGCGCACCGTCGCCATGCCGCGCGACGCCAATGCGAGCGGCGCCATCTTCGGCGGCTGGACCCTGTCGCAGATGGACCTCGCCGGCGGCAGCCTCGCCGCCGAGCGTGCGGACGGTTCGGTCGCCACGATCGGCATCGAGGCGATGCGCTTCCTCCGCCCGGTCTCGGTCGGTGACGAGGTGAGCTGCTACTGCACGCTGCAGGATACCGGCGACAGCTCGGTCTCGGTGAAGATCGAGACCTGGGCCCGGCCGCGTGGCGGCAGGCCCGCGGAAAAGGTGACCGAAGGGGTGTTCACCTATGTCGCCATCGACGAAAATGGCGATTCCCGGCCTCTTCCGGCCAGCAAGACGCCGTGATGCGCCCGGCACGGCCTGGAAATGACCACCAGGATCATGTTGCCTGCTGCATGCCCCTGTGCGGCCAGCACCCTGGTCCATGAGGGGACCACGTCCATGAAGGAAACGTGCCGATGAGTCTGGAGCCGTCCGGTTCGCGCCCGCCTCGCCTCGACCAGCAGGCGGTCCTGACGACCAGTGGCCTGACCCCGCTGCAGATCATGGAATGGATCAGGGAGGCCGGCTACCGGGCCCAGCCCGAGCTCGGCGAACGGATGCTCCGCATCGAGACCGGCCTGGCTGGCTACCTGGTCAATGTCTGGTGCCACACCGTCACGGCGCTGGACACGCCCTGCTCGAGCATCCAGCTGGCGTTCCAGCTTCGTGCCGACCCCGGGATCGATGCGGGTGTCCTGCGGTCCTTCCTGAACGACTACAACATGAACTGGCGCTACGTGACGGCGTCGCTGAACGCCCACGGCATCATCACCCTGGCGCTGGACTTCATCGTCGACCAGTTCACCACAACCGCGTTGTTCGCCCAGTATTTCAGGATCTTCGACAACCTGCTGCAGGATTTCCGCCTGACCATGCGTCGCCAGTTCTATCCAGGCTGACGGCGGCACCCGTATCGAAGCCTCGTTCGACCAAGTCCCGTTGCCCGGCCGAACAGAACCGGCGTTGGCCGGTCCGCGCGTGGTTCTAGCCGTCCGCGCCGCTTCCCGAACCGGTGATGCCGGCCCGTGACGGCGCATCCGAGCCCGGCTGGATCGTGCGCGTGATCGCGGCCAC
>JBPBQY010000016.1:0-2189 GCA_050920985.1 Janthinobacterium lividum | reverse complement strand
GAGTTCTTCATTCGAGGCCGGTCCATCAAAGAGATCGTTCGGGACCTACACGTGTCCCGGAACACCGTGCGCAAGGTGGTGCGCACCGGCCGAACGGCGTTCGAATACGAGCGCGAGGTCCAGCCGATGCCCAAGCTCGGGCAGTGGCGGGCCGATCTCGACGAGATGCTGGCCGCCAACGACAGCAAGGCAGCCCGCGAGCGGCTCACCATGATTCGCGTGTTCGAGGAGCTGCGCGGCCGGGGCTATGCGGGCGGCTACGACGCCGTCCGGCGCTATGCCCGGGGCTGGAAGCGCGAGCGGGTCGCGGTGACGGCCGCTGCTCACGTGCCGCTGAGCTTCGATCCGGGGGAGGCCTACCAGTTCGACTGGAGCCACGAGATCGTGCTGATCAACGGCACCACCGTCACCATCAAGGTGGCCCACGTTCGGCTTTGCCACAGCCGGATGCTGTTTGCGCGGGCGTATCCGCGCGAAAGCCAGTAGATGGTGTTCGACGCCCACGACAAGGCCTTCGCGTTCTTCGAGGGTGCATGCCGCCGCGGCATCTACGACAACATGAAAACCGCGGTCGAGACGATCCTTGTCGGCAAGGAGCGCACCTACAATCGCCGCTTCCAACAGATGTGCGCCCACTATCTTGTCGATCCCGTCGCCTGCACGCCGGCGTCGGGTTGGGAAAAGGGCCAGGTCGAGAACCAGGTCGGCCTGGTGCGGGAGCGCTTCTTTACGCCTCGCCTGCGCGTGAAGAGCATCGAGGAGCTGAACGGCTGGCTGCTCGATCAGTGCGTCGCCTACGCCAAGGGCCACCCTCATCCAGAGAACAAGGAGATCACGGTTTGGCAGGCGCTTGAAGCGGAGCGGCCGAGCCTCGTCCCCTACGTGGGCGCCTTCGACGGCTTCCACGCCGTGCCGGTCTCGGTGTCCAAAACCTGCCTGATCCGGTTCGACAATAACCGCTATTCAGTGATGGCGAGCGCCGTCGGCCGCCCCGTCGAGGTGCGAGCCTATGCGGAGCGGATCGAGCTGCGCCAGGGCGGCCATATCGTGGGCGAGCATGCCCGCCGGTTCGGCCGCAACGAGACCGTGTTCGAGCCCTGGCATTATGTGCCGGTGCTCGCCCGCAAGCCCGGCGCCCTGCGCAACGGGGCTCCGTTCAAGGATTGGGTGCTGCCGCCCGCCTTCGAGCGCGTCCGACGCAAGCTCGCAGGTGCCGACGATGGCGATCGCCAGATGGTGGGCCTGCTGACGGCCGCCATGGACGACGGGTTGGACGCCGTCGAGGCCGCCTGCCTCGAGGCACTCGCGGCCAGCGTCCACTCCGCCGACGTCGTCCTCAACATCCTGGCCCGACGCCGCGAACCCGCACGCGTCATCACCATCGATACCCCCGACGCGCTGCGCCTGCAGCACGAGCCCGTCGCCGACTGCGCGCGCTACGACACCCTGAGGAGCATCATGTGATGGAACGTTCCGAAATCCTGGCCACGATGGTGGACCTGAAGCTTTACGGCATGAAGGCCGGCTACGACGAGATCATCACCACGGCGGTGAAACGCCAGCACGAGCCGCAACGCATCGTCGGCGATCTGTTGCAGGCCGAGATTGCCGAAAAACAGGCGCGCTCGATCAAGTATCAGATCACCATCTCCAAGCTACCCTTGGCCAAAGACATCGAGGACTTCCGCTTTGAGGGCACACCCATCAACGAGATGCTGGTGCGCGATCTCGCCGGTGGTGAATTTCTCGCTCATCAGCGTAATGCCGTATTGGTGGGCGGAACCGGCACAGGCAAGACCCACCTCGCCATCGGGATCGCCCGGGCCTGCATCCGCAACGGCGCGCGAGGCCGCTACTTCAACGTCGTCGACCTCGTGAACCGGCTGGAAGCCGAGGGCCGCGCCGGACGCCACGGCCGCATGGCCGACTACCTTTCACGCATGGACTTCATCGTGCTCGACGAACTCGGCTATTTGCCCTTCGCCCAGTCGGGCGGGCAGCTCCTCTTCCATCTCGTCAGCCGCCTCTACGAGCAGACCTCCGTCATCGTGACGACCAACCTGGCTTTCGGCGAATGGCCGAACGTGTTCGGCGACGCCAAGATGACGACCGCACTGCTCGACCGGCTCACTCACCATTGCGAGATCGTCGAGACCGGCAACGAGAGCTGGCGCTTCAAGAACCGCGCT
>JBPBQY010000085.1:0-2318 GCA_050920985.1 Janthinobacterium lividum | reverse complement strand
TTCGGGAACTGGCGCGCCTCGAACACCTGACCCGCGCCGTCCGCGGCCGCGTAGGGATACAGGCCGGTCGACCCGATCCGCTCGCAAAGCGCCTCGATCTGATCGAAATCCGGCCGCAGCCCGTCCAGGATCGCCGTGCTTCGCAGGGGAATCAGGGTCTTCACTCGGCTGGTGCATGCGTTCTGGACCGGATCTGCCGCCAGCTCTGCCCCCGACACGCCCAGCAAGTCGAGGATCTCGAGCGCGTCCTCCTGCGGGACAGCATCGACACGGCCGCGTGGCTGCGTGATCTCGACCCGAGCCTCGCCCTCATCGACGTCGGTGACCCGGGCCTCCACGCGTCCGCTGCGGGTCAGGAGCACAACGGAGCGCTCGGGCAAACGCCCCGATTGCCGCAGCAGCCACACCGCGCCCACGGTGGCGTGCCCGCACATCTCCATCTCGTGGTTCGGCACCCAAAACCTGAGCTCGAAGTCGTAGTCCGATCCCGTAGGGGCGGGTAGCACGAAGCCGCTTTCGTGGCCGTACTGGCGGGCAACCCGCTGCATGTCGGCATCTGACATCCCCATGGCGTGGATGACTATTGGCGCAGGGTTTCCCCCGTTCTGCGAGGCGGCAAATACGTCAACCACTTGGACGACAGGATCCATCACTGCCACAGCCGGCTCATCGTCACCCCTCCAGGTCCACGGCCTGTCCGGCTCGCCCTACACGCCTGGGCCGCCTGCCCCGACGGCCACCAGACCCGCGTCAACCGTTGAGGCCACGGACGACGGTCCAGGCCCGTCGTCCTCCCGGTCCGATCACTTGAAATGCGACGCCAGCTCGTGCTCCGACGTGTTGGTCAGGTCCTTGCTGAGGGACTTTCCCAGCTTGGCCGACGCCGCCTTGTCGAGGGCTTCGCGGATGTCGTGCAGAACATGCGCCGGCGCTGCCAGGATGATCTCGTCAACGGCCCCGGTGCGAACCGCCTCGTTCAGTCGCGCCGCGACCTGCTTGGCGAAGTTCGCCTTCGACTGGTCGTGCGGATCCGATTTTGGAGCCTTCAGGTGGCTGCTTCCGGCACTTGCATCGTCGTCGGTGTCTCCATGACCACCTGCATCAAACGTCTGCAGGGTCCGCAAGGCGCTGGCATCGCCCGTCAGGATGCGGGCCTTACCGCCGTCCGCGACCACATACCAAGTGTTACCCTTGCTCATTATGAAGCTCCTTCTGCCCAGGTGGAAACGCGGCGCCACCGAAACCGTTCAAAGGTTCCCTGTCGGCATCGGCATCGAGGATCGCGCGTGTCGACGCGAGAGCATCCTGTATTCAGGCTCTCCCGCAAGCACCGAACAGTCCCCCTCGTCAAGTCGTTGTGTGTATAAAGTTCCTTTGAGTTGCAATTAGACTGGAAAGACCAAACCGACATCGACCTTGCGCCGAGTTACAATCTTTTTTGAACTGTTAATTTTGAGATGTCCACGTCTGGGATGCGTCGGTAGTAGTCGTTCCGATCTTCCCGCAAAGGACCATGTTTTGAGAAGCGTCGACGGCCTTCGGGTTGGCTCCGGTGGATAGGGTAGGTTCTAAACAGGTCCGAGCCGAGAGCGACCAGCATCTGATCCCTTCTCGCGTCGGCGTCGGGCGTCCAGAGTGTCACCCGCCAAGTCCTGGCATGTCGTCGGAGGTTGTCCAATTCTCAAGCTCGATGCGCCGCCCAAGGTCATCACCTTCGATTGCTACGGCACCCTTGTTCAATGGCATCAAGCTGTGCGGCAGGCTGCTCGCGCGATCCTTTTAAGGCACATCCAGGCGGGCGCATCGCAGGATCGGGTGGTCGCGCTGGCAGACCGGCTGCGGAAGGTAGCGGTGGAATACCAGCAACGACCGCCCTTCCGCGAGTACGAGGCCGTCCTACACGCCAGCCTGAACCAAGCGCTCGCTGAAGCCGGTCACACAGCGACGGCGGCCGATCAGGACACCCTGCTATCGGTGCTGGGTAGGATTGAACCCCATTCCGAAGTGCCTGCCGCGCTCGCCCGACTGCGAGAGCGCTACCGCATCGCCATCATCAGCAACACCAGCGATGACCTTATCGCCGGAACCGTGGACGCGATCGGCACACCCTTGGACTTCGTCGTCACCGCCCAGCAGGCTCGGGCCTACAAACCCGATCACCACCTCTTCCTTTACGCCTACTCCACCATGGGCGTCACTCCGGGCGAGACGATCCACGTGGGTATGGGCCAGTTTACCGACCTAAAGGTGTGCCACGAACTCGGCATCCAGTCTGTCTGGATTGACCGGGAAGGTGAGCCCCTCAACCCTGCCTGGCA
>JBPBQY010000104.1:0-2328 GCA_050920985.1 Janthinobacterium lividum | reverse complement strand
GCCCTCGGGATCGGAGCTGGCATCGGTTCTGACGGTCGTAGAGGAAGTCGAAAGCAATGAAAGGTTGACTTTCGTGGTCTCACTGGCTGAGATTTCCCTCAGCCAATGTATCTTCACAGACATCGGCTTCGCAGGGCTCATCGGTTTGATCACATCGTGTGTTCACGAGGAAAGCCTGCGCATCTCGACCGGAGACCCGATATGCTGTCGACGAAGTCTTTGACGATTGGCGTCCTGCTGACCTGTGCGACGGCTTCGGTGCAGGCGCAGACCGCAGGCTTCACGCCCTTCGATCAGTTCGTCGCCCAACTGTCGACGACATCGCTGTCGGCCCAGGCGGCCAAACCCCTGAGCAAGGTCAGCGCGCCAGCTGCTTTCGAACAGATCCGCAGCCACCTGCTCGGTCTCTACGCGGGCGTGAGCGTCAAGCACAGCTTTGTGCTCGGCGACCATGCCTTCGATTGTGTTCCGGTCATGCAGCAGCCTTCCGTCAGGCAATTGGGCGTGAAGGTCCTCGCTTCGCCGCCGGCGATCCCGGCTTCGTCACCCTTGCTGTCCCATCCGGCTGCGGGCGAGCAGGCGCCGCCACAGATCGACCCGGCCCAGAAGGTCGACGCCTTCGGCAATGCGATGGGGTGCGAGGATGGGACGATCCCGATGCGGCGGGTGACGCTCGACGACGTGAGCCGGTTCGAGACGTTGGGCCAATTCCTACGGAAAGGTCCCGGCGCACCGGGCACGCCGCAACGCCCAGATCCGACCGTTCAGGCGCCCGCATTGGACGTCCATAAATATTCCCATTCGTACCAATACGTGTCCGCCCTCGGCGGTACGACCGACATCAATCTCTGGAACCCAAAGGTGGATACGAGCAAGGGAGAGATCTTCTCCCTGTCTCAATTCTGGTACGTCAACACAAATGGGCCAGTGCAGACCGTCGAAACCGGTGTGCAGAACTATCCGCAGCTGTATGGGACCAACCAGTCAGTGTTGTTCATCTATTGGACATCGGACGGATATGGCAATGTCGGTTGTTATAATCTAATGTGTCCGGGTTTCATTCAAACCAACAAATCCGTCCTGATTGGAGCCGACTTTCAGAATTACAGCACGTTGCTCGGCCAGCAATACTATGCACGTCTCTCGGCTTTGAACCAGAACGGGAACTGGTGGATCTACCTCGGCGGCACCGACCCCGCCAATGCGATCGGATATTACCCGGCCGCTGTCTTTCACGGCACGCCGATCACCCAGGCGGCCAACATCATCGATTACGGCGGGGAAGTCGTAGGCTCCTCGACCTGGCCACAGATGGGCAGCGGAAGCTACGCACAGGCCCGCTTCCGTCATGCGGCCTCTCAGAAGCAGATCTCCTATTACCCCGATTTGTCCAGCGCCGTGCAGGCCAACCTCAGCGTCGACCAGCCGTCCATCAGCTGCTTCACCAACGTCACCAATGACAGCAGTGGGTACAACGGCTGGAATTCGTTCTTCTATTTCGGGGGGCCGGGCGGAGCCGGGTGCTGAGCGTCGGCCTCGGACCCTGACTGCCGCGTTCCACGCAGGGTCGGGGTTTCGCGATCTCCGAGGGGCGGGTCACGTCGGAGCGTGGCCGCCCGTTTGGGCGCCTGATCGGATTCTACGCGCCGACGCCGCGCGGCGCGCTCGACCTCCGCCGCTTGCATCAGGGGCTGTCTTCCACTACATCAAGCCTCGTACCGACGTTTCATCGGTACGGTCCGGTAGATCGATGAAGAGTGGGCTCCTGCCGGACCCGCTCTTTTGCTTTTGGGCCATCCGCCCGGCCCGCATCGCTCGCTTCCATGGACAGCTCCTTCTTGACTCCCACGCCCTCCGATCTTCCACCGGACGCCGCCCCCGTGGCCGTCGACGCGCCGCTCGACGAGCCGCGTTTCGCGACCGAGCACGGCGCCGCTGCCCGTGTCGGTCATGCCGCCGTGCCGGTTCTCGGCGACCTCGGGTTCCGGCTGGTGCGGGTGAAGATCTCGGCGGGTTCGCCCACCATCCTGCAGATCATGGCGGAGCGTCCGGACGGCACCTTCACGATCGACGATTGCGAGGCGGTGTCGAAGGCTCTGTCTCCCGTGCTCGACCTCGACGATCCGATCACGGGTGAATACCGGCTCGAAGTGTCATCGCCCGGCATCGACCGTCCGCTCGTGCGCCTGAGCGACGTCCGTTGCGCCCTCGGCCATGAGGCCAGGATCGAACTCGCCGTGCCGATGGACGGGCGCCGTCGCTTCCGCGGCATCCTCCACGGGGTCGAGAACGAGCGGCTGGTGATCCGCCGCATGGACAACAAGGCGA
>JBPBQY010000015.1:0-2481 GCA_050920985.1 Janthinobacterium lividum | reverse complement strand
GTGTCTTTCACCGTCGGCGGCCTCGCGTCGGGCGACGAGACGCGGGGTCATCGCTTCATGGCCCCGGCGCCCATCAAGGTTCGGCGGTTCGACGATTACGTCCCGTCGCTGGAGGCCGCGCGCGTCGTGCTCGACGCCGGGCGCCGGGCCGACATCATCCGCCACGAGGCCCGCGACCTCGCCTTCGCGGCGGGACTCGAGGTGGTCGAGGACGAGGCGCTGCTGGCCGAAGTGTCGGGCCTCGTCGAATGGCCGGTGGTGATGATGGGCCGCTTCGACCCCGCCTTCCTGCGTATCCCGCCCGAGGTGATCCGCGCCACGATCCGGGCGAACCAGAAATGCTTCGTCACGCGGCGGCCCGACGGCACCCTGGCCGACAGCTTCGTGCTGGTGTCGAACATCCTGGCCAGCGACGGCGGCGGCGCCATCGTGGCGGGCAACGAGCGCGTGGTGCGGGCGCGGCTCTCCGACGCGCGCTTCTTCTGGGACAGCGATCTCGGCGTGAAGCTCGCGGACCGCGTGCCCAGGCTCGACGACATCGTGTTCCACGAAAAGCTCGGCACCCAGGGCGAGCGCGTCCGCCGCATCGCCGCGCTGGCGCGTGACCTCGCTCCCCGGGTGGGCGCCGATCCGGCTCTGGCCGAACGCGCCGCCGTGCTGGCCAAGGCCGATCTCGTGTCGGAGATGGTCGGCGAGTTCCCGGAGCTTCAGGGCCTGATGGGCCGCTATTATGCGTCGGCCCAGGGCGAGGCGCCGGCGGTCGCGGCGGCGGTCGAGGACCATTACCGGCCGCAAGGTCCGTCGGACCGGGTGCCGACCGATCTCGTGTCGATCGCCGTAGCGCTAGCCGACAAGCTCGACACGCTGATGGGGTTCTGGGCCATCGACGAGAAGCCAACGGGGAGCAAGGATCCTTTCGCGCTGCGACGGGCGGCGCTGGGCGTCATCCGCATCGTGATCGAGAACGAGTTGCGACTTCGGCTGCTGCCGGTGGCGGCCGACCATATGGCACTCTTGCGCGCTTCGCGGGGCCTCGTCGCTCCACTGGAGGATCCGCAAAACGACGCTCAGGCCCGTGGGGTCGGCGACGGCCGCATAGCGTCGGACCTCATGGCCTTCTTCGCCGACCGCTTGAAGGTCTATCTGCGCGACAAGGGCGCTCGGCACGATCTCATCGATGCGGTCTTCGCCCTGCCGGGCCAGGACGACCTCGTGTCGATCGTCCGCCGCGTCGAGGCGCTGGGCTCGTTCCTCGATACGGAGGACGGCCGCAATCTGCTCGCCGGCTATCGGCGCGCCGCCAACATCCTGAAGGCCGAGGAGAAGCGCGACGGGGCAGGGGCCTTCGAGACGTCGCACGACGCGACCCTGCTGACTCTCCCGGAAGAACACGGCCTCGCCGATGCCCTGTCGCGTGTCGAGGGGGAGGTGGCCGAGCGGGTCGGGGGAGAGGACTTCGCGGGCGCCATGCGGGCCCTGTCGTCGCTGCGCCTGCCGGTCGATGCCTTCTTCGAACGGGTCACCGTCAATGCCGAGGATGCGGCGCTGCGCCTGAACCGGTTGCGCCTTTTGGCGGGGCTGAGACGCACCATGCAGGCGGTCGCCGACTTCGGCCGCGTCTCCGGCTGATGCCGCTTTGCCCTTCTCCCGCCTGCGGGAGAAGGTGTCGTCGCGGAGCGATGACGGATGAGGGGAGGTGGCCAGCTCCGCCGTGATGCCACTGCCATCTCATGGCCCTCCCGCATCGATCTTCCGAAGGCGCCGCTTCACCGCGGCGCCTTTGGCGTTTCCGGGCCTCGCCGGTGGTGGCGTCGGGGCAGGGGAGGGGAGTGCGGCGATTCCCATCCTTGCGCTCGGCCCTGAGGCGGCCCTGGGCGGCATCGCTGCGGATTGCCTCGGTTTTCGTCGGTTTTGTGAAGTTGCGTGTTGACGGCTTCGGGAGTGGCCCGTATATCGGGGTCATCGACGGCGGCGCTGCTGATTGAGCGTGTCGCGGGTTTCGACGTTCCGGATTGATCTCTGGAGGACATCGCCCGGCAGGGTTTGCCGGGTGTGTCGTCGTCTTCCCTGTCTGGCGTTTCGGCGTTGGATGGACGTTTCGGGATGGTTTTGGGCCTCCCACGCTGTTTGACAATTGTATCGGAAGAAAGAGAAACGTGGACGGCGGGGTCCTTGCGATCTGCCTAGCGGCAGATACTGCACTTCGGTGCGGCAAGAGAACTGCTCCGACGGTCACGTTTCCAGATTCATCGCGTTTCGGCTGTTCTTTTGGATGGCTGGAGCGGATGTGTTTGGGACTCGTCGAGAGGTTTGGCTTTAGGGCTGAACCGGAACTGTGACTAGTCGGGATAAGGTCTTGAGCTACAACTTGAGAGTTTGATCCTGGCTCAGAACGAACGCTGGCGGCAGGCTTAACACATGCAAGTCGAACGCCCTCGCAAGGGGGAGTGGCAGACGGGTGAGTAACACGTGGGAACATAC
>JBPBQY010000055.1:0-2573 GCA_050920985.1 Janthinobacterium lividum | reverse complement strand
TTGGCTAATCAGCACAAAAGTCGATAGGAAAATTCCTTCGACTGATGCCTCCGTCGCCAAGATTACGAAGGATTTGTCGAACTCGGGTAATCCAGGAATTAAGCCAAGGTTTACCACGATCCAGGCACCGTAAACGGCTGCGTGTAATACCACGAAGAGCATGCTGCCGGCGAACCCGGTTACGAGATCGGCAAAACGCCCACCCCAGCTACGTGCATCGGCTTCGGCATGTCGCCGGGCTTCCAGAGCCCCGATATTGCGGGTCAACGTCGCACTCAGGTTGCTTGGTCGCGGTGGTGGCACAGTGGGTGAAGGCATGGCAGCAGCACCTGCGTGATGGCTGAAGTTGTAACGTCCAGCTTTGCTTTAAGTGGCCTATCACTGACGGTAGATCGACCAAACGGCGTCCGCGTCGCAAATTTGGTGACATTCGATACGTCGCACATATCCCAATTTTGCGACCCAATTAACAGGACGCGTGGTTGCTTTTCGATTGAGCAATCGTGACGCCTGCCGGAAACATTTGCCAGATGCCCGTACGATTTCCCCGTGACAACCGTTGTACTTGGCGAAGCCCAAACGGCTACAAGGAATCCTCATGGCCGAATTCGTCGCCGAGCACACCACACCGAAGACCATCCCGCCCGCGCGGGACCAGCATCTGCGCGACATGGCGAACTGCATCCGGTTCCTGTCGATGGATGCCGTGCAGCGGGCCAAGAGCGGGCATCCCGGCGCGCCTATGGGCATGGCCGACATCGCTACCGTATTGTTCCGCGATTTCATGCAGTTCGACGCGGCCGAGCCGCACTGGATCGATCGCGATCGCTTCATCATGTCGAATGGCCACGGCTCGATGCTGCTCTACAGCCTGCTGTATCTGACCGGCTACAAGGACATGCCGGTCGAGGAGCTGCAGCGCTTTCGCCAGGTTGGCAGCAAGACTCCTGGCCACCCCGAATACCATCACGCCGACGGCATCGAGCTGACCACCGGCCCGCTCGGTCAGGGCGTGGCCGAATCGGTCGGCATGGCGCTCGCCGAGCGCGTGATGAACGCGCAGTTCGGCGACGAGCTGGTCAACCATTTCACATATGTGTTCATGGGCGATGGCTGCCTGATGGAAGGTATCAGCCAGGAGGCGATCTCTCTGGCTGGCCATCTCAAGCTCGGCAAGCTGATCGCCTTCTGGGACAATAACTCCATCTCGATCGACGGCGCCACCAGTCTGGCCGTGTCCGACAATGAGGTGGAAAGGTTCCACGCCTCCGGCTGGCACGTGCTCGAGATCGACGGCCATGACACCGACGCCATCCGCGAGGCGATCGTCACGGCGCGTTCGGTTACTGATAAGCCGACCATGATTGCCTGCCGCACAATCATCGGCTTCGGCTTCCCGACCAAGGCCGGGACCCAGAAGGCCCACAGCGACGCGCCGGGGGAGGAGGAGATTGCCGGGGCCCGCCAGATCCTGGAGTGGGACTCTCCGCCCTTCGTCATCCCCGAAGCGCTGCTGGCCGAATGGCGCGCGATCGGGGCTAAGGGCACGGCCGCCCGGTCCGCCTGGGCCGATCGGGTCCAACAAGCGCCCGACCCACTCCGCTCGGAGTTCGAGCGGCGCAACGAGGGCCGGCTGCCGGAGAACTGGCGCTCGGCGATCGCCGACGCGCGAGCGGCCTTCATTGTCGACCCGAAGGAGCTGGCGACGCGGCAGGCCAGCGGCACCGTCTTGAACCACCTGTTCGACGCTATCCCGGAAATGCTAGGCGGATCTGCCGATCTGACGCCTTCCAACAACACGAAGGCGAAAAACCAGGTGGAGCTCAAGCCCGGAGAATACGCCGGGTCATACGTGCATTATGGCGTGCGTGAGCACGGCATGGCCGCCGCGATGAACGGCATCGCCCTGCATGGCGGCCTGATCCCGTACGGCGGCACCTTCATGTGCTTCTCGGATTACTGCCGCCCCGCCATTCGCCTGGCCGCGATGATGGATATCCGCACCATCTTCGTCATGACCCATGACTCCATCGGTCTGGGCGAGGACGGTCCGACGCACCAGCCGGTCGAGCACCTCTCGGCGTTGCGCGCTATTCCGCATTTGGCGGTGTTCCGACCCGGCGATGCCGTGGAAACCGCGGAATGTTGGGAGATCGTCCTTGACAATCCCCGCCGAGCCGCGCTTCTCGCTTTGTCTCGCCAGCCCATGCCATTGCTGCGGCGTGAGCCCGGCACGGAGAACCGCTCGGCCCGCGGCGCCTATGTCCTGCTCGAGGCCGAGGGCGGCCCGCGCCAGGTCACGCTGTTGGCGACGGGCTCCGAACTGCACCTTGCCGTTGAAGCGCGGGAGATGCTGCGGGCCCAAGGCATTCAGGCCGCCGTCGTCTCGGTGCCCTGCATGTTGATCTTCAACGAGCAGGACCCCGCCTACCAACGATCCGTGTTGGGCGACACCCTAGCGCGCGTCGCGGTGGAGGCTGCGGTCCAAATGAGCTGGGACCGATACCTCGGCTTGCAGGGGTGCTTCGTTGGCATGCACGGCTTCGGTGAGTCCGGAAAGATCGCCGATGTCT
>JBPBQY010000084.1:0-2642 GCA_050920985.1 Janthinobacterium lividum | reverse complement strand
CGAAACCTCACTGAGCGCACCCATGTCGCCTGATCCAGCTACGATCGACCACGATGCTCTGCGGTTGATGCTCGAGGTGGCGCGCAGAGAGTTGCTGACCGCGTTCTACGCCAAGCAGGAGGCGGACCGACGCTATATGGAAGCGTTCGTCGCCTATGAGGAAGCGGCTAACACGCTTCGCCGTACCCTCACCGTTGTCGAACTGCCTACGCCGAGAGCTATCCTTCCGTGACCTCCTCCCCCGCCGCCCTGCCCTCGCCGCGGCGGTTCAGCCTCGTAACTGCCGCCGTTGGGCGGGCCTGCGGAACCAGCGACGCGCGGCGGGCCTGATTTGCTGAACCGCCCCGCCCGCTTCACCACCGCGGATCTCCGCCGAGCTTTGAAGGTGGCAGAACAGTCCGGACCCGAGTGGGTCGTCGAGTTCGACCCCGACGATACGATACGGCTCGTGCGGAGGCCTAAAGGTGCCCTCGTGCGTGAGGAGGAGCCCGAGGAGATCGTGCTCTGGTAGGGTTGATCACACCGACGCGTGAGCGCCGCTATCACGGGCCTGAGAGCCATGAGGATGCCTGCAACCCCGAAGCCAGAACACAGCGCCCCAGGCTCTGTTGCACCAGCCCCGCAACGGCCCACGCCTCTCGCTTATCGGGTCGACTGTCAATCGGCGTCGAAAATTGGCTCTGGCGCGAAGTTGGTGCAGCAGACGATGAATCCCGAGTGACTCCAGAGGCGTAGGCGCTTCGGCCAGGGAGGGCCGAATCGCATGTCGCATCGTACTGTGCCGCTCAAGCTCGTCCCGCCAGGATTGCTCGTCGATCGACACGAGATCGGTCTCGACGGGATCGTTGTCCACGCGCATGGCGCGGCGGCCACGAGCGCCTGTCCTGCGTGTGGGCTGGCATCCTTCTCGGTGCACAGCCGCTATGGACGAACCATCGGCGACTTTCCGGCGCATGGTCGGCGGCTCAGGATCCGTTTGGCAGCCCGACGTTTTCGATGTCGGAACGCCATGTGCGAGCGTCGGATCTTCACGGAGCGGTTTCCCCAGGATCTCATCCAGGCTCACGCTCGACGCACCGCTCGCCTCGACGTGCTCACTCATGCGATCGCCCTCGCCCTCGGCGGCCGTCCCGGAGAAAGGCTCGCCGGACGTCTCTCCATGCCGGTGGGCGCCGACACGCTGCTGCGCCTCCTGCGGCGGCGCGCGGCACCGTCGCCATCCGATGTTCGCGTGATCGGCATTGACGACTTCGCCTGGCTGAAGGGCCAGCGCTATGGAACGATCATCTGCGACCTCGAGCGTCGCTGCACCACTGATCTCCTGCCGGACCGGGAGAGCGGCACCGTCGCGGACTGGCTCGCAGCCCATCCCGGCATCGAGATCGTCTGCCGCGACCGCGGCAGTGGCTATCGCGAGGGCGCCACCAAGGGCGCCCCTCAGGCGATGCAGATCTCCGACCGATGGCATCTGCTGGAGAACGCCACCGCCGCCTTCGTCGAGGGGGTGAAGCGGCACATGGGCGATCTGCGCCGGTCCATCGCTGGCGCGACGTCGATCCCGACGCGCTCAGCGCGGCCGAGAAACTGCAGTGGGCCGGATGGCAGCGCCGTGACGAGGTGAATGCCACGGTGCAGTCCCAACATGGCCAGGGCTGCAGCATCAAGGGCATCGTCAGGACCACCGGCGTGTCGCGCCAGACCGTCCGCCGCATTCTGGCCGGGACCCGCGACGACGTGTTCCGATCGCGCGAGACCACGCTCGACCGATGGGCGGAGCGGTTGAACGCCGACTGGGACGGTGGATGCCGGAACGGTGCAGAACTGTGGCGACGCCTGCGCGACGCGGGGTACGGCGGCAGCCAACGCGTGGTGACGGAATGGGCGACCCGCAGGCGCCGCGCCACGGTGGCGTCGTCGCGCCGACCCGACGCCGTCACAACGGTGCCGCCCGCTCGCACCATCGCCCGTCTGCTGACGACGGAACGGGACTGCAAGTCTGCCGAAGCGTTGCGCGTTAGGGTGGCGGTCGAGACGGCCTCGCCGAGGATCGTGGCGGCGCGCAACCTCCTCGAACGCTTCAGGATCATGGTGGCCGCCAAGAAGACCGACGATCTCACCCCCTGGCTCCGGGACGCCGCCGACAGCGAACTCTCCTCCTTCGCCTCCGGCGTTCGAGACGACGAAGCTGCCGTGCGGGCCGCCATCGTCGAGCCCTGGTCCAACGGCCAGACCGAGGGGCAGGTCACAAAGCTCAAGCTCGTCAAGCGGCAAATGTACGGTCGTGGCAAGATCGACCTCCTGCGTGCCAGGACGGTTCAACCAGGGTGAAACAGGCCGCCGATCAGCACCAACTTCGCGCCAGAGCCGAAAATTGACCCCTTATCGGCGTCCAATACTGACCCCCTTGCTGCAATCTGAGGCGGTAGCGGCCGCCCGGCGAAGCGGGTCAGGGTTGCGCAGCCGGGCGGCTGCGGTGGGGTTACCCTCAGACCGCAGCGCGGTTCTTGAAGCGCCAACTCTCGTTGCCGGTCTCGACGATCTCGCAATGGTGAGTGAGCCGGTCGAGCAGTGCGGTCGTCATCTTGGCGTCGCCGAACACGTTCGGCCATTCGCCGAAAGCCAGGTTGGTCGTCACGATGACG
>JBPBQY010000040.1:0-2715 GCA_050920985.1 Janthinobacterium lividum | reverse complement strand
CGGCACGGTGAAAACCTCGGACAGCGGTGGGAGACCAGCTGCGCGACCTTACCCCGATCCGGCGGCGCGGCGCCCGATCCCTGCAACACGGTCCCGCACCGCGCTCAAGCAGCTGAGCGAGCTTGATCTTAAGGCTTCGTTAACCCTCACCGTGTATCATGATACCGTCTAGGAACCTTGTGAGCCATATCAAGTGCCCATCGACGCCCGAGCGCGTCGAGAAGTTCGGAGACAACGTCGCCTATAGCGGGCAAGGGCGCATGGCCGAGGGTTCGGTCGGCGCGCGCTACCGGAACCACTATGAACTGATCGCCGACCGGGCCGCGCTGCCGCACGACGACGGGAGCGCGATCGCCCAGCTCGCCACAGGGCACTATGCCTATCTCCTGGTGGTGAAGGCCCATGCCGGCTGGCGGGCCGATACCGCGGCTGAGGGGGGGACCCAACCGGCATGCCGTTGCCGGATTACTACCTCGCCTTGACAAAGCGCTTTTCCGACCAGAGCAAGGCGGTCTACCGCCACACGGGCAGGCAGACCGGCCATTGGGGTACCCTGATGATGCTGATCCAGCCGTTGCCCGACTATTGCGACGTGAAGGCGACCGGGGATGCGATGTTCGGCATCCTGCCGCAGATCGTCACCGCGCTCAAGCTGCTCGAGGAGTATGGCGAGGCGATCCAGCGCGACTGGAAGAAGAGCCAGGCGCTGAGCCGCGAGGACGAGGAACGGGCTCGGTAGGCCTCAGGCCGCCGCCTCCCGCCGCTTCCCGCCGCTGTCGACGACGACAGGCATCGCGTCCGCACCCCGCTTCGCCAGCAGCCTCATTCCGCTCAGCTCGGCCGCGTAGGCGTGGGTTCGGTTTCCGCCGAGGTTCAGCGGAAGCGAGAGGGTCGAGAGCAGGTGGTCTTCCACTTCCCAGGGCTTCTCGATCGCCGCGAACGCGAGGTGGGCGTGGGCGCCGATCCACTTGTCGAGCACGATCTCGCCGGGGTTGGTGAAGGTGTAGCGCGAGCCGCTGCCTACCCGACGTAGCCGGATGCCAAGGCGTTCGGCGAGCAGACACCCCAGGGTGAGGCGAAGCGTCGAGCCTTCCGCATTGCCTTTCAGGTGATCGCGGAGGCGGTGCCGGATGGTGCGTGTGCCGGCGGGTTTGGCGCCCTTCGGTTCCCGGGGAGAGATCCCGACATACAGCAGGATGAGGCCGTCCGAGGTGCCGTGGCAGTCACCGGCGGGCACGCCGGGCGGGATCTCGTCGAAATACCAGGCGTAGATGCCGGGTGATCTCGGGATCGGCGCGGATGACGCCCAAAGCTCGGCCGCGCTCCACAGCCGGGACGGGCGCAGCAGCTGGTCGACCGCGTCGTCCTGAGCAGGCGAGAGAAGCCGTTTGCCCATCGGGCGCAAATCTCCTCGTCGTCGCGTGTGGCGATCGAGCATTTGGCGCCGCCGCGTCGGAGGCAAGATAGCGCGCCCAGCCCAGGCACCGGCCGTATCGCCATGCTATCGTCGGGTCCCTTGAGCGAACAGGAGAGGCAGCTGGCGAGAGGCGTCACCCGCACTTACGGACCGCTGCACTTCGAAGACCTGGAGCCTCGACGGTTCGAAGATCTGGTCCGGCAGCTCGTCTACGACTTCCGCCCCTGGCGCATGCTGGAGGCCACCGGGCGCGCCGGAAGCGACGACGGCTTCGACGCGCGCGGCTTCGAGATCGTCGAACTATCGGATGCGGACGACTTCCGCGACGACGACGACGAAAGGCCGCCGGCGGGAGCCGACGACCGGCTTTGGCTCATCCAGTGCAAGCGGGAGCGCACGATCACCCCGGCTAGGCTCAAGGGCTATCTCGCCGACATGCCCGATGTGTCGACGGCGGGTCTCTACGGAGCGATTTTCGTCGGCGCATGCGACTTCTCGAAGACGGCCAGGGACGCTTTCCGGGACTGGTGCGGCGCCAAGGGGATCGGCGAGGCTCACATCTGGGGAAAGGGAGAGCTCGAAGACCTGCTCTACCAACCAAGGAACGACGGGCTGCTTTTCGCCTATTTCGGCTTCTCGCTCCGCATCCGCAGGCGTTCCGTGCGGACGGAACTTCGCGCGACGCTGGCCATGAAGCGCAAGGCGGAGCGCATCCTCAGTCCCCATCAGGCGGTACTGTTGCGCGATCCGATGGATGACCGTTATCCGCAGCCGGACAAGACGAGTGCTCCCGCGCGCTGGCGGGTCGCCGCCTTCTTCGAACACCATCCGAACGGGATAATGCTGCTGACGCGGAGCCACTACGCGTTCCTCCACGACGATGGCAAGCAGTGGGACTATATCGAACGATCGGAACGTCCTGGACTGAACATCCACGACGATCCCTGGGCATCTCCGGAGACCACCGGCGAGGATCATGCTCTCCAAGGAAGCATTCATCGTGCCTGGTCTGATCTACCCGCCGCAAATCGGGCGAAGCTTTGGCATTACGAACTCGTCTATTATGACGAGATCCTGGACATCGATGAAAAGGGGGATATCGTCGCTCGTATGCCTCACCTCTTCTTGGACAGCGTAGCGCCGCGTCCGGAGCGTAGCTACATCGAGAACTTGACAGCCTTTGCGCATAGGGATGCTCTGGCCGATCCGGAGTCGAGGATTGACTTCTTTCCGAAGGAATTTCCCGCACCACCCCGAGAAGAACTGTCGGTCTCCTGAAGACATCTCTTTTGCTCAAG
>JBPBQY010000083.1:0-2819 GCA_050920985.1 Janthinobacterium lividum | reverse complement strand
CCGGTCAGTCGGGCGCGGCGCACGCCGAGCTTGACCCAGTCCTGGATCGGCTCGTCCTTGACCTGGGACATGCGGAAGATGTCGCCGGTCTCGACCGGCACTGATAGCAGCACCGTGCCGTGATCGGCGACCACACGGACCGTGCCGTCGGCAGGGATCTCGAATGTCTTGTCGTGCGAGCCGTACTCCTCGGCCTGCTGCGCCATCAGGCCCACGTTCGGCACCGAACCCATCGTCTTCGGGTCGAACGCGCCATGCGCCTTGCAGTCCTCGATCACGGCCTGATACAGCCGCGAATAGCTCCGATCCGGGATCGCGGCCAGTACGTCGTGCAGCTTGCCGTCCGGCCCCCACATCTGGCCCGATTCGCGGATCATCGCGGGCATGGATGCATCGATGATGACGTCGCTGGGCACGTGCAGGTTGGTGATGCCGCGGTCGGAGTTGACCATCGCCATGGGCGGGCGCTTGGCATAGACGGCGTCGATGTCGGCCTTGATGGCCGCCTTCTCCGCCTCGGGCAGGGTCTCGATCCGCGTGAGCATGTCGCTCACGCCGTTATTGGGGTTCACGCCCAGCCGCGCCAGCGTGGCACCATGCTTCTCGAACACGTCAGCGAAGAACACGGACACGGCATGGCCGAAGATGATGGGATCGGAGATCTTCATCATTGTCGTCTTGACGTGCAGCGAGAAGAGTACGCCGGCCTTCTTCGCGGCCTCGATCTGCTCAGCGAGGAAGGCACGCAGCGCCTTGCGGCTCATCGCCGACGCGTCGATGATCTCGCCGGCCTTGAGCGGAACCTTCGCCTTCAGCACCGTGGCCGCGCCGTCGGTGCCGACCAGCTCGATGCGGGCGCTGGTCGCGGACGCGACGGTGGCCGCGACCTCCGACCCGTAGAAGTCTTTCCCTGGCATATAGGCCACATGCGTCTTCGAGTCCGCACTCCAGGCGCCCATCTTGTGAGGGTTGTTGCGGGCATACTGCTTGACAGCACCGGCGGCGCGGCGGTCGGAGTTGCCCTCCCGCAGGACCGGGTTGACCGCGCTGCCGAGCACCTTGCCGTAGCGGGCGCGGATCTCCTTGTCCGCCGGGGTCGCGTCGCTGTCCGGATAGTCCGGCACGTCGTAGCCCTTCCCCTGCAGCTCCTTGATCGCCGCCTTAAGCTGCGGGATGGAGGCGGAGATGTTGGGCAGCTTGATGATGTTGGCCTCGGGCTGCAGCGTCATCTTGCCCAGCTCGGCCAGCTCGTCACTAATCCGCTGCTCCTGCGTCAGCTTTTCTGGGAAGTTGGCGATGATGCGGCCAGTCAGCGAGATGTCCTTCAGCCGCAACGTGACGCCCGCCGCGCTGACGAAGGCTTCAACGATCGGCAAGAGGGAGAACGTCGCAAGCCCAGGCGCCTCATCGACCTTCGTCCAAACGACTTCGAGTTTTGACAAAGCTTTCACCTCTTGGCAGCCCAGGGCGACTTGAGCGTCGCGACCCTTCCTAACATGCATTCCAGGTTCGGGGAGGGCTTGGCAAGTCCGGGACTTCCTGCTTCCGGGCGCCTCGCGCCGGGCAGGCTCAATGGCCCGGCGCCCTCAGTTCGGGCGGACGACACAGTCCCCCCTGCACGATCGGGGTGCCTTCGAGGACGAGGTCGCAGCCTCGCATGGGGCCAGGAACTCCTCGGCGGCCCGCCGCTTGAACGCGGCTGCCGTGGGAACGACGGCCCTGCCGAGACTTCCATCCTCCGGAAGCCCAGACAGGGGGGTTCGAACCAATTCGCTCATTCTGTCCACCTCCAGGGGCGCACCCCAAGCGGGGGTTGGAGGCAGACCCGTGAAGGTTTCGCCCCGATCGGGCACGCCTGTGTCAGCGTCGGGAACCAGGCAATTCGACCGGCCGGCCCGATCGCCAAATCAGGCGGATTACCTGACCCGCCGGCTCCAGAGAGGCCGGGGCGCCTCGCTCGCCGCACGCCCAGCCGTGCTCGTGGACCAGGCCCTCGTCATAGTCCGGCTCGGCGACGTTCGTCGGGAGCTCCGCGAGACCGCCGTCGGTCCCGGGGGCTTCCTTCTGGTCGGAGGCTGTGGAGCGGTCTGTCGTCATGGGATCTCCGATTGATCGGGTCGCGTCGCCGCCACGGTGGTCAGCGCACAGGTGAACATGCGACAGCGTGCGGCGTTCAGCCAAGGTGGTCTGCCGTTCCGACGCGCATGCTTATCAATCCAATGTGATCTGCCCAGTCGTACCGTAGAGGTCGTCAATATTGCAACGACCCAACATCGGCCGCCTTATTGGGGGTCTGGTAGCAGCGGAACCGAAAGTGCGTTTCAACGCCTGGGTGGTCAGGGTTTGCTGGCCGAAGATAGATGCACGGGTTTATGCACGTCGCTACCACGCACAAGCTCGGTTTTCGGAAGGGCATCAGCAACTCGCATCAAACGTAGGTTTTCTGCATTAGGAACGCAGTATCAGTAGGTTAGCTTAGCACGCTTGGCTGAAACGCACTTCCGGTTCCGTTGCTACCGGACCCCCGACCATAGCAAGGATTCGAGCTCGGCATAAGCTCGAATCCTTGCTATGGTCCGTGCTGGATAACAGCGATGGCCTGGAAGTTCGGCCTTGGCCCTGCCCACTTTGGGCACGCGACCTGGATGCTGGAGAGTGATAACCTGATGCAGGACACGGACACGCCGCCGCAGCGCAACGAAACCGACGATGCAGAGACTGCCTCGGCCGAGGCGAGCATGCGCCTGGCGCTGGAGCGCTTGGGCACTCGGTCCAGCCCGGTTCCTCATGCGATAGACGGCAGGGCCAACAACGCGGCA
>JBPBQY010000082.1:0-2910 GCA_050920985.1 Janthinobacterium lividum | reverse complement strand
ACTCGGTCCTGGTGACGCCGTGCCCAATCCAGGCCCAGCGCCGATCCCCAGTCATGCAGGACCAGCACCACGTCCTTGACATCGAGCGCGTCGAGCAGGGCGTCAAAATAGCGAGCCTGGTCCTCCACCCGATAGGCGATCTCGGGCTTGTCCGAGGCACCCATGCCGATGAGGTCGGGCGCGATGCAACGGGCATGGCTCGCTACGTGCGGGATGACGTTGCGCCACAGGTACGACGATGTCGGGTTCCCGTGCTGGAAGAGGACCAAGGGGCCTGCACCAGCTTCCGCATAGGCCATCCGTGACCCGAGGACCTGAACATACTTCATTTCGCGTTCGGGCATTGTCGGCTCCTACTGCGGATGGGTGAGTGTCGCCGACACCGGCGGGGTGCGGGGACTATTGCGTGAGCTTCAGGGCGACCGCGTCACGCCGCCGCCATGCAAGCTTCTGTGCCTCGACGTTGCCGAACAGCAGGATGTCGGTGATCAGCCCGTCGGCATCGAAAGTGACGACGTCGTATCCGGAGAAACCGGGTTGCCCATCGCGATCGACGAGCTGCCATTCGGCGAGGCCATAGATGCCCCAACCGACCATGTTGTTCATGCGGAAGCGGCCGCCCGGCGTACGCTGCTGAAAGCCCGCCAAATGCGCCACGATGTCGTCGATGCCCCGGCGAACCTGCGTGGGGTTGGTGAAGACGATCGTCTCGGCGAGGCTTCTGCGGAGCAGGTCGACGCGTTCGTCGCGAGCGATCGGGCCCCATGCATTCAGATAGAGCTCGTAGGTGTCAGCGTAGGGCTGGATCATCGAAAAAGTCCGTTCTTGGATATCGTGCACGCGATCTTCCGGGCGGATGGAATGCCGGCAGCGGCAGGAACAGAGCCGCCGAGGCGACGCTCACGACGCGACCGTCCGGAGCACGGCAGGCAAGATCAGCCGCTTGAAGCGATCAAGCGGCGCCGAGCTGCGCTCGATCTTCATGCGGAGCATCGCCCCGTGCCAGGCTTCGAGCAGTGCTGCGCCGGCCTCGTCAGCGTCGAGGTCAGGTGGGACATCGCCGGCAGCCTGCGCCTCCCGAATTGCCATAGCGAAGGGCGGCGTCCATTCCGCGAAGATGGCCTCGAGCTTGTGCCGGATCGCCTCGCTGTGCTCCGCAGCCTCGAGGCTCATGTTCCCGGCGAGACAGCCGAAGCGCCAACCCGCCGAGGCAAACAGCTCGGTCACCGTGTCAAAATAGGCCCGCAGTCGTGCCAGCGGATCCCGTACGGGATCTTCGAGAGTGCGCCCGATGATCGTGCGCATGTGCTCGAAGTAGCGATCCAGTATCGCGACCCCGAACTCCTCCTTCGATGCGAAATGATTGGTGAACGAGCCCTGGGCGACGCCGGCGGCCGCCGTGATCTCACGGAGACCAGAGGTAGCGAAGCCGCGCTCGTGCACCGTCTGCATGCCGGAAGCGACGATCTTATCTCGAAAGGAAGGGCGACCCATGCACCTCCAATACGGTCGGACGTATACTGAATGCAAGGTTTTTCGATCTCAGTGTGCAGCAAGGAGGAGCACCCGACGCGGCAGCTGGATCGCCGTCGCGTCGTCAGCTTCTCCTTTTGCCATCGTTGTGAGAACCTTGGCGCAGACGTATTGCACGGCGCGAGGAAGGTATGCCGCACTATGATCCTAGATGAGCTGGGAACACGCATCTGCATTATGGGGCCGTCGAACAGCGGCAAATCCACGCTGGCAGAGGTGATCGCGCGGGCAAAGGGGTTGGAGGTCGTTCACCTCGACCAGCTCCACCACCTCCCAAATACTGATTGGATTCCTCGACCACCGGACGAGTTCGCCGCGCTCCACGATGCGGCGATCATTGGCGAGCGCTGGGTGATCGAAGGCAACTACTCCCCCCTGCTTCCACAAAGGCTAGCGAGGGCAACAGGGTTCATTCTTCTGGATGTCCCCACCTCGACCAGCCTGTACCGCTACTTTCGGCGCTGCTGGTTCGAGCGAGATCGCCGCGGCGCTCTGGAGGGAGGTCGCGATAGCGTGAAATGGGATATGATCCGTCACATCGCCGTTGCCACCAGAGCAAATCGCAGCCGCTACCGGGATATGATCGACGGCATCAGCCTCCCAAAGGTGCAGATCAATTCGATCAACGCACTGGCTGCGTTCTACCGCTCGAACGCCTTGAAACGTTAAGCCGCCACATTCCCGATTTAATATCCCGTGCGAGACAAATCGGGGTTGTGCGTCCGTCATTATTAGCCGCCCCGTACGCAAGCGGGACGGATTTCCGGTAATGACACGCCCCTGCCTCCAAGAACCAGGTCGAGACCTTGTGCGGCATCTCAGGCCAGCCCCGTCATGAGAGGAAGAGCCGCCAGGATCATCAGGGCCGCTGTAAGGCCATGCACACTCAAGGCGGTCTTCGTAGAGCCTCTGGCAGCGAGGATGAGCGACATGTCGCCCACAGGGACCAATGCCTCGATCATCAGGACGATACCGAGCATTTGGAAGCTTCCCCACGTCATCACGGCGAGTAGGACTAGCCCGGAAGCCACGTCGCGGACGCCCTTGAGGCGAAGCCACCAAGCGACGTTCGCTCCGTCTTCAGGAAGCGGCAGACCGAAGCTCTGCGTCGCCGCTCTTGGGTTGGAAAGGTACATGAGGCCGAGCACGATAATCCCGAACGCTACCAGCAGTGCCACCCCGATCGAAAACCAATGCATCGCCACCTCCATAATGCGAAGACATATAACTAGCAGCGCTAGAATATCAAGCTATGCTATAGACAGCTTGGTTTATGTGGCGTGAGGGGAGATCACGAATGGGTGTCGCGGAACGAAAATCGAGGGAGCGGGCCGAACGCGAGCACCGCATCACCGCAGCGGCCCGGCTGATTGCAGC
>JBPBQY010000029.1:0-3284 GCA_050920985.1 Janthinobacterium lividum | reverse complement strand
CGCGAGCCCGATTGGCGCCGGTCGGTCCTGATCGAATACCCGGGCACCAAGTCGTCCTGCATACGGATCATCCCCGATCAGGACGAGACGGTGCTGCTCGGTTTCGCTCGATGACGGTCTACCTTTTACTGCGCGGGATCCGGCCAATTCGCCCGGCCCGGCCCAACCTGTCTTCGGCTTGCCGGCGCGACCAGCGATACGACGCACTCCATCGTCCGGGTGTGCACGACAGGTGATCAGTCCAACGCCGAGCCCAAGCCAATGCCTGCTTCGCCCGATGACGAGGCAATCCAGGCAACGCGGCCTCAACTAGAGGAGTGGTGTCATTCGATATAGGTCCTGTTTCGGCATAGCCGGCGCTGCCCTCCTCGCTCTGATGGCTGCGCACCATCGTGCGGAGGCTATGGACTACTTCACCGTGGACACCCCTGACGGCAGGCTGCTCCTCGTGGCCGAGGGCGAGATCAAGGAAGGGGACGACAAGCGGCTGCACGACTTCGTCGCCGCTCTCCCAATTCGATCGAAGTTGTTCGCGGTCGGGTTAGACAGTCCGGGCGGCAACCTGCGTGAAGGGGTCTACCTCGCCAAGTCAATCCGATCCACCGGATTACCGACCATCGTCTCCTCCCGTGGCATGTGCGCGTCGGCCTGCTTCCTCATGTTTGCGGCAGGCAGCACCCGGATGGCCGCTGTTAACGCGCGGATCGGGGTCCACAGCGCCTCGTCGGATGGAGGGGACGACGCGCCTGCCCAGGCAGTCACGACGCTGATGGCCCGGCAGGCTGCAGAGTTCGGCGTGCCGGCCGCCATCATCGGCAAGATGGTCACCACTCCCCCGGACGAAGTGACATGGCTGACCCGGCAGGATCTGGCGGCCATGGGCACCACGATCCTTCCCGCGGACGGCAGCAACTACACACCCGGCAGCGAGCTCGTTCCAGGCTCGTCCACACCTCCGACCACCTCGACGCAGAGAAACACGTTTCCCCCGCACGATCGGGTATTCGTGGAAGGACGCAACGACCGTTTCGCCTACGAGCAGTGGATAGCCAAGCTGCAAGGGCGCTTTGCGGACGGCGCACACTGGTGGGCGGCGAACCGCAGCCTGGTCGGCGCCTCCTGTCAGAGCGCGCCGGACGCATCCGACCCGCAATTCGCAAGCGGGTGCCGGGAAGCCGTGGATCGGCTGACGCACTTCGATCGACGACGGCTCGCCGAGCCGAGTTACAGGGTCGGCTGGAACAGCCTTTGATGCGACGTGGTCGTCTGATTGAGAGATGCGCGCGTACTACGGTGGGATCCTGGCCGACGCTGGGCATCTCACGCCGCTGCTGAACCCACGCCGCTTGGTGGGTAGTCAGCTTCCCGCTCGTGGCGTCCAGCATCCCTACTCTGCGTTTTGCTGCAGCCCAGCCGATACTTGTCACGGGTATCACCGCAATCACTCTTCTGCGTCGGTAGATCAAGACCACTTGGTCCGTCGTAGCGAGTGGGTGCGGTAGAGCGCCGGGTCGAGGCCGATTGAGGTCACCCAGCCATCCATCAGACGCGCGTAATACCGGGTGGTCAGGTGTTTGTTCTTCCCGATCCGGCTCGGGAATAGGCACTCGCCAAGTCGCCGGCCACCCTTGATGATCCACTGCATTACCGTCTCGCGCGTCTGCCAGGTGTTCTCGCCTATTCAATTCGGCTCCTGCATCAGCGTGCAGAGCCCCCCGCCGGGTCGGCAGCCCTCGTCACCTCATCGTTTACCGGCTCGGAACGGACCACATTGTCGAAATCCTGGGCCTGGTTCACGACCGCATGGTGCTGTCCCGAGCTGCCCGAATGATCATGAGAGCGACCGACAAGGACTAAGTGGGGTGGTGAGCAGACCTATAGCTATTTCGGAAACACTGCCAGGACGATAGGCATCGCGACGGTGCCGTAAGGCCAGGTCAGCAAGCTGACCCGTTGACCCTGCAACCGCGCTTCCCATTGCCCATACGTCCGTCGGTCGAAGCCGTTCAGTGCGATCGCCTGGCTTGCCACAGGTCCGCCATCGAGGTTCAGAGCCAGGGTCAGTCCGAGCGGGGCGCCTAGTAGGAAGTCGGCGAAGCGGTCCAGGGTGAAAAATGCGTCGGTGGTGGTGCCGATGATCACCAGGCCCGCCGCGTCCTGTCCGACAAAGCTTCGGTTGGCCAGCCAGCGGCTTGGGTGCGGCACCCTGGTGACGCCGTTAGCGACCAACATTGGGTAGGACACCATGGCCTCCGTGCTGCCCTGAAAAGCGTCCTGCCAGCGCGTGGCGGTAAGGTCGCGGATGCCGGCAATCTGCGACGAGGCGACGAAGGCACCTGCCTTGGCATCGTACTCCGTGGGCCCGAGAAGCACGCCGTCGACCAGGAACGGCGTGTCGGGCTTGCCGTTCATGGCATAGTAGCTGCCGTTGACGACCAAGGCCGCCCTGAGATGCGACATCCACTGGTCCAGGCCCCTGTCGCCGTCTGAGGCGTTGCGGACTTCGAAGCGGAACCGGGCCGGGTCAACGCGCGCGAGCAGCAGGGTGTCCACGGCCTGCTCGTCCACCAGCGCAGGAAGCTCCGCGACCTCGAAGCCCGGGCCGAGCGCGCGCCAGGACAGCAGACCCGGTGTCGCTATGGGTGCAGCCCCGAAAGCAAGCCGCATGGACGGTGACAAGCGCGGGCTGTCCGGCGCAATGGTCATCCAATAGGTGCCGCCATGCCGGAGTAGGACGTGCAGGCCGTAGCTGCCGGCGTAGGCCCAGAGCCCAACGACGGAAATCATGGAGAGGCAACAGCCAGCGACGGCCAGGCCGCCAATCAGTCGCCTTGCCGACCAAGTTCTTCGGTTTGTCGATGCAGGAATGGCTCGCCCCCGTGCTGCCAGCTAAGCTGGACGCCCACTTCCTGCATACCGCGCGGAAGTGAAAACGTCTGCTTTGTGTCGGGTGCAGAGATAGCCACCCTGGGCGAACCTATCGCTGCTCGGTGTGTGGGCAGCGGACCTAGACTTCTGGCTTCGAGTAATTCAACGTCGCTCGCAGCGGTCTCGTCGATGAACGACGGCTCTCGATACCAAAAAGAGGTAGCACCTTGCCGTCGCATTCGGTCGAGCATATCGTTTTGGAGCAGGTGCCTGCTGACCGAAGGGAACTCATCGACACCCTACTGCAGCTTTACCTGCATGACTTCTCCCAACACGCAACTTTGGGGAGCCCGTATGGCGAGGTGGATGAGGAGGGACGTTTTGCTTACGCCCACCTCGATACTTATTGGCAGGAT
>JBPBQY010000039.1:0-3541 GCA_050920985.1 Janthinobacterium lividum | reverse complement strand
CCTGCCGCAGCTTGCCAACGATCTCTTCCGGCTTGTGATGCTTGCGTCCCATCTCGTCACCCCCCGCAGTGCCTCCGGACCTCTCATATCCGGTGGCCCACTTCTACGGGGGCAGGTCAATGGTCGAGCGGCTGTGGGCCAGGCTGAAGGAATGGCGCGCGATCGCGACACGCTATGAGAAGACCGCACGCTCCTTCATGGGCATCCTCTGCTTTGCCGCCGCATGCGACTGGATCAAGCGCTAACAGGCCCTAGAGTCTCAATACAATAGAAACATAATATATATTTGGACACACCGTCTTAATACTGTTTTAACCTTTCATTTTGTTTGGCTAGATGGTTATCCTGTCGCATGTCTCGGTCCCCGTCGATCGAGTAACGCTTCGCAACTGGGTTAGGCAAGGACAACTCATGTCAAATCAAACAGGTGGGCCTGGCGTATACACCGGAACCGGCAATGCATTCGACGGGAGCGGGTCCGGGACCTACGTGCTGGAGGGCGACGGTTCCCTCGGGCTCACCGGCGATGCGGATGCAGCTGTCCAATCCGGCACGATCGCGAACATCACGCTCGGCGTGAGCTACGGGACCGGACAGACCGCCGAGTTGACCTCGGTCGGTCTCACGGCCCTCGCCGGTTCCACCGCGAACGTCAACACCGTCGTGGGCACAGTGCAGATCGCGAACTTCGTGGCCTCGGGCGGGACCATTTCCATAGCCCAGGGCGTCACCGCGATCGGCAACGTCGACGCGACGATCAGCAACGGCGGCCAGTTCGGTGCGTATGCCTCGCTGTTGTCCCACGGTTCCGGCAACGACGTCACATTCGGCAACGGCGGCGGGACCTTCACGATTCTCTCCGGCTCGCAGTCAGCCCAGGTTCTGAGTGGTCTGATGGTTGTGAGCTTCGGCCAGGGCGACAACATCGACGACCAGGGCATCCGGTTCTCCGACGTCGACAGCTACACCGTGACCGGCAATGGTACCCAGACCCTCACGTTCCTCGACGGCTCCGGCCAATCGCTTGGTGGGCTGAACTTCTCGGCCGGCACGTTCTCGTCGACGGGCACGTTCGTCGCGGGCAGCGGGCCGGCCACGATCACGAACCATGGCGGTGTGCTGGAACTTGCCACCTGCTTCCTCCCCGGCACGCTGATCGCCACGCCGTCCGGCGATCGTCCGATCGAGGACTTGGCGATCGGCGACATGGTCAACGTGGTCGAACATGGCGGGGTCGTCGCCAGGGCCGTCGTGTGGGCCGGTGGCGGCTCCGTCGACACGGCCGAGCACGGCCATCGCAGCCATGCCTACCCGGTCCGCATCCGTGCCAACGCCATCGGTCCGGACCTGCCTCGTCGCGACCTCATGGTCACGCCGGAGCACTCCATCCTCCTGGACGGTGGCCTCGTTCCGGTGCGCATGCTGGTGAACGACGCGTCGATCGTCGTCGACCGCTCGAAGTCGGCCTACGAGTTCTTCCACGTCGAGCTCGAGCGTCACGGCGTGCTGCTCGCCGAGGGCATCGAGACCGAGAGCTACCTGGATTCTGGAAACCGTTCCCTCTTCGATGGCCTGGAGGTTGTGACAAGGACGGGGCACCAAGAGCTTGCCGCCCCGCTCACCACCGATCCCAGGATAGTCGAGCCGATATGGCGCCGTCTGCGCGAGCGAGCGATGGACCTGGGCTATTCCGTCCCTCTCTCGACCGAGGCCCTGACGAGCGAGCCCGCGATCCGTCTCGCGTTGGACGATGGAAGTGAGCTGAGTTCTTATTGGCACGACAGCGTGCGTTACATGTTCCGCGTGCCGAGCGGCAACCGTGCCGTCGGCCTCCTGTCGCGGTCGGCGGTACCGGCCGAGGTAGTGGGTCCCTACTTTGACGATCGTCGCACGCTCGGCGTGGCCGTCGAGAAGATCGTCCTCTGGGAGGGTCTCAACGAGACCGTGCTGTCGTCCGCGAAGTTCGACCTCCCCGGTTGGCACACCTCCGAGGAGATGCACCGCTGGACCAACGGCTTCGGGGTGCTCGATCTGCCGATCGCTGACCATCAGGGGCTGGTGGACGTCCATGTCACCGGGACGCTCAAGTATCCAGTCTTGCTCGCGGCCTGATCCTCCGAGGCGTCGCAGCGGTCGGTCCTGCCCGATATCTTAAGACTTGACCCGCGTCACCTCATCCCGGGACCAAACAGGCCCAGGTGCGGAGCTTGTCGTGGTCGATCACCGCCGCGGTGTGGAACTCGTCGGCGATGTGGCGGGCGGCGAACTGGTAGGCCCGGTCGAACCGCTCGGCATCGGTCAGCACGGGCGCCTTGGCGTCCTCCAGGACGGTGGTGTGCTTCCAGCCGATCCCATCGGCCTGCTCGTCCCAGCCCTGCTTCTCGGTATGGGCGGTGCTCTTGGACCGGCGTTCGGCCACGGCTGCCGCGCTGAGGAGGCCGAACTTGCGCTCGGCGGTGAGGTCGAACCAATCGAGTCCCTGGCTCTTGGCGAACGCCTTGGCGTTTTGCTCGGTGTGCTTCCTGCCCTTGGAGAACAGGTCGACCTCCGCCTGCGGGACCGCCGGCAGGACGAATGCCTCCTCCTTGGCGTCATACTCGGTGCGGACGCCGATCTCGCGCAGGCGCGTGGCAAGCTGGGCCTGGAAGTAGGCGCCGAACTCATGGATGCGGTTCTGCAGCCGCTTGGTGTCGAGCGAGCCGATCCGGCCGCTCTCGGTGACCACCATGTTGAACATGCTGTTGTGGATGTGGTCGTGCGGGTCGCCGGACAGCGGCACTTCGGCCAGGTAGGTGACGCCGCTCGGCCCGTCCTTCACCTGCAGTGTCGGCCGGGCGGTGTGGTGGAAGAAGAAGGAGACCCAGCCCACTTCGCCAGGATCGGCACCGTCCTCGCCGTTCCGGCTCTTCCTGGCCCAGCCGATCTCCCTGGCCACGTAGCGCATGGTGTCGTCGTTGGCACGGCGGATCGCCTCGCGGATCGCGGCGGCCTCGGCCGGCGACTGCGCGAACTCGGCCGCGAGCGAGACCGACTTGTGCGGCGCGACCGTCAGGTCGTAGGCGCTGATCTCGCGCTTCTTGGCACTCGGCCAATGCTCGCCCGTGTCAGCCCGCCTGGCCTCGAACAGCCGGTCCAGCTCGCTGTTCGTCGGGATCTTCGTCGGGTCGATGCCCAGGGCAGCAGCAGCCTCTGGCGCCATGTCCTGCCGCCAGCTGGCCCGGCTGTCGCGGCCTGTATAGTAGGAGGTGAGCCGGCCGGTGTGGTCGGGTTTTGCCCCCGCTTCCAGGTGCGCATCGGGCTCGGGATCAGGCGCGTGCTCCGTCATGTAGGCCCGGATGAGCTTGCCGTCCGAGTTGGCGGCCAGCTTGCGGAAGGTCATCATCCCCGGACGACCTGGACCGGAATGGGGTCGATACCGAAGTTGTCGGCGATGGCCTGCACCACGTCGAGCGGTATGTCGCGCGTGATCTTGGCCAGCCCGACCATGATGTCCTTCAGGTAGGCGGACTGGTTGTCCAGGCGGGTGACGAGGCCGCCCAGC
>JBPBQY010000014.1:0-3609 GCA_050920985.1 Janthinobacterium lividum | reverse complement strand
CCTGCCGGCGTGGTTCGACGCGCACCCCTTCTGGTTGCCGGGCGGTCGCGGCGGGCTGACGCCATCCGCGACGCGCTCTAGTGCTGGTCAGCGCCGACGCGGCTCCTTGATGATGGGCGCACCGACCGGAACACCAACCCGGTCGAGCGGGCGAGCGGACCTATCGCGTTCAGGCGCAGGAACAGCCTGTTCGCGGGCAGCGAGGACGGCGCCGACTGCCGGCGACCGTCGTCTTCCTGTCGAGACTGCCAAGCTCAACGGCATCGAACCGCACGTAGGGTTTCGCGATAGCCTGACGATGAGGATCGACGGTCATCCAGTGAACCGTCTCGACGACTTGCCGCCTTGCTCAGATGGAACGGGCTACAGCCGGGACTGGTGGTGAGCAAACATAGCCTGGACGCATTCGAGCAAGCTTTCTGCCGTTCGCCAATTCCTGTTTCTCAATATGGATTAGCCGATTTCAGGAAAGGTGATTTGAGAACAGGTCTGTGAAAGCGACACCTGCTGTCGTTATTCCATTCCGCTGCGGTGGCCGGTTTCTCGCTGCCTGTTCCTTTGTGGTAAAATTTGGCGAGCGCGTTAATCACGCCCGCTACGCGTCCGCAGGATGTTACCGTGAGTAGTCCTGGCGCTCGATATCAGCCACGATGCCGACCTGCTGCGGCGCCCAGCCGAGCGTCTTTTTCGTCCAGCCGTTAGACGCCGGTCCATTGTTCGCGACCCACATCGCCAGCGGGCCGAAATGCGCCTCCGCTTCTTCCGGAGTCAACGATTTGGCAGGCAAGCCGACCTGGCGGCCGATAGCCTCAGCGATTTCTCGGTAGGACACGCCTTCCTCGGCGACCGCGTGGTATGCTTCTCCCCTCGCACCTCGTTCAAGAGCGAGGCGATAGACGCGCGCTGCGTCCAGGTGGTGGACTGCCGGCCAGAGGTTCGCACCATCGCCCACATACGCCGACACGCCCTTCTCGCGCGCCATGGCGGCGAGCATAGGCACAAAGCCGTGCGTCTCGCCCTTGCCGTGCACGGAGCGCGGATTGCGTACGACGCTGGCGTGCAGGCCGCGCTCTGCTAGCGCGAAAGCGGTTTGCTGCGACGCGCGCGGGAAGGCGGACATCACATCGGGCCTGTCGGTTTCTACCGCCTTCTCGCCCGTAAGGTGAAGGAAGCCATCGGTGATGACGATCGGCCGTGCTGATCCGGCGAATACCTCGCCGAACGTCTCGATCGCGGTGCGGTCCTCATCGGCCAGCTCACCGATGCGGGACATATCGAGGCCGAAGGCTGTATGGATGATACCGTCCGCATCTGCAGCGCCTTGGCGTAGAACATCCACGTCGCCGAGCGAGCCAATCAGCGGCGTTCCGCCGGCAGACGTGAGCGCTGCGCCTTTCTCCTCCGATCGAACCAAGCCCACCACGGAATGACCCGCCGTCATCAGATCGCGCGCAATGACTGAGCCGATCCAGCCACTCGCGCCTGTCAGGAATACGCGCATTGCAATCTCCTTGCTGCCCCGGGCGCATAAAGAGTACGACCGACGTCAGTTACTGACATGGAGTTGGTGTCAGTCACTGACAAGGGTAGCCGATGGCGCAGCAGGGTTCAGGGGCGCGAGCGCGTCTTCAACAGACGGCAGTAGAACTGTTCCAGGAGCACGGCTACGACCGGACCACGGCGGCCGAGATTGCGGAACGTGCTGGCGTAACGGAGCGAACCTTCTTCCGTCACTTTTCCGACAAGCGAGAGGTGCTGTTCGATGGGCAGGCCGTACTCGTGAGTGCGCTGACTGCGTCGATCGCTGGCGCGCCGGCCGAGCTCCGACCGCTTGACACCCTGTTCCGGGCATTCCGATCGGTGACGCAACTCCTTGACGACAACCGCCCCTTCTCCAAGCCCCGGCAAGAGGTCATCTCGGCTACGCCTGCCCTCCACGAGCGTGAATTGACGAAGCTGGAGGCGCTTTCCGACGCCCTCGCTCTTGCATTGAGGGCGCGGGGCGTTTCGAGCCTTCAGGCTGCCTTGGCAGCTCGCGCCGGAATAGCCGCGTTCGCCGATGCCACGATTTCGTGGCTTGAGAATGAGGAGCCGGGTCTGGCTGAACGTCTCGACCAAGCCGAATGGGCCTTGAAGACTCTTCTATAACGACGGCTTCAAATCCCTAAAAATCTGAGCCCGATTGAAAGCGCTCGCCTGTTTCATCGCCGTTTTTAATCGGAGGGATAAGACTGAAGTCACAGTGAAGCCGATAACGATTAGCATCGCTGCGAGCGCGTAAGGCCGTCTCAAGACACTCCCATGAGCAAGGGAATCGCACCCGCGACCATTAGCGACGCGGTGAGGCCGTGGATACCGAAGGCAGCCTTGGTCGAGCCTTTGGCAGCCAGGATGAGCGACATGTCACCGGCGGGGATCATTGCCTCGATCAGCAGGATGACGCCAAGCAGATAAGGACCGCCCCACATGATCAGAGCCAAGACGACCAGCCCCGACACGATGTCACGCGAACCTTTGAGGCGCAGCCACCAAGCGACATTCGCCCCTGCCTCTGGGAGCGGCAGCCCAAAGTTGTGCGTCATCACCCTTGGCCGAAGAAGGTACATGACACCGATCCCGATAATTCCGATCGCTGCCAACAATGCCACCGCGAATGAGAACGTTTGCATGAGGAGTCTCCTTAAGAACCTCTAGATAGTCTAGCGTCGCTATATTATCAAGAGGTGCTATGACTGTGTTTCGCGCAGGCGATGCGAGAGGTTGGTGATGGGCGTAGCGGAGAGAAAATGCCGGGAACGGGCCGAACGCGAACGTCGGATAACGGCAACGGCACGGTTGATCGCGGCCCGTGAGGGATGGAGCGCTGTCACGATCCGCCGCCTCGCGGAGGAGATCGAATACAGCCAGCCGGTGCTGTATTCGCATTTCGAGAACCGGGATGCGATCGTAGCAGCCGTCGCCGTCGAAGGTTTTCGGGAACTTACAGCGGCACTTCGCAACGCACCTCACCCGGCTGCCAATCATCGGACAGCAATGTGCGCCGTTGCAACCGCCTATCTCGGCTTCGCCTGCGAGCACCCCAGGCTCTACGAAGCCATGTTCACGATGCCGACCAATCTGCATTTTGCGGATGCGGAGACCAAGCCGGAATTGAGAGCAGCTTTTGCGGCATTGGAGGCGGTCGTCGCGTCACCGGGGAATGATAACGCCGTGGCGACGGAGACATTTTGGGCGGCTCTTCATGGGCTGGCCGAGCTGGAGCGCTCGGGTCGGATCAGACTTGGCGGCCGTGCCGAACGCATCACCTTGGTCGTCGCCGGACTTTCCTTGGGCAGATGACCTGACTCCGATCGGCGGGGCTGGCGCTGCTCGGTTCTCGATCCTTTTTGGAAAAGCTGAAGCGCTACGCCCAAGCCCTGAGAGTCTGCAATGGGTCGGAAGCAGCGGCAGCAGGTCGAGGTGCCGGCACCAGCCGCTTACGCTGCCGTCGCGCTTTAGGTACGTGCCAGGAATGCCTGACGCAGGCTCCGCCCGATCAACCATCCGGACGAAGGCAGCCTGCTCCAGGTGCTCGGGGAGCAACCCAATTCCGGGATGGGGCGTCAGGCG
>JBPBQY010000103.1:0-3867 GCA_050920985.1 Janthinobacterium lividum | reverse complement strand
AGCGCTCGTCGGCCGAGCCGTTCGGCCGTTGGCTGATCGGCAGGAAGGTGAAGGGGGACGAGTCCGCGATCGGCGTGCTCGCCGCGACCGCCGCGTCAGACTCATCGTTCCCGAAGGCGGGATCGCCCGACGAGGTGCGCAAGCACCTCAACGCCCGCGGTGCCGACTGGGATATGTTCGAAGCCGTCGACGACGCCGAGTCGGTCTGGCTCGCACTATGAGCCCGGCAGACTGGCATGACGCCCACTTGCTGCTCGCGTTCGTCTGCCCCTGCGAGGCATATAGGATCGTGACTGACGGACTCACCGGAACGCCGGCAGATCAACCCGACGTTGCTGATAAATGGTACCGGCTGGGGGCGTGCGTGGACGCGATCCTCGCCTCGGCAACTGTCCAATGACGCTCGCTGAACAGGCCGCACGCCGGATCGATCTGGCGCGCACAATGGGATGCGAACCGCGCCGCTGGGTCGCGACGGCAGACGCCGAGCTGGCGCTAGTCGCTGACGCACCCCCCGGTGCCTGGAGCGATGACGGGTCGCGGTTCCATGGCATCCCGCTTGAGCGGGGCACGCCTCGATCGGATTGGGGTCTCGACCTCATCAGTGCGCCTGGGCAGTGACGATGCCGGAAACAGTTTCCGGCCACCGCTGCCGCTTGTGCACCACCAACGATTAGGATGCGCTTGTCGAGCAGCTGGCGGCAGAGCTCTGGGCGACGATCCCCGAAGATGGGCGAACGTGGGAACAGGCGGGACCGCACTGGCAGGCCACGTTCCGGGTGCATGCCGCCACGGCGGTGGAGCTGCTGCGGAGGTAAATGTCCGGCATTTTTGGTTAGCGGAAGGGCGGCTTCAAGCGCGCCGGTAGCGAGAGCTGCGGCCGCATTGTGAAGCCATATTCACGGTTGAGAGAGTGGAAGGAAAGCGAGCCGAAGGCTGTAAGCTAAGCGATCTAGCCCTACGTTAAAGTCGCAGGGTCGATGTGCTGCTAGGAAAAGGGGAAATGGTCTCAAGCGACCAGGTTAGGGGAAACGACTATGGGCGACGGCTCCAACATCGACGAGAGCCCCAATCCGGGCGGCGCGCCGCCCGAAGCTGACGCCGGTGAAGACGACGGCAGCACCTCGATCAACGGCAAAGACGATCATCTCAAGAACGATCAGAAGCCTACCACCAAGTGACATCGTCTCTCCGCATCCCGACGCGAACGAGCGCAAGCAATATTCAAAGGCAGCACTCGATGACCAGAATGATCCGCCGCGCACTTGCGGTCTCGTGCCTCTTCGCCTCCGTGCCCGCCTTCGCGCAGGACAACCCCGCTGGGCAGTCTCCCGATCACGCGACGGATGATCGCCAGCCGTCCGATCGAAGCGGACCTTATATCGCGATCAGCGGCGGTCTGGTGCTTTCTGAACGCCTCCGCACGAATGCCGGGGTCTCGGCGAGACTTGACGATGGCTTCATGGGCTTGGTGGCCGTCGGCGGTCGTGTCGGGCCGTTCCGCGCGGAAGTTGAGGGCAGCTATCGCCGAGCATCCGTTGGTGATGCATCGGGCTTCGGCCTGACCGCCACCGGCATCGGCAACGTCTCGGCCCTGAGCGCGATGGGCAATTTGTATCTAGAGCCGTCCTTAGGCCTTGGCTCCATCCGGCCCTATTTTGGCGGTGGCGTCGGCGTGTCGCGGTTCCGGGCACACGACGTCAGTGCGGCTGGCCTGCCGACGCTGGGCACCCAGACGAGCATCGGTACGGTATCGGGCAGCAAGACCGGCTTCGCCTATCAGGGCATGGCTGGGTTGAGCGGTCCGGTGTCTGGCCATCTGATCGCTTCGTTCGGCTACCGCTATTTCGCTACGCCCGGAGTAGACGTCACCGTGCCTCTCGCCGGACGAGTGAACGTCCGCGGCCTCAGGACTCATGGCATCGAGGCGGGGCTGCGTCTCCCATTCTAGGCCAGGATGGTAACTCCGAATTGCCATCTATCAGATCCAGGAAGACCCCGCCCGTTCCGCGGTGCGCGGCGTTAGCGGCTAGGCCAGCCGCGCGTGACGGGTCCCAAGCCCGTCGGTTGTCGTGTGTCAGCACGGCACCCCCGCTCGGCCGTCGGCCAGCAGCGCAGCATCAGTGCCGTCGGCGGAGATCGTCTCCCACGGCCCCCAACCGCTATTCCATGCGTTGAGCAGGCGACTTCTAGAGGAGCAACGACATGGCGGACAAAGACCAAGAAGGACGGAAGCCGACGGAGCAAGCGACCGAGCAGGAGCTCAAGGACTACGCCGCCTCGATTGACGAAAATGATCCTCACAAAGTCGAGAAGCTCACGAATGCAGGCAAGGACACCGACGCCGCAGAGGCGAGTGAATGATCAGCAGCCGACCCGGGCTAATTCACCCGGCGAGGCACGGCGGTTTGCCTCAGGCAAGGTTGGGACAGGGGAGTCAGCCGACGCTCCAACGGACGCGCTGCTGGCGGAGTTCAAGCGGCGCGGGCTAGGTGTTTGATGGCGCATAGCCCGTGGACCCCCAAGGAGGATGCCGAGATCGTGCGGCTTTACGGCGTTATGCCAGTGCGGGAAGTGGCCAGTTTCTTGAGCCGAACACAGGACGCTGTCGCTGGCCGAGCCCGGGTGCTTGGCGTGGCGAAAACGCGAACGAGAAAGCCCGCTCCCCCATCCTGATGCGATCACCGCAACGGCGCATCCCGATCGTACACCCCGCCCAGCATGCGCAGGTGCCGGCCGTCATCGCAGACGACGTGCCCATCCGGCCCGTGCACCGGGATCGTGACCCGGTCGCCTACCCGCAGCGCGGCATCGGGCGCCATCTTGAAGCATGGGTGAGCCGCCCAGGTTTGCGGATGGTCGGGCGTGATCTCGAACGCCTCGCAGACACGGTCCTGCTGGTCCGTGTCCCGCCAGGCGTCGCGGATCACGCCCGACATACTCACGCCGCGGTCGCCGGCAGCTTCACGCCGAACACGTGCAGCACGGCCGCGGCCAGGATGCCGAGCGGCGTCGACTTCATGATCGAGACGACCTCCTCGACGACCATGCCGGCGAACGTCTCGGCATCGGCCTCAAGCTCGGTGATGCCGCCCTTCATCGCTTCCTGGGCGATCACCGGCACGATCGCGGCGATCACGGCCGCCTTCTTCTCCGCGCCGGTCGCGCCGGGCGTCTCCGCAGCCTTGGCGGCAGCGATGGCCGCGTCGCCGATGGGATTGCCGGGCTGCGCTGCGGTCGCGACCGCTCGCGTGAGGATGCTCTCGCCGCTCGCGACGACGGACGCGGTGGTGATGGTCAGGCCGAAGATCTTCATGGGGTGTGCTCCGTCAGGCCCAAACGCCGCCGACCGTCGGCGCGGGCTGGATAGATCCGGTGATGGTCGGGGATGGGATCGAGCAGCCGTAGATCGGCGCGCGGAAGAGCTTGCCTTCCGGAAGTGTCTGAGTCCTATTCCTGACATAGATCAGGAGAGCTCGATGCGCGCGCTATGGCTGCTCAGTTGTTTCGATGGTCGTCACCGGCCAACCGACAAATACGGGTCCGGAGAAGCGCAGTGTCGCGGGTGCCATCGAACGATCGAGCGCACCTGGTCCGGTTGGGTTCGGGTTCGCAAGCCACGCACCGGCCCGGTCGAGCAGGTCTCGACCTAGCTCGTCTCCTTACTTCGCAGCGCCTTCCACGCAGCCGCCCAGCGGGTGTGCGAGGCATAGGCGCGCAGCTGGCCCCATCCGGTCGAAGCGGTCGCGATCACCGCGCCCACGACGATCTCGACCGCCATCGGCATGACGCCGTCGACCGTGCCCTGATCGACGATGCCGCGGGTGACGAGGGCGGTGCCGACCGCGGTGAGCGCGTGACGGGCGA
>JBPBQY010000081.1:0-3871 GCA_050920985.1 Janthinobacterium lividum | reverse complement strand
GCATGCGGGGCTGCATCGGCCACCAACAAGGCGCCCAGGACCTTGCTGGCGCGATCCTTGACCCAGAAAACGGCAACGAACCGGATAGTCGATCGGGAGAGTAGAAAGGCGTCCTCGACGGCGGCATCGCAACTGTCGATCACATCATTGATGATCGATGTCTCCTGGCTTCCTGGTGATGACAGGTGATCTACGAGCCAGGTCAAGCCGTCAGATGCCGCAGGTTCAGACATGCCGACGCTCGTCAGAATGCTTCGATTACCGGGCAATCCATCGATGAACACACTCATCGTACAATCCGACGCGTAAGCTGCGCTTCTGACGACGCTGTTGATGGTGAGTGACGTATTTTCACCAGAGCTCTTGAGACTATCGAGTTTCATTGACGTACGGTCGTCTGATAGTCCTGCGTCGAAGCTCATCGATCGTCCTATCGGGGTTCAGGTCGGGAGTTTCGACTCACGGCAGACGCTTGGTCGGGTAGCGATGAAGGCAAACCCGCAGGCTCCGATGCCATCGGTCGCAAGTCCGATGTGGCAGAACGCGACATCCTGATTACGCCTGACTCACGATGTCTGCTCGCCACAGGTTAAGCTCGTGTGTCCGGCATCAATGAATGACGCGTTGTGGACGTTTTGGGGCAGGAAAGAACTGGTAGCCGACGTACCTAGGCTGAAACTGGCTTGCTTCGCACCGTTGATCGGTACCGAAGTGCCCGAACGGGAACGCAGGACCCTTGCACTCTCCGCCTCCACGCCTTCGATGCATCGTCCTCAGGGCGCAGCCGATGAATGCTAAACGTTCATCGTCGGAAATCCGTCACGGACGGTTTCATCATCAGCCTTGAGGATGGGCGTAAGATGAAGTCGATGAAGCGCTACCTGTCTGGGCTCGGCATGACGCCGGCGGACTACCGGGCCAAGTGGGGCCTGCCGCACGACTACCCGATGGTGGCGCCTGCCTACGCGGCCCACCGCTCGGCTCTGGCGAAGACGCTCGGGCTCGGTCGTAAACGCCAGGAGGAGGTCGCTGAAGCGGCGCCGGAGCCCGAAGGCCAGCCCGAGCCCACAGCCAAGAAGCCTGGTCGACGCGGCAGCAAGACGGCCTAACCGCAGCACTGATGTCGGGCAACAGTGGGTAGGGGAACGGTTGCAACCAACGCATTACCCTGGATGTCGTCGCCGGAACCACCTTGAACAAGATGAAACTTAAAGGTTTAGTAACCATAACGACTGAGTGACAGAGGCTGAAAGTCGTTCAGGGGGGCACGGAAATGGCGAGCATCAGTCCGATGGCGAAGCGGTCTCAAGGGCCGGAGGCTCCCGCAGCCATAGGGTCGTCTGAGATCGATCTCCTCATGCGTCGCTTCTTCGATCAGACCCAAGGTGAGGTTGCGAAGCCGGTCCAGCCAAAGCCGCCAGCACCTCCCGCTACATCACCTCGCGACTTCGATACGGCTGCCGAGATCCTGGATCGAGCCTCTCAAGCTTTCGACATCTTAATCGGCCGCTGCCAGCGCTTGGAACAAGCCCTGGAGCAGGAAGCCGAGCGCGCCAGCGCTCATGCTACGGAGCAGGACGAAGCCATCGAGCAATGGAAGCGTCTCGCCTCTGGTCTCAAAGCTCAGACAGAAGCTTTAGAGCAGGAAACGGCAACGTTGAAACAGCGCTGCGTCGCTGCCGAGTCCCGCGCCGACCAAGCGGAGGCGCGGGTTACATCGCTCGGGAAAGCCTCGGCCCAAGCAGCCGGCCAAGCCGCCATGGCCGAGCGACTCTCGATCAAGCTGCATGATAAGGTGGTGACGGCCTTCGGCCTTGGTTCGCGGGCCTACCCGGTGCTTGAAGCCATCGCAACCCAGGTCGCAGCGGAATAGGGCCGCGTAGCTGTCAGGCTCTGGTGCACAAGGTTGATCGAAGATTCTGATGACAGGTTGGTGAGATCACGCCACCGCCGAGTTAGGCTCGCCGATGATCGGATCAACCAGAGGCTCCGCGCGGAGATTCCGGCCGTCCAGCAATAGCAGGTCGAAACCGACCGGGACGAGCCGCTCCGGTTCGCTCATGATGGCAGACCGCAGCGCTTTGAAGTCGGTGACACCGGCGGCGTTCTGGACACACATCTCGCCATCGATGATGACCGATCGGCAACGCAGCGATTGCGCGGCGGCGACGACGGGCTCGCATTTTGCCGTCCAGTCGAAGCCGTTCCTTGTGAAGGCCTGCGCGACCTTGTCGGACAGCGCGAGCTGCGTCCGGTACCCGTCGCACTTGATCTCGTGGATTCACTCGCCACCGTCCGGCGCAACGTCGACCTGGGTCGGCAGCATGGGGGCGATGTAGCCGGCGGGCAGGGTCGATCGAGGTATGGGCGCGGGTCCGATGAGGACCCAGGCTGACCGATGTGCCTCACAGAACGGTGAAGGGCGGCCTACGTCCGGGAGCCGCGACGGTTGCGGTCCGCTTCAGCGTTGCGGCGAACCCTACCCAGGCACTGCCTCGCCTTCCGTCACTGTCTCGCCGAGCCGCTTCGTAGGGACGGTATCGAGATGGTGATCGACTGATCGACGGCAAACTGGCGGTCGCAAGGCCGATACCGCTCGTGTCGCCGGGTCGTCTCCCTCAGGCCGCGGTGGTTCTTTTCAATCGTACCCCCTGCCCACGTCCATCCTCGGCCAGAAAGCTTATGCCCGATGCTTCGAAGGCTTCCTGGATCATGGCTAGCGTCCAATCCGACGGAACTATCTTTCCACCGGCTTCGACCCGCTGGATCGTCGAGATCGAAACTCCAGAGGCTCTGGCCAGATCCAAGAGCGACCAATCCAGCATGCCGCGCGCGCCTCGGATCTGCGTTGGCGAGAGTGTTTCAGCCACGTGTAACTTCCTGCTCTTCTGACAGTGCTATCATCCCAGACTCAAACGAGTGCAAGATTGTTGCCTGCATTCAGCTCTCGTCAGTCCGGTTGGCCAGTTAAGATTGACATTGTAGTGGAAGCAATCTGACGTTGCCGACTAGGTTATGGCCCTAAGTGGGTCAAGGGAGCAGCGATCCTGCGACTTTGAATAGGGTTGGTGCATGCCACGTTTCTACTTCGACGTGCGGTACCGCAAAGGCTTTCACCGGGACGACGTTGGCGACGTTTTTGAAGACCTTGAAGAGTACGCATCCGGCCAAGACCGCAGGTCAGGGCTACCTGTGTGACGGCGGCGTTCTGTGGATCGCGTCGGTGGTGCGTCAGGCCGCCTGGGCGAGGGCTGAGGCAGGTCGGCTGATCTTCCAGTTCCAGGGCAGCAGCTCGTCGAGGCGCTTCGAGGGATGGTCCGGCAGCCGGGCGAGGACGTCCGCGAGCCAGGCCTGCGGATCGACATCGTTGAGCTTGGCGGTCTCGATCAGCGTGTAGATGGCGGCGGCGCGATGGCCGCCCGCGTCCGAGCCGCAGAACGTCCAGTTCCGCCTACCGATGGCAATCCCCCGCAACGCCCGCTCTGCCGCGTTATTGCTTAGGCAAATCCTGCCGTCGTCGAGGAAGCGGGTGAAGGCCACCCAGCGGATCAGGATATAGTTGATGGCCTTGGCAGTATCGCTCTTGGCCGAGAGCAGCATTCGCTGTTCTCGAAGGTAGTGCTCCAGATCGAGGACGAGCGGCTTTGACTGCTGTTGTCGTGCCGCAACGCGCTCGGCCGAGATTCGGCCATTGATGGTGCGCTCGACGGCGAAGATCTCGTCGATACGCCGCACCGCTTCGACCGCGATCGGCGCCTTCGTCAGCTTGGCGATATCGAACAGTTTCCGCCGTCCGTGGGCCCAGCACGCCGCCTCGATCACGGGTGCTGGCCTGCGTCGGCCGTCATAAAGGTCGTTGTAGCCCGCGTAG
>JBPBQY010000080.1:0-4048 GCA_050920985.1 Janthinobacterium lividum | reverse complement strand
TGCTCTAGCCGCCGGTGGCCTTGAGCAGGGCATTGAAGCCCGGGCCGCCGTTGGCACCGTCCGGGAAGAAGATGCCCTTCGACGCGTTCACGCCGCCATAGACGACGTTCAGCACCTGGCGCGGCGTGCGGGCGAACACGAGGCTGTTCGGGTCCGTTGGCGTAAGGTTCGCCGGCGACGGAAACCCACCGTCGAGCGTGCTCTGATCGGCGCCGATGCCCTGGTCATCCTGCGCATTCGACAGCGTCGCGCGCAGCTTGGAGATCAGCGCGGTGGCGTTGTTGTAGAACTGGTTCTGCTGGGAGAACAGCGTCGTGCGGATCGTGGCGGCATGGTAGGCCTCCACGGCCAGGATGGACGCCGCTGCCGCGAGGTAGCTCTTATTGGTGATAAAGGGCGCGGCGCCGTTGTAGGCCGTCACGCCGACGTCCTCGAACACGTAGGCGCCGAGGAGGAAGCTGAAGTCGTCGGCATAGGGGCTGAAGCCGCCCGGCAGGCCGGCAGCGGCCGCCAGGGCCGTGAAGGATGCGTCGAGCGAGATGACCGGCTCGGCCACGGCCTGGCTGCCAAGCGCGCTCTTCAGGAAGATGACGTGGTTCTTCTCGTCGTTGGCGATCTCGGCGGCGATGCTCTGCACCACGGCGTTCTGGAACGGGACCTTGCTGCCGCCGCGGACGCCGCCACCCTGCGTGCCGATACCGCCCGTCAGGCTCGACGGTAGGCCGACGCCGTAGACGGCGCGCTGATAGAACTCGGCTTCCAGGTATTCGAGGTTGAGGGCGAAGTTGAGGATGGCGACGTCGTAATCGGCCGCGGCCGCTTGCGCGTTCGCCTCGCCGGAGGTCACGGCCGCCAATGCCGCGAGGGCCGTGCCCATGCCGGCAGTCTTGAGAAACGCGCGGCGGCCGGCTTCGAGATCGATCGTCGGCGTGGCGACGGCCGCTTGGGAGGCCTTGTTGTCAGACATCAACCTTCATCTCCATGGTGCTTCGGTCCGATGGCGTAGAGCGACGTGCCATCGATGAACTCCCGTGCCCAGAAAAGGCTAGCGGCCGAAAAGGTCCTGACAAGGAGCGGCTCGAATCATGGTCAAGTTCTGTGCAGACTGGACCGACTAGTGTTCGATTTGCAACAAACGACAGTCTGGGGAAGGAGCGATCTGTAAGGCATGACGGACAAGGTTCAAGGCGACATAGCGTGAGCCGCCTACAAGGCCAGAGGGTCCTGTCGGTCAACCGACTGAAGGTCGGAGGTCGTCGGTATCATCGTCGATGGCTGTTAAAAGCGGCGGGTCCACGAACGAGGCGGACGTCGCTGTGCCTGGAGTATGACAGTGGGGGCAATCTCTCGATGGCGTGCATTGGGTCAGGTACGACGTGCCCGGCAAACAGGAGGCACACCATGCCTCGCTATCATTTCCACGTTCATGACGAGAAAGGTTTGCTGGATGAAGAGGGAATCGACCTGCCCGACTTCGGAACTGCGCAGCTCGAAGCGATACGACTCGCAGGGGGCATGCTGCTTGACGAAGCTTCCTTGATCCACAGCCACAATGGGTGGCACCTATCGGTGATGGACTCGGATGGGAAGCCGCTATTGCGTGTCGACGTGGACGTCATCAACATGACAACACTTAATTGAAATACACGCGTAGGCGTGAAGCGGGACAATTCACGTTACGCTCGCGGCCTCGGCGTCAACCGTCGACATCGGCTTGGGCGGCTTGTCCATGTTCAAACTATGGCGGAGGCGACGAAAGTGATAGCGGCTATTGCGAAAAACGACTCCGGGCCTAACACAGCCGCTTACTACTTTCTTATCTTTCAGTGAGCTTGATACGGCTGAGCGCCGTTGTTAGTTCTGGTAGATAGAACGGTTTATTTAATATAGGCCGATCCCGATAGATCTCACTCACATACTGAGAAGAGTAGCCTGTCGCGACGACAAACGGTACACCGCGAGCGGCAAGCGCGTCGGCCACGGGATGAGAGAGGGTGCCATCCAGATTTATGTCCAGCAATGCGAAATCAAAGGTTTTCGCGCCAATTAAGGCGATGGCCTGTTCGACCGTAGCGGCAGCGGTTACAGAACAACATCCAAGATCGCCCAGCATGTCTTCCGTGTCCATCAACACCAGCATCTCATCCTCGACAACGAGGACGTGCCGACCGGAAAGCGGATTACTCATCGCGGGTTCCTCCTTGCGGTGAAGGAAAGTCAATCGTGCAAACCACCCCGCCCTGCTGGTACTTGAGATCCACCGTCCCTCCCAATTCGTACGCTAGGCCTTGCTCGATCACGCGCGAGCCGAAACCTCTCCGCGACGGCGGCACGACAGGCGGGCCGTCTTTTTCCTCCCAGCGCAAGCGCAACCGGTCGCCGTCTGATTTTGCCTCGACCGTCCACCAGATCAGGACCGATCCGGTGTCATTGGAGAACGCGCCGTATTTGACGGCGTTTGTAGCAAGTTCGTGCAAGGCAATGCCGAGGGCCAGAACCGGCTTTGGCGGAAGATAGACATTCTCCCCCGTGATGAGAAAGCGCTCCGCCCGGCCGTCAGCGATCCCGAACGGTTTCATGGCCTGCTGCACCACGTCAGTCAACGCGGCTCGTTTCCAATTTTCCCGCGTCAGTAAGTTATGCGAGCCAGAGAGCGCAGAGAGCCGAGACTCGATGGACTCCCTCATAATAGAAGGATCAGGCGAGTTTCGCAAAGCCTGAGAGACGATTGACTTGACCGTCGCCAGCGTATTCTTTACTCGATGGTTTAACTCGTCAATTAGCATCTTCGCGTGGCTTTTTTCCTCGATGTGGCGGGTAAGGTCGATGAGAGAAACAAAGTGTTGCACCACATCGCCGCTATCATCTCGAACAGGGCTGATGAACAGGGACGCCCAGAAATCGCTGCCATCCTTACGGCGATAGCAAATCTCCGGATCAGTATCGGAGGTGCCCTCGAATGCAGCCTTGACCTGGGCCAACGACTCCGGAGCAGTGCCGCGCTCCATCAAGGCGTCGAACGCTTGCCCCAGAACTTCGCCGCGATCGTACCCGATCAGGCGCAGGAAGCTGTCATTGGCAAAGATGATCGGACTGCTTGGCACCTTAGCGTTGGTGAACACCATCGCCATTCGTGTAGTCTCAGCGGCGACGACGAACGGGCCGAGGTGCTTGCGAAAGTGATCGACGTCCGCCTCGGCACTCTCCTGTTTCTCGCCTTTTTCGGGTTCCATGGGCATCGCGGTTTCACTTGCTTGTTGATCCAGCCTGACGGAGATCAGTAATCGACTTTGCCCGCGTGTAACGCTTCGGATTGAGCGAAGGTGCAGGCGTGTTGCATTAGATCGCTGTGCGCCATGGCCTCAGGGGGAGCATTAGGACCTTCGAGATGCCGACGGCGGTTCCGGTCAATTTTTATGTAGAAGGTCCAACGGAGAGCTGTCGCAGTGTGTGAGATTTCAACAGCGTCGGAGCCCTCGAAAGTCGCCTGAAAATCGCTCAAAACTGATCCTCCTCCGCGCCGGCTGAACTGCCCTGTCAAGCGTTAAACGTCTTGGAACAGACGGCGTCGCAAACGCTAGACAGCGACAGCGGAGCATCGTGCTCCCGCATGTCGACCGATGGTCCTCCAACCTTGGCAAAGGTCGGCGAGATTGTGTCACGTCGGCCGCTGCCGTCCGAGGTGGAGCGGGTCAGTGCGATGCTAGGCAGAGTCGTAGGGAGTGCTGTAGTGGTGCGACCTCGCGATGACTTCGAGGTCGGCATGTCTCTCAACCGCTACCTGACGCGGCGTGTGTTCAACCTCGGCATAGGTATGGCATCGTTCGCAAGCTGCCTGCCCGCCTGGGCCGTGGATGATGATCCGATCGGCGACATCGAACGCCGCCATGGTGGACGCTTGGGGGTCTTCGCCCTCGATATCGGCTCGGGACGCATGCTCGCACACCGTGCCGATGAACGCTTCTCGCTCTGTAGCACCTTCAAAGGCCCATTGGCCGCACACGTGCTAGCCCTCGTCGATCGGGGAGATCAGAAGCTCGACAGCATG
>JBPBQY010000013.1:0-4402 GCA_050920985.1 Janthinobacterium lividum | reverse complement strand
GGTGGTTTTCTCGGCACGCTTGCGAGCGGTCACGTCCGAGATGATCATGCCCACGCCACCCGCTTCCCGGCCATCGCCTCCTCGTTGGATCGGGTAGAAGTTCGCCTGATAGGAGCGGATCTGGTCCGCTCGGGTGTTGCTCGCCGCCTCGACTTCGGCGAGCGTGGCCCTCCCCCCTTGGGCCACACGATGCAGGCGAGGTTCGAGCGTCTCGCGTAGGTCGGGGAGGACGTCCCAGATGCTCATGCCTGGTGCGGCACTGAGCGCCCGTTCGCTCATCTTCGACAGGGCCGAATTGACGTGCAGGATGCGGAGGGAGGGGTCGAGGATGCCCACGCCGATCGGCGCGTTCTCCAGCACACCCTCGAACAGCTCCTGGCTCGCCTCGTGTTGGCGGCGGCGCAGGATCGCGAGCAGCGCGAGGACCACGCAGGAGGCGAGCAGCCCGACCACCGACGCGATGCGCAGCAAGTCGTCTCGACGTTGCTCCGCAGCCGTGGCGTCGATGCGGGTGCGGGCATCACTCTGGAGGTGGGCGACCTCGACACGAACCTGATCCATGAGGGCCTTGCCCCGCCCGGACTCGATGCTCGCGGCACCGGCAGCCGCATCCTGCCGACGGTAGGTCTCGATGCCGTCAGCAGCCTCTGCCAGGCGATCACTGACGAGGCGCGAGAGATCGCCCGCTCCAGCGCCGATCAGCGCGGCGAGCACGGCCTCGTCCGGCGGCACGGAAGCGAGGCCCGAACGATACGGCTCAAGGTAGTCTTCACGCCCCGTGATGATGAACCCTCGTTCGCCCGTCTCCACATCCCGCATCGCGGACAGCAGACGCTCGCTCGCGAGGATCACCGCATTGTCTCGCCCGCCGTCCCGTGCACGGCTGCGGTCCAGCAGATAGGCTACGCCGGCAATGATCAACGACACCGTGAGCACGGCACCGGCAAGCCAGGGTGCCCAACGCCACCAACCAACATCGGCGTTCTTCGCCTGATCGGACATCATGTGCCTTCGCGATTCGTCGAGATTCGCCATTGATGGCCAAAAGTTTAGCGTGCGTGAACCCACTGCCATATCAGGCGCCGCCGATCGTCATCGCGTTCACGCACAGAATATGAAGTCTGGGTCACCCCGTTGGGTCCAGTTGCGGCGACAGCGCGCGCACGCCATCGGTGACGTGCGTCAGGACAGCCCTGATCCTGGCGTTGCGCATGTTGTCCTTGTGGGCGACCAACCAGATTCCCGTGTCAGGAACCGGAGACGGCGTGACAAGGCGGACCAGACCGTCCTCTCGGTCAGCCCGGAACCGGGCCAGGCAGGCCAAACCGCCCCCGTGCACCGCCGCGACGACGGCCGCCTCATGGCTGCTCGTGTGCAACGAGATGCGAGCCCGCGTCGCAAGGGTGGCGAGCCAGCCGGTCTGATCGGAATCCTGGAGATCGTCGAGCTGGGCGACGATGTGGTGGCCCGTGCACCCCGCCTCGAAGTCCAGGTCGCCATGCTTCTCCAGGTAGCCAGGGCTCGCGTACAGGCCGAAGCCCAGGACGCCGATCCTGCGCACGACCAGGTCGTGCTGGTTCGACTGCTTCAGCCGAACGGATATCTCCGCCTCCCGCATCGAAAGGCTCAGCTCCCTGTGGTCGGAGATCAACTCCACCATGATGTCCGGGTGCTTTCCGTGCATCGCGGCGAGACACGGCGAGAGCATGTGGCTGGCGACGCCCTCCGCGCAGGTGACGCGGACGGTGCCGGCGAGCCGGGAGTCACGGCCGCCGACCTCGCGTTCCAGCGCCAGCGACCCCGTCTCGAACCTCTCGGCTTCCAGAAGGACTTGTTTCCCCGCAAGCGTTGCGACGTAGCCATCAGGCGTTCGATCGAGGAGACGGACGCCGAGGCTCGCCTCCAAGGATGCCAAGCGCCGTCCCACCGTGGACTGGGCGACGCGGAGTTCCTTGGCAGCCGCGACAAGGTTGCCCTGCCGGGCGATGGACAGGAAAAAGCGGAGATCATCCCAGTCGAGCATCGCCGTCCGTCCAGCGTCATTGCAACCCGATCAACGCCTTCTTTTGGCTCGTTGAGCGGGACGCCAGATTGGTAGGCTCGGCACCTGCCATCAGAGTCCAAGCTATCCCAGTGGCAAGGACCGAGCAATCCATTGAGGACCGACAGAATGCAAATACGCGTTTCGACTATGCGGATATTTGCGGTCGGACGCCCCTGCCGGGCCTTGTGACAATGCTTGGCACAGGTCCAGATGAAATCACGACGGGACCGAAATCCATGCCGACACGCAAGACCATGAATGTTTCAATAACGCCCGAGCTTGAGCGTTCGGTTTCCGCCCGAGTCGCCGCCGGCCGCTACCGCACGGCGAGCGAGGTCGTCCGCGCCGCCTTGCGGATGCTCGACCGGGAGGAGCCGCTGGATGGCACCCGCCCTCCTGCACAATATGGCGAGAGGGATGACCATGTCGGACCAAGCCAATAAGTCCGGTGAGCAGAAGGTCGCCGAGTCCGACGTCGAAGGATTCCGCGAAAACCTGGGACCCTTCGTCGTCGCCGCCGAGACGACGCGAATGCCGATGGTGTTCTCCAACGCAAAGGCGCCGGACAATCCGATCGTCTTCGTCAACCAGGCCTTCCTCGACCTGACGGGTTACGACGAGCAGGAAGTGCTCGGCCAGAAGTTCGACTTCCTGATCAGACGGACAACCGACGCGGAGGCGTTGATGGAGATCGAGACGGCCTTCGAGGGCGGTCGCGACCTCGAAACGCCTGTCCGCTTCCACCGCAAGGACGGCGGGACGATTTGGGTCACCATCTTCATCACGCAGGTGCGTGACGACACCGGTGCGGTCGTGCAGCATTTCGCCTCCTTCGTGGACATCACGATTCACAAGGAGGAACAGGAGCGGCTTCGCTCCCTGCTCGACGAACTCAATCACCGGACGCAGAACACGCTCGCGACGGTCCTGGCGATCGCCGGGCAGACACTGCGCGGCATGGCGGACGAGCAGACCATCGACGCCTTCGAGGGACGTATTCTGGCGCTGTCGAAAACCCACAGCCTTCTCGGCACCGAGAACTGGGACAGGGTCGGATTGCGGGAGGTCATCGACCGTACGCTGGACGCTCTCGGACTCGGCGAACGAGTCACGATCGAGGGGGGCGAGGTTCCTCTTCAGTCGAAGGAGGCGTTGACCCTCACACTGGCTGTACATGAGCTGGCCATCAACGCCGTCGCACACGGAGCGCTGTCGACCCCGTTCGGAGGGAGGGTCGATGTCTCCTGGTGGCTCGAAGAGGCACCCACGGGCGACCGCGTCCGGTTGCGCTGGCGCGAGAGCGGTGGGCCTTCGGTGTCGATGCCCTCGTCCAGGGGTTTCGGTCGCCGCCTGATCGAGGGGGGGGTGGCCCAGGACCTGAACGGCGACGTGCGCCTCGGCTTCGAACCGCCCGGAGTCGTCTGCGAGATCGGGATGCCCGCCTGCGAAGGGATGGGTCATTGAGCGTGGCAAACGGGCTGTCCGGCCGGCGGATCCTTGTCGTCGAGGACGAGGTGATGGTTTCATGGCTGTTGGAAGACATGCTGGGGCAGATGGGCTGCACGGTCGTCGGTCCCGTCGCGCGCGTCGACCAGGCCCTGGCGATCATCGATGACGAGAAGATCGACGCGGCCATCCTCGACGTCAACCTGAACGGGGAGAAGAGCTTTCCCATCGCCGACGCATTAGCGGCATGCGCGGTGCCGTTCGTGTTCTCGACCGGCTACGGGCGGAAGGGTCTCCAGGATCGCTATGCGGACGTCCCCATGCTGCAGAAGCCCTACAAGCGGTCGGCGCTGGGGGACGCGCTCGGGACCCTGTTGGTCCAAGGGGATTGCGAGGCACCCGAGGAGAGGTCGTCGCTGGCGGTATGGGACGCCAAACGCCTGCGGATCGCCACGGATGCGGCAGGCGTGGCGCTGTGGTCCTGGAACGTCGATACGGATGCGATCCTGATGGACGAGCGCGCCCACGGCCTGTGGGGAGTTCCGATGGGGCCGGTCACGTTCAAGCATCTATCCGCGCGCATCCATCCTGAGGACCTCGACAGGGTTCGGACCGCGTTCGTAGCGACGCGGGAGGTGCTCGGCGCCTATGAGGTCGATTTTCGCATCCTGCACGGGAAAGAGCTTCGGTGGGTCTCGGCCCGGGGGCGCGGCGACGACCAAGGTATCGTCGGCCGCCTGATGTTCGGGGTCTTCCTCAACGTGACCGAACGGAAGATGGCCGAGGAGGCGCGCGAGATGATCGCGGGTGAGATGGCGCACAGGGTCAAGAACCTGTTCTCGATCGCCTCCGCCCTGACGGTGATCGCGGAGCGCTCGTCGACCACGACGGAGGGAATGTCCCGCGACCTCA
>JBPBQY010000102.1:0-4835 GCA_050920985.1 Janthinobacterium lividum | reverse complement strand
GGGGCCAGATCGGCGAGATCGAGGCCAGCCTGGCGCGGCTGCAGCGCGACATCGAGAAGAGCTACACGACCTTCGCGGCCGACAACGCCCAGAAGCTCGCCGATACCGATCGGCAGATGAGCAGCAATGCCGAGAAGCTCGTCAAAGCCCGTCTGAAGACCGCCCAGATGACGTTGCGCAGTCCGGTCGACGGCGTCGTGGCCGGCTCGACCGTGACGTCGCTCGGGCAGGTGGTGACGGTCGGCGAACAGGTGATGCAGATCGTGCCCGCCGATTCACGGCTCGAGATTGAATGCTACCTGCCCAATTCCGACGTCGGCTTTGTCCGCAAGGACCAGCAGGCGGTGGTCAAGATCGAGTCCTTTCCCTTCACCGATTACGGCACGATCGACGCCGAGGTGGTTCGCGTGGCGCATGACGCCATCCCGCAGCCCGACGCCGACCAGCGCGAGCAGAACCCGAGCGCGGCCGCGAAGGACAATACGATGTTCGGGGGCGGCCAGCGCTTCCAGAACCTCGTCTTTCCGGTGACGCTGACCATGGACCGCAAGGTGATGAACTCGGACGGGGTGGAAGTTCCGCTCGTCCCCGGCATGGCGGTCACGGTGGAGATCAAGACCGGCACCCGGCGCATCCTCTCCTACCTGTTCTCGCCGATTCTCCAGGTCGCCACGACGGCCTTCAAGGAGAGGTGAGAACCAAGCTTCGCTCCTCGGCTCACGCCATCGCGCCACCGTCCAGGAAGAGTCGGAAGGCCGGATTTTCTCTGCCTCGTGCAGAAGGCTTTCGGTCCGGTCGCGCGCGATAGCAAAGGCGAGCAGCGTCCTTCAGCATGATCGGATTTCATCCGTAGCCGAATGAAGGTTGAGACCCGCTCGGGCCCTCAATATGAGCATGGACTAGGTCGCATTTGCGGGGGATGCACGATGCTCACCACCTCTGACGAACTCCAGAATGTGACCTCGCGCTACGTTCGGAACGTTGATAGCGCCGACCACCCGGCGCAAATGGACTTGTTCTGCGACGATGCTGTCGTGCGAGTCTTCGCATCGAGCGACAGTTCGGAAAGGCTTCTTCATGGTCCGATCGTCGGCGGTCGTGCTTTCGTCGAGGCATCGTTCGCTTTACGCGCGCCGATCCCCGCTCATCGGCGAACCCGCCATTGTACATTCGACCGCCTCCTGACGGTCGATGGAGACAGCGCCGCCACCGAAATGCAGTTCCTTGTCGTCCATACGGAGCGCCTGGGATCCGGGGAGTGCCGTTCGACCATCGTCGAGACGGGTGCATACCGGTTTGGCTTCCGGCGGATAGGTTACGTCTGGCTCATCAGCAAGCTCGACATCATCATCGACATGCCCGAATCCTTGACGCGAGTGTCGGTCCAAGCATGAGCGGCTCGGCAGGCCGGATCGCCGCTGTGCAGTTCAGCCGCCACAAATGCTCTGATCTCGGTCGAGATCCAACGAGAGAAGCCTCCCATGCGAATCCCACTATCTCAAGGCGCAGTGAGACTCTGGTCCATCGAAGCGCCTTTTGCCCGCGTAGCACGGTCGGTGATCATCGTCGCGATCGGCAGTGCCCTGATAGCTCTTGCAGCTCACGTCCAAGTCCCGTTCTGGCCCGTGAGGCTCTCGCTTCAAAGTCTTGCCGTCATGTTGGTGGGGATCGCACTGGGAGGCCGTCTCGGGGGTCTCACATTGCTGGCCTATTTGGCCGAGGGTGCGTTAGGCTTGCCGGTGTTCCAGGGCGGCGCGGGTCTGTCCTACATGGTGGGGCCCACGGGAGGTTTCCTCTTGGGCTATCTGCTGTGCTCGACCGGGATCGGCTACGCGGCCGATCAGGGCGCATTTACTCGACCACTCTCGGCCGCGGTGGCCACAGCTGCGGGTCTGCTGGCGATCTATCTACCGGGACTGATCTGGCTCGCCCTGCTGTTCGGCCCAGGGAAGAGCCTGGAGTATGGCCTCTACCCCTTTCTACCGGGCGAGCTCGTCAAGGCAGCTCTCGTCTTGGCTCTTTGCGGTGCAATCAGGCGCGCCCAGCGATAGGCCATAGGGGGCCCATGATGATCGGTGACGTCGGTTCGGAGCATACCGAAGATCCGTCCCAATGAGCGACAAGAGCGAGAGGTCTGCGGTCTTCGTGCCCCATATGCCGCCGCTTGCACCGGACCGGATAAGCGCTCTCGGCGTCCTATCACGCATCCGGCGCAACGCGTTCTCGGCTTTCCCGCCCCGATGTCACGACGAGCCGGTCCTGAGGCTGCGGTCTCCCGTGCGTGACGTTCTGATCGCTGCGGCGCCGGATGCGATGCGCCACGTGCTGGCCGAGCGTCCAGAACTGTACCGCCGCGTGGCGGCCGGCGACCGTATCTTTGGGGCGCTGATCGGGCGTGGGTTGGCAGCGAGCGACGGGGAGGCCTGGAAGCGGCAACGTCGCATCTTGGCTCCCGCCTTCACGCCCCGCACCGTCGCGATGCTCGCCCACCACATCATCGCATGCGCCGAGGCGACCTGCGCTTCGCTGGAGCTGTCTCGAGGAACGCCCATCGATCTGCTCAGCATCATGCAGCTCCTCAGTCTCGACGTCGCCTGCACGAGCATGTTCTCCCTGGAGGTCGGTACGTTCGGGCCTCGGTTACGCGACCTGTTGCTCTCCTACGCGATGGGCGACGGGCAGCCACGTGCGAGCGATTTCCTGCTTCCGCGCTGGATGCCGACGCCAACGACGATGCGCCGGTCGCACTTTCGCGTCCGCTGGCGCTCATTGATCTTGGAGATCATCGCCCAGCGCCGCGCCGGGCTTCCATCCGGGTCGCCCCGTGACCTTTTCGACCTGCTTTCCGATGCTTACGGCGACGAGGAGGAGAGCCTGCTGGCCGACGAGGTCTCGACGATGATCTTCGCCGGGCACGAGACAACCGGGCTGACGCTATTCTGGGCCTGCTATCTGCTCGCGAACGCACCCGAATGGCGGCGGGCTGTCCGCAGGGAGGCAGAGAGTGTCGACTTGTCGCCCGACGGGGCGGGCGAGGCACTCACGCGACTTCCAGCGACACGAGCCGTGGTGGACGAGGCGATGCGGCTATACCCGCCCGCCTACATGACGGCGCGCCAAGCCGTTGTGGAGCACCCCCTCTGCGGCGAGCGGGTGAAGCGCGGCGCTATCGTCCTGATGCCATTCCACATGCTGCATCAGAACCCACGTCTGTGGTCGTCGCCCGAGCGCTTCGACCCAGGCCGTTTCCTCGGTTCCAGCAAGCCGGCGCGCTTCAATTATCTTCCTTTCGGGGCTGGCCCGCGCGTGTGTATCGGAGCGCAGCTGGCCACGGCGGAAGCCGTCTTGATCCTCGCTCGCCTTTTGCTCCGAAACGATGTCGTACTCGACAACGAGACTCCGGTTTTTCCCGTGGGCTCCTTCGCGACTAGGCCTAATCGTGCTCCGATGTTCAGCCTGCAGACCCCGACATGAGCCGACGACGCCTTAGGCTCTTTTCGCTACGGTATCGAACCTTGTACAACGGATAGTCGCGAAATTGAACTCCGTGTGGCCGCAGGCTGCCTGCCCGGGAGGGACCGGGACCTTGCTGTTCTGAAAAGGGGGCACATGGAAGGCTCTACGACCGTCGCGGCTCCTGCGTCCCGTGCTCCCGCTCCGCCCGAGAGCCTGCCACCTCCGTCGCCTCGCGCACCGCTGCTGACCGACCTGCCTCCTGGCCGCATCCGTCAGGCCGTGATGTCGCTCGGACGGACGATGGCGACGCTGGCGATCCTGGCCCTGGCCGTGATCGCCGCCCTGGTCATTTGGAACGTCTATGTCACGGCGCCCTGGACCCGCGACGGACGGATCCGCGTCCAGGTCGCCAGCGTGGCGCCGAAGGTCTCGGGGAAGATCACCGAAGTCCACATCGTGGACAACCAATTCGGGATGGCTGGCCTGCGGTTTCCCCTGTCAACGCTTCGGCGGCGACTTCACAGTCGACGCCGCATGACTCGGGGTCAGGGTGGTTCGCTACTCCTTTCCTGTGTCGAACTTTCATCGACTCTGCCGGCTGAAGCGGCGAAAGGTTGGGGATGGCCGTCGTGGGTGTCGCGTGCAGGGCTCGGTGTGATCTGATTCCCTCGTGATCCCGAGCGAGCCCGCCCCCTCCGACGATCCCGCCGCCCTGCAGGCCATGCTGGCGGCCGAGCGGGTCGAGAACGAGCGGCTGCGCAAGATCATCAGCGAACTGCAGCGCCACCGCTTCGGCCGCCGGGCCGAAAGCCTGCCCCTCGATCAGCTCCAGCTCGGGTTGGAGGAAGCGGAACAAGCCGAGGCGGCCGATGAGGCCGTGACGGAAGCGACGGTCCCGACCGTGCGCGGATCTGGGACGCTCACCGCCTTCAACCCCATCGCGTGCGCATCTTCAAGCGGTCCACCGATCCTCGGCTCGCCGCCAAACTCGATGATGTGGTGGGGATCTACATGGCGCCGCCGCGCCACGCCGTAGTGCTGTCCATCGACGAGAAGAGCCAAATCCAGGCGCTCGATCGCACTCAGCCGGGACTGCCGCTCAAGCCCGGCAAGTGCGCGACCTTCACGCACGATTATCTCCGCAACGGCACCACGACGCTATTATGGGGGCTCAATACGCTGGAGGGTACCGTCCTTGGACGCTGTGCAGCGCCTTACCGCTTCCACGATAGGGGCGAGCTCCACCGCACGGGCTCCGACACGGTCGGCCAGCGTCGACGTGTCGATTGCGATCCCCTCGCGGGCGAAGGCGTGGCTCTGCCGATTCAGCAAGTTGTTCAGCGGTGAGCGGCTTTGCAACGGCGTAGCCGAGCCACGGT
>JBPBQY010000012.1:0-4897 GCA_050920985.1 Janthinobacterium lividum | reverse complement strand
CTTCCGCTTCATTCCGTCCGTCCCTTCGAGGGGCCGGTCTCTAGTTCCAGGTGGATGAAGAAACGGGGGTCACGTCATGACGACTATCGCATGCTCGCGGACGAGGCGGGCGCAGAGGTGCACCTCAGCAGTTCAACGCCGAACTGGCTGGTGCCGGGGCGCAATCCGTTCGGCATCTACGTCTACACGCCTCGGGTCGGCGTGCTGGCAGAGACGATGCGCGATGCGATCATCGAGACGAGCAAGGGCCCTGAGTATAAGCCCTGGGGCATGTACGAGTTTGCTCTGAACGGCCCGGACGATCTGCTCGTTCGCGTCGGATGGCCAAGCCGGCTGATGCAAAACGGATAGGCGCACCCGCTTGATCGTATCGTTAGGCTGCGCGTGCCAGTGAGACCCACAACCGGTCGCGCAGCCCGTACGACCGGCTTCCTAACTTCGGACGCTTGATCATTCGGAGCTGGCGGGGTCCTCATCTAGCGTGGCAACCCCCATCAGCGGGTGCATGACGAACGTCCAGCCGTCGCCACCGACAATCATTAGCCGCAGCGACTGGCGATCTGCGGTGCCAAGCAGCGATGCCGCTCCTGAGGAGGCAGGCAACGTGACCGTCGTGCCATCCTGACGAATGCCGGTCGCCCAGCCACGCCGTCCATCGCGGATCTCGGCGGCAAGACGCTCAAGCGCCGTTTCAAGCGCAGTGCGCGCTCGAAGGCCGACAACCCACGCGTGACCAACGGGTCCCAATTGCGGCGTCGCTACGATGCTTTGACTGGAGGTCGCGCGCGGCTGTTTAGCAAAACGAGGAGATTTCTCCTTCGGTCGATCGAGAGGACGCACGCCCTCCATACTCATCATTCGTGCAAACTCATCCATGGTCGTTCCTCTGGTCGCTGCGCCCAGCGTGCGCGGATCCGTTCCGATCCTGCCATAATCGTCGAACGTGCCGTCTCGCCGCTGTTTCCCGTCGTGGAACACGGGGGGCTGACGTTGCTTAATGACGTGGGATCGACGGCGAGCGGTCTTGGCCGATTGACAGCATTGACCGGTGCGGCTCACCATTTGCCGAGAGGTGGGCCCGCCACGGCGGGTCGAGAACTAGAGGGACCGTAACATGGCACGCACGGCGACGAAGCGCGGCAAGGACGAGACCAAGGCAGCCGAGAAGAAGGTTGAGAAGACCGGCAAGCCGGTGGGTGGTGCGCGCGGCGGCATTACGGCTCCCGTGACCCCGTCTCCCGAACTGGCCGAGATTGTCGGCGACAACGACCTACCCCGCAGCGAGGTCGTCAGCAAAGTTTGGGAGTACATCAAGAAGCACGATCTGCAGGACGCCAAGGACCGGCGGCAGATCAACGCCGACGACAAGCTCGAGAAGGTCTTCGGCAAAAAGTCGGCAAGCATGTTCGAGATGAACAAGCATCTCAGCCGTCACCTGACGGCCAAAGGAGCTGATTAGATCGTTAGCGGCTGCCCTGACCCACAAGCCGCCATTTACAGGTCTTCAGCCGCTTTCCTAAACCGGTCGTTCGTTCAAACTGCTGCGAGCGTGATCTTTAACGGCGCGCAATCTTTGGCCCTTGACTCGATCGGTCGGCCGTAGCGCGCAGAACCACCTTCACTCCGCCTATTAGAATGTTGTTGATCGGCAATTTGTCGCACACGGTGACGATCGTGCTTTGATGCGCACTGCGAACCGATCCAGGCATGTCGCGTTACCCTCTCGGCAACGAACAATCGAGGATATGACCGATGAAGCTTTATTGGGGTGCGCATACCTGCGCGATTGGGACGCACGTCCTGCTCGAGGAGATCGGCAAGCCATACGAAACCGAAAAGATCGACGCTGCAGGCGGAGCAACCAAGGAGCCTTGGTTCAAGGCGATCAATCCCAAGAGCAAGGTACCGACCCTGGTGCTCGACGACGGGCGCGTCCTCACGGAGTTCAGCGCGATTGCGATCTGGCTGGCGCGGCAGAATCCCGAACTGAACCTTGTTCCGACCGACGCCGACGAGGAACAGCGCGCGCTGTCGCTGATGGACTATGCAGTGGGCACCATCCACGGCCAGGCGTTCGGCCGCGTCTTCATGCCCGAGCGGTTCGAACCGCAGGATCCCGTTCACCAGACCCTAGGTCTCGGCCAAGGATCGGTGAAGAAGCAGGGTCGGCAGATGATCGAGGAGGCGTTTGCCATCGTCGACACGCAACTGGCGGGACGCGAGTGGGCGGCGGGCGATCGCTTCGGCATCGCCGATGCCGCGCTGTTCTACGTGGAGCGTTGGGCTGCGGAGGCGGGTGTGGAGCTGCAAGCCAACCTCGCTGCGCATCTTGAGCGGGTGAAGGCGCGACCCGCGGTCCGCACGGTCATGCAGATCTGGGGGGAAGCCTGAAGTCGGCTTACTAAGCGACAGATCCCAGCCAGTGCGCCAACTTAGACGATCATCGCGAAGCGGCGCGGGAGTTGCGGACGAGTAGTCCAACTACATGAGCCGCCGGGCCGCAAGTTCGCGATGCACGGTGTTATTCTTCCACTCCCGTGCGTTGCAGGTCCATCACGTTAGGGAAAGGCGGGCTGAGAATGAAATCGGACGACGGGGACATCGGCGAAGCCGCCTGGATGCGACAACAGGATGTATTGGCCAAGTTCGGCGAATTGGCTCTGCGATCGGACGATCTCGACGCGATCCTCACCGAAGCCTGCCACCTGGTCGGCGAGGCGCTCGGCACCGACCTGTCGAAAGTCCTCGAGCTACAGGAGGACGGCATCACCATGTTCGTGCGAGCCGGTGTCGGCTGGAAGCCGGGGGTGGTCGGCAAGGTGACGGTCAGGGCGGAGAAGGACTCGTCGGAAGGGTATGCGTTGCAGACGGGCAAGCCGGTCACGTCGGACGACATCGATCGCGAAACCCGGTTCCACTACGCCGATTTCCTGAAAGACAACGGCGTGAAGGCGCTGGTCAACGTCGCCATCGGCGGCAAGGGCAGCAGGCCGTTCGGCATCCTGCAGGTCGACAGTCGCCGCCCCCGCCGGTTCGGCGAGCGGGAGACGAGCTTTCTTCGCGGCTATGCCAACCTCCTTGCAGCTGCCGTTGACCGCCTGCGCGGCGCTGCGGAGTTGCGCGACGCGCAGGCGGCCCTGAAGACGCGCGAGGAGGCGCTGAGCCAGAGCAACAAGATGGAGGCGATCGGTCAGCTGACCGGCGGCGTGGCGCACGACTTCAACAACCTGCTGACCATCATCGGTTCGGCGGCGGACTTCCTGCGCCGCGACGACCTGTCGAAAGATCGTCGGGATCGGTATCTCGCCGCGATCTCCGACACCGTCGCGCGGGCCTCCAAGCTCACTGGACAACTGCTCGCCTTTGCGCGGCGCCAGGCGTTGCAGCCCAAAGCGTTTGACGTCGGCAAGCACGTCGGGATCGTCATCGATCTCCTCGGCTCGCTGTTCGGGGACCGGATCCGGATGGATCGGGAGCTGTGCGACCCGGCCTGCTTCGCCCTGGCCGATATCAGCCAGTTCGAGACGGCGCTGGTGAACCTGGCGGTAAACGCCCGCGACGCGATGGACGGCGAGGGCCGCCTGACCTTCAAGGTCGCGACCGCCACCGACATACCCGCGATGCGCGGGCATGCCGCGGTGTCGGGGAGCTTCATCGCGGTCTCGGTCACCGACACGGGCACAGGCATGGCGCCGGCGCAGATGACTCAGATCTTCGAGCCGTTCTTCACCACCAAGGAGGTCGGTAAGGGCACCGGTCTCGGCCTAAGCCAAGTATTCGGTTTCGCTAAGCAATCGCAGGGTGAGGTCGCTGTCGAGAGCAGCCGCGGCCACGGTTCCACCTTCACGCTGTACCTGCCACATGACGGCTCGAGGCCCGAGGAGCCAACAGCTTCCGCGGCGCCCCTCCCCAGTCGCATCGCCGCAGATGCGATCTGCATCCTCGTCGTCGAGGACAATGATGCCGTCGGCCAGTTCGCGACCGAGATGCTGCACGATCTCGGCTATCGTACGGTCTGGGCATCGGCCGCTACCAGAGCGCTGGAGGTGCTGACCGACGTGGATACCCATATCGACCTCGTCTTTTCGGACGTGATCATGCCAGGCATGAACGGGATCGAGCTTGGGGAGGCGATCCGCCGGATCGACCCGCATCTTCCGGTGATCCTGACCAGCGGATACAGCAACGTCTTGGCCGAAGAGGGAACGCATGGGTTCGAGCTGATCCACAAGCCTTACTCCGTCGAGGCACTCTCGCGAGTGATCCACACCGCGATCGGCACCGGAACAGCGATGGCGCAGGATGCCGCTTCGAGCGGCTAGATGTCTGGCCACCGCTCCTCCGTGCAGCAGCGCGCCTGCAAAATGCAGGATCGAAAGGGTGGCGTCGAGCTGCAAGCGTCCGGGCAGACAGCTTACGGCGCCGTGGCGAAGGCCACTCGCGAACGAGGTGACCCATAAGGCGACGTTCGCGGCCTCTCTTTGCCTTCCCAGATCCGGCCGTTGGTTCATCAGGCATCCGTGGCTGCTGCAGACGTCAGCTCAGAGTTCGGAAGAGGCCGGGTCGGCGTCACCCGTCTAAACGGAGGGGTAGAAAGCTCGACGGTGATGGGGGAGACGGTCGCTTTGCCGACGAGTACTGATTGGCGACTAGCAGGGTTGCGCCAACAGGCGTGTCACGAATCGTGACGATCAGCTACTTGGGTTTTACCGTTTGGAAAAGGAGTCGTCGGGTACGCGTCGGCCGCTTCGGACTCGTTTCTGAACAGTCTCCCAGTCGCCCGTGAACCATGCGTCCGGGGCCTCGTGGGTGATCGCGCGGTCATGATTCAGCTGATCGCCAAGGATCACGTCCTCATAATCAATGTAGCGCCGTCCGACGACGTCGTAGAAGGCAC
>JBPBQY010000101.1:0-5329 GCA_050920985.1 Janthinobacterium lividum | reverse complement strand
GGTCGTCGATGCCGTGCCGCCGGTTCGGCAAGAAGGCGACGTCACCATCATGTCGGTCGTCGAAGAGGAGTTGGTCGTCGTTCGGCGTTTGGTCCTCAAGGAAGAGGTCCATCTCCGGCGCGTCCAATCAACGGTCCCCCATACACAGACCGTCACACTTCGCGAGCAGCACATCACTGTCACACGAACCGCGCTCGGCGACTAACACCAGCACCGCTTGGCGGCTGCCGTCTTATTCATTCCAAAAAGGACCATACCATGACCGACGAAACCATTGTCGCCGTTTATAACACCATCCAGCAGGCCGAAGCCGCTGTCACCAGCCTGAAGAACGCGGGCGTGCCGGCTGATGCGATCAGCACGCACTCCAGCACCGAGAGCATGTCGACGACGATAGGCACAGCCGCACCAGTCCGCGAGGAAGGCTTCTGGGCCACCTTGTTCGGTGGTTCGCCCGACCACGACACGGCTATCTTTGATCGAAGCGTAGCGAGCGGTTCCACGGTCGTCTCAGTCAGGACGCCTGAGAGCCACGTTTCCCGCGTACTGGAAATCCTCGAGAGCCACAATCCGATCGATATCGACGAAGGCCATGCCAGCTCTGGCGCCACTCAAACCACAACGACGACGAGCCAACCGGTTGGCCTTGGGACGTCGGTTGCAGCAACGGCAGTTCCTTCTGCAGCAACCCAGCCCCGCAGCACCGATGACAGCGGGAAGCTTCAACTGTCTGAGGAAAGCCTCGCCGTTGGCAAGCGGGTGGTGAACCGCGGTGGCACCCGGATCCGCCGCTACGTGGTGGAAACGCCGGTCGAGGAAAGCGTCTCGCTCCACAGCGAGAAGGTTGTGCTCGAGCGTCATCCCGTGACCGATGGACGCGCTGTGACCGACAGCTTCAGCGACAAGACGATCGAGATAACCGAGATGGCCGAGGAGGCCGTCATCTCCAAGACCGCTCACGTTTATGAGGAGGTCGGCCTGCGTAAGGAGGTCAACGACCGGGTTGAGACCGTGCGTGACACCCTGCGCAAGGAGGAGGTCGAAGTCGAGCAGGTTCCTGGCACAGCTACCACCAGCACCGTGGTTCCAGTCACGACGAAGACGGCCACGACCGACCCGAAGCTGTCGCCGAAGATCTGATCACGTTTACGGCCCGGGCTGCTTAGCGCCCGGGCCAATCTTTGGAGACCATCATGTCCAGTTCCATCTACAATGATCCGGCGCCGCATGGGCCAGCGATCCAGACCACTACCACCACCGTCGGCAGCGGGTCGCACGTTCACCACCGTATCTCCTAGGGCGCGATCTTCGGCGGCGTCATCCTGGTCGTTGCCCTCCAACTCCTGCTCAGCCTGTTGGGCGCGGGCATCGGCTTGGGAACCGTCAACGTCAACGCTGGCACGACCCCGGATGCGAGTAGCCTCGGCATCGGTGCAGGTGTGTGGTGGGTCATCACCAGCATCATCGCTTTGGCATTCGGCGGCTATGCGTCAGCCTGGCTGGCCGCAATCGAGCTACGCTGGGACGGCATTCTCCACGGGCTGATCACCTGGGGCCTCGCCTTCTTGCTGACGGTCTATCTCCTATCGTCGGCCTATCGGCGGCATCGTCGGGGGTGGCGCCTCCGCACTCGGCAGCGTGGCATCGACGGCCGGCAGCAGCATCAAGGATGCGGCGCAGCCTGTGGCGCAAGCAGCCGGCATCACTCCCAGTGGATGGTGCGAAACAGCAGCCGGCGTACAAAGCGGCGGAACCACCAGTAGACGGTCTGCCACGGACCGAACTCGCTAGGCAGCATCCGCCAGCCTCCGGCGCTGCGCGCCATGTAGCGGATCGCGTTCAGGATCTCACGGAAGTGCACCGCAGGCTTGCGTCCTCGCCGAGACGGCTTGGGCATCAACGGCGCGATCCGCTCCCATTCCTCGTCCGTCAGATCAGACGGGTAGCGCTTGGTCTTGCGTGCAATTTCGGCCATCCGGCCACGGTTCTTTCGGGTCCACATCCCGAGCTTGAATCATCCCGCGCCGAGCCGCCACAACCATTCTCAAACGGTCACTAAGACGAATATCACGTAATGGTGAAGTCTAAGTAAATCCAGTTTAGCGGTTAGCTGGTTGTCCAGCGCCCATTGTATGCGAGCAGAGTGACACACTCGCTTCTGTTCCTCTGCTTCGATATTTTCCTCCCTCAACTGGCGACACCTTCGGGTGTCGCACTTTTGCAAGCGTCGGGGCAAAACGGATTAACTATCAATCTCGGAATGTCTTGGGGAGTAGTAGGTGAGCGAGCGATTTGTTGTTGAGCGTCACCCGCTCGATGATCACCAGTCGACTTGGCTCGAAGAGTTCGAGCAGCTTGGGGCTGCATTTAGAATGGCGGTGAACTTAGCGCAGACGGGCAAGATGGTCCTGCTCCAGCTGCCTTATAGCGTGGACGGCCAACTGATGAGCCCGTCATCCCCAACCGCCTACCACGCAACTGATATGATTGATCGGCACAACGTGAGCGAACAGAATGAGCTATCGACCGAGTGCAACCTAGTTGGGCTAGACAGTCTGATTATGGTCACTGGTGAATACACAACGATTCGAAATGAACATAACGTCGGTTACGTGACAGCTTTACGAGTAGATGACGTTCCCGTGGCCGGGCACGCCACGCCTGGCCATTGGATCCTGATCGATCGCCAATCCTTTCCGGTGTCGGCAAGAGATCATGCATTTTTGCGGGGTGAACCGTTCCCGCCTCCAATTTAGGCGAGTGCTAATCGGGGGAGATGGAGAGCATAGCTACGCCTTAGCCCAGCTGAAGTGATGGCAACGTTACTTTCTCTCGCGAAAGCTATGACAAGTCCAAAGTGGCGTGAAGGTCCAGGTGCGCATGCGTTCGATCTCTAGCTTCAGTGGTATCTCCGAACCCAACATCTAACATCCACCAACGGTCGTGAACGAGTTTGAAGCCAGCCCGGGCAGTCGTGCGTCAAGCTTGTTTGCGTGCATCAGGCAGAGCCGGACCAGGCTGCGAGCGCGGAAAACGGGCGGTAAAAGTTGTGCCTTCCATTTCGGAAGACGTCACGTCGATGGTGCCATCGTGGGCTACTACCACCTCCCTGGTGATGTAGAGGCCAAGTCCAAGGTTTCCCACTGCCGAAGCGACGTCGCCATCGGTCGATAGCCTCTTAAGCGGATCGAAAATCATCCTGATCTTGTCGGGAGGGATAGGAACGCCCTCGTTGCCGACGGTCACCGTCACGGCGTTGACGTCCCCGCGCAGCTTTACGTGAACGGGCGCGCTGTAGGATCCGTATTGCATCGCATTGTTGAGCAGGTTCGAGAATACCTGGCCGATGCGCGCCTTGTCCCATTCGCCAACGAGGAACCCTGATACACTCAGCTCGATCGACCGGCGTGGATGAACCGCACGAACCTCATCGATAATCTGCTCGGCTACCGTCCCCATGTTCATCATCGCCCGGACGACGGGAAGTCCTGCACCAAACCGTGCCCGGGTCACATCCAGCAGATCGTTGATCAAGGCCCCCATGCGATCGGTGCTTTCGAGCACCTTCCTCGCCAACATCGTCTGCCGTTCGCTTAGATCGCCTATGTTCAGTGACAGTTCTGTCGCTAAAGCGATCCCTTGCAGCGGACTGCGGAGGTCGTGGCTGAGCATCGCGACCACCAGTTCGCGGGAGTGTGCTACCTGATCCGTGTAGAAATTCACGGATTCAGCGAGTTCCTGATCGATTGCCTCGTTGAACCGGATCATGTCGGTTATATCCTGAGCGTCGAGAGCAGGGCTCGTGTCGGTCCAAAGTCTCAGCACGCTAGCGCGCAGCGCTCGGTACTCGGACGCCATCTGTCCAATGTCGAACCCACCAGCGAAGCGTATGGCAGCATGCGTCTGTGCAGCCGTCACAGGCTCATGTTGTTTCTTTTCGCCATGTGACTTCCGCGTCTGTTCTAGCGACGTTTGTTGCGACGTCATGTCGGCCTCAATAAACGCCAGGATTTGGTGAATGTGGTCTCGTAACGCGTGCGGTGTCATACCGTCAGCCCACGGTATCAACGTCCGAGCAAACCTCTCCCACTCAGTAACGATTGCGGCTGTATTCTGCTTGATGAAGAATGGCAGCCGTTTGCCGACTGTCGCACCGTGGGCATCTCGCAACGCGACCACATTATGGTGGTCGTCTTGATCTCCGTCGTCGTCAGGCATTGTCGCTCCTTGGCGAAGCTATCAATCGCCAGTTCGTGTTTCAGCCACATGAGGGCAAGACCGTCGTGCTGGTTGCCGAGGCATAGGCATAGGCGGAGGCACGGGTCGGCGGTGGTCGACGACCCGTCAGGGCACTGCAGAGTGCCTGAGCGGCTCCGGCTTCTTGGAGCCTGGTAGGATTTCCTGCAAGTGTGCGTGAACCACCGCGGCACTGAACGGCTTGCCAACGAAGCGCGCCTTGTCCGGCATCATGCCTGGACCAGGCTTTACGTGCCCGGATGCGACGACGATGGAGATGTGCGGCCATGATGCGGCGACGCGGCGCGCCAAGGCAAAGCCATCAAGCTCGCCGGGCATTTGGACGTCGGTGAACAGCAAGCTGATCTCCGGGTGCCTTGTCTTGAGCAACTCGAGAGCCGTGGCAGCGTCTTCGGCATCTAGAACCTGGAAGCCCGCTTGCTCGAGGATATCCATTGCTTCCATGCGAATGAGGAAGTCGTCATCCACGACGAGTGCGTAGGGGGCCATGGCTGTTGTCGCATTCATCCAAGGTTAAGACGAACTGCATCGCCTTAGTTGCTCACCGGAGACGATGGCGAAGATCAAGTCTTCGCTCTTTCAGAACCGAAATCTGGTAGCGGACGTAAGTCTCTGCCGTCTCTGTCAGCAGGTGGTCGCAGGCTCGACCCGGCGATGGTATGAAGATGAATTCGATCCGGCGCGAGCGCCGCAAGATCGAAACTGGAGTGGCTCCCCACCGCTACCAAGTTAGCCGCAAGCCATCGCTCCGCAGCGACGTGCCCAGCTTCGCGCATTTGCACCAGGAATTTCCAGGACGGGTCAAGCGCACTGCCCCCGTGCATCGATCGAAACATCGTGTCGTCGCTGATCATGTGCACACGCGCGTCGCGAAGACGAGCAAGTACGCCGCCGTCCGGCAAGCTTGGTACTTCTGGCAGGATCTGCTGAGCGACGGCAAGAGACCGGAGTTCCGCCCGCAGCGCTCCGCCGAATGCGATTTCGTTTACCCGGTCGGAGATACGCCCGGGCTGCAGCGGCACATCCGGCCGCTCTAAGGGTGTGTTGCGGATGACGATTATATCCGACGGGG
>JBPBQY010000079.1:0-5465 GCA_050920985.1 Janthinobacterium lividum | reverse complement strand
CGAGCGTGGCACTGCGTGAGGTGAGTCGGACGAGGCGTCAGCACCCAAATCCTACGCTGCTTCGATGCGTTAAGCTACGCTCGCCACCAATCCTGCGCCGTCCCGACGAATATGACGGGCTAGAGCCGCTGCCGCTCAAACTGGGTCGTATGCATCGTAGCCAGCTGCAGCGAGATAATTGCGGCACTCGTCGGGTTTGAAGCGTTTAAAGCGTTCCGGATCACCACCCACAGGTCCGTGAAGGTGCGGGCTGCCGCCGAGCGCAGAAGGGCTTTGAGCTTGGCGAAGGCTTGCTCGATCGGGTTAAAGTCCGGGCTGTAGGCGGGAAGAAAGCGTAGGTGTGCGCCTGCCGCTTCGGTCGCCTGGCGGACGCCGGCCACTTTGTGGGCGGCGAGATTGTCCATCACCACCGTGTCACCTGGCGTGAGCGCAGGCATCAGCGTGTCCGTGACGTAGGACAGAAAGCGATGGCCGTTTGTGGCGCCGTCCATGAGGTGGACCGCGAAGGGGCCACTCGCTCGCGGAGCGGCCGTGACCGTGGTGGTCTTGTAATGACCGTGGGGCACCGCGACACGGCAACGTTCACCCTGCGGCGCTCGCCCGTAGCGCCGCTCCATGTTGGTGGCAGTCGCAGTCTCGTCGAGGAAGACAACACGCCAGGCGTCGAGGTCGAGTTGCTCTCGAACCACGCCTCTCGCGCCTCCATCACATCCGGGCGGCCTTGCTCGGCGGCGTGGACATCCCCTTTATGGACGGCCCGCCCCTCCCTCTGCAGCAGCTGATAGCATTCTAGCAGGCCGCTGAAAAGGCTTAGCGGGTCGGCCAGTTCTTGATTCACTCTGCTGCGATCAGCGTGGGAGTTCAGGTGCGCGGACAGGACAGCCGGAGCGGGTCGCTGTTTTCATATGTTGATCTGGAGCAGAGGGTCCGGTCGGATCACCCCCTGCGTACGATCCGCACTCTAGTGAACGAGGCGCTGGCGTCGCTCGACGGGCGCTTCGGCGAGATCTACTCGGAGATCGGTCGCCCCTCGATTCCGCCCGAGCAGCTTCTGCGGGCGATGCTGTTGCAGGCCTTCTACTCGGTACGCTCCGAACGTCAGCTGATGGAGCAGCTCGACTTCAATCTGCTGTTCCGCTGGTTCGTCGGCCTGGGCATCGACGATCCTGTCTGGGACGCCTCGACCTTCTCCAAGAACCGCGACCGCCTACTCGACGGCAGCGTGGCGGCTGCCTTTCTGAGCGCCGTGCTGGCCATTCCACGCGTGAAACGGCTGCTGTCCCAGGACCATTTCAGCGTCGACGGCACCCTGATCCAGGCCTGGGCGGAGCGCGGCCAGGGGCGACGCCGAGCGAAGCTCGGTGGGGTGGCAAGCGGAGGGCTCAATGAAGAGCTTCCGGCCCAAGGACGAGGGCACGCCGCCGTCCACTCCCGAGCCGCCGGCCGGCGGGCGCAACGCCGAGGTGGACTTCCATGGCCAGCGGCTGAGCAACGACACGCACCGAAGCATCACGGATCCCGAGGCACGGCTCTACCGCAAGGGTCGGGGCCGGGAAGCCAAGCTCAGCTTCATGGGACACGCCCTCATGGAGAACCGCCACGGGCTCATCGTGGACGGCTGCGTCACCGAGGCCAACGGCCACGCCGAGCGCACCGCGGCGCTGGCCATGATCAAGAAACGGGCTGACCGACCCCACCGCATCACGCTCGGAGCCGACAAGGGCTATGACGCCGAGGACGTCGTGAACGAGCTGCGGTCCATGAACGTGACGCCGCACATCGCCTGCAACACCAGGGGGCGATGCTCCGCCCTCGACGGGCGCACGACCCGTCATCCCGGCTATGCGGTGAGCCAGCGCATCCGCAGGCGGATCGAGGAGGGTTTCGGCTGGGGCAAGGAGTTCGGGCTCTTGCGCCGCATCCGGATGCGCGGCCGCGAGCGGTCGACATGGCCTTCGCCTTCTCGGCCGCGGCCTACAACCTCGTCCGCCTGCCGAAGCTGCTGTCTGAAGCGGTGATGGCGTGAGATGGCGGTCATAGCGATCACCCGTCCCGCGACGGGGCTGCTGCCCGTCTCAGAGAGAGGGACGTGAACGGCCAGAAGCCCGACCCTCACGCTTTCTCGCCAGCCGACAACCAAAAACGCCGCGGAATGAAGCTGATAGGCTGAACGTCGAACCCTTTTCAGCGACCTGCTAGTGCAACCCAGGTGAGGACGGAGCAGAATCATGCAGCTTTCCATCATCGGTAGCGATCTCGGCAATACGTCGTGCAGCCCCGTCGGCGTGGACACGGCCGGTAAGGTCCTGGTGCGCAGGCGCATGCGCCGCGACACCGTCATCGCCTTCTGCTCTAGGTATCTAGGCAGCATTGTCGCCACAGAAGCCTGCTGTGGCGCCAACCATATCGGCCGTGCTCTGGCCGCGAATGTACATGAGATCAGGCTCATGTCGCCTGAATACGTGCTGCGCTACGTCAAGGCACAGAAGAACGTCGATCGTGACGCTGAAGCCATCGCAGAGGCCGCAAGCCGGCCCACCATGCGCTTCGTGACGCTGAAGTCGGAGGAGCAACTCGACATACAGACGCTCCACCGAGTGCGTGACAAACTGGCCGGCGACCGGACGTCGTTGATGAACCAGATCCGAAGCCTGCTCCTCGAGCGCGGCTACGTGGTGGCTCAAGGGCGCGCCAGGCTGGCCGTCGCCCTCGCCGACATGCTCGACGGGGAGGAACGCGTCCTCGCCGCGCGGATCCACGAGTTGCTTGTCGACATGCGCCGCCAATGGGTCGCGCTCGACGAGCGTATCAAGGCTTTCGATGCGGAGTTCGCCGCCGTCTCCAAGGCGCAGGACGGTGCGAAGCGTCTCCAGTACATCCCCGGCATCGGCGCGCTGAACGCGACTGCCCTTGTGGCGGCCATCGGCGACGCCGGCACCTTCGCCCAAGGAAGGGACCTCGCGGCCTGGCTGGGCCTCGTGCCGCGACAGGTGACGACGGGGAACGGCTGAAGCTGCTCGGCATCACCAAGCACGGGAGCAAGTACCTTCGCAAGATGCTGATCCAGGGCGCTCGGTCCGCCCTACCGACGCTGAAGGCGGGGGAAATACCGGTGGGCGCTTAGTTGCGCGGGCTGCCCGCCCGCGCGCATCTCAACGCGGCCGTCGTGGCCTTGGCGGCCAAGATGGCCCGAACCGTGTGGGCACTGCTGCGCCATTGGGGCACCTACAAGGCTGCGCCCATGGCGACCTGAACCGAATCGGCTGATGCGAAACGAGCGTCGGCCCTCGATGTCTGTGGGTGGCGACAAGGAGATGGCCTGACTGTCAACCGGCGTCCTGGAAACCTTCGCGAAAAATGGCACTCGATGCCGTCCCTTTTATCGGGACCAGGACGCGCGGCTCTCCATCTTGGCCAACGGCTCGCCGGAAGGCCGGATACGTTTGTGCAGAAAGTTCAAGCTGGACCCGAGAAACCATGTGTGGACGGCCCCCTTGGTGCAAGCGGAAAGTGATGCTGCACGGTCGGGTTGCAGCCATGTGTCCGGCCTGTTAACGCGGTGCTCATGACCGCTGGCCCTGATGAAGTCCGCGACCGAAGTCCCTGATCACTTGCCCGCGCTCGGAAGCGCATGGTTTCAAGCGGGCTCTCCTCGGTCCCGGGTCTCGACCGGTTCGTCATCACATCTCAGCACCTTGCACCCCCGCCGCCCGCGTCAAACGCCGGCAGGCGGGATCTCGTCAGGCAGCCGCAGCCGCCTTGTAAACTTCACCGCGCGCCAGCACTGCCCAGGCGATCCGCGCGGTCTTGTTGGCCAACGCGACCGACACGACCCGCGCGGGCTTGCGCTCAAGCAGTCGCTTCGCCCAGCTCCTGCCCGGGTTGTCACGGCGGGCTGTGCGGATCACGGCCGTAGCGCCCACGACGAGCAGTCTACGAATCGTTCCATCACCCTGCTTACTGATGCCGCCGAGCCGTTCCTTGCCGCCGCTGGAGCGCGGCTTCGGCGTGAGACCGAGCCAAGCAGCGAACTGGCGTCCAGATTGAAACAGGGCTGGATCAGGTACGGACGCCGAGATCATGCTCGCGGTGATCGGCCCGATGCCCGGTATGGTGATGAGGCGGCGGCTCGCGGCATCGGTCCGGCACCAAGCGACGATCCCCTTCTCCGACTTCACGACTTCGTCGGCGACCTCCTCGATCTGTTGGATGAGACGCCGAAGGGCCGCCCTGGCTAGCGCCGGCAGGCTGACCTGCTCGGTGTGGAACTGTGAGATCAGGTCCTTCAAGCCCATCCGCCCTTGAGCCGCGATGATACCAAGTTCTGCGAGGTGGCCTCGTAATGCATTTGTCAGCATATTGCGTTGTCTAACAAGCAGATCACGCACTTTATGCAGCATCAGCACACCCTGCTGATCGACAGTTTTCACGGCGACAAAGCGCATAGTCGGTCGGGTTACCGCTTCGGCGATAGCTTCCGCGTCGGCGGCGTCGGTCTTACCTCGCTTGACGTAGGGCTTCACGTAGGCAGGCGGCATCATCTTGACAGTGTGGTCGAGCTTGATCAGCTCGCGCGCCCAGTGATGCGCCGTGCCGCATGCCTCCATGCCGACCAGGCACGATGCGAGCTTGGCGAAGAAGGGAAGGACCTCGGCCCGGCGCAGCGACCGGCGCACGACAACCTTGCCCTCTGAATCGACGCCATGGACCTGGAATATGTTCTTCGCCAGATCGAGGCCGATGGTGCTAACCTGTGCCATTGACGGATCCTATTGATGGGGAGTTGAACGGCCGCATCTTGGCACATCGATGCCGGTAGCAGGGGCCGTCCACCCCATCACTTGCCGACGGGGCAGGCCATACGTTTTCGGGTGATGCCGTGGCGCCGGAAGAAACGCGACAGCCCGCTCAGGCTCGCCGTGGCCCCGTTCTCTTCCAGTGTGTCCTTGACCTCGCGCAGGTAGATCTGCGGTCGCTCCTCATAGGCCTGCAGGATCAGCGCCGCATGTGCTTCGATCCGATGCGAGTGCCGGTCACCGCCCATCGGCTTGGCGGCGATCTCTCCCTCGGCCCGAAACCTTGCACGCCAACGGATCACGCTCGCCTTGGCGACCCCGAACCGTTCCGCCGCCTGTCCGTATGACGCACCCGCTTCAATGGCGGCGATCACCCCCTCGCGCAGGTCCAACGACAAGGTTCGGGTCATGGCCGCCCTCCATTTATTCCGTCCACCATGGAGTCCCACCCGGATCCCGCACGCAATCACGGTAGACTCGGCCCGACAGGCCGCAGCTCTAACAGGCTGCTGAAAAAGGCGTCGCGGTTTTGGTCTGTCCGTGATTCACTCTTCTGGGTTCAGCGGGAGGGTGTCGAGTGCGCGGACAGGACAGCCGGAGCGGGTCGCTGTTTTCGTATGTGGATCTTGAGCAGCGGGTCCGCTCCGATCATCCGCTGCGTACGATCCG
>JBPBQY010000100.1:0-5523 GCA_050920985.1 Janthinobacterium lividum | reverse complement strand
GTGCCTTCTACGACGTCGTCGGACGGCGCTACATTGATTATGAGGACGTGATCCTTGGCGATCAGCTGAATCATGACCGCGCGATCACCCACGAGGCCCCGGACGCATGGTTCACGGGCGACTGGGAAACTGTTCAGAAACGAGTCCGAAGCGGCCGACGCGTACCCGACGACTCCTTTTCCAAACGGTAAAACCCAAGTAGCTGATCGTCACGATCCGTGACACGCCTGTTGGCGCAACCCTGCTAGTCGCCAATCAGTACGCGTTGGCAAAGCGCCCGTCTCCTCCATCACCCGTCAAACTTTCGGCTCTACCCTCTAGACGGATACGTCGGCTGCCTCTCCCAAGCTTTGAGCTGACGTCTGCAGCAGTCACAGATGCCTGATGAACCAACGGCCGAAGCTTGGAGGGCGAAGAGAGGCCGCGAACGTCGGTTTCTCGGTCTCTGCGGCGGAAAGAGCCCGAACGCACGGGTTGTAACTCTTGGTCCGTCCACGGTCTTGCAGACAAGCCGTTACGATCACGATCCCGAGATGATAGGTCGGACGAATGACCGCACTCGCCCGCGCCGAACAGAACCTGATCCTACGCTGCTCGAATCCGCTCAACGCGGAGACCGCTCCGGACAGGTTGATCTCGTCCTTCCTGACCCCTCAGGCACACTTCTACATACGCAGCCATGGGCCTGTTCCGGACCTAACCGCCGATCATCGCTTCGTGCTGGACGGCCTCATCGACCGACCGCGCTCCTTCACGGTTACCGAACTGCAGTCCGCTTTCCCAGTCCGGACAATCACGGCGACCATGCAGTGCGCCGGCAATCGCCGAGCGCATCTTCAAGGCGTGGAGAAAACTTCAGGCGATCCATGGGACGTAGGTGCGATCGGCAATGCGGAGTGGACAGGCGTCGCGCTCCGCGACGTTCTCGCCGCCGCGGGCCTCCGAGGTGGTGCATCGTTCGTGGGCACCACCGGCGCGGATGATGTCGACGTTGATGGCGAGACGGCCCCGTTCGGCGCCTCGATCCCGATCGCCAAAGCGCTCGAATCCGACGTTCTGATCGCCTGGGCCATGAACGGTGAACCGCTTGCGCCCGAGCACGGTGCGCCGCTGCGCCTCGTCGTGCCGGGCTATGCGGGCGTTCGAAGCGCCAAGTGGCTGACCCGCATCGAGGTGAGGGACCGCCCGTCCGACGCCCCGATCCAGGCCAAGGACTACAAGCTTTTCCCATCCTCGGTGTTGAAGGAGGAGGCTGACTGGGAACGAGGGCTAACGATCGAGGAGATGCCGCTCAACGCCGCGATCTGCTCGCCCGTGGACGGGGCGCATGTCGGTTCCGGCTCCTGCTCGATCGAGGGCTATGCCGTCGCCTTCGGCCGAGCCGTTTCACGCGTCGAGGTCTCCACCAATGGCGGCACCGACTGGGTGCAGGCACACCTGACTGTCAGACCGGACGCACCCTGGAGCTGGACGCAGTGGCGCGCCACGGTCGACCTGACGCCCGGTCTTCACGTCCTGGTCGTGCGCGCCGTCGACGGGGCAGGGCAGATGCAGCTTGAACGACCCGAGGCGATCTGGAACTTTGCGGGCTATCTCTCGACGGCATGGCATCGCATCACCGTCACGGTCGGTTGATGGCTGCCTCGGACGATGCCGATCAGGCACACGCGAAGCTGGCGGAGAGCGCCAGCACGTTGAAGGACAGTGCGGTCCAGCAGGTCGACAGCGCCGACCGCCGCACCGAACTTGCCGCCGACCGGACGATCCTCGCCGGCGAGCGGACCTACGCCGCCTGGGTGCGAACCGGGTTGGCGGCGCTCGCCTCCGGCATCGGCGCACGTGCGCTCCTCAAGGATGTCGTGTTCCCCTGGCTGGCCACGGCGACGGGGACGGTCCTCATCCTGTTCAGCGCCTTCTGCTTCGTCGCCGCCGTCTGGCGGGAAGTGGGAGCAGGCGCGCCACCGCCGCGACCGGACATCAAGCGCCTGCCGTCAGCCCTGCTCATCGGCGTCAACGGCTTCCTGATGCTGGTGTCGCTGGCGGCGCTTGTCGGCATCTGCACAGCTCCTTCTTGAACCGGAACGGCGCAAGGGACGGCACAGGAGCGCGGCACGCGTCGAGTGGTCGATCGCCTGATTAGCGTCGCGCTATGCATCGGGCGGACAGGGGTGCACTAGCCATCGGGCGACCCCGACGTCCTCGAACATGAAAAACCCGCCATGACCCGATCGACCGATCTGCGCGCCGGACCCGACACTGGCCCGACCGAGCAGGGCCATCACCCCGAAGCGGGCCTGCTCAAGCTTACACTGGGCGCGATCGGGATCGTGTTCGGCGACATCGGCACGTCGCCGCTCTATGCGTTCCGGGAGACGTTCGCCGGGCATCATACGCTGCCGGTCGATCGGCCCCACGTTTATGGCGTGCTGTCGCTGATCTTCTGGTCGATGATGATTGTCGTCACGCTTAAATATGTGACGATCCTGATGCGGGCGGACAATCGCGGCGAGGGTGGGAGCCTCGCTTTGCTCGCGCTGATCACACGCAAGCTGGGCGGGTCGCGCTTCACAACCGGACTCGTCATGCTGGGCGTGTTCGCCTGCGCGCTGTTCTACGGCGACAGCATGATCACGCCGGCGATCTCCGTACTCTCCGCGACGGAGGGACTGGCCGTCGTGCATGCCAGCCTGCAACCGCTGGTCATCCCGATCGCGGTGGCGATCCTGATCGGTCTGTTCTCGATCCAGCGCTTCGGCACCGCTGCGGTGGGGACGCTGTTCGGGCCGGTGGTCAGCGTCTACTTCGTGACGCTGGCGGTGCTGGGGTCGATCAGCATCGCGCGTGATCCTGCCGTCCTGCTCGCCCTCAACCCCCTTTACGCTGTTCGGTTTTTCGGCACGGACGTCCTTCGCGCGTTCCTGGCGCTCGGATCGGTGGTGCTGGCCGTCACCGGTGCGGAGGCGCTCTACGCCGACATGGGACATTTCGGGCGGACGCCGATCAAGGTCGGCTGGATCTATCTCGTCCTTCCAGCTCTGATGCTGAACTATCTCGGACAGGGCGCACTGCTGATCGCGCGGCCAGAGGCGATCACCAGCCCGTTCTTCATGCTGGCACCCGACTGGTTCCGCCTGCCGCTGGTGATCCTGGCTACCTTCGCCACCGTGATCGCGTCGCAGGCGGTGATCTCCGGCGCCTTCTCGGTGACGCAGCAGGCGATGCAGCTCGGCTTCATCCCACGGCTCAAGATCGTCCAAACGTCGGCGACGGCGATCGGTCAGGTCTACATCCCGGTCATAAATTGGGTGCTCATGGCGATGGTGATCCTGCTCGTGCTCATGTTCCGAACGTCCAGCAACCTGGCTTCCGCGTATGGGATCGCCGTCACCGGCGCGATGCTGATCGATACCTGCCTGCTTGCCGTCGTGCTATTCCGGCTTTGGGCCTGGAACCGGCTCGCCGCCGGCGCCGTGCTGGCGGTGCTTTTCCTGGTCGACGGAGCCTACTTCACCGCCAACCTGACCAAGGTGCCCGATGGCGGCTGGTTCCCGCTGCTGATCGGCGGCATCGCGTTTACGCTGCTGACGACCTGGGGCACCGGCCGCAGGCTGGTGGCCGAGCGGATGCGCGTACCCGAGGACATCGAGACCTTTATTACTAAGGTCGTCCCGGCATGCGGACGGGTGCCGGGCACGGCCGTATTCCTGAGTGCGGCAGCCGAGGGCGTGCCACATGCGCTCCGCTACAACATCCGGCACAACAAGGTGCTGCACGAGCAGAACGTGATCGTCACCGTCCAGTTTGAGCGCGTGCCGTTCGTCGACGCCGCGGCGCACGCCGACATAATCGATCTCGGTGCCGGGTTCAGCCGGATCGTGCTGCGCTATGGTTTCATGCAGAAGGCGGACGTGCCGGAAAGCCTGAGCCGGGCGGAGCATCGCGGCAAGGGCCTCGACCTAGACGACGTCAGCTTCTTCCTCGGCCGGCAGACGATCGTGCCCACGGCGCTGCCCGGCATGGCGCTGTGGCGCGAGCGCCTGTTCGCGTTGATGGTGCGCAGCGCGGAGACGCCAATGGAGTTCCTGAAGCTGCCGACCGGCAAGGTCATCGAGCTGGGCAGCCAGGTCGAGATCTGATCGCTCCCGCACCGCGTCTGCCCCTCCGTTCCGCGCCCGACAAGGACCTGCATATGGCCGACGACTCGCCGATCCTGCCCGCCCACATCGAACAGACCGTACAGGCGATCGCGCAGCTCCATGCCGATCACGAGGCGAGCGCCACGCCGCTGCAGCGCCTCGTCGAGCGGGTGACGGCGCGCGCCGGTCGGCCGCGGTTCCTAGCGCTGCTGACGGTGTTGATTTTCGCTTGGATGGCGCTGAACTTCGCCATGGTCGCGGTCGGTCGCAAGCCGCTCGACGAACCGCCTTTCTTCTGGCTGCAGGGCGTTGTCGCGCTCACCGCGCTGTACATGACGGTGCTGATCCTGACGACTCAGCGACGTGAGGACGAGATGGCCGGGCATCGCGAGCAGCTGACGCTGGAGCTCGCGATCCTGAGCGAGCAGAAGTCGGCGAAGATCATCGCGTTGCTAGAAGAGCTGCGGCGCGACAATCCGATGATCCGGGACCGCCACGACGCCGAAGCGGAGGCCTTGTCGACACCCGCTGATCCGAACTCCGTTCTCGAGGCCATCAAGGAGTCGCGGGAGGAACTGCTCGGGTTGGCGGAGAGCGGCGACGGCGCGTGACCGGCTGACCGGTAGGCCCGAGACAGGCTGAACTACTTGCGAGGTCGAGGCACTTCATCTGAAATCAAGAGTGAATGAACGGCAGAAAGCAGTAGGCGGCCGAGGTCCGCTGAACGTCCAAATCTGGGTCTTCGCGGGCCTGCGGCAATGGATGGTTTGATCAATCCTTGCGGCCAAAATCGGTAACTCACCGGCGGCCGCCCGGTGTGGAACATCGGCATCCTGGGCCTGTTAGGGTGCGACCAGGCGGACGGCTTGGGATCCAGACCTCCGAGGAACGACCATGCCAGCACCGGACAGCTTCGACGAGATCTACACCGACGAGTTGAAGGACCTGTGGTCCGCCAACGATCAGATGAACCGCGTACTCAAGAAGCTCACGTCAAAGGCGAAAGACGAAAAGCTAAAGGAGATGCTGACGAAGTCGCACGACGGCATCGAGAAGCACACAGCCATCCTCAAGGAGCTGATCGCCGCCGCCGGCGAGAAGGCATCCAAGGAGCATTGCAAAGGCATGGAGGGGCTGGTGGCTGAGGCTACCAAGCATTGCATCGAGGAGGCGCCCAAGAAGGGCCCGCTGCTCGACGCGATCATCATTGCGCAGTATCAGCGCATGACCCACTACGGCATTGCAGGATTCGGTACGGCTGCCGCCTATGCCGAAGCGCTCGGCAAGTCCGAGGACGCGGAGAAGCTGAAGGGCGCCACCAAGGAAATCTACGGCGGTGACGAATACATGAGTCAGCTGTCCGAGACAGTGAACGCCGAGGCCGAGG
>JBPBQY010000078.1:0-5567 GCA_050920985.1 Janthinobacterium lividum | reverse complement strand
CTGCCTGTGGCGATGCGGCCCGCCGCGATACCGGTGGCGGTCAGCGCCTTGGCGACCGAAGCCGCGCGGTCGGCACCGAGCTTGGCGTTGGCGACATCGCTGCCGCGGGCATCTGCATAACCAACCAGGCGAACCGTCGCCTTGGGATAGGCGGCCAGGATCTGCCCGAGCGCCGAGAGCGTCGGCTGGTCGTCGGCCCTGATCTGGGATGAGGCGGTGTCGAAGTTCAGCTTGTCGAAGGTGAAGGTCCGCGGCGCGGCGGCGGCGCTGGCGAGAAACGCCTGCAGGTCGTAGTTCAGCGTCTGCGGCTGGAGGTCGACCGTCCTGCCGCCGGGCAGCGCGACATGTTTGATGCCGACCGGCGGCGTGGCCGTGGCGGTGCTAGTCGGGGCCGGCGCGACCACGGCGTCTTCGTTGCGGTTGCAGCGACTGAGCGCCAGCAATGCGGCCAGAATGCCGAGGATCAGCGCGATCCATGCCAGCCAGTTGACCGGTTTCTTCTCGATGTGGATCTCGCGCGGTGGGGCGCCGCGCGTGTCGTTTGGATCAGCCATTGGTAGTGCTCCCTGTTGTTGGTTCGCCCGACGGACGTTCGATCGTCGCACGCGTGGTGCGCAGCATGACCGGGATCGCGACGAGCTCCTGCGTCTGCTCCAGCGTGACGTGGATCTCCTCGACGACGAAGAGCCGCTTCTCGACAACGAGCCGTTCCTCGACGAGCGAGATGATGGTGGTGGCGCCTTCCTCGCGAGGTGGTGGCGCAACGTCGACAGCGCGATCCATCGGAACACGCTCAACCCGCAAGGCGCCACGCTCGACGACTTCCTCGACCATCACGTCGCGCTGATCAACGGAAGTGCGGACCCGGATCGCGTCGGTCTGCACGTCGACCCTGTCGACGGTAACGGATTCTTCGATGATGGGAACGCGAAGCGTGAGATCGTCGGGTGGAGTCATCGCGAGCCGATCATGCATGCGAGACCACCGGGCGTGGCTCCCTCGCGGATCTGGCTCTCGACCTTACGCCGCCCGTGCGACGCCCCACCCGTTAGGCGGGACAGGGCGGTAACATAGTTGGTAAACGCCGGTTCCGACCTTGTTAGAAAAAAAGCGCGTCCGCAGTTGCTACTGTTGGAACACGCCTTCGAGGCTGCGTGCGGTGCTCTGTGGCCAAGATGGGTAAGTGCCTTGATCTGCGCTGCCGGATCGGGCCTTGATCGACACCCGTCCGTCGTCAGACCTTCTCGGCGACGTCGGTGGCGTCGAATTCGGCGAATGCCTCACGGATTTTCCGTTCGGTGACGTGATCGTGCACGTCCACCGCGACGATGATCGCGCCGCGTAGTGGTGCGTCGGCACGGTGTTCGGGACTTGGATCGCCGGCCTTTACGTCCGATCCCGCCTGCTCATTGCCAACGCTGTTCTGATCCCCTGCAGCGGCGATGATGATCGCAGCACGATCGAGCCCGAACTCCTGCACGAGACGCTCGACGGTCATCTCAGCCTCGCGGCGGGTCTCGAAATTGGCGGACAAAAAGTGGCTCATGCGCAGTTCCTCGATCAATGGGGGTGCCCGCCGGCGGCGGGCACTCGGGGTTCATCAGGCGTCCTCTGCCTGCATGTTGACCGAGGTCTCGGCGAGCTTGGTCATGTATTCGTCGCCGCCATAGATCTCCTTGGTGGCTTCTTTCAGCTTCTTCTCGTCGTCCTTCAGGCCGAGTGCCTTGGCATAGGAGGCGGCGGTACCGAAACCGGCGATGCCGTAGTGCGTCATGCGCTGGTATTGAGCGATGATCAGGACGTCGAGCACTGGGCCCTTCTTCGGACCTTCCTCCAGCACGTGCTTCGTGGCCTCGGCGACGAGGCCTTCCATGCCCTTGCAATGCTCCTTGGAGACCTTCTCGTCCTGCGCGGCGATCAGCTCCTTCAGCACGGCGGTGTGCTTGGCGATGCCCTCCTGCGAGGTGGTCAGCATCTCCTTGAGCTTGGCGTCGGTCGCCTTGCTCGTGATCTTCTTCAGCACTCTCGTCATCTGGTCGTTCGCGGACCACAGGTCCTTCATCTCGTCGACGTACACGTCCTTGAGATCCTCGGGAGTCGACATGGCTTGGTTCCTCTTTGGCCAGGGCGGGATGCTCCGGCATCCGTTTGGGAGCGTCCGACATCGCTGCCGGTTCCATCCTGGCGCTTGCTTTCCGATGCACCTGTACCTTCTCAGGGGTGAAGACAGGCGCCTGCCGATCGACCATGGTGTCGGTCTGCTCGGATCATACGACGCCTGTGATTGCGAACGGGAACGACGGGCCGAAGCGGCGTTGACGATCGTCTAAAGGAAAGAAATTGACGCTATATTGGCTCTACGACCTGCCGAGCTGGCTGTTCGCGTTCATCGTCATATCCTTCTTCGTGTCGTTCGGCGTCGTGGGGCTGCGCCTCACCCGGGGATGGATCCGGCGAGTCCACAAGGTCGACCACTCGCACAACGACATCGTCGGCTACTTCCTGGCCGCGCTGACGGTGTTCTACGGAATCACGCTTGGCTTGGTGGCGATCGGAACATGGGAGACGTTCTCGGCCGTCGGCGACAAGGTGGATGCCGAGGCGGCGGTCGTTGCGAGCCTCTACCGCGACGTCGGCTCCTATCCGGGACCCGTGCGGGCGGAGTTGCGCAACGACCTGTCAGGATACCTCGACAATGTGATCGACGTCGGCTGGCCGCTTCAGCGGCAAGGCATCGTGCCGACGCAGTCGGGTCGCTTTGTCGACTCGTTCCAGGACCATCTCATGGCGTTCGGGCCTGCCGCGACGAATGGACAGGTCCTGCAGGGTGAGGTGTTCAAGCAGCTAAACATCTTAGTCGAGGCCCGGCGGGCGCGGCTCAACGCGGTCACCCGCGGCTTGCCGATGCCGATCTGGGCGCTGGTGGTGATCGGCGGCCTCCTCTGCATCACAACGACGTGGTTCTTCCATACTGCCAGCTATCGGATGCACCTCTGGATGACGGTTCAGCTCTGCTCCCTGCTCGGCCTGCTCGTCTTCATGGTCGGTATCTTGGACAACCCCTTCCGGGGCCGGGTGAGCGTCGGGAGCGAACCGCTCGAACTCGTGCGCAAGCAGCTGATCCGCGCACCGGCCGCGGGCGACGTCCAGAACCGCACCCCGCCAGCGGCGCCGACTAGATGATCGATGGCCGGCGTCGGGTCGGCGAGAGAGGACTCAACCGCGCCGCTTGGTCGCCACGAGCCGTCGCAGTCGACCTACATCGGCGACTTGGCCTGCCTATTCACCAAGGCTTCCGTAGATGGACCGCTCTCGCTAACACGGCCTCGATCCAGGGTGCCGGAGACCGTAATGACCATACACGACTGGCTTGGCCTCGGGTTTGCGGGGATGGCGATAGGCGCGATCACCCAGCTCGTCATGGGCTGGAAGCGGCGGACTCGGGACGAGGAGAATCATTTTCTCCTCCACTTCCTCGTCACACTTACCGCCACGGCGTCGTATCTGGCAATGTGGATGGGCCAGGGATCGATCCTGCTTGCCGATGGACGGGTGTTCTACTTCGCCCGCTACTTGGATTGGGCGATCACGACGCCCCTGCTCCTCTCGGGCCTGTGCCTGACCGCGTTGCATTCGCCCTTCCTTCGCTGGGCGCTGATGCTGGGCCTGCTGTTCACCGACTTCTTCATGATCGTAACCGGCCTTTTTGCCGGTGCGAGCCCGACGGGATCCGCCGCGAAGTGGGCTTGGTATCTCATCAGTTCAGGCGCGTTCGTTTTCATCTATCAGTGCCTGTGGGGGCAGATGCGCGCCGAGGCCGTAAAATCGGGACCACGCGCCGAGACGCTCTACAAGACGAACGCCTCGATCCTTTCTGTACTCTGGCTAGGCTATCCGATCATCTTCCTGCTAGGGTCGGAAGGGATCAACGGCATCGACGCAGTCACGACTGCCGCTCTCTACACCGTCCTCGATGTGATCGCGAAGGTTGCCTACGGAGTGTTTTCGCTGGCTGGGACAAGGCGAAAGACGACGGAGGAATTGGCCGCCGGCGAGGTGCCCGAACATGACCTGCGTCCCGCTCCCGTCGCCTATCATGAGGTGCAGGCCGCAGGTGTCACCGACCGGGCGGAGCCGGGGACGCCCGCAAGTTCCGTCACGCGCTGACCCCACCCCTGTCGATGTCCGGTCACCCTGCAGTCCGTCTCAGCAGGGTTGACCCGCTCCGCGCGTCTGACACGGTTCGGCGTGCGTCGCTGCCGACCACGAGCGGTGCCGCGGCCGTCGCGCTGGGGGTGGCGTCGACCATGTTTCCGACCGAGGGACCGGTGCTCCTGCTCGCGTCCGTCCTTGTCGGACCCACGCATGGCGGGCTGGATCACGTCGTCGCCCGCGACGTGTTCACCGCTCGCCATCGCAAGCCAAGGTGGCTGCCGTTCCTGATCGGCTATCTCGGCCTCGCGGTGGCGATCCTCGTCGCCTGGTGCACGTTCGCGTCCGGGATGCTGATCGTGTTTCTCCTGCTGTCAATCGTCCACTTCGGGGCCGAGGACGCTTCCGCAAGCGGGATGGCGGGTTCGATCGCCTCGATCCCGCACGGGTGCGTTCCGATCGTCGTTCCGGCGCTGTTTCATCCGCAGCCGTCGACATGCTATTCTCCATGCTGGCCGGCAGGCCAGGTGTTATCGCCGCCGAGTTCGCGAGGAGGCCGCTAGTAGCAGTATGGCTGCTGGCGACGGTATCAATGATCCACCAACGGTGCCGCCTGGAAGGCGACGTCGCCAGGAGTATAGCGGAACTCGCCTGCACGATCCTCCTGTTCGTGATCGCGACGCCGCTGGTTAGCCTTCGCGATCTACTTCGCCGTCCTGCATACGCCACGGGCTTTCCGCTCGTTCGAGCGGGATCTGGTGACCGCCAACCGCCGCGCTCTCATGCGTCGCTCGATACCGCTTGCGACGGTGGCGGCCGCGGCCGGGTTAATAGTCGCCGTGCAGCCCTCCCGCCCGATCGAGGAGAGCGCGGTGCGCTCGGTCTTCATCCTGCTGAGTGCATTGACCGTTCCGCACATGTGGCTGCGATGGCTCGCGGATCACCGTCGAGCTCTCGGACGGCGCGAGACCTTGCCCTCGACGTCACCCAGGGCCGTGACGGCGCGTGACGCGATATTCCGTCGCCGGTCAATCGCTGCTCGCCGGCAGTGTCCATGTGTGGGATACCGAGGGGCTCAACAGAGGAGAGCTTCCATGTTCATGCGCGTCGACAAGCTGCAAGCCAATCTGCCCGATCCCACCAAGCAGGATCCCAACGCCGCCGCCGCGCTCCGCGAACTGCTGGGCGGCAAGTACGGCGAGATGTCGACGCTGGGCAATTACATGTTCCAGAGCTTCAACTTCAAGTCGAAGTCCAAGCTGCGCCCGTTCTACAGCCTGGTCGCGTCGATCACCGCGGAAGAACTCGGCCATGTCGAGCTGGTCTGCGCGGGCGTCAACATGCTGGGCAACGGTCCCGACGGCGACGACACAGGCGACGGCGGCGACGTCTCGATGACGCCGTTCGAGAGCATG
>JBPBQY010000099.1:0-7188 GCA_050920985.1 Janthinobacterium lividum | reverse complement strand
TTTGCGACGCCCATCACATTGTAATTGGGGGTGACGCGGGTGGCGCCGCCGAAGGTCAACGTCAACATGGAGCCGCCCGGCGCCATCATCGGGGCGACGCGTTTGGCGATTTCGGTGAAGGAAAAAGCCGAGATCACCATGGTGCGCACGAAGTTCTCGCGCGACGTGTCGGCGTAGCGGCCCTTAAGCTCGTTCTTGTCCGAATAGGCGATGCCGTGCACCAGAAAGTCGATGGCCGAAAAGCGGTCGCGGACGGCATCGAGCGCCGCGTCGACGGTCTCGAGCCTTTCGACGTCGCAGGGGACCACGAGGTCGGAGCCGAGCGACTGCGCCAGCGGCTTGACACGTTTTCCGAGTGCCTCACCCTGATAGGTGAAGGCGAGTTCCGCGCCCTCGGCGGCCAGCGCCTTGGCGATGCCCCAGGCGATCGAGTGATCGTTGGCGACCCCCATGATCAGGCCGCGCTTGCCGCGCATCAACCCACCCGTGGCGGAGGTGGTCATCGTCGTTCCCTGCGCCATGATCAAAGGTCCGGATGCTGGAAGACGAGGGATGCGTTGGTGCCACCGAAGCCGAAGCCATTGGACAGGACCGTGCCGAGCTTTGCGCCGTCCCGCCGCTCCCGAACGATCGGCATGTCGGCGAAAGCGGGGTCGATCGTCTCGATATTGGCGCTCTCGCAGATGAAATCGTTGTTCATCATCAGCAGCGAGAAGACCGCCTCGATGGCCCCGGTGGCGCCCTGGGCGTGCCCCGAGAGGCTCTTCGTCGCGGCGATCGGCGGGCACTTGTCGCCGCCACCGAAGACGGACCGCAGGGCCTCGATCTCGGCCTCGTCGCCCTTGGGGGTCGAGGTGGCATGCGGGTTGATATAGTCGACAGGCGCTTTCACGTCCTCCAGCGCCATCTGCATGCAGCGTCGCGCGCCTTCACCGGACGGCGCCACCATGTCGTGACCGTCGCTGGCCAAGCCGTAACCGACGATCTCGCCCAGGATCCTGGCACCCCGCGCAATGGCATGGTCGCGATCTTCCAGCGCCAGGATGCCCGCGCCGCCCGAGATCACGAAGCCGTCACGGTCCTTGTCGAAGGCACGCGAGGCGACAGCCGGCCTGTCGTTGAAGTTCGACGACATGGCGCCCATTGCGTCGAACAACACGGACAGCGACCAGTCGAGTTCCTCGCAGCCGCCGGCGAACATCACGTCCTGCTTGCCGTATTTGATCGCCTCGTAGGCGTTGCCGATATTGTGGTTAGACGTGGCGCAGGCCGAGGCGATGGAATAATTGAAGCCCTTGATCTTGAACCAGGTCGCCAAGGTGGCGGACCCGGTTGACGACATGGCCTTCGGCACCGCGAAGGGACCGACCTTCTTGGGGCCCTTGGTGCGGGCGATGTCGGCCGACTCGACGACGGTGCGGGTCGAGGGTCCGCCCGACCCCACGATGATGCCGGTCCGGGGATTAGACACCTCGTCGGGCTGCAGTCCGCTCTGGGCGATCGCCTGTTCCATGGCGACCTGCGCCCAGGCGCTGCCGCCGCCGTGGAACCGCATGGCGCGACGGTCGAGCACCGTTTCGGGATCCAGCCCCGGGGCGCCATGAACCTGGGAGCGGAAGCCGAGTTCGGCATAGCGCTCGGCCCGCACGATTCCCGAACGGGCGTTCCGCAGGGAGTCCAGGACCTCGTCGGCAGAGCTGCCGATGGATGAGACGATGCCCATCCCGGTAACGACGACGCGACGCATAGTGAGCAACTCCCTGGGACGGCGGGCCCGAGCGAAGCGAAGCTTCGACCCGGGAGGGGACAGTCCTCATGTCAGATAGTGCCCGGACCCCGGTAAGAGCGGCCGGACGATAGGCTCAGGCGGGTTCTGGCTTGAACAGCCCGACCCGCAGGTCGCGGGCCTCGTAGATGCGCTGCCCATCGGCCTCGAGCCAGCCGTCGGCGATGCCGAGGACGAGCTTGCCCTTGAACACGCGCTTAATGTCGATGCCGTAGACGACACGCTTCACCGTGGGCAGCACCTGGTTGGTGAATTTCACCTCGCCGACGCCGAGCGCCCGCCCCTTACCCGGCAGACCCAGCCAGCCGAGGTAGAAGCCGACGAGTTGCCAGAGCGCGTCGAGGCCGAGGCAGCCCGGCATGACGGGATCGCCCTGGAAATGGCAGGCGAAGAACCAGAGATCGGGCTTCACGTCGAGTTCGGCCCGGATCACGCCCTTGCCATTGGCGCCGCCCTCTTCCGCGATCTCGGCGATCCGGTCGAACATCAGCATCGGGGGAAGCGGGAGTTGGGCGTTGCCGGGACCGAAGAGTTCGCCCCGGCCGCAGGCCAGGAGATCGCCATGTTCGAAACTCGAGCGCTTGTCGCCCATGTAACCCAAAACCTTCTTCGCCGCGCATCGGGGATCGGCACGGGTCTTTGAAAGGGTCTGGTAACACGGCATAAGGCGGGCCGAAAGTCTCGTCCCGTGGTGCCGCCCGGAGACGCATTGTCGAAGCTGAGGGCCCGCGCGAGATGAAGATCGTGACCGTCGTGGCTGTGGCCCTCATCGATACCGACAACCGCGTGCTGATCGCGCAGCGACCGGAGGGCAAGACTCTGGCGGGCCTGTGGGAATTTCCCGGCGGCAAGCTCGATCCCGGCGAGAGGCCCGAGGCGGCGCTGATCCGGGAGCTGGACGAGGAGCTCGGCATCACGGTCAAGGAGTCTTGCTTGGCGCCTCTATCTTTCGCCAGCCACGCCTATCCGGAGTTCCACCTTCTGATGCCACTCTGGGTCTGCCGGCGCTGGGAGGGGCAGGTTTCGCCGCGCGAGGGACAGGCGCTGAAGTGGGTGCGGGCCGGCAAGCTGCGTGATTACCCCATGCCGCCCGCCGACGAGCCGCTGGTCCCGCCGCTGATCGATCTGTTGGGGGTGTGAGGATGGACCGAGATCGTTCCGATCGGGCCAGAAGCCCGGAGAGGTCGCGTCTCCCGTCCAGGATCTAGGCGCGAAGCGTTCGAGGATCATCAACGATGACATCCTGCCATGACGAGAGCAGGTTGAGAGACGGCGAACGACGACCCTTCTTTCGAGCCCAGCGTCAGGTTGCCCTTTCATGCGCGACCGTCACAGTGGAACGGGTTAACGCCTTCCCGCACCCCGCGCCTTGCATCATATAACAATATCTTTATATGAGTATGTGACACCACGGAGCATAGAATGAGCCAGGATATCGACGCTCTGTTCGCCGACGGCACGGGCCGCGTTCAGGACGGTCGCCAGGATGGCGCCGAGATCCTTGCGGCGCTGACGGCGGCGGCGCGCGAGCGCATCCTGGTCCTCGACGGCGCCATGGGGACGCAGATCCAGGGCCTCGACTACGAGGAGAGCCACTTCCGCGGCCACCGGTTCCAGGCCTGCGAGTGCCACCTCAAGGGCAACAACGACCTCCTGACGCTGACCCAGCCCGAGGCCATCGAGGCAATCCACTACGCCTACGCCAAGGCCGGCGCCGACATCGTCGAGACCAACACATTCTCCTCCACCTCCATCGCGCAGGCCGACTACGGCATGGAGGATGCCGTCTATGAGCTCAACCGCGACGGCGCACGGCTCGCCAAACGCGCCCTGCTCCGCGCCGAGCGCGAGGACGGGCGCCGCCGCTTCGTCGCCGGCGCGCTCGGGCCCACCAACCGTACGGCCTCGATCTCGCCCGACGTCAACGATCCCGGCTTCCGCGCCGTGACCTTCGATGACCTGCGCGTCGCCTATGCCGAACAGGTCCGCGGCCTCATCGACGGCGGCGCCGACATCATCCTGATCGAGACGATCTTCGATACGCTCAACGCAAAGGCGGCCTATTTCGCCACCCACGAGGTCTTCGAGGAGACCGGCATCCACCTGCCGGTGATGATCTCCGGCACCATCACGGATCTCTCCGGCCGCACCCTGTCGGGCCAGACCCCGACGGCCTTCTGGAACGCGCTCAGCCACGCGAAGCCCTTTACCATCGGGCTCAACTGCGCGCTCGGCGCCGAGGCCATGCGGCCGCATCTCGGCGAATTGTCGGCTGCCGCCGACACCTTCGTCTGCGCCTATCCGAACGCCGGCCTGCCGAACGAATTCGGGCTCTACGACGAGAGCCCGGAGATGATGGCGAAGCAGGTCGCCGGCTTTGCCGACGAGGGCCTCGTCAATGTCGTCGGCGGCTGCTGCGGCTCGACGCCCGAGCATATCCGCGCCATCGCGGAAGCCGTGGCGGGCAAAGCGCCCCGCGCCATCCCGACGATTGCCCCGATGATGCGCCTGTCGGGTCTCGAGCCCTTCGCGCTGTCGTCCGACATCCCCTTCGTCAACATCGGCGAGCGGACCAACGTCACGGGCTCGGCGCGCTTCCGCAAGCTGATCAAGGAGGGCGACCTCGTGGCGGCGCTCGATGTCGCGCGTGACCAGGTGGTCAACGGCGCCCAGATCATCGACGTCAACATGGACGAAGGTCTCATCGACTCCGAAAAGGCGATGATCGACTTCCTCAACCTTGTCGCCGCCGAACCGGATATCGCCCGCGTGCCGGTGATGATCGACTCGTCGAAGTTCTCGGTGATCGAAGCCGGCCTGAAGCGCGTCCAGGGCAAGGCGCTGGTCAATTCCATCTCGATGAAGGAGGGCGAGGAGGCTTTCCTCAAGGCCGCCCGCCTGGTGCGCGCCTATGGCGCCGCCGTGGTGGTGATGGCCTTCGACGAACAGGGCCAGGCCGACACGCTGGAGCGCAAGGTCGCGATCTGCACCCGCGCCTACGAGCTGCTGGTTGCCGACGGCTTCCCCCCCGAGGACATCGTCTTCGACCCCAACGTCTTCGCGATCGCGACCGGGATCGAGGAGCATGACGGCTACGGCGTGGCCTTCCTCGAGGCGACGCGAATCATCCGCACCACCCTGCCCCACGCCCACATCTCGGGCGGCGTTTCGAACCTCAGCTTCTCGTTCCGCGGCAACGAGCCGGTGCGCGAGGCCATGCATGCCGTGTTCCTGTATCATGCCATCCAGGCCGGCATGGACATGGGCATCGTCAATGCGGGCCAGCTTGCCATCTACGAGACGATCGACGCCGAGCTGCGCGAGGCTTGCGAGGACGTGGTTCTCAACCGCCGCCCCGACGGCACCGAGCGGCTGCTCGCGGTCGCCCAGCGCTATCGCGGCGGGAAGGGCCAGGAGGCCAAGGCGCAGGACCTGACCTGGCGCGAGAAGCCCGTGGCCGAGCGACTGAGCCACGCCCTCGTCAACGGCATCACCGAATATATCGACATCGACGTCGAGGAAGCCCGCCTCGCGGCCGAGCGGCCGCTGCATGTCATCGAGGGGCCTCTGATGGCCGGCATGAACGTCGTCGGCGACCTGTTCGGGGCAGGCAAGATGTTTCTGCCGCAGGTGGTGAAGTCCGCCCGCGTCATGAAGCAGGCTGTCGCCATCCTGCTGCCCTACATGGATGCCGAGAAGCTCGCCAATGGCGGCAACGGCGAGCGTCAGGCCGCCGGTCGCATACTGATGGCGACCGTGAAGGGCGACGTCCACGACATCGGCAAGAACATCGTCGGCGTCGTGCTGGCCTGCAACAACTATGAGGTGATCGACCTCGGCGTCATGGTGCCAGCCGCCAAGATCCTGGAGGTCGCCAAGGAGAGACACGTCGACATCATCGGCCTGTCGGGGCTGATCACGCCCTCGCTCGACGAGATGGTTCATGTGGCGACCGAGATGGAGCGCCAGGGCTTTCACGTGCCGCTGCTCATCGGCGGCGCCACGACGAGCCGTGTCCACACGGCCGTGAAGGTCCACCCGCGCTACACGTCGGGTCAGGCCGTCTATGTCACGGATGCGAGTCGCGCCGTCGGCGTCGTGTCGAGCCTGCTCTCGCCCGACAACAAGCACGAGTTCATTGAGCGCACCCGCACCGAATATCGCAAGGTGGCCGACGCTCATGCCCGCAGCGAGGCCGACAAGCAGCGCCTGCCGCTGGCGAAGGCCCGCGCCAACAGGCTCCAGGTCGATTGGAGCGCCTACGAGCCGCCTGTGCCGAGCTTCCTCGGCACGCGCGTCTTCGAGAGCTACGATCTGGCCGACCTTGCCCGCTACATCGATTGGACGCCCTTCTTCCAGACCTGGGAGCTGAAAGGCCGCTATCCGGCGATCCTCGACCACGAGACGCAGGGGCCGGCGGCACGCGCCCTCTTCGACGACGCAAAGGCCATGCTGACCAAGATCGTCGCCGAAGGCTGGTTCAAGCCCAAGGCGGTGGTCGGCTTTTGGCCCGCCAATGCGGTCGGCGACGATATCCGGCTCTTCACCGACGAGGCGCGGGACGAGGAAACGGCGACCTTCTACACGTTGCGCCAGCAGCTCTCGAAAGGCGGCGGCCGCGCCAGCCTCGCGCTGTCCGACTTCGTGGCGCCGCGGGAGACGGGGCTCGGCGACTATGTCGGCGGCTTCGTTGTCACGGCCGGCATGGAAGAGGAAATCCTGTCGGAGCGCTTCTCCCGCGCCAACGACGATTACTCCTCGATCATGGTCAAGGCCCTGGCCGACCGCTTCGCCGAAGCCTTCGCCGAGGCGCTGCACCAGCGCGTGCGCCGCGAGCTTTGGGGCTACGCGCCGGCCGAGCCATTCGGCCCGGACGAGTTGATCGGCGAGCCCTACCGCGGCATTCGTCCGGCGCCAGGTTATCCGTCCCAGCCCGACCACACCGAGAAAGCGACACTGTTCCGCCTGCTCGATGCCGAAGCCAAGGTCGGCGTGAAGCTCACGGAAAGCTTCGCCATGTGGCCGGGCTCCTCGGTGTCCGGGCTCTATCTGGCACATCCTGACGCCCATTACTTCGGGGTCGCCAAGGTCGAGTGCGATCAGGTCGAGGATTACGCCGTGCGCAAGGGCATGCCGGTCGCCGAGGTCGAGCGCTGGCTCGGCCCGATCCTCAACTACGTGCCAAGTGCCACGGCGCCGCTAGTCGAGGCGGCGGAGTAGCTCGTCACAGCAGCGCGTGCTCGGCGAGTATTTGTTGCGCCGCGGCAGCCTGAGCCCTAATTGCGGAGTCGCCCGGAAAGCGACGCGCGATCTCCCCCGACGCGTCCGCCGCAGCGCGGGCTGCGGCGCCCTGAGCGCCCAGCGGCACATTGGCCCATGCGAAGGCTTCGTTCCTCCTCGCC
>JBPBQY010000098.1:0-7375 GCA_050920985.1 Janthinobacterium lividum | reverse complement strand
GGCCACATGTTGGCCTCGGCCAGCAGCATGCGGTCCGGATAGGAGGCGTCGAGGTCGGCCCGGATCTTCTTCAGGATCACGTGGGTCTCGGGCAGGTTCTCGTTCGAGGTGCCGTCCCGCTCGATGAGATAGGGGATGGCGTCGAGGCGCAGCCCGTCGACACCCATGTCGAGCCAGAAGTGCATGACGCGCAGTACTTCCTCCAGAACCTTCGGATTGTCGAAGTTGAGGTCGGGCTGGTGAGAATAGAAACGGTGCCAGAAATACTGGCCCGCCACGGGATCCCAGGTCCAATTCGACGTCTCGGTGTCGAGGAAGATGATGCGCGTCTCGGTATACTTGTCGTCGGTGTCGGACCAGACATACAGATCGCGCTCCGGCGAGCCCTTGGGGGCATTCCGAGCCGCCTGGAACCAGGGATGCTGATCAGAGGTGTGGTTGATGACGAGCTCGGTGATCACCCGGATGCCGCGTTCATGCGCGGAGGCCACGAAGTGCCGGAATTCGTCGAGCGTGCCGTAATCCGGGCTGACGTCCTCGAATGCGGCGATGTCGTAGCCATCATCGCGCCGTGGCGACGGATAGAAGGGCAACAGCCAGATGCAGGTAACGCCGAGGCTCGCCACGTAGTCGAGCTTGGCGTTCAGCCCCGCGAAGTCGCCGATGCCGTCGTTGTTGGCATCGAAGAACGACTTCACGTGGAGTTGGTAGATGACGGCGTCTTTGTACCAAAGCGGATCGTCGGAAATCGTGACCTGGGTCGGAGCCGCCATATCAGAAGGTCCTCGCAGCATTGAGCCGCCAGATGGAGAAAGGTGAGTCGGAGGGATCGAGCCGGATGCGCTGCCTCTTGCCGCTCCACGCAAAACTTGAGCCGCGCATGAGATCCTCGACCGCTACCGTTCCTTGGTCGGGGAGGCCCCACTTCCAAAGCGGAAGCTCGATATCGGCCTCCTGCGCCGCATAAGGATCGAGGCTCACGGCGACCAGAAGGACGTTGTCGCGCGATGGCGTAGCCTTCTCGAACAGCAGGATATTGTCGTTGTAGGCCGTCAGGAACGTGATGCCGAGGTGGGATTGCAGAGCGGGATTGTCGCGCCGGATGCGATTGAGCTGCGTGATCTCGCCGATGATGTTGCCGGGGCGGTCGTGATCCCAGGCGGTCAGCTGATACTTCTCGCTATTGGCATATTCTTTCCGCTTCTGGTCGGGCCGACCTTCGCAGAGCTCGAAGCCATTATAGACGCCCCAAAGGCCGGAGAGCGTCGTCGCCAGGGCGGCCCGGATCAGGAAGGCCGGTCGCGGCGCATCCTGCAGGAAGTCCGGGTTGATGTCGTGCGTGTTGACGAAGAAATGCGGCCGGAAAAACTCCTTGGGCGGCTGCGTGGTCAGCTCGGTCAAATAGTCCGTCAGCTCGTATTTCGTGTTTCTCCACGTGAAGTAGGTATAGGACTGCGAAAATCCGACCTTGGCCAGCCGATACATGACCTTGGGCTTGGTGAAGGCCTCGGAGAGGAATATCACGTCGGGATGGTGTTGACGGATGTCTTCGATCGCCCATTCCCAGAAAGGGAAGGGCTTGGTGTGCGGGTTATCGACACGGAACAGCTTCACGCCCTGTTCGACCCACAGCATGATCATGTCGCGCAACTCGATCCACAGCGACGGCATGGCGCCCGGCGTGTAGAAATCGACGTTGACGATGTCCTCGTACTTCTTGGGCGGGTTCTCGGCGTAGCGAATCGTGCCATCCGGCCGCCAGTTGAACCATTCCGGATGGTCCTTCAGCCACGGGTGATCGGGCGAGGCCTGGATGGCGATATCCATCGCCAGTTCCAGCCCGTGGTCGGCCGCCGCCGCGACGAGGCGGCGGAAGTCCTCAAAGGTCCCGAGTTCGGGATGAATGGCGCTATGCCCGCCTTCCGCGGCGCCGATCGCGTAGGGGCTGCCCGGATCGTCGGGCCCGGCGGTGAGGCTGTTGTTACGCCCCTTGCGGTTGGTGCGGCCGATCGGGTGGATCGGCGTGAAATAGAGCACGTCGAACCCCATGGCCCGAATGGTCGGAAGCCGTCCGATGACGTCGTCGAACGTGCCGTGACGCTGCGGGTCGCCGCTCTGCGAGCGCGGGAAAATGGAATACCAGCTGGCGAAACCGGCGCCCTTGCGCTCCGCCTCGACGGGAATGTCGGAGCTGACCGTGCTGAACAGCCGGGGGTCGGCGGCCTTCATGGCGTCGTCGGTCTCGGATGCCAGAAGCAGCGCAAGGCGTTCGGCGTCGCCCGCCTTGGCCAGGCGAGCGCTGATCGGCTTCAACCGGGAGGCGGCTTCGGTCGTGGCACTCTTGAGAGCACGCTCAACGAGGCGGCAGCCCTCTTCGAGCTCGAGCGGCACGGCGAGCCCCACACCGTGCTTGGCCTCGACCTCGTGTCGGAACATGGCGAAGTCATCGCGCCACGTCTCGATCCTGTAGATATACCGGCCCATGCGCTCCAGCGGGAGGTCGGCCGTCCAGCGATCGTTGCCGAGCGCCTGCATGCGGCGCTCCTGCCAGTGCGGCTCGTCGGCGGCGCGCCACTGCAGGGCCACGGCGATGCGATCATGTCCTTCGCCGAAGGCGTCGACCTCGATCCGCATCACGTCGCCGACGATCCGCTTCACCGGATAACGTCCACCATCGACGGCCGGCGAGACGGATTCGATGACGAGGCGCGGAGCCTTGATGGCCGTCTCGGGCGAGTACCTCAGGGCATCGACCGGAAGGTGGATCTCGCGGGTCGGGCTGCCTTCGTAGAGCCGCACGGCCCCCGGCGGCAGCACCGAGCCCGTGTCGACGGCGAGATCGGGCTCCGAGCCCAGGACATCTCGGAACGGGAAGCTGCCTCCCAGCGCCTGCGCCAGGGAGCCGGGCGCCAGCGTGGCGCTCCGATCCAGCGACGGATTGACCAGGACCAGCCGGGCCCCTTTCGCCTGCCGCAGGTCCTTCGCATCGGCCCGTTGGATCGCCGTCGGTGCATTCGGCGCGCCCTGCACGATCCGCATCTCGCCGCCGACGAAGCGATCACGCCCGCCGAGCAGGCTGGCATTGGCGGCCCGAACCGCCTCGGCCAGCGGCAACCTGGGAGCGCTACGCAGCACCGCATAGGTCTCGCGTACCGCACCGGTCGGCGGCACAGGCTCACGTGCGCCGAACTCGAAGCCCATCGGCAACAGAATGCCGTCTCCGAGGGATGCTGTGACCCAAAGGGCGCGTTCGGCGTCTCGCATGGCCACGGCGCTGGGGACGAGCGATTCTGCCAGGCGGCGACCGAAGGGGGCTTCGGGGAAGGCCAGGACGGGGCCCAACGCCGCGAGACGCTCGTATTCGTCGACCGGCCAAGCGGCACGACAGTCCCACCAGCACAAGGAGGAGAAACTGCCGTCGAAACCGGCGCGCGACAGCGTCGGGATGCTTTCCGCGGGGAGGCCCGGCGTCCAGGCCAGGAAGGTGACGTCCGGCGACACGCTTCGCGCTTTCGCCTTGGCCTCGGCCCAGACCTCGGCCGGGACCTTGTCGACTCCGAGGCAGCGGAACCCCTGGACGCCGGCGGTGACCAGCGTCGCCACGTATTCGGTGAGCCGATCGGCGCATAGGCCCCGGATGGCGTCGTCGTGGAACGGTACCGAGACGCTGCCACGCAACTCGGGCGCCACGCGCGGGTCGGGCAGGGCCGGGTAGGGGCGCGCGAGGCCGAGATCTTCCGCCAGTGGTCCGTCGCAAGCCACCCTGTCGGCGACGAGATCGACCATCAAACGCAGGCCGCGCGCCCGGCACGCCTTGGCGAGGAATGCGACCGCATCCGCCAGCGAGCCCGAGGTCCCCAGAGCCGGGTGCGGCACCGCCCAATCGTAGGGCAGCAGCGCGTTGCTGCGCGGGCCGGGATCGTTCGGCGAGGACGTCAGGACCGTGTCGAAGCCCATTCCGACGCAGCCATCGAGGATCATGGCCCATTCGGCAGGGCCGGACACCATGGAGAGCGGTACGAAATAGATGCGAGGTGTCGTCAGGCGGGCGGTCACGGTGTCGCTCTGTCGAAGGGCATCTGCGGGCGATGGTACGAAGTTTCGCGGCGGTTTCGCTAGCGTCATCGATGACGTCCTTGGCCTGTCGCAACCCGGTCCGGTCGCCCCTGTCCGAACCGGGCCTCGATAAATTTGTTCCCGAATCCGCGGCTGGGCGTCGCCGTGCGACGGAGGCTTTTCGCGAGGGCGAAGTCAACGAAAAACCGGCCGGAGACATGCCCCGAGGCTGCGCGTCGCTCAGCGACGGAACTGACGTCTCTCGTGGCCGAGGTCGCGAGTCGCAAGTCTTGACTGAGCCGCCCATCACCGCGTTCAGAGAACCACCGGGCTTCTCACCGCCTAGGTCGGGGCCCGCATGAGGCGCCAAAGGAACCCACGATGGCATCGACGGAAGAACCACTTGCGCTCGGCATCGTCGGAGCGGGGATCATGGGGCGGCGGATGCTCGACGCCGTGCAGGGGCAGACGGAGTCGCCGGTCCGCATCGCGGCCCTTTGGGATCCCGATCCGGCGGCGATGAAGCACATCGCGTCCTCCCATCCGGCGGTGCCGCTGGCCGCGGACGCTGCGGCCGTGGTCGCGGCGAGCGCCTGTGTCTATGTCGCCTCGCCGCCTGCCTCGCATCTCCTGCACGCCCGTGCGGCGCTCGGCGCCGGACGCAGCGTCTTTTGCGAAAAGCCGCTCGCGATCGATCTCGGCGAGGCACGCGCTTTCGTGGCCGAGGCCGGACGTGCCGGGGCCGTCAACTTTCCTTTCGCGTCTTCGACCGGCGTGGCGGCTCTGACGCGTTGGATGGCCAACGGCAGCGTCGGAGCGCCGCGACGGCTTACCATCGAGGTCGGCTTCGCGGCCTGGCCGCGGCCCTGGCAGGTCGATGCCGCACGCTGGCTCGACGCACGTGCCGAAGGCGGATTCACGCGCGAGGTCGTCTCGCACTTCCTGTTCCTGAGCCGCCGTCTGCTCGGCCCCTTGGCGGACCTGAGCGGCACGGTGAGCTTCCCCGAGGTCGGCCGATCGGAGCGGGCCATCGCGGTGGCGCTTCGCGCCGGCGATGTTCCCGTAACGCTGACGGGCCGCGTCGGCGCTACGCCCCTGGACGACGACAACAGTTGGACCCTCGAGGGCCACGCCGGCACGATCCGGCTTCGCGATTGGGCGATCGCCGAGCGGCAGGCCCCCGAAGGACGCTACGAAGCGGCTGCGGACACGAAGCCCAACGCGCAGGAACGCCCGATCGCGCTGCGGCGCCAGCTCGAGGGCGTCGTCCGCATGGCGAGAGGCGAATGCCACCACCTCGCCACTTTATCCGAGGCGCTCGACGTGCAGGAGGCCGTGGAAGCAATCCTCAAGCTTTGAGAGGCGCCGACGGTCTGCATGGCAGACCGTCGCGGCGTGGTCCGCCGGCCGGGTAGCACCCATATGTCGGGGACCAAGACGATTCGCGTCCGGAGACAATTCATGGCGGAGCGCCGCATCCTCCTGCTCATCGGCGGCATCGCGGCGGCCGTGGTGCTCGTCCTCTCCGCCGTGATGTTCGTGCAGACAGGGTCCGGGACCGACATGCACCGGATCGGCGGGCCTTTCGCCATGACCGAGATGACGGAACGTCCCGTGACCGACGCCGACCTGAAAGGGAAGCCGACGGCCCTGTTCTTCGGCTTCACGCGCTGCCCGGCGGTCTGCCCGGTGACGCTGCAGGTCTTGACCAACGTGCTCGGGCGCATGGGAGCGGATGCGGACCGCCTGAACGTCGTCTTCGTCACCGTCGACCCCGAGCGCGACACGCCGGAGTCGATGCGCCAGTATCTCGGCTCCTTCGATTCGCGGATCCGCGGTTTCACCGGAACGCAGGCGCAACTCACCGCCATGGCGAGTGCATTCAAGGTCCAGTTTCGCCGCGTGCCGCTCGACGGGGGCGACTATACGATGGACCATACGGCGGCCGTGATGTTGTTCGACGACCGGCTTCGCTTCGCCGGCACGTTCACATCCGACGACGACGAGGCGGCGATCCGGGGCAAGCTCGAGAAGCTCGTGCAAAGCACGCCGCCGTCCGTCGCCGCTTTGGCGGACCGGAGAGGGTAGGGGCTTTTTCCAGCGCGGATCTCGCGCCAAGACGTCCCGCTCGAAGCTTGACAAGAAGGTTCGGCTCGCGCCCATTCTCGCCGCATGGCAGTCCGGACGACACTCGGACTGCGACGCAGTCTCGTCGCGGTCCTGCTCATCGCCCTGACCCTCACCGGGCTGGGCCGCGCCTTCGCGTCTACCGAAACGAACGGCGGCCCGCATGACGTGATCGCCGGGGTTCACGTCCCGATCTGCCATTCGGGGACGGGCGAACCCCCTGCCGACCCTGGGCGACCCGCCTCACATGATTGCTGCGACGGCTGCGCTCTGCTGGGAAGTGTCGTCCTCCCGGCTCCTCCCATGCTGTCGAGACCTGCTTCGGTCGAGCATTTCGCCGATCACGTCAGGGCCGTCGCCTGGTCGCCCGTCCTCGCGCGCCTCCGCGATCCCCGCCTGTCCCGAGGTCCACCGGCCGCGTGAACTGACGTCACGCGAACCCGATCCCTCACCAAGCCCCGGCCGGTCAGCTCTCGTGCGACCACGTGGCCCGCGGGCGGACCTTAGGACAATTCTCATGATCTTTCTGAACGCAGCCGGCCGCTTGGCCGGACTGGTCGCGCTCGCGCTCTCTCCCTCGGCGGCGATGGCCGGCGACGTCGTCATCGGCAGCATCGTCATCCACCAACCGTGGGCGCGCGCCACGCCCGGCGGTGCACAGGTGGGTGGTGGTTACCTCACGATCGAGAACAAGGGCATCGATCCCGACCGCTTGACCGGCGGGTCCTTCGCGGCGTCGACCGGTTTCGAGATCCATTCGATGACCATGAACGGGGGCGTGATGCAAATGCGCCCCGCCGGACCGGTGCAGATCCCGCCGGGTAAATCGGTCACGCTCGATCCCTCCGGCCTGCACATCATGTTCACCGGCCTGAAACGCGGATTGAAGAAGGGTGAGGCGGTTCCCGGCACCCTCACATTCGACCACGCCGGTACCGTTAAGGTCGATTTCGAGGTCGCAGGGATCGGCGCCAAGGGTCCGGATGGCAGTCAGGCTGCGCCTCCAGCCGGGCATGCGATGCCCGGCATGGACATGAAGTGAGGAGGGCGCGTCATGACATCCGCCTCCTCTCTCGACACCATCCGTGCCGCGGCGACGCCGACGACGGCGCGCGAGACCCTGTATCGGGCCATCTGGCGCTGGCACTTCTACGCCGGTCTCCTCAGCGTGCCCTTCATGATCTTGCTGGCG
>JBPBQY010000054.1:0-8104 GCA_050920985.1 Janthinobacterium lividum | reverse complement strand
CATCGATAAAGAACAGCGGCGAGCCGGTGATACAGGCGGAGACGGCCCCGGCTGCGGCCGCGTTGCAGAGGACATAGCCGCGGCAGGTCGCCCGTGTAAGGACGATCAACCGAGGAAGGTCAATCCATAGGTTGCGGCAAGTCCGGCCAGCTCTTTGGGGCCGCTCACGCGTTGGTCGGCGACGGCACCGAAGAATCCTTCGAACCCGCCGGGAGTGACAATGACCAGCAGCCTTGCCGGATCGTCGCCGAGATTCGAGAACCGATGTGGTATGCCTCTTGGCAGGAAGATCGAGCCGCCCTCCATCAACTCCACGTGGTCCTCGCCGCAGGAGAAAGCGACGCGCCCGGCCAGGACTTGAAAGAATTCATCTTCCCGTTCGTGCCGGTGCAGGGGCGTTCCCTCCCCGGCCGGCACAGTCACTTCGAGGAGACCAAGTCGTCCTCCGGTCTGCTCGGCGGTCATGCGGACGAGATTGTCGCCGAGCGCGAGAATATGAGTCCCCGCCCCGGGAAGAGCTATCGCCGGGCGATGAGATTGATCCATGGTTGGCTTCCTTGAGCGCTACTGACCACTCGAAAGATGAGACAGAACGGGTTTCGCGCCAATCCGCCGTCGTTCAGGGCTACATGAATCCCATTCAAATCAGCGATCTTGATCTACGCCTCCTACGCGTGCTCGACACCTTGTTGGAGACCAGCGAGGTGTCGCGGGCGTCCGAAATCCTCGGCGTATCGCCGTCCGCGGTCAGCCATTCCCTTCGCCTGCTTCGCGCGAAGTTCGGCGATCCTCTGCTGGTTCGCAGCCGTGGCCGACTGCAGCCCACAGCTCTGGCACTGGCCTTGCGGGTTTCGCTCCGTGCCGGGCTCAACCAACTGGCGGAAGTCATGGCCAAGGAAGCGTCCTTCGATCCGGCGCGATCCACCCGCGTCATGTCTCTGGCCACCCCCGACTATCCACTCGTCCTCATGATGCCGCCTGTGATCGCGGACGTGCGTCGGGCTGCCCCCGGTGTCGATCTCAGGCTGAGGTCGATCGGGCCCGACGTCTTCGACGCACTCGCCGACGGCAGGCTCGATCTCGTGCTGGCCGGGGCCGAGGTGGAGACGAACCTCGCCCTGGATCGCGAGGTCATGCGGAGTTGCATCATCTCAGAGCCCTTCCGTTGCGTGATGCGCGCCGATCATCCTGCAGCTCGCACGAGATCCCTCGACCGGGAGGCTTACTTGGAGGCCTGCCATATCCTGGTGAGCACTACGGGTGGCGATCGTGGCATCGTCGACGACGTTCTCGATCGCTCGGGCCTCCGTCGCCGGGTCGCCGTGACGGTACCGAGCTTCATGGCGGCTTCGGCTTACGCAGCCTCTTCCGCGCTGATCGCGACCCTGCCGGAGACGATCGCCCAACACGCGGCCGCGCAGGCCGGAGTGGTCGTTCGGGAGCCGCCCTTCGATCTGCCGAGAAGCACCGCCTACATCTGGTGGCACCCTCGGTTTCAGAATGATCCCGGTCATGCTTGGTGGCGGAGAACATTGCTGGACAGCTTCGCTCCGTATCGGCGCCCGTGACGCTGCGGCTGGCCCACTTACCGCTCCGCCGAGGCGCGAACGAGGTCTCGGGTCACCGCCGCCTGTGACGACGCTTGCCCGGGCCGGCTTACGCAGGAGGGCCGTCCAGGACGTCTCGACCTCAAAATGGCCTATGTCCATGCCCAGCCCCTCGCGGCGCCCGTCGGTGTTGACCACAGCGATCGTCACGGCGACCGAAACAATTCACCAGCCTCGCGCACCTTCACTTAGTTGGCATTGAACCAGAGATAGGGCCAGTCGCCCTCGGTTGAGGGGTTCAGGACGGCAATCACCCGCTAATCGATCTCGCCGCACAGCCAGCTAACTTGGCTCTTCGAGATGCCGGTGCCTCCATCGCCTGCACGGCGTCGTTGAACGAGCGCGTCGACACCACTTGATTCAAGCCTCATGGATCTCCGCGGTGAGCGCCTTCTCGGCCATCAGCCGCGGATTCAGGAAAACCGGGGAAGCACGACCCCTTGCGCAGCTTCAGGATGTGCAGTTCGACCGTGCCCGCCCGTGTCCGCCAGTCCCGATCGCGATAGCCGTGCGATGCGCCACGCGTTAGCCGCTCTTTCGCCAAAGACCGCCCCGTCAGGGCACCCACCTCCATCTCCATCGATCGCTCGGCCCAAAGCCGATCATTTCACGCAGAACATCCGCGTCGGCACTCTTCCCAAGCAGTCCGCGCAGGCTCATCACCGTCGGCTACGGTCAGTCTTTCGGTTTAGGTCGGTGTTCTCTACGCGAACCTCACCGGCAACCGCCGATGGTGACCTCCCGCTAAGACGCTCGTCCGCTTCGGCGCCCTGGATGCGCGGACAAGCGTCTCTTGGCAGGCGAAGAGCTTCACGCCCAGTCAATGTTTCTCCGCATTCGATCCGACATCCCCGACATCTCGAGCCGTCATGCGACGCAGGAACTCCAAAAGGACGCTGGCGCCGTTCTCCGATGCTAGGTCGCCGAAAGCCCCCATCTCGTTCGCGACCGCGCTTCCGCCAGCGAGGTCCGAGAGGCTGCGGAAAACCACGAACGGCACCTTGTTCTGCGTCGCAACGTGGGCGACGGCAGCACTTTCCATGTCGACGGCGCGGGCGTGAAAGTCTAGTCCAGGAACATTCGAAACTCGGCGTTGTCGACGAATGCGGATCCGGAGACGCCATTTCCGCCGACCACGATGCGCGGCGTTTCGCTTAAACATCTACCCTGTGGAGCATATCGTGCCAGAAGCGGAAACCGCAAGTGTTTCGAGCTACGTTCAGCAGCTCCGGGTCGGCCTCGATCCACCTTGCCTGCTCGCTGGGCTCGGGAGCGTGACCGACCGGAATGAGCTGTGGGTATATCATACCCAAATGTTCGCTCCGATTCGTTACAAACGGGTAAGTAGGAAGAGCGTAGCTGGCTCCGTCCCGTCGCGCCATGACGGAGAAGAGGGGATCGCCCCACCGATCTGGTATGACGACATCGCCGATGTGCAGACTGGAGTCCACCGCCCCCGATATCCCTTCTACCACAATCCGCCCAGCCCCGAACCGATAGATGGCGACCTGGACCGCAGCGGCGGCGTTGACGGGGCCGATTCCGCTCTCGACGACCAACACCGGCGAGTCCGCGACGACCCCTCGCACGAAGTGCACGCCAGCGGCGAACACGTTCTGCCTTCCCTCTAGGTGCGGCAGCAGCGCCTCCCATTCCGGCGGATAGGCTGTGATGACCGCGGTGAGGGGCTGCGTGGCTGAAGACGGCGCTGAGCAGGCGGTGGTCATCATGCCGATCAAGCAGGCCGCCGTGAGCAGCGATTTTATAGCGCCCATTTTCAGTGTTCCTCAATGTTTGGCGCTTGAACCACTCGACCGCCAGCCTCGGGAGGGTTCGGTCGCGGTGATTGCTTGTTACCGGACCCGCGCCGCACAGGCAGACGTGGGCGTTGCTGGCCTTAAGTAGACAATCGATGAGCACCCGAGCCTTACTGGGCAAGCGTACCGCCATGCAGCCAACACCATACGCGGCAATGCCCGATCAACACTCAGTTAATCGTGCAAGCTGACTATTTTTGCCGAATAGATAACTATAGACGTAGATCTAATCCGTCGCATCAGCAATCGTCATACCCGATCGAGAAAAGCTTGTAGCTAGAGCATCTTTGCCGACCGAGCGTAGGAAGTAAGAGAAACTGTAGACCGAAGGCAATCTGCGAGCGCTCCACTGCTTTCCTACTGCACGTAGCTGCCAGAGCGTTAAGGCGGCTGAGCCACTCGATAAATGATTCACACAAGCTACCTGATAACAGGTTGAAAGGTACGCCAATTGCAAATGAAAGTCGCCCCGACAGGGTTTGTTGCCTCGACTCGCTTGTGGCCAACGGCTCTGAACCTGGATCAACTCCAGACGACGCGCTCGGTCAAGAGTTCATCCATTACGTCGGTAACGCATCTCCCATCCTGACCGCTTGTTGTGAGCGCTCAAGCAGGGCAGAGTGGGTTGCGGAAAATGCAGATTGTCGTCTTGAGAAGCATGCGCTGTCCGCTTGGCGCCGAACGTTGCAGCTTTCGTCGGTTTCACAGGTCAAAGCGAGTATAAATAGCGTGATTTCGCTTCGATACTTTCGTCCTACATCCTTAGACGCTGCCTTGAGATTAATCGCCGAAGCTTCGGCGGTGACTGTGGCTGGCGGAACAGCCCTCAACATTAGTAAGGTCGACCGTCATTCAGGGAAGCGCATTGTCGACTTGGGTAATCTGCATGATAGCCGCCGCATCTTTCGGGGGGAGCAACACTGGCGCATCTCAACGATGACGACTTGGTCAGATTTGTTGGAAGCCAGCGACTTGCCGAGTCATTTCGAAGGACTGAAGGAAGCCGCCAGGCAGATCGGTAGTTTACAGATCCAGAATATGGGAACGATCTGCGGAAATCTCTGTCGGGCATCGGCCGTTTCTGACGGTATACCAAATCTTCTTACCATGAACGCGCTCGTTGAATTGCGAACGGTGATAGGTTTTCGGCATCTATCAGTCAATGACTTTCTAGTCGGAGACAATGCGACTGTCTTAGGTGCTGACGAGTTGGTGGTCGGTGTGATCATCCCCGATCCTATACGCCCCGCCCGGAGCGGTTTCGTCAAAATAAGTGCGAGAAAGCAGTTTTCCGTTTCCATCTTGAATGTTGCAGCCGCATTGGAGATGAATGCCGATCTCACCATTGGCGCAGCTCGCATCGCCGTTGGCGGCTTCACGCCATCGGCCGTCAGGCTTCGACGCCTCGAGGACTGCCTGCTCGGTTGCCAGATCGGGGATCAGGTACAAGCAGTCATGGACGATATGTACCTCGGCGGCCTTGACCTGGCCGACGACAGGCGAGCTGCGGCCGCCTATCGCCGTGACACGCTACAGTCAGTCCTCGGTCGGCTTGTTGTCGGACTATGCCAATGAATGAAACAATGATTTTTTTCGCCGTAAACGGCAGAGCCTACAGCACTACCTCAGCTCCCGAGAGGCGGCTGACTGATGTGCTGCGTGAGGAACTAGCTCTTACCGGGACCAAAATCGGATGCGGCGATGGCCAGTGTGGTGCCTGCACCATTATCTTCGATGGCAGGCCCGTTTACTCTTGCCTTATGTGCGTCGGACAAGTGGAAGGGGGCAAGATCCTGACCATCGAAGGTTTACAAGATTTTGCCGAGACAAAAGGATCCCTAACCAGACTACAGCAAGCGTTTCTCGATCATGGTGCTGTCCAATGCGGATTCTGTACGTCCGGAATGCTAATTGTTGCGGAGCACCTGCTCAAACGCCTTTCAGCGCCGACCGAAGAGGAAATTGCGAACGCTCTGAGTGGTGTGCTATGCCGATGTACTGGCTATAGGAAAATTCTCGACGCGATCCTCTCAGTCAGTCGCAATCGTCCGTCGGGTCCGGATGAAGGCTACGTCGCCAATATCGGTGCGCGAGTCAACAACGTGGACGGCGTTCGTAAGGTGACAGGTTCTGAGCTCTACGCGGCGGACCTCTGGCCGAATGGTAGCCTATCGCTTCGAGCGATCCGATCTCCTCATCACCACGCGCGTTTCGAATTCGGCGATTTGGCAGCGCTTCATGCCAAGTACCCAGGATTGGCCTTGGTTCTCACGGCGGCCGACATCCCGGGACAAAATCTATATGGCGTGTACCCCACCGGGAAAGATCAGCCGGTCTTCGCGGAGGAATACGTTCGGTATCGTGGTGAAGCGATCGGTGCACTTGTCGGCGATGCTTCCACCATCGGGATCATCAGCGAAGATGACATCCCGTTGACATGGACCCAGTTGCCTGCGATCCATGGTGCCGCGGCGGCATTATCCCGCGACGCGCCACAGCTGCACTTAGCGTCGCCAAACAACGTGCTGGTCCAGGGGCGCTTAACTGCCGGCGACGTCGAAGCAGCGCTCCAGGCGTCTGAGGTAATCAAGACCGGTCAGTTCACGACGAGCTTCGTAGAGCACGCTTATCTCGAACCCGAGGCAGGGTATGCAGTCCGTCGTGGTGATCGTATCGAAATCTTCGCGACGACCCAGAGCCCGTACATGGATCGAGACGAGGTCGCGCTCATCATGGGACTGGACCGCGAGCAAGTCCGTGTCATCCCAAGTGCCGTTGGCGGGGGCTTCGGCGGCAAGGTCGATCTGTCCGTCCAGCCGATGCTGGCGGTGGCGGCTTGGCGTCTGAACAGGCCGGTTCGATGCATCTACACCCGTCAGGAATCGATGTCGTCGACGACCAAGCGGCATCCAGCCGCGATGGAAGTCACTGTCGGGGCGAGTAGAGACGGCAAGATCACCGCAGTCAAATTCCATGGCGACTTCAACACCGGTGCTTACGCGTCTTGGGGACCGACCGTGGCAGGTCGTGTCCCGATCCATGCTATGGGACCGTATTGCGTGCCGGCGGTGCACTGCACGGCTAGGGCAGTCTATAGCAATGACACACCTGCCGGCGCGTTCCGCGGCTTCGGTGTTCCCCAGGCGGCGATCGCTCTCGAATCAGTCTTGGACGACCTCGCGGAGGATCTTGGCCTTTGTCCCTTCGAGTTCCGTTACGCGAACGTGCTGAGACATGGTTCAAAGCTTTCGAGCGGCCAAGTCTTGGCGGCAAGCGTCGGCATGCGCGCATGTCTCGATGCCTTGCGCCCTCAGTGGGAACAACTGAGACACGATGTAACGGTTTTCAATGCCACGGGCGGTAGCCGTCGCCGTGGGGTTGGCATCGCGTGCGGTTGGTACGGCATCGGCAACACGGCACAGTCCAATCCTTCTACGATGCGGATCGGGCTAGCCCGGGACGGGCAGGTTACGCTCTACAATGGTGCACTCGACATCGGCCAGGGGTCGAACACCATTATGATGCAGCTCTGCGCTGATGCGCTTAATCTCCCGATCTCTGCAATCAGGTTGGTGACGGGCGATACTGACCTTACAGCCGACGCCGGCAAGACGTCCGCTTCTCGGCAGACCTTCATATCTGGAACAGCGCTGTCGCGAGCAGCGGACGATCTTCGTCTACGCATGCTGCGCTTGGTGAATGCCAGCCTCTCATCACGTGTCAGCATCGAAGGGCGGTATTTGAAGATCCACGATTCGAAGGTCCTTCATACGATTGACCTTGAACGCCTTCCCTTAGTTGCTGACACCCTTGATGTGCTGTTGGGAGAAGGAACCTTCGATCCCCCAACCAAACCACTAGACGCACATGGACAGGGCGAGCCGTATGCCACTTACAGCTTTTCGGCGCAAGTTGCGCTGGTCGAAGTAGATCTTGAGCTTGGCAGTACGGAGGTCTTACGCATTGGGGCTGCTGCTGACGTCGGACGAGCGATCAACCCTATGATGATCGAAGGCCAGCTCCATGGCGCAGTGGCACAGGGCTTAGGCATGGCGTTGATGGAGGAGTTCATTCCGGGACGCACCGAAACATTCAAGGACTATATCATTCCCACCATTGGTGATGTCCCTCCGATCGATACTTACATCATCGAAGACCCGGAGCCACTGAGCCCCGTAGGTGCCAAGGGAGTTGGCGAGCCGGCGCTGATTCCAACGGCTCCGGCGATCCTCAACGCGATCCGCCATGCGACGGGTGTGCGGGTTACTCATGTTCCTGCCACATCGGAAAGGCTGAGGACTGCCTTGATGCGGAGCAAGTGAGCTGACCCGCATCGCGCTCGAAGCTAGTGCTTCGAGCCAGTTGGATGATTCACGTTGAACGTGAGGTGTGCGAGTCTTGGCAGCATGTCTCAGACCGTATCACTCGTGCTCACGTCGGAGTCTCTCGCCCGCGCTTCGGCAGATCGTCAATGACCGCCGTCGGCCCCTCACCCACCTCCTGAGCGCCCGGATCGTGCTGCTATCGGATGAGCGCTTGCCCGTGGCGGAGATCGGTTGCGGTAGGGACGTGGGTTTCCCCACGCCCCCCGCACAGATCCGTACGTGCGGCACTACCGCATACGGCTCCTGCCTTGAGTCATGACGCGAAGCGCTGGTTCGGATAGGGATGTAGTACGCG
>JBPBQY010000077.1:0-8354 GCA_050920985.1 Janthinobacterium lividum | reverse complement strand
AGCCTTATCGCCTCGCGCCCTCGTCCGCCCCTGGAGCGAACCGCTTAGACCTCGTCCATGACGCTGGCGGTGCCGGCCCCATCAGGACAACGACGATGATCCGGTTCGATAGCTACCGCGACGCCTTTCCCAACGCCCGCCTGAGCCGCAAGCCGAACGGCGTGCTCGAAGTCTCCCTGCACACGGACGGTGGCAAGCTCGTCTTCAACGGTCACACGCACGAGCAGTTCGTGGACCTGTTCCACGCCATCGGCGAGGATCGGGAGAACCGTGTCGTCATCCTGACGGGGACGGGCGACGCCTTCATGGATGCCATCAGCCCCGAGGGCTTCGACTTCTTCACCCCGCGAGGCTACGACAAGATCCTGCGCGAGGGGCGCAAGGTGTTGACCAACATCCTCGACGTCGAGGTGCCGATGATCACGGCGCTGAACGGGCCCGTGCTGCTGCACAGCGAATACGCGCTGCTGACCGACATCGTCCTGGCGACGCCAGAGACCGTCTTCCAGGACAAGCCGCACTTCGAGTTCGGCATCGTACCCGGTGACGGCTTGCACGTCCTGTGGCCGGAGGTGATCGGCTCGATCCGCGGCCGGTATTTCCTGCTGACGCGCCAGGTGCTCGATGCCGAGACCGCCAAGGATTGGGGCGTCGTCAACGAGGTCGTTCCGGCCGACCGCCTACTCGCCCGCGCCCATGAGATCGCGGACGGCATCGCGGCCCTGCCGCCGCTCACCAGCCGCTACACCCGGATCGCGCTGACCCAGCGGCTCCGGCGTCTCGTGGAGGAAGGCATCGGCTACGGCATGGCGCTCGAAGGCATCAGTGCCGCCGACGTCGCCCGCACCGCGGCGGCGCAGACCTGAACGGTCCCGCCGCATCGCCCGGCCATGAGCCGTGCCGTGCCGCTCCATCCTCTCTTTCGGAAAGGTGATCCATGACCCAGGTCCGCTACGCCACTGCCGACGTCGACGGCTACGATGTCTTCTACCGCGAGGCGGGCGACCGCTCCCGGCCGACGCTGCTGCTCCTGCACGGCTTCCCATCCTCCGGCCACATGTTCCGCGACCTGATTCCGTTGCTGGCTGATCGATTTCACCTCGTCGCGCCCGACCTCCCAGGCTTCGGCCTGTCCGAAATCAAGCCGCGGGAGGAGTTCGACTACGATTTCGCCAGCCTCGCCCATGTCATCGGCCGATTCACCGAGGTGATCGGGCTCGATCGCTACGCGCTCTACGTGTTCGACTACGGCGCGCCGACCGGGTTCCGCTTGGCCATGGCCCATCCCGAGCGCGTGACCGCCATCGTCTCCCAGAACGGCAACGCTTATGAGGAGGGCCTGAGCGAGGGTTGGGATCCGATCCAGCGCTACTGGCGCGATCCCTCCGACGCCAACCGGCAGGCGCTGCGGTCCTTGCTCACCCCGGCCTCCATCCGCTGGCAGTACGAGCACGGCGTCCCGATCCGTCACTGGTGTCGCCGGACGGCAGCGCACTCGATGCCTGGTACATCCAGAGGCCGGAGGTCGACGAGATCCAGCTCGACCTCTTCCGCAGCTATGCGACGAACGTCGCGCTCTATCCCGCCTTCCAGGCCTACTTCCGCGAGCACCAGCCGAAGGTGCTGGCCATCTGGGGCCGGAACGACCCCTTCTTCCTGCCACCGGGCGCCGAGGCCTTCCGCCGCGACGTCCCCGGGGCCGAGGTGCGCTTCCTCGACACGGGCCACTTCGCGCTGGAGACGCATGCGGCGGAGATCGCGCAGGCGATCACAGCCTTCCTCGGGTGACGATCAGCGGAGAGCGGCGGCGACCGGCCTGCAGGGTTCGGGAGGGACCCTTGGCCGATCGTTGTCGTCGAACAAGGGACCGGTTTCCGCAAGAGACATTTGCGCCACGGCCGGCTTTTCGCTCGCCAGCACCGAGGCCACAATGCTTCGGCAAGGAGACGCCACATGTCATCGCCCATCATCCTGGCGGCCGCGACGGCGCTGACGCTGGGACAACCCGCGAAACCGTTCCCATCGGTGTCGTCAACGACCACCTATCATCGCGTCGATGTCGACGGGGTGGGGATCTTCTACCGCGAGGCCGGTCCTCGCGACGCACCCACCGTTCTCCTGCTGCATGGCTATCCGTCGTCCTCGCGTCAGTACGATGCCCTGCTGCCGCTGCTGGCCGACCGCTACCACGTGATCGCGCCCGACTACCCCGGCTTCGGTCAGAGCGATGCGCCACCGCCTTCGCGCTACGCTTACACCTTCGACCACCTGGCGCAGACGATGGATGGGTTGGTCGAGCGGCTCGGCATCGAGCGCCACGCGCTCTTCCTCCAGGACTACGGCGGTCCGGTCGGCTTCCGCATGGCCATAGCTCATCCCGGTCGCGTGAGCGCGATCGTGATCCAGAACGCCAACGCCTACGAGCAGGGCCTTGGCGCCAAGTGGAAGGGCATCGCCCAGTACTGGACCGACCCCGCGGCCCATCCAGAGGTGGTCGACGCCTTCATGTCCCTCGACGCTGCGAAGCAGCGCCACATCGGCGACAGCCCGAATCCCGAGCGCTTCAACCCCGACACCTGGACGGACGAGTATGCGATCCTGTCGCGCCCGGGCGAGCGGGAGATCCAGGCGGCGCTGCTGCTCGACTACCGCACCAACGTCGACGCCTACCCGGCGTGGCAGGCTTGGTTGCGGGCCCATCAGCCGCCGATGCTCGTCATGTGGGGCCGCTACGATCCCTCGTTCATCGTGCCCGGCGCGGAAGGCTACAAGCGTGACGTGCCCACCGCCGAATTGCACATCCTCGATGCGGGCCATTTCGCGCTGGACGAGGCAACCGACGAGGTGGCCCGGTTCACACGCGACTTCCTCGACCGCCACCTCCCGGCGGCCTATCCGATCCGCAATCCTTGAGAGTAGGCATCCAGATTTTCACAGGCGCCGCTGTGGGACCGTAGAGCGCCCGAGTTTCGGGCGGACCAGCTGGAGTCGACCCATCCCGGAAGTTGGGGTCTCGTATCTGGACTAACCGACAGCGGACGTTCGACGCGCATCGTGAGAGACGGCGCGAGACCTAAGATTGGTCGCGTCTGGGATGCATGCTGTCGGACGGCGGTGGCTCGTCGGGCCGACGTCATCGGCCACGCCACGATAGCATTACTCGTAATAGGTTGGGGATCGGGGAAGGCGTGCCGCGAACCAGCATCCCCCCAAGCGTGTCAGCACTTTGCCAAATCGGTCTCCGCCGTCGGGGCGTGAGCGGCTTTAAGCTTCAGGTCCGTCTCGCTCAGCGCCTGCCCAGGTAGCGGGCCAGGGTCCCACCTCCGACGACAACCAAAGTAGTCGAGCAATCGCAATGGGATCCATTAACGAGGTCAGTGCGAAGTCGCCCAGGTGAGATGGAGTGACGGGGCATGTGGAGGATCGTGGACTGCGTGAGGGACGGGCACGACCTGCGCCTGCTAGCGCTGTCGGCGCTCATCTGCGTGCTCGGCTGCATGACCACCACGAGTCTGCTGACGCGCGCCGGCGAGGGCCTCGCCTCGGCCGCCTGGCGCTGGCACGCGATGGCGGCGACAGTCTTCGGCTGCAGCGTCTGGTCGCTCCACTTCGTCGCCATGCTGGCCTTCGCTCCGGCACGGGGCGCCTCCTACGAGATCGACGACACGGTGGCCTCGATCCTCGTCGCGGTGGTTGGCGCCGTCGCGGGTCTTGCCGCCTGGCGAACCACGACGCCGAGGTTCATCGGCAACGCCGTCGGCGGAACCGTCGTCGGCCTCGGCATCGCCGGGATGCACTACCTCGGGATCTCCGCCATGTCCGAGACGGCGCTGCTGCGCTTCGACGGGTCGCTGGTAGTGGCGTCGATCGTCGCCTCTGTCGCCGCTTCGACGCTCGCCCTCTCCCGGGCGTACGACCTCAACACAATGGCTCGCCAAGTCGAGGTCGGGCTTTGGCTCGCCCTCGCCATCTGCGGCCTCCACTTCACCGGCATGGCGGCCGTGACGATCACCCCGGTCGCCGCGAGCGGCGACGGACCGGCGCTACTCGGCAGCACGACGCTCGCAGTCGCGGTGAGCTGCGTCAGCGGCGTGATGCTCGTCGCCGGACTCGCCGCCGTCACGGTCGAGCGCCGCATGCGCCACACGGCGATGCGCGACCTGCAGCGCCTACGCCGCATGAGCAACCTCGCCCGCGAGGTCATCCTCGTTCACCGCGACGGCGTCGTCCTCGAGGTGAATAGCGCGGGGGAGCGCCTGCGCGGCGCCCCCGCCGACGAGATCGTCGGCCACCCGCTGACCGCGATGTTCTCGCTTGCCGGCGCCGAGGCGGTGACGCTGCGCGCCCAGAAGCCGGTCCAGAAGCGCTGCGCCGAGGAGATCGAGTTCCAGTCGGTCGATGGCACCCTTATCCCCGTCGAGATTACCTGCGAGCTCGTCGACTACCCCGGCGGCCCCGCCACGGCGACGGCGCTCCTCGACCTCAGCGTCCGGCGCCGCGACGAGGCGAAGGTCCGCCACCTCGCCCGGCACGACGCGCTGACGGGGCTGCCCAACCGCCACCATCTCCAGGAGAGGCTCGAAAGCACCATTGAGCGGGCGGCGCGGGAGGGGACTGGCCTCGCCCTCGTCTACGTCGACCTCGACCGCTTCAAGCCGGTCAACGATCTCCACGGCCACGCCATTGGCGACGAGGTGCTGCGCCATGTCGCGAAGCGCCTGCTCGGCGAGCTCGCCCCCGGGGACACGGTCGCGCGTGTCGGCGGCGACGAGTTTATCATCCTGCTGCCCGGCGACGATGCGGCGGGCCGCGCCGCGGCGGTGGCGCCCCGCGTGGTCGCCGCCATGTGCCGTCCATTCCGCGTCGACGACCAGTGCATCGAAATAGGCGCCTCCATCGGGGTGGCGATCCATCCGACCGACGGCGGCGACGCCGACGCGCTGACCCGCGCCGCCGACGCGGCGATGTACAGGGTGAAAGAGGGCGGCCGTGGCGGCCTATGCTTCTTCGAGCCCTCCATGAATATAAGGCTGCAGGAGCGGCTACAGACCGAGCGCGAACTCGCACAAGCGATGGGCAACGGCGAATTGCGCCTTCACTACCAGCCCATTGTCGACGCGGCGACGGGCGATATCGACACCTTTGAGGCTCTGCTGCGCTGGGAGCACCCAACGCGCGGCCGTGTGCCGCCCTGCGACTTCATCCCCATCGCCGAAGCCTGCGGCCTCATCGACGGGCTCGGGCGCTGGGTAATCGCGACGGCATGCCGGGAGGCGGCAAGTTGGGATTACCCGTGGCGGGTGTCCATCAACGTGTCGCCCCGGCAGTTCCGCCAGTCGAACGTCTGTTCAACGCTGGCTGCGGCGCTTGGCGACAACGACCTCGACGCGAACCGCGTCATCGTCGAGATCACCGAGGGCGTCCTTGTCGAGGATGCGGACAAGGCCGTGTCGATCGTGCGCCGGCTGCGGGAGATGGGCGTGCGAGTGGCGCTCGACGACTTCGGCACCGGCTTCTCGAGTCTGAGCTACCTGCAGCTTTTCAAGTTCGACAAGCTCAAGATCGACAAGTCCTTTGTGCGACGCCTCGGCGAGGGCGAGGAGGCGTTGATGATCGTGCGGACCATCGTCAACCTGGGCCATAACCTCGGTCTCCAGGTCACGGCCGAGGGGGTTGAGACGAAAGCGCAGTTTGACGTGCTGCGCACCCTCGGATGCGACCAGATCCAGGGATACCTGGTGGCGAAGCCGGGGCCGATCGCGGCTTACGACGAGACTGCGCGGAAGAGGACGCTGGCGCTGTTCGAGACCAATCGCCTACGCCTGTTGGCGTAGCGGGAGGGGTGAGCGAGGGGGGGCCTACTAGGCGCCGACCTACCGCGACTCCCTACAAATGGAAGCAACCTAGGTTATCGTTCATTCTTGGGTGTAGAAACTGAACTCGAGATGGTCGAGCGTCATGACCGGGAGGGCGAAGGGTAGCTTGCCCGCCAGCGCGCTGTGATAGCTCACCTAAGCGCCTCCGGCTTGCCGACCGGAGAGGCTGAGACCCTGCTCGACACTTTGAAAGACGTTCAGCCCCTGCATGGGGGCCATCTCGCACGTCTTCGAGCTCGGCCGAGCTAGCCACTTGTACCCACGAATGCCGCCACGCGATCCGTTGATCGCCAGCCGTCATCGTCAAGCGAGGGACCGATCTACGTCGTCTCGATCAGCCGTGATGGGGAGGAGATCGGGGTGCAGGAGTGGCGAGAAGAGGCTTACGATCCAGCGGAGTAGCCTATCGCTTCCCCAACCGCCGCATCATCTCCGTCACTGTCCGCGCCGGCGGTTGTCTCTTATCCGCCCTCACCGCCATGTCGTGGATCGCTCCTGCCGTCATCGCTAAGATAGCTGCCCCCTCTGGTGATCCTGCGCTGATCGCCTTGATCTGAAGGGCTCGGAGGGCCAGGGCGATGTCGTGAAGCTCGTCGGCGTTTACCATGGCGAGAGTTCTGGGGCGTGGGTGCGGATCGTCAAGAGAAGCTTTACGGCGGATTGGCGCCGTCCTCGCGGGCATGGCGCGATACGAAATCACAATGCAGTCGCTCGGTCTCGTCGTCGGCCGGGATCATGCATTCCAAACGCAGTTCCTCTGTCGTGACGGACTGTGGCGTGCCCACCGTCGTGATCAGCGAGAAGTAGCTCAGCGTCACGCCCTCCTTGGCGAAGGTCAGCGGGATGAGCGGCGAGGCGGCGTCGATATCCGGCGTCCTCCGGCGCAAGTCCACCTCTGGATAGCGGCCGAGTTCGTCCAGCAGTCTTCGCGTGCCCGGATCGACGGCATGGCCCAGGGCTTCACGATGAACGCGCGCGAGCAGCATGCGCGACGTCCCCGGCCAATCGACCAGGAAGGGGCGCAGGCCCGCGGGGTCGAACACCAGGCGGAGTAGGTTGCGCGGCGCGGGCCGGTCCGCGAGGTCGGTGAAGCAGCCGAAAAAGCGCGGGGCGGCAGCGTTGGCGAGCACCACGTTCCAGTGCCGGTCCAGTACCATTGCGGGAAAGGGCTCGTTGGCGCGCAGCATGCGCCGTAGCGCCCCGGTGAGACGCGCCATCGCGGGCGCATCGAGCGGCGTATCGGCGTAGCGCGGCGCGTGGCCGGCCGCGAGCAGCATGGCGTTGCGCTCCCGCAGCGGCACGTCGAGCGCTTGCGCGAGGTCGACGACCATCTGCGGGCTTGGTCGGCTGCGTCCGCTTTCCACGAAGCTGACGTGCTTCTGCGAAACTCCAGTGTCGAGCGCGAGATCGAGCTGCGACATGCCGCGGAGGTCGCGCCAATAGCGCAGCAACTCTCCCATAGATCCCGCACCGACCTGGTCCGCTGCAGCAGCCGTCCTCATGATCTCTTCTCCGGCGATCTCGCGCTCAGGCCGCGCACCACACATGATCGCCAAACGCGGTCTCGAGAGGCGGGTTGGTCACGCTGGCGGTGTAGTTTGTGATCGTCGAGGCCGCGCTGACGGCGATCACCTCCAGCAGTTGCGCGGGTGTGAAGCCTTCCTTGAGAAAGGCGTCGCTCGTCGACGGGTCAAGCTTGCCCCGGGTCTCGATCAGCGCCTTGGCCAGCCGCGACAAGGCTGCGAGCTTCGGCTCACTTGGCAGTCTGCCCGATCGAATAGCGTCGACGTCGACCGGTGTCAGGCCCTGCTGGAGCGCCAAGGCGCTGTGGAAGGCGACGGCCCACGCGGCCCCGTTCGTGACGGCGTTGGTCAGGAGTAGCACCTGGATCTGATCCTCGGTGAAGCTGCCCCCATGCACTTGACCGAACAGCCCGACGAGGCTGCCGATCAGCACGGGAGATGTCGCCATCGTGCCGGCGATGTTGGGGATGAAGCCGAAAGCGGACTGAAGCGCCTCGAGAGACGGGCGAGATCCCCCGGGTGCGGTAGCCATCGTGTGAAGCGGATAATGGGACATGACAGGTCCTCGGGAGTGACGACGCCGGGACTGCCTGCTCTCAGGCGTCGTCGGCAGGCCAAGTGTCGACCTTCGAGGGTCTAGTCTCAACTACCTCAGAGGTAATCAGCCCCGCGCGACCACCTTTTCGTTCACGCCCTATCCCACGTTTGAGTTGATGGGTTGATGGGCCGCGCCCGCATTGACCGTGGTTCTCATCTGCCGTCATGCTTTGACCAGAGCACGAAGCGACGGGAGCGAAACGCATGTCTAGCTACGGGTACGACGGCTACGGATACGGTGGACACGGCTATGGCTACAGCTCATATGGATACGATGGCGGTGGGGGCTTCTATTCTGTCTTCCCAGGCGGCTATAACGCACAGCCTATTTATCTCTCCGGTCCCGGCGCTAGCGGCT
>JBPBQY010000076.1:0-8424 GCA_050920985.1 Janthinobacterium lividum | reverse complement strand
CGTACTACATCCCTATCCGAACCAGCGCTTCGCGTCATGACTCAAGGCAGGAGCCGTATGCGGTAGTGCCGCACGTACGGATCTGTGCGGGGGGCGTGGGGAAACCCACGTCCCTACCGCAACCGCCCTCGACGACAAGCCGATTGCGTAGTCGCGCAAGATACGCCGTACGACGTTTGCCTCGCTATCGTTGATTGTCCGACGCCGCGATCCACTTCCGAGGACCTGCAAAAGCGCGCGCTATGCCCGAAGCGGGTCGACTCCGGCTGTTACCGGGCGAATGGCGGGACAGGGTGGAGAGTCGTCCGTCCGCTTTCAAACGCGACAGTAGCCGAAGCGGACGTTCGCCGCAGTCGGCGTCACGCGAACGTTTCTAGCCTGACCCATGCGAGCTTTGATGCATATCGACGCGAATATCAGAGCGCATCGAAGCCCTCGAACCTGACGTCGGCTGATGCCGGAGCGGCGACGAGCAACGCGACGTCCCGACGGTCGCGGTCCGCCCAGCACAGGAAGCCGCGATAGTCGGCCCGACCCAATGTATGGCGAAGGTCCGCTGCTTCTGCGGCCCCCACGCGGTCAGCGAGGACCCCGAGGACCTGGTACTGGTGACCGTGAAGGCGACCGCGATGGCGAGCGTGGCGGCCCGGATCGCGCCCCTGCTGACCCGGAGAACGCCGGTGGTCTTCGTCGTGAACGGCATCCCGTGGTGGTATCCAGGGGAGTCGGTGACGTTCAGTGGGGAGGAGACCGACCTGTCCCGCCTGTTTCGCAGCGGGCGAGTGATCGGCGCCGTTGTGTATTCCGCCTCCGAGGTGGTCGAATCCGGCGTGATCCGGTCCGATCAACACGAGGACATCCTCATCGTCGGCGAGCCGAACGGGGGCGCCAGCCCGAGATGCGCCACCATCGCGGGGCTCTTCGCCGCGAGCGCCCTGCAGTGCAAGGTGACGGACGACATCCGCGCCGCGATCTGGAACAAGCTGCTGCTCAATCTCGCCTGCAGCTCCATCTGCATGCTCAGCCGGAGAGGCATGAGCGACACCTTCTCGGATCCGGTCATCCTGGCGGCCGCCCCTCGCATCGTCGACGAGGGCCGCGCCGCCGCAGCCGCCGTGCTGGGCCGCCGGCCGTCCTGCAACGTCGAGAGCATCCTGGGGCTGCTGAAATACATGGAGCACAAGCCCTCCATCCTGCAGGACTTCGAACGGAACCGTCCGACGGAGCTGGATGCTTTGCTCAAGGCGCCTCAGCGTCTCGCCCGGGCGGTGGGTGTCGAGCCCCCACGCTCGATCTCCTCGTCGCCCTGGTCGAACAGGCGACGCTGGCGGCTTCGGCCTCCTCGGTTGCGTAATCCGCCAATGCGGCAACGTTCGTACGCCGTTCGGCTACGGCTCCGGGTCGAACAGCGTGTCGTGGCGGGCGCCGATCTCGACCACGCGCGCAAAGGCGTCGGGCGCTGGCAGGTCGGAAAAGGCTCGGCTGCGATCTGCTTCGACGATCGCGTCGAAGAACCGGGCATGCGCCCCGCTCGAGATGCTCAGCAGCCGCGCCGGTCCGGGACCTGGATTGAAGAAGCTGTGGCGGATCCCGGCACCGGCCGTCACGACATCGCCGCGTCCGCAGACACCCCGGGCCTGTTCGGTCGCTTTCCCATGGAACTGGATGCTCCCCTCGACGACGTAGAAGGCTTCCGGATAGCCATGCGTGTGCGCCGGCACGCCTTGCCCGGGCTCGAGTGTCATCTCGAAGAAGCAGAAGGCTCCGTCCGCCTGTTCGGGCCTGACCTTCCAGGTCCATTGCGCGCCCGCGATGGCGTGATGGGCGCCGGTGCCGGCTGGGATAATGGCGAGGTCATCCATTCTGTTGATCCTGCTCTTATAACGATGAACCCGTCCTATTCGACAAGATCAGGCGAGTAAATTTAGGTCGCGTTACGGTCGAAACACAAAGCTTTCAGACCGAAACACACGCCCGTCTACGGACATCGTTGAGTAACGCCGCGGGTGTCGGATGGGAGAGTTCACCCCGCCCGGTCCGCAGACAAACGGATCCGCTCGCCTTCACGGTCGAGCGCGCAGCCGGGCACCTGCCGAGGACATCCGATGTCAATGGACACGATCGAAGCCGACTACGTCGTCGTCGGGACAGGCGCCACCGCCATGGCCTTCGTCGACACGCTTTTGACCGAGACCGACTTCACCGTCGCCATGCTCGACCGGCGAGACCAGGCCGGCGGCCATTGGGTCGACGCCTATCCTTTCGTCCGGTTGCACGGCCCCGCTGCTATCTATGGCGTCGCGTCGAAGGATCTGAAGCGACCCGCGAAGGAGATGGTCAGTGTCACCAAGGGAGAGGACGAGCTGGCCTCGAAGCCCGAGATCGTGAACTATTTCGACGACCTCATGCGGCAGCGCTTCGTGGCTTCGGGCCGCGTCCGGTGGTTCCCGATGACGGACTACCGCGCGACGATCGACGCCGTGCATCACGCGACGTCGCTGGTGACGGGCGAGGCGCGTCTTTTCAGGGCACGACGCAAATTCGTCGATGCGACACTGACGGACGTGCACATCCCCGCCACGCATGTCCCGAGCTTCTCCGTGTCCGCCGCCGTGCAATGCGTGCCGATCAACGATCTGCCGAGGATCAGGCGCCCGCATCGTAATTACACGGTCATCGGATCGGGAAAGACCGGCATGGATGCCTGCCTGTGGCTGATGCAGCACGGCGTCGCTGCGGACGCCATCCGCTGGGTCAGGCCTCGCGATCACTGGATGCTGCAACGGCGGCAATACGGCCCCGAGCACGTCCATGAGGTGATCGAGTCCATCCTAGACATGTTCCAGATCATGATCGATGCCTCGTCGATCGCTGACTTGTTCGGACGCCTGGAAGCAGCCCAGCACCTCATTCGTCTCGATCCTGCCGTCGAGCCCACCACCTATCGCTGTGCCACCGTCTCGCTGAAGGAGGCCAAGCAGCTCCGACAGATCAAGGACGTCGTCCGGCATGGCCACGTCGTCGCCATCGAGCCCACCCGCATGACGTTCGCCGGGGGGCATATCGAGACCGATCCCGACACGCTCTATATCGATTGCAGCGCTGCCGGCGTCGCGCCGCAGCCGCGCTGCCGGGTCTTCGATGGTGACAGGATCAACCTGCTCTGGGTATCATGGTGCCGCCCTTCCGTCAGTGCCGCGCTAATCGCCTTCGTGGAGAGCCGGTTCGACCGCGACGAGGAGAGAAACGACCTCTTCGAACCGGTCGACAGTCCGGAGAAGCCCCTGGACTGGGTGACGATGTGGCTCACCACCTTTGCTAACGAGGCCAAGTGGCAGCGGAGCGAGGCCGTTACGGCCTGGCTCGCGGCTTGCCGCCTCGACATCCTGTCGTCCATCACGTCTGGCCAGGATCGGGACGATCCGAGGTTCCGGACCGCGATGGCGGCGCTCCAGGCGAAGACCGCCGAAGCCGCGCAGAGGCTGCCGCGTCTGCTGGAGCGGGAGTAGCATCATGCGTCATCATCACGTCAACGCGAACGGAGTCGGCCTCCACGTCGTAGAGCAAGGCGAGGGGCCTACGGTCCTGCTCTGTCACGGCTTTCCAGAGAGCTGGTACTCCTGGCGGCACCAGATCGCCGCCTTGGCGGAGGCCGGCTTCCGGGCCGTGGCGCCCGACATGCGTGGTTACGGTCACAGCGACCGGCCGGAAGCGATCGACCAGTACACGCTGATGCACATGGTCGGCGACATGGTCGGGCTGCTCGACGCGATCGGTTCGCAGACGGCTGTCGTCGTCGGACACGATTGGGGGGCCCCGGTGGCCTGGCACTGCGCGCTCACGCGCCCCGACCGCTTCAGGGGCGTGGCGGGATTGAGCGTGCCCTTCGTCCCGCAGGGTGACGTCAGGCCGTCGACGCGGTGGCCCGTCTCGGGCGACCTCGAGTTCTACATGCGGCACTTCCAGAAGCCTGGGGTGGCGGAAGTCGAGTTCGACACCAATGTCAAACGTGCGATCGGCGGATTCCTCTCGCTGCTCTCGGGCGAGCGACCGAGGCGGGGTCCGATGATCGAAGGAGTGCCCGCCGAGATGATGGTGCCTCGCGACGGCGGCTTTGGCCTTACCGTGCCGCCCACCATGGCTTGGCCTGCCTGGCTGACCGAGAAGGATCTCGACTTCTACGTCGGAGAGTTCAAGCGCACCGGATTCCGCGGCGGGCTAAACTGGTATCGCAACATCGACCGCAACTGGGAGCTGGGCCGGCTCTACAAGGGCGCCGTCCTCGGCGTACCCGCGCTCTTCATGGCCGGCGACCAGGATGTGGTTCCCGAGTTCCCCGGTCTCGACCAGGTCGTCGCCGCTCTTCCGCAGATCGTCCCGACGTTGAAGGACAGCATCACCCTACGGGGTTGCGGGCACTGGACCCAACAGGAGCGCCCGCGAGAGGTGAGCGAAGCTCTGATCGCGTTCGCTCGGTCGGTCTTGCTCTGATTGGAGTCGCAGGGAGTGACAAACGATGACCTCTCCTGGGCTTGTCTCGGACCAAGACCAGCGATGAAACCGCTCGACCCGCAGGTTTTACCGATCTTGGACGCCTTTCGGGCAGGTTCGGCGGGTGAACCGACGTCCGCGCCGGTCCCGTCGCTGGAAGCCGAGGTCGCGCGGATGCGCGAACAGATGACCGCGTTCGCGGCTTTCGGCATGCCGAGAGAACCGGTCGCGGACGTTATCGACCTTCGGATCCAAGGCCCGGCCGGCGACCTCCCGCTTCGACTTTATGCTCCGATGCCTGAAGGCGGCGCCACACCCCTTCCCGCCCTCGTCTACCTCCACGGCGGCAGCTTCGTCGCCGGCGGGCTCGACAGCCATGACACGCTGCTGAGAGCGCTGGCGAATCGGGCCGGCTGCCTCGTGGTCTCCGTCGCCTACCGGCTCGCTCCCGAACATCCCTACCCGGCCGCCACCGAGGACGCCTGGGCCGCCCTCGCTTGGGTCGCCGGACATGCGCACGAGATGGGCGTCGACGGTCGCCGACTGGCGGTGGGCGGGGACAGTGCGGGCGGCTTACTGGCGGCCTCTGTCGCCCAGAGGGCGAACGAGAGCGGCCTCACACTAAGGCTCCAAGTGCTGCTCTACCCTAATCTCGATGCCACCGTGTCGAGCCCGTCGTGGCGCGAACTGGGCTCGGGCGCCTATATCGTCAGCCGTGCACGGATGATGGCGTGGTTCGACGCCTATCTCCCACCGGGCGTCGATCGGCGCAGACCCGACGTGTCGCCGATCTTCGCGAATAATGTCTCAACCTGCGCGCCCGCGCTGATCGTCACGGCGGACCACGATCCTCTGCGCGACGAAGGCGAGGCCTATGCGGCCAAGCTGCGGGACGCTAGCGTACCGGTCGATCACGCCTGCTGGCCCGGCATGATCCATGGCTTCGCCTCCATGGCCGGTGTCCTCGACGCCGGTCGCCGGCTGATCGACGATGTTGGGGTCGCCCTTCGACAAGCGTATTCGCGATAGCTGGGCGGCGGTCAATCGGCGGCGCAACAACGAACTTTTCCCGACCGAGACTCGCGAGAGCGCCTGCCAACCTGCCGGCGGCGTTGTCGTCGGAGTATCGTCGACGGAAGGCTTTGCCGACGACTTGGTCTGACTTTGCCGATCAACCGGCCTGCGGTGCCGCTCATAGACATGGGAAAATACAGTAGCAGGGCGGCACATCTCGGCCGGTCGCGATCACATGGCTGACCAACTCGTGTCTAAGCGGAAACACCCGACATCGTTGGCTTCGCATCAAGCGTCGGATTCAATGACGCCTATTGCGCTAAACACAGACGCGCGCCGATATGCCCGAATTGGTAACCAGCCGGCATAAACGCGCCCGCCCCTCCGGCGCGCTCTATCCGAATTCGTCACTGCGATTGAAGCAACCCAGCCCGCTGTCCGCCTGGATCGCTGCCGCATGGCTCCCGCGCTTGAGCGGCTCACACCGGTTCTGGGTCGCTTCGGTCCGCTCTTCATGTTATCAGATCGATTGGAGCGCCCGTTCACCTTCTCCACGCGCGCGGCGCAGATCCCCGACGAGAAAGTGCTCGATCTTTGCATTGAACCTGATCGGCCACCTCGTTCGTGCTGAAATGGCCTGCCAGCAGTGCCCTCGCCTCGACGCTGAGCGGTTGGCTCCGAGTCAGTGCCGCTGAGCGGAAGCATGCCAGACGCTCGGCGCGATCCCTTCATGGCGGCGGAACGTGCGGGTGAGATGGCTCTGGTCCGCGAAGCCGCAAGTCAGAGCAACATCGGCCAATGGAAGATTGCCGTCGCGCATTAGAGAGCGTGCTCGGTCTAAGCGGCGGCTGATCAGCCATTGATGTGGGGCGATGCCGACCGAACGCTTGAAGGCATGAGCAAATTGGCTAGTCCGCAAGCCACATGCCTGAGCTAACGTCTTCAAGGGAACGCCCGCGGAGAGGTTCGCGTTGATCAATTCTTGCGCAAGGCGGACCTGCCAACGGGTCAAACTGCCCTTGGAGGGTCGGCGTGTGATTAGGCCGCCATACCTACCGCACACGTAAACCGCTAAACTCATCATTACTTGGTCTGCGGACAAGACGTCCAGTTCCTCAGGCGACCCCACAAAATCTAAAAGACGGCTCCCGAAGTTGGCGAGCAGAGGATCATCGACTGCCAGCTCCGGATCGCCGATCCGACTGATCGGGCGAGCCTCTAGATCATCTACGAGTTCGTCGACAAACGTACTTGTAATGACAAAGTGCTGAGCAATGCACGGCGTCGTTAGTCGAAGGAAATCGAGTTCGGGCAGGAAGCAGAAGCTCGTTTGTCCGTCGTTGCGAGGTGAACTGAGCTTCCGGTCGCTTGACACGCAGTGCGTTCCGATTGCTCCACGATGATACCAGCCGAAGGTGTGTGCGTTTTCGGGAATGAGTGCGTCGCTCGCCTGCTCTATTCCGGCTCCTGTTCCGGCTCCGCCGTACCGGATCACAACCATGGCGAGAGTGGACCGCTGCAACGTGTGCACGGTCAGAACGCCGGGCCCTTCCGCTCGCACCAAGGTGCTAATCGACCTAAAGCACGGTTTGATCAAAGCAGGCCCTATCTCACAGCGGCGCGACACAATGCGCCGATCCCTGTCTGCCATGGCACAGATCGAATAATTGGCTCATACCACTGTGCGCCTACATAGACATGCTGAAGGCGCATAGCTCGAAGCTTTCTGTGAGGCTCGGACGAGCCGGACAGCCCCCTTTCGGCGCACTACCGCGGTCCAACGATTGGTCGGACGCGCAGCGTGTTCATCGGCCCAGATCGCGCGAATATCCGACGAGCACCGCAGTTTTGTTCAAGAAGCTCGGCAGGCGGTCCGGTAGACATGACCTGTCGGCAGTCTCGCCGCGCCGCACCGTGGCGGTCACTTCATTATTGGAATCCGCACATGAACTCCACCAATCGATCTATAGACATTGATGGTTCGGCTATCAACACGCTGGTTGTCGGTTCAGGGCCGGCAATTGTTCTCGCTGGCAGCTTCCTCTGGAACGCCTCCATGTGGGTGCCACAAATCGCCGCCCTTTCCGATCGATATCGCGTCATCGTACCCGAGCTTTGGGGGCACGGACAATCTGGTGCCATGCCCGCTGGGACACGGACTATGAAGGACCTAGCCCGTCAGCATCTGACTTTGCTGGACGTCTTGGATGTGAATACTTGCGCCGTAGTCGGTCTCTCAGTTGGCGGCATGTGGGGCGCAGAGATGGCCCTGATGGCGCCTGCCCGAGTATCATCGCTTGTTCTCATGGGCACATCTCTCGCGGCTGAACCGAGCGAAAGCCGCGAAGCATATTTCGGCATGTTGGCAATGATCGAGCAATATGGCGCCGTGCCTGCGCCGGTGCAAATGGCTGCAAAGGCGCTATTCTTCTCGCAATCGATCAACGAGCGGCAGCCGGAATTACCTGAGCGCTTCGTTGCAGCTCTTCGGGCTTGGGATCCCGCACGACTTCGGGACAGCATCGCCCCGTTGGGCCGGATCATTTTCGACCGGCGAGACGCGTTAGATGAACTCGCCGGACTTGCCATGCCGACGCTTGTCGCAACCGGTACGGACGACCAAGCTCGTCCGCAATCGGAGGGTCGCGCCATGGCGGCGCGGATAGGTTGCGACTTCGTAAAAATTCCTCAGGCGGGGCACATTGCTAGTCTTGAAGCGCCCGCTGCCGTCAATGATCTGCTGGCCGGCTTCCTCGGACAACATAGCACCGTCTGAGGCGGCTTTCGAGGGAAGCTAGTGCTCTGACCCATTCGGGTGATTCACGGCGAGTGTGGATCGTGCGAGTCTGGGCGGCATGTCCCAGACTGTCTCCCTTGTTCTGACCCCGCAGACCCGCGACGCCCTGCGCCGGATCATCG
>JBPBQY010000097.1:0-8709 GCA_050920985.1 Janthinobacterium lividum | reverse complement strand
AACGTAATCAGGGCAGGAGCATCAAGGATCGATGGCACGCGCATGCCGACCTCGCGACGCTTCAAACGCAGATCGATGACCTCGCGAGCCCTAAACCCATCGACTGACGAACCATCCTCGGTCAGATTGCCGTAGCCCACAACGGAAACCGGCAGCCCTTCCGTGCCCATCGCGCTTCTCTCCTCGTCGCTGTCGACACCGATCGCTTTTGCGCCGCTCGGGAGAGGACAGTCGAACGCGACGACGGCTACGTCGAAAGCCGGCTGACGCCCATTCGCATGGACATCGCCCCAGAGCGGATTGACCGCTGTTCCCCGCGCGACGCAGGTCCAGGGTGAACCGGGAAGGAGTGTCGGAAAGGAAATCCGCACGCCGTGGGGCTCGACAGGTTCCAAGCCGACGCAGTGCGCGGCGGTTAAAACAGCGTCGGGCGCGACGAGAACACCCGTACAGCGTCTGTCCGCGATCCGGATCATGACTGAGAAGCGCGCAGCCGGTGATGACGAAGGGACGTAGACGAACGGTGCAGACGCAAGAGCACTCGCGGTTGCCGCCATTGTGAGCGTAACGGCGGCGACCCAAACGGCCGTCCGGGTCACCACATATCCAAGGCGACGCGGGCTTCGTCCGACATCCGGCTCTGGTCCCACGGCGGATCGAAGACCATGCTGACACGCGCGCCGGCGACGCCCGGCACCGCCGCGGCGGCCGTCTCGACCCAGCCCGGCATTTCGCCGGCCACCGGGCAGCCCGGGGCCGTCAGCGTCATGTCGATGGCGACGAACTTCGAATCGTCGATCTCGATCTTGTAGATCAACCCGAGTTCATAGATGTCGACCGGAATTTCCGGGTCGTAGACGGTCTTCAACGCCGCCACGAGCCCTTCCGTGATCTGGTCGAGTTCGGCGGGCGGGATGGCGGAGGCCGGTTCGATCTCCGGCAGGTTCGGCGCGGTGGCGTCTGACATGATCAATCCGTTCAGGCGAAGAGCGCTTCGGCGCGCAGGAGCGCATCAGCCAGGGCATCGACCTCCTGGCGCGTATTGTAAAGGCCGAACGAGGCCCGGCAGGTGGCAGTGACCCCGAAGCGCTGCAGCAGAGGCATGGCGCAATGCGTTCCGGCCCGAACCGCGACGCCGTAGCGGTCGATCACGGTGGCGACATCGTGGGCATGGGCGTTCTGCATCTGGAACGACACGATGGCGCCCTTCTCCTTGGCGTTGCCGAAGATGCGCAGCGAGTTCACCCGGCCGAGCCGTTCGTGGGCATAGGTGGTGAGATCGCGCTCGTGAGCGCGGATCCGATCGCGGCCGATCACCTGCATATAGTCGAGCGCGGCGCCGAGGCCGATCGCCTGGACGATCGGCGGCGTGCCGGCCTCGAAGCGATGCGGCGGCGAATTGTAGGTCACGCCCTCGGTGGTGACGACGTCGATCATCTCGCCGCCGCCGTTGAAGGGCGGTAGCGACGCCAACAGGTCCTTCTTGCCGTAGAGCACGCCGATGCCGGTCGGACCGTAGACCTTGTGGCCTGTGAACAGGTAGAAATCGGCGTCGAGGTCACGCACGTCGACGTCGAGGTGTACGGCACCCTGCGATCCGTCGACCAGCACCGGGATGCCCCGGGCATGCGCGATGCGGATCATCTCCTTGATGGGCGTGATCGTGCCCAGCATGTTCGACATGTGGGTCATGGCGACGATTTTGGTGCGCGGCGACAATGCGGCCTCGAACTCGTCGAGCGACAAGTTGCCGTCCTCGTCGCAGCCGACCCACTTCAGCACCGCGCCTTTGCGCTCGCGCAGGAAGTGCCAGGGCACGATGTTGGAATGGTGCTCCATGATGGAGAGCACGATCTCGTCGCCCTCGCCGATATGGGCGAGGCCGAAGGACGAGGCGACGAGGTTCACCGCCTCGGTGGCGGACCGGGTGAAGACGATCTCGTCGACCGACTCGGCATTGAGGAAGGCGCGGACCGTTTCGCGCGCGCCCTCGAAGGCCTCGGTGGCGGCATTGGCGAGATAGTGGAGACCGCGATGCACGTTGGCATATTCGGTCTCGTAGGCAGTGGTGATGCGCTCGATCACGGCCCGGGGTTTCTGGGCCGAGGCCGCATTGTCGAGGTAGACGAGCGGCTTGCCGTAGGGCGTCAGCGACAGCGCTGGAAAGTCGCGGCGGATCGCTTCCACGTCATAGGCCGGCAGACCGGCGGACGGCTGATCGAGCATGGGGTCACCTTCCGTGCTGGCGGAGCCACTGCCCGACGCGGTCGTTCATCTCGTCCTTGACGGACGGGAGCGACACGGTCTCGATCGCCTCGGAGGCGAAGGCTTCGAGCAGAAGCGCCTGGGCCTCGCGCAGCGGGATGCCGCGGGCGCGCAGGTAGAAGAGCTGGTCGTCGTCGAGAGCACCCACGGTCGCGCCATGGCCGCAAACTACATCGTCGGCGAAGATTTCCAGCTCCGGCTTGTTGTACATATTGGCACCCTCGCCGAGGAAGATGCATTTCGACAGCATTTTGCCGTCGGTCTTCTGGGCGCCCGGCGCCACGACGACGCGGCCCTGGTAGATGCCGGTCGCCTCGTCGTCGAGGATGTGCTTGTAGAGCTCGCGGCTCTCGCAATGCGGCGCAGTATGGGTGACGATCAGCGTCGTATCGGCATGGCTCTGACCATCCAGCAGCGACACGCCGTAGAGATGGGCGGTCGAACGTTCGCCGACAAATTCCAGATAGGCCTGACGGCGCGTCACGCCGCCCGTGGCGACGAGCGTCGTCGCCTCGAACTTGGCGTCGGCGCCGAGCCGCACCAGCGTGGTTCCGAGGTGAAGCGCCTGCGCTCCGAGCCCATCAATGCGGGCGAGATGCTCGAAGCTGGCTCCATCGCCGACCGACGCCACCAGCACGGACGCGGCGAGGGACTTGGATTCGCCCAGCGACGCGTGGCGCTCGATGAGGGTCACCGAGGCGCCCGCGCCGATCTTGATGTAGCTCCGGTCGTAGGTGGCGGCCGGCGCGCGACCGCTGAGCAGCAGCACGAGCTCGATCGGCGCCAGGGCCTGCGTGCCGGGCGCGACCTCGATCATGGCGCCGCCCTGGAGAAAGGCCGCGTTGAGCGCCAGCATGGACTCGACCTGGCCAAGCCTCTGCGCGGCGGCGAGACCCGGATCGAGGTCTCCCGACGACAGGGCGTCGAGTACCGAGGTCACCCTGATGCCAGCGGAAAGTGTCGACAGGTCTGACAATTCAGGGCGGTAGGTCCCGTCGAGCACGACGATCCGCGCCGCGCCCGGCACGGCGTGGGTGTTCAAGCGCTCGCGCGCCGCCTCGATCGTCGCCGCATCCGGCTCAGGCGCCGGCGGAAGGGCTTCGCGGACGAGGTTGCGCAGATCGGTGTAATGCCAGCTCTCGATACGGCGGGTCGGCAGGCCCGCTTCGGCGAAGAGCGAGAAAGCCTCGTCGCGACGGGTGGCCGAGGCGTCGAGAGGACGGAAAGCGTGAAACTGCTCGCCCAGCATGCGCTCGGCGTCGTGTTCGCGGCGGATCATCGGGGGCATGGGTGCGGCCTCAGGCGGCGGCGTCGGCGACATAGTCGCGGTAGCCGTTCTTCTCGAGCTCGAGCGCCAGCGCGGCGTCACCGCTCTTAATGATGCGACCCTTGCTCATGATGTGAACGACATCCGGCTTGATGTAGTCGAGCAGGCGCTGGTAGTGCGTGATGACCAGGAAACCCCGGTTCGCGGCGCGGAGCGCGTTGACCCCGTTCGACACGATCCGCAGCGCATCGATGTCGAGGCCGGAGTCGGTCTCGTCGAGCAAGCCGTAGCGGGGCTCGAGTAGCGCCATCTGCAGGATCTCCATGCGCTTCTTCTCGCCGCCCGAGAAGCCGACGTTGAGGGGCCGCTTCAGCATATCGGGATTGACCTCGAGCCGCTCGGCGCCCTGCTTCACATGGCGCATGAAGTCGGGGGTCGAGAGTTGAGCCTCGCCGCGCGCCTTGCGCTGAGCGTTCACCGAAGCCTTGAGAAAGGTCATGGTGGCGACGCCGGGGATCTCGACCGGATACTGGAAGGCCAGGAACAGGCCCTTGGCGGCGCGCTCCTCGGGCTCCATGTCGAGTACGTTCTCGCCGTCAAGCAGAACTTCGCCGTCGGTGACCTCGTAGTCCGAGCGGCCCGCGATCACGTAGGACAGCGTCGACTTGCCGGAGCCGTTGGGGCCCATGATGGCGGCGACTTCGCCAGGATGGACCTTGAGGTCGAGGCCGCGGAGGATCTTCTGACCTTCCACTTCGACGTGGAGATTCCTGACTTCGAGCATGCGTGCAAACCTTATCGTCGTTCGGATTCAAGGCCGGCCCTTCACCCGCTCATCCCCGCAAGGGCGGGGATGCAGGGGCCGAACAGGCGACGGCGGATGAGGGACGGCCTTCGGCCGACATTGTGCGCTGGATCCCCGCCTTCGCGGGGATGAGCGGTGTTGAAATCAGCCCACGCTGCCTTCGAGCGAAATGGCGATGAGCTTCTGCGCCTCGACGGCGAATTCCATCGGCAGCTGCTGGAGCACGTCGCGCACGAAGCCGTTGACGATGAGGGCGGTCGCCTCCTCGCCCGACAGGCCGCGCTGGCGACAGTAGAACAGCTGGTCTTCCGAGATTTTCGACGTGGTGGCCTCGTGCTCGAACACCGCCGTCGCGGTCTTGGCCTCGATGTAGGGAACCGTATGGGCGCCGCAGAGCTCGCCGATCAGCAACGAATCGCAATTGGTGAAATTGCGCGCGTTGGTGGCCTTCCGATGAGCCGAGACGAGGCCGCGATAGGTGTTGTCGGAGCGGCCGGCCGCGATCCCTTTCGAGATGATGCGGCTCGTCGTGTTCTTGCCGAGGTGGATCATCTTGGTGCCGCTGTCGACCTGCTGCATCCCGTTTGAGATGGCGATCGAATAGAATTCCCCACGCGAGTCATCGCCGCGCAGAATGCAGGACGGGTACTTCCACGTGATGGCGGAGCCCGTCTCGACCTGGGTCCAGGAGATCTTGGCCCTAGCCTCGCGGCAGTCACCGCGCTTGGTCACGAAGTTGTAGATGCCGCCCTTGCCCTCGGCGTCGCCCGGATACCAGTTCTGCACCGTCGAATATTTGATCTCGGCGTCTTCCAGCGCCACGAGCTCGACAACCGCGGCGTGGAGCTGGTTCTCGTCGCGCATCGGAGCCGTGCAGCCCTCGAGATAGCTCACGTAGGAGCCCTTGTCGGCGATGATCAGCGTGCGCTCGAACTGACCCGTCTTGGTGTCGTTGATGCGGAAATAGGTCGACAGCTCCATCGGGCAGCGGACGCCCGGCGGGATGTAGACGAACGACCCGTCCGAGAAGACGGCCGAGTTCAAGGTCGCATAATAATTGTCGGTGACCGGAACGACCGACCCGAGATACTTCTTCACCAGCTCCGGATGCGAATGCACGGCCTCGGAGATGGGGCAGAAGATCACGCCCGACTTGGCGAGCTCGGCCTTGAAGGTCGTGGCGACCGATACCGAATCGAACACAGCGTCAACGGCGACGCGCGACGAGGGCTCGACCCCCGCGAGGATCTCCTGCTCCCGCAGCGGGATGCCGAGCTTCTCATAGGTGCGCAGCAGTTCGGGATCGACCTCGTCCAGCGACTTCGGCCCGGCTGTGCCCTTGGGCGCCGAGAAATAATGCAGGTCCTGGTAGTCAATCGGCGGATGTTTGACGCGCGACCAGTCCGGCGACTCCATCGTCTGCCAGCGGCGATAGGCTTCGAGACGCCAGTCGGTGAGCCACTCCGGCTCGCCCTTCTTGGCCGAGATGAAGCGGACGATGTCTTCGTTGAGACCCTTCGGCGCCCGGTCGGACTCGATGTCAGACACGAAGCCGTACTTGTACTCACTGACGTCGATCGCCTTGACGCGATCGACGGTGTCCTGAACAGCCGCCATTTCAATACTCCCGGATCGGCAGCGCGAGCGCCCCGATCTCCCTCAGTCGGTCGGCCTTGAAGGGGCCCTGTCGTCTATATAGTCACGCGGCGGCGCACCGCCGCCCCTGGCGCATGCGGTGCAGTGCCGTAGCGAGCGCATGAACCGCACGGTCCAGGCCGACCTCGTCCGAATCCCACCCCAAGCTTACCCTGATCGCTCCCGAAGTGAAAGCGGTTCTCACTTTCATAGCCTCCAGGACGTGTGAATGCCCGACCTTTCCCGACGCACAGGCCGAGCCGGACGAGACCGCGATACCGTCGAGATCGAGCGCCATCAGAAGGCGGTCCGCCGTGATGCCCGGTACCGCGAAGGCCGAGGTGTTGGGCAAGCGCTCGGCATTGCGACCGAAAATCACGGCATCGGGCGCGATATCGAGAAGAGCCTCCTCGAAGCGGTTCCGCAGCGCCGAAAGGCCCGGCAACGACCCGGCGCGTGCCGCCGCACCGAAGCCCGCGATGGCGGCGACATTCTCCGTGCCGGAGCGGCGTCCCCGCTCCTGCCCTCCACCCTGCAGCACGGGAGACCCCGAGGCGACGCGGTCGGAAGCGATGATCATGGCGCCAGCCCCCGCGGGTCCGCCGAGCTTGTGGCCGGACAGGAGAAGAATGTCGGCACCGAGCGCGCGACAATCGACGCGGCCCGCGGCCTGGACGGCGTCGCAGACGAGGACGCCGCCGTGGGTGCGGACGAGTGCCCCGACCTCGGCGATGGGCTGGATCACCCCCGTCTCATTGTTGGCCGCCTGCACGGCCACGACGGCGCGGGGGCCCTCGGCGAGCCGGTCTCGCAGAGCCGAGAGGTCGAGGGTCCCATCAGGATGAACCGGCAGGACCGTGACGGCCCCGGCCAGGAAGCGATGCCCGCGCAGCACTGCGACATGATCGGTCGCCGACACGAGCAGGTGCGTTAAGCCGGTCGTGCCGTCTACCGAGAGGTCCGGCGTCAAGGCCAGATGAGCGGCTTCCGTCGCTCCGGAGGTGAACACCACGCCGCTCGGGGACGCGCCGACCAGGGACGCCACCGACGCGCGGCTCTCCTCGACGAGTGCGCGGGCACGACGCCCTTCGGCGTGGACAGATGACGGATTGGAGGCCGATTCCAAGGCCGCGAGCATCACGGCTCGTGCCTCGGGGCGCAGAGGGGCCGTGGCATTGTGATCGAGGTAGACGCGGGGACGGTCGGACTGGCCGGTCACGGGAGATCACTCAAAAGTCTTGCAATCGCAAGCGGTAGGCGTGCTAAGAGGCCGCTTGCACGCGGGCAAGCCTTCGCTCGAACCGGTGAGCAGTGGCCGTCAGGCTGTTAGAATTATTCTAACTGGGTTACGGCCTCGCGAAACCGGAGTCAACAGCGCGTCCGCCCGCTCGGACCATCTATACGCCGCGTCCGGTCCGCCCTGCCGGTCGGGGCACCGCGCCCGGGCGGACCGTTCCCGGAACGCTCGGAGAGCCCATGCCTGAAGTCATCTTTGCCGGACCCGCCGGCCGCCTCGAAGGCCGCTTCCACCCGGCCAAGAAGCGCGGAGCGCCGATCGCCATCGTGCTGCATCCTCACCCGCAGTTCGGCGGGACGATGAACAACCAGATCGTCTACAACCTCTACTACGCTTTCGCCGAGCGCGGCTTCTCGGTCCTGCGCTTTAACTTTCGCGGCGTCGGCCGCAGCCAGGGCCATTTCGACCACGGCGCCGGCGAGTTGTCGGATGCCGCCGCGGCGCTCGACTGGGCTCAGACCGTGAGCCCGGACGCCCGCGCCTGCTGGATCGCGGGCTTCTCCTTCGGGGCCTGGATCGGCATGCAGCTTCTGATGCGCCGCCCCGAGATCGAGGGCTTCATTTCGATCGCCCCTCCGGCGACGCTCTACGACTTCTCGTTCCTGGCGCCCTGCCCGTCGTCGGGCCTCTTCGTCCATGGCGACAAGGACCGCGTGGCGCCGCTGAAGGAGGTGCAGATGCTGATCGAGAAGCTGAAGACACAGAAGGGCATCCTGATCGAGCATGCCGTGATCCCGGACGCCAACCACTTTTTCGAGAATTGCGTCGACACCCTCATCGCCGAGGTCAGCACTTATCTCGATCGGCGTCTCGACAACCCGGTTCGGACCGCCATCCCGGCGCGCAGCGGCAACACCGGCTGAGCGTTCGAGACTTTTATGACCGGGCGGCGTGGACCACGCCGCCCGTCAGCGGCGTCGTCACGCCCGTCGTCCCCGGGAATGTGATGGGCCGGCCGAGCCGCGAGCGAACCGCCAGATAGGCGAAGGCTTGCGCCTCCATGGCGTCGCCGTCCCACCCCAGCGAGCCGGCCGTTGCAACCCGGCAGGGCAGCCGAGCGGCGAGCCGCCCCATCAGCGTCGGGTTTCGCGCACCGCCGCCGCAGACGATCACAAGTTGCGGCACCTCGGGCAGGAGCGCGATACCGCGCTCGACGCTGGCGGCGGTGAAATCCGTCAGCGTCGCGGCGGCATCCTCCGTCGACAGTGCCTCGACCGGCGCGCGGGACCAGGCGTTGCGGTCGAGCGACTTCGGCGGTGGCGCGTCGAAATAGGGGTGGCGCATCAGGGCTTCGACGATCGCGCCATGGATCGTACCGACCGCCGCGGTGGCGCCATCGCGGTCGAAGGCGGCGCCGGTCCGCTCAAGCAGGAGGTCGTCGACGAGCGCATTGGCCGGACCCGTATCGAAGGCGATCGGATCCAGGTCGTTGCGCAGGAA
>JBPBQY010000053.1:0-9640 GCA_050920985.1 Janthinobacterium lividum | reverse complement strand
CACCGAAGTGCAGTGTCTGCCAATAGGCAAACCGCAAGGATACCGCCGTCCACGTTTCTCTTTCTTCCGATACAATTGTCAAACAGCGCAGGGCCAAAAGCTGACCCCAAAACGAAACCCTACACCTCACAGCGCAGGACCCAGAACGACGACAATGCACCCGGCAAACCCTGCCGAGCCACGTAACCCCTGAGCGAACTCGGAAGCGTCGTCCGCAGCGCGCATCAAGCAACGCCGCCGTCGATGACGGTGATATAGGATGGCGAGGGACAGCCCGTCAACCCGAAAGTCGTGGAACTGTCAAAAAACGAGGCTCAGCACAGGATCTGCAGCCAGGACCCGCGACTCGCTCGGGAAACACAGATGCGTCGCAGGCCCCTCGTTGCGGCAGGGCAGGGGGCTTCGTTTAGGATGGACGTGTAGGCCGTTCAAGGCGGGACAGAGACCGGCACCCAGCCAGCTCAGTCCTCGGCGCCTTCCCGGCCCCGAGCCGGGGTCCATGCCACCGACCAGGACTCGTCGGGATGACGGCAATCCGCCTTCGAACGCGAAACGCCGCGGCCCATTCGGGACCGCGGCGCTGATCATCGGAAGAGCAGGAGCCGTCAGAAAGTGACGGGCTCCTTCTCCTTCTTGTCGAGATCCTCGCCGGTCGCCTGATCGACGGCCTTCATCGACAGCTTGGTCTTGCCGCGGTCGTCAAAGCCGACGAGCTTGACCTTGACCTTGTCGCCTTCCTTGACGACGTCGGACGGCTTGTTGACCCGGCCCTGGGCGAGTTGGGAGACATGCACGAGGCCGTCCTTCGAGCCGAAGAAGTTCACGAAGGCGCCAAAGTCGACGACCTTCACGACCGTTCCTTCGTAGATCAGCCCGACCTCCGGATCGGTGGCGATCGACTTGATCCAGTTCACGGCGGCGCGGATCTTCTCGCCGTCGCTCGACGCCACCTTCACAGTGCCGTCGTCCTCAATGTTGACCTTGGCGCCCGTCTTCTCAACGATTTCGCGGATGATCTTGCCACCCGTGCCGATCACTTCGCGGATCTTGTCGGTCGGAATCTTGAAGCTCTCGATGCGCGGCGCGAACTCGCCGAGCTCGGCCCGAGCACCGGTCAGCGCCTGGGACATCTCGTTGAGGATGTGGAGCCGGCCGTCCTTGGCCTGCCCAAGGGCGACCCGCATGATCTCTTCCGTGATCCCGGCGATCTTGATGTCCATCTGCAGCGAGGTGATGCCCTCGGCAGTTCCGGCCACCTTGAAGTCCATGTCGCCGAGGTGATCCTCGTCGCCCAGGATGTCGGAGAGGACCGCGAACCGTTCGCCTTCCAGGATCAGGCCCATGGCGATACCGGCCGTCGGCGCCTTCAGGGGCACGCCGGCGTCCATCAGGGCGAGGGACGCGCCGCAGACCGTCGCCATCGACGACGAACCGTTCGACTCGGTGATCTCCGAGACGACGCGGATCGTGTAGGGGAACTCGGCCGCAGTCGGCAGCATCGGACGGATGGCGCGCCAGGCGAGCTTGCCATGGCCGATCTCGCGGCGACCGGGCGAACCCATGCGGCCCGTCTCGCCCACCGAATAGGGAGGGAAGTTGTAATGGAGCAGGAAGCGCTCCTTGTAGGACCCTTCCAGGCTGTCGACGTATTGCTCGTCCTCTCCCGTGCCGAGCGTCGCCACCACGAGCGCCTGCGTCTCGCCGCGGGTGAACAAAGCCGAACCATGAGTGCGGGGCAGCATGCCGACCTGCGACTGGATGGCGCGAACCGTCTTGAGATCGCGGCCGTCGATGCGCGAGCCGGTGTCGAGGATCGAGTTGCGCACGACCTTGGCCTGCGCGGCCTTGAAGGCCTCGGACAGGGCTTGGGCGGGGAACTTGGCCTCGCCGTCCGCGGGGGCCAGCGCCGCCATCATCTTCTTCTTCGCGGCATCGAGTGCCTTGTAGCGCTCCGCCTTGGCGGTGATCGCATAGGCAGAGCGGATGTCGCTCTCGACGGCGCCGAGCACGGCGGTCTCGACGGCATCGGTGTCGGCGGGCTCGAAGGTGCGCGGCTCGCGAGCGGCCTTCTCGGCCAGGCGGATAATGGCCTCGATCACCGGCTGGAAGCCGGCATGGCCGGCCATCACGGCCTTCAGCATGATTTCTTCGGAGAGCTGCTTCGCCTCCGATTCGACCATCAGAACGGCATCGGCCGTGCCGGCGACGACGAGGTCGAGCGACGAGGTCTTGAGTTCGTCGATGGTCGGGTTGACCTTGAGTTCATCCTTGACGAGGCCGACGCGGGCGGCACCCACCGGTCCCATGAAGGGTATGCCCGAAATCGTCAGGGCGGCGGAGGCCGCCACCATGGCCAGGATATCGGGGTCGTTCTCCATGTCATGCGACAGGACCGTCACGACGACCTGCGTGTCGAAGCGGTAGCCTTCGGGGAACAGCGGGCGAATGGGCCGGTCGATAAGACGGGAGACGAGGGTCTCCTTCTCGGACGGGCGTCCCTCACGCTTGAAATAACCGCCGGGAATGCGGCCGGCCGCGAAGGTCTTTTCCTGGTAATTGACCGTCAGGGGGAAGAAGTCCTGACCGGGCTTGGCGGCCTTGGCCGACACCACGGTGGCCAGGACGGTGGTCTCGCCGTAGGAAGCGAGCACCGCCCCGTCGGCTTGGCGGGCGATCCTGCCCGTTTCGAGCACGAGCTTGCGCCCGGCCCAATCGATCTCTTCGCGATTCACTTCGAACATGTGCGTCTTTCATGGCGAGCCGGTTGTCGGCCATGAGCAAGACGGCGAGAGGTCGGCCTCGACATCCGGAGCAGGCGGCGGACCCGTGGTCCACGCATCCTCCGGTTCCGCCCGGATCCTCGCGTCTCCGCCGTGTGCGGTGTGCGATCGGTCCGGGTTCGAGGCAGCCTCTGGCGATCCTGCCATGACCACGCTCGCCGGTCAGGCGCGGCGGCAACCCCATGCCGCCGCCGCGCTTCGGTTCAGTGGTTCCCGTCTCCAGAAGAGACAGGCTTGCCGGCCCTTGCGGCCCAGCCTTTGAGGTCAGCGGCGGATGCCGAGACGCTCGATGATGGCGCGATAACGGGCCGCATCCTTGTCCTTGACGTAGTCGAGGAGGGAACGGCGGGTGGAGACGAGCTTCAGGAGGCCACGACGGGAGTGGTTGTCCTTCTTATGCGTCTTGAAGTGTTCGGTGAGGTTGGTGATGCGTTCCGTCAGGATCGCCACCTGCACCTCGGGCGAACCCGTGTCGCCGGCCTTGGTGGCATGTTCCTGCATCAGCGCGGTCTTGCGCTCTGCCGTAATCGACATCGTCAGTCCTTTCGGTCGTGAGGAGATCCGGCCGGAGTTGGCCGAGATGCGCCGTCCTGCGTGCTGCCGGGATGTCGTCCAGCAAGCCGCATCGCCCGCAAAAGCGGGTGACGGACACGAGAGCCCTTATACACAACCGACGAGGGAGCGCCAGCGCTTTCGGCGCAGCCTCCGGTCAGCGACTGGCGGCGCCGCGGTTCATGATCAGCGTCCGGCTCGGACGGCGCTCTACCACGACAGCGCGGGCCATACCCTTGCGATCGGTCGAGGTCAGCGTGATCGGCTTGCGCTTCGTCGAGGCCTTCTTGATTTCAGCCACAGCCTCTTCGACCGCAACGCCCATCAGCGACGCGGCGATCTCGGCCTGCTCGCCGGGATCGTCCGACAGACCCTGCGCAGCCGCGATGGCTTCGGCGATCTCCGGCGGATCGTGCCGCACGCGGCGCTTGCCGTATTTCGTGTCCCAGACGTCGCTCATGACCCGTATCCTTCAGCAGTCATCACCTTTAGCAGTCATGTTGCACTGCAGCAATATTGTGAATTCCAGAAGACGGTCGCGTCCGGCGGCCGGCTGCCATGCGCATGGCCGGTGTGGCGCTGCAAATTTCGCCCCCGAGCCGGCACCCTGCAGCGGAAACATGACTCGAAGCTTGTGTCGATGGCGGCCTGTCCTGCGACATGCACGACCGTGCCCATCCAATCCCTCCCGCCGCAAGCAGGCTCGGCTAGGCTGGACCCAGGGTTAGAGGAGGATCGTCGATGCCGATGCTGGTTGCGAGTGCACTGTTCTTCGTCGGAATTCACCTCGGCGTCGCCGGTACCCGGTTGAGGGACGCCGTCGTCGGCCGCCTCGGCGACAAGGGTTACGGGCTGGTCTTCTCGGCGGCGTCGCTGGTCGGGATCTGGTGGCTGGTGAACAGCTACAAGGCCGCGCCCTATGTCGAGACCTGGGGACCGCTCGAATGGTGGAAGCCCGTCGCCATCGTCCTCATGGTGCCGGCCTTCCTGCTGGCGGTGATCGGTATCACCACGCCGAACCCCACCGCGGTGGCGCAGGAAGCAAGCCTCGACGAACCGCCGAAGGGGATCGTGCGCATAACACGCCACCCGTTCCTCGTTGGCGTCGGGATCTGGGCCGTCGTCCACCTCGTCGGCAACGGGGACGTGGCTTCGGCGGTGCTGTTCGGCACCTTTGTCGTCGTCTGCTTCGCCGGCACGGTGTCGATCGACGCCAAGCGTCGGCGGCTCATCGGCGCGGAGCGCTGGGAGCCCTTCGCGGCGCAGACCTCGATCCTGCCCTTCGCCGCTCTGGCGCAGCGGCGCACGACGCTGGCGTGGCGGCATCTCCTGACCTGGCAACTCGCTGCCGCCGTCGTGCTCTACGCGCTGATGCTCGGCGGGCACTCGCACATCGTCGGCGTATCGCCCTTCCCCGGCGGTTGACCGATCCCGTGGGACAGCCCGAGGCAAGTTCGACACGGCAGGCTCGCCGTGACCGAATCCCGTTCCGAGGCCGACTTCCCCCGCCATGCGCCACCGCTTCGCCCTTCCGGGCCTCCTCGTCCTGCTGGCCGGCCTTGGCCCGACGGCGCAAGCGGCGGCGCCCGCCGCGCCCTCGCCGACGCCGGTACCCGCCACCGAGGCGCAGCGTTTCTGCCAGAATGTCGCCGCCGCCGCCGCGGACGCCCGTTTCGCGCTCCAGACTCGCAAGCTGAACGACCTACAGGCGGGGATCGCCCAGCGCGTCGCGGCCCTCGAGGCCAAGGAGCTGGAGATCAAGGCCGTTCTGGCCCTGCACGAACAGGCCAAGAAGCAGGCCGAAGCCGCGCTGGTCGGCATTTATGCCAAGATGCGCCCCGACGCCGCCGCCGGGCAGATCGCGGCCCTCGACGATGCCGTCGCGGCCGCCGTGCTGCAGGGCCTCAACGCCCGGCAGTCCTCCGCCATCCTGAACGAAATCCCGGCCGAACGAGCCGTGAAGCTCGTCGGCACCATCGCAGGGCTCGTGCCGCCGCCGGCCCCACCGGCGCCCGCAGCTCCGCCGCCGGAGGATTCGCGGTCATGAGGCGCGCAGCTCTCGCGTCCCTGGCCCTCATCCCGGTCTGTGCCGCCCTGGCGGGCTGCGCGACGCCACCGGCCGATATCGGCCATGCGCCCGAGATGTCCGCCGTGGGTCACGGCCTGCAGTCCGACATCACGCCCTTCGCCGCCTACGGGTTCCCGGCGGCACCACGCTCGAGCCCGCAATCGCTCTGGGACGACGATCGCGCCAATCTGTTCCGCGACGTGCGCGCCACCCGGGTCGGCGACGTGCTGACCGTCAATATCGCCATGGATGAGAAAGCCAAGCTCGGCAATTCATCGGACCGCAGCACCACAGCCAAGATCGGCAATGGCTTCGATGTGACGCCGGGCCTCGGCACGACGCCGTTCAAGATCGCTCCCCAGCTCGACATCAACTCGACTTCGGCGGCGAGCGGCGTCGGCAACGTCGACCGCTCGGAGAAGATCACCTTCGCGGTGGCGGCGGTCGTCACCGGCGTCATGCCGGACGGCAACATGCTGATCTCCGGCTCGCAGGAGATGCGGGTGAACGACGAATTGCGCATCATCAACGTGGCGGGTGTGGTGCGGCCGCGCGACATCACCAAGGACAACACCATCGCCTACGACAAGATCGCCGAAGCGCGGATCTCCTACGGCGGCCGCGGCCGCATGAGCGAGGTCCAGCAGCCCGGCTGGGGTCACCAGCTCTACGACGCCGTGAAGCCGTTCTGACCGGGGAGGCCAGACACGATGGCGGATGATGCACCCAAGAAGGCCTCGGGTCTTGTCGCTCTGGTTCCGATCCTGGTGCTGACGCTAGCTGCAGCCGGCGGCGGGGCGCTGATCGGGCGTCAGATCGTGGTCGTCACCAAGGCTGCCAGTGACAAGGCCGCGGCCGGGCCGGACGGCACGGGCAAGACGACGACAGCCGCCGTGCTCTCCACCCGCATGATCAAGGAGCTCACCCCGGTTGTCACCAACCTCGCGGCGCCGGAGGGATCCTGGATCCGCTTGCAAACCGCCATCGTCTACGACAAGACCGATGCGCCCGGAATGGACCTCCTCTCCGGCCGGCTGAACGAGGACATCCTGGCCTATGTCCGCACGCTGACGCTGGAGCAGATCCAGGGTGCGAGCGGCTTGGAATCGCTGCGGGACGATCTCAACGAGCGGGCCCAGCTCAGGTCCGATGGCAAGGTGCGGGAGCTTCTGATCGAAATGCTGGTGGTGCGATGAGGTTCAGGGGCGAGGGGCTCGTCACGTGAAGAGGCCGGCGCTGCGGGGCGTGCTGCCGACCGTAGTGTTATCTGTGGCGATCCTGGCCGCGACGATGGGCGCCGCCGCGGCTCAATCCATCGATCTCGGCAATGTGCTGCCGCAAGCCGGTGGCACGGCCAGCGGCCGCATCGTGCAACTCGTCGGGCTGCTCACGGTGCTGTCGATCGCGCCGGGCCTTCTCGTCATGGTGACGAGCTTCACGCGGTTCGCCATTGCCTTCTCGTTCCTGCGCTCGGGGATGGGCCTTCAGACGACGCCCGCCAATGTGATCCTGGTCAGCCTGTCGCTGTTCATGACCTTCTACGTCATGGCGCCGACCTTCGACCGCGCCTACGACACCGGGCTGCGGCCGCTGCTCGACGGCAAGATCGCCGAGGCCGAGGCGTATACGAAGATCACCGGGCCGTTCCGCGACTTCATGCTGGGGCAGGTGCGCGAGAAGGATCTCAAGCTCTTCGACGATCTCGCGCCGCCCTCGATCCGCTCCGCCGCCGCTGCGCCGGCCGCCCCGGGCGTGGCGCCCCCATCGGCGACGGCCGATCGCTCGGCCATCGACCTGCGCATCCTGATCCCCGCCTTCATGATCTCGGAGATCCGCCGCGGCTTCGAGATCGGCTTCCTCATCGCCCTGCCGTTCCTGGTGATCGACATGGTGGTGTCGACCATCACCATGTCGATGGGCATGATGATGCTGCCGCCATCCGTGATTTCGCTGCCGTTGAAGGTGCTGTTTTTCGTGCTGATCGACGGCTGGAACATGCTGGTGGGGAGCTTGGTCCGATCGTTTTCGTGACGTAACCAATTAAGGTTGACGGTTCGCCGACAATTAACCTTGCGGCAAGGGGAACGGATTAGGTTCAGGTCACACGAGATCGAGGCAGGTGCCGCGCACCAGGAGCCTCGAAGGCATGACGCCGAACCCGTGTCCGGTCGAATCCGGGATGTCCACACCCATCCATTGACCACCGGAACCATTCTCCATGTCGAGCCTGCTCACCAATACCTCCGCCATGACGGCGCTTCAGAACCTTGCTTCGACGCAGAAAGACCTGTCGAAGACCCAGGCCCAGATCTCGTCGGGTCTCGCTGTCGCCAACGCGTCCGACAACGCCGCCTATTGGTCCATTGCCACCAGCATGAAGTCGGACGTGAGCGCGCTGGGCGCTGTCGGCAACGCGCTGAACCTCGGCGCCTCGGTGCTCAACACCGCCACCTCGGCGATGAACAGCGTCGAAACGGTCCTGAAGCAGATGAAGGCCGACATCGTCACGGCCCAGACCTCGGGCGTGAACCTCAATCAGGTGCAGAGCGACATCGCGGCCCAGCAGCAGAGCCTCGTGAGCATCATGGGCTCGGCGTCGTTCAACGGGGTCAACCTGCTCGACGGCAGCACGTCGACGACCAACATCGTCGACTCGTTCTCCCGCAACGGCAACAACACCACCAGCACGGGCACGCTGCAGGTGTCGACCAGCACGACCGCGTTGGGGTCATCGATCACGCAGACGACCGTCGGAACCGTGACGACGGGCACGCTCACCGGCGGCGGGCTTCTCGGCGCGACGCTCACGCTTACCACCGCGGCCGGCAGCGCAGGGTCGTCCGGCATGTCGGTGTCCGCGGTGACGACGGGCACCGGCACGGCCGCTTCGACCACGACGACGTCGGTCACCAACGGCTACTATGCGGCCGACAGCCTTCTCGGCTTCAAGCTGTCGTCTTCGACAGGCAGCACGGATCTCAGCACCCTGGCGGCCGCCATCGACAAGGCGATCAACAGCGTGACGACGGGCGCGGCGACGCTCGGCCAGTACACCACCACGGTCAACAACCAGATCTCGTTCACCTCTTCGATCTCGGACGCTCTGACGTCGGGCGTGGGCTCGCTGGTGGATGCCGACATGAACGTCGCCTCGACCCGCCTCCAGGCTCTGCAGACCCAGCAGCAGCTCGGCATCCAGGCCCTGTCCATGGCCAACCAGAACAGCCAGCTCATCCTTAAGCTGTTCAACGGCTAAACGTCTGACCGTCCTAAGGTCAAGCCTCTTGCGCCTGATGCTAGGAGGTTCGAATACTGAGGAGAAACGGCCGCGCCAAAAAAGGCGCGGCTGTTTTGCTTTCGGGGATCCGCGGAGTCACTCCGCTACCGGCAGGGACGCACCAGCCAACCGGAGCCCTCCGGTAGTGCTTTGAGCATCGAGCTCCCGCCCGACTTTCTCATCCCTACCACAGTTAAACGTTAACCAGATCGTTACGAACCATCTCGCTCAGAGTTAGTGGACCGTAGAATTCAAGGTTTCGGAAAGAGCTTGAGTTCACGTTGGGTCCACGCAAGATCGATCACACCTTTCGCGGTGAGGGTCGAAGGCATCAGGCCGCTCTCGCGTACCGGTATTGATCCGGAATGTCCTCAATCAAATAGACATTCGGGAAATCAACTATGAGCAGCCTTCTCACCAATACCTCCGCCATGACGGCGCTGCAGAATCTTTCATCGACGCAGAAAGAGCTTAACAAGACACAAGGTCAGATCTCGTCGGGCCTCGCCGTCGCCAACGCGTCCGATAACGCCGCCTATTGGTCCATTGCCACCAGCATGAAGTCGGACGTGAGCGCGCTGGGCGCCGTCGGCAACGCGCTGAACCTCGGCGCCTCGGTGCTCAACACCGCTACCTCGGCGATGAACAGCGTCGAGACGATCCTGAAGCAGATGAAGGCCGACATCGTCACGGCCCAGACTTCGGGCGTGAACCTCGGGCAGGTGCAGAGCGACATCGCGGCCCAGCAGCAGAGCCTCGTGAGCATCATGGGCTCGGCGTCGTTCAACGGAGTCAACCTGCTCGACGGCAGCACGTCGACGACCAACATCGTCGATTCGTTCTCCCGCAACGGCAACAACACCACCAGCACGGGCACGCTGCAGGTGTCGACCAGCACGACCGCGTTGGGGTCATCGATCACGCAGACGACCGTCGGAACCGTGACGACGGGCACGCTCACCG
>JBPBQY010000096.1:0-9873 GCA_050920985.1 Janthinobacterium lividum | reverse complement strand
GCTTCGGCGGCGACTTCACAGTCGACACCGCATGACTCGGGGTCAGGGTGGTTCGCTACTCCTTTCCTGTGTCGAACTTTCATCGACTCTCCTTCGCCAGTTTCACTGGCGCACTACGCATCCGGCGAAGGCCGTCTTGCGGGGTGACGGTTTTGCGGCCGACCTTACGGGCTTACAGCTAGCCCAAAGGTCATCAGGTCGATGCGGGTCGAGGTTCTGAGCGGGGTCGAGCGGCGGCGTCGGTGGTCGGACGACGAGAAGGCTCGGATCATCGAGGAGACTCTGGTCCCGGGGGCGCGAGTGGCCGAGGTGGCGCGACGCCAAGCGGTGAGTGCCAGCCTTGTGTTCGGATGGCGTCGCCTGCCTCGCGACGGCTCCGCCCATCACGCGGGGAGCGGCGCGGAACTCGGCGGAGCCAGCAGCGCGCCGACGAAGCGGACATGGTTCGACACCGGGAGGAGATCCTACTCGAACCCCGGAACCGCAGGCATCAGATAGCGGTCGCAGTGCAGGACGCGCGCCTCCATCAAGGCGGGTGATAGAGGCGGGAAGCCCGTGGCGGTCAGGATCTGGTCGGCCCTGGCGCGCACCGGTGTGGTGAAGACGGCATCGACCTGCGCCGCGACCCCGACATAGCGGGCGCGGGTGTCAGCGTTCTCGGCCGGCGGCAGTCCCAGGCCCATCGGCGCTCCGTCGGGCCGCGCCAGCGGCAGGAAGGTCACGCCGAGCATCACCAGCGGCGGGCGCGGTCGGGCGCGGTCCAGAAACAGCGGCGTGGAGCCGCAGAACGTCTGGTCCACGAGGAGCGGGTCGGGGACCTCGCTGGCGATCAGGGACCACAGCGTCGCCGCCTGGGCCGGCATCGAATCCAGGAACAGCCGCCGGAAATCAAAGGCGAGCCTGAGCGGCCCGGGAGGGATGTTGGCCCGCTCGGGCGCGAAATCCTCGATCCGGCGCAGGTCGAGATCGGCCTCGGGGGCGAGCGCGAGGAATCGGATGCTGGCCTCGATCACCTTCGGGGTTAGCACCGAGGCGGTCGTAAGGACGATCTCGTCGCCGCGCGCCCGCGCCATCCTGGCGATCGTCAGAAGCGGGTTGAGGTGCCCGAACGCGGGCGTGGAGGCCATCAGGATTCACGGGAAGCATTTCACGGAACGAGGCTCAAGGACATGCGGAGCGCGACCCCGGACGTGGGGTCGCCGATGTCGGCTAGAACCCACGGTTGGGGTCCGCTCGAAGTCGCGGATCATGGCGTTGATCTGGTGAGGGACCAGCAGCGGCGAGAAATGGCCGGAGCCGACCGTCTGTCCCACCACCAGGTCCGGGCACAGCGCCCTGAAGCGGCCGGCGTCCCCGAGTGGCGACGCGGCGCCGACAAAGGCGAGTGGGACACGGCAGGCCGCCGCCGGGCCGGCGTCGTAGAGGACGGTATGGCTCGCGAAAGCTGACGCTAGGACGTGCTGCGGCGTGGCGGCCAGCGACGCCGCCCATCGCATGTCCGCCTGCGGGCCTTCGCCCGGTCGCGCCACCGCGGTTCGGAGTGCCGTGAGACCGGCTTCAAAGTCGCTCCCGTGCAGGCTTGCCGCGAGCGGGCGCATTGCGTCCACCATGGCGGGAGCCGGAAACACGAAGTTGTCGATCATCATCACGGCCGCGACGCTGTCGGGATAGCGCGCGCCGAGTTCGAGCGCGATCGTGCCGCCCATGCTGTGCCCCACAACGAGCGGCGCCGCGAGACCGAGCCGGCCGCACAGCCAGGCGAGGTCCTCGGCGAAGCCCGCCGGCGTGTAGTTCTGCCGGGGAGCATCGCTCTGCCCATGTCCCTTCAGGTCCACCGTCACCGTCCTCCGCTCGCGGCTGAACACGGTCTGCTGATGGGCCATGAAGCTGCGGTCGCATCCGAAGCCGTGGACCAGCAGCATCGGCCGGCCCGGCCCCGTGCCCAGATCCTCGTAGGCGAGCCCACGCCGTCTCGTGTCTCTATCTTCAGCAAGACCGTCCTTCTCTTCTTCGATGTGCGGCAGCCCGCATGGCGATGCTGCCGCGGAGCGCCACCCTTCGATCGGCTCACGGACGCCGCCGCCACCGATCCATCTCGTGCACCGCGTGGAGCATGTCGGGCGACACAGGACCGTGCGCCGCCGCCGCATAGGCGAGGCCGGCCAAGATGGATACGGCGATCCAGCGCAGCGTCATGTCCCCGGCGCTCGACACGCGTCAAGTCCAGTGCGGCTGCGGATCGTCCGCGTGGCTCGATCGGGCCGTGCCGCGCTGCCTCGCCGTCGCGGCCTCTAACACCAATCGCGGGAACGCGATGACGGTACGGGACCCAAGAGTTTCGCCGGTTATGGCTGCCTCGCTGAATGTTGGTCGATGCAGGAGGCTTCGATCGCCGCCATTACGCTTCGACTGCAGGACGCGACTACGCCCGTTGCATTTGCAATCCCGGCGACTAGCCAGGGAATAGTTGCATCCGTAACCTGAACAGCGATGGCCGTCGTCGAACCGTAACGAGGGCGATCCACAGCAACACCGTCGGCCGACGCAGGCGAGGGCCGCCGCGAGAGAGCAGCACATTGGCCCCATCGATCCGGACGTCTTCGCCAGGATGGCGCGCCTGCCGCTGGCTCGCCATCGCCTCGGTGTGTCTGGGGCTCTCGTCGGCGGGCTCGCCGGACGGGTCGGTCCCGGCCGCCGTCCGGCCCGTGCCGCAGATCGAGCCGATCCGGCCGATCCCCTCGCCCGAGCCGATGGGCGCGACGCGGATCGACCTCGGCCTATCTTTGTTCGAGGATCCCCGCCTGTCGCACGGCGGCGACCGTTCACGCTCGTCCTGCCACAATACCGCCAGCAACGGCGCGGTTGCGCGGGCCCGGGACAGCGCGCCCGACAGCCAGGCGATCCGCACCAACACCGACACGGTGTTCAACGCCGCCCTGAGCTTCCGGCTCGATTGGGTCGGCGACGCGCACAGCCTCACGGAACAGACGGCGGGGTCGCTGCGACGGTCCGACCTCACGGCGACCACGCCCGACGAGGTCACCCGCAAGCTCCAGTCTGACCCGGCCCGCGCGTCGGCGTTCCGAATCGCCTATGACGGCCGTGCCCCCAATTGGGCCGACCTCCTCGATGCCCTGGCGACCTACGAGAAGACCCTGGTGACGCCGCACAGCCGTTTCGATCTCTGCTGCGCGGGCAGGCGAATGCGATCTCGGCCGACGAACTCGCCGGCTATCGCCTCTTGAAGTCGGCCGGCTGCGCGTCGTGTCACCAGGAGGCGAACGTCGGCGGCAACCTGTTCGAACGCAACGGCATCTTCGGCCAATTGTTGAACCGGCACACCTTCACCATGCGGGTGCCCAGCCTGCGCAACGTGGCGGTGACGCCACCCTATTTCCATAAAGGCAGCGTCGCCAAGCTCGGCGAGGTCGTGCAGATGATGGCGCGGGCGCAATTGGGCCGCCGCTTCACCGACGCCGAGACCCGGCAGATCGTCGCCTTCCTGGGGACCCTGACGGGTTGCTACGAGGGACGCCTGCTCAACAAGGCCAAGCCATGAGCCTGCTCCGCATGGTCGCCGCCGCGGTCGTGCTGGCCCTGGCGCTCACCTTGCTGCTGGTCTGCAGCCTGCAGCTCTCCGACACCGAGATGGCCTCGGTGAACCAGGCCCTGGGCGGCATCGCGACTGCGGAGGTGAGGCTGCAGAGCGATCTCCTCAGCCTTCGGGGCGGGCTCCTGCACGATTACGATCCCATGGTGGCTGACGTAGCGCGACTGTATGTCTGTCTGGACAGGCTGCGCAGCGTGTCGGATGGCGCCGCCGACGCCCCGATCGCCCGCATCGCCGATGCGATCGCGGCCGAGGACAGCCTCGGCGAGGCTTTCAAGAGCGCCAATGCCCTGGCGCAGAACTCCTTCGCCTACTTCGCTCTGCTCAGCGAAAGGCTGGCGCGGACCGAGGGTCAGGGCGACTTCGCGGCCCGGACCGGTGCCCTCACGGCGGCAGTGATGCAGCTGTCGCAGCAGCCGACACCCGACGTCATCGCGAGGACCAATCAGCAGCTCGCCCGCGTCGGCAACGGACCCGCTACAGCGGATGCGGCGGCTGACTTGGCCAGCCTCGTCCTGCACGGTCGCCTGCTCGTCGAGGTGCTGCCGACTCTCGACAGCGTGGCCTGGCGCCTCCCCACGCTGCTGACGTTGAAGCAGCGTGCCGCCATCCGAGCCATCTTCCAGCAGCGACAGAAGGTCCGCGAGCATCTCGCCGAACAATACCGGTTGGCCCTCTTCGGGGTCGCCATCCTATTCCTCGCCAGCCTCGTGGAACTGGGACGACGCCTGACAAACGCCCTCCTTGCGCTGCGGGAGCGGGCCGACACCGAGCATCGCCTCACCGAAATTTCGAACATCCTCATCGGATGCCAGCCCGAAGACATCCGACACCGGATTCGTGAGTCGCTGCAGACGATGGGTGTGGGCACTCAAAGCGTTCGTTCCTACCTCCTCGTCTTCGGCGACGAGCCAGACCTGCTGATTTGGAGGCGGCCCAGCGTCGAGGCCTCGCCCGACTGGCCGGGAGCCTTGCTCGAGGTGGTCCCGATCCTGTCGGCCGAAAGCGGCCATATTTTTTCGACGGCCACTTTCGCCAGCACGCCACCGCCGGCCGTTATGGCTCTACTCAGGCGGCATGGCATTCCCCATTGGTCCTGCGTGAAGGTCTTCGACCAAGAGGTGTTCATTGGCATTCTCGCTTTCGAGCGAGCCCCGGAGGTCTCCGCGTGGCGCAGCGATATGGCATCCCCCCTGCGTCTCACCGGCATTATGATAAGCAATGCCCTGCATCGCGAAAGCGAAGCACGGCATCGGCTCGCGCTGGAGGAAAAGGTACAGCGCGCCAAGCGCCTCGAAATGGTTGGCCTTTTCGCCAGCGGCATCGCGCACAACTTCAACAACCTGCTCGGCGTGATGCTAGGCCACGCCGAGATCGTCGCGTACTGGCCGGACGCACCGGCCCTGGTCCGGAGACACGCCCAGCACATCGCCGAGACGGGCGAGCGCGCCGGTACGCTGGTCCAGAGAATCCTCAGTTATGGACGGCGCGGGGACAGGAAGCTCCGACCCGTGGCCTTGGGAGCGCTGGCCGCCGACACCGTGGCCCTGCTTGCGCCCTCACTCGCCGTCCGCATCGCATTCGACACTCGCCTCCCCGGCGGGGATGTCTGCGTGACTGCCGATCCGACCCAGATCCAGCAGGTGCTGGTCAACCTGATCAACAACGCCGCACAAGCTTCAGAGTCCGGCACGCCCGTCGTGGTTTCGATCGAGGTGGCCGATCTCGGCAAGCGGCAAACGCTGTCACACGGCACACTCGAGGCGGGCTCCTACGTCCGAATCAGCGTGGTCGACCAGGGCGTCGGCATCCCGGCCGACGTGCAGGCGAAGCTCTTCCAGCCCTTCTTTACGACGCGCCCCGCCGGCACGGGGCTAGGTCTCGCAACGGCGGCCGAGGTAATCCGCGATCTCGGCGGCGCCTTCCATCTCGACAGCTTGCCGGGCCAAGGGACGAGCCTCGCGTTCTGGTTGCCCCTACACGGCGTCGAAGGGGCGCAGGACAGGGAGCTCGCCGGACGCGGCGAGGTCATCATGGTGGCGGCCGAGAAAACGTCCCGCGTGGAGCGGGCGGAGGATGCATTGGCGTCGATGGGCTACGAACCGGTGGGCCTGACCAGCGCCGCATCCGCCATCGCGGCGCTCCGGGCCGACCCGGAGCGGTTCGATCTCATCTTGATCGGCGACGATCTCTTCGACATGCCCGCCGATGACCTGTCCGTCGCCCTCCGGGCGATCGACTCGCGCGTTCCGCTCGTCTTCCTTCAGACGCGGGTCGATCGTGACGGGCAGGACGCTCGCGGCGGCCTGTCGTTCGACGACACGCTGGCCTGGCCCTTGGTCCAGACGGATCTGGCCACCGTGATGACGCGCCTGCGCCGAAGCGCCCCGGAGCGGAGCGGCGTGACTACGGAGCTTGGAGGCGCAGTCCCACAGCCGTGACAAGGGTCCTCCGTCGAAACCATCGCTTCGATGCGCCGCCGATCCCCCGGCGCCGGCGTTACCGCGAGCCGAGCCGAAACGCGAGCCGACATGGTCGATCAGCCGTCGACCGACCTCGAGAACGCCGGCCATGGAGACGAGCCCATGGATCTTGCCGAACCAGCAGGCGGGATCGACCGGGACGCGAGCGTCCTGCAGCTTTCCCAATAGGTACCCCTTCGTCGCGAGGGAAGCGTAGTCCGTGCCTCCTGGCCCGCGAGCGTCGCATCATGGCGCGCATCGAGACCACCCGCCTTAGCCTCGACATCCGCTTCGTCGTCACCAACGTCGAGCGCAGCTCGCCTGAATGGATCTATCACAATTTCGATTGTGCCCAGCGGCAGATTGAGAACCTAATCAAGCTGCACAAATTGCCAGCTCTGCTCCGACCGCTCTTCGTGCCATCGATCGGCGTCGGCCAACCGAGTCCCCCTCATCCCCACACCGCCGCCTACTGACTCATGCTGGACGAAAGAAAGGGCATTCCAAAGGTACGCAACCTCGGGAGGGCCGAGCTCACCACCCTAGACTTTGGCCTGCTCAAGTTCGCCGCCAGGGCGATAGAGACACGCCACCGTGTGTGCATCGCCTTTGCGACCGCCTGTCCCGAGGCTGACGTCATCGGCGGACTTTCAGCTCTGCTCGGCGCCGGATCTAACCGACGGAGCTGAGCCCGTCGCGCCCGAGCCCGCCCGTCCTCCAACGCCGCGCCCACCTTGAAGTACTGCTAGTCTTACTGCGTCACAAGCGTCGAACCAGGACGGCTTTTCGGGGTGGTGCGAAGAACGCCGTTCGAAAGCATCCACCAAGTCTGGATCTGGATCCGAGCGGTTTCAAAGTCAACCCGCATCATCCAAATGCGGGACCATATAGGTCGCCGGAGCAGGTGTCAGCGGTTGACCACCTTCGGCGGTAACATGAAGACAAGGACGGAACTCACGAGCAGCGAGCCGGAGAACAGCCAAAGCGCGCTCCCGCTGCTGCCGGTAAGGTCGCTAGCCAATCCGATCATCACGTTGCTGACTAAGCCGGCGATGTTCGCCAGCGAGCAGGCGAGCGCGAAGCCTGAGGCCGCGGCCGCTCCCTTGAGGAAGGTCGAGGGCAGGCTGAAAATGACCGAGACCGTGCCCGTTATCATGCCGGAGGCGACCGAGAATAGGAGCACGGTGGCGACGACATTAGAGGTCACGTAGGTGCTGCCCGCCAAGGCGGCAGCCCCGACGATAAATGGGACTATGATATGCCAACGCCGCTCGCGCCTTCGGTCGGAGCTTGTCCCGATGAGCAGTATGCACACGAGGCTAGCCACGCTCGGCAGGGCTGTCAGCAGGCCGATGGTGAAGATGTCCTGCACACCCGTCTGACGAATGAACGTCGGGAGCCAGAAACTTAGTGCGTAGGTACACAGGAGGAGCGAAAAGTCGATTCCCCCTAGCATCCATATTTTGATGTCCAGGGCACCGTCCCGAAATCGATAGCGCGATGTCGACGCCTCATCCTGATCCGCGGCCAGCGTGCCCTGAATCTCAACCTTCTCGTCGTCACTGAGCCATCGCGCACCCTGAGGATCATTCGGCAGAACGAAAAGAGTGGCAATCCCGAGTAAAACCGTCGGTGCGGCCTCCATGAGGAACAGCCACTGCCAGCCGTGAAGGGCTGCGACGTGCTGCATGTGGCCCATGATCCAGCCTGACAATGGACTGCCTATGATGCTCGACAGGGGTACACCGATCATGAAAAGGCTAATGATGCGTGCCCGCCGATAGGACGGGAACCACGTGGTCAAGTAAAATAGTACGCCGGGGAGGAAGCCCGCCTCGGCGGCCCCGAGCAGGAATCGCAGCACGTTGAACTGCCAGGGTTCCGTGACAAACGCCGTCAGGCCAGACAGAACGCCCCAGCTCACCATGATACGTGCGATCCAGATCTTGGCGCCGATCTTCTGCAGCGCGGCACTGCTGGGCAACTCGAGAATTATGTAGCCGATGAAGAAAAGACCTGCTCCGAGCCCATAGGCTGCCTCGCTCATACCGAGGTCGCGCAGCATCTCCAGCTTGGCGAAGCCGACGTTGACCCGATCCAGATATGCTATAGAATAACAAAGGCATATAAACGGCATGATCCTACAAGCCACACGTCGAAATATCGGTGCAGACGGATCGGACATTTTCTCGACGCTCATCAATTGCAAGACCATATCAACGACTCCAATATTCTCAATATGCATATCCGCTGACCCGACACTATCGCGTCGCTTACCCATCGAGAGGAATGATCACCTCATTGCGACTGACGACGTCCCTGTGCTCGCTGTCGCCGTTCGGTAGGTTTGCGTTTCGTACCCACAACCATCGGCCCATCCTGTATCGACCCCACAGCGCGCGGCGGTAACAAACTTCGGCCATCCAACGTTACGCCCAAGCGGCGGACCGCTGAGGCAAGGCCCTTCTCGCCTTAAGAATGGGGCGCGCAGTTCATTCGGTGCCGATCGGCAGGTTAGCCTCTCAACGGCGCCTCCGCCGACACTATTGCGCTACGACGAAAATCAGGACGGTTGTCTGTAACCTTTGCGCTTTGATGCGTAATGCAAGCGTCGTCCAATGCGAGTATACAAAGTCGATCCGATGCCGGTAGTAGTTTATTTACCTGTATTCCATGCCGGTGTTCGACTCAACCAAAACGAGTTAGCTACAACGGCTGCGAGAGCGACGGACGAGGTATATCGTCCCCTAGTTTGTATGAATAGCCACCATTGATGAAAGAGACGAGGAGATGGCCGTATCGAAGTTAGGTCTCGTATCAACCCTTCTCTTCTACCTCCTTGCTTCGTACTCATTGTTTGCAGATGCGAGCGCGTTGTCGGATCTGGATGCGATGTTCCGCAACGCCTACAGCGACGCTTCGGCGCGACGGCTTTCCGAGATGAGGGCGAGGGGTCCTTTGTTGGTCAATCGGTTCGGACAGATCGCACTTTATCGACCCGACGTCGCTGAACCCGAGATATTCACCATGGACTCGGGCGCGTACCTGACGGCTCGCACCGTGGCTCACAGCGCCGTCGCCTTGGTGGTCGAGTTGGAGGCATCCGGCCTGGGCCCGCTCTAGAGCCCATCCGGGAAGTTTGGGTTCATGCTGAGGCACTTACGGCGAGGCGCCTGAGCATGACGCGGATCATAGCGAGGCGGACGAAGGCTGCGGCCTTGCGGGTATGCCGTTCATAGTCACGCATCAGGCGGCGGTTTCGGCTGATCCAACTGAGGGTGCGTTCGACGATCCAGCGTTTGGGGAGAACCACGAAGCGGTGCTGGTCCGAGCGTTTGACGATCTCCAGCGTCCACGCCCCGGTCCGCGCGACCAGATCGGTCATCCTCGGCCCTGCATAACCACCGTCTCCAATGATGCGCTCGATAAAGGGGAAGCGCCGGCGGGCCTGACGCAGCAACGCTTCCCCGCCATCGCGATCCTGAACGTTGGCGGGGTGGACGTCCACGTTCAACAGAAGGCCGAGCGTATCGACGAGGATGTGACGCTTGCGCCCGAGGACTTTCTTGCCCGCGTCATAGCCGGACGGATCAAGCGAACGCCCCCTTTTAACGCACCCTTGGCGCTCTGGGCGTCGATGATCGCCGTGGTCGGGCTTGCTTCACGGCCCGCCGCCTCCCGGCTTTGGACGTAGAGCGCGTCGTGGATGCGCCGGATGGTGCCGTCCCAGTCCCACAAGTCCAGGTAAGCCGGTAAGCCCACACCGTGCTGCGCGGCGGCAGATCGGAGGGCAGCGCACTC
>JBPBQY010000011.1:0-10596 GCA_050920985.1 Janthinobacterium lividum | reverse complement strand
CTACACGCGAGCGACGGGCAGAGCGAAGCCGACACCGCGGGTCACGGGCCACGCGCGGGGACGGATCTCGTTTTTCGCAGCCGCATCGGTCCTGTCTGTTGGGCTAGGCTTGCGCTGCCAGCCGCCGTCTACCCAAGATAGGTTCGCCTTTCGCACCCTGCGGTTCGACCACGTGCGAAAGGCATCGTGACCGGGAGCATGCCGACATGACGGAACGACCCTCTCAGCCGCCCGAAGCGCCGCTGCTCCGCACGGTCGCGATGCCATGCGACACCAACGCGAGCGGTGCCATTTTCGGTGGCTGGATCCTTTCACAGATGGACCTCGCCGGAGGGACGTTCGCGGCGCGTCGGAGTCGGGGACGGGTGGTCACCGGCAGCATCGAGGCCATGCGCTTCATCCATGCCGTCGAGGTCGGCGACGAGGTGAGCTGCTTCTGCTCCTTGGACGGCTCGGACGAGAAATCCTTGACGGTGAAGATCGAGACATGGTCGCAAAGCCGCGACGGAAACGATGCCGAGAAGGTGACCGAGGGGCTGTTCACCTACGTGCCCGTCGACGACGCCGGCAAGCCGCGTGGGTTCCGAGGGGGCTGACGCTCCCGACCTGCCGCGAAGCATCGCCACGACCGGCTTGGTCGCGGGCAATGCTTCGTCTTCTCCTCAATTCGCCCGACGGCCGCCGTAGGTGGCGAACGAGGCGAGGACCTTTTCCGACTTCTCGTCGTCGGTTTCCACGGAAACCCTGAGACGGCCCCTCAAGGCCGGACTGCCCGTCGCGCCTGCCTTTTCATGCCCATCCTCCGTGTCGCTACCCGCGACCTGGATGCCCGCGCTGTTCTCGTCGGAAACGGGCGCGATCAGCACGGCCCCCCTGTCGATCCCATGCTCCTGCACGATGTGCTCCACCGCCATCTCGGCGTCGCGTCGGGTGTCGAAATCGGCGGACAGGGACATGGCCATCGGCGTCATCCTTCTCGTCTCATCACTGCGGGCCGCGGCACGTCGACGACGGCCGGGCCTCCTTGAGGTGGCACACCGACGGCAGGACCTCAATCCGCCTCTTCGTCCATGTTGCTGCATCTCCGGTGGAGCGTGCCGGGCCGGTCCGCCCGAGGGCGACGGAACCGGGACCGTGGGACCATTCATCCTCGAACGGGTTTCGCCCAGGTGCAAGACGGCTGCATTGGCGCAGCCCGGGCATCGATCATGGAGCCACCAGGATGTCGAACATCGACGTAGCCCAATGGCTGGAGCAGTGGGTGGAATCGAACTTGGCTGGCCGAGCCCACGTCGGTTCGAAGGCGGAGATGCACGACCAGGCCAAGGCCTGCGTGGAGGAGGCCAAGGCGGCCGGCATCTCGGTCGCCGAAGTGAAGGACGCCGCAGATGGCGATCTGGAGGCCTACCTCGTCGAGCGTCGGAACGGGGCAGCGGATCGGGGTGAAGGACGTCCGGACGTGACGGGCATCCTCGGCTCGCCAGCGGTCGTTCCTTCCCAGTCTGACGAGGCCATATCGGTCTATGAGGAACGGCTCGAAGTCGGAAAGCGCGATGTCAGCCACGGCAAGCTTCGCGTGCAGAGCCATGTCGTCGAAACCGTGGTCGACGAGCGGGTGAACCTCCGGAGCGAGACCGTTCAGGTCGACCGTCGCCCGGTGGACCGTGCCGTGGACGTGGCCGATGACCCGTTTCGAGATCGCACCATCGAGCTTGAGGAGTTCGCCGAGGAGGCGGTCGTATCCAAGCAGGCGCGTGTCGTCGAGGAGATCTCCTTGCGCAAGGAGGTCCACGACCGGACGGAGACGATCCGCGACACTGTACGGCATACCGAGGTGGAGATTGAAGACGGACGCGTCTCAGCGGACGTTGGTGGCGTGCTTGGGGTCAGGGAGGGCAGCGACAACGGTCGCATCATGGAGCACATGGAGGTGTTCGCCTCCGACGGCACCAAGGTCGGCACGGTCGACCACATGGAAGGCTCCGACCGCATCAAGCTCGCCAAGAATACCTCTCTCGATGGTGAGCACCACTTCGTGCCCCTGACGTGGGTGGACCACGTCGACCAGCATGTTCACCTGAATAAGACCGTCTCGGAGATGAAGTCCGGCCGCTGACGCACCAAAGATGACCAGTCGCTGACGCCCATGGCTCGGCGGCTGGTCTGAGGCCCATGCAGCCGGTAGACTAATCGAGAAGCGATCCACGGCTAAAGGGCCATCGTGCCGCTGGCGTCATACGGCTCGGGAGAGGCGTAGGACGGAGCGTGTCGCCCTAAGCCGGCCTGACCTTGAGCAGATGGGTCGGGAAGGCGCCCGATACGACGGGCGGTGCGGTCCCAACCTGTCCGACCTGGCCAGCCTCCTCTTTTCTCGCGCGAACGACCGCGGCGGCGCGTACGGTGGTTACGTCCCCTCGCACATGAGTGATTGCACAGGTCGCGCCCGGTGACGCCTTGTAAGTCGAGGTATGCATGCCAGCCCCCAAGCCAAATCTGTCGTCACTCACAGCAGTTCCCAGTCATAACCGTTGCGGTTGACACCAGGGGGCTCAGGGCATCCACCAAGGAGATCATCCGACTGATGAATGAGCGATGACCGGCAGTTTGGCCGAAGACTGGCCGGAGTTACCGACTGCGCATCGAATTGTGATTCACCGGTCGTAGGGCCACCCTCCGGCCCCAGGATTATGTCTTCGGTTTTACGGGCTGAATAGCGTTCCGTGCCTTGTTCAGTGGAATGGCGTACGCGTAATTGCTCACGAGGTCGGTCTGCCGTTCAGGCCGGCACAGCGATCGGCTGGCCTCGCAGCGTGAGGCGGATGGCATCGATGGCGCGAACGGAGCGCCGTCGCGCGGTCTCGATGACGGACCTGATGTCGGCGTAGAGGTGGGCGCCCCACTCCTGGCGGAAGCCGTTGGTGATCTTGCGATAGACCGCGCAGGGGCGCAGCGCCCTCTCCGACCCGTTGTTGGTCGCTTCGAGAGTCCGGTTCTGGACGAAGACGAAGAGTTGGGATCGGACCTTGAGGATCATGCGTTTGAGCTTGGTCCCGGCCGGGTGGGTTGGATCGAGCGCCATGATGCGGTCGAGGCGGCGCTCCAGGTCGGCCTCGTAGGCTTTCAGGGTTGCGTTCTTGAGGGTCGTCCGCCGCCGCCCGATCGCGCAGGCCCGTTCGAGCAGGTGTTTCAGGCCGGGCCCGAGCACGGCGTCGCCGGCCTCGATAGCGTACTGGACGTCGCGGATCAGGTGCGCCAGGCAGACCTGATGCTGCTTCCTGGCCCAGCCCGCCTGGGCGCCGAGGCGGTCCGAGGTCCAGAAGTCGGGGCGGTGATCGCCGAGGAACGCCTCCACCACCGCCTTCGAGCGATGGGCGTCGGCGACGAAGACGGCGCTGTCGCCGTGGTGGAACACCCACAGCCACCAGTTGGCACGGCCCACCCGCACGCCGGTCTCGTCGGACGCGATGGCGGTGCCGCCGAGCAGGCGCACCTTGATGAGCGACACCGCGGCCTTGAACGGCGCGGCGGCGGCAGACAGCATGTTGACGAGCGCGCCCTCGCTGATCGAGAGGCCGAACAGGTCGAGGAGCGCGTCGCGCAGACGCGCCAGCGGGATGCCCTGCACGGCGCGCAGATAGATCACGAAGGCGCGGATGTTGGGCCCGAAGGGCGAGCCCGGCTCCAGGCCCGCCGGTGGCTCGGCCTTGAACCGCTTGGCACAGCACGGGCACGTGCCGCCGTGCAGCGACACGCGTGTCACGTCCGGCTCGGTCGTCGGGATCTCCACCCGGTCGTAGGTCTCGCAGGGGCTCTGCTCCGCCCCCGACACGTCGGCCCCGCAGGCCTGACACGACACCGCCAGCACGTCGTGGTGGCGGGTCGGGTTGGGATGGAGCAACCGATGGGCGCCGGGATGGGGCTTGGCCTTACGCTTCGAGATCGAGGGCAGCGACGGCTTCTGACCCTTCGACGGCGGCAGGCTCGAGTTGTCCGGCGTCTTGGGCGGCAGGCCGAGCTTGGCCTCCAACTCAGCGACACGCGCCGCAAGGGCAGCGTTCTGCGCCATGAGCACCTCGATCCGCTCCAGCAGGGAAGCGATCAGGGCGTCCTTGTCGATGGGCGGGGTGGGCGTGTTCACACCATCCTTGATTCACATCCCAAGGCCGTCGTCGACCCAAAAATCCGACCGCTCCCGCCGTCCGCGACACCATACCAACCCAGGGGACGTGAGCAATTACCGCTACAAGCATCTGGCCAACGGCAGACGGCAAGTCGTGGCCTACCTGACACCAGGCGACTTCTGCGACCTGCACATCCATGTGCTCAAAGCCATGGATCACAGCATCGCGACGGTGTCGGCCTGCAAGATCGTTGAAATCCCTCGTCACCGCATCGTTGAGATGACAGAGCGCCCGGCGCTCGCCCGAGCGCTGTGGTGGGCCACCCTCGTCGACGAGGGTACGTTGCGAGAATGGCTCCTCAACGTGGGGCAGCGTCCGGCGCTCGAGCGCATCGCGCATCTGTTCTGCGAATTCTATGTGAAGTTGTGCGCCGCTGGTATGGTGACCGGCGGCAGTTTCAGCCTGCCGTTGACCCAGGAGGACGTCGGCGACGCCACCGGGCTGTCGACAGTCCACGTCAACCGCTGTCTGCAACAGCTCCGCGAGCTGGGCCTGCTCAAGGTTAGGCGTGGGCTGGTCGAGATCAACGACACCGGAGGGCTGATACAATTCTGCGGTTTCAACCCGAATTACTTGCACCTCGACAACCCCAAGCCGGTCACCTGAATGGGAGCGAACTCGTGACCTCGCCATCGCCCGGTCCTTGGTTCGTGGCCATCGGCGCATCGGGGCATGTCGGCCTCGGCGACATCGGCGATCTCCTGGGCGAGTTGCCACGGTCGTTGAACGCGGTCGTGTTGGTCGTCCTGCACCGCCCCTGGGACAGGGTGAGCCATCTCGCGGCCGTGCTGTCACGCTCGTCTCGTATACCTGTCATCGTCGCATCCGATGGCGAGCTCTTCAAAACAGGGCATGCCTATGTCGGTGAACCGGCCGAGCACCTGACCCTCGCGGCGAAGAGCTTCGGCAGCTTGGTCCAGGACCCCGATCGCCACTACCGCAACCGCACGGTCGACCTCCTGCTCCTGTCCCTGTCGGAACACGCGGGCGCCCGCAGCATCGGCGTGATCCTATCCGGCTTCCTGGACGACGGGTCGCGGGGGCTCGCCGCCATTCACCACGCCGGCGGCCTGACCATGGTGCTGAAGCCGAGCGGATCGCCGACCCCGGGCATGCCCGAGAACGCCATCTCCTACGACGGCCCCATCGACCTCGTCGGCAGCTCCGCCGAGATCGCAGCGGCCATCGGAGATGTCGTCGACCGTTGTTGAGACGTACCGAACAGTCAGTGTGGACCCGGCCTCCTCATAGCCCGACAGCCGCGGCGGATCGCGAGGCCGACCGGGGCACCATGGCAACGGATGGTTGATCAGAAGGTTAATGCACGATGGTGGGAGACGCGCAGGTAGCGACGTCGTCTCGACAGACGATGGAGGACTTTTTCGACGGGCCGTACGTGTCAGGGCGAACGATCATAGGACGATCAGCATGGTCAGCCGTTGAGCTGGTCGATGACCTTGAGCAGGTCGGAGCTGGCCTGGATGACCTTGGAGTTGGCCTCGTAGGACCGCTGCGTCGAGATCATGCCCGTCAGCTCGGCGGCGAGATCGACGTCCGACGACTCGAGAGTGCTGGAATCGATCGCGCCGAGCGCGCCCGTCGTGGCGGTGCTGATCGTCATGCTGCCCGAGGCCAGGCTGATTTGGTACGCATTGCCGCTGAGTGAGGTGAGGCTGTTGGGGCTCGGCACGTCGGCGAGCGGGATGCGGTAGGTCGCCTGGCTGATGCCGTTGGCGTAGACCGAGGTGAGGGTGCCGTCCGTGCCGATGGTGACGTGGTCGAGCTTGGAGGGCGCGCTGCCGTCGACGCTTGCGGTGCCGACGTTGAACGCGGAGGCGAGCTGCGTCGACTGGCCGATATCGATGGACAGTGTCTTGCCGTTGGGGACCGGAACTGAGAGAGCCAATGGGGAGGTGGCCGTGGTCGTGCCCGTGGTGATCGAGGTCAGCTTGCCGGTCGTGCCGTCGTAGGACAGCGTCTGCGTGCTCAGCGCCGGGGAGGTGTAGCCCGTGCCGTCCGTGCTCTCCGTGTCGTGGTTGTAGATGGCCGCTTCCCACGTCGCTGGGGTGGGCGGCGTTTGCGTCAGGTCGGAATCATTGGTTTTTGTCAGGTAGACGTCGAGCGTTATGGCATTGCCGAGGCTGTCATAGGCGACGAGCGAGGTCTTGGAGCTGCCGTCGGTGCTGGCGTTGGTGATGGCGGCTGAAGCGCTGGCTCCGGGCGACGTGCCCGTGGTTGCGATCGTGTTGGAGTTCAAATTGAACTTCAGAATCCCCGTTTGCGACGGCGCGGCATTGAGCTGCTGGTTGGACAGGTTAATCACCTGGAGGCCGCCGGTGCCGTTCGCTGTCGCGGTGCTGCCGTCGGTGAGATTGTAGCCCAGCAGCTTGTATCCGGCGGTGTTGATGAGGTCGCCGGACGAATCTGTCACGAACGATCCGGCCCGGGTCAGCGCGGTGGACCCGTCGGCGCCCTGCACCACGAAGAAGCCGGCGCCCTTGACGGCGAGATCGGTGGTCGATGTGGTCGAGGACAGCGTGCCCTGGTCGCCGATGTTGTAGTTGATCTTCGTTTGGACGCCGCCCGACGTATATTGCGACACGGTCTGGTTGCCCAGCATGGTTTCGAAGGCCACGTTGGCGCTCTTGTAGCCCGTGGTCGACGAGTTGGCGATGTTGTCGCCGATCGTGCTCAGCATGCTGGCCTGAGCCGACATGCCGGACACGCCGGTGTTGAGGGTTCCGAACAGGCTCATTTCAAGCATCCTCTCTGACGGATATGCCATCATGGGTTACTTGCGCGAAGCTGACCACAACCGCTGTCAGCGAGGTTCTCAGCGGCGAGGATCTCCTTTTGATAGGCGCCCGGGAGAGGCCAGAACGAACGCGACCTCCTCCGACCCCAACCCGACAGTCGCGGCGGATCCCGCGGCCTGCTGGGGCAGGATGCCCGGGGTGGTCTCGGTCCCCTGAATACATGGGCCGATCTATGCGGGTGGCCTCTGACCACGCCGTCCACCACCGCCCCTCGCAAGCCGACGAACAAAGTGCTGCCCCCCGAGGACAGATCCCGACCCGACGTCTACGTGGTGCGCCTGCCAGACCCGAGCCGCAGGTTCGGTTGGGGTTTCGACGCATGGGCGCGATCGTGATGGAGTGTAGCTGCGCCGGCCTCCCCACTGCTGAAGCTGCTCGAACGGCTGACTAGGCTGCCTTAAATGCGCTGTGCAACGTTTCGGCCCGGCACGCATCATAGCTTCGATATTTTCCATTTTTCAATTATGAATGATAGCACTATTCAATGCCTGACTGACCTGTTCAGCGGAATATGGCTTATGAACTAGGTCAAAGCCGTGCGGCCCTTCCTGTGCGAGCACGTGGCTGTAGCCGGAGGTGAGGACCACCGGTAGGTGTGGATAGCGGCGCCGGACCTCGTGGGCGAGATCGATCCCGCTCATGCCAGGCATCACAACATCGGAAAACACCACATCGAACCGCGCGGCTTCGGTCGCCAACTGCGCCAGTGCCTCATCGGCGTTGGGCACCCAGAGAGTGTGATAGCCGAGATCGTCGAGAAGATGCTTGGCGAAGCGGCCGATCTCGATGTTGTCCTCCACGATGAGAACCCGTCGGCCCTCCCCGCAAGGGACCGCTCCCTGGTTGGGCGCCGATAGATTACCAGCGTCACCGGCACCGCTCGGTGCTGCCACGCAGGGAAGGTAGAGCGTGAAGGTCGTGCCTTCGCCAACGACGCTGATCACATCGATGTCGCCGCCCGACTGCTTGGCGAAGCCGAACACCTGGCTGAGCCCCAGTCCCGTGCCCTTACCGACCTCCTTGGTGGTGAAAAAGGGCTCGAAGATGCGGGCCAGCCGCTCGGGCGGGATGCCCTCGCCGGTGTCGGAAAGATCGATTGACACGAAGGGCGCCTCACTGCCGCCGTGGCCGCGGATGGGCGGCAGGCCCGTGTCGCCGCAGAGCCTCAACGTCAGGCGCCCCTCGCCGTCCATCGCGTCGCGCGCGTTCACCGCCATGTTGACCAACGCAGTCTCGAACTGGCTCACGTCGGCGTGAACGAAGCAGGGCCACTCTGGCAGCTCCACGCTCACCTTGATGCGCGCGCCCGTCACCGTATCGAGCAAGTCCGCTACAGCGGCGAGCCGCGCGCCGACATCGAAAACCTCGGGTAACAGCGCCGAGCGACGCGCGAAGGCGAGCAGCTGGCCTGTCAGCTTGGCGGCACGGTCCACCGTGTCGGACACGGCATCGAGGTAGCGGCGGCGGCGGTCCTCGGCCAACGTGGGCCGCCGCAGCAAGTCTACCGAGGACCGGATGATGGTCAGCAGGTTGTTAAAATCATGGGCGATGCCGCCCGTGAGCTGGCCCACCGCTTCCATCTTCTGCGATTGCCGGAGGGCTTCCTCCTGCAGAACGAGTTTGGCGGTGCGCTCGCGCACCTGCTCTTCCAGCGCTTCGCGGCCTGCCGCTAGCTCGGCCAGACGGTCGCGCATATCGAACTGGCGCTGACGCGACCGCAGCGCGGCGCCGACGGCGCTGATCAGCGAAGCCGAGCTCAACGGCCGCTCCATGACGATGGCATTGAGCGCCGAGGCGGGCAGGGCGCGCCGCGCCATATCCGGGTTGCCACGCAGGCCCTCCTGGCGCTGGACAAGCAGGATCACCGGCACCTCGGACCAGGGCGGCTGGGCGGCCAGTGCGGCGTCGAGGTCCGCGGCCCCCGCCCTCAGGGACTCCTCGGTCAGCAGCAGGGCGCCGGTCTCGACGTCGCAGGCCCGAGCGAGCGCGGCGGGACCGTCGCAGGCCCGGGCGTCGTAACCGGCCCGGCCGAGCAACGCCACGACGTTCTGCGCGTCACGGCCGAAAGGCGCCACAACGAGCACGCGGAACCCCTCGATGGCACTCCTAAACGGCACGGGCGAGTGCCTCGATGAGCGGCTCCGACGCACCCACATACTCTGGGGTGCCGGTCAGCACGCCCCGGAAATCCGTCAGCGGTTCGCTGACCTGCACGCCATTGTCGGCGCTGATGCGCAACTCGCGGATCGTGTCCTCGTGGGCACCGGATCGGTTTTTGAGGATCGAGATTGCCTTGCGGATGCGCCCTCCCGCCTCGAAGTAGCGCAGCAGCATCACCGTGTCGGCGACGTAGCTGACGTCGATGGTGCCCGTCATGGTGCCAATCAGCCCGTGCTGCGGGTTGATCAGCAGCGTCATCACGCCTTTCTGGTTCAGGTAGGACAGGAGTTCGTGCAGCTGCAGAATGAGCTGCTGCTCTTGCGGCATGGCGGCCATGTAGCCGTTCAGGCTGTCGATGACCAGCAACCGCACGCCGTCACGACCTACGGCGCGCTGCACGCGGGCGGCGAACTCGCCCGGCGATAGTTCGGCTGGGTCCACTTGATGGACGCGGAGGTGGCCGCGGGCGATATGCTCTCCAAGGTCGATGCCGAGGGCTTTGGCACGGGTGAACATCGTTCCGATGCGCTCGTCGAACTCGAAAATTGCGCAATGCTCACCCCGGCTGCAGGCCGCGTCGAGGTACTGCAGCGCAATCGTGGTCTTCCCCGTGCCGGCGGGTCCCATGATTAGCATCGTGGTGCCGCGCAGCGGGCCGCCGGCCAAAAGCCGGTCGATGCTGCCGTTGCCGCTCGACACGGGGTCGCCGATGAAATCGGAGTGCTGATCGAGCGCCACGAGCCGCGGGAACACGTCGAGCCCGCCACGTCGAATGTTGAAGTCGTGGTAGCCGGCCACAAAGTTGACGCCGCGCAGCTTCTGAACCTGCAAGCGCCGCCGCGCCGCGCCGAAATCGAGCGTCAGGCGTTCTAACGTGATTACCCCATGGCAGATGCTGTGGAGGTGGCCGTCGCCGTTCACGGAGAGGCCGGCGAGGTCGTCGACCAGCAGCACGGTCGTGCCGCGCGGGTCGAAGAACTGCTTCAGTGCCAATACCTGCCGGCGGAAGCGCAGCGGGTCCTGGGCCAGGAGACGCAACTCAGACAGGCTGTCAAAGACCACACGGGTCGGCCTGAGACGCTCTACCTCGGAGCGGATGAGCGCGACGGTCTGGCCGAGTTCGGCTTCCCAGGGGTGCAGGATGGACTGCTCGGTCCCCCGGCCGATCGCCTCGTCGGCCGACGCCAGTTCGAAGATTTCCACGCCGTCGAGCGACAGGCCGTGCGACGCTGCCACGACCAGCAGCTCCTCACGGCTTTCGGACAGAGTGATATAGAGCACCGCCTCGCCACCGCGTTTCCCTTCGAGAAGGAATTCCAACCCCAAGGTGGTCTTGCCGGATCCCGGCGCGCCTTCCACGAGGTACATGCGGCCGGTCGGCAGACCGCCGCTCAGGATCGCGTCGAGCCCAGCGTTCCCGGTCGAAATCCTGGTCTGAT
>JBPBQY010000075.1:0-11301 GCA_050920985.1 Janthinobacterium lividum | reverse complement strand
GTTTCGCGGCGCCCGAGGCGGTCGCGGCAGTATCGGCGGTCTACCTGCTGCTGCCGCAGATACCCATGTTGTTCATGGGCGAGGAATGGGCCACCGAAACTCCGTTTCCGTTCTTTTGCGATTTTTCCGGCGACCTCGCCGAGGCGATCCGAAATGGGCGGCGCGAGGAGTTTCGCCACTTCCCCGCATTTCGCGACGAGGCCGCGCGGGACCGGATTCCCGACCCGACGGCTGAAAAGACCTTCGCATCCGCCAAGCTCGATTGGAGCGAGACAGCTTCGCCTGAGCACGCCGCCTCCCTGGAACGGACGCGCCAGATCCTTAGCCTAAGACGGACCGACATCATTCCACTCGTCGCCAGCATGGGACCCAGCGCGGGCCGCTACGAGATCTTGGGCCGGCAGGCGATCTCGGTAAACTGGACCACCGCAGACGGACAGGTCCTTCGTCTCGATGCCAATCTCAAAGGGGAACAGCAAGGCGGGTTCGGTGCGGTGACCGGACGCGAGATCTGGCAGGAAGGTGATATGCAAACGGAGCTGATGGGGCCCTGGTCGGTTCGCTGGTCGGTCCAAACCTCCTGATAGGACGCGAGATCCGCTGCTTGAGCTCGAGATCTCGCCATCGCCCACAACGGCGCGAGCGGCAGCGGTGAACCGGGAGCCCGTTTCGCGCCTTTACCGTCCGCCATTTCATCAAGGATGCCGCCCGTGACGCCCCGCGCCACCTATCGCCTGCAATTCACTCCCGACTTCGGCTTCGACAAAGCGGCGGAGTTGGCCCCTTACCTCGCCAAGCTCGGCGTGAGCCACCTCTACGCATCGCCCTACCTGAAAGCCCGGCCGGGCTCGACGCACGGTTACGACATCACCGACCATAATGTCTTCAACCCCGAACTCGGTGGGGCTGTCGGTTTTGCTCGCATGTCGGCTGCGCTGAAGGCAAATGGGCTGAAGCAGATCCTCGATTTCGTGCCGAACCACATGGGCGTGGGCGGGGCCGACAACCCATTCTGGCTCGACGTCCTGGAATGGGGACCGGACTCGGCCTATGCGGGCTGGTTCGACATCGATTGGGACAGCGATCAGGCCTATCTGCACGACAAGCTCTTGGTGCCGATCCTGGGCGACCAGTTCGGTAGCGAACTCGCCGACGGCAAACTGTCGCTGAAGTTCGATGCCGCCACTGGCTCATTCGCGGTCTGGGCGTACGACACCCACATGCTGCCGGTCTGCCCCGTCAATTATGGTGAGATCCTCGGTGACGACGACGAGACGCTGGACCGGATCGGCGATGGTTTCTCGGGCCTGCCAGCGTGGCGTCCACAGGTCCTTCGCCGTGCCGAGAGCCTGAAGGCCGACCTCGTCGAATCCGTTCGCGAGCGGCCCGAGATCGCCGAAGCCATCGAGGCCGCGGTGGCGCGGTTCAACGGTACACCCGGCAATGTCAGGAGCTGGAGGCCACTCGAGGGTTTGATCCGGCAGCAGTTCTGGCGCGCCGCGCATTTTCGGACCGCTGCGGACGACATCAACTACCGCCGCTTCTTCAACATCAACGATCTCGCCGGCCTGCGCATGGAGCTGCCGGCGGTCTTCGACCATGCTCACCGGCTCGTCGCCACCATGCTTCGTGACGGGACGATCGACGGCCTGCGCATCGACCACATCGACGGGCTGCTCGATCCCAAGGGATACCTCGAGCGGTTGCGGGCGCGCGCACCGAACCGGCAAGGCCAGGCCTCGTATCTGGTCGTCGAGAAGATCCTCGGACCAGAGGAACCCCTGCGCGCCGACTGGCCCGTCGATGGCACCACGGGCTACGAGGTCACCAATCAACTTCTCGCCGTGATGATCGACCCGGCGGCGGAAGCCAGTTTCTCGCGGATCTACGCCGAATTCGCAGGAGAGGCCGACAGGTTTGCCCGGACCCTGCGGATGAGCAAGAAGCTCATCATGGACAATGAGATGTCTAGCGAGTTGAACAGCTTGGCGCGCGAAATCACCCGCGTTGCCCGGCGCAATCCGAAGACCTCGGATTTCACGAGAAACCTGCTGCGCCGGGCACTGCGCGAGGTCGTCGCCAATTTTCCGGTCTATCGCACCTACATCGACTTCGCCGGTGTACCAACCGAGGAGGATCGACAGTCTCTCGACACCGCCATCGCGGCGGCACGGCGCACCGAGACGACCATCGACAGCAGCGTTTACACCTTCCTTTACGACCTGCTGACCGGCGACCTCGTCGCCGGTCCGAAGAGCGGCCTGAGCCGCAACGCCGTCCTGCATGCCGCCATGCGGTTCCAGCAATATACGGGACCCGTCACCGCCAAGGGTCTCGAGGACACGGCCTTCTATCGGTACAACCGCTTCATTGGCTTGAACGAAGTCGGCGGCCATCCGACCGACTTCGGACGGCCGCTGCAGGACTTCCACGACGCTAATGCGGAACGGGCGGAGCATTGGCCGCATTCCATGCTCACCACCTCGACGCACGATACTAAGCGCGGCGAGGATACGCGCGCCCGACTGGCCGCGCTGTCCGAACTGCCGGACGCCTGGGCCGAAACCGTGGCGGACTGGTCCCGTAGTCTCCGCCCGGCTCCGGCCGAGGCAGGTCCCGATCATCAGCCCGATCGCAACGACGAATACGCTCTGTTTCAACTGATCGTTGGAACCTGCCCTTTCGAGCTTTTGGGAGATCGACGCGACGGTGACGTCGTCGCCACCTATGCGGACAGACTCAAGGCCGCGATGACCAAGGCCATTCGCGAGGCCAAGGTGCATTCGACCTGGGCCGACCCCAATGACGCCTACGAATCTTCCACGCATGCGTTTATCGACACGATAATGACGGGCGAGCATGCGGAGGCCTTCTGGGCGGCCGCGACGCCGTTCATGGCGCGTCTGGCAAGGTTGGGTGCAGAGAACAGCATCGTGCAGACTGTTCTCAAGCTGACGATCCCCGGCGTACCCGACATCTACCAGGGCTGCGAACTCTGGGACTTCTCCATGGTGGACCCCGACAATCGCCGTCCGGTCGACTTTGCGGCAAGGTCGGCCGCGCTCGAGACGCTACAGGCCGATCTGGCGGGGGACCAAGCATCGGCGCTCGCGAGCTGTCGTTCTGCCTGGCAGGACGGCCGTTTGAAGCTCGCCGTCACAGCGCAGCTGCTCGGGCTACGCCGCGAGCAGGCGGCGTTATTCGCGGATGGCGACTACGAGCCACTCTCGGCGGAAGGGCCGGAGGCCGACGCGGTCTGCGCCTTTCGTCGGCAGGAAGGTGCGGCCGAGATCGTCGTGGCGGCGGCACGGTTCCCGGGCCGGCGCGAGGATCGAGGCTTCGACGTCGCGACCGTCCTGGCGTTACCCGTCGGTCAGTGGACCGATGTCCTCAGCGGCCGGACCTTTAAGGGAGGAACCGCCGTCTCGGCTTCGGCCCTCTTCGATCTCGTGCCCGCGGCGGTCCTGCTCCGACAGGGGTGAGCCCGCTCAAGAGCCCGTGCTGAATCCCTGATTCGGACGGAAGGTCGCCACGGGCGCCATGGTCGTCGGCGCCGCAATCGTGGCGCCCTGATCGGCTGCTGCTGCGATGAATGTGATGTCGCCATTGCCAGCGGGAGGAAACTGGATCGTGTTGACCAATTCCGAGAGGCCCCCCGCGACCTCCGGCTCCGACGACAGGCCGGCGCCGGAGTGCGCAGCGGGGGTGTAGGTGAAAGACGAGAGCGAAGCCGCATCGACTTGGTTCGACACGGTGCCGGCGATCTGGGGAACGAGTCCTCTTGGCGCATAGGTTCCTCCGGCATAGAGGCTGCTATCCGACGCGATCCAGTGCCGGATGAGAGCCACCTTGGCCTTGTTCAGCTTCATGCCGTCGATGTTGGTCGAGACGGTTCCGGCAATCGCCGGCAATGTGACGCCGCTACGGTCCACGACATCCCGGATGGGCCCGCCGCTGTAGCCGGGCGAAAGGTCGAGGCTCGTGGTTTTGAGGTCGGACAATGTCCTGTCCTGCGCCACGACCCCTCCCGTTCCGGCCAGGTTGCCATTGTTGGATGCGGGATAGCCCGTCACCACGACATCGCCCTGCGTGAAATCCGGATCGAGGGCGAATTGGCCGTAGCTGGAGAGGTCGGTCGAGGTATCGATGATCGCGAAATCGGACTGGGTCGCGGCGGCCGTCAGGAGTTCGCCATTGTCGGCGACCTTGATGGTGTGGATCGACTGAAGGCCCGGCAGTGCGCCCGAAGGATTGTAGGTGCCGTTCGTCGGCTCGAAGCCCGGATAGATGCTCACCTGATCGGCGGTGGCGCCAACGTCGGCGTCGTAGACGAGGTGGGCAGCGGTCAGGATCGTATGCGGGCCGATGATGGCGCCCGTGCCCTGGAACTCGCCGACCCCCGGGATGTCCACCAGGATGTAGCAGATCGCGTCGTTGGGAAAATCGGTGATCGCCACGATCCACTCCAGACACGTCAGATGATGCGATCATATCTCATAGATCGCGGCCAGAGGCGACCTTCGCCGAGAGAAGATCCTTCGGCCGAACCGTTCGAACATCCGGCGCGCTTTCTACTCACAGGATGTCGGCTGGAAGGCTCCGCCGCGTCGCACCTCGCGAGGGGAAACGGAGAGCCTGGCCGATACAGCGTCGGCCGACATCAATCGCTTCACGCGCCGTCACTGCGAGCGGAGCGACGCAAGCCAGACGCGTCGTGCGCCGCCGCGCCGCCAAGCTCCGCGTGGCGGAAACAACCGACCACGTGATCGTTGACGAGGCCCACGGCCTCCATCCAGGCATAGACGATGACGGGTCCCACGAATTTGAACCCGCGGGCCTTCAATGCCTTCGACAGCGCGTGCGATTGCACCGTCTCGACCGGGACGGCGCCGAACTGCCAAGCGTTCTGCAGTGGCGTGCCTCCGACCGTATCCCAGATGAAGGCCGAGAAATCCTCGCCCCGATCGCGCATCGCCAGATAGGCACGGGCATTGCCGATCGTAGCCTCGATCTTGGCGCGGGAACGGACGATGCCGGCGTCGAATAGCAGATCCGCGACCTCCGCCTCGCCGAACCGTGCCACGGCCTCGGGGTCGAAATCGCGAAAGGCGCGGCGAAACGCGTTGCGCTTGCGGAGGATGGTGATCCAGGACAGGCCCGCCTGGAACCCGTCGAGCATCAGCTTTTCCCACAGCGCGCGCGAGTCCCATTCGGGTACGCCCCATTCTGTGTCGTGGTAGGCGCAGTAGACCGGGTCCTTGAGCGGCCAGGCGCAGCGGGGGCGGGCATCGTCACTCACGGCCGGCTCCAATCGAGGTTCGAGAGGGTCGTGGGCTCATCGATGTCGAGCAGCACCGCGTCGCTCTCCAGCGGCAGTTCCACGACACGCGCCTGCGCCAGCAGCCGCCGCGCGCCTTCGTCCCCGGTGAGCCTCAAGGCGGCGGCGAAGAGGGCACGGCCGAGCAGGGCCGGGTTGCCGCGCCGACCGCCATGGACCGGCACGACGGCTTCGGCACCGTCACCGGCCTCGAACGTGTGAATCAGCAGGTCGAGAAGGGCTGCGGTCACGCCCGGCATATCGGCCAGCAGAACCAAAGCGCCGTTGCAGTCCGGCGGGAGCGCCGCCAGGCCGGCGCGCAGGGACGATGCCATGCCGCTGGCGAAATCGACATTGGAGACGAAGGTGAGCGGCAATCCGTCCAAGGCCGACCGGACCGCATCTTCGGCATGGCCCGTTACCGCCACCACCGGAGCTGCGCGGCTCGCCACGGCGGACTCGGCGACAAGGCGCACGAGCGGCACGCCGTCGAGTTTCGCGACGAGCTTGGTCGGCATCGACGGGTCGGCGGCGCGATAGCGGCTAGCCGTCCCGGCTGCGAGCACGATCGCGGCGATCTTCACGCCTCGTCCTCGGCGGCTGGTGTGTCGCCCGAGCGCGGCTGCGGACGCGATACGATCTCCATGAGCAGACCGCCTGCACCGAGCCGCCGGATGTCGGCCGGCGCCACGGGCACATCGGCCAGCAATCGCTGCAGAACCCAGTCGAAGCCGTTTTCCTTGGGGCTGCGCGCGCAGCCCGGCGCACCCAGCACCGGACGGCCGTCGAGGCGCCCCATCATCAGCAGGTTGCCGGGATCGACCGGCATGCCGAGGTGATCGACTGTCCCCCCGGCGCGCTCCACGGCCGCGGGAATGACATCGCGGCGGTCGGCGATCGCCGACGCGCCATAGACGATCAGCATTTCGTGCGAGGCTGTCAGACGCTGCAGGGCCTCGGCGAGAGCCTCGGCCTCATGCGGAACCCGGACCTCCTCGCCGATCGTCGACCCGGTCGGCGCCAGGCGGTCTTCCAACACCCGCAAGGTCTTGGCCACGACACTGGATTTGAAGCCTGGCAACAGCGTCGACACGACGCCTATGCGGCGTGACCGATAGGGCGAGAGGCGCAGCGGCGGGCTCGAGAACGTCGCTACGGCGGCGTCCAGCACCTCGCCTTCGAGCGCGAAAGGGATGACCTTGACGGTTCCGACCATCTCGCCAGCCTCAACCGCCCGGAAGGGGGGCAGCGTTGCCAGCGTCAGCCTCTCGTCGACGGCGTTGATGCGTTCCACCGCGTCAGCATCGACCAGCAGGATGCCGCCGGTCTCGGCGAAGAGGTTGGCCCGGCCCGTGAAGGCGCGCTCGATCCACAGGCCCGGTCCGGCCACCGCCTCGGCCAGCCGACGGGCCGCGGGGTTCTCGCCGATGTCGCCGGGATCGAGCCGCGCCACCACGACCGAACGGATGCCCGCCCGGGCCAGCGCCCGAACGTGGTCCGCCGTCACGCTGTCGCCCTTGCGTAGGGCCACGGACGTCCCCTCGGCGCTCTGGGCCTGAACGCCGTGTGCCGCCACCGACCCTTCCGCCTCCTCGATCGGAACTGGACCGAACCTCACGAGGGCGCGCCCTCCTTCTCGACTCGGGTCGGCTTCTTGCGCAGCGCGCCCACGATCTCGCCGAGCACCGACACGGCGATCTCGGCCGGGCTCACGGCGCCGATGTCGAGGCCGATGGGCGCGCGGATGCGGGCGATCGCCTCTTCGCTATGTCCTGCCGCCGTCAGCCTGGCGACGCGCGCCGCATGGGTCTTCCGGGACCCAAGTGCGCCGACGTAGAAGCAGTCCGCCCGCAGCGCCGCGTCGAGACCGGGATCGTCGATCTTCGGATCATGGCAGAGCGCCGCAACTCCGGTGAACCGGTCGAGACCGATCCGCCCAAGGACGGCCTCGGGCCATTCGGCCAGGAGCGTGACATCCGGAAAGCGCTCCGGCGTGGCGAAGGCGGTCCGTGGATCGACGATGATGACGTCGAAGCCGGCCAGCTTCGCCATTGGGGCCAGCGCCTGGCTGACATGGACAGCGCCGATCACCACGAGCCGCACGGGCGGCACCTGGACGGAGAGGAACAGAGCGGCGTCGTCGTGCTGGATCGTGCCGCTCTTGCCCGCGCGCAGGGCGGCCGCGAGAGGCTCGGCCAGCGGATCGCGCTCGACCTCGTCGGCGCGGACGAGACGCTGGTCGTTGGTAGCGAGGTCGGTCACCACGACGGCGGCACGCCGCGCCACGCGCTCGGCATTGAGGGCGGAGAGGATGTCGAGGCGCATCAGTCGACACGCTCGACATAGATCTTGATCTTGCCGCCGCAGGAGAGGCCGACCCGCCAGGCCGTCTCGTCGGCGACGCCGAACTCCAGCGTGCGCGGGGCACCGTCGGCGATGACGTCCATGGCTTCCGTCACGACGTCGCCCTCCACACAGCCGCCCGAGACGGAGCCGAGAAAATTGCCGTCGGCATCGACGACGAGATGACTGCCGACGGGCCGCGGCGCCGATCCCCAGGTCTCCACCACGGTGGCCAGTGCCACGCCCCTGCCCTGGCGGCGCCAGGCTTCGGCGCCCGCCAGGATATCGTCGTCGGTGGCCATCATGGTCGGGGCTCCTGAACTGGTGTGCCGGCGAGCCAGCGCTTCGGATCGACCGTCGGCATCCCCGAACGGCCGAGCGCGGCGCTAAGCTCGCTTACGGCTCTTAGATTGTGAACGGGACGGAACTCGTCAACGAAGGGCAGCATGGTCCGGATGCCGGTGGCCCGGGCCTCGAACCCGTCGAAGCGCAGCAGCGGGTTCAACCAGATCAGGCGACGAGAGGAACGGCGCAGTCGACGCATCTCGGCTTCGAGATCGCTTTCGGCATCGCGCTCGAGCCCGTCGGTGAAGAGCAGCACGGTGGCGCGTCCGGCCCCGACGCGACGGAGCCAGTGCTGGTTGAAGAGATGCAGCGAAGCGGCGATGCGGGTGCCGCCCGACCAGTCCGGAACCGCCTTCGAGACCGCCGCCAGCGCTTCGTCGACATCGCGGTGACGGATGGCGCGGGACACGTCGGTGAGCCGCGTCCCGAAGAGAAAGGCCGACACGCGCCGTCGCGCCGATAGCGCGTGCAGGAAATGCAGGAACACCCGGGTGTAATCGGCTACCGACCCCGAGATGTCGCAGATGGCGACGATCGGCGGAGGGCGCTCGCTCCGGCTCAGCCGTGCGAGGTCGATCCCCGCCCCGCCAGCCCGCAGCGAGCGCCGGAACGAGCGGCGCGGATCAATGAGCGTACCGCGGGCATCGGGAGTCAGTCGGCGCAGGCGCAGGACGTCGTCGGGCATGCGCATCGCGCGGATGGCGGCCGTCGCGGCGGCCATCTCGTCGGCCGACATCTGGGCGAAGTCCTTGCGGCGCAGGACTTCCTCGGCCGAGACCGAGAAGCGGGCGTCGAGGTCGAGCGAGGGCTGCGCTTCGGAGACCGCCGGGGCGCGCTTGAACAGGGCATCGGCCACCCGGGTCGCGCCGGCTTCGGCCTTGGGTCGCTCGGCGGATTTGGGCGGCGCCTTCGGCGACATCGCCCCCATCAACTGCTCGAGGAAGCCGCGCCGGCGCCAGAAGACCCGAAACACGCCATCGAAAACGGGTGCCTGGTCGCGCCGCTTGACGAAGACGGCCTGGAGCACGCTGCGGAAATCTTCGCGCGTCGTGAGCGGGCCGGCTGTCGCCGCCGCCACGGCGTCGAGCACTGCTCCCGGACCGACCGGGAGCCCGGCTGTGCGCAGCGCGCGAGCGAAGTAGAGGATATTCTCGGGCAGGCGGCCGGGCGCGAGATCACCGGGTTCGAGATCGTCCTCGCGGTCGGGCGCCAGGAACGCGGCCACGGGGATCAGGCCTTCCGGAAGTTGTCGACTTCGATCCGCCCACTCGCCACGCGATAGACGATCCGGTCGCCGATCTCGACCCGGCCGAGATCCTGGTCCCGATCGGGCAGCACCGCGGTAGCCCGGTCACCGACGAAGACGAGGATCTGGTGGCCCTTGGCGGCGCCGAGCGCGGCCCATTGCCGGAACTGCGTGAGATAAGGCGCACGCCGCCAAGCGGATGGTGCACCGGCATCGGGCGCCACCACGAGCCGACGCCCCTCCATTTCGGTGTACATGACGAATTTGGCGCGATCGGGCCGCCATTCGGGGCCCAGCCGGCCGTTGCGCATCCAGTGGCAGAAGAACAATCGGCAGGTCTGCGGCCTCTCCTCATGGATGCCGCAGCCGCGCGCCTGGACGACGTGCCGGCACCATTGTCCCGGCCCCTTGTCGAGCTCCGGGATCCCAAAAGCCTTGCAGCAGACCGTACAGGTCTCGCAGAAGCGCCCCGGCACGAGGCCGGGGGCTGCGGAAACCGCCGCCGGCGCGAGCGTCATGCCTGGAGCCTCTGTTCGGCCTGTAGCTGTTCGATCATGGCCTTGGCGCGCGAACCGCTGATCCTCGCGATGTCATCCTGGTATTTCAGCAGGACCCCCAACGTGTCGTCGACCGTGGCGGGATCGAGCGCCACGGCATCGAGTTCCGTCAGAGCCGTCGCCCAGTCAAGCGCTTCGGCGACCCCAGGCGCCTTGAACAGGTCCTCCCGGCGCAGGCGCTGAACGAAGGCGACGATCTCCCGCGTCAGCGTCTCGGCGGCGCGGGGCGCCTTCTCGGCCAGGATGCGGGTCTCGCGCTGCGCGTCGGGATAGTCGATCCAGTGATAGAGGCAGCGGCGCTTCAGGGCATCGTGGATCTCGCGCGTGCGGTTCGACGTGATGATGACGATCGGTGGCGCCGCGGCCGCGATGGTGCCGAGCTCCGGCACGGTCACCTGGAAGTCCGAGAGGATCTCCAGCAGAAAGGCCTCGAAGGCCTCGTCGGTGCGATCGAGCTCATCGATCAGCAAGACCGGAGGGCCGCCTTCCTGCGATTCCAGCGCCTGGAGGAGCGGGCGCTTGACGAGGTGGCGAGCCGAAAACACGTCTTCGGCGAGCCTGTCCCGGTCCGTCGTCCCGGCCGCCTCGGCCAGGCGGATCGCCATCATCTGCCCGGCATAGTTCCACTCGTAGACCGCGCTCGAAACGTCGAGACCCTCGTAGCATTGGAGGCGGATCAGCTTGCGCCCGAGCGCCGCGGCCAGGACCTTGGCGATCTCGGTCTTGCCGACACCTGCCTCGCCTTCGAGCATCACCGGACGTCCCATGCGGAGCGCGAGGAACAGGACCGTGGCGAGGGCGCGGTCACCGACATAATGCGCGCTTTCGAGCAGGGCCGCCGTTTCGTCGATCGTGGTGGGAAGCGGGATCATGGACCTCGTCGGCACTGGCGGGAGGACATCGAGCGCTCAGCGCGACCGACTCGCATTTATAGATCGCAGATTACTGGTCGGCCACGAAGCCGTTCGGTCGGCTCATCGGGTCGAGCCTACCGAAAGGAGCGTTCCCTCGGAGCTACGCCGGACGCCTCTCCGTCTTGGGGACTGCCGACCTTACGCGGGGAAACCGCACACCGACATTGGCCGATTTCCCTCCCCGGACTGGGGAAGGTGGCCCGGCGCAGCGGGCTGAATGGGTCAAGGCGCGCCCCCCCTTGCTCCCGTCACCCCACCCGTCGACGCTTTACGACGAGACCCTCCCCTTTTCAGGCTACCGTATTCACACATCTCGATAGCCGCGACGCCGGCCGCCTCCCCTCTCCCTTGTGGCTACTGGATTCACATATCTCGGCGGTGTGCTGCCGGGGCTCCCCTCTCCCTTGTGGAGAGGGGTTGGGGGTGAGGGTCGCGACGTACTTCCATCATGCGGGTTCCGGAGCCAAGGCCACCTTGCTCGCTCTTCCCGACCCTCACCCCTTACCCCTCTCCACAAGGGAGAGGGGAGATGGCCGGCGTCGCGGTTATCGAGAAGTGTGAATACGGTAGCCCTTGTGG
>JBPBQY010000028.1:0-11531 GCA_050920985.1 Janthinobacterium lividum | reverse complement strand
CAAAACAACTGCTCCTTTCTTACCTCCGCGGCATCTACCTTCTTCGGCCAAATATCCCGTGGAGGACCTTTCTGAATACGAGCGACAATGGCGGCTTGAGCTTCCTCATTCATGTCGTGGAATCGGACGGCTCGAAGCTCGGCGATCTCTGGGAAGCCGTACACATCCCAAAACCGGTTCTGATCGAGCGCCGCGAAGAAATCCGTTACCTCATCCGTGGGCGTGATCTGTTCATTCCGAGACATCGCAGCCCACAAACGAAGATGCACCGGCGAGATATTCAGCTTCCAGCGCCGAGCAAAGCTTTGCGCAGCAGCGAGATCAAGCTCCGCGACTCTAACGACCACGGCATGCAACAGTTTCACTGCCGGCGCGATGCCATGATGGTACGCGTCTGGGTCACCAACCTCGCGCGCTCTTGGAGCGGCAGCCACGTAGTACGCGCGTTTCAGATCGCCAAGTCTCCACAGGCGGCTTTGTCCATCCCAGCCCAGCCTGCGAGCAGTATCAAGGCCGTAATTGACAGCGCCTTCCAGCGCATTGGCCAGCGACGTCAGAAAAGCGATGTCATTGACATTAGCCAATTGGAGTACATTCAGATCAATCATATCTCCGCTCGTCAGGCCAGCGGAGAGAATGTGCTCGACCGTTTTCCGCTTGCGCGGCTTCTTGATGTCGTTAAATCGCCAAGCGTTAATCGGCTCGACCTTAAGTCGCGGAGCAACAAGATCGGCAAGCGCCGCGACCGCCGCACCGGACCGATCTCCTGCCCGTAGCCGTTTCTGAATGCCGTAAACGGCAGTTCCGCTGTGCCCGTCCGAATAAGGAGTTGCCCAGCTTTCTTCGATTAGCCGCCATGCCGATGCCCATGGTTCAGCAAGATTGTGCGCACGTGGACCGGTCAATAGGTCCTCGACCGCGATGCGCTCAACCCTCTGCCCGGGTTTTAGTTTTAGAGCCCAATTAATTGTTCCCTGCTCAGAAAGGCGCTTTTCCAGAAAGGCCATCAGTATTCGAAACGTCTCCCGGTCAGTCGGACCAAGATAAGCCCAAGGCGGGATCAAGTCTTCCTCCCCCGCTCGCCTTCATTGCAAACCTTTACGATCGAATCAAGCCATTCGATTTCCGCCTTTGCGCCAGAGACCAGCGCTGAAAGACGCACGCGTTCGCTTGCATTGCTTCTCCGAAATAAATGATCGAACAGGTCTCGGTCAGAGTCCGTGACCGCAGACCGCGATTTTTTTACGATTCGTCGTAATGCAGCATCGACGATCTCTTTCTTCCCATTGACGGCAGACAAAGCCGCCCATCGTTCTAGGGTTGCCTTTAGCGCGTCATGACTGTTCGTGGAGTCGTAATGGATCGGCGTGATGCCGCGCCCGTTCCAGTCAGCAAGTGCGACTGAGTCAGGCGAGTTCGTGCCATAAAAAGTGAAACGCTCCTTCAAATCGTCAAAACGTTTGCCGTCTGCAGCGACTGCATTGAGCAGGTAACGCATAGGCGGATCGTTGGCGCTGTAGCCCACCAATACTAGATGATACAGGCGCGCAGCATCGTAGATGAAGTCTGGAACGACCCGGCGACGCATATAAAATTCACCGAAGTCCTGGTCCGATAGGACGAAATCCGACGTTCTTTCCGGAGTCTTGTCAAGCGCTCCATGGATGTGAAGCACGCCTGCGAAATCGGAACTCCGGGATGGCCTAGGAATCGATCCGAGAGAATACGTCTCAATAGGCGACCGAAGCCGCTGGGCGGCGTTTTGAAGCAGTAGATCGAAGTTAGTCGTCACGATGGTTGTTGCTCCGCCGCGGTCGGCAAGGGCCATAAGCGCCTTGTGTATGGCGGCCGGTCTGGCTGCACCTGAACGCAAAATCGCCGCGACTACCCGCCTTACTTGACTATCCCCACGTGTCTTATCGTCTAGTCGGCGTTCAAGCATGCCGAGGACAACATCATAGTCTCCGAATGTAAACCTCTTGACTTCAGCCGTCTGCTGATTTGTCAGGCTAGCGCAGTTAAGCTGCCACTGATTGCAAGCTCCCTGCGGCAATTTCAACAAAACGCTGTGCGTCGATGCGTCGAGCTTGGCGTAAACTTCGATGACTAGTTGGCGAAAATCCGGAAGCCCTGCGGGCCGGGAGATCCCAGCACCGCATATGAACAGCACTTCCCCTCGCGCATGAGCTAACAGGAGCCGCTCGGGGATCGCAGCGAGCCCAGAACCAAGCTGAACAACCCTATCCTCGATTGCGATATCAGCTGTCACGGCTCTCAAGATTTTTCTCGTTTATGAAGCTAATTCTTGCATTTTTGCGTCCTCTTTTCAAGCTAAGCGGCTCGGTCCCGTTCGGTTTTGGCCGTCGTCAGTCGTTCAGGCCCCGCCGGTCAAATCAGGTTGCCGTAAGCGGACGCCACGGGAGCCTGCTTAGGGTCAACTTCGGTCCCTGCCCTCCGTGCCTCCAACGCGATCGAAGCCACCGCACGCCGCTTCGACGAGCACGTGTGCCGTCGAAACACCCTGCTCCCTCTCAACGTGTTTGTTGAGCCACCGTCGCCCACCTCTCACCCTTGCCCTTCGCACCCCGTTCCGCCATGCTGCCCCGCAACAGAGCATGGCTGCCATGAGCGAGCCGGCGACAGGGCGGGAGGATGCGTGGCGGAGGACTTCATCCTCACGACACAGGGATTGGCCAAGACGTTCCGCGGCATCGTGGCGGTCGACGGCGTCGATCTGCAGGTGCGGCGCGGCAGCATCCATGCCCTGATCGGACCCAACGGCGCCGGCAAGACCACCTGCTTCAATCTGCTGACCAAGTTCCTGTCGCCGACGCGCGGCCGTATCTCCTACAACGGGCGCGACATCACCCGTACGGCGCCGGCCGACGTGGCGCGCCAGGGCCTCGTACGCTCCTTCCAGATCTCCGCCACCTTTCCCAACATGACGGTGCTGGACAATGTCCGCATCGCCCTGCAGCGCCAGCGCGGCGGCAATTTCGATTTCTGGCGGTCGGAGAAACTGCTGCGCCGCTACGATGCCGAGGCTTTCGGGCTCATCGAACAGGTCGGCTTGGCGGGTTTCGCCGACGGGCGCGCTGCCGACCTCTCCTATGGCCGCAAGCGGGCGTTGGAACTCGCCACCACGCTGGCGCTCTCGCCCGACCTGATGCTGCTCGACGAGCCCATGGCCGGCATGGCGCATGAGGATATCGACCGCACCGCCGCCCTCATCCGCAGCGCCGCCCGGGGCCGCACCGTGCTGATGGTGGAGCACAACCTCTCGGTCGTGGCCTCGCTCAGCGACCGCATCACCGTCCTGGCGCGCGGCAAGGTGCTGGCCGAGGGCAGCTACGAGCAGGTGTCGCGCGACCCCCGCGTGGTCGAGGCCTATATCGGGGTGGGACATGCCTGAGGCCGTGGCCCTCGCCGCCGAGGCCGCTCCTTCCGCCGGCGCGGCCCCCAGCCTCGCGGTCTTCGATCTCCACGCCTGGTACGGCGAATCGCATGTGCTGCACGGCATGGCGTTCGACGTGCCGAAGGGCGAGGTCGTGACGCTGCTCGGTCGCAACGGCGCCGGCAAGACCACGACGTTGCGCTCCATCATGGGAGTGATGGGCAAGCGCAAAGGCTCCATCCGCTTCGAGGGGCGGGAGACCATTGCGCTGCCCTCGCGCGCCATCGCGCGGGCAGGCATCGGCTATTGCCCGGAGGAGCGCGGCATCTTTGCCTCCCTGTCGGTCGAGGAGAACCTGATGCTGCCGCCCGTGGTCAGACCCGGCGGCATGTCGCGCGAGACGATTTTCGAGCTCTTCCCCAACCTCAAGGAGCGGCTCTCGAGCGGCGGCACCAAGATGTCGGGCGGCGAGCAGCAGATGCTGGCCATCGCCCGCATCCTGCGATCGGGCGCGAGCCTGCTGCTGCTCGACGAGCCGACGGAGGGCCTCGCCCCCGTCATCGTGCAGCAGATCGGCCGCACGATCTCGCGGCTCAAGGCCGAGGGCTACACCGTCATCCTGGTGGAACAGAACTTCCGCTTCGCCGCCACCGTGGCGGACCGGCACTACGTGGTCGAGCAGGGGCGCGTCGTCGACAGCTTCCTCAACGCCGATCTCGACCGGAACCTCGATAAGCTCCACGCCTACCTCGGCGTGTGACGACCATTATGGGAGCGAAACCATGCTGAAGCGGATCCTCATCGGTACGACGGCGGTCGCGGCACTGCTCGGGGCAGCAACGGCGGCCCTGGCCGACGTGTCGGTCAAGATCGGCGTGCTCAACGACCGCTCCGGGCCCTACCTCGACATTTCGGGCGAGCCCTCGGTCAATGCCGCCAAGATGGCGGTGGAGGATTTCGGCGCCGAGAAGAAGGGCATCCATGTGACCTTCGTGACCGCCGACCACCAGAACAAGCCGGACACGGGCTCCAACATCGCCCGGCAATGGTTCGATCAGGACGGCGTCGACGTCCTCGTCGACGTGCCGAATTCGGGTGTCGCCCTCGCGGTCGCCAAAGTGGCGCGCGAGAAGAACAAGATCTTCATGGATTCCGGCGCCGGCACCTCGGCCCTGACGGGCGAGCAATGCTCCCCCACGACCGTGCACTGGACCTACGATACCTATGCGCTGGCGAAAAGCACCGCGACCTCGCTGCTGAAGCAGGGTGGGAAGAGCTGGTACTTCATCACCGCCGACTACGCCTTCGGCCACCAGTTGCAGTCGGATGCGTCGCAATTCGTCAAGGCGGCCGGCGGCACGGTCGTGGGCTCGGTCAACGCGCCTTTCCCCACCAGCGACTTCTCCTCGTTCCTGCTCCAGGCCCAGGGGTCGGGTGCCCAGGTGGTCGGCCTCGCCAATGCGGGGTCGGACACCGACAATTCCATCAAGCAGGCGGCCGAGTTCGGCATCGTGTCGGGCGGCCAGAAGCTCGCGGGCCTGCTCGTCTTCATCACGGATGTCGACGCGGTCGGATTGCCCGTCGCCCAGGGCCTCAATCTCACCACGGCCTTCTACTGGGACCATGACGAGGGCACCCGCGCCTGGACCAAGCGCTACGAGGCGGTGAACGACGGAAAGGTGCCCACCATGGACCAGGCCGGCGTCTACGCCTCCGTGCTGCATTACCTCAAGGCCGTCGAGGCCCTGAAGGGCAAGGAGACGGCCGCCGTGATGGCCAAGATGCGCGAGATCCCGACCGAGGATCCGCTCTTCGGCAAGGGCCAGCTCCGCATCGACGGCCGCGTCACCCACGACATGTATCTTTACCAGGTGAAGACGCCGGCCGAGTCGAAGTACAAGTACGATTACTACAAGCTGCTCGAGACCATCCCGGCCGACCAGGCCTTCCGGCCGCTCGCCGAGGATCACTGTCCGCTGGTGAAGTGAGCGGGCGGCCGGAGCGCCGGACATGCATACGTTTCTCGGCTTTCCCACCCAGGTGCTGTTCGGCCAGCTGACGCTGGGGCTCATCAACGGCGCCTTCTACGCCCTCCTGAGCCTCGGCCTGGCGGTGATCTTCGGCCTCCTCAACATCGTCAACTTCTCGCATGGCGCCCTCTACATGATGGGCGCCTTCGCGGGCTACTTCCTCCTGCACGTCCTCGGCGTGAACTACTGGGGCGCCCTGATCCTGGCGCCGCTCCTCGTCGGCGCTTTCGGCGTGGTGCTGGAGCGCACCATGATCTCGCGCCTCTACCGGCTCGACCCGATCTACGGACTTCTACTGACCTTCGGCTTGGCGCTGATCATCCAGGGCCTCTTCCGCAATTCCTACGGCGTCTCGGGCCTTCCCTATGCGGCGCCTTCGCAGCTCCAGGGCGCCATGAACCTCGGCTTCATGGTGCTACCGATCTATCGCGGCTGGGTGATCGTGGCGTCCCTGACCGTCTGCCTCGCCACCTGGTTCACCATCGAGAAGACCAGCCTCGGCGCCACCCTGCGCGCCGCCACCGAGAACCCCGTCATGGTCTCGGCCTTCGGCATCAACGTGCCCCGGCTCGTCACGCTCACCTATGGTTTCGGCGTGGCCCTGGCGGCGCTGGCCGGCGTGCTGGCGGCGCCGATCTATTCGGTGAACCCCAACATGGGGGCCGACATCATCATCGTGGTCTTCGCCGTCGTGGTGATCGGCGGCATGGGGTCGATCCTCGGCTCGGTCGTCACCGGCTTCGCGCTCGGGCTCTGCGAGGGCCTGGCCAAAGTGTTCTATCCGCCGGCTTCGGCGACGGTGATCTTCGTCATCATGATCGTGGTCCTGATGATCAAGCCTAACGGGCTCTTCGGGAGGACGGCATGAAGGCCGATCGGCAGCGCCGGCGGTGGTTCGCGTGAGCACCGTGGATCCCGTGGCAGCGGCAGAGACGTCGGCGCCTGTTGCGACCTTCACGATGCGTCCACGCCGTGACGACGGCCTGCTCCACGCCGCGATCTTCGCCGGGCTCCTGGTGCTGGTCGTGGTGGCGCCGTTCCTGGCCTACCCGGTCTTCGTGATGCGGGTGATGTGCTTCGCGCTCTTCGCCTCGGCCTTTAACCTGCTGCTCGGCTACGGTGGGCTGCTCTCCTTCGGCCATGCGGCCTATTTCGGCCTGGCCTCCTACATCTGCGCCACGGCGGCGCGAAGCTGGGGGCTCGATCCGGTCCTCTCCATTCTGCTCGGCACGCTGGCCTCGGGTGCTCTGGGGGTCGTGTTCGGCGCCATCGCGATCCGGCGGCAGGGCATCTACTTCTCGATGATCACCCTGGCGCTGGCGCAGATCGTCTATTTCGCGGCGCTGCAAGCGCCCTTCACCGGCGGCGAGGACGGCATCCAGGGCGTTCCGCGCGGTCGACTGCTGGGGCTGATCGACCTTTCGTCGGACGCGGCGCTCTACGTCCTGGTGGCTGCCGTCTTCCTCGGCGGGCTGCTGATCATCTACCGCATCGTGCACTCGCCCTTCGGCCAGGTGCTGCGGGCCATTCGCGAGAACGAGAACCGGGCGCTGTCGCTGGGTTATCGTGTCGACCACTACCGGCTCGCGGTCTTCACCATGTCGGCGACGCTGAGCGGCCTCGCCGGCGCCACCAAGGCGCTGGTCTTCCAGCTCGCCTCCCTCACCGATGTCCACTGGACCATGTCGGGCGAGGTCGTACTGATGACGCTGATCGGCGGCATGGGCACGATCTTCGGGCCCACCGTCGGCGCCTTCGTCTTCGTTGCGCTCGAATTCTACCTGGCCTCCATCGGGTCGTGGGTCACGGTCGCGGAAGGGGCGGTCTTCGTGATCTGCGTGCTGGCCTTTCGCGAGGGTATCGTGGGCGTCCTGGCGAGGCGGTTGCACCGGCCGCTGTAGGCTCGACTCCACGGTCGAGGCGCCTTAAATTATCGGCGGAGGTGCAGGTCGTGACTGCCATGTTCGACACGTTGAAGTTCGCCCGCGCCCTGCGCGACGGCGGCAGCTTCACGCCCGAGCAGGCCGAGCGACTGTCGGATGCTCTGTCGGAGGTAATCTCCGGCGAGGTCGCGGCGCGCGCCGACCTTGACGTCATCGAGTCGACACTCGGAGGCAAGATCGAAGGCTCCCGGACCGATCTCGAACGCAAGATCGATGGCTCCCGGACTGAGCTCGAACGCAAGATCGATGGCTCCCGGACTGAACTCGAACGCAAGATCGAGAGCTGCTTAGCTGAGCTCGAACGTAAGATCGACAGCTCTATCACTGAGCTCGAAAGCAAGATCGATAGTTCCGTAGTTGAGCTCGAACGTAAGATTGACAGCTCTACCACTGAGCTCGAAAGCAAGATCGATAGTTCCGCAGCTGAGCTCGAACGTAAGATCGATAGCTCTCGAACTGACCTCGAACGCAGAATCGATGGCTCACGAATAGAGATCGAACGCAAGATTGATCAGGTGCGAGTCGACTTCACGGCGGAGGTCTCCAGCCTTCGGATCGAGATCAGCGGCATCGAAGCCAAGTTCGAGGCTGCCAAGGCCGACACGATCAAGTGGGTTGTCGGCATCATCAGCTTTCAGACGGTCGCCATCGTCGGGGCCGCCGTCATCCTGGCCCGCATCCTCGGCCACTGACCGGGCCTCAAGCCCTCCGCCACCGCCTGACCGCCCCGTCCCGCACCTCGATCAGCTCTCCCAGCCGCGCCATCATATTGATGTGAGCCAGGGTCTCGCTGAAAGCGAACCAGAACTGGTGGGCGTCGAGCTCCATTGTGAAGAGCAGCGGCACGATCTCGGCGGCAGTGGGCGGAGCGGACGGATCACAGAACCGGGCCAGATCGGCGCAGCGCGCTGCATGATGGGCGGCGAGCTCGGCGCAACGCCGGTGCAGCCCGAAGAAGGGTAGCCGGTGGCCCGGCAGAACCAGCGTCCGGTCCGGCACTCGCGCCGGCAGTTCCTCGAGCGACGCCAGATAGCGGCCAAGCGGATCGTCGGCGGGTTTGTCCTCGGCGACCGACACGTTGGGCGAGATCTGCGGCAGCACGTGGTCTGCCGCGAAAAGCAGGTCATGCGTCGGCACATGCAGCAGCACCTGCGCTGGCGAATGGCCAGGGTAGTCCATGACTTCGGCGTCGAAAGGCCCGAGTCTCAGCCGGTCCCCTGTCCTGAGCGGCGCGTAGTGCCGCGGCAGATCCGGAACGACCGAGCGATAGCGATCGAGCCGCTCGCTCATCCGGTCGAGTTGCTCCGTGGACAGCCCATGGGGCGCATAGAAGCCGCGCTCGGCCTCGAGATCGCCGGGGGTGGCGAGAAGGTGCACCCGTGCGGTCAGGTATTCGGTCTCGCCCATGGCGAGTTCGGCGCCGGTCCGCCGGCAGAACCACGCCGCAGCGCCGACATGGTCGGGATGATAGTGGGTGACGATCAGGCGCTCCACGGGCTTGCCTGCCGTCAGGACATCGAGCACGCCCTCCCACAGGGCGCGCGACTCCGGCGTGTCGACCCCGGCGTCGAGGACCGTCCAGCCGCGCGCGCCCTCGATGAGGTAGACGTTGACGTGGTTCAGGCGGAACGGCAGCGGCAGGCGCAGCCAGTGCAGGCCCGGGGCAATCTCCAGCGTGGCGCCGTTGGCCGGCGGCTCCGGAAACGGATAATCGAGCGCGATCACGGGGACTTCTCCTCATGCTGATCAGCTGAATGACGGCCCGCAGCATCCAGGGTCAAGGCGAGAGTGCGAGCCTCGGGGGTTGCACCTCGCGCGTTTCGAGCGCACCACGCAGACGATCAACCGTCCGAACGCCCGTGTCCGCCCATGAACCTCCACATGCCCTGGTCGACGCCGCCGGCCGACCCCGTCGACCTCACCGACTATGCCCGCCGCATCCTCAACTCGCGAGTCTATGACGTCGCGATCCGGACGCCTCTCGATCCGCTGCCCGCGCTCTCCGGGCGGCTGACCAATCGCGTGCTGCTGAAGCGCGAGGACCTGCAGCCGGTCTTCTCCTTCAAGATCCGCGGCGCCTACAACAAGATGGCGGGGCTGTCGCGCGAGGCGCTGGAGCGCGGCGTTGTTACGGCCTCGGCCGGCAATCACGCGCAGGGCGTCGCCTTCGCGGGCCAGAAGCTCGGCGTCGTCCCCACCATCGTGATGCCGCGCACGACGCCGGCCATCAAGGTTGCGGGCGTGCGGGCGCGCGGCGGCAATGCCGTCATCGTCGGCGACAATTTCGACGAGGCCGCCCAGCATGCGCAGGCGCTCTGCGAGGAGCGCGGTCTCACCTACGTGCCGCCCTACGACGATCCGGACGTGATTGCAGGTCAGGGCACGGTCGGGATGGAGATCCTGCAGCAGCACCCCGGGCCCATCGAGGCCATCTTCGTCCCCATCGGCGGCGGCGGTCTCGCCTCCGGCATCGCGGCCTTCGTCAAGTTCTTGAGGCCCGACGTGAAGGTGATCGGCGTCGAGCCCGACGATGCCGCCTCCATGCAGGCCGCGATCGCGGCCGGCGAGCGCGTGATGCTCGATCGCGTGGGCCTCTTCGCCGACGGCGTCGCTGTGCGCCAAGCCGGCGTCGAAACCTTCCGGATCTGCCGGGAATGTCTCGACGAGGTCATCACCGTCACCACGGACGAGATCTGCGCCGCCGTGAAGGACATCTTCGACGGCACCCGCGCGGTCTCGGAGCCGGCAGGCGGCGTTTCGCTTGCCGGGCTCAAGCGCTATGCCGCCGAGCGCGGTCTCTCGGGCTGCACTCTCGTGGCGATCAATTCCGGTGCCAACCTCAATTTCGACCGCCTGCGCCACATCGCCGAGCGCGCCGAGATCGGCGAAGGGCGCGAAGCCCTGCTGGCCGTCACGATCCCGGAGCAGGCCGGCTCGTACCGGCGCTTCATGCAGGTGCTGGGGCCGCGCTCCATCACAGAGTTCAACTATCGGCAGACGGGTCCCGGCATCCCGGCCCACATCTTCGTCGGTGTGGAACTGCGCAGCGGCCAGGCCGAGAAGCACGAGATCGTGGCGGCGCTCGAGGCGGCCGGCTACCCGGTCGCGGATCTCAGCGACAACGAGACCGCCAAGACGCATGTCCGCTACATGGTGGGCGGACGCGTTGCGGGACTGCAGCACGAGCGCATCCTGCGCTTCCAGTTCCCCGAATATCCGGGCGCGCTGCTGAACTTCCTGAACGGCCTCGGCCAGTTCTGGAACATCAGCCTGTTCCACTATCGCAACCATGGCGCCGATCACGGCCGTGTTCTCGCCGGCTTCGAAGTTGTCCCCGCCGACCTCGGTCGCTTCGGCGAGGCCGTCGAGGCCCTCGGCTATCCGTCCTGGGACGAGACCGACAACCCGGCCTTCCGGCTGTTCCTGGACGGTGGCGCGGTGGCGTAGACCGCGGACGACAGCGTAGTCCTCACCTCTCCTTGAACGCGGTCGTTGCCACCTGGAGGATCGGTGAGAACAGGTAGGAGAGGATACGCCGGGTGCCGGTCTTGATCTCCACCGTGACCGCCATGCCGGGGACGAGCGGAACCTCCACCCCGTCCGAGTTCATCACCTTGCGGTCCATGGTCAGCGTCACGGGAAAGACGAGGTTCTGGAAGCGCTGCGCGCCGCCGAACATCGTATTGTCCTTCGCGGCCGCGCTCGGGTTCTGCTCGCGCTGGTCGGCGTCGGGCTGCGGGATGGCGTCATGCGCCACGCGAACCACCTCGGCGTCGATCGTGCCGTAATCGGTGAAGGGGAAGGATTCGATCTTGACCACCGCCTGCTGGTCCTTGCGGACGAAGCCGACGTCGGAATTGGGCAGGTAGCATTCGATCTCGAGCCGTGAATCGGCGGGCACGATCTGCATCACCTGTTCGCCGACCGTCACCACCTGCCCGAGCGACGTCACGGTCGAGCCGGCCACGACCCCGTCGACCGGGCTACGCAACGTCATCTGGGCGGTCTTCAGCCGCGCCTTGACGAGCTTCTCGGCGTTGCTGCTCATCTGCCGATCGGTATCGGCGAGCTTCTGGGCGTTGTCGGCCGCGAAGGTCGTGTAGCTCTTCTCGATGTCGCGCTGCAGCCGCGCCAGGCTGGCCTCGATCTCGCCGATCTGGCCCC
>JBPBQY010000010.1:0-11779 GCA_050920985.1 Janthinobacterium lividum | reverse complement strand
CGCGGCGCGCGACCGTCCGGTCGCGCGCCCCTGCCCGTCCTATAAAGGGCGACGGACCGGGAACCAAGTGAAAAAACGATGACGATGCGCTTCCGCAATCGGACTGCCACGAAAGTGGCAGGAGAGGTGGGACTCGAACCCACAACCCCCGGTTTTGGAGACCGGTACTCTAGCCGATTGAGCTACACTCCTGCAGGGCGACGAGATAAAGGCCATCAAAGACCGACACCGTCGCGCGGGGACTTTTTGCCCCATTCCGACCGGCAAGGCAAGCGTGCTGTGGCGGCACGCGCCTGTTGACGGATCGCCGCACGGCGGACATCCTCGGTCGATCAGCACCCATTGAGCCGAACCGATCGCGACTTCGCGAGTGGCTCAGGCGTTACCCTGCCCCGAGCCGGGTCGCTCGGCGCCAAGACACGGAGAAGACGATGAAAGCGCTCTGCGCCAAGTTCAGCATCGGGCAGGTCGTTCGCCACCGCAAGTATCCGTTTCGCGGGCTGATCTACGACGTGGATCCGGTGTTCGCCAATACGGAAGAATGGTGGCTGTCCATCCCCGAAGAGGTTCGCCCGAACAAGGAGCAGCCGTTCTACCATCTCTTCGCGGAGAACACCGAGACCGAATACATTGCCTATGTGTCGGAGCAGAACCTGCTCCCCGACGAATCGGGCGAACCGCTGCGCCATCCTCAAATCGGCGAAAGCTTCGTTCGAGAAGCCGGCGGAAGCTACCGGTCAAAGGATATGGCCCGCAACTGACCGGTTCCGACCATAACCGAACCGCTGTCATGAATGAAAAAGGCGCGCACCGAGGTGCGCGCCTTTGTTTTGCCGGTTGGGGTCGATCAGGGCTTGGCGGGAGCAGCCGGGGCTGCAGCGGGAGCACCGGCCGCCGGCGTGGGCTGAGCCTCGAGCGCCTTGCGCTGCGCTTCGGCACGGTCCTGGAGCTGCTTCTGCAACTCGGCCTGCATTTCCTGCTGCTGCTTCTGAATCACTTCCGGCGCGACGGCCGGTCCATCGAAGCTTTTGCCGAAGTTGGCCAGCGGCAGTGCGAAAGTGACTTCGTTGTTGGCCAGCCCCTTGGCGACGATGTTGAGGGTCGTCCCCTTCTTCATGCTGTCGAGCACCTTGCCGTTGACGCGGGCTTCGGCGAAGCACCCGTTCGGCATGCAGAACTCGAAGGCGCCTTCGGCGGGAGCGCCCTTGTCGATGATGAAACGCACGCCGGGCTTCAGCAGCATGCCGATCGGCAGCAGGGCGCGGAGAATGCGGTTGTCGTCACCCTTGACGTCGTAGACCGCGAGAGCGACCGGCGGCGGCTGATCCGGCGCCGTGGTGAAATCGCGCGTGGTGAAGCACAAGTCCTTCTGCCCGGCCTGGGGCTTCGAGCAAACCTTGGTCCAGTCGGTCTTTGCTACCGTCTGCATGTCGATCTTGACGGGTGCATTGGGGTTCTGGGGCTGACCCTGGGGGGCTGCGGCGGGAGCAGCCGGCGCGGCCGTCTGAGCCAGCGTCGGGCTCGCCATGAAGGCCATGGCGAGCAGGGCTGCGGTCCCGAGTTTAATCGGCTGGATCGGCATGGGGTTCCTCGTCGTTCGGAGAGCGGGATGGTGTTGGACGTTGTCTCGAAATCTGCCGCGTCGGCCTGAGCCGGATGGCCCCTCGCAGCGCGCGAGCCCTGCGACGTCCGAACGCTCGACCGGCACGGCCGCGAATCTCGTCTGGCGGCCGGTCATCGCGACGGAATGCGGCGACACGTTGTCGGGCCACCACAACCGCCGCCTCTGTCGATGATCTCGGGGCCGATTGCAAGTCATCCGCCTTGGTGAGATCCCATAGCGTCACACCCGCACCAGCATCGCGCGCCAGGATGGGGACATGATCGCAGTCCGCTTTCCATTACCCGTGCCCTTCCGGCTCGCCCCCCGAGAGCTCGTCCAAACCATCCTGCTGGCTTCGGTCGTGCTCGGCGGCGGAACGGGCCTGCCGGGCCCGGCCCGCGCCGCTTCCGCCATCGCGATGCACGGCACGCCGGCGCTCCCCGAGAATTTTGCCCATTTCCCCTACGCGGATCCCGAGGCGCCCAAAGGCGGCAGGCTTCGCCTGTGCCTCCAGGGCACGTTCGACAGCCTCAATCCCTTCAATCTGAAGGCCGGCTCGACCGCCCAGGGGCTGAACAATATGGTCTTCGAGACCCTGATGGCCCGCTCGCAGGACGAACCCTTCACGCTCTACGGCCTCGTCGCCAGCGGCATGGACACCGACGATGCCCGCAGCTTCGCGACATTCCATATCGACCCGCGCGCGCGCTTTTCCGACGGAACGCCCATCACGGCGGACGACGTACGCTTCACCTTCGACCTGCTGAAGGCGAAGGGACGGCCCCAGCAGCGCCAGGCTTTCACCGCCGTGAAGGGTGTGGCGACGCCGGATGCCCACACGATCCGCTTCGACCTTGCCGGCATCGGCGACCGCGAATTGCCGCTGTTCCTCGGACTGATGCCGGTCCTGCCGCGCCACGCCGTCGATGCCGCCCATTTCGACGAGACAAGTCTCAAGCCGCCGATCGCCAGCGGTCCCTACCGCGTGGGCGCAGTCGAGGCCGGCACGAAGCTCGTTCTGGAGCGCAATCCGGACTATTGGGGCCGCGATCTTCCGTCTCGGCGCGGGATGTTCAACTTCGACCGGGTCGACATCGATTACTACCGCGACGGCAACAGCCTGTTCGAGGTGTTCAAGGCGGGACTCTGCGACTTTCGCATCGAGACGGATCCGGCGCGCTGGCTGACCAGCTACAATTTCGCGAGCCTCAAGGATGGCCGCGCCTTGAAAGAAGCCGTGCCGATTCGGCTACCGAAGGGCATGGAGGGCTTTGCCTTCAACACGCGCCGCGCCCTGTTCGGCGATGTCCGGGTGCGCGAGGCGCTGGGTGACATGTTCGACTTCGGCTGGGTCAACCGCAACCTCTATGGCGGACTCTATCGGCGCACCCCGAGCTTCTTCGCCGAAAGCCCGCTGGCATCGACCGGCCATGTCGCCGAGGCCGCCGAGACGGCTCTGCTAGCCCCCTACCCCGGTGCCGTCCGCCCCGACATGCTCGACGGCAGCTGGCGCCCGCCGAGCGGCGACGCCTCGGGGCGCGACCGTGCGGAAGCGAAACGCGCCTTGGCGCTGCTGGCCGAAGCCGGCGACAAGCTCGACGGCACGGTCCTGCGCCAAGCCGATGGCCAGCCGTTCCGCTTCGAGATCATGGTGCAGGATCGCCGGCAGGAGCGGCTGGCGCTGGCTTTCGCGGCAAGCCTGCAGGATGTCGGCATCGAGGCGACCGTGCGGCTCGTCGACGAGGTGCAGTACCAGCGCCGCCGCCAAAGCTTCGACTTCGACATGATGCTCGGCCAGTGGACGGCCTCGCCCTCCCCCGGCGCCGAGCAGCGCTCGCGTTGGACCTCGGCGGCGGCAGCGCAGCCCGCCTCCTTCAACCTGCCCGGCGCGACCTCGCCCGCCATCGACGCCGCCGTCTCCGCCATCGTGGAGGCCCGGTCGCAGGAGGACTTCACCGCCGCCGTCCGAGTGCTCGACCGGCTGCTCCTGTCGGGCTTCTACATCATGCCGCTGTTCCACACCGAGGAGCAGTGGATAGCCTACGCGTCCTGGCTGGGACGGCCGAAGGAGGTGCCGCTCTTCGGCATTAGCAACGTCACGCCCATCGAATTGTGGTGGAGGAAGCGGAACCCCTGAAACGGCCAAGCAGGTTCAGACCCGTCTTTTTTCACTTAAGAGGAGACTGCGCAAGTCACGGAGGCCGTCTATGATACGCAGCACGATGCGATTGTCTGGATTGTAGATGACGATATGTGGCCGGACGGTCGCACACAGTGTGGGCTGTTCAAAGTCCAAGTCGGCCCGACGATGCCCGAAACCTTCTCCAACCGCGATGGCATTGATACTTCGCAAGAGATCCCGACGCGTTCTATCCGCTCGGGCAGCGCCCCACGCGAGGCTCCGTTCAAGGATGGATGCGAAGTCCTCGATCGCTTGAGCCGTCAGGTGCGAGAGCGGACCGCTCACGATCCCAGGCGCTTCGCCCTAGCTGACGCGAGCTGCGACGCCTGCTCCTTGGAGGCAAGAACGGCACATTGGCGCTCGTGCTCAACGATGATGGATCTCATACGAGCGGCACTGTCAGGATCAGGACCCCCGACCTGCGCCCTTAGGTTAAGACCATCGACCTCGTCGACGAAACAACGCTTGGCCTCATCCTCTGGCGTCAGATCAGATACCATGCTGTTCTCCACCGACCAGACCGTACATGAACAGGCCTCGACGTCGAAGCCCCTAAATGCTGTGTGAGAGACTAACCGAAAAGAGGTCCTCGCCGGTATCAGACCCCACCCTCCGCAGCAGCGAGCTGTGCGGCTTGGTGTTCCGTCGTCAGTGCGTCCACGACCTCGTCGAGCGCCTCGCCGATCATGACCTTGTCGAGCTTGTAGAGGGTCAGGTTGATGCGATGGTCGGTCAGCCGGCCCTGCGGGAAATTATAGGTGCGGATGCGCTCGGACCGGTCGCCGGAGCCGACCTGCGATTTGCGATCGGCCGAGCGCTCCGAAGCGAGCTTTTGACGTTCCATGTCGTAGAGGCGGGAGCGCAGCAGGGACATGGCCCGGGCGCGGTTCTTGTGTTGCGAGCGCTCTTCCTGGACGAAGATCACCGTATTGGTCGGCAGATGCGTGATGCGGATCGCCGACTCGGTCTTGTTGACGTGCTGGCCGCCGGCACCCTGCGCCCGCATCGTATCGATCTTGAGATCCGCCTCGTTGATGGCAACGTCGACCTCCTCGGCTTCCGGCAGGACCGCGACCGTCGCCGCCGAGGTGTGGATGCGCCCCTGTGTCTCGGTGTCGGGCACGCGCTGGACGCGATGCACGCCGCTCTCGAACTTCAGCTTGGCGAAGACGCCGACCCCCTGAACCTCGGCGATGATCTCCTTGTAACCGCCGGCGACACCATCGCTGACCGACAAGACCTCGACCTTCCAGCGGTGCAGGTCGGCGTAGCGGCTGTACATGCGGAACAGGTCACCGGCGAAGAGAGCCGCCTCGTCGCCCCCCGTCCCGGCGCGGATTTCGAGGATGGCGCTCTTGTTGTCGGCGGCATCCTTGGGCAGCAGTGCCAAACGGATCTCTGTCTCGAGTGCCGCCAGAGCTTCGGTCGCCTCGGCGCGTTCGGCCTCGACCATCTCGCGCATGTCGTCGTCGAGCGCGGGTTCGGCCAGCATCGACTCGACGCCGGCGAGTTCGGATTCCTTGTCGCGATAGGCTCGGATGGCCGAGACGAGCGACTCGGTTTCGGCCAATTCCCGCGACAGCGCAACGAAGGTGGTGGCGTCGGGCCCTCCGGAAAGACGGGCCGACACTTCTTCATGGCGGCGCAGGATCAGATCGAGCTTGGAATGGGGGAGCATCGAGACCAGGACGAGAGGAGAGGCAGTCGCCTAGAGCGGCAGGCTGCGGCGCTCCGCATAGGCGGTGAGAGCCGGCCGCAGCGAGGCCGCGCCGTCCTGCGACGCCAGGAGCTCCCCCACATAGGCCGTCACGTCGGCGGCGTCGAGGCCGAGCAGCATGGCCTTCACCGGACCCAGTGACGAGGCCGACATGGACAGGTTGCGATAGCCCAGCGCCACCAGCGCCAGGGCGCCGAGAGGCTTGCCGCCGAACTCTCCGCAGAGCGTCACCGGAATGCCGTGACGACGCCCGGCCGCCGCGATACTGGCGAGCGCGCGCAGCATGGCGGGTGCGAGGGGATCGAAGCGCGTCGCCACCCGCTTGTTGTCGCGGTCGATGGCGAAGAGATATTGCATCAGATCGTTCGAGCCGACCGAGAGGAAGTCGGCGCGGCTCGCCAATTCGTCGAGTTCCCAGAGCAGCGACGGCACTTCCACCATGGCGCCGAGCTTCAGCTCGGACGGCCGGGGGTGGCCGTGCCGCATCAGGTGGTCGAGTTCGAGGCCGACGAGGGCCTTGGCGGCATCGAACTCCGCCGAACTGGCGACCATCGGGAACATAATGCGCATGGCCCGGCCGCCGCCGGCGCGCAGCAGAGCCCGGATCTGCGAGCGCAGCAGCGCCGGCCGGTCGAGCCCGATGCGGATGGCGCGCCAGCCGAGTGCCGGGTTCGGCTCGTCGGGCCGCGCCATGTAGGGCAGCACCTTGTCGCCGCCGATATCGAGCGTCCGAAACGTCACGGGACGATCGCCGACCGCATCGAGCACGGAGCGGTAGAGCTCCGTCTGCTGCGCGACACGCGGAAAGCGCGACGCCACCATGAAGAGAAGCTCGGTGCGGAACAGGCCGATGGAGGCGGCTCCCGTCTCGGCCACATGCGGCAGATCGAGCAGCAGGCCGGCGTTCATGTGGAGGCCGACCTCGACCCCGTCGGCCGTGACCGAAGGCACGTCGCGCAGCTTGCGGTACTGTTCCTGCCGCCGCGCCCCGAAGCGCGCCTTCTCGGCATAGGCGGCCTCGACGTCCGGGGCCGGGCGGACCTCGACGACGCCGAGCGTCCCGTCGACGATCAGCGCGTCGCCGGGCTCGACGAGGCTCGAAACGTTGGCGACATCGCCGACGAGCGGGATACCGAGCGCCCGGGCAACGATGGCGACGTGGCTCGACGCGCCGCCGTCCTCGAGGACGAGGCCGCGCAGCTTCGAGCGGTCGTAGTCGAGCAGCGCCGCCGGCCCCATCGATCGGGCCACGATGACGGCATTTTCGGGCAGTGCATCGACCGGCGCCACCATGCTCTCGCCGGTGAGCTGATGAAGCAGGCGGTTGGCGAGCTCGTCGAGATCGTGCAGGCGATCGCGCAGATAGGGATCGGTCTGGCGGACGAGCTTGGCGCGCGTGTCGCTCTGGACGCGCTCGACCGCGGCTTCTGCGGTCAACCCCGTCATCACGGCCTCGCGCAGCCGGCGCAGCCAGCCGCGGTCGTTGGCGAACATCCGGAAGGTCTGCAGCACCTCGCGATGCTCTCCAGGCCCCGCGACGTCGCCCTGATCGACGAGCCGGTCGATCGCCTCGCGCAGAGCCGCAATGGCCTCTTCCAACCGGGCGATCTCGCTGTCGACGTTCTCGGCCACGAGTCGGGTCACGATGACGCGCGGCTCGTGCAGCACGGCATGGCCGAGGCCGACCCCCTCCACCACGGGAGACCCCTTGAGGCTCAGCGGCTGCCGCAGCACCGGATTGCCGGGCAGCATCGCCTGGAGCTCGCCGGCCGCGATCATCTCGGCCATCAGCATGGCGGTGGTCTGAAGCGCCTCGACCTCCTCCTCTGAATATTGCCGGCGCGCCTTGTTCTGCACCACGAGGACGCCGAGCGTGTTGCCGCCGCGCAGGATCGGCACGCCGAGGAACGAGAGGTAGATCTCCTCCCCGGTCTCGGGCTTGTAGGAGAAAGCCGGGTGGTTCTGGGCGTCGGGCAGCGCCAGGGCTTCGGCCGAAGAGGCGATCAGGCCGACGAGCCCCTCCCCCTTGCGCATCGTGGTCTGATGCACCGCCTCACGATTGAGGCCCTCGGTGGCGTAGAGTTCGAGACGCCCGTCGCTGTGGAGCACATAGACCGAGCAGACCTCGGCCACCATGTTGAATGCGATCTGGACGACGATCTTGTCGAGGCGCTCCTGCGCGGAAATCGGCTCCGCCATGACTTCGCGCAGCCGGCGCAGCAGCAATCGCGGTCCGGCCAGAGCGCCACGCATGGCCTGCTTCCCTCAATGCCCGAGCCCGACGCGTCCGGCCGGCGTGCCGGCCGCTCCGGACCTATCAACCGTAATAACCGGAGCTTCGCCCGCACGGCAAGGGGCCGACTGACCCCGCGCCTCGCCGTCTCAGACCTTGTCGAGGCCGTAGAGCGTGTGGAGGGTCCGCACCGCCAGTTCGGTATAGGCCGAGTCGATCAGCACCGAAAACTTGATCTCGGAGGTCGTGATCGCCCGGATGTTGATGCCCTTCTCCGATAGAGCCCGGAAGGCGCGCGCCGCAACGCCGGCGTGTGAGCGCATACCGATGCCGATGGCCGAGACCTTGACGACGTCGTCGGTGCCCTGCAGCACCGCATAGCCGATCTCCTCACGATTGCCGGCCAGCAGCGCCTTGGCGCGTTCGAAATCAGCGCCCGGAACCGTGAACGTCATATCGGTGGTGGTGGTGTCGTCGCTGACCACCTGGATGATCATGTCGACGTTGATGCCGGCCTCGGCCAAGGGCATGAAGATCGAGGCCGCCACGCCGGGCTTGTCGGCGATGCGCCGGAGCGTGATCTGCGCCTCGTCTCGGGCGAAGGCGATGCCGGTGACGACCTGTTGTTCCATGATGTCTTCCTCGGCGCAGATCAGCGTGCCGGGCTTGGGTTGGGTGGGATCGTCGAAGGACGAACGGACGAAGACCTTGACGTTGTGGTTCATGGCCACTTCGACCGAGCGCACCTGGAGAACCTTGGCGCCGAGCGACGCCATCTCCAGCATTTCTTCGAAAGTGACGCGGTCGAGGCGCCGCGCCTTGGGGACGACGCGGGGATCCGTGGTGTAGACCCCATCGACATCGGTGTAGATGTCGCAGCGATCGGCCCCGATGGCGGCCGCTATTGCGACCGCGCTGGTATCGGAGCCGCCGCGACCGAGGGTCGTGATGCGCCCTGAGGCTTCATGCAGGCCCTGGAATCCCGCGATCACGGCGACCTCCGCCCGTTCCGAGAACCGCCGCACGATCTCGCCGCCGTCGATCGACTCGATCCGGGCTGCCCCGTGGGCGCCCGACGTGAGGATGGGGATCTGCCATCCCTGCCAGGAGCGGGCCTGAACGCCCATCTCCTGAAGCACGATGGCCATGAGGCCCGCGGTGACGAGTTCGCCCGACGCGACGACGGCGTCATATTCGCGGGCATCGTGAAGCGAGGAGGCTTCCGCGCACCAACCGACCAACTCGTTGGTCTTGCCCGACATGGCCGAAACCACGACGGCGACCTCGTGGCCGGCGTCGACCTCGCGCTTGACGTGACGGGCGGAGTTGCGGATCCGGTCGATGGTGGCGACGGAGGTGCCGCCGAATTTTAGAACGAGACGGCTCATCGGCTCTGGACAGGAGGAACGGGACCGGCCGGAGACGCACGGCTCGCACCGGGACTCGCCCCCAGGCCGGAGGGCGCGTATGGATGGCGGCAGCGGCCCCTCTTGTCAACGCGCCGGCCGATGCCGACGCTGCGGCACCTAGGGACGCGCCGTCGACGATTGTCATGCCCGCACGGCCTCATCGGAAGCACGTCCTAATGCCCGACACATCGCCCCGGATCACCGACTACGGCCCGACAGACCGCGTCGATGCCGCGGATGTCGCCCGCTTCGATGCGCTGGGCGATGCCTGGTGGGATCCGAAGGGCGCGATGGCGCCGCTCCACCGGCTAAACCCGACGCGCATCCGCTACATCCGCGACCTCATCGTGCGGCAGTTCGAGGTCGCTTCCGATGCGACCTTCCCGCTCGCGGACCTCACCATCCTCGATATCGGGTCGGGGGGTGGGCTGTTGTCCGAACCTCTGGCGCGCATGGGCGGCCGCGTGACGGGCATCGACCCGGCGCCCAACAATGTCGCGGTAGCGGCGAGGCACGCCGAGGAGACAGGGGTCTCGGTCACCTATCGGGCCACCACGGCCGAGACACTGGCGGAGGCAGGCGAGACCTTCGACTTGGTCCTGGCCCTCGAAGTCGTCGAGCATGTGCCGGACCCGGATGCTTTCGTGGCGACCGCCTGCGCGCTGGTCCGGCCAGGTGGCCTCTTCGTTCTGTCGACGCTGAACCGCACGGCGAAGAGCTTCGCCCTGGCGATCGTGGGCGCCGAATATGTGCTGCGCTGGCTGCCGCGGGGCACCCACGACTGGAACCAGTTTCGCACGCCTGACGAGATCGCGACCCCGGTGCGCGTCGCTGGGCTCAAAGTTCTCGACCGCACCGGCATGGTGTTCGATCCGCTGCGCAATTCGTGGAACCTGTCGCGCGACACGGATGTGAACTATCTGATCTCCGCCAAGCGACCGGACGGGACCTGAGACCGCGGGACACGCCGCATCGGTGAGCCCTCGCCCGACGGGCCCTCACCGCCACCGCTCCAACGCCAGCAGCACGCCTCCAGCCACGAGTGCCCAGAAGGGCGCACCGATGCCGAAGACTACGATCCCGGAGGCCGCCACGGCGAAGGTGACGACGGCCGGGAGCCGTTCTCTCTCGTCGGAGAGAGCGCTCGTCAGCGCGCCTCCCAGGCTGCCGAGCAGCGCCAGGCCGGCCACGGTCTGGATGAGAAGCGGTGGAGAGGCCGTCACCAGCACCGCGGCCGCGCCGGCACCGAGCCCGAGAGCCACATAGGCAAGGCCGCCCACCACCGTCGACCAGTAACGCTTGGCGGGGTCCGGATGCGCGTCGGGCCCGGCGCAGAGCGCCGCCGTGATAGCCGCCAGGTTGATCAGGGTTCCACCCAGCAGGGCGGTCACGGCCGATGCCAGTCCCGTGCCGATAAAGATCGGGCCGACCCGCGTGCAGTAGCCGTTGGCCTGTAGCACCGCGAGGCCCGGTACGTTCTGCGATGCCATGGTGACGATGAAAAGCGGCAGGCCGAGACTGCCCAGCGTCGCCCAGACCAGGGTCGGTGGTGTGAAGGCGGGCTGTGGCCAGCTTCCCGCGAAGGCGGCGGGCGGCAGCTTGGTCACGAAGACCACCACCGCCACCGTCACCAGGAGCGCGACCGGCACCGCGTAGGGACGGGCGAAGCGCCAGGCCAGGGCCCAGGCGATGACGATGGGGGCTGCCAGTGCAGGCAGGTCCGTCATCGCATTGACGGGCGCGAGACAAAGGCCGAACAGGATGCCGGCCAGCATGGCGCTGGCAAGGCTGCGCGGGATGGCGCCGACGAGGCGGCCAAAGGGCGACCACACGCCGGCAGCGACGATCAGCGCCGCCGCGAAGAGGAAGGCGCCGACCGCAGCCGGGTATCCGCCGGCCGGCAGGCCCGTGGCGATCATCAAGGCGGACCCGGGCGTCGACCAGACGATGGAGATCGGCTGCTTGCGCCAGAGGCTGTAGCCGATCGAGAGGAGTCCCTGGACCACGCAGATGGCGAGAAGGCCGGATGCCGCTTGCGCCGGGGTGGCGCCGACCCGCGTCAGCCCTTGCAGCACGATGGTGAAGGTCGAGGCGAAACCCACGAGGGCGGCGAGAAGACCCGTCGAGACCGGCTGGATCCAGGAGCCGCGCAGCGGCTCGGGCGCCCCCGGCCCCGGATCGGGTTCAAGCGTCGGCGAGGTGGCGATCGAAGCCGTGGTCATGCGAATCCCAGAGACGATAAGCAGGTCCCCCGTTTCCTGACCCGACAGGCCTGCTGCGGCAAGCCGGTCTCTTCGATTTCAGGCCGCGAGCCCGCGCGGCGCGGAGGCTTCGACCACGAAGGGCTCGATGCGCTCGTCGCCGTCGGGTCCGAGCGTCAGCACGGACCCGCCCGGCACAGATAGCCAGTCCGCACCGGCATCGAACGGTTCCGAGGCGACGATCCGACCCCGCTCCTCGCGCCGCCAATAGAGCGAAGGAGGCCGGCCGTCGCTGGCCCAGCGGTAGTAGCGCAGCCTCTCGCCATCGGCATGGACGGCGGCGAAGCGCAGCGGCTTGGTGACGCCGGCGTCGCGCATGATGGCGAGGATGTCGCCGAGCGTCGTCGCCACAGCCGCGACAGGATCCTCGGCCA
>JBPBQY010000066.1:0-11942 GCA_050920985.1 Janthinobacterium lividum | reverse complement strand
TGATGGTGACGGGGTCGCTGACCGCGTCGAACATGCTAGCCTGGATGAAGGCCATCACCGATACCGTGGCCAAGAAATACCCCAACATGCACATTAAGACGACGCTTCTTGGCGAGCAGGATATCGAGAAGGGCAAGAACGTCACTCTTAACTATCTGCGTGCCAATCCGGATACAAAGGGCGTGTTCACCGTAGACGGCATCGCCGAGGTCAGCGTAGCCGAGGCGGTGAAGCAACTCGGGATGACCGGTAAGATCACCATAGCTGGGATCGGCGTGCCGAATTCGGTGCGCCCCTACATCAAGGGCGATATCATCAAGGATGCGGTGCTATGGAGCCCGGTGGATATCGGCTACGCCGCCATCTACATTACCAAAGCCCAACTCGACGGGTCGTTTGATCCGGCCAAGGGTGTGGTAAAGGCGGGGCGTCTCGGTGAGCTTAAATTCACCGCCAAAGACGAGGTCCTACTTGGGCCGCCTTTAGTGTTCGACAAGGATAACATCGACAAATACAACTTCTGATAGCACGGTCGACTCGTCGTTCGATCTTTCTCTCCCAAACTGGCCGCCGCGGACCTGGTGTCCGCAGCGGCCCCCCAAGTGGCATTCAGCCGCCGGCTCGGTTCCAGCCCCGGCCGGCATCGCCGAAGGCCATCGAGCCGGTCTCTGTCACGGCCACCGTATCCTCGAGCTTGATGAAGCCGCGGCGGGGGTGCAGCAGTGTGGTCTCTATCGACAGGACCATCCCGGCCTCGAGCGGCCGATCGGCATGATACGCTTCGTAGGGCACGGCAGACCGGTCAGTGAGCCACGGGGCCTCGTGGCTGACGATGCCCATCCCGTGCGCCACGAAGTCGAGCCTCTCGCGATGGGGCGATCGCTGGATAAGCGCCTCGGGTCCGGCGAACACGTCGCCGCCCCGCGCCCCGGCACGCACGGATCTGCGGGCCGCCGTTTGAATGGCGTCGATCTCAGCCAGCAGTTCCTCCAGCTCCGCGTCGGGCTCACCCAGGATCGCCATGCGGCATAAATCACCGATGTAGCCGCCGATGTTCCCTCCTGAGTCGAGCGACAGCACATCCCCATCCTGCCAAGCCTGCCGGGACGGGGCGCGGTTGAACGACCGCCCCATGGTGATCAGGCAATAGTCGAAAGTGACGCCGCGCGCGGTTTCCTCTAGGCGGAGCGCGTCCGCGATGTCCGCCTTAGTGGCGCCCGCCCCATGCCGTCCGATCACGGCCAGCATGGCTTCGACGACCTTGTTCGAGGCGTCTTCGAGCATAGTCAGCTCTGTTTGCGTCTTTACGGCCCGAAGCAGTTCCAACGGCAGCGTGGCCGGCGTGAAGGTCGCGCCCGGCAGTCCATCGCGCAACACCTCGTAGGCATCCACTGGTAGAAAGCTGGCCTCGATGCCGATATGCCGCGCATGCGGCGCGTCGCGCCGCAGCGCCGCCACCGCGGTCGCGGCCGTCTGGCGCGACGTCATGTTGCCGAAGTGAGTGCCGTCCATCCAGAACTTGCCGAGCTCGCGCTCGTGGTCCTCCATAGGGCTGGCGATGTATGTCGCCTCCCGCGCACGCCCCTTGACGTAGACGAGGCATGGCAGGTAGCGGCTCAGGCCGTGCGCATCCATGTTGGCGTAGAAGAAGTAGCGGTAACCACCGAGCATGTACTGGATGTTGTGCTTGGAGGTCACCAACACGGCGTCGAGCCCCGCCTCCTCCAGCAAGCGGTCCAGCCGGACGGAATCGAACGGTATGTCTGGAAGGCGCGCAGCCAAGGTCAGATGTTCCTCGCCCGTTCTCGTCGTCATGTGTCCATCCCCATCCCGATACGGGCCGATCTGTTCCGATCGATCCCTGATCAGGGCACCCAGCCCCGATCCCCGAAGTTTTCGACCACCTGCTCCACCTGCCGGGCCGCCAGGCGCAGTTCATCGAGCAACAGGCCCTGCAGGTCGGCCGGCGTGCACCGCATCCGGTGCGAGGCGAGACTCATGGCGGCGATCACCTGCCCCTCCCGGTCCCTCAACGGGACGGCGACCGACAGCGTGCCTTCCTCCATCTCGTCGATCGCCAAGCCGTACCCGCGCGTGCGAGTTAGGCCGAGTTCGGCGCGCAGCCGAGCCGGGTCGGTGATCGAGGCCGGCGTGCGAGCGACAAGTCGGCGGAGCGCCAGAACGTGGTCGAGATCGGGCGCGGCAAGGCAGGCCAGCAGCGTCTTGCCACTCGCCGAACAGTTCGCCGGTAAACGGTCGCCGACGCCAAGGCGGGTCGTGAAAATGCGGCGTGTGGCGTCGCGGCACACGAACACGGTGTCGGGACCGTCGAGCACGGAGATGGAGCACGGTTCGTTCAACCGGTTCGCCAGATCGATTACGGAGGGGGCCACGCTGCTCCAAAGCCCCCCGCTGCGCACCAAACCGGCGCCGAGTTGGAGCACGCGCGCGGTCAACCAGTACCGCGAGTCGTAGGATCGAACGTAGCCGAGCTCGCGCAGGGTCAGCAGCAGGCGGCGAGAGGCAGCCCGGCTGATCCTGACCCGCTCGGCGGCCTGGCTGACCGAAAGCGGCTCCGCCGCGCCCGACAGGGCTTCGAGCATCTCAAGGCCACGCGCCAGAGCTTGCGAGAAGTCCGACTTAGCGATCGACGATTCCGACATAGTAGTCCTGAGTGCGATTATCGCACACTTGTGCGAAAAATTGACGAGGTGGTCAAGCCCTGGCATGGTGGGTTCAACAACGTTGGATGGGAGGATGCCGCAATGGCGGAGTGGCTCAAGCGGGGTATGGACGCGCAGCAGGCGCGCGCGGCCGACAGGGAGGTCCGCATGGTCGTCGAGACCGCATTGGCCGACATTGAGGAGCGTGGCGACGAGGCGGTTCGGGCCATGTCGGTCAAGTTCGACGGTTGGGATCCGGCGAGCTTTCGCCTAAGCGAGCGCGAGATCGAGGGTTGCCTGTCGCGGTTGTCCGGCCAGGCGCTGGATGACATCCGCTTTGCCCAGGCCCAGGTGCGAAACTTCGCCCAGGTCCAGCGTTCTACCCTCCGCGACGTCGAGACCGAGACGCTGCCGGGCGTCTTTCTGGGTCACAAGAACGTGCCTATGCGATCGGTGGGATGCTACGTGCCTGGCGGCAAGTATCCGTTGCTCGCCTCGGCCCACATGTCGGTCATCACGGCCAAGGTGGCGGGCGTCGCCCGCGTTATCACCTGTGCGCCACCCTATCGGGGCGAGCCCGCCCCCGCCATCGTGGCGGCCCAGCATTTGGCAGGTGCTGACGAGATATACGTGCTCGGCGGAATCCAGGCGATCGGCGCCATGGCGCTGGGCACCGCATCGATGGCGCCGGTCGACATGCTGGTCGGCCCGGGCAACGTCTACGTGGCAGAGGCCAAGCGCCAGACCTTCGGACGCGTCGGGATCGATCTCCTGGCCGGTCCCACCGAGACGCTCGTCATCGCCGACGACACGGTGGACGGCGAGATCTGCGCCATCGACCTTCTGGGACAGGCCGAGCACGGCCCGAACTCACCCGCCGTCCTCCTGACTGTGTCGGACAGGTTGGCCCGTGCCACGATGGAGCAGATAGAACGCCTCCTCACGATCATGCCGACCGGAGCAGTGGCGGCTCAGGCCTGGGCCGACTACGGACAGGTGATTGTCGTGCGCGACTACGACGAGATGCTTTCGGTCGCGGACGAGATCGCCTCCGAACACGTCCAGGTGATGACGGACCGGGACGACTGGTTCCTGCAGAACATGTCGAACTATGGCGCGCTTTTCCTCGGCCCCCGCACCAACGTGGCCTTCGGCGACAAGGTCATCGGCACGAACCACACGCTGCCCACCATGAAGGCCGCGCGGTACACGGGCGGGCTCTGGGTGGGCAAGTTCCTGAAGACCTGCACCTACCAGCGAATCGAGACTGACGAGGCCTCGGCGCGCATCGGCGAGGTCTGCTCGCGACTCTGCGCGCTCGAGGGGTTTTCGGGCCATGGCGAGCAAGCCAACCTCCGGGTCCGGCGTTACGGGCGTCGTAATGTCGAGCCCTACGCCGCCGTCGATGCCCAGTAGTCCTGGCGAGCCGATGTGCGAGGGTTATCCGCGCACCCCGTCGTTGCGCCTCGACGGCCGGCGCGCGATCGTGACCGGGGCCGGACGCGGCATCGGGCTTGCGGCGGCCCTCGCCCTGGCGGAAGCAGGCGCAGCCGTCACGCTCGTGAGCCGGACGACCACGGAAATCGAAGCCGTCAGGGATGAGATCAGGCGACGTGGCGGCACCGCGGAGACGATCACGCTTGACGTCGCCGACCAGGACCAAAGCGCCGCCGTGCTCGGGGCGGCCGGCCCGTTCGACGTTCTGGTGAATAACGCGGGCATCAATCGACCGGCGTCATTCCTGGATGTGTCGGCAGGCGACTTCGACGCCGTCTTCGCGCTCAATGTCAGGGCGGCGTTCTTCGTCGCGCAGGCGGTGGCCCGCCGCATGGTCGAGGCCGGGCGCGCGGGGTCGATCATCAACATGTCGTCGCAGATGGGCCATGTAGGTGGTCCCAACCGCACGGTCTACTGCGCCACCAAGCACGCGATCGAAGGACTCACCAAGGCGATGGCGGCTGAACTCGGCCCAAAGGGAATCCGCGTCAACAGCCTGTGCCCGACGTTCATCGAGACGCCGATGACCGCCCCGTTCCTGGCCGATGCCGACTTCAGGGCATTTGCCCTCGCAAAAATCAAACTGGGGCGTCTGGGGCGATTAGAGGACGTGATGGGTGGCGTGCTGTTCCTCGCGTCCGACGCCTCGTCCTTGATGACCGGCGCCGCCTTAATGCTCGACGGCGGCTGGACGAGCACGAGTTGAGCCTCAACTTCCGTCTAGGATGGAACACATGAACAATCGCAAGAAGGTCGTTGTAATTCAGCGCATTGCCCAGCCGGCGCTGGATCTATTCTCCGCACGCGATGACATCGAGGTCGAAGTGCTGACCGACACTAGCGTGGCGAACATCGTAGCGCACGTCGGCGACGCCGACGCGATTACCATCCGGGATGCCCCACTGCCGGCCGAAGCTCTTGCGAATGCCAGCAAGCTCAAGATCATATCGCGGCATGGCGTTGGTTACGACAACGTCCCCCTCGCCTTCTGCAACGAACGCGGCATTCCGGTGACCATCATCGGCGACGTGAACGCTGTTGCGGTCGCCGAACACACCTTGTTTTTGATGCTGGCGGTCGCCAAGAATGGTGCACGGTTCGATCGTGCCGTCCGCGCCGGTGACTTCGGTATTCGCAGCCGAAAAACGACGGTGGAACTCCGCGGCAAGACTCTGCTGCTGATCGGCTACGGCCGTATAGGTCAGGAGTTCGCGACCCGGGCTCGCGCTCTCGGCCTGTCAATCGCTGCCTACGATCCCTTCGTCGATCAAGCTCGCTTCCCAGAAGTACGCTTCTTCGACACGCTGCACACTGCGCTGGCTGCGGCGGACGTGGTCTCGCTGCACGTGCCGCTCGGCGAGAAGACGCGCAACCTCATTGATGCTTCGGCGCTGTCCCGAATGAAAACGAGTGCAATTCTACTCAATGCCGCGCGTGGCGGCCTCATCGACGAGGCGGCTCTGCTTGCGTCACTCGAGGCCGGACACCTGCATGGCGCGGGTCTGGACGTATTCGCCCGCGAGCCTTTGTCCGGCGATGACCCCTTGCTCACCCGCGAGGACATCGTGTTTAGCCCGCATTGTGCCGCCCTCACTGCCGACTGTCTGGTCGACATGGGCAAGGCGACCGTCCGCAACGTTCTGGCCGCCTTCGATGGAACACTCGATCCGAGTTTGATCGTGAACCGATCTTCCCTCAAATAGCATCCTCCGGTTTGCACCTCGTTTGCGGTCCTTGTTGACCAACCCGGACGACAATGCAGCCCGTGAGGTCTCTGTTAAGGTGCGTGCACTGATTTTCACGCACGAAGACCTGCTTAGAGCCTGACCCAAGAGGGGCATGTCACAGAGGGAGCCGCCCGTCACGCCGGCTCGGTCCTTCCTCTGTAAGAACGCGAAAAACAAGCCTTTTGGGTCAGGCTCTTTGGCGCTCTGCCGGGGTAAATCGCGCCGCGCTATGTCTGCTCTCGAGAAAGCATGATGCGGCGTGAATCGGCGCATTTGGGTCGACTCCGGCTATTCCGCGGAACTCCAAAGCTGGGTGGATAGCGGACTGGCTGCTCTTGGGGGCGGTCACGGCGCTGGCAGACCTTTGTAAGCGATGACGAAAGTGCCGGGTACAAGGCCCACGCAGGCAGTATCCTTCAACGCCGCACTCCTGCCGCCGCGCTTGGTCTGCGCACCCGGCCGGTTGGCGACCGTAGCCTCCTCGTGTTAGGCGGCATCATCGGCCTCGAGATCGCCGCCAGCGCTACCTCACGTGGCTGTAGTGTGACTCTGGTGGACGTGGCGCCACGCGTCGTCACACCTGAACTGTCTGCCGCGTTGCGGCTCGGCACGTGGTCACATCCGGGTCGCCGCGGCACGGGCGTCTGCGCGGGTTGGCCGGCTGCTGCTCAAGTCAGCGTGAAAGCGATCGCAGAAGGACAATCCGAGCATGAGTCAGCGTTCGGCGCTGTCGCGATGGTTCGCTTGGCCCATGAGCCAATACCCTTTCGCGTCGATCATGGCTTGTGAGGCGCGGTGCGCGATCTCGCCCTTCATCGCCCGCACCGTTGCGGCTTCCCCAGCCAGGAACACCTGACCGGGCTCTTGGGGAATGGCGAAACGCATGACCCAGGCTTTCAGAAGGTCGCCAGGTGAGGCACGGTAGCGATCGCGCGGCAACCAGTGCACCTCCGTTCCACATGACATCGACAACGACTGTTCGTCCTGGATGTCAGGGACTTCGATGGCGACAGACGTCGGTGTTTCGCCCTCTCGAGTGGCCTTGAGGATGCTGGCGATGGCGGGCAGCGCGGTCTCGTCGCCGGCGAGCAATCGCCATCGCGCGTCCGGGTTCACCCGGTAACCACCTCTCGGACTGCCCAAATGGACGACGTCTCCGACCTCGGCGCGTTTCGCCCAGGACGAGACCGGACCTGTGTCGCCATGCAGGACGAAGTCGACCTCCATGGTTCGCCAGCCCGGAAAGAAGGATCGAATGCTATAGGCGCGGTTCTCCTGAGATCCACTTGCAGAATTGGGTACGACGACCTTCAGCCATTGAGCCGGGAGCGGCACGTCGAGCCCGGCGAGCGTTTCACCTTCGAAGGTGATGCGCCGCATGTGCGGCGTTACCACCTCGACGCCTGTGACGGTGACCCGATGCGTTGGCGGGCGGGCGCGCGACGGTTGCGTCGGCGAACCGGTCGTCTCGTGGCTGTCGAAAGCCGCGAGGAATTTCGGAGGGGCAGAACCGATGCCATTCGTGGCGACGTTCGGAGTACGGATGTTTTTCATTGAGGAGGACGCGGTTGGAGTAACATTCGGACCGCCTTGACCCTAACGGCTCCTTTCTGCGACGTTCCGCCAAATGACATCGACGACACGCCAGCCTAACCCGACTTCGCGCCATCGTTTGATGAGGAGCACGCGGGCCAAAGGCGCTATGGTCCCGCTGCACGGCCACGACGAGGCGCAACTCATCTTCGCTGCCTCGGGCACGATGCAAGTCTTCACGAGCTCCGGCCGCTGGTTGGTGCCGCCCCAATTGGCCGTTTGGGTACCGGCCGGAGTCCAGCACAGTGTCGACATGCTGTCCGACACCGACCATTGGATGATCTATTGGGATCCGACGGCCGTAAAGGAATGGGTGCCGCTAGGATCGCTCGATCGCGCTTTCGCGCTCAAGGTCTCGCCGCTTCTGCGCGAATTGATCTTCGCGGCTTTTGCGAAAGACACCGGGAATGGAAGGACCGACCTCGTGGTGAGGCTGATCCTACACGAGCTTCACGCCACGCCGGATGCGCCGACGTTCCTGCCGCTGCCCGCAAGTCCGGTCGGTCGGCGCGTGGCCGACCTGCTGCTGGCCGATCCCAAAGGCCGGCTCGATGTCGCCGAGGTCGCCTCGCGCGCTGCGACCTCGGTACGCACCATTAGCCGTCTCTTTCCCGCCGAAACGGGCCTGACCTATAAAGCATGGAGACAACGGGCTCGCATCGTCCTCGCGATCGATCAATTATCCCTCGACCGCACGATCTCCCAGATTGCGGCACAGGCAGGTTTCGCCAGCACCGCCGCGTTCTGCTTCGCCTTCCGACAGGTCACCGGCATGACGACGGCGACGTTTCTCGAGGGTTCGCCGTAACGCGCGGCTCGAAGAACAGGGCAGGATCCTGAGAAGGCCAGCGTACGGTGCTGGACAGGCTACGGCGGCGAAGCTGCCCGTCAGAGCCACAACGAGGATCGCCACCCCGAGAGACGCACGACGAGGTATCGTCGACATCGCCGCTTCTCGTCGTTGAGAAGGCGTCCAGTTTCGGCAGAGCAGCGGCCTGCTCGCACGCGTTCCGGCAGGTGACCGGAATGACGCGAGCGGCCGTTTGTCCAAGGCGGACGGCAAACCCATGAAATCGGCAGTTTGGCGTCTCATCGACACCTTTTGGCGGAACGTCTCCGAAGCGCTTTGCTAGATGAGGCTTCAACACAGGGTATAAACATCATGAAGCTGATGGGGAACACGATCCTGGTAACGGGGGGCACGAGTGGGATCGGCCGCTCGTTAGCCGAAGCCCTGCATGAGCGCGGCAACACCGTCATCGTCGCGGGACGTAGACAATCGCTATTGGACGAGGTTGTCGCAGGTCGCGAGCGGATGACGGGCGTGGCCCTCGACCTGAATGATCCGACCTCGCTGCCGCATTTTGCCCGAGACATCCAGGCGCGCTTTCCGCGCCTGAACGTGCTGGTTGCCAATGCCGGAATCTCCAGCACGGAAGACCTCGCCAACGGCTGGGATCAACCCGCTGCGGAAGCCATGGTCGAGACCAACATCCTCGGAACTCTGCGGGTCGTAGGAGCACTTCTGCCGAACCTGAAGCAACAGCCCGATGCCGTGATCATGGCGACGACATCCAATCTCGGCTTCGTGCCCAAGGCTATTTTCCCGACCTATTGCGCCACCAAGGCTTTCCTGCACTCCTGGCTGCAATCTCTGCGATATCAGCTTCGGCATCTGCCGGTTGAGGTTTAGGAATTGGCGCCCCCTTATGTGCGGACTGAACTGACCGGCCAGGACCAAGCCTCGGATCCCCGTGGCATGCGGGTCGACGAGTTCGTCGCAGAGGTCATGCGTCTGCTGGACGCGAAAGATCACACGGGCGGCGAGGTTCTCGTCGAACGGTCGCGTGGCGAGCGAAGTGCCGAACGAGAGGGCCGCTACGAGGCAGTTTTTGCGGCTATGAACCCGGCTTGAGCTATTGGCGACGAACTCCGATTCAACATTGGCGTTCGTCGGCGTAAGGCTGACCGAACTTGAGTTCAACGACCGCTCTCTCACGGGCTTCGACGTGGTCCGGCGCGTCAAGCCGCATCAGTGCAGTAGATCGAATGTCCGCTTTCGAGCAGCGCCGATCGCTGTCCTGGCGCCCCGAGATGGGTCGACTCCGGCCGATCCACTCGAAACGGTGAAAGTGGGTGGAAAGCTGTCCGGCCGCTTACGGTCGGGGGCTACAGCCAAAACAGACCTTCGCGCGTCGACCGCTCCGACGTCTACCGGCGCGCCTTCAACAGCATCCAGCATCGCCATTTCAGGGTCGTTGCCATGCAAATGCTTGATCTGACATTTGGTCATTTGATGAGGCGTCTCCGCCGCGTAACTGGATACGTCCCTCGTCACCTAACGTCCGTCCCGGGAAGACGAGCGCTTATCAGTCTTACTGGACGGTCGGCTCGACCGTCGGATCGTCTTCGTTTTCGTGCGGCCGCTGTGGTCTAGCCTTCTCGGCAAGAGCACGTCGGCGATAAGCGCCCAGATCCGGAGGCTTGAAGGCCACGGGAACCCGCTTGCTGGAGCGCAACAACCAAGGCGTCGCGCGAGCCGTCGAAGCTACATCGACGTGTTTTTCAGCAGCGCATCGATCTCTGACGCGGACATCGGACGAGCGAAGAGGTAGCCCTGGATCGAATTGCAGTTCAACGCCAGCAAGGTCCTGAGCTGCTCCTCGTCCTCGACACCCTCGGCGACGATGTCGAGGCCGAGGCTCCGACCCAGGGTGATGATGGTTTCGACGATCGCCAGCGTCCTGCGCCGCGTCAGCATCCTGACCACGAAGCTTCGGTCGATCTTTATGGTGTCGATGGGATAACGGTCGAGATAACCCAGCGAGGAGTAGCCCGTTCCGAAGTCGTCCAGAGCCACCCGAGCACCAAGAGCTCTGATGGCTTCCAGAGCCTTGCCGACGGCCTCGGGGCGGGACAGGAAGACGCTTTCGGTGATCTCGATCTGCAGGCACCTTGGATCCAGGCCAGTCGAGGCCAGGACCTTGCGAAGAAACGGGAGATACTGGGGGTCACGCAACTCGTCCCCCGACGCGTTGACGCTCATGCGCAGTGCGAGGTCGGGGTACGAGCCGACCCAGCGGCGCATGTGCGAACAGGCTTCGAGAAGCACCCACCGGCCGATGTCACCGATGAGCCCGATCTCTTCGGCTAGCGGAATGAATGTGACAGCCCCGATCAAGCCCCGTTCGGGGTGTTGCCAACGAACGAGGGCTTCCATCCCGGTGATGCGTCTCGTCCGCGGATTGTAGATGGGCTGGAAATCAAGGTGGAATTCTCCCCGGGCCACGGCGTGGCGAAGGTCGGTCTGCAGGCCCAACGCCTCGACGGCATCGGCGTGCATCGATGCAGTGAAGACGGCCGAGCCGGTCGTGCCTCGCGCCTTCGCTTCGTACATGGCGATATCGGCATTCCGTAGGATCTCCTCGGGAACGCGGCACTGATCCGAGGATTGCGCGATGCCGACGCTAGCCGACGAGAAAATGTCCTGGTCGCCAATCCTCACCGGCGGGCGTAAAGCTTCCACGACGCGCTGCGCCGCAGCGACACCGGCCGCAATGTCCGTGGTGTTCTCCAGCAGCATCGCAAACTCGTCTCCGCCGATCCGCGCGAGCGTATCCTGCCCGCGCAGACACGTGCGTAGGCGATGAGCCGTCTCCATCAGAAGCAGGTCGCCAGCCCGATGGCCAAGGCTGTCATTGATGAGCTTGAAACGGTTGAGGTCGAGGAACAGGACCGTACAGCTGACGCCGGGCCGGTTCGCTAACTGACCGACTGCAATCTGCAGACGATCCATGAAGTAGGCTCGATTTCGGAGCTTCGTCAGATCGTCGTGGTAGGCTTCGTAAAGCAGTCGAGCCTCGACCTTCTTACGCTCTTCGATCTCGTTCTCGAGGAGGACGTTTTCAGCCTCGGCCACCCGAGCCCTGACTGCGGTCTCTTCATTGCGCTTGCGATCCGTGATGTCGCGCTGGACGGACACCCAATGCGTGAACCATCCCTTCTCGTTAGCCACGGGTACGATGCTGAGTTCGACCCAGAACTCAGTGCCGTCCTTGTGCTGGTTCAGCAACTCAACCTCGACCGGGCGCCACTTTCGAAGGGCGGACTTCAGGCGGTCTAAAGATCCCCGATTGATCGCCCCCGATTGCAGGATGCGGGGCGTCTTGCCCAGGACCTCGGCTTCGGAGTAGCCGGTCGTCCTTTCGAAGGCCGCGTTGCAGTAGACGATCCGCGGACCAGGTAGATCGATGGGCTCGGCATCGGTGATCAAGACTGCGTCATTGGCGTTGACCACGACCGACTCGAGCAGGCGGAGACGCTCGGCGTCGGACCACCGGCCAGTCTTGTTGCGCGGTGTTTCGGTTTGCTCGCGCAAGTTCTGCAGTTCGAAGAACGCGCTGATCTGCGACGCGTGCGTTTGCAGAACGTAAACCTGAGCCGCACTCAAACCCGCATGCGG
>JBPBQY010000074.1:0-12123 GCA_050920985.1 Janthinobacterium lividum | reverse complement strand
AGGAGTCACCGAGCATGCCCACGATCACCCCCGCACAGATCCGTGGCGCTCGCGGCATGCTCGATTGGTCCATGACGGACCTAGCCAAAGCATCCGGGGTGTCTGTCTCGACCGTGAAGCGTGTCGGTGACGGCAGAATGGCCCTTGTCTCGCCGACCACAGTCAGCCAGATCCGCTGTGCTCTTGAAGCTGCTGGTGTGGAGTTCTTGGGCGATGAGGGAAGTGGGCCAGGAATGAGGGTGATGGCTCGACAGGCTCAGTCCTTATCACGCTTCATGCGGAGATTACTTTTTGGTAGGACAACCCGGCGCGGTTTGAAGGGAATATAGTCGCCTTCAGTACGATCGAAGGCTTCTGGTGCGACTCCGACGTTTCGGACAACTCGTGGCCAACCTGCTCGTCAACGCGCTAACGCGTGGCGTTGGCAGTTTTCCCGTCCAGGTCCGGGCATGCACAGATAGCAGCAAATTCGAACCTTCAGTACCGAATCCGGCGAATCGATAACCGCGGCGGATTCGGGGATTCGGACAGGATACTCGAGCCGTTCAGCGGGGCGCGCTAGTCGATCCGGCCGACGAGGGCTAGGCTTGGGTTTCTACATCGGGTCGGAGATCGTGCATCCCCACTGAGGCACTCTTTAAGCATTCTCGACGGCGCCTACGACGTTCAACTATTGGATGCCGACAAGGGCGAAGAAGGTCGATTGCCTCAATAAGTGGACGCCCCTCTGATTGAGGAGCGTCCTATACGAGCCTTACATGGGTTTCATCATCTTCTTGTGCATCATCATTTTCTTGTTCATCATCTTACCGTGCATCATCTTACCGTGCATCATCTTACCGTGCATCATTTTGTGATGCATCATTGGCTTCTTCTTCATCATCATCTGGGCGGACGCGGGAACGACAACGGTACCGAGCGAAACGGCGACGACCGCACACGCGACGATGAGGCTTTTGATCTTAGTCATGGTTTCTCTCCTGTTATGCCTTCGACGCGAGATCATCCCGCGATGAAAGGACCTGCTATGGCCAGAACCTGGGCCTTGCTGAGCGGATTGTCCAAGGCGCCCGTCCAGGGCTTTTGCTTCCTCAGAAGACGCACCTGGGCGGCGTGCCGGGCCTCGACCGAATGAATCTGAAGCGCCGTCGTGAGAAGCGCTCCGCCGCCGACGAGGTTTGGGGCCTGGCCCTTGTAGGCTGCGACACCCGTGTCTTCCAACGCCTGCGACACGGCCGCGAACGTCTTGAAGTTGCTGAAGACGTCCCGGTACTTGCCGCGCGCCGTAAAATCGAACTGCGGTTTGGCGACCGCTGCCCCACCCAGTACCGATTGCAAAAGGGCGACGTGCTCGGACTCATGCTGGCTGATGGTCTGGAAAGTGCCTGCGGCATAGTCCGGAATGAGCCCTCCCTGCGCGAGCGCAGTGCGGTAGAACTCGTCCTCCAGGTATTCGAGCGTGAGCGCGAAGTTGAGGATGTCGGCCACCTGCTGCGGTACTTGGGCAAAGGCCTCTGATGAGACACTTGCCAGAATCATAGGCGCGGTCGCGAGTGCCCCAAGCTTCAGGGCGGCGCGACCGAAAAGATCCCGCCTCGTGCCGAGGCGGGAGGAGAGGTCGGGATCGATCCCGTCGAGAATGGCGACGTCGTTGGACATCTGTGGACCCTTTCTACTGGGATCAGGAAAGCTGCGAGGCGGTGATGGGCGTCGCGATGAAGGGAGCCGCCATCGGCAGGACCTGCGAGGGGGCCAGCGCCTGATCGAGACCCTTCCCGTCCACGGGGTCCGACGTTTCGATGATGTAGTGGAGCGTTGCCGCATGCCGCGCTTCCACCGAAACGATGGAACCCGCCACGGCCAGGTATGCCGGGCTCTGGATGGCCGCGCCACCGCCGTTGTAAGCGGCCACGCCCAGATCTTCGAAGGTGACGGCCGTCGATAGCACCGAGTCGCGGCTGGCGAAGTCGATGGCCGAGAAGTTCGGCGTCAGGTCCGGGATGCGGTTCCCACCGAGTGCCCTGGCGAAGAGTGCCCGATGCGCAATCTCGTGCGCCTTGATGTCCTGGAGAAGGGAGCGTTCACTCCGGGTCATGCCGCCGTAGGGCGATGCGAGGACCTGCGTGTAGAAGGCCGCTTCAAGCTGTTCCAAGGCGTAGGCGTAGTTGAGGACGCCGAGATCGCCTGCTCCGAGATCAACCCCCGCCTGGGCGAACGCGCGGCTGAGTCTCAGGCCAGGCACGTCAACACCGAAGGCAACTGCAGCGACGGCGGTTGCCCCGGCCCACTTCAGTACGGTCCGACGTGAATTCACGCTCGAAGAGGGTCGCTCTCTATCTGTTCTGATCATGTCATCTCCCGTGTCGACGCTCGGTCTTGAGTAAGCGCCTGATCTGCACCGCATTTTAGATACGCGGGGAATGACGGAGGGATGCGCGTGCGAGGCGTCCAAATTTGCGTTTCGACTATCCGGAAATGTTTCGTCGCGTTCTCACGACATCACACGTCATCTTTTAGTGCGAGCGACGCCTCGGGACTTCGGACGCGCCGATTGGTCGTTCGCTCCGGTCCAATGAGTCGATTTGCATCCTCTCGGAAGCACGAAAGCGATCGGAGTCTCGATGTCACTGGCCGGAACGAACCTGGACGATCCTGTCGTGTCGAACGACGACGCCGTGCCGAAAGGGAAGCAGCAGCGCGTCGTCACGTTGGTGAAGCGGCATAGCGTCGTGGTTCGCGTGACGCACTGGATCACGGTCCTGTGCCTCACCATGCTGCTGATGAGCGGCCTCCAAATCTTTAACGCCCGCCCGCAATTGGACTTCGGCATAAAGACGGATTTCGAACACCCGCCCGTCGCCATCGATTCCGACAAGGTGGACGGCAAGGCGCGAGGTTACGTGCGGGTCGGGGACCATCGCTTCGACACGACGGGCATCCTCGGCTTGTCGAACTTCGAAGGCAAGCCGACCGAGAGGGCCTTCCCGTCCTGGGCGACGCTTCCGGGCGAGCAGGACCTCGGCACCGGGCGGGCGATCCACTTCGTGTTCGCCTGGCTGTTCGTCGCCAACGGGCTCGTCTACCTCCTGTGGGGGTTTGCGACACGCCACTTCCGCCGAGACTTCCTGCCGAGCCGGACCCAGTGGCGACACATCGGCGGCGAGATCATCGACCACGCACGCCTACGTTTCCCGAAGGGCGAGCAGGCCCGCCAATACAACGCTATCCAGAAGATCACCTACTTCGCAGTCGCCTTCGTCCTGCTGCCGCTCCTGGTCGTGGCGGGTTGGACGATGTCGCCGGGCCTCGACGCCGCGTTCCCCTTCCTCCTGCATGTCTTCGGCGGCCGCCAGACGGCACGCTCGGTCCACTTCCTCGCGGCGTTCGGGGTGGTGATGTTCGTGGTGGTCCATGTGGCCCTGGTTCTCCTATCCGGCCTCTTCAACAACATGCGCTCGATGATCACCGGCTGGTATGACATCGGGCGGGAGCGCGAGACCCATGGTTGATCGTCCGACGACGCGTCGTGCCCTCCTCGCGCGTGGCGCGGCCGTGCTCGGTACCCTGGGCCTCGCCGGATGCGAGCCCGTCACCAACAACCCCTTGGCGAAGAGAGTTCTGGGCGGCGTGGGCGGACTGAACCGGAGGGTGCAGGAAGCGATGCTGGGCCAGGAACAACTGGCGCAGGAGTACGAGCCGAGCGACGTCTCTACGAACTTCTACGCCAACGGATCCACCGACCCCGACGACAAGCACTATCAGTCGATGGCGGCGAACGGCTTCAAGGCGTTCAAATTGATCGTCGACGGCTTGGTCGATCGTCCGATGGAGCTGACGATGGCGGAGCTTCGCGCCATGCCGGCCCGCACGCAGATCACCCGGCACGACTGCGTGGAGGGATGGAGTTGCATCGGCCAGTGGACCGGGACGCCGTTGCAGGCCGTACTCGATCGGGCCGGGGTGAAGCCGACCGCGCAGTACGTCGTGTTTCACTGTTTTGACACGATGGACGACGGTGATCCGTCAGGCCCCACGGCCTTTTACGGCAGCATCGACCTACTCGCGGCTCGACATCCCCAGACCATCCTCGCCTACGACAAGGGAGGCAAGCCGTTGGAGGTGAAATACGGGGCCCCGCTGCGCCTGCGCGTCGAGAGGCAGCTTGGCTACAAGATGACGAAATACATCAAGCGCATTGAACTGATGTCGGACTTCAAGGATATCGGCCAGGGCAAGGGCGGCTATTGGGAGGACACCGGCTATCAATGGTATGCCGGGATCTGACAACGAGGTCTTCGGGAGTCAAAAAGGGCCAGGTTCCCCAATGATGTAAGCGGGCCCGATTACCCCATCGATTCCCTGAACGACCTTGCCGTCGAAGATGACAACAGTACGTCGGCCGAGGAAGGTCGGGGCCCCCCACACAAAGGATTCGGGAGACCCGCTCGCCTCGGCAAAACCGTCCCAAGCACCCACGTGGCGATCGATCGCCGCCCGGTAATCGCCGACCCTGAATTTAATATCGAGACTCGTACCCCCCTGGCCGACCATCGTGGCCGATAGGACCCTCTCGGGATCGGCACAGAAGGCCCAGGGCATGCCCTCGCAAGGAGGGATGTCTCCGCGCGGAAGCAAGGTGGTTTCGGTTCCGCTGTCGATGTAGCTTTCCGGGTAGTCCTTGCCGCCGAAACGCGTCGTGAACTGGCCTTGGTGGTCCAGACTGACGATCCGCGTCGCGTCAACAGGTTCAATCGCAACCTCATCGATGCCGAAGGTGAGAGTCCCGACCACCTGCACAGCGCCATCGCGCGGCGGCATCGGCAAATGGAACGCGACACCGTTGCCATGGTCCGGAAAGGCCGCCGCCGGATTCGGCAGCCGGTACTTTCGGGCTACCGCGCCTCGAACAGGGGACCACTTGCCCTCGCCGCCCACGAACACGCCCGGGTGGCGTTCGTCCTGCTCGCAGTCACCCTGGCAGTCGAGGAGCCACGGGCCGACACCCAGAGTTCCGTTCGATGTCGGATGGACCTTCGAGACGGGGCAATCGACGGGATGAGGTCCGTCGTCATCCGAGATGATTTGGATGGGCAGGTCGGTCGCCGTGAGCCCTCCGATGTGGAGATCGGCGCGATGGAGCGATCCCCAAGCGGCATCGTGTACGAAGTGAAGACACTCAGCCAGGGGCGCATCGTTGGGTCCGAAGAACGCGGGCAGGTTCATAGAGAGTGGCACCGCCGCCGCTTCGAGCCTGAGTCCAATCGACCCCGTGTCGACCATGACGTCGTCCACCGTCGCGCAGCGCTCCGTGCCCGGCGCGCAGACCGTGACGCTCACGACCATTCGATTGAATCCGCCATGGGGAGTACGGACGGTCAGAGGGACGACGTTGTCCAGGCTTGGTGCGCGCTCCGCCGGTTGGGCATTGGATGTCAGCAAGACCATGAGGAGGCCGGCGCCTACAGATCGACGAGCACCCCTGGACCTACCTAGCATCGGCTCGGGCTCCATCGTGGGCGCGGCTGTCACCCTGCACTGTCACCGGCAAGGTAGTGTTTCCAGCTAGCGTGCTCGTTCGGCGCAGGGGGCGAACGCTGCATCTCGTCGCTCTCAACAGGGCATGGTGGAGCCGAAGCAATCGACCGATTAGGAAAGCACTTACGTCGCCGCCATTCCATGAGCGTCATGAGCACGGTCGGGGGTCGGTTCAGCTATCTTCCGCGCGGCTCCGGCTGCACGAAAGATTCGAGTCAGTGTCGTACCTCCTTAAGAACCTCATCGAACACCTTGCGGCAGGGCGTGGTCAGCATTGCTCGCTTGGGGCGCATGCAGGTGATGATCGCCGACTCGTCCGGGACCGCGTCCGCACAGAGTCTCAAGGCGTCGTCCCTGCACAGCGCCTCGGCCTGCTCGCGAAGCGCCGGACTGACGTCCGCCGCACCGGCGAACGCCGCCGCAGGGATAGCCACGGTGGCGAGGGCTAGAAAGAATTTGATGGCGCGAAGCATGTTGTGGCTTGAAGGACGGGGATGCTTCGGGGAGCACCCTTGTGGATCAGCGGCGCCCGAAAGGGGCAGCGTCATTCATCCGCCGCGGGTTCGTCTCCAGGATCGAGCCGCTCGACGACGGCCCGTTGGCGTCGCAGCGTCACGGGCTCACTCACCGTCTCACGCTCCAGCACGTGGCGAACGTGGACTTCCTCTACTAGGACGAGTTGCTTGACCACGACGTAGCGCTCTTCAATCACCGGGATGATCGTGGTGTCACCCTCCGCCCGCGCCACAGGAGCAACGTCGACGACGCGTCCCACCGGCACGCGCGTGACCTCGACGCGGTATCGATCCAGTTCCACTTCCGCAAGCGCTTCGACCGTCTCTGTGTGGGTCGTGATCCGGACGCGTCCGGTCGCCTTGCGACGCTTCGAGACCGCGAGGGTCTCCTCCAGCAGCTCGATCGTCTCGCTGCTCTCGCCCACGACGACCGTCGAGGTCGGGGCCGCGCGGTTGGCCAGGACGATCGCAGCGGTCCCGATCGGATCTGAGGCGCTGCAAGACGTTTCGCCGGAAGGTGTGGGCATGTCGGCCATGGTCTGGATCCGCCGCTTCGAAACGATCGACGCGACCGGGCGTCTTGCCCGGCCGTGTCGCCCTTGGTCCCCGGAACCGGTCCGTGGACCAGAGTTTAGGGTCAGGCGGCCTTCCAGCGTCGCATGGCTTCGGCCGCCGCGATGCTCAACATGGCCTTCCCGTCGACGGACTTGACCAAGTCGGCCGGTAGCAAGTGGTGCTCACCGCCCGAAGCCGGGTCCATGCGCTTCAGCTTCATCATGCCACCGTCGACATGATCGATGATCCCGACATGCACACCGTCCGATCCCACGACCTCGATGTCCTTCACCAATCGCATGGCGAACGTACCCGCGGCGGTCGCAGCGGTGCCGACCGTACGGCCGTCCTCGACGTCGACCTTGGTGGTGCGAACGGTGTCGCGGACGGTCTCGGTGCGGTCCGACACGTTCTTGCGGATGCCGATCTCCTCGACGACGCGTGCGGTCTTGCTCACGACCGCCTCCTCGTCGATCTCCTCCAGCTCGATGGTGCGCTCCTGGAAGGCGTCGGCCCCCAAGGCGTCGACGGAACGATCGACGGCGTGGCGATCGATCGTCACCGTCTCGTCCCGCAGGGTGACGTCCTCGGACACCTGATTCTCTACGACGTAGCTGTGCAGGCGGACCTTGCCCCGGCTGACCGCGCGCTTGCCGACGTTGAGGCGTTCCTCCACGACCTGTAGGACATCATCAGAGCCACGGCCGACGCCACCCACGGCTGAGGCGGCCGCCTTGGTGTCGGTGAGTACAGGAGCCTTGGCAGCCGGAGCCGGGCTCAGCACCGGGGTTCGTTCGGTCACGGTCTCGGTGGTGACGACCTTGGCGACGGGCGCGGTGCCCGTCATCGCCAGGCTGGTGGCGCCGATGCCGGCGACGCCCGAAGCCGCCATCCCGCCCGCGGTCGAGCCTCCCGTCCAGCCCTCGCTGCGCCAGGTCTCCTCGTGCTCGTCGAGATCGATGGAGCCGTGCTCCTCGAGGATGGCGATCGAGTGTTCGAGCTGGGCGTCGGTGACGCGAGCGGTCAGCAGGACGTGGCCGCGGCGGACGCCCTCGGCGTAGGTGCCATGGTCCTCGGTCTCGCCGAACATGTCTTCGAGCGAGGCCCAGAAGCCGGTCTTCTTGGTCGTCGACCCGATGCCCGTAGCAGTGCCGACCGAGCTGTATTCGTCGCGAGCGGTTTCGGGCGAGACGGTAATGTCGGAGGCGGGCACGCCGGACTGTTGCAGCTTGTTCGCCGCGGTGTCGGCATATGCTCGGCTCTCGTAGAACGCCGTGATGGTGTGCTTCTGCAGGTCGAGGGCCATGGTGTTCTCCTTTGTGGATAAAGGGACCAGCGTCGCAGTGACGTCGGTGTGAAGCTTTGGGGAGGCGGGCTAACTTCCGAACGGAGCGCGGGCGCACCGTTCGGGAATCTCGGATCAAAACGACAAGTTCATTCGGCGGGTGTGCTACGGACGCGCACGTCGCGGACGAACTGTGCCGTGACCGTGGGGTCGACAGTGCCGGTCCTGCCGCCGAACCACGACGCGATCGCGCCGAGGATCAGGGCGAGGCTGCCCAGAAGGGCGCCACGCGACACGCTCTTCGCCGCGACGTCGGCCGCCTCTGCCGCCTGCTGCTTGGCCTGGGCTGCCTTCTCGCGGAACTGGGTCTCGTAGGCCGAGACCCGGGTCCGGGCTTGGTCGATCGGGATGCCCTGCGACTTCGACATCGCCTGGGCGACCTTCTCGCGGGCGTCGGCGATCTGAGCGTCGTCACCCGTCATCATTGCCTTGGCCATCGAGGTCGTGGCGTCCTTCATGTTGCCCGGATCGTTGGCGGCCGGTGCCGACAGTGCCTGCTGCATGGCGCCGACCGGATCGGTACCCTGCGACAGGACAGGAACGGCCGTCTGGGCCGCGGAGCCGACCGCATGGCCCACGCCGCCGATGGCGCCGCTGACCGTGTTGAAGGCACCGCCGATGAGACCGCCGACCGCTGTCGAGAGAAGGTAGAAAACGACAAGTGTGGTCAGAGCCCATGACGTCAGCCCGTGCCAGGCGCCCGTGGAGGCCTTCGGGCGACCCGACAGGCGGCTGGCCACGTATCCGCCGACGAAGGCGGCGATGATGCCGGACAGCGCCCACCAGACGCCGGCCCCGATCGAGAAGTTGCCGGCCGAAGGGTTGTCACCGGTCATCGGGTTCAGCGTGGAGGCGCCGATGCCAATGCCGATCATGTTGAGGATCAACTGCGTCACAAGCCCGGCGACGACGCCTGCCAGTACGCCACCCCAGGACACGTTGTTGACGAGGATCGTTCGGGCGTCGTCCGCGGGGCTGACCGGCGAAAGGTTTGCCTCGTCGAGGGAGCCGTCGCCGCGCATGCGGTCAGCGGTGGTCGTCGGCATGGGATCCGTCCTTTGGTCGAGCGGCAGGGCGTCCCAACCACATGGCGGGAAGACAAGAACTCGGGATGTGAGAGGCATCTGCATTATCACCGCAGGTCGCCCCCATCCTGGGAACCGGTCCTGATCGGTGACGCCAGCCTAACGAGTGACGTCAGTTGTAGATGCGCTCCAATATTGCCGACCGACTATGCAGGGACGCATTTCGGCCACCGTCAGTCCGCGAAGAAGGCGCCGACGGCGTCAGCGATGAATGTCGACGTGGCCCGAATGCGTGGCGTCGCGCGACTGTCCTTGTGGACAAGGATGCAGATGTCGGCAGAAGGGGGCGGAGCGGGCGTGTCGAGCCTGGTCAGGGATGGATCACGGTCCGCCCTGAAACGGGCGAGGCAGGCCAGACCTCCACCACTGCGCGCCGCTACGACCAAAGCCTCGTGGCTGCTCGTCTGCAAACCTGGACGGGCATTCGCCGCCAGCCCTGCGGCCCAACGCTCCTGGTCATCACCGTCCACGTCGTCCATCGAAGTCATCAGGCGATGGCCGGTGCACCCGGCCGTGAAGTCCGGGACGCCATTACGCTGCAGGTAAAGCGGCGAGGCGTAGAGTCCGAAAGCCATGCGTCCTACACGGCGAACCACGAGGTCGTTGCGGTCCGAGGGCGCCATGCGCACCGAGATGTCGGCCTCGCGCATGGCGAGGCTGATCTCCAGCGGGTTCGGCACGAGTTCGACCTGGATCTCGGGGTAGTGATGTTGGAGTGCCACGAAGCACGGTGCCAGGACATGGACGGCGAGCGTCTCGGTGCACGAGACCCTCACGATGCCTCGAAGCTTGGCGTCATGCCCTCCGACGTTCCGCTCCACCGCGAGTGCTTCGGCCTCGACCCGCTCCGCTTGGCCCCGCACGCTCTCACCCGCAAGCGTTAGGCGATAGCCTTCCGGCGTTCGATGGAGAAGCCGTACGGAGAGATTCGCCTCGAGAGATGCGAGCCGCCTGCCGACCGTCGACTGAGCGACGCAGAGGTCCTTCGCGGCCGCGGTGAGGCTGCCATGACGGGCGATCGCGAGGAAGAAGCGCAGGTCGTCCCAGTCCATCAGATGCCTCATGCATTTCCGCGGACCGGGAAACCGTTATCGCTCACGCCTTTCGACGAACCCGAACGGTTGATGAAACGATCCACTCCAGTTTCGGAATTGGCGAAGCGATGGAACGACCCAACGACTACCCCCCACAAATCTTCGGCGATGACGCGCACTCCGCGTCCGCTCCCTCAGCGGTCTCTCGACCTCACGAGCTTCAAACGTTGCGGTGCCGTACCGTGGCGGCGGGGCGCTTCGGTCAGAGGCACCACGTCCGCGACCTGCAGCCCATCAAGGATGCGGGTCACCGGGCAGACCCTGAAACGTTGCTCGTCGAGGACGAGCAGCCCCACCCCTCCGAGATGTTGCTTGTTGCGCTAGGGGCGTGCCTCAGCGCCAGCATCCAGGCCAACGCGGTCGCGCGAGGGATTCCAGTCCGTTCTCTCGAAGTGCACACCAGCGGGACCGTGGACCCCTCCGCTCTTTGGGGGACCGGCGAGCGACGGGCGAGGCCCCTCGGGTTTCAGACCATCGCGATCAGCGTGGAAGTCGACGCCGTAGCCTCAGTAGACGCCCTGAAAGCATTGGTGGATTACGCCGTGCTGTGGTCGCCAGTGGCGAATACGTTGCACGATCCGGTGCACATCGACGTCATCGTCGCAAAGCAGTGATCGTAAGGCGGCGCTAACGCGGTCAGCGCGTCGGCTCGGCCCGAGGTCCCCACATGCCTTCGAGTGGTAGCGTGGCTGCGTAGACGATGTTTCCCAATGAGTTTCGAGCCGTGGCAGCGAGTGTTCGGTGGTCTCCGTCCGGGATTTATCTGTCGCCATGTCGGTCAAAGCGTCGAGAGCGATCGTACGGCGTCCGTTCGTCGGGCAAATCATGCGACGCTCAATCCCGAGGCGTCACACATCGCGGGCCTGGACGAGGCTCCTCGGACGGTGCGCCGTCACGGAGGCCATCGCAGTCGTGCACGATGGCCTGGACGCTCATCGACTGCTGAGCGACGTGGCGGACGGGTGATCACGTCTCAAAGCGTACGCATCCCCGCCGGGGATGTCGTTCGGTAGAAGGATGATGGTTCGGACTCGGACGCAGCCATTGCGGCTTCTATGCCCTGGTTCGGTCGCCTACGGTCAGCCAACGCGACAGACGGTCGGCCAAACATGTGACGGCCCGTCAGCTGAACGGGTAACACGCGTTGCTACCTGTCACCTGTTACCGAGGAAAACGGGTGAAACGTCCGAATGGAGTCTGCGTCGCCGACACTCCGCCAGTTGCGGTCAGCGCAGACCCTCAGTCCTTGAGAAGGCGTGCAACCTGATCGTACACCACACGGCATGACTGACTTAGCTGGGGGCGCTTGGTCGCCAGGCAGGAGACCGCTTGGCCTTCGTCCGTCAGGGCCTGAGGGCACAGGCGTACAGCGTCACCTCCACAGTTCTGGATAGCTTGTTCACGAAGTTCGGAGCTGATGTTCTGCGGTCCTGCGAGGCAGGCAGAAGAGGAAAGAAGCACTATAGCGATGCCGAATGAGAATGCATTTTTCATATACAACGTCCTCTGAGAGTCACTTCGGATTTGATGCTCATTCCGAGGCAATATATGACAACCGCATAACTACTCGCGCTCGCCTACAGCACTTATGTGTGTTTTCTGGATGTCTTTTACAAGGCGCACAGCGCACTATTCGTAATCTGGATTAGCGTATCGAGAGTCGAGCTAACTCTCTGCATTCGGAGCTGGATCGCAATACCTTCTGCGACCCCTGATTTCGACTGAGGCTAGGGGCCAATCGGCCCTTCGCCAAGTGAGCCCTTACATGCCTGTGCCGAACGCCTTCGCACACTGAGGGCTGAGCTGAGAATGGTGAGCCTTCATACAGGCTTTGACCTTCTCCTCATCCGAGGTGACGTCCGAGCAGAGCTTTTGAACGTCGTCGAAGCAGTCATGCTCCGCCTGAGCACGCATCCTCTCCTTCTCGTTCATGGGACCTGCGGCGACGGCTGGCACCACGGCGGACAGCAGGAGAGCGGTGCAAAGGGCGGCTC
>JBPBQY010000027.1:0-12635 GCA_050920985.1 Janthinobacterium lividum | reverse complement strand
GCGTGGTCCCCCTCCCCCTGCGGGGGAGAGGACAGAACCGATCCGCCGCGTCTCCTCCCCCATTGGGGGAGGGGGACCGGGCGGAGCCCGGTGGAGGGGGCGGTGCAGGGGGCGACGGCTCCTGACCAAAACAGCCGTCAGCGGCATCACACCGTCGGAATCGGCTTTGTCGGGCCCGACCCCACGTAGCGCCGCACCATCTCGGCGCAGAAGGCCGCGAACTTCTCCGGGTCCCGCGGCGCCGAGGTGTGATGGGGCTCGATGCCTTCGGACTCCGGCGTGAAGCAGAAGGTCACGGTCGTGTCGAAGGGTTCGAGCGCCCGCACCAACCGGTCGAACCAGCGCTCGGCGTCGGGGCGCAGCCAATCCGCCCAGCTAAGGCCGGTGCGCAGATAGGTGACGCCGAGCCGCTTCATCCATTCGACCGCCTCGTCGAGCCGGTGATCCTCGTAGTGGAACCACTGGCACAGGCCCATGCCGGGCGTGAGGCCGGCGAAATGTTCTGCGGCGATCTTCGGCGTCCCGTCCTGGCGCAGGATGCCCATGGCGAAGTGGCGGTAATAGGAGGAGCCCTCCGCCTCCTTGTGGCGCGTCGTGGCCTCCCATTCCTTGGGCAGGTCGTAGAGCGAGTACCAATGAACGCGGGGCGCTTTGCCCTTCAGCAGTTCGGCGGTGCGCTTCAGCCCCCAGTCCTGCACCTCCTCGGCGCCGAAGGTCGACACGCCGACCTCCGACACCCAGACCGGCAGGGACGTCACGGCGCGGATCTCGTCGATCTTGGCCGGCCAGTCGTCGAGCGCCCAGAGGTTCCAATCGAGCGGAAATCCGTGCACCGCGACCGCGTCGAGGTGATCGAGCACGCCGCGCGAGGCCAGCATCTGCACCCAGGTCGGATCGATGGGCGACATGCCGCCGAGCACGCGCGGCAGGGTCGCGTTCTCGGCCCGGATGGCCTTGGCGGCCAGGACCACCATTTCGGAGAATTTCACCCAACCGGGGTCGATCACGGGATCCCAGTGCGACTTGTTGTTGGGCTCGTTCCAGATCATCGCGGCTTCGATCATCGGACGGGACCTTTCACGGGATAGGCGGCTTCGACGAAAGCACCGCGCTCGCCGCGGCGGCACAGGAAGACCTCGGGATCGGGGTTGGCCAGGATCTCGAAACCGGAGGAGCGCAGCATGGCCGCCGAGGCGGCGCGGTTGGGCGCCCACCAATTGGTCGGATCAGCCGAATAATCCCGTTCGATGAAATGCATCTTGGGGTAGCCGGGCGCGTCGAAATGGGCCTGTTCGGTGAAGGGATAATCCGGGGCGACCGCGACGATCTCGTCCGAACCGCGCTGCAGCGACTGGAACAGCAGAAGATCGTCGGCGACATTTTCCCAGATGAGGTCGAGGGCGAGCAGCGGATGGCGAAGGTGGTAGAAGACCCCCATGAAGACGACGAGGTCGAAGCGCTCGCCCAGCGCACCGACGTCGTAGACCGACATTCGCCGGAACTCGATGCCGTCGACGCCGAGGCTCTCGGCGGCGAAGCGCGCCTGGGCGAGGTAATCCTCGTCGAAGTCGATGCCGAGCACCCGGGCGGCGCCACGGCGGCGCATCTCGATCGAATAGAAGCCGCCGTTGCAGCCGATATCGAGCACGCTCTTGCCGGTGAGGTCATCGGGCAGCACGGGAGCGAAGCCGCGGAACTTCACGCCCGGATAATCGCCGAGGAAATGGTCCGGCGCGGTCCAGACACCACCGCCGAGATCCATGTTGTGGAACCAGGGGCCGAGCGCATCGGCGCGCGCCCGAAGCGCCGCGGGATCATCCGTCATCGTGTCGTTTCGTCCTCTGGCGCGGGCGCGCCCTGACCGAGCAGGCGCATCGCCGCGCGATAGCCGTTGAAAGTGCCGGTGTCGACGTAGCTCTCGCCCGCCTTGACGCCGACGGCCCGACCGCCGGCCGCCAGATAGGCATTGACCAGGGTGCCGAAATATTCGTCCTGCCGCTCTCGTTGGAGCCAGAGCGCGTAGAGGGCGTGGAACACCGCACCCGGCATCTTGAAGGCGCCCCAGATCCAGTGCGAGGCGGCATCGGCCTGCTTGACCTGGATCTCCACCACGGCGTCGGCGGCGTCGAGCACCACGGCGTCGAAGAGTTCCGGCCGCTCGACGGGGAACAGCAGGAACGACAAGGTGTCGTCCGGCAGCGCCGCGAAGCCCGTCTTGGGAAACCAGACGGTGTCAGGCAGGCCGACGATGACGGGTTCGTCCGGCGCGATCAGCGCCGCCGCGCGGAACACCGCGTCGCAGAGGCCCGAGGGGCGCGGCTGCACCACATAGGCGAGAGCCGCGCCGGCATAATCGGCGCCGTAATAGGCGAGGATGTCGTGCTTACCGGGCGAGATCACGAGGCAGATCTTGCCGGCGCCGCCCAGCACCATGCGGTCGAGCAGGTACTCGCTCACCGCGCAGGGGCGTTCGACGCCGCCGTCGAGGCGGCTGCCCACGGGGAGCAGTTCCTTGGAGAAGGCCAGCGGCTGGATGCGACTGCCCCGCCCCGCGGCCGGCACGATGCCCCACATGGTCAGAGCTCTCCCATTGGAGCACAGGCCAACGGCACCCGTCTCCGCTCATCCCCGCGCAGGCAGGGATCCAGCATAAGATGCCGGCCGAAGGCCGCCCACTCTCCGCAGGTTGCGGTACTGCAGGACGCTTGCACAAGTCGGACGGCCTTCGGCCGACGTTCCATGCTGGATCCCCGCCTGCGCGGGGATGAGCGGTGGAGGGGAAGGTGCATCAGGCGTCTCCCGTCCGCGCCGCCGCGACAGCCGTCTCAAAATCCGCCGCGCGATGATCGGACGTATGCTCGGCCAGGACACGTGCCCGTCCGGCTTCGGCGATGCGCCTCAGTTCCGCGTCCGACAGATCCACGGCCGTGAGAGCTTCGGTGGTCGTGGAGGCGACGAGCAAGTCGCGGCCAGGCTCGAAGAACTTGTCGAGGCCATCCCAGGCATCGGTGAGGATGGCGGCGCCGCAGGCCGCGGCCTCAAACAGGCGTCCCGAGGGGCACCAGCCCATGGCGGCCATGGCCTGCCGCGTGACGTTGAGCGTCAGCCGCCCCGACGAGAAGAACGCCGGATGGTCGGGCGGCGGCAGGTGCCGGACGAAATAGATATTCGTCGTCCACGGGAAGTCCGCCGGATACTGGGCGCCGCCGATGAGGAACCGCGACGCGGGCCGCTCGCGCGCCGGCGCGATGAACAAGGCTTCCAGCGCGGCCTGCCGATCGGCCGCATAGGTGCCGAGATAGGAAAGGTCGGCGGCGAAGCGCGTTTCGCGCGGCACGGGGCGATGCAGGTCAGGGTCGACGTGGCCATAGAGCGGCGCCACGCGCCGCGCCCCGAGCCGCGATCGCAAGGCCTCGAGGGCCGGGCCGCCAGTGTAGCTCAGGACAAGGTCGTAGCCCGAGAAGCCCTCCGGCCCCACATAGGCCGGGCGGGCCGATCCCTCGAGCGCCGCCAGCGTCACGGGGGTGTCGAGGTCGTAGAAGACTCGCAGCGCCCGCGGGCTGTCGAGCACGGCGCGTTCGGCCAAGGCCGCATCCGGGCAATAGCTCGTCACTAGGGCAACGTCGGCTTCGGCGATCTCGCGCCGTGCCCGATCCGCCACCGACTCCCAGTCGGGATAGAACACCAGGTCACCACCATCGAGGGCGTGGAAATCGCGGTTATCGCGGTAATAGTCGGTGTCACGCTCGAAGAACACGACGTCGTGGCCCCGCCGGATCAGCGCCTTCAACAGCCCCCGCCACAGCGTGGCATGGCCATTGCCCCAGGAGGATGAGACCGTGAGGCCGAAGACGACGATCTTCAAGCCGCCACCTCGTTCATCCGCACGACCCGCATGTAGTCGCCGAAGACATGCAGCGTCGTGACGGAGGCGGGGTCGACAGTGAGGTGGTCGTGCCGGTCGAGCGACAGGCCGAGCGCCGCCATGGCCACGGCCTTGACGACATCGGAATGGGTGACGAGCGCCACCGTGGTGTCGATCTCCGACGTTTCGGCGGCGAGGCGCGTTATCAGCCCGAGCGCCCGGGTCTGGACCGCCGCCATGCCTTCGCCATCCGGCATCGTGGCGGTCGCGCGGCGGTGGTTCCAATCGTGCCAGAGCGGATGCTCCGGAAGCGTGTCGAAGGCTGCGCCCGTCCAGGCACCGCAATCGATCTCGTTGATCTCCGGGGCGATGTCGACCGCGCATCCGGCCCGCGTCGCCAGTTCGGCTGCGGTCTCGCGCGTGCGCTCGAGAGGGCTCGACAGGATGCGGGAGATGCCACGCCCGGCCAGCAGCGCGCCCAGGCGCTCCGCCTCGGCCAGTCCCGCCTCGCTCAGCGAAACGCCCGGCAGGCGGCCCGCCAGCACGCGGCCGAGCAATCCGTGGCTGGCGTGACGGACGAGGAGTAGCGTCAGCACGGTCGCGAGATCATTCGGTGCCGGCCATGAAGCGCTCGGTCCGGAGCCGCGCCTCCTCGTCGGTGAACTGGCGCGGCGGCGACTTCATGAAATAGCTCGACGGGCCGATCAGCGCTCCACCGATGCCGCGGTCGAGCGCCAGCTTGGCGCAGCGCACCGCGTCGATGACCACGCCCGCGGAATTCGGCGAATCCCAGACTTCGAGCTTCAGCTCGATGTTCAGCGGCACGTTGCCGAAGCCGGTGCCTTCGAGCCGGATATGGGCCCACTTCCGGTCTGTCAGCCACGGCACATAGTCGCTCGGTCCGACATGGATGTCCCCGGCGTCGAGCGGCACGTCGAACTGGCTCGAGACCGCCTGCGTCTTGGAGATCTTCTTCGATTCCAGCCGATCCCGCTCCAGCATGTTCTGGAAATCGGAATTGCCGCCGAAGTTGAGCTGATAGGTGCGGTCGAGACGAATGCCGCGATCGCGCAGCAGGTTGACCAGCGTGCGGTGCACGATCGTGGCGCCGACCTGGCTCTTGATGTCGTCGCCGACAATCGGCAGGCCGCGCTCGGCGAAGCGCTTCTCCCAGACCGGGTTGGAGGCGATGAACACCGGCATGCAGTTGACGAAGCCGCAGCCGGCCTCGAGCGCCCGCTCGGCGTAGAATTCCGCGGCCTGCTGCGACCCCACCGGCAGGTAGCAGACCAGGACGTCGACGCGCTTCTCCTTCAGCACCGCCGTCACGTCGGTGGGCGTCTCGTCGGATTCCGTAACAACTTCGCGCAGATAACGGCCGAGTCCGTCGAGCGTCGGGCCGCGCTCGACGCGGACGCCGGTCGGCTTCACGGTGGCGAAACGCTCGGTGTTGTTGGGAGCGGCGAGCAGCGCCTCTGCGAGGTCGAGCCCCACTTTGGCGGCCGAGATGTCGAAAGCCGCTACCGGAACGACGTCGCCGACGTGATACCCGCCGACCTCGACATTCATCAGCCCCGGCACCGGCGCGTTGGATGCGGCGTCCTTATAGAACTCGATGCCCTGAACCAGGGACGAGGCGCAGTTCCCGACCCCGACGATACCGATACGAAGCTGCTTCTGTCCCAATGTCCAATTCCTTTGAGGCCCCGTTGCTTAGGACGGAATGTACCTCTTTGCAAAGCGGTGCCGCCGCGCCGCAGTGAAAAGCCAAACCGCCGCAGGCGCGAGCGTGAAGGAACTCGGGGCGGCGAAGCGGATCATCTCCCGATGGTTCAAGCCTTCTTAAACTCCGTGGGTCATCAACAGCCTTGGCGGCTCCGACCGGAAGGGTCCGCCAAGGATCGAAGCTGGCGCGCTGGCGCCCGAGGCGAACGCGCCAGAGCTGTTTCGGCGAGCATCTTCGCGCGATCGGGTGATCCCACCCGATCGCGCTCTGCTCTATGGCGCGTGTTGACGGGACGGGACGAGGCTGAATGGTGTCGAGTCGTGGAGTTTCGGCCCTGGTCTGCGCAGTCGTGGGCCTGTCCTGCATCGTCGACGTTCTCAGGAGCCACGGCGGCAGCGACGCAGCCGCCGTCGTGATGGCGATTCCGCCGGCGCCCCAGGCTCCGTCGCCGGCAGAGGTCGCCGTGGTGGCCGCCCCCGCTCGGACCATCGCTGCCCCAGCGCAGGACACGATCGACACATCGCTGGCGACGGGCTCGATCCCGCCCGGCCCCGCGCTGCATGTGCCCAATCCGGCCGCCTATGCCGAAGCCGCGAAAGCCGGCACCTCCCCGACCGTCACGGAGTTCGAGGCGATCAACTATCTCACGGGTAATACGCTGCGGCGGGACACCCCGGGACAGCCGCTTCACCTCACCTATTTCTCGACGCGCGGGGTCTTGGGCGAAGGCGACGAGCGGGGCTTCACGGCGCGGCACTGGCAGCGCGAAACGCCCAAACTCTGCGAGACCGACTCCGGCGGTGAGACGCTCTGCCGGACTGTAACGATCGTTCTCGACGGGAAATACGAGTTCCCCGGGGCGAGGCTCGGCACGGTGACGCTCGGCGCTGTCGGCGCCTCCGGCCCGCAGACGGCGGAACTGGTGAAGGGCGACGTCCTTCATTTCCCCGACCATATCCCGCTGCTCGACAGCAGCCTCGATGTCGCGGCCGATGCGTCGGCCGGGTCGACCTCGCGCCCGGTATCTTCGAGCAAGGGTGGCGACGCGTTCGACGCCATGGTGGGAGAGGCTGCGGCACTGGTCCCCGACGGCGACGGCAAGGACCGCCAGATCGTCTACTACGCCCGGGACAATCGCAGGCTCGAGCTGCAGCCCGTGCAGACCGATGACGGTCGGGCCGTCCAGGTCACGGTGGGCCACTGGCGCAGCACCAAGGGGACTCTCTGCCAGTCGCGCGTGATCGGCGAAGCGGCGCAGACCTGCTTCAAGATCGAACCGCTCGCCGGCCACGCACTCCGCCTGATGCCCGCCGGGAAAATGGGAGAGCCCCAGACCCTAACGGCCTTGCCCGAAACCGATCTCCACGCGATCGCACAGGACTGAACACGACAGCGGAAACGTCGGCTTCTGCCGGAACCGCTGCCGCGTCAACGGACAGCAGACGTAGCCCAGGCTGGAAAAAATGCGTTGCCGGCCACGCAATCGCGACAACCTTCGCGGCGCGGGACGCGTTGTCGCAGCGCAGGGGACGGGGCTCACGGGAGCAGGTTCGGGCCCCGTGCGGAGTTCAGCCTCATGTCCATCATCTACTACATCATCATCGGCTTCCTGGCAGGTGTCGTCGCCAAGTTCCTGATGCCTGGTCCCAAGGAGCCCAGCGGCTTCATTCTTACCACCGTCCTCGGCATCATCGGCGCCGTCGTGGCGACCTATCTCGGCCAGGCCATCGGTTGGTACGGCCCCGATCAGGGTGCCGGCTTCATCGGCGCCATCGTGGGAGCGATCGTGGTCCTCTTCATCTACGGCTTCTTCGCCCGCCGCTCGACCACGACCCTCTGATCGATGGGCGGCGGGGGCTCGCGCCCCTGCCGCAGCGTCTTCACTGTTGCTGGGCCAGGGCAGCTTTGACCGGGCAGTAGCCGGTGGCGCCGCGGTACGCCAGCGCGGCACCGCCCGCCAGAGCCAGCATGCTGAGGAAGGCGCTCGGGCGCGGCTTGGCGGCAGCGGCCGCGAGGGCGAGGCCGATGAGGGTTGAAACGGTGCGTTCCGTCATCGACAAGACGCCGGGCTCGTGCGGGGAAACGGCAGTTTGTGTCATGGGGGACTCCACGGGCTCCCGCGTCGGCGGAGGCATCCAGATGTCGTAACCACTGGGACACGGGCGGGTTCCTGGACGTCGGACTCGGACGTCGGACTTGCGGCCCATCGCGACTTGCCGCATCCAGCGCCATCGCCCGCTGTCCCGGAACGCCTCTTGAACCTGACCTGGATCACACGCGACTTGGCGATCGGCGGCAGCCTCTCGGAGGCGGAGGCGGCCCGCCTCGCCGAGACCGGAATCGGAGCCGTCGTCGATCTCAGGAGCGAGGCGGTCGACGAACGCATTCTCCTGGAAGCGCAGGGCGTCGCCTTTCTCCATCTCCCGACGGACGATCACGCCGTCGTCACACCGGCACGGCTCGACGAGGGAGTGGCCTTCGCGGCCAGGCAGCGTGCGGCCGGCCGCCGCATCCTCATCCATTGCGAACACGGCATCGGCCGCTCCGCCACTCTGGCGCTCGCAGCGTTGGTGGATGGCGGCATGGCACCGCTCGAGGCGCTGAGTCTCGCCAAGGACCGGCGCGACCGCGTCTCGCCGAGCCCGGCCCAATATGTCGGCTGGCGGGATTGGCTCGAGGCCTACCGGACCCGCACCGGCGCGACCTGGGCCATCCCCGACTTCGACCGTTTCGCCGCCATCGCCTATCGCCACCTCGGGGCCGCGGCTCCGTGATCTTTTACGGCAAGGCGTCGCGGTTCGAGCCGACGGCGGCGGTGCTCGACGAGATCGAGGGCTGGATCGATGAGGCCGAGGTCGAAACAGTGCTGCCCATCGAGCGCCATGGGGCCTGGACGGCGGCGCTGATCGCGGCCGGCGGACTGGCCCAGAGCCTGGCAGATGCAAGTTCGGAAGACGGCGAAGCCGCCGCGCTGGCCTTGGCCACGCAACTCGCCGCCGTCATGGGAGCGTCCTTCGATTCCGGCTTCGCCGATCAGCCGGGACACCGGCCAGTTCCGGTCTCCGAAGCCCTCGCGACTCTGCGAAGCCTGTCCGATCTGCCTGACGAGATCGAGATCCGTCGGCCGGAGGGGTTTGCCCATTACGCCGCCTACCCCGAAGCCTATTGGCGAGCCGCCGCGCGGCTTGACGCGCCTGCCCCAACGCGGGTTCTGGGCCTCCGCTCGATCGGATCGACGCTCGCTCCTGTCGTGGCGGCAGCGCTGCGGAGTTCACCAGCCGAGACCGTGCGGCCCGAGGGCCATCCCTTCGCCCGGACCATTGCCGTCTCCCCGGCGAAGGCCAAGGTCATGCGGGAGGGAGCCGATGCAGTCTGGGCCGTCGTCGACGAGGGCCCGGGTCTGTCCGGCAGTTCGATCGGAGCGGCAGCCGATGCACTAGCCTGCGCCGGGGTGCCGCCGGAACGGCTGGTGCTGTTCCCCAGCCACGATGGCGAACCCGGCGCGATGGCGAGCCTAAAGCATCGACACCTCTGGTCGCGCGCCAGGACCACGGTCTGCTCTTTCGAGGACCTCTGGCTCGACCGGCCGGAGCACGGTTTGGCTGCCTGGGTGGAGGACATCACCGGCCCGCTCGTCGCACCACCGGAGGATGTCGCTGGCGGCGCCTGGCGGCGGCACCGCTTCGCCGACGAGGTAGACTGGCCGGCGGTCGACCGGCAGAACGAACGCCGCAAGTACCTCCTGACGGGCCAGAACGGCGCTTTTCTGCTGCGCTTCACGGGCCTGGGCCGCTTCGGACGCGACAAGTTTCAGCGAGCCACGGCGCTCGCCGAAGCCGGTTTCGGCCTCGAGCCGCTCGGCTGGCGCCACGGGTTCCTGATCGAACGTTGGCGTCACGATCTCGAACCGCTCTCCCCGGTCGCGCTCGATCGCCCCACCCTGCTCCGTCGGCTTGGCGACTATCTCGCGTTCCGGGCTCGCGCTTTTCCCGCCGCGGTTGGGGACGGCGCTTCGCTCGACGCGCTCCTCGCCATGGCGCGCGTCAACAGCGCCGAGATGCTCGGCGAGGCCGCCGGGCGGCAAGTCGATGGCTGGTCTTCGGCGCTGCCGCGGCTCACGGCGGTCGCGCGGCCCGTGGCAACCGATGGGCGGCTCGCCGCCCACGAATGGCTGAGCGACCGCGGCGGCATTCTGCTCAAGACAGACAGCCTCGACCATTGCTGTGGCCACGACCTCGTCGGCTGCCAGGATATCGCCTGGGATATCGCCGGGGCCGAGGCCGAATATGCGCTGTCCGACCGAGAGGTCGATGACCTGAGCGCCGCGGTCGCGCGAAGCGGCTGCGACTGCCATCCGGACCTCCTCGCCGTCCTGCGGATCGCCTATCCGGCCTTCCGCGTCGGGGCGCTGTCGATGGCGCGGGACCGAGAGACGGGAGCCGAGGCGGAGCGTCTGTCGGCCGCTCTGTCGGTCCAAGTCGAAGCGCTTCGCCGCGCGCTCGGGTGAGCGGCGAGCCTCCTGCACGCCGCCGTAGAACTTTCGGGCGACAAGGCCGTTTGCCCAAATCTTGCATCGGGGGCCGCGAGGGTGTGATGCCCGGCCGACCGAGGCGGCCCACTCGCTTTTGGGGAGAGTTCGACATGAAGATCCGCTGTGGATACAACCTCTCCTACACATGCCCACAGCCCGTGGCGATGCAGTTCCTGCTCAGCGTCCATCCCTCGCGCGAGCGCGATCTCGTGACCGACCAGATGATGCGCACCGATCCCTGTCTCCCCACCCGCGTGGTGTTGGATCATTTCGGCAATCGCCTGACCCGGATCATGGTGCCGCCCGGCGAGCTGCATCTGTCGGCCGATTTCATCATCGAGGACAGCGGACTTCCCGACGCGGTGAACTGGGATGCCGAGGAAGTGCCCATCGACCGCCTGCCCGACGACGTGCTGATCTATCTGATGGGCAGCCGCTATGCCGACACGGACCTGCTCGGCGACATCGCCTGGCAGCAGTTCGGCGGGACGCCACGCGGTTGGGCCCGCGTGCAGGCCATCGTCGACTACGTCCACGACCGCATCCGCTTCGACTATCAGTTGGCGCGTAATACGCGCACCGCCAGCGAAGGCCACCAGGAGCAGGTCGGGGTCTGCCGCGACTTCGCTCATCTGGCGGTCGCGCTCTGCCGCAGCATGAACATCCCGGCGCGCTACTGCACGGGCTACCTCGGCGACATCGGCGTGCCCAAGGTCCCCGATCCGATGGACTGGAGCGCCTGGTTCGAGGTCTACCTCTCCGGCCGCTGGTACACGTTCGACGCACGCCACAACAAGCCGCGTATTGGCCGTATCGTCATGGCGCGGGGGCGGGATGCCACCGACGTGGCGATCTCCACCGCTTTCGGTCCGGCGATTCTCGGTCGCTTCGACGTCATCACCGACGAGGTGGCGGAGCCGGAGAGCATCGTTCACACCTATTCGGGACACTTCCCGTCGAGCCAGATGGACGGCGGCCAGCCCATGCCGGTCCTATCCTCCGGCGGGTGAGGCTCACGCGGACGGCTCGCCGTGGCTGTCCCATCGGGTGAGGCGGTCCTGGCATGCCCCATCCAGCTTCCCCGGACGGTCGATTTGCTTTAGGGCTGATCCTTCGTCCATCCGGGTCCGCTGCTGAGCTGCCGTGGAGGCCGGAGTTCCTAGCGGGCGGCGGTCGTCCAGGCATCTGTCCCGGGCATCCCGGGACGACGGTTTGACGGGCGGCGAATGACGGTTCTCTCGGTTCGGCATATCACGCGCTACGAGTACAAGGCTCCGGTCCGCTTCGGCGAGCACCGCCTGATGTTCCGTCCGCGCGACAGCTACGACCAGCGCCTCCTCTCGTCCGAAATGACCATCAGCCCGGAGCCGAAAAGGGTTCGCTGGTTTCACGATGTCTTCGGCAATTGCGTTGCGGTGGCGACGTTCGGAGGGGACGCGAAGGAGCTCGTCTTCGACACGCGGATCGTGCTCGACCACACGCCGTCGAACGCCCCCGATTTCTCGATCGAGGACTACGCCAAGACCTATCCCTTCACCTACGGGGCGGAGGAGCGGCCGGATATTTCGCGGCTCATCGAGCGCCAGTATCTCGACCCGGATCACCAGCTCGACAAATGGGTGCGCCGCTTCGTGCGTTACGGCCAGCGCACCGACACGGGCGAACTGCTCATGACGCTGACCTATGCCATCAAGGAGAGCTTCACCTATTCGAAGCGCTTCGAGCGCGGCACGCAGGATCCGCTGCTGACGCTGAACAGCGGCAAGGGCACCTGTCGCGACTTCGCGGTGCTGATGATGGAAGCCGTGCGGGCGCTCGGTTTCGCGGCGCGGTTCGTTTCGGGTTACCTCTACGTTCCGAGCGAGAAGAGCGAAGAGCACCTCGGCGGCGGCAACACGCACGCCTGGTGTCAGGTCTACCTGCCGGGGGCGGGCTGGGTCGAGTTCGATCCCACCAACGGTATCGTGGGCAATCGCGACCTGATCCGCGTGGCGGTCGCCCGCGACCCGCGTCAGGCGATCCCGCTCCAGGGCAGCTATTTCGGCGCGCCCGCGGATTATATCGGGATGACGGTCTCGGTCGACGTGCAGGAGGTCGAACCTCCCTCGATCCTCACCGGCGCCGAAAGCCGGCCCGCCGAGCGCAGCCGGGGCGAAGACGCCGTCATCTCAGAACCACCCGGCAACGCCACCACGGTGGAACTCGAACAGGCCTAAGCCGAACTCGCGGTCTCTTTCCGCGAGCGGAGCGAAGCAACACGCGCTTTCAGGATAGAGCCCGCGCGAGGCTCGGCGCGCCCGGGTTGCTTCGACGGTGCGCGTCCCGCACTGAAGGGTGAGACCCTTTTAGAGCTGTTTCCGTTCAGGCTGGGTCGTATGTATCGTAACCTGCCGCGGCGAGGTAGTTGCGGCACTCGTCGGGTTCGAAGCGGGTGAACGCCTCCCTGATGGCGGCCCACAGATCTGGGATCGTGCGGGCCGCCGCGGTGCGCAGCAGGGCTTTGAGCTTGGCGA
>JBPBQY010000052.1:0-13753 GCA_050920985.1 Janthinobacterium lividum | reverse complement strand
CCAGGGCCACCTTCGCCTTGAAAGCCGGCGCGTGGTTCCGGCGTGTTCGCTTGCTCATCATCTCTCCCGATCCGCAGCCATCTTGGCCGCCGTCAGGCAGAAACTCCACTCAGCCGATCTGTCCAGATTTCCTGAGCCACCTCAACGGCGCAGCGTTTCGCTCGGGTCAAAGCGCCTCGTCGATGAGGCCCCCGCCAGCGGCAAATCTCTCGTACGACGCACGAGGCCCCTGACAGTTCGCTGACCATTCTACTCGTCCATCGTCGCGTCGATCATGGCGTTGATCACGTCGAGCGGCAGCCAGGGCTTGGCAAGGAAGCGGACATTCTCGTCGAGGTCGTCCGGACGTTCTGCAAACTGCCCAGACGTCACAATGACCACCATTCCAGGGAAGGCGTCCGTTACCAGCCGAGCGATCTCCAGGCCACCCGTGTCTGTAGCCAGACCTATGTCCGTGAAGACGCTCGCCACGTCTTCTCGGTGCTGCCGGATGTAGTCGAGTGCTTGGTCACCGTCCGCGAAAGCGACGACACTCAGGCCGGCCGCTTCCATCATGCCCGCCGCGTCGAGGCGCTGAATGGGATCGTCCTCTACGACGACGATGGTGCGAAGCGTCATGAGGCATCTCCCGTCTTAAAGACGAGAGGTATCGTACGCCTATGTGGTTCGCTTTGCAGCTATGTGGTCCGCTTTGCAGGACTAGGGTACGGTGTCGTGCTAGCTTCAGCGACTTGGATTCCGCCAAGGACCTCAACAAGGACACGACGAAGATTTTGGCTGAGATCAACCGCTGACCACGAGGGTCGAGGTCATCAGGCGAGCGACACGCGCCGTTTGTCCGAAGCGACCAACGTACCCCAGGTGTCAGCTCCGGCCTCGACCTGATTGAAAAGCGAAAGGCCTGCCTGGCCTCCTTCCTGGACCAGGCTTGCCAAGCTGCAAGCGCTGGCGATGGCACGTCCCTGTGCTCTCATATGAGCGCGGGCGTTGCAGGACATTGCCAGAGCCGCGCGTTCTGGCATGGTCAGCAGCATCGAGAGATCGAGAGCTTCCTGTGGCGTCCCCCTGCAGATCTGGGCGAATAGCGTCTCGGTAGTGGAAACGCGATTGATAGGCAGGCGATACGACATGGATCGGCTCCAAACCCGACGACAAGGCCCGATCCTGAGATGGTATGGTTAAAAAAGTCCTGATCGACGCCTTGCCCAGCTGCCCAGCGTGCGAAACGACAACCTCGGTGGGATCGCCTTTCACCATAATAGGCGGCCGAGCAGCATCAGCAGCGTGCTGCCCGATGGCTTCGCCTGAAGGCGATGCGCTGCCTTTTTCCGAGGAGAAAGGGTGTAAGGGGAATCTCAACGCTGAAAACGATGGCCTGACTCACCCCGCACCGGCCAGCGACTCCACTGTCGTTGAATATTCGTCGCCGTACCGGTCCGGTTCACCCGGCTTGAGACGATCCATTTCCGCATCGCGCTCTTGGCCGCGGACCTCAAGGCACCGGAACCGAGCAGGCCACTCGGTGCGAACACGTCGTCACCGACCAGGAGGATCTCCCGGCGTGTCGGGACGATCACGGGCGATAAGGGTGCGCGCGTCGACTTCGACTCCGTTGATGGCGACGTGGTTACGTGCTCGCGCAGGCTACGGCCTACGGCGGCGCAATATGCTGCCCGGTCGAACGACCCATTCCCCATGCCGGCCCTCGGACGCCCGAACGCCATGTCCGGCTACACCCCTACTAAAGAACTGCGGGCACGCCCGCGTGGGACATCATGAAGCGACACGTCTACGAACACCTTTGCGACAGCTCGTTCAAGCCGCGAATCTCGCGTACCTTTCCGTTCGCGCCACCGTCGATGCGTATGCCTCGATCGAGGGCAGCGGACATATCGACAAGGTGCTCGTCGCGATGCTAGCTCTTACTGACGCAGCAAATCGGCATCCGGTCATGCACCTGAGCGATGGCGCGTGTCCGCGCCGGCAGACCCATGATGCCCGACCTGAACTCACTGGTGCTGTTCGCCAGGGTCGCTGAGGCGAATAGCTTCTCTGAGGCGGCTCGCCGTCTCGGCATGCCGATCTCGACCGTCAGTCGCCGCGTTGCCGAACTCGAGGGCCAGCTCGGAGTCCGCCTGCTCGAGCGGTCGACGCGCAGTCTGCGCTTGACCGATATAGGTTCGAAGATACTCGGGCCCGCCCAACGTGGCGCAGAGCTGAGTGAGACGGTCGACGACCTCGTCTCAAGCCAGCTGACAGACGTCGCCGGCTTGCTTCGGCTGTCTTCGCCGCCAGGCCTTTCCGACACGCTGCTCGCGCCGCTCGTGAGGGAATTCCAGGCCTCGTTCCCGGAGGTGCGCGTAAAGGTGCTTGTCACCGACCGGACCATCGATTCCGTCGCGGAAGGGGTGGACCTGATGTTCAGGATCGGTGCGACGACGAGTGGCACGCTGGAAGCGACGAAGCTCCTGTCCTACCGGCACCGTCTCTTGGCAAGTCCATTCTACCTTGAAAGCCGGGTCTCGCCTGCGACTCCACAAGATCTACTCTGCCACCGCTTACTCGCCTTCTCGCAAGGGCGGCCGGAAACCACCTGGCTCTTCAAGCACGCGAATGACGTGGACGAGGAGGCCGTCACCTTCCTGCCTCACCTATCCACGAACGATCAAGCTGGTCTGGCGACGATGCTGCTGGCCGGCGGTGGCATCGGCGAGCTACCGCCGTTGGTATGGCCAGAGCTGTTGCAGCAAGGCCGGCTGGTCGAGGTCATGCCGCGATGGACGCTGGGCACCGTCGACCTTTGGTTGATGCACGTAGGCAGGCGGCAAGCGCAGCGCCCCGTACGTGCGTTCACGGAGTTCGCGGCTCGCATCGCTCCGATTCTGTTTCCCGATTTACCGTCCTTGCAAACTTCGCGCACCATCGGCACTCTGGAGATGTGACCAACAAAGAGAGTCGATGCGCCCGCGTCCCGATGAGACCCGAAACTTAGGTTTCAGGAGATCCGAATCTCGGACCAACCCTGGACACTCACGCCTCGATTACCGTCCAGAGACGCTGCGGGGCTGACACCCCGCGAAGCCGGAACGAACCAAGATCGATCAAATCCGCCGTGCAGCGTCGCGCGAAGCTGTCCGACATCAGCAAATTCCGACTCGTCGCATCGCACAGGTCCTCGATGCGACTCGCCTCGTTGACGGCGCGACCGATGGTCGTGAAGTCGAGCCGATCCGCCGTGCCGATGTTGCCGTGCACGACTTGCCCGTAGTGCAACGCGAGGTCCGCAGCGAGCCATGGGTCACCCGCTACCCGCCGTAGGTCTGCAAGCGCCCTATTGTGAGCGAGACCCGCCCGTGCCGCCGCAAGCGCGCCCTCGCAGGCGGCACATGGCGAACCCCCGACACCTTCGTCCGGGAAAGCGGCGATGAAACCATCCCCCGTGAATTTGAAGATCTCGCCCCCGTGGAGCCCCACCTCCCGACCCAGCGCGTCCAGGTGTTCGTCCAGCCAACCGACCAGCCTGAGTGGATCCTCCCGATCCGCCAGGGCGGTGAAGCCCTTCAGGTCGGTCAAGAGGATTGCGGCCGATACCAGTTCCCCCTCGCCTCGACGTACCCCGCCGTTCAAAACGCGGGGAGCGGTGCGAGCGCCGACGTAAGCGTTCAGCACGCTGGTGAGGGCGTGGGACAATGCGAAGCGCAGGACCGCGAGACTGGATGCGTCTCGGAGGCTTCGCAGGACGGCGACCTGCTCGTCAGTGAAGCCACCAAGCCGGTCAGTGGCGTAGAAGAGCCCTACGCCCCGCAATGCCGTGCCAGCCGGGAAGCCGACGATGTCAAGCATGTACTCCGTACAGCCTTGCGCGCTCAGTTCCGCTAGGTACGGCATCTCGGCACAACCTTCCCCATTCGCGAGGTTCCAGCGGACAGATTGCCTGTCAGTACGCAGCGCTGCGCGAATAGGAGACCGATCGTATGCCGCCTCACCCTCTGGACCATGAACGGTCAGCTTCGTCTCGACGTCGGCTCCTGGTTGCCACGACAGAAGAACGCCCCGATGCACCGCGCTGAGGGCGGTCGTTCCAAAGCCGATGAGACGAAGCGGCATGTCTGCGGCGAGAAGACTTCGACCGATGCCTTCCAAGACAGCCTCACCATCGTCGGTTCCAGTCACCTGCCGAGCGATCCATGCGGGCAGATCGGGGACGGGCACGGGCATTTCGTCGGAGAACGGCATGGTGTGGTTCCGGTGGCCGAGTCAGATTAGCGTCATTCGAGCCCGAACGCTTGGATCCGTTTCTTGAGGGGCTCTTGAACGCAAAGCGCAGCATTCTCATCGGATGGCGGAACGTGACACAGCGTTGCTGCGCGTTGAGGACAACGGTGCCGAGCCATTCGAGGGCAGCCATGGGACAGCCGCCTGCTCCTGCGCGGCGCGGCCTTCCCCAGATGCTCCGGAACCCTCCTGTCACAAACGACATGAGTGCTTCGATAAGTGCGATGTGATGTCTGAACACAAGGCGCCACAAGAGTACCTAAGCTACACGGGCGCCCCAGCCAGCCACTGAGGGGGTCATCGCCCGCGGGGTCGCACTGCAGGACGAGCCCTTATCAAGCCGGACGGGACCTGTCTCGGTTTGCGGTCCAGGGATTTTGACCCTGTTCGCGAATGGCACTCACCTCGTGCTATGCCAAGAGGCAAGCGCGGAGCGAACGATGTATTACTTGGTTGAGATCCTTGGACCTCGTGAGGACGATGGCGCGGTTCAGGTCCTTCGAACCATCCCGCATGAGGCGTCTTCCGACGAAGAGGCGGTGCGCACTGCGGCCGAAGTGTTCGACCGCGCGAAAGTTATGGGATGCCATGGCTTCTCGCTACTCAATGCGGCAGGTCACGAGATGCACCTTTGGCACGATGAGGATGCAGGCGACATCGTCTTTCACGAGGCAAACCTTGAGCTGGTAAAAGGGTAAGACGGCGTCGCGAGCCAGAGCGTCCCGTGCGAGACGCAGGACCGCGACGTGCCGATGCAGAGATTCCCGCATGGCCGGCACGAAAGCAGCCGACCGGCCTCGTCCCGCCATCTTGGCTACGTACAGCGCGAAGTCGGCATTCTTGAGCAGTGACGAGGTGTCCCCGTAGTGGCCGATGGGCGGGATTAGCCGATGGTGACCGAGCAATCCGACTCGCTGCCATCGAATGAAATAGGTCGGCGGAGCGCCTCGAGGAGGGCGGTCGCCATCGTCCCGCTGGTCGCCGACCGGCCCGAACGGGAGGATCACCCCGAGATCGTCCCCGCCGAGCCTCGCCACGGTGGCCCGGGCCGGAATCCCAGACCGTATCCGCGATGCCACGTTCCGCAGCACGGCATCGCCGGTATCGTGGCCCATCGTATTGTTCACCTCATTTGACCGGTCGAGGTCGATCAGAAGGAGGCCGACGGATGCGTCCGTTCGCGGCGGCGTCGACGTTGGCTCTTTCGAGGCGCGTCTGCGACAGGGCGCGGTTTGCGACCCCCATCAAAGCGTCTGTGTGCGCCGCCACCCAGACCTCTCGTTCTGCGTGCTTCCGATCCGTGACGTCTTTCATCCTGCCCACGCGACGCATGGGCCGGCGCGATGAAAATCGAAGAAGGTTCGTTCGCGCACCTCGCCCCAACGCTCCTCACATGCGTCGAACAGGAGTCGAAAGGTGCTGAACTCGGCCGAGGTAGCGGCAACGAACGCCTCGTGCCTGCGGAGAGTCGAACGCAGCTGATCCTGCATGTGCCTCCGCTCGGTGACGTCGGCGAAGGTGCCGACCAGACGGATTGCGTGTCCGCCCTCGCCTAAGAGGAAATGGCATCTTGAGGAGATCCACCAGGTCTCTCGCGTCTCCGGGCAAAGGATCCGGAACTCATACGGGACGGCAGGCGCTTGCTGGCCGAAGTCGAGGTCTCGCATCTCCGCCATGCGCGCTCGATCGTCGGGATGGATGCAATCCGATTCGTCGCGATCGGTGACGGGGTCGTCAGGCAACGCGAGATCGATCGTGCTACCCGTCGGTCGCCCGCTCGCATCCGGAGCGGCCTCCGGTCGGCGTCGTACGGCCATCAAGAATGTCCATCGTTAGGCTGAAGCGAGTACTCCGATCACACTCGACGGGCGATGGCCGAAATGCCGCCGCAGCGAGGCGACGCCTTCCGCGATCGGTGATGAGGAGTTTATGTGACCTGGAAGATCCTCATCTCGACGCGATCCGGGTAGCGCTCCCCGGAAGCGACGAACAGGGGGAATGTCAACCAAACATACTCAGGAGAGCCCGTCTCGAAGCGCGGCGTCGTATGAAAATACACCTCTGCGGGGTCGACATTCTCGCCGCGCGTCATCCGGGCCATGATCTCTGGTGGCCCATACCGCACGCCCGTGTTCACGATGTAAAGCAAGCCGCCCTCCTGTAGGCGCGCCACGTAGCGGGCGTCCAACGTCGTGAACCCGTTCGGACGGATCAGTTGGTAGTCGGCACCTGCAGGGAGGATGGTTCCGGAGACGCGATGCCCGCGGATGTCGCCGCCTAGGATAGGCACGACCCGTCTCAAGCCGTCCGAGGTCTCCCCCACGGTGATCGGCGCGCCGACTCGAACCTGGAGATCGGCGACATGGACAAGCGAAGGTACAGTCATCAAGTCCCTTGGGTTCGACCCGTCTAGTCGACGACCGTCGGACGATGGATCGTCCGGCTCGTTAGATCCGAAGCGGGTGACTGCGCTGCAGCGAGCTGTGCCGGCCGTCGCCCGCCACGGTCGCAAGCCGATTACCATAGAGTCCTCGATGAGGCTCGCAAGCAGCATCGCCTCTGGATTTCGGTAGTGTCCTAATTTGAATCCCTACCCGCTTTGAAGGCTGCTTCCATCAAGCGTCTCAGCGCCGCAAGCCGTCGTTTTTGGTCAGAGCATCTCGTAGTGGCTCTCATCATCGTGGTCAGCGTCACAGTCGCGGTCATCTTTCACTCGGGCTCGTAAACGCAGGGCATCGGCTTTCCTGCAACGCGCGCACCCTCTCCGAAGGGCTTGGGTGGTGTCATCAAGCCGATCGTTCCCGATAGCCCGCGGGCCCGCAAGGGGACTTTGTAGTTCGCGTCCCGCCGGTTGAGACAAGAGGCTGAGAATGGCCCGACCGGCCTAATTGTCACGCCCGGGTTGACCGCTCGTTAACCAAGATGCAGCATGTTCACGTACGGTTCACAAACAAGGACCGGCGGAAACGCTCGTGAGATTGCTAGTTATGCGCGGACTGACACTTGGGACTGCATTATCGATTCTACTATGGACTGCTATCATCTGGTGTGTCTTGGCTTTGAGGGTCGCGAGCGGGCACAACCATTATGACCTCTCTGCTCACAGTTTCGGTGAATCCCTTCTAGTTATCGACCTTGCTCTCTTGATCGTAGCAATCTGGATCGACCAGGAACTGCGCGAGAAGCTAGTTGTCCCCGTTAGAACCAGTGGACCAGCGTAATTGCGGCTTCAGCTGCAAGCCAGAATAAGAAAGCCGCCCATCCGACAAGCAGAGCGGCCAAGACTGTCCCAGCGAGGACCAGCCCAACAACTCTTAGGACCTTCGACGAACCCTTGCTGGGTCGAATTGGAACAAACTGGTCCATGTTGATCCCCCGCCAAATCGTTCCTCGGCGGTTGCAATCCTCATGCGACTTCAAGAAATCTTTGCGGCCGTAACCCCGGAAGGGTTAACGCGCTATCGTTGCCGTTATATTTCCGCCGCCCGATGCCGGTGACTGTCGGTAACAGAGCAGTGTATGGTCCGACTAGGACTGCATCGCCGGGTCGCCAGTGCTCTCCGCGTGGCGGACGGGCACGACCCAGATGAGGTGATCGAGCTTGGTGGCGACCAGGCCGAGATCGGCAACGGCATGACGGGGCATCATCGGGTGCTGGTCCGGCTCGGACCTCCTAGGATGGTGAAGCCAGACGCTTACCGCGGCGGCGACAGTGGCGCTAAGCTTGTCGGAGTAGATCAGAGGATGACAGCGCCGTGTCCAACTAGGCTGGGTCTGGTTTGGTCGAACATGCCGAGTAGGACACCATTGTCGCTGTTATGATGCAGACAGCAACAGTTTGGTTTGAGCGTGAGGATGGAGCACGGATCAGCTGGGCAGGACCGTTAAGGATGGTGATACCGAGCGATGAGCCTATGTGGCTGCCGCGCGCAACCGATGCCGAGTTATGCGTAGCGTCGCTTCGCTCCCACCTTCTGAAGCCTCTCCTTGTGATCGATGATCGGAGCCTAAGGAGGCTTCGATCCATGCTTACACCTGAGCTTATGCACGTGTCGGAGGGGCCGCAGCGCTTCGACGTGTTCACCGGCGGAGGGCGCCGCCGCCGGTTCACGAGAAGGCTACGATCGTCGAGGAAAGCTACACGGACGGCAACTCGGTTTGCGGCGTCGCGCGACGCTACGGCCTGACGCCCCAGCATTTGTTCGGCTGGCGCCGGCTGGCTCGCCTTGGGCCGTCCCGCTCCACCGAGCGGCCGCTGTTCGTGCCCGTCGTCGTGACCCCCGAGCCTGAGACGCCGCCCAGCGATGAGCTGTCGGCACGCGCGAAGCCGCGCCAGGCGTCGGCGGCAGAGCGAGGGGGCGAGCATCGAGCTGGGGAATCGGCGGCGTCGTGGTGCGGGTGGGTCGGGATGCCGACGCTGGCGTGATCGCGGCGGTGATCGGCGCGCTCAAGGCCGCCTCGTGATCGGCCCCTCGGGCGCGGTGCGGGTCATGCTGGCCACCCGGCCGGTGGACTTCCGCAAGGGCATGGACGGCCTCGCCTTGCTGGTGCGCGAGGAGCTGGGTGCCGACCCGTTCTGAGGCACGATGTTCGCCTTCTGATCTAAGAGGGCCGATGCGCTGGGATGGCAGCTCACATTCCATGCTAACGACGCGGGACTCAGCTGGTATCCAAGTGGCCCTTGAGGTTGCCGGGATCGATTTCGTCCACGACAATGGCGGGATCGGAGTCCAGCTCCGAAAGACCGGAGAGAAGGACAGCGAGGCATGATCGCCACCGCACTGCGAGCCGTGGCCGAAGACATAGAGGCGCGCGCTACCATCACGACGTGGGACGCTCATCGTCAGCCAACGGAAGAGCAGAAGACCGTCAAAGCCGACAAGATCTGGGCGGTGGCACGAGAAGTTCGCGCCCTGGCCGACGATGCCGAGCGGCGTAGCGTCCGCTATGCGGAGTTTGATGCCCTGAGGGGCCGTCTGTACGTCCTTGGATACGAGCTCACCCCGAAACTCGTGGAGAACGTCGCGATCGCCATCCGCGACGCCAAAGGCCCTGTGTCGGCGCTCAAGAGGGGCTGGTTGAACCGTCCATGACCATCACGGCCGCTCAGATTCTGAAAGCACGACGGCTCCTATGGCGATCATCAGCTAAGCTGGCGATGATATCAGGCGTCGGGTTCGAAGTCGTATTGAAAGCGCACTCGACGCGGAAATCGCCTCAGTCGACTCAGGTGCTTTGCAGGCCTTGAAGCAGAGCCAGTCTCGGGCCGGTCTAACGTCCCATCCGGACGGCAAGGTTCAGCTACGTAAGCTTCGGCCGTCTATCCCTGCCATAGTTTAAGAGAAGCCTAGGACCGCCGATGACTGACATAAACTCCTTCAATCCGCCCGCTCTCGTGGACATGACCACGGAAGTGGTCACTGCCTACACCGCGAAGAACCACGTTCAGCCGAGCGAACTGCCGGCCCTGATCGCGTCCGTGCACGACGCTTTCAGGGGCCTTGGCAAACCGTCCCTGGCCGAGGCTGTCGCCGAGCCGCCCAAGCCTGCCGTCCCCGTGAATAAGTCCGTCACGGACGAGTTGATCATCAGCCTGGAGGATGGGCGAAAGTTCAGATCCATGAAGCGCTACCTCAGCACTCTTGGCATGACACCGGCCGATTATCGGGCGAAATGGGGCCTGCCCGCAGACTATCCAATGGTGGCGCCAGCGTACGCTGCCAAGCGATCCGAAATTGCGAAAGCGCGCTTCGGCAGGAATACCACCGAAACGCTACCCCAGCCTGACGAAATGCTGGAGTCCGCCCCGGGGCTGGAGATGCGAAAGCCGGGCCGGCCGAAGAATGCTTCAGCGTAGCGAGGCGGAAGGCGACGCATGATGCTCACTGGTCGTCAGATCCGCGACGCTCGCAGTCTGTTGGGCCTCTCTCCAAGCGCATTAGCTGCGAAGGTCAGGGCTGTGACGACGGAATCCGTCAAACACGCCGAGGCCGACGCAGTACCGCCGATCGTTGCAAGACACGCGAAAGCGATCCAGCGGACTCTGGAAGCACTCGGCGTGGAGTTCACCCCTGACGGTCCGCAGCTTCGGAAGGAAGACCCTTGATGCCCAAGACCTCGCCCCCTGAAGCCGCGCCACAGTCGGAGCCCAGTTCCGAGAACACGCAGGCGACCCAGGCGCGACCCAAGGGCCAGCGCACACCCGAGCTGGAGATCGCTTTCGGTCTTCGCATTCGTACGGCTCGTACCTCGGCCGGCATGAGCCAGACTGATCTCGGCGTCGCCATCGGGGTCAGCTTCCAGCAGGTGCAAAAGTACGAAAAGGGCACCGATCGGATTGCGGCCAGTACGCTTCAGACAATAGCCGTTGCTCTAGGCGTTCATCCGGGGTCGTTTTTCGACGACGTCTCTATGCCGATCGGGAACATTCCTGACATCAAGGCGGCAATGAAAGCGGCCGAGGTCATCCAGCAGATCCGCGGTCCCCGCGTTCGCCGACATCTGTTGACGCTCGCCCAGACGCTTGCCGGAAGGAGGCCTGGTGCAAAGACTGAACCCGGGACTGAGCACCCTCTCACCACCACCGACGAGCCGCGCTGATCATGCACCGCCCTCACGTCTACGAGCGATCGGCGATCCAACTCATCGGACCGCCTACGTTGACAGGCGTGACGGAAGGTCGCAGCCTTTTTCCCAGCTGTGCTATCAAGCTCACCTTATGGAGATGTGATCGCCCTTGCGTCTCACCAGTACCGACCAGCCGGCCCAGATCGAATCTTCGGTCTTGTTTCACAATGGTGACCCGAGACAACGTGGTGCGCTGCGACGTGTTCCGAGATACTGTCGACGAACTCGAAGAAAGCCCACACGCACCGATGCGGAGATGCTTAGCGTCCACAGGCGCAGGCTGGGACGGTTGGCTGATCGGCTACATGGCGCCGGCCACGCCACGACCTGGATCAAGGTCAAGGACCTCTTCTCGGAGTGTCTCAAGACGCCTCGGAACAGGACTGATCCGCACCTACCTCATTCCGCCTTCAGGCGTATGGCAAGCTCTTCGGAAAGGGAGGCGCCCCTGGAAGTGAGAGTGTGCGAGGCGCAAGGGTTGCGGTGACGACGTCCAAAGGACGCCGCTTTGCGTTCACGATCCACGAGCTGGAGACGACGTGGCGGCCGCCCAGGCTTGGAACCAGCGCCAACGACCTGCCGATGAGCACTCCACTCAGGTTGTCGAGGCAGCTCGGCATCTGCAAAAGAATTGGCAACCTCAACGATCTGATCTGACCCTCGCGCTCCCCCCGCCGTTCACGATCTATTTACCAGGCGCACAAACGCTCCTAAAAACTTGCATTCTATCAAGATGGCTTGGAGTTCGGACTGCACGCAACGAGATCAAGGCCACTACGTGATCGACATCGAAGCCCTGGCTGTTCCCGCTTTCTTGGTCGGAGTCCTCGCGTCTGGCACGCCGGTAGCAATGCGCCTGAATGCTGCGGGGCGGGCTCATCCGGAGCTGGCGCGCTGCTTGGTATCGGTGTTGAAGCCTGAAACGTGCCACGAGGAGAGTCGTGGGAGGTTCGCCGCGGGGCTTCAGGCCTGCGCTGTCGAGGGAGCGACGGTCGAGGTTGCCGTGACGATGGCTGAGAACAATGACGCGGGCTTCTGGTGGGCGTCGCTCGCGCCGCTGGTGGGTCAGGAAGGGCCGGTGACGATGCTGCTCGGCATCTGCCGCGAGGTTGCAAGGCAGGAGCGGGATCCAGCGTTCCACGAAACCCGACTGTCGCTCGCTCTGCAGGCCATCCACGGTGCCGAGTGGCGCTACGATGTCAGGCAGAAGAGCTATCGCGGATCTGACGAGATAGCGACATTGCTGGGCGAGCCTTTACCTCGGCCGGTCGCCTGGGCCGAATGGCTGGAGCGGGTTCATGCACAAGATCTGGCTCTCTTCCTCGCACCTCCGGCTCCGGAAGGGCGTGTGGAGTTTCGCTTCCACTCGACCGCAGGCGAGTTGCGGTGGGCTCGCTGTTCGAGCGTCACGGTGACGAGCGAGACCGGTGAGGTCGAAGCCGTGATGGGGGTCATGGTCGACATCACCCAGGAGCGCCTCCGAGAGACCGCCCTGGCCGAACTCGTCACACAGGACGCTTTGACCGGCATGCTCAACCTGCGCGGCCTCTGGCAGAACATGGATACGCTGCTGGTCGAGGATCCTTCAGCTCCCTGCTTGGCTCTGTTCGCCATCGACATGGATCATTTCAAAGCCATCAACGACCAGAACGGCCACTCGGCGGGAGACGCAGTTTTGGTCGAGGTGGCGCGTCGCTTGGCGGCGGCTGGCGAGGGGGCACTCTGCGCGAGGCTTGGAGGAGACGAGTTCATCGTCGTCTTGCGTATGGCCAGCGAGGTGGAGGCTTACCGGCTTCGCGAGCGCCTGTGCCAGGAGTTCCGCCGTCCGGTCGCCTTCCGCGGCCGGTGGCTTCCGGTGTCGGCGAGTATAGGCGTGGCTTGTATGTCAGGGACTATCGATGCCGCCCGCCTTATGGACACCGCGGATGTAGATCTCTACGCGCAAAAGGACGCGAGGGGCTGCCCTTCAACAGCCGCTTGAGCGCGCCTGGTTTTCACAACCGCTTGGGCGCGCCTGATTTCCACAACCGCTTGGGGATGATCTGAGCCACTGAGACCAGCCGACCATCGGAGCGGTATTCGTAGGGGCCGCCCTGCATGGTGGCTTCGGCTCGGCGGCAAGTGCAGCGCTTCGCAGCCCGCTGTTCTCGACTCCGTCGGATCGAAGCTCAGTTCAACGTCCCTGCCCGGTGGGTCGTGACGGCCTTCTCCGCTTCCTCCTGCGCTTGGCGGAGGATGTGAGCTGCCTCGGAGAGCCCCAGCTTCTCGGCCCGCAGTACAGCATCGCGGATGGTCTGAGTTAGGTGGGCGATGTCACCCTCCATCTCGGTCGTTGGTAGATCGATCGCAATCAACAGGGCTGCTCCGAATCGGGTATGCCAACCATAATGCTACCGATAATATCGATCAATCGACGCGACCGATTGTCCGTTTCAATATGGAGTTGTCGTAGATCATCGCAGCCGCGAGGAGCCTTGCTCTGCTCGAGCAGCGACCCTGGGGCGCTCGCGGTCGGGCGCGGTAGCGTCGGGACCACCCCGATGTCGCTGGGGTACACCATCTTCCAATTCGCGTTCGACCTTGAGACGGGACTTGTCGGCCTCACGCTTAAGATCGGATTGCTTGGACGGGTGCTTGCCATTCGCTTTCCATCGCACCACCCACGCGGTCTTTGGCTATCCTTGTAGAACCACGTCCTCTTGCTGACGGCTGCCATCAGTGCTTGCGGTTGCGGTAGGGACGTGGGTTTCCCCACGCCCCCCGCACAGATCCGTACGTGCGGCACTACCGCATACGGCTCCTGCCTTGAGTCATGACGCGAAGCGCTGGTTCGGATAGGGATGTAGTACGC
>JBPBQY010000095.1:0-15473 GCA_050920985.1 Janthinobacterium lividum | reverse complement strand
GCTTATCGGTTGCTCGCGGCCGAGCCTTTTCAAGATTGTCTCGGTCTACGCTTTCGCCATCTTCGCACTGATCGGCTGGTTCGCCGCGGACACGGCACGCAGCCAGACCTCCTCACCGACGACAGCGTCGAGCCAGTTGCCTGCGAACTGGCGCGAGATAAAGGATGGCGTGGGCGGCTACCCGGCCGGACCGATGCTCGAAATCGCCGTGCGGCACACGCACTCCGACAAGCTCGAGATGTTCAAGTGGCGCTCGGAGTTCATCGCCATGCTGAGTGCACAGCCGGGCCCGCTCGTCGAGCGCGAGTGGCATTCGGTGTGGGGCCGTCCCGAGAACACCGGCGCAGGCACCTGGACCGGTATGACGTGGTGGGAGAACCAGCAGAGATGGCAGGACATGGCCAACATGCTCTTCCCGACACCGGTCGCCGAGAAGTGGCTGCAGACGCTCGACATGACGATGCTCTTCGTCAAGCCGCTCGACAGCGACTTCGACCTTCGCACGCTGGCCCAATCCGGCGGGCAGGTGCTCGAATTGGGCTTGCTCGTCTTTCCCACGTCGGGCGAGAACGCTGCCTCTGGAACGGACCCCGCTGCAGCTCGACAGTATCTTGAGGCGCTCAAGAAGAACGGCGCAGCGGTCTACCGGTTCGCCGTCTATCCCAACCCCAGCGGGTTCAACGGTCCTTTCACCGTAGCCTACAAGAAGAACGGTCCGCCCGACACGCATGGCGAGACATGGTTCGTGTACATGGCGAGTTACGACTCCGCGGAGGCGCGGACGCGTCTGCAAACGGTCGAGGAGGTCCATCGCGCGTTCGACGCGCTGACGAGCGCCACGGTGAAAGAGCATTCCGACATCCAGGTCATGACGCGGACCACCTCGCAGGTGTGCATCAAGAAGACGACGGAGACGTGTTCCCTCGACCCGGACGACTGTCATGTCGGCGCGATGGGGAGCGGTGACACTTGGGCCGCCAGCTGCGGCGAGCGCCCACAGCCGTGTCTGACCGACTACGACGTCTGTTCGCAGCTCTCTGCTCGAACCTGCGGCGCGGTGGGCGGCAGACCGACAGACGCTTGCCCTGTGACCAGTCACCCCTGATACGCGAGCGTTATGGTAGCGAGCTGTTCAGGCTGTCGCTACCTCCATTCTGGTATCGAGTGACGAGGTCCAGAGGGGATGACAGATCGGTGCGTTTAGGTTTCACCTAATTTACTGCGACACAAGCGCCGGACGAGGGGAGCTGTTGGGGGTGGCGCGAGGCAGCATGGACAGCGGCTGAAGGTCTTGGCGAGGGCGGTGGTGAGCCTCCGTCGCATGGTGGCGACCGAATTCGCCACGTGGCGCTCCGGACGGCGCGGTAGCAGGGCTAGGTCGCCACGGGGGAAACGGCAGCTTGCGGGCTGCGAACTCGCCGAACGGGAACGAAAACTTGGCGAGGGTGGTTTTGACCTTTGAGCTTCCCGTCACGGCGGCCGCGACCGGCTGAAAATCGGCGGCTGCCGTGATGTTCACTCGAGGCTCCGTAGCCCGTCTTATGTGCGCTCATCGGCATGGGATCGCTTTGGGCCACCCGTTTGGTCGCCTTGCGGTGTTGGATACGATGACTTCGTGGTGAGATATAGACCCCTCACAGGAGCCGCTGTTCGAGGCGTGGCACGGCGCCCGGGCAGCGTTGCTGCGCCCGTCGGCACGCGTCGCCCGGGTGAACCCGACGCCACACACCGGCCATTACCGCAACGGCGAGGTACGACGGCTCTCCGGTCGCATTCGCACGCCGAGACGCTACGCGCTCACCCCCAGTCCTCCCCAGACCTCCCGTGGTCATAGGCACTTGGGACCACCTCGTCGGAGCTTCCGAGGCTGGACCGGATGGTTCGGACTTGCCGTGACTTCGGCGCCCTTCCAGCTCCGAGACCTTCGTCGAACGTTCCACGCCCCGCTCGCGCTTGGGTCATGTGGCGCTTGGCCCATGGTTCGCCTCCTCCGAAATCTGTCGGCCAGGGGGAGGCGTTCAGCCAGCGCGGTTCTGACGACGCGTTAGGCGAGACGACGGTCGCTACACGCAGTTCCGCTTGCTCGATGCCTCACGCGCCGATGGACGCCTTGGCTTGTCGCTTGTTGCGCTGGGCGTAGCCCGCGAGCGCTATGGCGACGATCAGGGTGCCGCCGTTGAACAGAGGCTCGACGTAGAACTTGCCGCCGAGTTGCTGGATGCCCGATATGCCGATCGCAAGCACCAGGACGGCAGCGACGGTTCCCCAAACGTTGACCCGCCCCGGCTTGATGGTCGTCGAGCCCAGGAATGCTCCGACGAGGGCGGGCAGGAGGAACTCGAGCCCGACGCCGGCCTGTCCGATGCGGAGCTTGGAGGCGAGGATAACGCCGGTGAAGGCGGTCAGCAGGCCGGATGCCACGAACGTCAACACGACGTATCGGCGGACTGGTATGCCGTTGAGCGCAGCCGCCTTCGGGCTCGCTCCGATCGCATAGAGTTGCCGCCCAAGCGGCAGGCGCTCGGTGATGAGCCATAGGAGGACTGACAATCCGACGACGTAGAAGGCCGTGATCGGCAGACCGAATACGAAGCGTCCGTTGATCGAGAGGAACGCAGGCGGAAGCGTGCCGACGATCTGACGGCCGTCGGTGTGCCACAGCGCGAGCGCGTATAGGACAGTGCCCGTGCCGAGGGTGGCGATGAACGAGTCGATCTGCGCGACCTCGACTAGCAGGCCGTTGACCAGGCCCACGACGAGCCCGCCGGCGAGCACGAGCGCGACGCTCAACGGCCAGGGCAGGCCGTAGACAGTCTGTAGACTGATGGCGAGGATGTGCCACAGCACGATGCCGTAGCCGATGGTCAGGTCGATGCGCCCGGCGATCATCGGCATCATGGCGGCCAGAGCCAGCAACGCGACGATCGCCTTGTCGCTCAGGATCGAGCGCACGTTGAACATCGTCGCGAACGTGCCCGGCAGCAAAATCGTGAAGAGGATGGCGAGCACGACGGCGAGGATCGGCAGGCCGTAGACCGGCACGAGTCGTCGAACCGCCTGGGCACGTGACATGCCGGCTAATTCCGACCGGGTCGGCTCGAGCGCGCGTGACTTGAGGGATTGCATCTGGGTCGGCCCCTAGGTGGAGGTGGACATCGCGTCGGCCGCCGAGGCGGCGGCCAGCAACGCGCGCGGCGTGAGTGCGTCGCCCGCCTGCTCGTCCACCACGCGCCCGCGGTCGAAGACGAGCGCCCGATGGCAGATGTTGGCGACTTCCTCGAAGTCCGTGGACACGATGATGATCGTCGCGTCGCCGGCGAGCGCGATGTTGAAGAGCTGGTAGATGTCGGCCTTGGCCCCGACGTCGACGCCGGCGGTGGGGTCCTCGAAGATGTAGACCTTGCCGCCGAGGTGGAGCCAACGCCCGACAATGACCTTCTGCTGGTTGCCGCCCGAGAGCGTCTCGATCGGGAGCTCAGCCCGGTTGGGACGAAGCCCTACCTTCCGGCCGAGGTCGACCGCCTCGCGATCCTCGTTGCGCGGCTCCACGTACGACAGCAGGCCCCGACCGGCGAAGGTCTGGTTGAGGAAGAAGTTCTCCTTGACCGACAACACCGGGACCACCGACCCGTTGTTGCGATCGCCCCAGATGAGTTCGATGCCGTTCCGCATGGCGTCGCGTGGCGACCGCGGCCTGATCTCGACGCCGTCGAGTTCGATGGTACCGCCGAGGATCGGAACGAGGCCGAACAGGGCCTGGCCGATCAGTTCCTGGCCGGCGCCGCGCAGGCCGACGAGCCCGACGACCTCGCCGCCGTGGAACGCGCAGTTTACCGGACCAACCCCATCGAGCCGAAGGTCTCGGACAGTGAGGCGCGCCGCGCCCCTTTCCGCCACCGACCTGCGGAATACTTGCGAGGGCTCGCGCCCGATGATCTGGATCACCGCCTCCTCCGGGGTGGTCTCGTCGACCTTGCTCCTTCCGACGACCTGCCCGTCGCGCAGAACGACCATGCGATCGGCGATGCGGAACACCTCGTCGAGGCGATGGGACACGTAGATGACCGCCGCGCCGGTCCGGCGAAGCCGCTCGATCCCGGCGAACAGCCGCTCGACCTCGTCGGCCGGCAGGCTCGCGGTCGGCTCGTCCATGACCACGATCTCGGCATTCGAGGCGAGCGCACGGCTGACTGCGACGAGAGCCTTCTCGGTTCGGCTCAAGCTCTCGACGCGTGCGTCGGGGTCGATCTCGACGCCGAGTTGCTGGAGGGCTCTCGAAGCACGACCCCGTGTGGCGGCGAAGTCGATGAGCCCCCAGCGGCGGGGGTAGCCGAGCTGGAGGCAGATGTTCTCCGCCACCGTCATCCAGTCGATGAGACCGAGGTCCTGGTGGATGAAGGCGATAGGTAGCTGCGCCACCGGGGTGCGGACCCCTTTGAGCAGGATCTCGCCGGTGTCGGGCGGGTGGACGCCTGCAAGGATCTTGATCAACGTCGACTTGCCGGCGCCGTTCTCGCCGAGGAGGGCGAGCACGCTGCCGCGGTCGAGGTCGAGACTGACCTCCTTCAGCGCCTGGGTGCCTCCGAAGCGCTTGGATACGCTCCGGACGGAGAGCACCGGCGCCTGTGACGCTCGGAGCGGGAGGTCGGGCGCCATGGACGTTCTCAAGGGCTCTTTCACGGTCCGTCCGCTAGCCGCCGAATTCCATGACGTGGAGACCCACGCTGAAGTCGGTCGCGTAGACCAGTCCGGCGCGGTCGACGAAGACGTCCGCGGCATGCAGCACGAGCGGGCGGTTCGGCCGAGGGTCGACAAGGCGCGTGGGCGCCTCCACCACCATCGCGCCCACCTCCACGGGGCTGTACTGGTTACGGATGTCGAACACCCGGACGCCGGCGTTCTGATACGTGGTGAAGACCAAATCGGAGCTGACGAAGTGACCGGGTCGGTTCTCGTAGATGTTGTGCGGGCCGAAATGCCCCCCGACCTCCACGTAGTTGCGGTCCGAGGGCGTTGGCAGGGTCGACAGGCAGCGCGGATTGCTCTTGTCCGCGATGTCGAAAATCCAGATCGGCTTGTAGCCGTCCTCCATCCCGTCCAGCGTCGCCTCATCGAGCACCATCAGGAGGTCGCGGTCAGGCAGCGGCAGCGCGTTGTGCGTCGCGCCGCCCAGGCTCTCGGACCACATCCGATGGGTGATCAGCTTGGGCGCGGACCTGTCCGAGACGTCGACGATGGCGAGGCACGCGTCTCGCCAGCTGCAATAGGCGACGTCGCCCGACACGATGGGGTGATGACACCCGTAGCGGCCTGATGCGGACGGCCAATTCGGTGTCTCGCCGGCTGCGAGGTTCATGCCCGGGAGCCAGAAGCGACCCGCCTCCCGCGGATGGGTCGGATCGGACATGTCGATGGTGATCATGATGTAGTCGCTGAAGCCTTCGATGAAGGCTGAGGCGTAGGCCCAGCGGCCACCAACGTACCAGATCCGGTGCAGGCCGACGCCCTTGATGGGCATAAAGCCGATCCGCTTCGGCTGGCCGGGCTTGGAGATGTCGTAGACCGCCATCCCCGCAGACCAAGCCCCATCCTCGGACGAGCGGGCATGCTCGTGAATGTCGGCCGTCTTGGCCCGGTAGTAGTTCCGTTCGTCGGCCAGATCGGGTTGCGCCCACATGTTCTTGGCGTGCACCACCAGGAGAAGGTCCTCGTGCGCCTGCAGGTGCAGGTTCCAGGTGTTCGGCGGCGCGGGGATGAACTCAGAGAAATGCGGATGGCGCGGATCACGGAGGTCGATTACGCTGATCCCGTTGGCGAAGAGGTGACCCACGTAGGCGAAGCCCCGCTCAACGTTGATCTGAACGGCATCCGGCCGCCCGCCCTGATCGCTGTGGCCGATCAGCGTCATGTTGTTCGCGTACTGCGGCGGCCTGATCTCGCTCATCACCCATCCCCGTCCGGCTTCAGTTTGCGACCGCCTCCGCGGGAAGGGCCGGGCCCTCCCATTCGGCTGCCCTGTGCGACATGTCCGTTCCGTCTTCGATCAGGCTGCGTCCTTGCCCCAGATCGCCCGGTAGACCTTCTCGTAGCCGTTCGCCGGATCGTAGATGCCACCCGGCCCACGGTCGCTGCCGACGTTGGCGGGCGTGAACAGGTGCACGGGCGCGGCGTAGCCGCTGGCCGGCTGCCCGGCTAAGGCCCGATTGAGCTCGTCGATCGTCTGGAACCCCTGCAGGCGGAGCGGCTCGGCGACGGTGCCGATCTGGAACTGGTTCGCCTGGATGCGCTGGAAGGCGGATTCGGAGCCGTCACCCGCCGATATGTTGTGTGGCGCGCCCGCCCCGTCCTCGCCCGCCGCCTGGAGCGCAGGGGCCATAAAGTCGAAGTAGAGGTCGTTGATGCCGATCGAGTGGGTCCAGCCGTCGCCGTACTTGGCCTTCAGCGTGGACGTCAGCTGCGGCATGCGGGACGACGCCTCGGCCAGGGGCGTGTCCTCGACGGCCAGGACCTGGCAGGTCTTGCACCCTTCGACGGCGGCCTTCTCGGCGGCCGTCTTGGTGACGCAGATCTGGTAGGCGCTGTCGGTGAACAGGATGACCCTGGCGGCTCCGTTCGAGTCGGCCACCGCGTAGAGCCCGGCGGCTCGCGCGACCTCGACCGGGTTGGTGGTGACGTTCGTGAAGATCGGTGAGCCGTCCAGCTTGCCTGCCGTAGTGCCCGAATGCCACGACACGACCTTGATGCCCTGGTTCACGGCCTGCGTGATCTCCGGGTTGTGCTCCAAAGCGTCGACCGAGCCGAGGATGATGCCGTCTGGCTTGAGCGCGATCGCCTGGTTGAGGGCCGCTGTTTGCCCGGACACGGTGCCCTGACCGTCCAGCACCCGATAGTCCCAGCCGATCACCTTGGCGGCCTCGCCCGCGAACTCGCCGACGGCCCGTCCGCCGCTGTTACGCTGGTCGTAGTTGACGAACACGATGAGTCTGTGGCCTTGCGCTTTGGGGCCGGTGGTCGGACCGGTCCAGGGTGCGCCGGGCTTCGTGACCGAGGCGATATAGGCCTTTGCCTGATCGACATAGTCGTCAGCCTTGGCGCCGCTGGCCGCCAGCACCAGTGCGATCGCCGTCATGGCGCCGCTCACTGGCACGATGGTTCGTCTCGTCTGCATGGCATCCTCCCCGTCCGGTGATCGTTTTTGATCTTGCGTACACGCTACCCAAGGTGGCGGTTCTGTGTACTATAAGTTTTGCTGATGCACGGAGACCGCATGGACAGTCTTCCCTTCGAGCTGCGTTCACTGGAGGTGTTCCTCAGCGTCTGCGATCACGGCACGATGTCGGCCGCGGCCCGCTCCCTGGGTCTGACGCAGCCAGCCGTGTCTCAGACCATCACCGATCTCGAGCAGCGGACGAAGACGAGCCTGTTCAATCGAGACGTCAGGCCTCTGAGCCTGACGCTCAGTGGCGTGGTGCTGCGCCAGCGTGCGAGTGCGGTCTTGGCGGACTGCCGCCAGATCGCCCCGCTGCTGCAGGAGGTCCGTCGAGGCAAGCTCCCGCTCATCCGGGTCGGGCTCGTGGACTCGTTCTCGCGGCTGCTGGTCCCGCATCTCTCCAACCACCTGCTGCAGACCGTCGACCACGTCTCCTTCGTGTCGGGACTGACCTCCTCCCATGTCGACGACATCCTCGGGCGCCGACTGGACGTCTTCCTCGGCGTCGACGAGTTCGACGAACAGGACGGGCTCGAGAGCTGGCCGTTGATCGAGGAACCCTATCTCGTCATCGCTCCGCCCGAGACCCCCGCGCCGACGACGGTCGACGAACTGACGGCACTCAGCGCGCACGCGGCTTTCGTTCGCTTCCACCCGCGTCGCAAGATCGGGGTGTCGATCGACCGGCACCTGCGCCGCCTCGGACTGGACCTACCGCGAACCCATGAGTTCGACACGCCCTTCGGGGTGGCAGCCACGGTCGCCTGCGGCAATGCATGGGCCATCACGACCCCGCTGTGCCTTTACGAGGCGGGCGATCTCGCCCGACGCGTGAGGTGTTTCCCGCTTCCAGGGCCAGCGCTCAAGCGGCGCCTGTCGCTGATTTCCCGCGTTCGGGAGTTGGCGCGAGTCCCTCGTGAGGCAGCGGCATTCACCGTCGAGCGGCTACAAAGCGAGCTTCTTCCCCACGTCGTCGAAGCGGCACCATGGGCAGCCGAGGCGATCACGATCGGTGAGACGATCCGCAAGGCAAGTGCGTGACCGGCGCCAAGCGTGCTCACATAAGCGAAAATTATGGGGGTTCTCCGAAAACCGCCGGCTAACTCTCTCTGAGGCGCAGCAGGCGTCACTCTCGCATGAGGCGCTCAGGGATGGACTTCGGCATCGAGGGCAAGGTCGCGCTGGTCCTTGGGGCGGCGGGTGGTCTGGGCAGCGCGATCGCGGCCAGTCTCGCACGCGAGGGCTGCAAGTTGGCGCTGGCCGATCGAGACGAAGCGACACTCGCGTCTGTCTTGGATCAAGCCACGGCTCCAGGTGTCGAACCCCTTGGTCTCGCGTGGGACCTCGGTGATCGCACCGCGATCGTCGGGCAACTCGCCCGGATCGAGGCTCGACTGGGACAGGTGGACATCTTGATCAACAACACCGGGGGGCCGCCGCCGTCTCTGGCCGCCGATACGACGCCCGAGGTCTGGACAGCCCACTTCGAGACGATGGTCGTTTCGGTGATGGCCATCACGGCTGCCGTGCTACCCGGCATGCGCGCGCGCGGATGGGGTCGCATCATCACCAGCGCTTCGTCCGGAGTCGTCACACCGATACCGAATTTAGCCGTCTCGAACGGCTTACGCGCAGCGCTGGTCAGTTGGTCCAAGACGCTTGCCCGCGAGGTGGCGCGCGACGGTGTGACGGTGAACGTCGTCGCGCCCGGACGCATTGCTACGAACAGGGTCGCCGCGCTCGACAAGGCCAAGGCCGGCCGCGAGGGCCGCTCCGTGGAGGAGGTCGCGCAGCGCAGCGCTGGTGACATTCCCGTGGGCCGTTACGGGCGGCCCGAGGAATATGCGGACGCCGTGGCTTTCCTCGCCAGCTCACGGGCCTCCTACATCACGGGATCGCTCGTCAGGGTCGACGGCGGCCTCATCCCCAGCATCTGACGGCTTCCGAGGTTTGACGATGGACACTTGGCAGCGACAGGCTTTACTCTCACTCTCGACCGCCACCATCACGATGGTCCTGATGAAGCGGGGTTTGCGGAACGTCTGGCTCCGCGGCCCTCTCACGCTGGATCCCTCGCAGCCGCGGGTGGTCGGCCCGGCGTTCACCATGCGTTTCGTGCCGGGTCGCGAGGATCTCGCCACGCCCGAGTCGCTGTCGTCGCCGCGCTCGACGCGCTTTGCGATCGAGGAGATGCCAGAAGGCTGCATCGCCGTCCTGTCGTCGAGCGGCATCGTGGACGCCGGCGTCCTTGGCGACATCCTCTGTGCCCGGATGGCCAAACGCGGCGTCGCGGGATTAGTGACGGAGGGGGCCGTGCGCGATGTCGAGGCCGTACGGAAGACCGGGCTGCCGATCTGGTGTGCGGGAGTCTCGGCTCCCCCCTCGGTGGCGCGCCTCACGTTCGTCGACTGGCAGACGCCGATCGGCTGTGGGGGCGTGGCCATCCTGCCTGGAGACATCATCGTCGCCGACCACGACGGCGCGGTAGTCATTCCTCAAGCAATAGTCCAGACCGTGATTGACCTCGGCCGGGAAGGAGAGACCCTGGAGGGATGGATCCTCGAGCAGGTCAACGCGGGACGAAAGCTCCCGGGCCTTTATCCTCCCGACGAGGCGACGAGGGCCGAGTTTCAGGCGTGGCAACAACGTCGTCACTCTGGGCGGTAATTCGTGTGCACGACGACTCGAGAACAATTGCTCGAAGTAGTGATGCGAACGCTGGCCTATCGCGGCCCGGCTCTAGCGGTGGCAGTGTAGACACGCCTCAGTCGGCTCATCTGATTCAACATACTTACTGGCTCATTGCATGAGAGTTGTAGCCCGCATAGCTGACACCGATGCACCCCTTTTCTCCCGATTTAGAGGATTCGTCTCGGTCCTCGCGCGTATGCATGCATTGACAGGTGAGGTACAGCGGAAAACGTTGATGCCAAACGACAGTCTAACCCCGGCTCAGGTCAGAGGCGCGCGAGCGATGCTCGACTGGTCGATGGCCGACCTCGCCAAAGCGGCGCGCTTGTCTCTGTCGACCGTCCAGAGGTTTGAACGTGGTCCCCCTGCCGCAGTTTCGCGCGAAGTTCACCTCAGTATTCTGGGCGCGTTCGAAACGGCGGGCGTGCTTTTTCTTAATGACGACGGGGACGGATACGGTCTTCGATTGCGTAGTGCTGGCAGCGGAGGAGCCGGGCCATAGCCGCCCGCTCCTAATCCCGCTCAGGAATCGCTAACGAGGACCGAAATCATAGTCGCTTTGAGCCTGCACTCGCTGTGCCGATTTCCCACGCACTTTGCCTACGACAGGAGACACCTACGTGGCACGCGTGCTTGTCCCTGAACTGGGTCTTGAAGATCTCGTGCTCGAGGACGACCTGCGGGCCCACAAGGGGCTGCGGATGGCGGCTCTGATCGAGGCGGCCGGTGCGACGCTTCAAGACGCGCGACACGGTGCCAAGGCCGAGGCTCGCGCGCGGTCCTAAACAGTCACCTCGTCTATTCCCCGCGCTTCGCCCCGACCCCGACCATCTTGGCCCGCCCTTAGTCGTCCTTGTCCAGCAAGGTTCGGTCGGATGTCGGCTGACCGGCAAAAGTGTACAGCGATTTGTTGGGGCCAACTCCATGGTCGATCTCCCCGCCAAGGAGCCCCAGCTCCCCTTCAGGCGACACGAGGCTGGGCCGAGGCGGAACCCGATGCGTCGCGGACTGCCGAGAGCCCGTCGCAAAGGCGGCGGACGTCGACGACAAAACCGATAAGGCTCGTGCCGCCCTGTCGCGCTCCGTCGGATGCGGCCTTGCCTCGAACGCTCACCCGACGGCATGCTCGAAGAACCCTAGACGTTCGCCGGCTGCCACAAACAGTCCCACCGCGCGCTGACAGCGCCCTCGGGTCGGAACGCCAGCTTGCGCTCACGACGACATCAGCCTCCAGGCCTACCGCTACCGCCGCATGATAATAAACCGCCTCGGCGAACCGCAGCGCTTCCTCGCCACTAATCCGGCGCTCGCCGACCTCGTGCTCGCATGCTAGGGCGAGGCCGCAACGACCGACCTCTCTCGCCAGCTGCGCCAGTCGGTTGATACCATCCTCGGCGACGACACACACGAACGCCCTCTCCCGCCTGCCTAGCGCATCCGAGGCACAGATGAGTTCTCGGGCGTCGATCACGACCTGTTCGACCGCACTATCATCGTCGGTCTCGACCCGTCGATCCGGCGTCGCGAGATCTTGTTGGTGACCGGCTCCTCCCGTTGTGGCAAGACCGTAGCTGCGGCTCGCGGCCGGCCTCATAGCAGCGGATCTGACCAACGTGTCCCCCTTCACATTGGACCAGCCCGTTGCTCAGTCGCCGCACCTACGTTAAAGCATTCACCGACGGCGTTTCACGCCGGTGGATTCATCACCACTGCGGCGTGACACGTCGGATTAAGAATCCGATATCCTCACGCCGATGAGTAGTAGCGGCTAGCCTAGCTTTTGCTTGTCGGTACAAGCCCCGAATTGTCCTTCGGAATTGCAGCCAGCGTTTCTTCACTGAGGCCGAGGTGCTGCTTCACCAGTTCCGGCGGTAGTGCGGCGATCCAGTTGTTCAGCGACACGTCCTGGTAAACCGGCGCCTTGAACATTTCGAGGTAGATTAGATCATCGGTACCCGTGTTCTCAATGTAATGGGGCAAGGTAGCCGGCGCGTACCCGATGTCGCTCGGCTTAAAGTCGATCGTGCGCGCGTCCGAATGATTTCCAAAGAGCGTCATCCGCCCCTTGCCAGAGATCCAAAACTGCCACTCGTCAGAATTCTGGTGCCAGTGCAGGGCCCGCATGGCGCCCGGCTTGATGACCACATAAGCGGCGGCGATGTTGCGAGACGCGGTGAAGTTGCGTGAATCCACGATCCGCACCGAGCCCGACGCATTCTCCTTCGTCGGCGTCATGCCCAGCATGGCAAAGGAAAAGTCGGTCTTCGACGTGGGATGAAAGCGGGCCGCCGCGGCGGCATCCTGCGACAAGGCAGGCGGGACCGGCGCCTGAAATATCCACTTCCCGTTCGGCGGGATGCTGTCGAGGGGCGCGAGGGCGTCGGCGGACACGTTGAAGTTCTTCGCTACCACGTCGCGGGGCGTATGGGTCAGCCAGTCGCTGATGAGGGTCGTGTCGTCTTCGGAGAACGTGCCGTTGTCGAACACCAGCAGGAACTCACACCCGTCCGGGCCGAGGCCTTGGATAGAATGCGGCAGGCCCTGCGGGAAGTACCAGAGGTCACCGGCCCTAACGTCCTTCACGAACGGATTGCCGTCGTCGTCGACGGCAGTGATACGGGCTGTACCGGTGAGCATGAGCGCCCACTCGTCGGCGGCGTGCCAGTGAAGTTCACGGATACCACCGGCCTGAAGGCGCATGTTAACGCCCGCCAAATCCTTTGAAATCGGGAAGTCGACGACATTCACTTGGCGCGCCCAACCTCCTTCTTGAACGCGGCGATGTGCGAGCGACATGCTCGACCAGAACTGCTTGACGAACCCGTGATCCGAAATCGGTGGCAGATCCGAGCTCGGCTCCATAGTCTTGAGCAGGCTGTTCTCCGGCCCGGGGTTGGTCACGCTGGCGTCGACCATGCCGGCCTTCATGGTCCCTGCGGATTGCGCTTGGGCGACGCTTGCCATGAGTCCCAGCCCGGCAGCTGCGCCGGCTCCTAACGCGGCGCGGCGCGACAGTCCGAAGCCGGCGACATCGCTGCGGGGAACGTCCGGAATGTGATCGGTCGGGTTCGACATCGTATGCAATCCTAGGGGCTCGGGTCGCCGTCTCAACGCCGGACGGTCATTCCGGGTCCCCTTCCGCCCGACTATCCGATCCCTCGAAGGCGAATCAATCGGCCTGTGCGGCCCACCGCCGGATCGCTTCAGACGCTCGCATTCTTGGCTCCGTCCTTGCCCGGCTCGATAGCCGGCCCGCTTCCACGTTGGGGGCGACAAAAGCTTGGCACATATCGCGAACCAGCCTCCGGAGGCGCGGTGAGCCACTTCGAGCTTGGCACCTTCTCAACCGAGGCACGTTGATGACCGGATCCCCGACTATTAGAGCTGATCGGCAGCGTGACCACGTCCCGTTTCATCGCCATTTCCCTGAAAGTGGCAAGCCCATCGCCACGAGCTATAGTATCGAGACGGTTCTGCAGATTGCCGGCCTTCGCCGCTCCTCTGATATCGGCCACAATCATCGTACCGAGGTGCTCGACTGTGACCGTGAGACCGAGGCCGGCCGTCATGATGACTCTCGATCGCTCGCGGACGCTTTCCGACCTCTACCGCGCCGAAAGGTCCGATGGCCGGCGAGAGGTGCTCCTGCCGGCCAATGGCGGTATCTCATGATAACTATCGCCGCCCAGATCCGTGAAGACCGTCGGTTCCTTTGGCGTTCGTTAGCTAAGCTGTCGATGATGTCAGCCGTCGCTCTCGAACGCGTAGCGACAGCGCAGCTCGACGCGGGAAACGCCTCAGTCGACTCAGGTCGTTCACAGGGTCCAGAGCAGCCTGATGCAGGCCGGTATAACGTTCACTCCGAACGGCAAGGTTCGACTACGGAAGCTCAGACCATCTACCCCTGCCCAACCAGACCGAACCAGAGAAGCCATCATGACTGATGCAGCCGGACCCGATCAGACCGCCCTCGCTGAGGTGACCTCAGAAGTCGTCGCTGCGTATGTGGCGCAAAACCACCTTCAGCCTAATGAGCTGCCCAACCTCATCGCGTCCGTGTATGCAGTTTTCCATAGCTTTAAACACCCGCTGGAGGCCGCTTTAGAGCCCGAAGAGCTGATCCCGCCGGTTTCGATCAAGAAGTCGGTGACTAACGAGTACCTGATCAGCCTCGAAGACGGGAAGCGCTATCAGACGCTCAAGCGCCACCTGTGGAGACGCGGCCTCACCCCGGCCGAATACCGCGCGAAATGGGGCCTGCCACACGACTACCCGATGACATCGCCCTCCTATGCGGCGAGACGGTCTGAGTTGGCCAAGACGACCGGGCTGGGGCAAAGGGCCAACCCTGCCGAAGGGCCCGAGCTCACCGAGCTTCCCGAGAAGCGAAAGGCAGGCCGGCCGAAGAAGGGCGCAGCGTAGCAGGGCGGCGTGTGGCCGTAAGGCTGCGGAAGGGCAACGTCCGATGCTCACCGGCCGCCAGATCCGCGAGGCGCGAGTCCTCACAGGACTCCAGCGTAGCAAGTTAGCGAAGAAGGTCGGGCGCATCACCACTCTTGTGATCATGCGGGCGGAGGAGAACGAGGATGACCCCACTCTGTCAGCGGAGCATGTCGCCGCAGTCCGGCAAACGCTGGAGCGCCTGGGGGTCGAGTTCACTCCGCACGTCCGCGACTTCGGAGGGAAGAATCTTGATGCTCACTCCCCACCGCAGCAGAGCCACAGTCGGAGCCCGACTCCGGCAATGCGCAGGTGACTCGAGGACGATCCAAGAGCAAGCGGGCACCTGAGCTTGAGGTTGCCGTGGGCGCACGAATTCGTGCCGCTCGTGCACCTGCGGGCATGAGCCAGACCGCACCTGGCACCGCAATAGGCTTCAGCTTGCAACAAGGTGCAGAAATACGAGAAAGGGGCCGACCGAGCCGCGGCTAGCGCGCTTCAAAAGCTCGCGACCGCGCTGGGCGTGCACCCGGGGTCGTTGAACGATGACAGCCCCCTGCCAAAGGTCAGCAATACCGATATCAAGCCGGCGCTGAAAATCGCGCAAAGGATTAAAAACCCGCCGGTCCTTTGGCGGATCATAGCTCTGATGGAACATCTCCCATCATTGGGGGATGTTGCAGAGGAGCACGCAGCGAATGGCCGTGGCGCCGTGTGATGAAGACGGACCGCAATGACATAGCGCCGCACGGACGTTTGTTTCGATCCGCCACCAGGAGCGGGCGACTAACCAGAGCTCCACAGCCCTGCTGATGTTGTCTCTGAGCAAGACGTCCTCCGGCGGTCCGACAGCTATCTCTCCACCACCAAGGTGCCGATCAGACCAAGCAAATCGCTCCGTCCAGCTCCTGGTCGAGAGAGGAACTCGGCAATGCTGACCCTGGCCTCATGATGAGGAAATTCGGTCCCAGTCGCTTTCGTGAGCGTATGAAGGACGTACACGTCGTCCGTTACGGTTGCGGTAGGGACGTGGGTTTCCCCACGCCCCCCGCACAGATCCGTACGTGCGGCACTACCGCATACGGCTCCTGCCTTGAGTCATGACGCGAAGCGCTGGTTCGGATAGGGATGT
>JBPBQY010000038.1:0-18171 GCA_050920985.1 Janthinobacterium lividum | reverse complement strand
ACGACGCCTGGATCGGAGCCGCGCTCGCCCACCTCATGGACGGCGGCATTTTCACGACATTCATCGACTGGCGCGGACTGGGATCGGTTACAGCCGCTGCACTCGGGGCGGGGCTGTCGCAGATCAACCTCGTGGTCTGGGGCAAGACCAACGCCGGGATGGGCAGCCTCTACCGCTCACAGCACGAGCTCCTGCCGATCTTCAAGAAAGGAGACGTGCCTCATCTCAACAATGTCGACCTCGGCCGTAAAGGACGGCATCGCTCGAACCTATGGAGCTACCCTGGCGCCTCGACGCAGGGGTCCGATGCACGTCAGGGGCTGCAGCAACATCCGACCGTCAAGCCTGCCGCGATGCTGGTCGAGGCGCTGTATGACCTCACGGGAAAAGAAGAGGTCGTGCTCGATCCCTTTCTGGGTTCCGGCTCAACGCTAATCGCCGCCGAGAGGGCAGGGCGCGTCTGCCGAGGCATCGAACTCGATCCTCTGTATGTCGACGTCGTCATACGACGCTTTCAAGGAGCCACGAAACAAACCGCCGTGCTCGAGAGCTCGGGCGAGACGTTCGCCGCTCTGGAGCAGCGCCGCCTGTCGGAGTCGCTAGGGACCGACACAGGGTTCAAGATCGGAGGCGAGCACGGGGCTGACCCGGCAAATACTGCGCCGACGGAACCAGGCGACGCCGAAGTGGCTGCAATGAGCCTACCTCACGAGCCTCCTCCGCCTCGCTCAAGGCACCGCAAGTCTCCAAAATCGTAACGGCGATGTCTCTGAGGTTGGACTCCTGAATGGCTCAGGTGGGTGGACACCGGCCCGGCCGCTTACGGAAGCCGCGACGGCCAAAGCGGAATTTGGCGCTTTGGCAAGCCTCAATTATCAGCGAACACGGCGCGCAGGTTGTCAGCCGCGCGCGACAAGAGACTTCCGTCGGTTCCCACTGCCGTGAATAGAGACCCCATCTCGATGCACCGCTTAGCGAAGACGTTGTCGAGCGTAAGAATGCCGGCTGGTTTCCCCGCGCCCCGGATTCGATGAATCGCATCCTCCACCGCGGCCTCGACCTTCGGATGATTAGGCTGGCCAGCATATCCCATCGAAGCGGCAAGGTCCGCTGGACCGACGAAGATACCGTCTACGCCCTCGACTGCTGCGATCGCTTCAATCTCGCCAAGCGCCTCGCAGGTTTCTACTTGCACGAGAAGGCAGAGCTCCTGCGAGGCGCGTTCCGCATAGCCGGGCACGCGGCCGAAACGATTGGCCCGCGTCCAGCCCGAAACGCCGCGGATGCCGGCCGGGGGATAAGCCATGGCGCGACTCGCGGCATGCGCCTCCTCGGCGTTCTGGACATAGGGGATCAGCAGGGTCTGGGCCCCCACGTCGAGGAGGCGCTTGATGAGGGCGGCATCGTTGGTCGTCGGCCGCACCACGGCCGAGACCGGATAGGGGGCCGAGGCCTGAAGCTGCTCCAGGATCGTGCCGGGATCGCCGGGCGAATGCTCCGTATCGAACAGGATCCAATCGTAGCCGGCACCGGCCAGCACCTCGGCGGGGGTGCCCCCTGGGAGCGAGCACCAGATGCCGATCTGCTGCGTGCCGGCGCGGATCGCCCGCTTGAAGCGGTTGAGGGGGAGCTCCATGGGACGTGCGTTCGCCGTCACGCGAAGGACACGCCGATGGCGCCGAGCGGTCCGTAATCGGCGTGGATCACATCGCCGGCCGCGATGTCGACGGGACGCGTGAACGACCCGGCCAGCACGATTTGGCCCTTTTCCAAGCGGCCTCCCACGGCGCTCAGCTTGTTGACCAGCCAGGCGATGCCGGCAGCCGGATGGCCCATGATAGCGGCCGACACGCCGGATTCCTCGATGACGCCGTTCTTGGACAACGTCGCCCCGACCCAGCGGATGTCGACGTCCATGGGGCGGACCATGCGACCGCCTACCACGATGGCGCCGAATGCGGCGTTGTCGGCGATCGTGTCGACGATGGCGCGCGGCACCTCGGTTCGATAGTCGATGATCTCAAGGGCCGGCACGACGAATTCCGTCGCCCGCATCACGTCGTAGATCTGCGTCCCAGCGCCCGCGAGGTCCTCGCCCATGACGAAGGCGAGCTCGACTTCCAGTCTCGGTTTCAGGAAGGCGTCGGCGCGCAGCCGCGCCCCGTCGTTGTAGAGAGCATCGTCGAGGATGCGACCGTAATCGGGCTCGGTCATCTTCGACGCCATCTGCATGGCGCGCGAGGTCAGCCCGATCTTGTGGCCGGCGACGCGAGCGCCCCTACCGATCCGCGCCTCGGCCCAGAGCGCCTGGACAGCGTAGGCATCCTCGATCTCCATGGCGGGATAGGTGCGGCTGAGCTGCGGGATCGCGCGACGGTCTCGCTCGGCCCCAAGCAGGGCCTCCGCGGCTTCGCGGCGCTGCAGGTCGTTCAGCATCGGGACATCCTTTAGTGCGAAAGGGATCGGTGCTCGGGTCGTCAGAGCAGTGCCAGGGGGCGGACGGGAGAGCCGGTGGCGCCGGTGATGCGCACCGGCACGGCCACGAAAGCGAAGGCGCCCCGTGCCGCGCTGCCCAGTGCCTCGAGATCGAGATTCTCGATGATGTGGACGCCGTTCTGCGCGATCAGGACGAGATGGACCTCAAGCGTGATGTTGTGGTGGTTCATCACCTCGAACGCCGACGTGTCCGAGCCCACCGAAAAGGGCTTGCGTTCGGCGAGCCATCGGCCCCCGGCGACGCCCGGTCCCGGCGCGCCCGCGGAGTTGAGGCCGAGATAGCGGGGCGAGTCCGCCCAGAAGGCCGACCAGCCGGTCCGCACCAACACAACGTCGCCGGCTTCGATCCGCGCGCCCGAGTGCGCCTCGGCGGCTTCGAGATCGGCCGGCGTGATCTCGTAGGCGGGATCCAGGGCGTCAACGTCCAGCGTCCGGGCTACGTCGAGCAGGATACCGCGCCGAAAGATCGGCGCGATCGTTTCGGCGCCGTGTACCTTGAACAGGTCCGTGCCCCGTTGCTGTTCGTCGGCGTCATAGCAGCCGAACAGCGAGCCGTGGTCGGACACGTGGCACAGAGCGTCGATGTGGGTCGCCGAATGCGTGCTCGTCACCATGAGTTCGTTCGACGAGGAATGGCCGCAGGAGCGCAGGACGTCGCCGTGCCGATTGTTGAGCGTGATGTGGAAGGGCGGGTGGGCCGGGTGGATCGGCATCCCCTTCTGCAGCGGGTGACTGAGATCAATCTGTCGGGCCCGGCCCGTTGCCTCGAGCCAGCGGCTCGCGTCGAAACCTGCTGAGGCGTTCGTGACGATCTCGTTCATTGCAGTTGAGCTCCCTTGGTTTCCGGCAGGAACAGCAGCACGATGAAGGCTGCGAGTAGGAAGAAGCCGGCCGTGAAGGCCAGCGCGCCGGCTAAGCCGAAGCTGCTCGCCAACAGTCCCACCATCGCGGGTGCCAGGGCGCTGACGGCGCGGCTGGCGTTGTAGATGAGGCCCTGCGCCGTCGCTCGCACACCCGTTGGGAACAATTCGGCGAAGGTCGGGGCGAAGCCGCTGTAGAAGCCCGTGCCGAAGAAGGCGACCACGGGGCCGACCACCAGGAGAGTGGTGGGCGTCGACGCGAACGTGTAGAGCGGCACCACGAGCGCGGAGAGCACGAAATAGGAGATGAAGGCGGCCTTGCGACCGATGCGGTCGGCCGCGTAGCCGAAGGACACGAAGCCGAGCGCGGCCCCGACCTGCATGATGACAATCCAGGTCGTCGAGGTCGTAAGACTGAGCCCTGGCCCGCCGGCGCTGGCAGGCGTCGCCAGCCAGGTCGGGATCCAGGTGAAAAGGCCCCAGTAGCCGCACATCGCAGCGGCCGTGAAGGCGAAGCAGACGAGCGTGCTGCGCCCGTGGTCCACAGACAATGAACGCAGAGACTCGCGCAACGTCAGGCGCCTCGGTTGGTCCTTCCAGATCGCCGGCTCCGGCGTGTGGCGGCGGATCCAGAAGGCGAGAAGCGCGGGCGCAAGGCCGAAGAAGAACACGCCTCGCCAGCCAACTAGCGGCAGGAACACGGCGGCGACGACGGCGGCCAGTGCGTAGCCTGTCGCAAATGCGCTCTGCACCCAGGCGACCACCTTGCCCCTGTGTCGCGCCGGCCACGTTTCGGTGACCAGCGCGGCGCCGGCCGACCATTCTCCCCCGACGCCCACGCCCACGATCAGCCGGAACAGCACCAGCTGAGCGACGTTCTGCGAAGCGCCGCACAAGACCGTCCCGACCGAATAGCACAGGATTGATAGCACCATCGAGCGTGTCCGGCCGATGCGATCGGCGAGGACGCCGAAGACGATGCCGCCCAGGGCCGTGGCGAGGAGGCTGGCCGAGGCGATGCTGCCGGCCAGCGAGCGACTCATTCCAAGATCGGCGCTGATGTGGCTCAGCAGCATCGCAAACAGCATGAGGTCCATGATGTCGAGCGCCCAGCCGAGATAGGACGACCAGAACACCTGCCACTGGGCGCGCGACGCCCCGACATACCAGCGGCTGTCGGCCCCAGCCTCGGTCCGAAGAGCTGTCTCGCCCGTCTCCGTCGCTTCCGCGAGCATGTCACCCTCCCTGTTCGACATCGTTTTCGATGCTCGATTATCGCTGCGACTGGCCGCCAGCCGATGCGGCTGCCCGGATCACCAGGCAACAGTGGCGCGGACCGGGGCGACGGCGCAAAAGAGTTTTTCGACGGTCGGCATGAGCGGAATTTGATGAAGAGGCCGACAGCGCGACAGCCTGGGCGTCTTCGCGCTATCCTCCGGCCCATGCCGCCGAGCTTCCGCAGTCTTCCGTCGATCCAGGCCCTGAGGTGCTTCGAGGCTGCGGCGCGCCTTGGCAGTTTCGCACTGGCGGCCGAGGAACTCTGCATCACCCAGAGCGCGATCAGCCACCAAATTCGGGCCTTGGAGGAAGGAGCCGGCAAGCCGCTGTTCCAGCGGATCGGCAACCGGATCACGCTTACCCTGCACGGTCGCGTGCTCGCCGCCGAGACACGACGCGCGCTCGACTACTTCAGCCAGGCCTACGGCGTCGTCGACCGCGCGCGAGGGGCCGGAAACACGCTCACCCTGGCGGTTCAGTTCGCCATTACCGAGCACTGGCTCATGCCACGCCTGCCCAGCCTGCGCCGCCATCTCCCCGCGCGGGAGTTGCGCATCGTTTCCCTGGTGGATCTCGTGGAGGAACTCCCCGAAGGGGCAGACGCGGCCTTGGTCTACGGAACCGGCGACGTGCCCGGCATGGCAGTCGAACGGCTTGCCGACGAGCAAGTCTTTCCGGTGTGTAACCCCGCCTTCCTCGCCCAGCATCCTGGGCTGGCACTGGCCGACATGGACCGGATGCCGCTGCTGCTCCATTCCCAGGCGACCTGGAATCTGTGGCTGGACAAGGCCGGTCTCGCCATCTCCTACCCAAAGGACTCGATCTTCTTCGACGACGTGGCGCTCACCATCCGCGGCGCTCTCCAAGGCCACGGCATCGCCATGGCACGCTCGCGGCTGGTCCAGGACTACGTGGCGGAGGGCCACCTTGTGCGCCTATTCGATTTGGCTGTTCCTGGTATTTTCAGCTACTTCATCGTTTGGAGGTCCGACGCGCTCAGAGCGCAAAATGCAGACTTTCGCAGTTGGTTGATGTCCGCTTTCCTAGACAAACGCTCATGACCGTGATCGAGCTCAGCGAGGTAACGTTTTTAGCCCAAGTTCTGCAAATCTCCGCAGGGAAAGCGCGATGACCTGAGGGTCATAGCCACGACCTATCACGACGATCCGGTTATCAGTATCGGACCGCCCATCGTCGTTGTCTGCCAGGATCTCGGGCGACTGTACCACTTTTCGAACCGCCTGCAGGAGCAGCCGACCGGCGGGGGTTCGCACGATCCCCTTGACCCGCACAACGTCATTGCCGCGTGCGTGAAGGAGGGCGGAAAGCCAAACGGTGAAAACCGTCCAGTCCACCTCGTCATCGAGTTGCAGGGTCGTTGGGCGCAGGGGCCAGAGATCGTGATCGCCTTCTAAGGTTGTGAGCGTGAAGGCTTCGGCGCTAAGCGCGGGAAGCGACGCCGGTGCTCCCTTCACGGCGCCGATGATATCGGCTTGCGGGTTCAGCACGCGCAGGGTCGCGACAAGACGGGCGAGCGCTGTGTCACCCGCCGCGTCGACCTTGGTGACGATGAGGCGGTCTGCGACTTCGACTTGTTGACGCCCAAGGCGCTCAGCACGAAGCTGATCCACCCCGTGCAGCGCGTCCACGGCCACGACTACCTCGGCGAGCAGAATGTGGTGCACCAGAACCGGATCGGCGCGGATTGCCTCCACGATCGGTCCGGGATCGGCCAATCCGCTGGTCTCGAGCACGATGCGCTGCAATCGGGCGGAAGTCGAAAGGCTGCGGCTGCGCTCGTCACAGATCTGTCGAAGGAGGCCGACGAGGTCAGCCAGACGCTCACAACACACACATCCGCCCGCAAGCACCACGGTCCGACTAGACCCGGCGAGCAGAGCATCGTCGACCGCTGTGTCGGCAGCCTCGTTGACGATCACCAGTGAGTCAGCGAATGCCCCCGCATGCAACTGGTGGCGCAACCACGTGGTCTTGCCCGACCCCAAGAATCCACCCAGGACGGTCATGCGAATGCGGCTCTCAACGTTGGCTGTCACGCGTCCTCAAAGACCGGGCTCGTGAAGCGCGGATCAAGCGGATCCAAAGCCACTCCGGCGAGGCGCTCGACCATGGCCCAGAGGTCGCTCAGATCACGGACGATCTCGTGCCTTCCCGATAAGGTCGAGAGCTGAATGCCTAGGACCTGGGTGTCTTCATGTGCCGTGAGGCCATAGTCCTTCAACACGGATCGCAGCACCTGGGCGCGTCGAAAACGGGCACGCCACCTGTCCGGCGCGGACTTCGCCCCTGCCTCGGTCCAATGGCCCGGCGCAGCTGGGAAACCGCAGCTTGCACACATTGAGAGTTTCTCCGGAAATAGGAGCGGCGGCAGAGCGCGACCGTTCCCGAGGCGTCGAGTGGGTGGTCAAATAACCTGAGGCCGCGCCTGGCCCGAAAACGGGAAGCGCCTTCGGTAATCTTCGGCGATCTGCTCGAAATTCATCCACTTCACGCCGGCGTGCCCGTTGATATATTCGATGAGCCGCTCCAACATTAAAATAACCTGAGGACGGCCGCTGACGTCAGGATGAATGGTGAACGCAAACACCGCGTAGTCCATTTCCCGATAGACGTAGTCGAACTGGTCACGCCAAAGCGCTTCGATGTCACGCGGGTTCACGAAGCCGTGGCTGTTCGGCGCCTTTTTCATAAACATCATAGGCGGCAGGTCATCAACATACCAATTCGCACCAATCTCGACAATGTCGATCTCTTTGCCATGCTGGAGCGGATGCATCCATTCCTCGGCGCGCTTGGAATAGTCGATGACATTCCACTTGTCGCCGGTTCGCGCATAGAAGGGCTGAAAGTCGCGATAACCTTGACTGTGATCGTATTTAAATCCGTATTTTTGTAGCAACGCGACCGTCGACTCAGACATTTCCCACCATGGGGCGACGTAACCGCGCGGCTTCTTACCCGAATACCTCTCGATCAGGTCGATACACTTAACGAGGACATCTTCCTCCTGGCTCGGCGTCATCGCGATGGGATTTTCGTGCAGGTAGCCGTGAGCCCCGATTTCATGGCCAGCGTCTACGATCTGTTTCACCTGATCCGGGAAGCTTTCGATGCTGTGGCCAGGGATGAAAAACGTCGTGTTCAGATTGTACTTCTTGAACAGCTTTAACAGTCTGATGACGCCGACCTCGCTCGCGAAGACGCCTCGCTGAATATCCGAAGGTGAATCGCCGCCCCCGTAGGATCCGATCCAGCCGGCCACGGAATCGACGTCGGTGCCAAACGTGCAATAAATTTCTTTAGCCACGTGTTGCTCCCTATAAGCTGAGTGAGTGAGTCTTGATTCGGCTAGCTATCTATGTCCCGACCGGCTTCACCCCTAAAACCTTGTCTGCCGGTTGGGTCCGGGCTCAGGTCTCGTCCCTGCCGAAAACGGGAAGCTCGTAGACACTTGAGATCACCGCCTCTGCTACCTCGGTTGTTGTCGCGCTCCCACCCTGGTCCGGCGTGAGCCGGTGGTCGTCTTCGAGGACCTTCTGCAAGGATTCCATGAGGTGGGAGGCGGCCGGGGCCTCTCCGAGGTGCTCGAGCATCATAGCCCCAGACCAGATAGCCGCCACGGGGTTCGCCAGACCCGTTCCAGCAATGTCGGGCGCCGAACCGTGAACAGGCTCGAACATCGACGGCACGTCGGCGGTCGGGTTGAGATTGGCTGATGCCGCAAAGCCCAGGCCACCTTGGATCGCGGCTCCCAGGTCGGTCAGGATGTCACCGAAGAGATTGGAGGCTACAACGACGTCGAGGCTCTCGGGGTGTGTGACGAAGCGCGCTGTTACGGCGTCTACATGGTAACGAGAGACGGTTACGTCGGGATATTCACGCGCAACCAGGTCGGTGATTTCGTCCCAAAACACCATGGTGTGTTTCTGGGCGTTAGATTTCGTCACCGAGGCGAGCTTGCCCGACCGTTTGCGTGCCTGCTCGAAGCCATAGCGCAAGATGCGCTCGACCCCCCGTCGCGTGAAGATGGCAGTCTCGACCGCTACTTCCTCGGCTGTGCCCTGATGAACCCGTCCACCAGCACCGCTGTACTCGCCCTCCGTGTTCTCTCGAATACAGAGAATGTCGAACTCGGTTTTGCGCAGAGGACCTTGGACGCCCTTCAGCAGGCGATGAGGGCGCGAGTTCACGTAAAGGTCGAAGGACTTGCGGATGGGCAGCAGAAGCCCGTGCAGGGACACCGAGTCCGGCACCCTCTTCGGCCAGCCGACCGCGCCGAGGTAGATCGACCGATAACCTCGCAAGAGATCGATGCCCTCTTCCGGCATCATGCGCCCGTGCTCCTGGTAGTAGTCACACGACCACGGGAAGGTATCGCCTACGAGCTCGAAGCCGAAGCGCTTCGCGACGGCCTGGAGAACCGACCAGCCGGCTTCGATGACGTCCACTCCAATCCCATCCCCGGGAATAAGGGCAATCTTGTAGGAGCTCATTAGCGAGGACGCCTTTCGATGCAATCAGTGAGAAACTAGGCGTTTCTGGCAGGCCATTGAGGGTTGCTTGAGATGCCGAACCGGCTGTGGAGCCGGCGACAAGTCGCCGACGCCCGGTCGTGTCCCACGGCACGTGTCAGACCATCACATCGCCGCCGTTGGGGTTGAGCGTCGCTCCGATGTAATATGCCCCCTCATCGGAGGCGAGCAACACCGCTGTCGGGGCGATTTCATCGACGCTCCCGGCGCGGCCGATCGGAAGCTCAGCCAGCTTGCGACGCTTCCAATCCTCCGGAAGTCCACGAAAGAGAGCGGTGTCGATCGGGCCGGGACAAATGGCATTGACGGTGATCCCGTCGCGGGCGACCTCATAGGCAAGCGACCGCGTAAAACCAATCACACCCGCCTTGGCTGCCGCGTAATGCGCCATTTCAGGCGCCCCTTTGTGGGCCAACTGGGACGACGTCGAAATAATGCGCCCCCACTTGCGCTCGATCATCCCGGGCAGCACCGCACGTGTGCACAAGAACACGCTGCGCAGGTTGATGGCCATCATCTCGTCCCACATGTCAGTGGGCATCTCGGCCACCATCGAGGTCGTGTCAATCCCGGCATTGTTGACCAGGATGTCGATGCGGCCGAGTTGCTTCGATGCAGCCTTGACGGCGGCGTTCACAGCCGCCTCGTTGCTGACATCTGCTGCCACCGCGAAGACGATGTTGCCGTTCGCGGACAGCTGATCGGCGGCCGCCTGTGCGGCTTCCAATTTGAGGTCGAGGATCGCGACCGAGGCGCCTTCGCGCGCGAAGGTCTTGGCGATCGCTCCTCCGATACCACGGGCCCCGCCGGTCACGAGCGCAGTTTTTCCGTCAAGCCGTCCTGCCATGGTGAGCCTCCTTAAGAGTGGGAATAAAACGGGGTGGCTGTCCAGAGGGGCGGGAGAGGATGCGTTCGGCCTCAACCGCGAAATCCGCGAAGGTCTTGGACGCCGGCACGGCTGCTGCCACTTCTTCGTGACGGTAACAATTCGCCGTGTGTTCTGGTCCCACGACATAGGGCGGGGGCATTGAGGTCCGGCATCGATCGATCACGAACGGACACCGGGAGGCTAGATAGCAGCCGTTGGGAAGGTCGATCGGGCTCGGGATTTCGCCCTTCAGGTTGACGGCGCTCTCGACCGCCAGGTCGGGATGGGGCAGCAGCACCGACGATAGAAGACCGCTCGAATAGGGATGGTGCGGCCGCTCAAACAGGGTTTCGGCGGGCCCTTGCTCGACGATCATGCCAAGATACATAACTGCGACTCGGTGGCTGATGAAGCGCACGGTTGATAGATCGTGGGATATGAATAGGTAAGCGGTCCCCCGGTCGGCCTGAATTCGCTTCAGAAGATCGATGATTTCAGCCCGGGCTGTGGGGTCGAGTGCAGATGTCGGCTCGTCTAGCACGACCAGTTCGGGCTGGGTCACCATCGAGCGCGCGATACCGACGCGCTGCTGTTGCCCGGCCGACAAGCCAGCCGGATAGCTGTCAAGCATGGCAGGGTCGAGCCGGACCAGACTCATTGCGTCCTTGACGCGGGCGAGGCGCTCGGCCCGCCCCACCCCAAGAGCCTGAAGGGGTTCGGAGACCGTGTCGCCGATCCTCATCCTTGGGTCGAGCGACTCCGCTGGCTCCTGAAATACGAGCTGAACTTTTCCAGGCGGTGGGCGCGCCACGACGGAGGCGCCCGCGACCTGAAAGCGGATCACTCCGGCGCTAGGCTCGGTCAATCCCACGATGGTCCGTCCCACGGTGGTTTTTCCCGAGCCGCTCTCCCCCACCAATCCGAGTGTCTCGCCAGCGTTGATGGTCAGCGACACGTTGTTGATCGCCTGTACGACCTTGCTGGAGCCGGTAATTGGAAAGCGCTTGTATAGGTTTTCGACCGTGAGGATGGGGGACATCAGTGCCTCACGGGAAAATGGCATTTGACCAGATGGCCGGGGAGCAGTTCAGCAAGCACGGGCTTGTCCGCACGGCAAACTGGCTGCGCTAGCGGGCAGCGGCGGGCATAGATGCAGCCCTTCGCTGATCCCGGCGTGTTGTCGTCGGCAGTCCATTCCCGCCGAAGCGTTGGACTGTGGGAGAAGGCCGCAAGTAATAGTAGCGTGTAGGGGTGCGCGGGCCGCAGGAACAGGTCGTCCCGACTAGCAACTTCCATGATCTCACCGTCGTAGAGAACCGCCACCCGGTCGCAGAAATGGGCTGTGATACCAACGTCCCGAGTGATGAACAGCATTGCGCTGCGGTGCTCGGCCGCAAGGGCACGCAGAAGGTCCAAGATCTGGGCCTGCACCGTCACATCCAGTCCGCTGGTGGCGTCGTCGGATATGACGAAAGCCGGATCGCAGATCAGCGCCATCGCGATCACGGCGCGTTGAGCCATGCCGCCGGACAGCTCATGAGGATAGGCGTCGAGGCGACGCTCGGGATCGGGAATCTGCACCGCCCGAAGCATGTCGAGGGCGCGGCGGCGGGCCGTTCGCGCATCGAGCCCGAGGTGAACGCGGGCGACCGTGGCGATCTGGTTGCCGATGGTCACGACCGGATTAAGTTCGCCGCGAGGGTTGGGCACCACCATCGCGAGGCGGTGACCCCGCAGCTTGCGCAGCGCGCGCTCCGGCAAGGCCAGTATGTCACGTCCTTCGAACGTAACACGGCCGGCACTGGTCCGGCCGGGTACAGGCGGAACGCCCAGAATGGAGCGCGCCAATGTTGTCTTTCCGGCTCCGCTCTCTCCCACAAGGCCGAGGATTTCACCGGGTTGGACCGAAAGATCGATGCCGCGCAACACTTCGCGTGATCCGCCGGACGGAGTCGGGAAAACCACTCGAAGGTTCTCGACCGCGAGCAGGGCGCCCTCTGTTGCTCTTGATGTGGGCCCAGACTCAGCCATGGTGAGCATGTCGCTCATGAGAACACCTCAATGGCTGATCCTCGGATCAACCAGAACGTAGATCAGGTCGACCGCGATGTAGATCAGAAGCGAGAAGATCGCGGAAAACAGCACGAAACCGAGCACGGGATAGATGTCGGAGTTAAGGACGCCTTGCACAGCATATTGCCCGGCGCCGCCCCAGGAGAAAACGATTTCAACCAGCACCGCACCGCCGATTAGATAGCCGTACAGTACACTGATGATGGTGATGACCGACGGCAGCGCGTTCCGCAGCGCGTGCCGGGTCACAATAGGCTGAGGCAGGCCGCAGAGCACCTCGTAGCGGCTGTAGTCAGAGGCCAGCATCTTCTCCATGCTCGCTTGCGTCATCTTCATGATAGGCGCCGCATTGACGAGACCCAGGGTCAGAACGGGAAGGACCAAGTGCGACACCGCGGAGCGAAACGCTTCCCAATCCCCCACGAGAAGTGTGTCTACCGTCATGAAGCCGGTAACTGGTTCGGGTGCGAGCACCGCGATATCGAGCCGCCCGAGCGGTGCCGGCGCCCACTGAGCAAGCGTATAGAACACGAAAATCAGTACCAGGCTGAACCAGAAATCAGGCATGGCGCCGGCGGTCAGCCCGTATAGATCCGCCACCCGCGCGAGCCAACTTTTGGGGTTGAGGGCGGAGGCTACGCCGAGAGTCAGCCCGACCACGACAGCGAGGATGAGCGAGAAGGTCACGAGCTCCAGGGTAGCGGGGAAGCGCTGGATAAGGTCTTCCAGCACAGGCCGGGTCGTCTGCCATGAGGTGCCGAGATCGCCGTGGAGAAGGTGTTCGACGTAAATCACGAACTGCACGTAGAGCGGCTGGTCGAAGCCCATTTGACTTCGTAGACTAGCGATAGCTTCGGGCGTAGCGGTTGGCCCGAGCATCAGCACGGCCGGGTCGCCCGGAATGGATTTAACGAGCAGGAAGCTGACCAGGATTATTCCGAGCAGCTGCGGCAAGACGAACACCATGCGGCCGAGCAGATAGCGGAGAATACGCATCAGCTGATCCCCGCCTTCATCGCGCCCCGCGTCGCCGCACGGGCGTCGCGCCGCTCGACGTCCTGAGCGACGCCCTGCCTTCGCATCGGATCCGAGAACGTCTCGATGGACGCCCCAACGAGCGAGAAACCGAAGACCGTGACGGCTAGCGACAAGCCGGGAAAGACCGACGGCCACCATTGCCCTGTGACAACGTTCTGGAAGCCCATGGCGATCATGCTGCCCCATTCGGGCGTGGGCGCCCGCACGCCGGCTCCGACAAAGGACAGTGCGGACGTCAGCAGAATGCCCCAGCCAACGTTCACCGAAAGCTGCGCCAAGACCGGAGCGATAGCGTTCGGCACAATGTGGCGTCGAATTGTGGTGAGGTCCGAGACGCCGGCCACCGCAGCGGCTTCGACATAACGCATTGCTCGAATGCTCAGCACTTGCGAGCGCATCAGTCGCAGGTAGATCGGCATGTTGACGAAGGCGATCGCCAGCACGACCGTCTCGATGCTCTGCCCGAGGGCCGCCACGAGAGCTATGGCAAATACAAAAACCGGGAAGGCTTGGATCACGTCGGCGGCTCGCATCAGCGCGAATGACAACCACACGCGCGGACCTCGCCCGGTGCTATAGAACCCGACGAGCGCACCGAGGACCGTGCCTACCACCGCGGACAAGAGGGTCCCGAGGATCGCGATAGTAAGGTCGATGCGGGGCGCATAGACGGCGCGGCTGAAGATATCCATCCCGACCGCATCCGTTCCGAACAGGTGAGCCCGGCTTGGAGCCTGCAGGAACTGCGACGCATCGGCTTCGACCGGCGAGTAGGGCGCCACCAGAGGCGCCAGCACGGCCGCCAGCACGACCAGAAGAACGATGGCGTAGCCCAGGGCAAAGCGCGGGCGTACCAGCAGGGCGCGTCCGAAGAACCGCAGGCTCGGCGTCATAATTCGTACGTCCTATGCCGGCAGAAGGACACGAAACATCCGCCCCGTCTTTCATCAGGACGGAGTAGATGCAGCGGCCAATCAGGCACGGCTAAAATCCTGGAACCGAAGGTTGTTTGATGTGTAATACGTAAAACCTTTCAGGTTCGACTTACGCGCCATCGTGTATTTTGGGTATGCCAAAAATCCCCAGGGGGCCTCTTCCATCAGGATTTTCTGAACCTCATTGTACTTCTCGGTGCGAACCTGATCATCAAGCGTTTCGAGACCTTCTGTGATCAATCGGTCGACGGTGTCATTCTTGTAGTTAGAATAATTAACATAGCTCTTTTGATTGAAGTATAGATACATCGCGTAGCCCGGATCGGGGGTCCAGGGTGAATCCAGATAGAAAATGACAGGTTTCTGTCGTTTCGTGACAGCTTCGTAGAACACCCCCGCGGGCAGCTTTTCAAGCGTGACGGTGACGTCGATCTTACGCAGCGCGGTCTGGATCAGTAGGGCGATCGGTTCCTGCGTCGGATCGCCGGCATTGTAGGAAATTGTCGTGTTTAAGCCGCTGGGCACGCCGGCTTTCGCGAGTAAATCCTTGGCTTTCGCCAGATCTTGATTATAGGCAAAGAAGCTCTGGTTCGCCATCGGATAAATGTAGGGCATTGGCGCCGTCTGCTTGTCGGCCTGCCCGTAATAAATCGTTCTGATAATCTCATCCTGGGGTATTGCGAGATTGAAGGCTCGCCGGACGTCAACGTTGTCAAACGGTTTAAAGGCCGTGTTCAATTCCAGCCAGATCATGTACGAGGCATTGACAGAGTCGACTGCGACGTTGCTGCCTCCTTTGAGGCTGTCGATTTCACGCGGCTGAAGGAACTGAGCGATGTCGACCGCTCCGCCTTGCAAGAGCGAGAGCCGGCTGGAGGAGGTCGGAACCTCTTTCATGATAATGCGCTTCATTGCAGGCTTCGCGCCCCAATAGTCGTCGCGGGCTTCGAAGACGGCCTGCTGCCCGCGCACGAGCTGGCGCAGCCTGTAGGGGCCGAACCCGGCGCTGTCATTTTTCAGAAACTGCACGGCCCAGGGGTCGTCCTTACCGCCCACCTCGGCGCACTTCGTTGCGTCGTAGATCGGGTTCGCGAGGTTGCACTGCTGCTTCAGAATAAGCGGATTGGGCTTGTCGAGGTTGAACGAGATTGCGTGATCACCTTCGATCTTCACCTGATCCGGCGTGTGCAGGCCTAGCACCGCAGTTTGAAACAGGCCCTGGCCCTTAAGATTGAACTTGCGGTCCCAGGTCCATTTGACGTCCTTGGCCGTGAAAGCATTGCCCCAGTTGGACTTTACGCCTTCCCGGAGCTTGAACGTCGCCTTGCGCCCGTCCGACGAAACCTCCCAGCCCTCGGCCAGCATGCCTCGAAGTGCCAGGCCATTCGGCTTGTCGGTATGCACGCCAGTATCCTCGCGCATGGCGCCGGGGGCGCCGGGATCGGGCATCTTCTCATAAGCCAGCATATATTCGTAAAGTGCGCCGAGCGAGTCGATCGAGCCGAGACTGACGTCGAACTCAATGTCGAGCCCCTGCGGCGTCGCGGGAGCTGCGATGACGAGTGTCTCTGTGGCGCTCTGAGCCTGGGCGGCAGCAGTCCCGGCGACTGCACCGGGCACAAGGGCTGCGCCACCCGCGACGGCCGTGTTCCGCAGGAATTCCCGCCGGTTCTGGTCGAAACGGGTCACCTTGTCGTGATCGGACATTGCGCTGCTCCCTCTAAGCCCGTCCAACGATCATTGGTCGGACCATCTCATTTCTGAATTCAACCTCGCCGCATCCGACCCGTCAACCTCAAATTACTAGCACATCGCCACAAATAAATCCGACACTGCGCGTTCCGTATGCAAATGTTGATATTGCGAAGGTGGGACTTTCACATTAATGGTCGGACCATTCGCGGTAAGCTTCGGGGCGTTAGCATGAGCGGGATTGTGCTGATCACGACCGGTGGAACGATCGCCTCCCGGTACGATCGTGAGCGTGGTGTCACGGTGGCGACGGTGGGCGGAGATGAGCTGCGCAAGAGCCTGCATGACACCCTGGACGGCATTGAGATTACCATCGACGAGTTCTGCAATATTGGTTCGTTCGCGTTCGACCTGCCGCTGGCCTACGATCTCGCCATGCGCATCAATCAGCACGTCCAGGACGCGGCGGTCCGGGGTGTGGTCGTGACCCATGGAACGGACACGATGGAAGAGAGTGCCTACATGGCCGACCTCCTTCTCAGGTCTGACAAGCCCGTCGTGTTCACTGGGGCTCAACGTAGTGCGGACAGCCCTGATACGGATGGCCCCCGCAACATAGCGGACTCGGTTCGCATCGCTTATGCAGAGAACGCACGCGGGCTTGGCGCCATGATCGCATTTGAACAAGACTTCCACGCAGCCCGTGATGTGACGAAAACGCATGCGTCGCGTGTCGACACTTTTGCGTCTGGCGAGCACGGGAAGCTGGGCGAGATCGACGAAGGTCGGGTTGCCGTCTACCGCCACCCGGTGTTGCGCCGAAGCTTCGACACCGCCCGTATTGAACCCAACGTGGAACTCGTGAAGCTCGTCATGGGGTCGAATGGGAAACTAGTCCGTTTTGCTGCCAAAAGCGGCGCGAAGGCTATCGTTCTTGAGGGGTTTGGACGTGGAAACGCAACGCCTGCTGCAGCCGAGGCGGTTCGCGATGTGATCGCCACAGGGACACCAGTTATTGTGACGTCACGCTGCCCGCAAGGGCGTGTGCGGCCGATCTACGGCAACGGGGGAGGGGCAGATCTTGAACGCGCCGGCGCTATCTTTGCCGGAGATCTGTCAGGCCCGAAAGCGCGGATCCTTGCTGCCGTTGTTTTAGGCGCCGGACTCGAGGAAGACTCTATGCGAGAGGTGTTCGCAGAACTGGGCGGAAGCTGAGATGGGCCGAACCGCTTAGGCAAGATCGGGGAAATTTATCCCGGCGCGAGCGCAAGCTCGACTGAGGTGCTGGCGCATATAGTATCGCGCCCCTTCGGGATCGCTCCGCGTCAAGGCTTCGAGGATATGCTCGTGTTCGACGACAGCCTCCCAAAGCCTATTGGGTCTGATGAGGGGCAGGCGCTGGCTTTCAATAAGGATGGCAGCAAAGCCTGCGTGCATGTCGGCGAGAAGGCGGTTCCGGCTGAACCGGATGAGCAGACGATGGAAATCGAAGTCGGCCTGGGCATAGGCCGTGAGATCCGCAGCCCGCGTTGCCTCCCGGAACGCTTTGAGATTAGTTGCGAGTTGATCGAGTTCATCCGGCGTGTGCGTCATCGCGGCGAGCTGGGCGGCATGGCATTCGGCTAGCAGGCGGAACTCGTAGACTTCCTCGGGTGAATAGCGAGCCGCAAACCGCCAAGAGACTTTGTGATCCTCAGGAACGGCTTCAGCCTGGTCGACAACAAAGGTGCCCCGGCCCTGCTCAACCGAAAGCAGGCCGACGGTGGCCAGGATCGACACGGCTTCGCGAAGCGAGTTGCGGCTGACGCCGAGCGTGCTTGCGAGTTCGCGCTGCGGCGGAAGAGCCTCGCCGGCCTTGAAGCGCCCGTCGCGGATCATTGACTGCAGTGCGGCGGCCGTGGCTTGGGTGACGTTTGCCCCTTCCCTGGGTAAGCTGAAAACCATATCGCCTTTGGTTCTATCTCTCATGACGACGTACGCCAGTTTCGTCAAAATCCTATTCGAAGGATATCGGATCTATAAAGGATGGTGTCAAATCAGCTGGTGGTAAGTCACCAAGTCGGATCTAGTCTGATCCAGCCGCGACAGTAATCTGTGGTTAGTCACTTTGCCCCTTCGGCGGGCAATCCTCTCAATAACACACTTCCGGTTGAACTGAGAGCCCACCCGGCGTTGCCGACCTGACAGGCGAAAACCTGTTTCCACTCTGCCAGCGATACCATTGACATGTCAGCGGCGCACGCGGGAAGCAGGTTGCGGTAGGGACGTGGGTTTCCCCACGCCCCCCGCACAGATCCGTACGTGCGGCACTACCGCATACGGCTCCTGCCTTGAGTCATGACGCGAAGCGCTGGTTCGGATAGGGATGTAGTACGCGG
>JBPBQY010000037.1:0-19288 GCA_050920985.1 Janthinobacterium lividum | reverse complement strand
GGCATACCAAGATCGAAAGCACTGTTCGCTATCTCGGTGTCGACGTCGAAGACGCCCTGACGCTCGCGGAACGGACGGAGATCTGAACCCTGCGCGGCCCGACGGGGCGGGTGTCGCGGCTGCGCAGCTCACATCACCCAGGACCGATGGTGGCTCGACTCTGACGGCAGGCAAGGACGGGTGGACAGCGGCCCGGCTGCTTTCGAGAGCGGACAAGCCGAAGCGGACCTTCGCGTCACGACAAGAGTGGTCGATCTCAGGCTCGTGCAAACGTCTCGCGGACACCTCATCGATCAGAAAGTAATGCCGCCTTCAACCATGACGCGATCCTGAGACGTCTTGTTGCCGGTGCGACCAAAGCCGGTGCCGGTCAGACCGCCGTCTCCCTTGGTGATGTCGGAGAGGTCGACGTGGGAGTACTCGCCGCGCAGCACGACCCGATCGAAGGTGAAGGTCGGCGTGACCGTAAAGGAGGCCGCCGAGGAGCCGGGCCCATAGAGCAGGCTCGTCGTGCCGAACCCGCGCGTGCCGGTCTGCTGCTCGTATTCGACGCGGCCCGCCAGCGCGAAATGGTCCGTGAAGGCGTAGCTCGCCAGGACGGCGCCGCCATAGGTCGAGGCGCTCTCCGCGATGCCGAGGCTTTGGTCCCGCTCGACATCTGTATATTGCAGGTAGGGCGTCACGATCCAGGGGCCGTGCGCGTAGGTGTAGATGAGGTTGAAGATGCTGGAGTTGTTCTGCAGCAACGGTGTGGCATAGGTGCTCACTGAGGACCGCCCGAGATTGCTGCCGGCGTCGAAGGTCAGCGTCTGGGCATCGTCAATCTTATAGGCGACGAGACCGGTCAGCCAGTCGATCTGCCCTGAGAAGAACCCGTCGGTACCAGCCGCCGAGACGGTCCAGGGTCCCTGGGCGTAATTCACCTGGACGCCCTGGTTGATGGCGTTCTCCTGCCCGAACAGTAGGCCGCGGGTGATGTTCAGGTTCTGGAACGTGAAGGTCGTCTCGGCACCGATCAGCGTCGGCAGGCGGCCGCCCTGGATCGACCAGGCATCGTCGAAGACGTACTTGCCATAGACGACCGGCACCGGCCCGAACAGCAGCCGTGTCTGGTCGATCGTCCTGTAGATCGGGGCGCCCAGCGTCGGGATGCTGTAGAGGCCCGCCTGAAGGTAGGCCTGGAAAGGGCCGTCCGCCTTCTGCACGAAGGCCTGCAGGTTGCTGAAATCCGCCCGACCCGCCTGATCGCTCGGCAGCGACGTCGTCGAAGCGGGGAACGGGTTCGAGCCCGTATAGGCATAGCCGGTGAAAGCGCCGCCAACGTAGACGTCGCCGATGCCGGGCAGCGTGACGCAGCCAGGGTTTGGGTTCTGCTGGATGATGCCGCCATAGGATGGGAAGGACAGCGTCGCCTTACACGGTGCCGCCGCAGCGGCCGGCGGGGCATCGGCGGCGCTGGCGGCAGCGCAGCTGAGTACCAGGAACCCCAGGCCGCCCAGGACACGATTGATCACGGCAAGACTCCAAATGCATGCAGAGAAGATTGCAGCTTGATCTCATACTCTCGCTCAGCACAGAAATACTAAACGACAAAGACTAGGATTACTTCTGCCGGAGTGGCGGTTCTGCACCATTATAAAGAACCTATAAAGGCTGCGAACTCTGGTCGGGCCCTGCCGACAACGGACAGGACCGTGATGCGTCAGGCACCCGTCTTGAGGATGGCGACCTCATCGATGCGGTGACCGTCCATGCGGGTGACCTCGAAGAGCCAGGTCTCTCGTTCGATCGCGCACTCGGCGGCATCGCCGGTGACCGGGATCTTGCCGAGCCTGGAGAGGACGAAGCCGGCGAGCGTCCTGTATTCGCCCTCGTCATCGGGACGCACCCCGATGCCGACCTGTGCGAAGATATCCTGGTAGGGAAGCGCGCCGTCGGCGAGATAGGATCCGTCCTCGCGCCGGATCACCGCCGTATCGTCGTCCGTGTCGACGATCTCTCCGGCGAGGGCTTCGAGCAGGTCGGCCTGGGTGACGACGCCCCGCAAGGCTCCGTATTCGTCGTAGATGAGGCCCATCTGGACGAGCCGGTGCTTGAAGGTCTCGAGGACCTGCGCGACGGTGGCGCCGTCATGCACCACGAGAGGCGCGCGCACCGCGCGAAGCAGAGTGGCGGCGCCTTCCTCCGAGTCCGAGGTCGGGAGCTTGCCGTCGAGTTGCATGTCGAGCAGGTCCTGCTTGCGCAGGATGCCGACGACATCGTCCAGGGTTCCCCGTGCCATCACGATCTGCTCGTGCCGGGCGTGGCGGATCCCGCGCAGGATGGTCTCGACCGAGCCGTCCGCATCGACCCAGTCAACGTCGTGGCGTGGCGTCATGATGGACCGGACGCGGCGGTTTCCCATCGCGAAGGCCCGCTCGACCACATCCTGCTGCGATTGGTCCACGAGCCCGGCGTTCCGGCTCGCCGCGACGAGCAGCTTCAGTTCCTCGGTCGAGTGGAGCCGTCCCTCCTCGCTGCCGCGATCGAGGCCCATAAGACGCATAATCCCGTTGCCGAGCGCATTCAGGACGGCGATCCCCGGCCAGAACAGGGTCAGGAACCAACGGAGGGGGCGGATGATGACGAGAGCGGTCAACTCGGGCCGCTGCAAGGCGAGGCTTTTCGGGACCAGTTCGCCAAGGACGATGTGGAACACCGTGATGATCGCGAAGGCGCATGCCACCGCGATGGCATTGGCGCTGGCGACGGCCCATTGGCCGAGCATCGACAAAGCGGGTTCGATGACCCCCGCCAGAGCCGATTCACCGATCCAGCCAAGCGCCAGGGACGAGACCGTGACGCCGAGCTGGGTCGCCGCGAGGCTGTCGTCGAGATGCTCTACAACCAGATCTAGGAGCTTGGCAGTCCGGTTGCCTTCGGCGACCAGTTCCGCGATGCGGGTGCGCCGGATCCCGACCAGGGAAAACTCGGCAGCCACGAAGAAGCCATTGGCGGCGACGAGCCCGAGGACGGCCAGCATCTTGCCGATGGCGACGATGATGGTCTGTTCCATATGCGTGGTGACTCTTGCCCGATGACAGGTGGTGATCGATGTCCCGGTCCTAATCCTCGCGGACCGGCCAGGAGTGACGGGACGACGACCGGCGCTCGAACGTAAGTTCCTTCACTGGGTGGCCCTTGCGACCCCGGGCTTAGAACGGACGGAGGTCAGAGCCAGTTGGTCCGCTTGAAGCGGAGGTAAAGCAGGCTGCAGATAGTCGCCGTTACGCCGAGGACGATGTAGTAACCGTAGCGGAGCTTCAGTTCGGGCATGTATTCGAAGTTCATGCCGTAGATGCCGGCGATGGCGGTCGGGATCGCGAGGATGGCGGCCCAGGCGGCCAGCTTGCGCGTCACTACGCTTTGCCGCTGCTGCTCCATGAGCAATCCGATCTCGAACACGGATCGCAGGACGTCCCGCAACCCTTCGACCCGGCCGGCCACCCTCTTGATGTGATCCTCGACGTCCCGGAAATAGAGTCTTAAAGCGGAGTCGACGCATGGGAGATCGAGATGCTGCAGGCGCGTGCTCATCTCCAGCATCGGCTGTAGAAGCCGGGCGAACCGGGCCAACTGACGCCGGTAGGAAAAGATGCCCCGGATGTCGTCCTTGGCCAGTGGCGCATCGAGGACGCGAGCTTCGAGCAGCAGCACCTCCTCCTCGATTGAGTCGATGACCGGGCCGTAGCCATCCACGATGAAGTCGAGGATCCCGTGCAGGACGTACGCCGTTCCTAACCTCATGCCTTCCGGGAAGGCTTCCAAGCGCCGCCGAAGCTCGACGTGGCTCCTTTCGGACCCGTGCCGGACCGTGATGATGAAGTGCCGTCCGACGAAGATCGCCGTCTCGCCATAGGAGATCTCCTGGCCTTCGAGCGACGCCGTCCGCGCCACGACGAAAAGCTGGTCCCCATAGGTTTCGAGCTTGGGCAGCCGATGGGGACTGAGCGCGTCGTCGACGGCGAGCGGGTGCAGGCCGAAGCGTTGCGCCAGCAGTTTCACATCCTGTTCCCTGGGTTCTAGAAGTCCGATCCAGACGAAGTCGCCTTTGCCGAACTTCCAGTCTTCACTTTGATCGAGGCGTACGGGTTCGGCTGCAACCCCGTCTCGATAGATCCTGCCGGCAACGAATCCCAAGGTCTTCCGCCTCCGCGCCATCCACTAAAACCGTTTGCATCGCCAACGCTGTGATGCCCTCCGCTTCAATGCACGCCGAAGAGCGTTGGCGCGATCGTCAGGACGTTACGGAACGCCAGTCCCCCCATGAGGATGACGAAGCACTCGGTAAAGACGTCCAGCCTGGTTCGGTGACGCAGCAGCCCATACCGGTTGGTGAGGGCCAGGAGCACTGCGAATGCCATCGTGCAAACCGTGACGTTGAGGACGGGGTCGTGCCCGAGCAGGAGATAGAGGGGACACCCGACCGCCACCTCTCTCAGAAGGATACGGACGATGAGTTGCAACACACCGCCCTGCGCAGTGTGACGCCGCTCAGGCTCTCGGGGCTTGAATGTGCCATGCATTGTTCACCACCCTTCCGCGGTGCTCGTTCTCCTCACTTGGCGGCGGCCTGCAGGTTCATGAGGGCCAGGGGGCTGGTACCACCGCCCATGACCGTCGAGGGCATCTGGCCATTCCAGCGGTGCGCGGTCTCGTAGGAGACGACCCCCGGATTGCTGGCGACAGCGCCGCCGACCTGCTGCACCACCCGGGCCTGGGCATCGCCGAGCAGTGTCGCAGCCTGAGCATCGCCCTCGGCGCGCAGGATCGCGGCTTCGCGTTGCGACCGGGCCTGGGCGACGAGAGCCTGGGCATCGCCGTTGGCCTGTGCCACCCGCACCGCGGCGAGGGCGTCGGCCTGCACCTTCTGTTGTTCGCCCTCGTAGCGGACCTTGACGACCGTGTTCTCGGCCCGGATCGCGTCGTTCTTCGCCTGCACGGCGGCCTCGACCGAGGCCTGGAAGCTGGGGCTGTAGGTGATGCTGCTGAGCTGCAGATCGGTGATCTCGATGCCGAAGATACCCTGCAGGGCGCTGCCGACTTCCTTGCGGATGGCGCCCGCGATCTGCTCGCGATTGGCCGAGATGCCGACGGTGTTCTGTGTCGAGAAGACCCGGAGGACGCGATCGGATAGGACGGGGCGGATGTTCTCGACAATATCGACGTTGCCGCTCCGGCCCACGCCGTAGAGCAGCTTCAGCACCGCACTTTCGGGCACCCGGTAGGATAGGCCGACCCCGACCGTCACGGCCTGGTTGTCGATCGTGTAGACCGTGAGATTGTTGAGCTGGAACGTGTCGAGGCTGGTCTGGATCGTGTCCACGGTGTCGACGAACGGGATCTTCATGTGCAGGCCCGGTCCGACGGGCTCCGCCGTCATCACCGTGCCGAGACGTCGCACGCCCGCCATCTCGGTCGGCTGCACCGTATAAAAGCTGCCGCTCAAAGCCGTGAGGACTCCGACCGCCACCACCATGGCCAGGATGTAGCTCATGGGGATCTCCGGCCGGGAAACCCTCGGCGGAGGAGGCGGGGCGCCCCAGGGCTGCTGATCGTTCGGAAGCATGGCGGACATGGGTATTGACTCGGTCAAGAACTCTGATGCATGGCACCAATAACGCCACTGCCCGTTTCCATGATATGGGCGCGGAACCCCGTTTATATAAATATATTGTGGGTGTGCGACGGGATGTTGATACCCGCGGCGCCATGCCTTGAAACCGCATCGCCGCTCCGACAGAGGCGATGGCAGTAAGCGCTCCCCCTGCGCCAAGGGTTCGCACCCGCGTGTCGATCACCCTTTCCACTATGAGATCTTTATATCCGGCGCCCGAAAGCCCTCTCGAAAAGATATGCCGATCCTGCGACTCTCAGGGTTGCAGACCGACAACGACGTTTCAGCCGGCTTTCGCGCGGCTCAGGCTGTCTCGACGTCCGCTTCCGATTGAACACAACCAGGCGCTCACGCCCATGCTCGATGTCATCTTCATTATAGGTGGGCTCGCATTCTTCGCGATCTCCGTCGGTTACACGATCATCTGCGAACGGCTATAGGAGAGACCAGATGCTGCTCGATTATATCTTGGGGGGAGCCGTGACCATCGGGCTCCTTGCCTATCTCACCTACGCCCTCGTCCGCCCTGAGCGGTTCTGAAAGGTGTCGTCATGACTTCGATCGGTTGGATTCAGATCGTGCTCTACTGCGCGATCATTGTCGCGCTCACGAAGCCGCTCGGCGGCTACATGACCCATGTGTTCTCGGGCGAGCGGACTTTTCTGTCGCCCGTGCTGCGCCCTGTCGAACGGCTTCTCTACAAGGTTTCGGGCATCGACGAGGCCCAGGAACAGAGCTGGGTCTCATATCTCGTCTCCATGGTCTACCTCCATGTCGGCGGGTTCCTCATCCTCTACATCCTGCTGCGCCTGCAGGGTCTGTTGCCGTTCAACCCGGCCGGGCAGGGCGCCGTCGCGCCGGACCTCTCCTTCAACACCTCCGTGAGCTTCATCACCAACACCAACTGGCAGAACTACGGCGGCGAGAGCACGCTCTCCTACCTGACGCAGATGCTGGGCCTGACACACCAGAACTTCCTGTCTGCCGCGACCGGTATCGCACTCGCGGTGGCGCTGATCCGCGGCTTCGCCCGGGCGTCCTCGAAGACCGTGGGGTCGTTCTGGGTCGATCTCACCCGCGGAACGCTCTACGTGCTGCTCCCGCTCTGCGTCGTCTACACGCTCTACCTCGTCTGGTCCGGCATTCCGCAGACACTGGGCGCCTATGTCGACGCCTCGACGCTCGAAGGCGCAAAGCAGACCATCGCACTCGGACCGGTGGCGAGCCAGGTCGCCATCAAGATGCTCGGCACCAACGGCGGTGGCTTCTTCAACGCCAATGCCGCGCACCCGTTCGAGAACCCGACGGCGGTCTGCAACTTCGTCCAGATGCTGTCGATCTTCGCCATCGGCGCCGCCCTCACCAACGTCTTCGGACGCATGGTGGGCGACCAGCGCCAGGGCTGGGCCATCCTGGGCGCCATGGGCGTGCTGTTCATAGCGGGTGTCGCGGTGCTCTACGGCGCGGAAGCCGCCGGCAACCCGCTGCTGCATGCCATCGGTCTCGAGGGCGGCAACATGGAAGGCAAGGAGGTCCGCTTCGGCATCGTGGCGTCTGCGCTCTTCGCCACCGTCACCACGGCCGCCTCGTGCGGCGCCGTCAACGCCATGCACGATTCATTGACGGCGCTCGGCGGCATGATCCCTCTGATCAACATGCAGCTCGGCGAAGTCGTCATCGGCGGCGTCGGCGCGGGTCTCTACGGCATGCTGATCTTCGTCGTCGTTGCGATCTTCGTGGCCGGCCTGATGGTCGGGCGCACGCCGGAATATCTCGGCAAGAAGATCGAGGCGCGCGAGGTGAAGATGGCCATGCTGGGCATCCTGATCCTGCCGTTGATGATGCTGGGCTTCACGGCGCTTGCCGTGGTGATCCCTTCCGCGGTGGCGGGGACCAACAATCCCGGCCCGCATGGCTTCTCCGAAATCCTCTACGCCTACACCTCGGCGGCGGCGAACAACGGCTCGGCCTTCGGCGGTCTGTCGGGCAACACGCTGTTCTACAACACGACGCTCGGCATCGCGATGCTGTTCGGCCGTTTCTTCATCCATATCCCGGCGCTCGCCATCGCGGGATCCCTGGCTGCGAAGAAGCGGGTCCCGGCCTCGGCCGGCACCTTCCCGACGCATGGCGGCCTCTTCGTCGGTCTCCTCGTCGGCGTCATCCTGATCATCGGCGGGCTCACCTTCTTCCCGGCGCTGGCGCTCGGACCGATCGTCGAGCATCTCGCCGGGCAGGCCGGGCAGACCTTCGCCTCGGCGCCCTGATCGTCCCAAAGGCTGTCGCGGTTCCCGCCCTTGGGTGCGGACCGTGACGGCCGCCGCTTAGTGCCCGTCAACCCGACACTCCGGCTTTTGCCACCGTTCGTCCCAGCTTCCACCTTTCATCCCGGAGCCATGTCCATGGCCAAGACTCAGTCCAGCATTCTCGACGCCCGCATCCTCGGGCCGGCGGTCGGCGGTGCCTTCAAGAAACTCGACCCCCGCCTGCAGATCAAGAACCCGGTCATGTTCGTGCTGGAGGTCGTGGCAACCTTCACTACGATTCTCCTGATCCGCGACGCCCTCACGGGAGGTCCCAACCTCGGCTTCTCGTTCCAGATCGTGCTGTGGCTCTGGTTCACGCTGCTCTTCGCCAACTTCGCCGAAGCCACCGCGGAAGGCCGCGGCAAGGCCCAGGCCGAAAGCCTGCGCAAGACCCGCACCGAGACCCAGGCCAAGCTCCTGACCGGCGCCGGTGCCGGGATCGGCGGTCCGCGTCACGCCTTCGAGATGCGGCCGGGTGCCGGCCTCAAGGTCGGTGACGTCGTGCTGGTCGAGGCCGGCGACATCATCCCGTCCGACGGCGAAGTCATCGAGGGTGTCGCCTCGGTCAACGAGGCCGCCATCACGGGCGAGAGCGCCCCGGTGATCCGGGAATCGGGCGGCGACCGCTCGGCCGTCACGGGCGGCACGCAGGTCCTGTCCGACTGGTTTCGCGTGCGCATCACCGCCGCGGCCGGCTCGACCTTCATCGACCGCATGATCTCGCTCGTCGAGGGTGCGGAGCGCCAGAAGACCCCGAACGAGATCGCCCTCAACATCCTGCTGGCTGGCCTCACCATCATCTTCGTCTTCGCGGTGGCGTCGATCCCGTCCTTCGCCGCCTATGCGGGCGGCTCGATCTCGATGATCGTGCTCGTCGCCCTCTTCGTGACGCTGATCCCCACCACCATCGGCGCCCTGCTATCGGCGATCGGCATCGCCGGCATGGACCGCCTCGTGCGCTTCAACGTCCTTGCCATGTCGGGTCGGGCCGTCGAGGCGGCGGGCGACGTCGACACGCTGCTGCTCGACAAGACCGGCACCATCACGCTCGGCAACCGCCAAGCATCTGAGTTCCGCCCCGTGCGCGGCGTGACCGAAGCCGAACTCGCCGACGCGGCCCAGATGGCGTCGCTGGCCGACGAGACCCCGGAAGGCCGTTCCATCGTGGTCCTGGCCAAGGAGCAGTACAATATCCGGGCCCGCGACATGGCCAGCATGGCGGCCACTTTCGTGCCCTTCACGGCGCAGTCGCGCATGAGCGGCGTCGACGTCGACGGGTCATCGATCCGCAAGGGCGCGGTCGAGTCCATCCTCGGCTACGTGCAGGGATCCTCCGTCACGGCGGCCCGCGGCGGAGCGGCTCTTGCATTGAAGCCTGCCGCCGTGAGTGACGTCGCACGGGAGGTGCAGGCCATCGCCGACGAGATCGCCAAGGCGGGCGGAACGCCTCTCGCGGTCGCCCGCGACGGGCAGTTGCTGGGCGTGATCTACCTCAAGGACATCGTCAAAGGCGGCATCAAGGAGCGTTTCGGCGAGCTGCGCCGTATGGGCATCCGCACCGTCATGATCACGGGCGACAACCCCATGACGGCGGCCGCCATCGCGGCGGAAGCCGGGGTGGACGACTTCCTCGCCCAGGCGACGCCCGAGGACAAGCTGGCGCTGATCCGCAGCGAACAGGCCAAGGGCAAGCTCGTCGCCATGTGCGGCGACGGCACCAACGATGCGCCCGCCCTGGCCCAGGCCGATGTCGGCGTGGCGATGAACACCGGCACGGTCGCGGCCCGCGAAGCCGGCAACATGGTCGACCTCGATTCCGACCCGACCAAGCTCATCGAGATCGTCGAGATCGGCAAGCAGCTCCTGATGACCCGTGGAGCACTGACGACCTTCTCCATCGCCAACGACGTCGCCAAGTATTTCGCCATCATTCCGGCGATGTTTCTGACCTTCTACCCGCAACTCGGCGCGCTCAACATCATGCATCTTGCGTCGCCGCAGAGCGCGATCCTGTCGGCCATCATCTTCAACGCCTTGGTCATCATCGGTCTGATCCCGCTGTCGCTGAAGGGGGTCAAGTTCCGGGCCATCGGTGCCGGGGCCCTGCTGTCGCGCAACCTGCTGATCTACGGCCTTGGTGGCATCGTGGTGCCCTTCGTCGGCATCAAGGCCATCGACCTCCTCGTCTCCACTCTCCACCTCGTTTGATCGGACCCATTCCATGATCAAGGAAATCCGCCCGGCCCTCGTGCTCCTCGTCGCCCTCACGGCGATCACCGGCCTCGTCTATCCCCTCGCCATGACGGGGGTAGCGGGGACGCTCTTCCCGTATCAGGCGGAGGGCAGCCTGCTCCACGACAAGGACGGCAAGGTGATCGGCTCGGCCCTCATCGGCCAGTCCTTCACCGATGCCCGCTACTTCCACGGCCGTCTCTCGGCCACGACCGAGCCGGATCCGAAGGATCCCACCAAGACCGTGCCGACCCCCTATGCGGCCGACAGCTCCGCGGGCTCGAATCTCGGGCCGACCAACAAGGCGCTGGTCGACCGCGTGCAGGGCGACATGGACAAGCTCAGGGCCGAGAACCCGAACGGGCCTCTCCCGGCCGACCTCGTCACCACCTCGGCCTCGGGTCTCGATCCGGACATCTCGCCCGAAGCCGCGGCCTTCCAGGTGCCGCGGGTCGCCAAGGCGCGGAATCTTCCGGCCGATCAGGTGCGGCAGGTCGTCGACCAGACCGTTCAGGGCCGGACACTCGGGCTCCTCGGTGAGCCCCGCGTCAACGTGCTGGCGCTCAACATGGCCCTCGATACGCTCGGCCAGAAGTAACGACCTCTAAGCCGGCGCACGGTAAGCGCGCCGGCTTCATCGGCGAAGGATGACCATGGCCGATAACCGGTACCGCGACCTGCGACACCACCGTGACAAGCGACCGTCGCCCGACGCCTTGCTGGCGGAGGCTCATCGCGAAGACCGCCGTCGCGGCCGGCTCAAGATCTTTCTCGGCGCCGCGCCGGGCGTGGGCAAGACCTACGAGATGCTGACCACCGCCCATGCCCGGTTGCGGGAAGGGCTCGACATCGTCGCTGCCGTCGTCGAGACGCATGGCCGGGCCGAGACCCAGGCTCTCGTCGAGGGGCTGGAAGTCATCCCCCGCCGCATCGTAGAATACAGGGGCGGCACGCTCGACGAGATGGACCTCGACGCCATTATCGCGCGCCGTCCGCAGGTGGCGCTCGTCGATGAACTGGCCCACACCAACGCCCCGGGCAGCCGCCATCCCAAGCGCTACCAGGACGTCGAGGAACTGCTCGCCGCCGGCATCGACGTTTATACGACGCTCAACATCCAGCACGTCGAGAGCTTGAACGACGTCGTGGCACAGATCACCCATGTCCGCGTGCGGGAGACGGTGGCGGACTCAATCCTCGACATGGCCGACGACATCGAAGTCATCGACATCTCGCCGGGCGATCTCCTGCAGCGCCTGCGCGAGGGCAAGATCTACCTGCCACAGCATGCCGAGCGGGCCCTGAAGAGCTTCTTCACGGCCGGCAATCTCACGGCGTTGCGGGAACTCGCCCTGCGTCGCACGGCCCAGCGCGTCGACGATCAACTCCTGACTCACATGCAGGCCCACGCCATCGCGGGCCCCTGGGCCGCGGGTGAGCGCGTCATCGTTTGCATCAGCGAGGACCCTCGCTGCGCCGGTCTCGTGCGCTATGCCAAGCGCCTCGCCGACCGCCTTCGCGCACCCTGGATCGCACTGTCGATCGAGGGTCGGCGCAGCCTGCAGCTCACCGATGTCGAACGCGATCGCATCGCCGATACGCTGCGCCTCGCGGATCGGCTTGGCGGCGAGGCCGTGACGGTGCCAGGGGCCGGACGGCGTGTCGCCGACGACGTCATCGCCTATGCCCGCGACAACAACGCCACCCACATTGTGACGGGGAAGTCGGAACGATCGAAACTGTTCGAACTGCTGCATGGCTCCGTGGTGCAGGACCTCGTGCGCCGCTCCGGTAACATCAGCGTCCACGTCATCGCCGGCGAGGCTTTGGCGGAGGCCGAGCCCATTCCGAGCAAGACCGTCAGGGCGGCTGCCGAGGGGAGGTCTCTCGACGCCAAGCCCTATCTCGCCGCCGTCCTGGCCGTCGCGCTGGCGCTCGGCATCGCCGAAGTGGTGCAGCGCTTCTTCGCCGTTCAGACCGTGGAGGTCGTCTTCCTCACTGCCGTCGTGGTGGTGGCGGTCCGCTTCGGCCTGTTTCCGTCACTGGCAGCCGTGGTCGGCGGTTCCCTGTGCTTCAACTTCTTCTTCCTCCCGCCGATTTACACGTTCACCATCACCGACCCGAGCAACATCGCGGCGCTCTTCTTTTTTACGGTGGTGGCCATCCTGGTGTCGAACCTTGCGGCGCGGACGCGGTCGGAAGCCATCATCGCCCAGGGACGCGCCCGCTCGACCGAAGCGCTTTACGGATTCAGCCGCAAGCTCGCGAGTTGCGGCAACCTCGACGACGTGCTCTGGGCGACCGTCTTTCAGGTCGCCTCGATGTTGAAGGTCAGGGTGGTGATCCTGCTGCCCGACGACGGCCGCATTACCGTCAAGGCCGGCTATCCGCCGGAAGACCAGCTCGACGTGGCCGACCTCGGGGCGGCGAAATGGTGCTTCGACAATGATCACCCCGCCGGGCGCGGTGCCGACACGCTGCCGGGCGCCAAGCGCCTGTTCTTGCCCATGCACACCGGCCGGGGTCCGATCGGCGTCATTGGCATCGACAGCGATGCGACTGGCCCGATCCTTACGCCCGACCGTCGCCGCCTGCTCGACGCCTTGAGCGATCAGGGCGGACTGGCCATCGAGCGCGTCCAGCTCGTCGAGGACCTCGACCGGGCCAAGCTGCTGTCCGAGACGGACCGTCTGCGCCAGGCGCTGCTGACCTCCATCTCCCACGATCTCAGGACGCCGCTGGCCTCCGTCCTCGGCGCCGCCACGACGATGCGTGACCTCGACGGATCGCTGGATGCTGAGACCAAGCTCGACCTTCTCTCGACTGTAATTGACGAGGCGGAGCGGCTGAACCGGTTTATCGCCAATCTGCTCGACATGACGCGGCTCGAAGCCGGAGCGGTGGCGCCGAACGTTGGAGAGTCCGATATTGGCGAGACTGTCGGCACCGCTCTCCGTCGCGCCGGTAAGATCCTCACCGGGCATCGGATCGAAGTCGAGACCGCGCCCGACCTGCCGCCGCTCGACCTGGATCCCGTGCTCTTCGAGCAGGCGCTCTTCAATCTGCTCGACAATGCTGCCAAATATGCGCCGGAGGGCACGACGATCCGCGTTCAGACCTGGCAGGAGGGTCGTCGCCTCCAACTGCAAATACTCGACGAGGGGGACGGCATCCCGGTCGAGGACGTCGAACGGATCTTCGACAAGTTTTACCGCGCCCGAAAGGGAGACCATGTGCGGGCCGGCACTGGCCTTGGCCTGGCTATCGCGCGCGGCTTCGTCGAGGCGATGGGTGGAACGCTCACAGCCTCCAACCGAACGGACCGGAAGGGGGCGGCTTTTACCCTGAGCTTCGCTGTGCCGGACCGTGCACGGTGCGCGAGCGAGGCCGCGTGAAGTCGTTCCACGCCGAGCCTGCCCCGATCATCGCCTCTGCCGACACTCGATCCGCATCGATCGGAGCCGTCGCCATCTCACGGAACAGCGTCCCATGCCATCAATTCGCATTCTGGTGATCGACGACGAGCCGCCCATCCGCAAGCTGCTGCGCATGGGCCTCTCGTCCCAGGGTTATCAGGTCCTGGAAGCTGCGGACGGCCGCGCGGCCCTGGATCAGATCGAGCATGAGAAGGTCGATCTCATCCTGCTTGACCTCGGCCTTCCCGACATGAAGGGACACGAGGTCCTGCGTATCATCCGCGAACGCGACGACACCGTTCCGGTGGTGGTCCTCTCGAGCCGCGGCGACGAGACCGGCAAGGTGGAAGCCTTCGATCTCGGTGCCGACGATTACGTGACGAAGCCCTTCGGCATGAACGAGCTGCTGGCGCGCCTTCGCGCGGCGTTGCGTCATCAGCTCGCCGTCCAAGGTGAACGCCCGGTCTTCCGAGTCGACAGCCTCTCGGTCGATCTCGTCCGCCGGGTCGTCAGAATGTCGGACCAGGACATCAAGCTGTCACCCAAGGAATACGAGGTGCTCCGCCTGATGGTGCTCCATGCCGGCAAGGTCCTGACGCATGCGCACATCCTGAGAGAGGTGTGGGGATCCTCGACGGACTCGCAGTACCTGAGGGTCTACGTTCGCCAACTCAGGCAGAAGATCGAACCCGAACCGGAGCGGCCCCGCTACATCCTCACCGAAACCGGCGTCGGCTATCGACTCCGGGCGCCCGAGGAAGCGGATGCGAGATGTTGAACGCGACGAACGCCGGGAGAGGCCGGACCTTGAGCCTGTTGGAGCATCTATGAAGATCGCCGATATCCTGCGGCCCGAGGACGTGATCCTCGACCTACGCTCCGCAGACAAGCCGAGGATGCTTGAAGAGTTGGCCCGGCGTTCCGTAGAATTGGCAGGGGTCGAAGCGTCGGCGATCTCGGACGCCCTGAACGCGCGTGAACGACTGGGATCGACCGGCATGGGAGCGGGGATCGCCATTCCGCACGCCCGTCTGCCGTCCCTGATGCGACCCGTGGGGTTGTTCGCGCGTTTGCGGCCGCCGATAGACTTCGACGCCATCGACGGCCAGCGTGTCGATCTCGTCTTCCTGCTGCTCCTGCCGGCCCAGGCGCAGGGCGATCACCTCAACGCCCTCGCCTGCGTGGCACGCAAGCTCAGGGAAGATCAGGCAAAGGCGGAAGTCCGCAAAGCGCATCTGGACGACCAGATCTACGCCATTCTGACACGGCAGATCGCGGCTTGAGCGTTCGCCTCATTCCGCGCGCCATACCGTCACGGCCGCGGAGGATCTCGGACGCCCACCCCCTTGCCAGACCATTCTCTCAGGGAGCGGCTTGGAGGAGGGCCCGAGATCCGTAAGGGCCTCACGGATGGCGGACGCGGTGCTTGGCGCGACACCGACCATTGGAAGCCTCGGCTCCTGCGAGAAGCCTGGGTGGACGAACGCGAGAGCCTGTTTGATAGGTCCCGGATTAGGTTCCCGCCCCATCGCATCGACGAGGGGCTTGAGGCGGTGTTGAATATGACGTGCCACCTCCCAGTCCTTGGTCCGGCAGGCCTGCTGCAGGTCCCGACAGAGCGCGGGAACGACGTTGGCGATGACCGAGATGCAGCCTCGCCCGCCCGCGAGGTTGAACGTGACGGCGTTCGCGTCGTCACCGCAGAACTGCGTAAATCGGTGACCGGCTACGAGAGCGGTCACGCGCGGGCGATCGAGGTCGCCACTCGCGTCCTTGATGCCCACGATCGACGGGATCTTCGCAAGCTGCTCGATCGTGCTGAAATGGAGGTCGACGCCTGTCCGCTTCGGCACGTTGTAGAGGATGATCGGGATGTCGACGGCGCTCGCGACCGCCGCGAAGTGGCGGTAGAGCCCGTCTTGAGTCGGCCGATTGTAGTATGGCGTGACGATCAGGGCCGCATCAGCGCCGGCCGATTTCGCATCCCGGGTCTGCTCGATGGTCGTCGCCGTGCAGTTCGTTCCCGTGCCGGCGATAACGGGAACGATCCCTGCGGAGCACTCGGCGCAGATGCGGATCAGCCTGTAACGCTCTCCCGCCGAGAGCGTCGGGGCCTCACCCGTTGTGCCGCAGGGCACGAGGCCATTCGCCCCCTCGCTGATCTGCCACTCGACGAAGTTCTCGAAAGTGTTCTGATCCAGGCCGTCGGAGGTGAACGGCGTCGCCAACGCCGTCATCGAGCCTTGTAGGAACATGGGTTTCACCTCCGCGTCTTCATGAATGGAAGAGGCGTATCGGTTCCTCGACGAACCGAACCGCTCCCGGAAGGCGACGGCTCTCGTCGCGGGCGTACTGGAAGGCCTTGTCGCGGCTGTTGAAGATGCCGCCGCCCAGGCCGTGGGTTTCGACCGCGAGCCAGTGTCCCTCCCCGTCCTGGCCGACCAGGAATGCGACCTGTTGATCCTGGATGCGGACGGGGACTTGTTGATCGACTTGCATGTGATCCAACGTGGGCTGAATGCTGCGCGACCCAGTTTTGGCCGCCCCCAGATAATGCTCGCATCAGCATCAAGGAACGAGACAGGACCAGCCGTCGCGGTATTAAAATCCTGTGGTATTTAACGGGGCGTTTGACCGTGATACGTATCGACTGTCTTCATTAGTCTTCAGGATAGCCATTATGCTTCGGGCTGATGCAGGGCGAGTAGGCGCGGCGTTGGCGCAGGCGCGTCGATCATCGAGATCGGGTGACGTCAACCTGAAGTGGCTGGCCTCGATGCAGGAGGCATGGGACGTCCAGGATGCCGCCATCGATTGTCACGGTGCCGCTCCCATTGGTTACACCTTGGCGGCGACGACCGCGGTAACCTCACGACTGCTCGGCTGCTCGAAACCGATCATAGGAAAGCTGTTGACGGAGTACGTCTACGAGTCTGGATCGACCATTCGCCTGCCTCACGGGACGCTCGGGCTGGGAGCTCAATTCGTTTTCGTCATGGGCGCACCGATCAGGAGCCAATCGACCTGAGATCCGTGTCGGATTCGATCCTATCCTGCCGCATGGGTCTGCAGCTTCTGGGCAGGCGCGGAGGAGGGAACGTCCCCTTGAACGACTGGTCCGCAACAGCCGATTTCGCTCTGGACGTTGGATGCGTGCTCGGCTCCCCTGTCGAGGGGTGGCGCAAGATGGGGAGCAAGCTCATCGAGGTCTTCCTCCTTATGAACGGCAACGAGCTAGCCAGGGGTCGCGGAACCGAGGTGTTCGGCGATCCTGTCAGAGCGTTGGTTGACTTGGCGCAATCTTTATCGGCTCGAGGAGGCTCTCTGGAGGCAGGTGATGTGGTGGCCACGGGCAGTTGCACTGGACTGACACAGGCTATCCCAGGGCAGAGAGTGGAGGCGGTGTTCGAGGGCTACGGCAGCGTCCAGGTGTATCTCACCTGACCTCTGCCGCACGCCGCGGAGTGACACTTAAACCGCTTCTTGCCTCATCCCACCCAACCTGCTCCAGCGACGGACGGCCTCCTGCTTCTTTCAGGACTCCGTGCCGTCACCACAAGATCTTGATGCGAAGCTAGCGAAAGCACTCTCGCAATCATATACTCCCTCACTCACCTTTGACTGGACAGACTAGTCTCGCAGCGACGAATTGAGCGGCAGGATGTCAGAATCCAGAGGAGATCATCTCATGACATCATTGGACGGTGGTTCGCTCCACAATCGAACATCTATCACCGACGCCATCGCGAGACTGCGCGAGCCGGGACACTATGGTGAAGGGCCGGTCTTCTCGAATCCCATTCAGAACGGCGAAAAGTGCGATACCGAAGACCATGCGACGACACATTCGGAGAGCGCTCGTCAAGTTGCTGTTCGGGATAACCGCGCAAGCGAACTGATCGGCACGATCGAGGTCCTCGACGAGGGAGAACGAATGCTCAGGGCGCTCGGCTACCCAGAACATGCACGCGTTCTGGCGAAGATCAGGATCGATATCGGTGAAGTCCGAGCGGACCGGGACTGTCGCGGATAACCATAGGCGCAAAACCGACCGCGACGTTGCAAGGCTTGTCCAACAGTGAGCGGCCGCCGCCACGCCCCGCGTGACAAGACTCCGCAAGAAGGTCTCTTCGACACGCTTGCCCCCATACCCAAGCGGAGTGCAGAGCGACGATCGGTAGGGTCCTCAAACATCCGTTATTGGCTAGGTCACTTGGGCTGTTCGACGGCCTACTTGGTCGGCTCCGGCCACAGGCGTCGAAAACGGAACGATCTGGCCGAGAGGAGTCCAAGTGATTTAAGGCGGGCTGTGTGAGGCAACAAACCTTCCGACCGTGCTACGCAGACGCATGGAAACCAAACTCCCCGTCCCGCGCGCCATCCTCGTCGGCGTCCAGCTTCCCGGCGTCGATGACGCGGCTCATGCGGCAAGCATCGAGGAACTAGGCCGTCTGGTGAAGACGCTGGGCTATCAAGTCGTCGGCACCCTGTCGCAGCGACGAGAAGCGCTTGATGGCGCAACCGTGTTCGGCAAGGGGCGGCTGCACGACTTGGCGGCGCTCACCGGTGGCACGGGCGTGGTCGGCACGATGGCGACCCCATCGACGTCGAAAGCGCGAGGGCGCTTCGACGCGGGCGCCGAGCTGGCTTCCGCGCCGGACGAGCCAGGGCCGGACACGCAGCCATCGGCCGACGTCGTGATCGTCGATCATGAGATCTCGCCGAGCCAGGCGCGCAACCTGGAGCGGGCGACCGGCGCCGACGTGCTCGACCGTACCGGCGTGATCGTGGAGATTTTCCACCGCCACGCGCGCAGCCGTGAGGCGAAGCTTCAGGTGGAGATGGCCCGGCTGCAATATTTCGTCCCACGCCTTCGAGAATCATCGACGGGGGGCGGCCGGCAACGCGGCGTCGGCGCGGGCGAATCCAACATCGACCTCGACCGCCGCAAGGTCAGGGACCGCCGCGCCGAACTCAAGGCGCAGCTTGACGAAATCCAGCTCGACGACGAACAGCGGCGCTCCGCGCGCGGTGACCATTTGCGAGTCGCGCTGGTCGGATACACTAACGCGGGCAAGTCGTCGCTGATGCGTGCTCTTACGGGGAGCGAAGTGCTTGTGGCGGATCAGCTCTTCGCGACGCTCGACACGACCGTGCGGGCGCTGCGGCCGGAGACCTCGCCCCGCGTGCTCGTCTCCGATACGGTGGGCTTCATCAAGAAACTCCCGCACGACCTGGTCGCCTCGTTCCGGTCGACGCTTGCCGAAGCACTCGATGCGTCGTTGCTGCTCTACGTGGTCGACGCCTCCGACCCGACCTACGAGGCGCAACTCGAGGTCACTCGGTCTGTCTTGCACGAGATCGGAGCGGATGCGGTGCCCTCGATGCTGCTGTTGAACAAGATGGATCGCGTGGACGACGTCGGTCGGGCCGCTCTGGCGGCCAAGCACTCCGATGCGATCTTGCTGTCGGCGAGTTCTGCCGCCGACGTGGCGGCGCTGCGCGCGACGGTGATCGCCTTCTTCGAGGCCTCCATGGTGGAGGACCGGCTCACGCTGCCATACGCTAGAGCTGTTTCCGTTCAGGCTGGGTCGTATGTATCGTAGCCTGCCGCGGCGAGGTAGTTGCGGCACTCGTCGGGTTCGAAGCGGGTGAACGCCTCCCTGATGGCGGCCCAC
>JBPBQY010000094.1:0-21499 GCA_050920985.1 Janthinobacterium lividum | reverse complement strand
GTCGGCCTGCCCGACCCCGCCGGGCTGATGGCGGCCTATCCGCATCAGCTCTCGGGCGGCATGCAGCAGCGCGTGCTTATCGCCAACGCGCTCGTCTGCGACCCGAAGCTCCTCATCCTCGACGAACCCACCACGGCGCTCGACGTCACCGTCGAAGCCCAGATCCTCGACCTGCTCGATCGCCTGAAACGGGAGCGCGGGCTGGGGCTCCTCTTCATCACTCACAATCTCGGCGTGGTGAACCGCATCGCCGACCGCGTCTGCGTGCTCTACGCCGGCCGCACCGTCGAGTTCGGCACCAAGGACGCCGTGCTGGGGCGCCCCTCACACCCCTACACCAAGGGACTGCTCGCCTCGCTGCCGCGCCTGTCGGCCGGCGGGAGCCGCGACCGCATCGCCCCGATCCCGGGCCGCTTCCCGGACCTCACCGCGCCGCCGCCGGGCTGCATCTTCGCCGAGCGCTGCCCCTTCGTCGAGGAGCGGTGCCGAACCGAGCCCCAGGAGGCCGTCGCCATCGCGCCCGGCCACGACGTCCGCTGCTGGAAGAGCGACGCGGTGCCGGCCTGGCCCAGGCCCGTCGACAATCATCGGGCAGGCCCACGCGCCCACCAAGAGGGCCTGCTCCCGCTCCTCCGGACCGAGGCGCTGACCAAGACCTACCATCGCAAGCGCGTCGGCGGCGGCCTGCTGTGGAGCCGGAAGTTCGGCGTGCTGCCCTGGCCCGCCCCCCGCACCGAGCGGGTCCATGCCGTCGACGGAATCTCGCTCGACATCGGGCGTGGCGAGGTGCTGGGGCTCGTGGGGGAGAGCGGCAGCGGCAAGTCGACCTTCGGGCGCACGGTGCTGCGGCTCGTCGACCCGAGCGGCGGCCGCATCCTGTTCGACGGGAACGACATCGCGGGCGTACCGCAGCGCGCGCTGGATTCGCGGCGCAAGCTCGCCCAGATCGTCTTCCAGAACCCGGATTCGTCCCTGAACCCGCGGCGCAGCGTCGGCGACGCGATCCGCCGCGCCGTGACGCTGCACACCAACGTGCCAGCAGAGCGCCGCCGCGCCCATGTGGAGACGCTGCTCGACCGCGTCGGGCTGCCGCGCGGCTACTACGACCGCTATCCCCACCAACTGAGCGGGGGCGAGAAGCAGCGCGTCGGCATCGCCCGGGCCATCGCCACCGAGCCCGAGTTCATCGTCTGCGACGAGCCGGTCTCGGCGCTCGACGTCTCGGTCCAGGCGACGGTGCTGAACCTCCTCGACGGATTGCGCGCCGACCTCGGCCTGTCCTATCTCTTCATCTCCCACGATCTGTCGGTCGTGGCCTATATGGCGGACCGGATCGCCGTGATGTACGCGGGCCGGATCTGCGAGATCGGCCCCGTCGAGGCGGTGCTGAGCCCGCCCTACCACCCCTACACGCAGGCGCTCCTGTCCTCCGTTCCGAACCCCTTGCCCGGCAGCGACCGGCACGCCCGGGTCGAACTCCGGACGGACACGATCGGGGCGAAGGACCGGCGCGGCTGCGTGTTCCATGGTCGCTGCCCGCACGCCATCGCGGGTCTCTGCGAAGCGGTGCCGCCGCCTGTCCGGGAACCGGTGCCGGGTCATCGCATCGCCTGCCACCTCCCGCCCGATACGCTGGCCGCCATGCCGACGGCGGTCCCGGATCGCACCCTCGACGACGCCGTGCCCTGAGCCGGCGCGACCTCCCGCCACACGTCACCGTGGCTCCCGCCCCAACGGACGATTTCCCATGACCAAAGCCCTGACCAGCCCGCCGAAGCACGGCCACAAGAGCCTGCTGTTCTCCGAGGTGGTGACCGACCTCGACGACCTCCGGGCCGACATCGCCGTTCTCGGCATCCCCTTTGGCTCTCCCTACGGCATCGAGGACGTCACCAACGACCAGTCTAACGCCCCCACGGCGGTTCGGCAGGCCTCGGACCGCGCGGTGCGCTCGCTCGAACGCTACGACTTCGACATCGGCGGCCCGCTGCTCATGGACAAGCCGATCCGCATGGTCGATTGCGGCGACGTCGTCACCGACCCGCGTGACCTCGGCACGAGCTACCGCAACGCCGAGGCGGCAATCCGCAAGATCCTGAAGGCTGGCGCCCTGCCGCTGACCATCGGCGGCGATCACGGCATCCCGATCCCGATACTCCGCGCCTTCGACGGCGAGGGACCGATCACGATCATCCACCTCGACGCCCATCTCGACTGGCGCGACGAGGTCGATGGCGTTACCGACGGGCTGTCGAGCGTCATCCGGCGCATCTCCGAGATGCCGCATGTGAAGGACATCTTCCAGATCGGGATCCGCGCCCAGGGCAGCGCCCGGACTGAAGAGGTGGAGGCCGCGCGCGCCTACGGTTCCAACATCATCACCGCCTACGAGCTCCACGACGTCGGCATGGACGCCGTGCTGGCCCGCATCCCCGACGGCGGGCGCTACTACCTGACGATCGACGCCGACGGCATGGACCCTTCGGTGATGCCGGCGGTCGCCGGTCCGGCCCTCGGCGGCGTGACCTACGTGCAGGCCCGTAAGCTCATCCACGGTCTCGTCGCCAAGGGGCGGGTAGTCGGCATGGACATCGTCGAGATCACGCCCCGTAAGGACGTGAACCAGATCTCCGCCATCGCGGCCTGCCGGCTCTTCGTCAACATGATCGGCGCGACCATCAAGGCTGGCTACTTCGACAAGTAGATCAATCGATCGATTACGGACAACGACGGACACGAGCATGATTCATCGACGCATTCGACCCTTCAACACGAAGAAGACCTATCCCGAGCAGCGGATCGACAACGACCTCTGTCAGACGGTCGTGGCGCGCGGCACGATGGTCTTCGTGCGCGGCCAGATCGGTCAGAACCTCGACACGTCGGAAAGCGTCGGCATCGGCGACGCTGGAGCACAAGCCGAGCAGGCGATGGCCAACATCGCCATGTTACTCGAAGAGGCGGGTAGCCGCCTCGAGCACATCTGCCGCATCACGGTCTATCTAACCGACCCTCGCTACCGTGAAGCCGTCTACCTCGTCACCGGACGCTGGCTGAAGGGGGTTCATCCCGTTTCGACCGGCATCGTCGTCAGTGCACTCGCGCGGCCCGAATGGTTGGTCGAGATCGAGGCCACAGCCGTGATCCCCGACGCCTAACCGCCCAAGCGATCCTGTCCCGCCCGTCTAGGGCGGGGCATTCATGGGAATTCTATCGGAGGGCCTTCTCTGAACGATCCCCATGAGAATGCATCGGAGTGACGGGCCGGGAAAGCAGACGCTGGGCGTCGCTCAGCAGCCTCGTCGGCTCGGCATCGCACGACGATGCACGTCAGTTCATCAAGGCTATACTCGTGGTGAGCTCGCTATTATCTTGTGCAACGGCAGAGTATGCGTGTAACTACACCCTTATCGCTACTCGGGCAGGACGAGCACCCAGCCGGACGCAGGTCGCGGCCCAGGGCAGCTCCACTGTGCGTGCTACCTACCGCTCGGAGATGGTGCGAAAGCCCCAGACGATCGGGCGGAGATAGCGATAGGTGACGACCTGAAACTCGTCCGCGGTGCCTTCGCGGTGCATCGAGCGGGGACGTCGCTCTTGGCGAGGTCCGGCATCATCGGAGTGGAGAGCTTCGAAACGCGCGATGAGGGGCCTGGGGCGCCGGCATGTATGAGCTCAGTCAGCTGCGATGCTTCATTGCGGTCGCCGAGGAGTTGCACTTCGGGCGCGCTGCGGAGCGGCTCCACATGACGCAACCTCCCGTGTCCCGGCAGGTCATGCTCCTGGAAGAAATCCTCGGCGTCCAGCTCCTCAAGCGGTCGAACCGCGTCGTGGCCCTCACGGCCGCCGGCCGAAGCTTCCTCGCCGACGCGCGGCGGATCGTGACGCTGGCTGAGGATGCCCGCCTCTCCGTCCAACGCGTGGCATCGGGCGAGCGCGGGGCTCTGACGCTCGGGTTCATCCCCGCTGCCGGGTACGAATTGCTGCCCCGCCTCGTCGCGCTGGCAGCGCGCGAGATGCCGGGCGTCGAGATCATCCTGCGCGAACTCGTCACGGACATGCAGATCGAAGGCCTGTCGACGCACGCCATCGACGTGGGCCTCCTCCGTCCGCCCGTCGACCGCAGCCGAATGGACGCACTCTGCGTTGCGCGGGACCGGATGGCGCTGGCGATCCCCGAGGCGCATGCCCTGGCCCGAGCGGATCGCCTGCGCATGATCGACCTGCAGCACCAGCCCTTCATCATGTACGCACCGGTCGAGGGGCGTTATCACCACGACCTCGTCTCGGCCGTCTTCCGGAAGGCCGAGGTCCAGCCCAACTACGTCCAATACGCCCGCGAGACGCATACGATCCTGGCGCTCGTGGGCGCCGGGGTTGGACTGGCGCTGGTGCCCGAGAGCGCCACGCGGCTGCGGCCCGCCACCGTGTGCGTCCGGGAGCTCGACTGGGATCCGCCGATCGTCAGCCAGACCCTGCTGGCCTGGCGGCGGGACAACGACGATCCCGCGCTCGCCACCTTCCTGGCCCGGGTGGCGCAACCGTCCATTCCGACGTGATCGGCGGACGCGACGATCCAAAATCAGCATCGTGCGATGCGTCGATGCGGGTCGATCGCTCCCCACCGGGTGCCTAGTGTCGTCGGACGACAGCGAGACCCCGGACGAACGGGGTCCGTCAACGACAAGCTCGGGGAAACGCAATGCCGTTCAAGCGCGGGTGGGTCGCACTGCTCCTGTTCTCCTTATCGATGGTGAACTACATCGATCGAGTCGCGCTGTCCTTCGCCGCCGGGCCGATCGCCAAGGAATACGGACTGAGCCCGGTCGCACTCGGCTACCTGTTCTCGTCCTTCCTCTGGACCTATACGATCTTCCTGATCCCGATGGGATTGCTGGTCGACCGTCACGGCGCGAAGAGAGTCGCAAGTTTCGGCCTCACCCTCTGGTCCCTGGCCACGGCCGCCACCGGCCTAGCGTCGGGCTTCGTGCCCCTTCTCCTCACGCGACTTGCCATGGGGGCTGGGGAGGCGAGCAGCAACCCGGCCGGAGCCCGCGTGATCCGTGAGTGGATGCCGGCCCGCGAGCGCGGAGCCATGAACGCCGCCTTCAACAGCGGCTCCTACGCCGGTCCGGCCCTCTGCGCCCTGGTGGCCGGTCCCGTGATCGGGATGTTCGGCTGGCGCGTGCTCTTCTTCGTCGCGGGCGGCCTCGGCGCCGTCTGGCTGGTTGCGTGGCGGATCTGGTTCACGCGACCCGAGGACGCCCGTTGGCTGAGCGAGACCGAGCGGACGCTGATTCTCGCCGAGCGTACCGGCGTCACCGCGCGGAGGCGAGACGGCGATGGCGGCCTGCTGCGGCTCCTGTCGGGCGGACCCACCCTCTGGGGGCTCGCGCTGACGATGGGCTGCAACGTCTATTCGCAATATCTGTTCCTGACCTGGCTTCCCACATACCTCCAGACCACCAAGGGCCTGACGATCGCGAAGACCGGGCTCTACGCGGCCATTCCCTACGCCGTCGCGGTGGTGCTGTGCATCCTCGTCGGCCGGCTCAGCGACCGCCTCCTCGAAGGCGAAGTCGGCGGCGGTAGGCGCCGGATCGTCATCGCCGCCACCATGATGCTGGCTGCGGTCATCCTGGTCGCCCCCTTGGTGGACGGGACCTGGCCGATCATCCTGCTGATCTCCCTGTCGCTGACCGGGATCGCCTCGACGACGTCGCTGACCTTCTCGCTCGTCAACGACCTCCTGCCCGACCCCCGCGACATCGGCGTCGCCATGGGCTTCGTCGTGGTGGGCGGAAACCTCTTCGGCATGATGGCGCCCGTGGTGACCGGCTACGTCATCGCGGCGACCGGCAGCTACGCCATCGCCTTCGTGGTGGCGGGCATCCTACTCGTCTGCGGAGCCGTATCGGTGCTGACCCTAACGCGCCGGCCCATGGGCGGCGGCTCGCCATCAACTGCCGCCGGCCTTCCCGCAGGCCGGAGCGCCCCCGCAGCAACCCGCCTGGGAGGGCGATGAGCCATGCTGGCCTATGTCGGCTGTCGGACCACCGCCGAGCGGAACGCGCGAGGGCGGGGCATCGAGATCTACGACGTCGCGGCCGACGGCACGTGGCACCACCTCGGGACTGAGGGGGGGCTCGTCAACCCGTCGTTCCTCGCACTCAGCCCAGTCGGCGACAGGCTCTACGTGGTGCACGGCGACGGCGACACCGTGAGCGCCTTCGCGGTCGGGCGGGATGGAGCTCTGAGCATGATGGGCTCACGCCCGTGCGGAGGCCGCAACCCCGTCCACCTTGTCGTGCACGCGTGGAGCGGCAACCTATTTGTCGCCAACTACGCTACCGGCAGCGTGGCTCGCCTGCCGATCGGGCCTGACGGCGCCCTCGAAGATTCCGCGCAGGTGCTCGACCTGCCGGGGCTACCAGGGCCGCACAGGACGCAGCAACGGGGCTCCCACCCCCACCAGATCCTGCTCGACCCCGCGGGTCGCCGCGCGATCGTCCCCGACAAGGGCCTCGACAGCGTCTTCGTCCTGAGCCTCGGCGAAGCCGGCGCCCTTGGCCTCAATACCGACCAACCGCCGCGCGGGCGCGAGGGGGCCGGACCGCGCCACGCCGTCTTCCATCCCTCGGGCAACGCGCTCTTCCTCGCCAACGAGCTCGATTCGACCGTGACGACGTTCCGATACGACGCGGAAAGCGGACGCCTCGAGGCGCGCGAGATCGTCTCCGTCCTTCCTCCTGACTGCCTCACCACCAGCCACGCCGCCGGGATTGCCCTGACGCCCTGCGGGCGCTGGCTCTACGTTTCGAACCGCGGCCACGACAGCGTCACGCTTCTGGCGGTCGATCCGGAGCGGCTGACCGTACGGCTCATGGCGGTCACGAAGACGGGCGGCGCGAAGCCGCGCTTCCTCACGCTCGATCCAGACGGCAGTCACCTCGTCGTCGCGCACGAGGACAGCGATACGCTCGCCGTCCTCACCGTCGATCCCGGGACGGGCGCCCTGTCGCCGACGGGTCCCGTCGTGAGGACGGGCTCGCCCGTGTGCGTCGTCTTCGGCGGGAGGACGTCGTGACGGTCTCCTTCGCGGGCCTCGGCCAGATGGGCCGGCCGATCGCGGTCAACCTCGGCAAGGCGGGCCGCGTCGTCGTCGCGGCGCGAAGCCCGGCGGCGCTCGACAACCTCGACGGGACCAGCTTGGACGGCACGGAGGACTTCCGACGCCTGGCAGAGGGCGACGTCGTCTTCCTGTGCCTGCCGAACGGCCGGGTGGTCGAAGACCTGCTGTTCGGTGAGATCGGCCTCGCCGGTCTCCTCAAGCCGGGACAGACGGTGGTGGACCTCGGGACAAGCGATTACGCGGGCACGCTCGCGATGGCGCGCCGCCTCGCGACCGGAGGGATCGGCTTCCTCGACGCTCCCGTGTCCGGCATGGAGGCCCGGGCGATCGCCGGCACGCTCACCGTCATGTGCGGGGGCGAGCGCGAAGCGTTCGACAGCGTGAAGCCGTGGCTTGATCGGATCGGAGACAAGGTGCTCCACATGGGCCCGGTCGGCAGTGGCCAACTCGCCAAACTGGTCAACCAGCTTCTGTTCGACATCAACGCCGCGGCGCTGGCCGAGGTGCTGCCGATGGCGGCGAAGCTCGGCCTCGACCCCGACCTCGTCGGCGAGGTCGTGAACAGCGGCACGGGCCGCAGCCACGCCTCCGAGTTCTTCGTCCCGCGGATCCTGCGGGGCCACTTCTGGGACGGCTACCCGATGCGCGACGCCTACAAGGACCTTGTCAGCGGCGCCGGTGTCTCCGCCGAACTCGGCATGCCGATGCCGGTGCTGGCGGCCGCGACGACGACCTACCAGACCGCCCTCCTCCAAGGGCACGGCGACAAGGACAAGGGCGGCATGGTCCGAGTGTTCGAGGATCTCCTCGGCGTCGCGTTCCGCAGCCGGACGGACGGGAGCGAGAGATGAGCGGACCCAAGGGACTCGACAACGGCCTCACCAACTACGGCGACCTCGACTTCGCTCGCTTCCTGCGCCGCTCCTTCGCGCGTTCGATGGGAATCTCGACAGGCCTGCTCGACAAGCCCGTGGTGGGCATCGCCATGACGCCCTCGGAGTTCAACAACTGCCATCGCGGCATGCCGGAGCTCGTCGAGGCCGTGTCGCGGGGCGTGTTGGCCGCGGGGGCCCTGCCGCGGGCCTTCCCGACGGTGTCGCTCGGCGAGGTGTTCCTCAACCCGACCAGCATGGTCTATCGCAACCTCATGGCCATGGACACCGAGGAGATGATCGGCGCCCAGCCCATGGACGCGGTGGTGCTCATCGGCGGCTGCGACAAGACCGTGCCGGCCCAGCTCATGGGCGCAGCCTCGGCCGACCTGCCGGCGGTGCAGCTCGTCACAGGGCCGATGTCGACCGGCCGCCACCGCGGTCAGCGCCTCGGCGCCTGTACGGACTGCCGCGGCTTCTGGGGCAAGTACCGCGCCGGCACGGTCGACAAGGACGAGATCGACATCGTCGAGGGCCGGCTGTCGGTGACGGCCGGTACCTGCGCAGTGATGGGAACCGCCTCCACCATGGCCTGCATCGCCGAAGCGCTCGGCATGGCGCTGCCCGGGACGGCCGCGATCCCCGCGGTCCACGCCGACCGTCTCGTGGCCGCAGAGGAAAGCGGGCGCGCCGCCGTGGCGCTGATCGCTAATCCCATCCGGCCGAGCGAGATCATCACCGAGAAGTCCGTCGAGAACGCCATGCGGGTCCTCATGGCGATCGGCGGATCCACCAACGCGGTCGTCCACCTCGCCGCCATCGCGGGCCGTCTCGGCATCCGCGTGTCCGACGCGCGCCTCAACGCCCTGTCGGACGAGACGCCCGTGCTGGTCGACCTGAAACCTGTCGGGGAGGGCTACATGGAGGACTTCCATGCCGCCGGCGGTATGGGAGCGCTGCTGCGCGAGCTCCGCCCCCTCCTCCACCTCGACACCGTGGACGTGACCGGACAGACGCTGGGAGACCGGCTCGAGGCACCTCTCGACTGGGTGGACCGCGCCGTCATCCGGCCCATCTCTGACCCCGTCTCGCCCGTCGGAGGCATCGTGTCCCTGAAGGGCTCGCTGGCCCCGGACGGCGCCATCTTCAAGCGTGCGGCCGCGACGCCGGCCCTGTTCGAGAGCGAAGGCCGCGCCGTCGTGTTCGACGGCCTCGCGGATCTCGCCGCCCGCATCGACGATCCGGATCTCGACGTGGAGGCCGGAGACATCCTCGTGCTGCAGAACATCGGCCCCCACGCGGCCGGCATGCCCGAGGCCGGCTACCTTCCGATCCCGAAGAAGCTGGCCCGCGCGGGCGTCAAGGACATGGTGCGGATCTCGGACGGGCGCATGTCTGGCACGGCCTTCGGGTCGGTCGTGCTGCACGTCGCCCCCGAGGCGGCGGTGGGAGGTCCCCTCGCGGCGGTGCGGACGGGCGACCGAATCCGCCTGTCCGTCGCCGAGAGGCGCATCGACCTCCTGGTCGACGCAGACGAGATCCAGCGGCGCCTCGCCGGCGTGACGCCGCCGCCTGTGCCGAAGCGCGGCTACAAGGCCCTGTACCGCCGCACCGTGCTGCAGGCACCCGAGGGCTGCGACTTCGACTTCCTCGTCGGGGAGGCCGCATCGTGACGACCGACTTCGATCCGGCCCCTGCGGCCGAACTGCTGCTCGCGGCGTGGCGCTCCGGCCGGCAGCTCACGGAGCTTCCCGAGGCCGTCCGCCCCCGCAGCATGGCCGAGGGCTACGACGTGCAGGACCGGCTCGTCGCCGCGACGGGGGACGCCGTTGTCGGCTGGAAGCTCGGCGTCGGCAGTCGCAAGGCCCGGCGCGAGGAGGGTGTCGGCCGTGCGATCGCCGGCCGCGTCCTGTCCCGCGACCTGTTCCGCCCGGGCGACGCCGTGTCGTTGCCCAACCACGCCCCCGTGACCGTAGAGTTCGAGATCGCCTTCGTGCTCGGCCGCGACGTTGCGCCAGGCGAGGTCGTGACCGACCCGATGAGCGTCGTCGGCGAGGTCCGGGCCGCCTTCGAACTCGTCCTGTCCCGCTTCGTCGACCGCCGGGCCGTCGGTTGGCCGAGCTTCGCCGCCGACGACGCCGGCTTCGGTGCGCTGATCCTCGGCGAGGTGCTCGATCCTGCCACCCTGGACGACGTGGCCCGGACCCTGTCCGTGTCGGCCGACGGCGTCGATCGGGCGGGCGCCGCGATCGCCGACGACGAGAGCGTGCCGCTAGACGCCCTGACGGACCTCCTCGCCCTCGCCGGCGAGCGTGGGATGACGCTGTCGAAGGGCAGCATCGTGTCGACCGGCACGCTGTCGCTGCCCTTCACCGTCGCGGGGGACGCGCGGATCGAGGCCCGCTACCTCGACCGGACCCTCCACTTCTCGATCCAGAGGCCGCGAGGCGCCTCGCCTGACCTGAACACGGGAGCACGACGATGAACCAGAACCGCATCGCGCCGGACCGCCTCCTCGCCTTCGCCACCGCGGCGTATCGCACGACGGGGCTCGGCGAGGCCGAAGCGGCGCTCTGCGCCGACACGCTCGTGCAGGCCGATCTATGGGGACACCAATCACACGGTGTGCTTCGCCTGCCCTGGTACATGGCCCGGCTCAAGGCCGGCGTCTGCGACCCCGCCGCCCGCCCGGAGCTCGTGGTGGACGCCGGCGCGGTGTCGGTGATGGACGGCCACGAGGGCATGGGTCAGGTGACGGCGGCCCGCGCCGCCGACGAGGCGATCGCGCGCGCCAAGCGCCACGGAATCGGGGCCGTGGCGGTGCGCAACTCCAACCACTTCGGCACGGCGCTGTACTTCACGCTGATGGGCGCGCGCGCCGGCTGCGTGGCCTTCCTGTCCACCAACGCCAGCCCCGCGATGGCGCCCTGGGGCGGCCGCAAGAAGCTCGTGGGCAACAATCCCTGGTCCTGGGCCGCGCCCGCCGGAGATCGGCCGCCGATGGTGCTCGACATGGCCAACACCGGGGTGGCGCGCGGGAAGGTCTACCTCGCCCGGCAGCGGGGCGAGCGCATCCCCGAGGGTTGGGCCCTCGACGCCGGAGGGGCTCCGACGACCGACCCGCAGGCCGCGATCGACGGCATCATCCTGCCAATGGGCGGGCACAAGGGCTATGCGATCTCGGTGGTGATGGACATGCTGTCGGGTGTCCTCACGGGCAGCGGGTTCGGGCCAGGCGTGAGCGGCCCCTACCAGGCCGAGAAGCGCAGCGGCGCCGGGCATATGATGATCGCCCTCGACATCAAGGCATTCCAGCCGCTGGACATGTTCGAGCGCCGCATGGACGAGATGATCACGGGTCTCAAATCGGCGCCGCTCGCGCAGGGCGTGGAGCAGATCTTCTATCCCGGCGAGATCGAGGCGAAGAACGACGTGGCCAACCGCCGCGACGGGCTGCTCCTTCCCGACGACACCCGGACCGACCTTCGCAAGCTTGCGGCCGAGGTCGGTCTCCTGGACGCTTTGCCGTTCGACTGATGGCGGGACGGCGCGTCGCGGAGCGCGTAGCCACGATCAACAGGGTCAAGCCAGAGGTCGTTCGGCTCGTAGCGTCGCCGAACGCGAAGTGCCACGATCGACGAAGGTCCCCTTCTTCAGGGCTACGCGTGAAGTTCGCGTGCAGGACCGCTCGTTACGGTTGTCAAACGCGAGACGCATGCCGAAGACCGAGCGAGAGCCTGCAAGGCCCGGTAATCTCGACAGACGGTCATCGTGGAGTGAGGCAGACATTCGATGCCGACAGGATCTTCATACGCGAGGATGACGTGTGGACGTCTGCCGGCATCACCGCCGGCATCGACCTGGCGCTCGCGATGACCGAGGAGGATTGCGGGATCGAGATCTCCAAGGCGATCGCGCGCGATCTCGTCGTGTACCACCGCCGCAGCGGTGGACAGTCCCAGTTCTCCGTCATGCTGGAGGTGGAGCCGCAGCGCGGACGCGTGCGTGATGCGCTCGCCTTCGCCAGGGCCCACTTGGGGGAGAGACTGTCCGTGGAGCGCCTGGCGGACGTGGCGAGGATCAGCCCGCGCCAGTTCGCGCGGCAGTTCATCGCCGAGACCGGCGAAACTCCGGCGCGTGCCGTCGAGCGCCTTCGGTGCGAAGCCGCGCTGCCTCGCATCAAAGGCACGACTGAGCCGCTAGACCAGATCGCCCTCCAGGTCGGGTTCGGCGACGTCGAGCGCATGCGCCGCGAGTGCATCCGGATCTATGGCCGCCCCCCGCAGGCGTTACGCCGGCAGGGCCGGGCCGAAGCGGACATGCGAGCAGAGGGTTAACCACGGTTCTGGAGGCTTGCTGAGCGTCGCTCACGTCAGCGCTCCAATGCAAATCGTGTGACCCGGGCAGCCGATCCCGATGCCTTGGCGTCGGTCGAAGGTCTACCTCGGAGCGAGATCAATCGACGTCCGCAGACCTTGTCGCGCCGACAGCGGCAGTTCGGCAAGTTGACGGGAGTGGGTGGGAAGCCGACTGGCCGCTCTGAGTCGGCAAGGACGAAGAACCAGACATTCGTTCGGGCCTTCAACTACCCTCACGCGCTCGTCTTGGGCCTGAGGCACCGCGAGACTGCGACTTCGGTCCGGGTCGTCCCGCCGCATCGGACGCGGCTCGCCCGGCTGTCAGAAGCGGTAACCGACGCCGCCGGTCGCCAGCACGATGTCGCTCCTGAGACGCGTCTTGAACGGCAGGATCGCCGGACCGCCCGGGACAGGTGCGGCCAGTCCCGACATGCGCTGTTGGACCCAGGCGTTCTTTACGTCGAGGAAGAGGCTCCACCTGTCGTTGAGGTTGAGGTCAATACCGCCGACCACGACGCCCCCGACGCCGTCGCGCAGGACGGGCTGGACGATAGCGTCTGGGGCGTTGTGGAAGACGACCGCATAGGCTAACCCGCCACCGAGGTAAGGATGGATCCGGCCGTAGTCGAAATGATAATGCGCCGTGGTTGTGAACGCGCCGACACGCTCCCGAGCCAATGTTCCGTCAGGCGCCAGCACACCGGCGCCCTTCACCGTAAGCATCGGAGGCCAACCACCCGAGATCGAGATTGCGATCTGACGCGTTAAGAAGTAGCCCGCTTCGCCGTATGCGGTCACGACCGGACCCGTCTTCACGCCGGCTCCGGTCACGGGCTGGCCGGCGATGCTCGTACCGCCCAAGCTCTGATCGAAGAAGGCGCCTGTCGCGCCAAGGCGCACGAAAACCGGACGGAACGGAGCAGTTGCATAGGACGAGCCTCCTGCCTGAGCAGGAATGTCGGCCGCCTGCGCGGAGCATTCGAAACTGGCGAAGATCACGAACGACAAGGCAGTCAACCGCAAACAAGTTCTGCAGAATCGGACCATGAACCAGCCTGTACTTGTTTGCGACTGACGTGATCCGATGAGACTGGAACCACGTTCGTGGGTGGCGGAGAGACGGACGTTTCGAAGCGCAGCGTATTTCGCCGGGCTTGTCTCGGGCATTCGCCAGACATTTACAGGTTATAGCTTTCGCGTCCGTTGCGGCGACGGTCGACACACCGCCGTTCTTGGACAGGCGAGTGTCTTCTCTCGTTCATCCATCCTGTATCCCAGCAGCTGGACTGAGTATTGCGCCGTCATGGCCCGCGGCATTCGACAGCGACCTCTCGCCGCAGGTGTAGTCCGGTTCGGGCGTCGCCGTCGCTTCGAGCGTGAGGGTTTTTTCACACTTGCCCCATAGTCTCGCGACGTTCCACTTACGAGTCCTGGTGGTTGTTTGACTTATGTATAGTACGAAAACTCTCATCAACGGTGTTGTGATCGCTTCAGTTTGGGTTGGAGCCTGCACGGCCGGCACGATTAGTCCGGAAGGCGTTTGGCGGCGCGAGGACGGGGCGGGCAGCGTGCGGATAGCGCGCTGCGGAGACGCGCTGTGCGGACACATCGTTTGGCTCAGGGATGCTGACGGGCCAGGCCGCGTGGGCGATCGAGTTTTCTACGACATGAAGGCATCGGCTGCCGATCGCTGGTCGGGCTCGGCTCACGACCCCGAGGACGGGCGCGACTACGCCGGGACAATGGTGTTGGCGGGCAATCGGCTCGTGACGGAAGGCTGTGCGCTCGGCGGCCTCATCTGCAAAACAGTTCGCTTCCTCCGCCAGCCCTGACCCGTCCACGACGGCGCGGCCTGGGTCAGCCCTCGTCCGTGCAAAGCAGGTCCGTAAAGGTTGTTAATGTTGCTTTCTGCCGGCAAACTCCAGGTCTGTTCGCCTGACCCGACGACCTGGACGGCGAGGCTGGGCGCGACCGCCCGTCTCCCGGCGCAGGTCGCCTCGATGGTCCGGAGCCTCATCGACGTTTGGCCGGACGCCGTCTATTCCGAGCCGCTCGTCGAGACCCGGCTGCTCGGTCGCACCACGTTCTTCGTGACGGATCCGCATCTCATCCGATCCCTGTTCATCGACCACGCCGACGCGCTGGCCCGAGAGGAGGTGGCGCAGCGCGCACTAGTGCCGGCGCTGGGCTACGGCATTCTCACAAGCGACGGGCCTTCATGGCGCGCCCAGAGGCGGACCGTCGCCTCGGCGTTCAGGCCCGATTGCGTCCGCGCCCTGGTGCCCCGCATGCACGAGGCCGCCAAGGGTACGAACGCGCGCTGGTCAGCCCGCGATTCGCACGAAGCATTTGATCTCCTGCCAGACATGATGCGGACCGCACTCGACATCATCCTAGCCGCGCTCGTTTCGGGCGACAGTGGGCTCGATGTTGATGCCTTCGAGCGCGCGTTGGATGTGTATATCGGCACGACCAATTGGAAGATGGCCTACGCCATGCTGGGCCTGCCGCCCGGGATGCCGCACCCACGGCAAGGCGCAGGGGCGCGGGCAGCGACGCATTCGCGCTCGGCCATGGCGGCGATCGTCGCGGCGAGGCGGGCCTCGCCGTCTGGGCTGGGCACGGACCTGCTCGGGATGCTGCTCGGCGCCAGGGACCCCGACACCGGCGCGCCGATGGCAGACGAGGCGATTGTCGACAACCTGCTCACCTTCGTCGCCGCCGGCCATGAGACGACAGCCCTCGCCCTGACCTGGACTTTGCGGCTGCTACACGACCACCCCGAGGTCGAACGGCGCATTCTCGACGAGATCGAAGACGTCCGTCCCGACTTCACGTCTGACCCTGACGCTGTCGACCGTCTCGTTTATACCCGGCAGGTCCTGATGGAGAGCATGCGGCTGTTCCCGCCCGCCCCGCTCATGGTGCGCCGGACGACCCGCCCGGTGCCGCTCGCCGGCCGGATGGTGCCGGCTGACAGCTCGGTCCACGTCCCGATCTATGCGCTCCACCGCCAGGAGCGCCTCTGGCCTCAGGCGGAAGCGTTCGACCCCGACCGCTTCCACTCCGATGCCGGGGTCAAACGGGAGCGCTTCGCCTACATGCCGTTCGGCGCGGGCCCGCGCGTGTGCATCGGCGCCGGGCTAGCAATGACGGAGTGCCTCGTCGTGCTGGCGACATTGCTGCCCCACTACCGGGTACGGCCCGCGCGCATAGCGCTGCCCGTTGCGCAGATGCGCATCACCCTGCGCCCCGCGGGCGGCATGCCCGTTTTCGTCGAGCCTCGCGAGGCCCACCATGGGTGAGGCGGATCGGCACCAAACGCCCGTCCTGGCCGCCCTTGTCCATGAGACGCTGGTGGTTGCGAACTACTCCTCGGTCACCCACGTGGCCATTGCGCTGTCGATGGCGGTGTTCTTCTGGCAGAGCGCGCCGAAGCCCTACCTAATCTTTCTGGCGGCGGCGATGACCGTGACCAACGCCGTCACGTTGACGCTAGCGATCAGGTCCAGGGACGCAATCCCCCAGTCGAGCCCCCGAAACATCGAGCGCGGACGCCGCCTCGCCATAGGGCTCGCATTCACGATCGGCGCCATTTGGTCGACGATGCCCTACGCGCTGTTCAGGGGCGCCGACGTCGGCCATCAGTTCATCGTGATCGCCACCGCGGCGGGGCTCGTGTCGGACGCCTTCGTGGTCGGGCCGCTGCTGGCCGTGTCCATGGCCCTGGTCGTTCCGATCGTCGCCGGGTCGGCCTTGGCTCTGTGCGTGCTGCAGCCACCATCTTATGGGTGGATCTCCATCCTGCTGGCCATCTACGCGGCCTTCGTCTTCGCCAGCCAGCTCCGGCTCGCACAATACGCACGCGAGCGCATCCGCGACCGCCTGCTGGTCGCCGAGCAGGGACAAACGATCGCGCTGCTGCTCAACGACTTCGAGGAAGGCGCGAGCGACTGGTTATGGGAGACGGACAGCGAGGGCCGCTTGCGGCACGCGCCCGCGCGGATGGCTGCCGCGCTCGGTTGCCACTCCGAGGACATCCAGGGTGAGGTTTTCACCGAGGTTCTGGCGAGGCACGCGCGGCCAGATACCGACGACGGCGTCATCGGCGAGGTCGCAACCGCCATCGCGGAGCGCAGGGCCCTGCAGGCCGCGACCGTGGCTCTGCGGGTGCATGGCACCGACCTCTGGTGGCTGTTGAACGGCAAGCCCTGCTTTTCTCAGGATGGCGACTTCCAGGGCTACCGCGGGGTGGGCTCGGACGTGTCCCGAGACCGCGAGGCGGAGCTTCGGGTCGGCTTCTTCACTACTCACGATGTGTTGACGGGCCTGTCAAACCGCGCCGCCTTTCAGGATGTGCTCAGGGCAATTTGCGACGGGCCCGAGGTGCAGAGCGGTGCGCTCCTCTGCATCGACCTCGACGGGTTCAAGGCCGTGAACGATCGCCACGGACATGGCGTCGGAGACATGCTGCTCGTGTCCGTCGCAAGCCTCCTGCGTGAACTGGCGCCAGCTGCCGCCACGGTGAGCAGGTTGGGTGGCGACGAGTTCGCCATTCTACTTGGGGGCGAGGATCGCGGCGAGGCCGAGGCGCTAGCGGCAGCGCTCGTCGCCCGTATCGGCGTGCCGTTGCGGATCGAGGGCGAACTGTTGAGCATCGGCGCGAGCATCGGCATAGCGGTCACGCCCGACGACGCCACCAATGAAGCGAAGCTGCTGGCGCGCGCCGACCTCGCCCTTTACAGCGCCAAGCAGGGCGGCAAAGGCCGGTGGGAACGTTACGACGTCAAGCTCGACGAGCGGCTCGCCCGACGTCGGCGTCTGGACCAGGACATGCGTCAGGCCCTGAACGACGGCGACTTCGAACTCCACTATCAGCCGCAGATCCGTCTGTCTGACGAGAGCGTGAAGGGCTTCGAGGCGCTGCTGCGCTGGCACCACGCAAGCGAGGGCTGGATCTCGCCGGGTGAGATCATCCCGATCGCCGAGGCGACCGGCTTCATCGTCGACATCGGGCGTTGGGCGTTGCGCAAGGCATGCGTCGACGCGCTGTCGTGGCAGGGCCGGCGCGTCGCGGTGAACATATCGCCAAGCCACTTTCGACTTCCCGACTTCGTGGACAGCGTCTTTGACGTGCTCGATGCGACGGGGTTGCCTGCTGACCTGCTCGAGATCGAGATTACGGAGTCGATCCTGCTCGATCGCGAGCACGACGTGCTCGGAAATCTGACTCGCTTGAGAGATCGAGGCGTCAGGATCGCGCTCGACGACTTCGGCACGGGGTACTCGTCCCTGAGCTACCTCACCAGCTTCTCGTTCGACACGATCAAGATCGATCAGTCCTTCGTCCGCCATCTCCGGGAGCGGCCGGAGGGCGCAGCCGTCGTCGAGGCTGTCACGCTAATGGCGCGCGCCCTGTCGATGGAGGTCACGGCGGAGGGCGTCGAAGACGTGCACCAGTTGCGCCTCATTCTGTCGAAGCGCTGCGACAACGTTCAGGGCTTTCTTTACGGCCGCGCCCAGCCTCTGCATGTTCTGCCGAGCGTCATACTCCAGCTTCCGCGGTTTCGGCGAGAGCTGGGCTCTGAAGGATCAGCGGACAGCTGTGTTGAGGATGCGGCCGTCTGAATCGACCGATATGGTTCTAAGCGGGACTAAGCCCAGGGCAGGTCGCCGCTCGACGACCTGTGAGCCACACCCGCGGCCACTGTCAGCATGCGCGACGGGGTGAGGCGAGCGAAGCACGCTTATCGCATGGCGCGATGTCACGAAGCAGATGCAAGCTGCAATTTGGCGCCGATCGGCATCGTGATGACGTTCGCGTGTCGCATCACCTTCGATAACGCGGCTTCTCGGAACCGAACGGGGAGCAAGGGTGGACAGCGGTCCGGCCGCTTACGGACTGGGCCCAGGCCAAAGCGGACCGTCGCGCAACGGTAAGTCTGTTGGGAGCAGACGCAGCGTCCCCAAAAAAAGCTGCGTGCTGAAATACCTGTCGAAGGTGAGGAGAGGCACGCCGACGTCTATGTTGGCTGCCGTCGCCCCATGAAAGCGAGTCTGGGGTTCGAAACCGGCCTATCCACTTAACCAGCCGACGCCACCGTGAGCGTCCTGCCGCATTTTCGGAGCCTCTCGATGAAGCTTATTCTCCTCGCTGTCGTTCTTGCGTGGCCCGCAACCGCCCTCGCAGACGTCCCGGCGCTCTGCGCTGATGCTCCGAACCAAATGGAAGCTACGGCGTGCGCCTCCCACAAGCTCGCCAGCGTCAACGGTGCTTTGTCTCGAGCCTATGACGCTTTGGCATCCAAGCTCGACCCACTCGGCCGACACAACCTGGATCGCGCTCAATCTGCTTGGCTGACCTACCATGACTTAGAGTGCAATTTAGAGACCGGTTACGATGCCGAGCACGTCGACAGGAACGGTACGATCTTGCCCATGCTCCTCGGCGAGTACGCCGTGGATCTCACTGAGAAGCGGATCCGCCAACTGCAGGAGCAAATGAGATGCCCCGGAGGGGACCTGTCCAGCACGCAGTGATTAGGTACTGACTGGCCTCTAGAGCCTTGGCGGGAGTTGGCGACTGGTGGGCCACAGTGCCGCAAATTCGCCGGACTCGCAGATCCATCCGGACCGGGACGAGACGCCATCGGCGACAGGCTCCGCGACCGCAGAGGATGGTAGGAGCGCGATCTCGGCCCTACGCAATGCGAGGGCAAGACGGCCGTCTCGACGCGGGAGTCTGCGATGCGCCTGTTTACCTGAAGATGATCCGGCTGGGCTCAGCCGACATCTGGAACTTATAACAAACGATAGAGACGAGATGTTAATAAGCGGGGCCGATAATGAGCGACCTTTCAACTGCTGAAGCCTTAACTTAATGTCCATCGGATGTCAGGGTTGCCGTAATGGATCTGGGTTCGCTTTGCCCTTTTCGATGGCGTTTCAGCCGATCGTCGACACTGCGTCGGGAAAGGTTTTCGCACACGAGGCTCTCGTCCGCGGGACAGACGGAGAAGGCGCCTATACGGTCCTGTCCGCCGTCGATGATGCAAACCGCTACGCCTTTGACCAGCAGTGTCGGGTGAAGGCGATCGAACTGGCGTCGAAGCTCGGTTTGGCGAACGACGGGGCGCTCCTGTCGATCAACTTTATTCCCAATGCGGTCTACGAGCCGCATGCCTGCATCCGCCTCACCCTCGCGGCGGCGACGCGGACGGGTTTCCCGCTCGACAAGATGATCTTCGAGTTCACGGAGTCCCAAAAGCTCGACACTGCGCACCTCTTAAACATCCTGAAAACCTACAAAGAGATAGGGTTCAAGACGGCGATCGATGATTTCGGAGCGGGCTACGCCGGCCTTCAACTCCTGGCTAAGTTTCAGCCCGACATCGTCAAGATTGACATGGATCTCATCCGCGCAATCGACGTCGAGCCTGTCAAACGCTCGATCCTGCGACATACGCTAAATATGTTAGAGGACCTCGGAATCTTGGCGGTTTGCGAAGGCGTCGAGACACTCGGTGAGCTGCGGGCGCTACAGGACATCGGAGCGAATCTGATCCAAGGATACCTTCTCGCCAGGCCGGCTTTTCAAAGCCTGGCCGCTCCGACGATTCCAGCTTGGCAGGGTTCATGAACCGGTTCTGACTTGGTTGCGCGGCTCAGGCTACTGTCATCCCATAGCGGCCAACGGCTCCACAATCTTCGGATCGTCGTCGCCGACCCCAGCACGGTTCACCCTGCTCGAGACGATCCATTCCCGCAAATCGCTCTCAGCCGCAGGCTTCAGCGCCTCCGGGCCGAGCGTACCATCAAGCCATCCGTCGAAGTCCTCGGTGGCGAGCAGCACCGGCATCCGGTCATGGTAGGGCTCCATCCAGGCGCTCGCGCCCGACACGATGATGGTGGCCGACAAGACCTCGTCGCCGCTCGTGGGGTCCGTCCAGCGATCCCACAGGCCAGCGAAGGCCAGGACCGGCACGCCGTCAGCGGCCGTGAACAGGTGCGGCACCTTCTCGCCCTTGCCGCCGGTCCATTCGAAGAAGCCGGACGCCGGGATGATGCAGCGGCGGCGCTTGAAGGCGTCGCGGAACATCGGCTTCTCGGCCACCGTCTCAGCCCGAGCGTTGAAGGTCGCCGGCACGTCCTTTAACGGCTTCTTCCACCAGACAGGGACCAAGCCCCAGCGCATTGCCACCAGCTCGCGACCGCCCTCGGCCTTGCGGACGACGTCGATCGTGGTCGTCGGCGCGATGTTATAGCGCGGCCGGAGGTTCTTCGCCGCGCCGATGACGCTGAGGAAGGAATGCACCTCGGACCAGGTGTAGCGCTGCGTGAACCGACCGCACATGCGCTCTCACTCCAACGTCAGGGGATGACCAAGCCCCGCTCAGCCTCCAGGCGTTCATTCGCCAGGGCACGATATCGCTCCCGGTCATCGTTTGACGCTACCCCGGACTGGTCGTGTTTGCCCTGCTCTGGGGCTACAGGTGCCGTCCATGCCAAGCCATCAGCTCTGGCAAGTTGGATGGCTCGCTTTTCGATCTCAGCATCAGCTGGTTCGGAAGCGGGATTGTTCGTGGTCAAGAGTTTGTCGCTCATCCTGAAAACTATGGCTCCGCGCTCGGCGACGTCAATCGGACGATGCAGACAGGCCCTGGGTCCTCACAGGGTGGTAGGCGTCAGCCTTACGCTCAGGTCTGGCTGGAATGGTAGGTGGTGTACCCTGATGGGTCGGTGTAGCTGCCCACGCTGTAGGTGTGAGTAGAGTTTGGCACGGTCACACCATTCTCCTCTGTCAGTGTCGTGTCAGAGTATGACGCGCTTGAGCTCCCATCGAAGAACGACTGTGAGTCGAAGCTTACCGTATTGTTGTATCTATAATCGCCGCTTGAGTAGGCGGTACTGTTGATAGATTGATAGTCGGCGGAAGATTGGTGGTAATCATAGCCGTAATACGCACTAACATTGGGCGCAGAATGCGAGGTGTATGTTTCTATCTCGGAGACAGTTCTGTATGGCGAACTGTAGTTATATGTAGACTGGGTAAAATCTCCCCTTGGGCTCAGGGTCGCAGCGTAGGTGGACTTTCCACCGTAGTAGTTCTCATACGCAGAATTGATGAACTTAGTCGA
>JBPBQY010000065.1:0-21841 GCA_050920985.1 Janthinobacterium lividum | reverse complement strand
TGCTCCACGACGAATATCTCGTCCGGGAGCAGGACGACGCCCTTGAGGTCATCGCCTGGATCGCCGCCCAGCCCTGGTGCGACGGCGCCGTCGGCATGATGGGCAAGAGCTGGGGCGGCTTCAACGCCCTGCAGGTGGCGGCGCGGCGCCCGCCGGCGCTGAAGGCCATCGTCACGGTCTGCTCCACCGACGACCGCTTCGGCGACGACATCCACTTCAAGGGCGGCTGCCTCCTCAACGACAATCTGTGGTGGGGCGCCATCATGCTGGCCTACCAGGGCCGGCCGCCCGACCCGGAGATGCGGACCGATTGGCGCGAGCGCTGGCTTGAGCGGATCGAGGCCATGCCGTTCTGGCCCGCCCTCTGGCTCGCCCATCAGAGTCGCGATGCCTATTGGCGCCACGGCTCCGTCTGCGAAGACTGGGACGCGATCCAGTGCCCGGTGCTCGCGGTCGGCGGCTGGGGCGACGCCTATACCGACGCCGTGCCGCGCCTGATCGAGCACCTGAAGGTGCCACGCCTCGGCATCGTCGGGCCCTGGGCGCATATCTACCCGCAGGACGGCAGCCCCAGCCCGGCCATCGACTTCCTCGGCGAATGCCGGCGCTGGTGGGATCTGCACCTCAAGGGCACCGGCGGGGGCGGCATTGCGCGCGAGCCCGCGCTGCGCGCCTTCGTCGAGGACTGGCAGGCACCCTCGGCGATGCGTGCCGTGTCGACGGGCCGCTGGGTCGGTGAAGTCGAATGGCCGGGCTCCGATCGTCAAGACCGCCTGTTCGGCCTCGCGCCCGGACGCCTCGTCGATGGCTCGCCGGAGCCCGGCGCGCTGTCCTTCTGCTCGCCGCTCTGGACCGGGACCGGCGGCGGCGAATGGATGGGCACGGGCGTAGCCGGTGAACGCCCGACCGACCAGCGGTTCGACGACGGCCTGTCGCTCTGCTTCGATTCCGAGCCGCTGGGAGAGGACGTCGAGGTCCTCGGCAACCCTGTCGTGGCCCTGTCGCTGGCTTCGGACCTGCCGCAGGCTCAACTGGCCGTGCGGCTCTGCGATGTCGCGCCCGACGGATCGTCGCTGCGTATCTCCTACGCGGTGCTGAACCTCGCCCACCGCGACGGTTCGGAAGAGCCCCGGCCCATGGTGCCCGGCGAGGCCGTACAGGTTCGGGTCGCGCTCAAGATGTGCGGGCATCGCGTGCCGGCCGGCCACCGCCTGCGGCTGGCGCTCTCGACCGCCTACTGGCCGCTCGTCTGGCCGGCGCGCGAGGCCGCGACGCTGTCGGTCCACACGGGCGCAAGCCTGCTGCGCCTCCCGATGCGTGAGTCCGGGCGGAGCGAGCCGGAGGTCGTCTTCGCGGCCCCGCGCCACGGCCCGGCGGCCCCGACGACGAAACTCGCCGAGAGCCGGGCGGCGCGGCGCGTCACCTTCGATCTCCTGAACGACACAGCGACCGTGGTGACGGAAGGCGAAGGCGGCCTCTTCGGCGAGGGCGTGATGCGATTCGACGCCATCGGCACGGACCTTTCGCACGACCTCACCCGCACCCTCACGGTCGGGCGCGATCCCCTCTCGGCCGAGACCCGGATCGTCCAACGCTATGCCATGGGACGCGACGGCTGGCGCATCCGCATCGAGACCGAGACGGCGATGCGCGGCGACGCCACGCATTTCACCATCGAGGGCGAGTTGCGCGCCTTTGAGAACGACACGCTGGTTCGAACCCGCAGGTGGCACGAGCGCATCCCGCGGTGTGAGCTGTGACGCGGCGCCCCCGTTCCACGTCATGGCCGGGCTTGTCCCGGCCACCCACGCCGTTCCGCTCGTGCGAACCGTGCCGGTGTCGCGGCGCCCGATGGCGTGGGTGCCCGGCACAAGGCCGGGCATGACGTGGAGAGCGCAATGCACGACGCTTCGGGGATGGTGGTCCGCCGCTGCTAAGCCACCATAGGTGCCACGAGGTAGGCCCATGTCCCATGATCCGCTACTCCAGCCCTTCAGCCTCAAACACCTGACGCTGCGCAATCGTCTGCTGTCGACCGCCCACGAGCCCGCCTACACGGACGAGGGTATGCCGAAGCAGCGCTACCGCGTCTATCACGCGGAAAAGGCCAAGGGCGGCATCGCGCTCACGATGATCGGCGGCTCGGCCGTGGTGGCGCCGGACAGCCCGCAGGCTTTCGGCAACATCCTCCTCTACAAGGACGAGGTGGTGCGCTGGTTGGGGGAACTCGCCGACGACGTCCATTCCCATGGCGCCGCCGTGATGATCCAGATCACCCATCTCGGCCGTCGCACATCCTGGAGCAAGGCCGACTGGCTCCCCGTGCTGGCGCCGTCGAGCATCCGGGAACCCGCCCATCGCGCCTCCCCCAAGGCCATGGAAGACTGGGACATCGCCCGCGTGGTGGCCGATTATGCCGATGCGGCGGAGCGCGTGAAGGCCGCCGGCCTCGATGGGATCGAGGTCGAGTGTTACGGCCACCTCCTCGACCAGTTCTGGTCGCCGCTCACCAACAGGCGCGACGACGCCTACGGCGGCAGCCTCGACAACCGCCTGCGCTTCGGCCTGGAGGTGCTCGGCGCCATCCGCGCTCGCGTCGGGCCGGACTTCATCGTCGGCGTGCGCGCCGTCATGGACGAGGACCAGGAGGGCGGGATCACCCCCGCGGAAGGGCTCGGCATCGCGGGGCGTCTCGCGGCCTCGGGCCTGATCGATTTTGTCAACGTCATCAAAGGGCACATCGACACCGAGGAGGGGCTGAGCCACGTCATCCCGGGCATGGGCGCGCGCTCGGCGCCGCATCTCGATTTCGCCGGCGAGGTCCGGGCCGCGACGCGCCTGCCGACCTTCCACGCCGCCCGCATCCAGGATGTCGCGACGGCGCGGCACGCCATCGCCAGCGGCAAGCTCGACATGGTTGGTATGACCCGCGCCCATCTCGCCGACCCGCACATCGCCCGCAAGATCATCGAGGGACGCGAGCACGCCATCCGGCCCTGCGTCGGCATGGGCTATTGCATCGACTCGATCTATTCCGGGCAGGCGGTCTGCATCCACAATGCCGCGACGGGCCGCGAGGCGACGGTGCCGCATGTGGTGCCACCGAGCCGCGGCCCGCGCCGTCGCGTTTTAGTCGTCGGCGCCGGACCCGGCGGGCTCGAGGCGGCACGGGTCGCGGGCGAGCGTGGCCACGAGGTTTTGGTGCTCGAAGCGGCGGCCCAGCCCGGCGGCCAGATCCGCCTCGCCGCCGGGCTGAAGCGCCGCCGCGAGATCCTCGGCATCGTCGACTGGCGCATGAGCGAATGCGAGCGCCACGGCGTGCGCTTCCGCTTCGACACCTATGCCGAGGCGGACGACGTCCTGGCGGAGGCTCCCGACATCGTCGTGGTGGCGACGGGCGGATTGCCCGACACCGAGTTCCTCGAGGTCGGCGCGGAACTCGCCACGACGGGATGGGATGTCCTGTCGGGCGCCGTGCGGCCTGCCGCCTCCGTGCTGCTCTATGACGACAACGGTGCCCACCCCGGCATGACGGCGGCGGAATTCATCGCCGGCACCGGTGCCGTGATGGAGGTCGTAACGCCGGACCGCACGCTGGCGCCCGACGTCGGCGGCACGAGTTTTCCGGCCTACTTCAAGGCCCTGAGCGACGCCGGCGCAACCATCAGCCTGAACCTGCGGCTGAAGAGCCTGGAGCGGCGCGGCAACCGGATCGTGGCGCGCTTCTTCGACGAATACGGCCGACGCCATATCGAGAAAGAGGCCGACCAGGTGGTGGTCGAGCACGGCACGGTGCCGCTCGACGACCTCTATTTCATCCTGAAGCCGGGATCGCTCAATCTCGGCGAGGTCGACCATGCGGCCCTTCTGGACGGTCGCCCCCAGTCCCTGGTGCGCAACCCCGACGGCCGCTATCGCCTGTTCCGCGTCGGCGACGCCGTGGCGGGCCGCAACATCCATGCAGCGGTCTACGACGCCATGCGACTGACGAAGGACCTATGATGGTTCTCTCGCGCCCGGATCATCGCGGAGCCTCCCCATGACGATGACGAGCAACCGTGCCTTCCGGGACAGCCGGGCCGCAGGTCTCGCCATGGTGGTGGTCGCGGGCCTGATCTACAGCACCGCGGGCCTGTTCACCCGAGCGCTGCCGCTGAACGCCTGGAGCCTTCTGGCGTGGCGGGCCGTCTTCGGCACCGCCTTCATGCTCGCCTGGATGGCGGTCGAGAACGGCCGAAACCTTCCGGCGGCCTTCGCGCTGTCGCCGGGCGCCCTGGTGCTGACCGTCCCGACGGCACTCTCGGGCCTTTGCTACATCTTCGCCTTGAAGCTCACCACGGTCGCGGATGTGATGGTGGTCTATGCGACGGTGCCCTTCGTCACGGCCTTCGTCGCCTGGGCCTGGATGGGTGACGTGCCCGATCGACGGCTGCTGGCGGCCGGTGGCGTGGCCTTTGTCGGCGTCGCCATCATGGTCGGAGGCGGCGGCACCAACGGGACCCGCCTCGCCGGCATGGGCTTCGCCATGGCGATGAACTTCGGCATGGCCATCATCCTGGTCAACGCCAGCCGCAACGCGAGAACCGGCAATGCCGTCTACACGCTCGGGACGGCGCTGAGCGGCGTCATCGGGTTTGCGTTCGCGCCCCGACTTGGTGTCAGCGTTGACGATCTTGCCCTGTTGGCTCCTTTCGGCTTTTTGACCATCGGCCTCGCCATGGCGCTCTACATGGCGGGGGCGCGGCGCATCCCTGCCGCGGAAGTCGGCCTGGTGAGCATGCTCGACGTGGCTTCCGGACCTGCTCTCGTGTGGTTCACCTTCGGCGAGGATCCCGGCAGTGTCACGGTGGTGGGCGGCGCATTGGTCGTGTCGGCGCTCCTGTGGCACTTCGCACCGGACGTGAAGCGCCTGCTCTCATCCGCGTGATGGCTGACGATCCCAGGCTGCGATGACGGGCCAGTCGCCGCGCAGAGCGCATTCATTGACCTTCGACGACAGGCTCGGGACAGCGTCCTTGCGACAGGTGAGCCGATGTAGCGCGCCCGACAAGCTATGGGCGGGCTTGCCGGTGCTCACGACGGGTCGGGATTACTCGGCTGCGATCGAAGTGACGATGACGAGCGCCGTGATGTTAAAGTCGCCGATAGCGTCGCCAGCGGCACGAAGCTCACCCCATAGGCGAGCGCCGATAGCGCCGTGATCCAGAAGCTGACCGGCCAGTCGGTGAACCAGGCGAGAGCGACGCCACCCCAGGCCTCGGCCAGGGCCAGGCCGGCCGAGAGCGCGAGACCGAGGCCGAGGCGCGGCGAGAAGTTGCGGGCCGCGGCCGCCGGGCCGACCATGAGCGTGAAGACCAGCAGCACGCCGACGATCTGCGACGATTCCGAAACCGCCACGGCCACGACGGCGAGGAAGATCACCGAGACGAGCCGGACCGGCACGCCCTTGGCCTCGGCCAGTTCGGGCTGCAGGCTGGCGAAGAGCAGCGGGCGGGACACGACGGCCAGGACCGCGACGCTGACCACCGCCAACCCGGCCAGCGACCAGAGCGCCGTCCGGTCGACACCGAGCACGTTGCCGAAGAGCAGTGCCGTCGCCTGGGTGGCGAAAGCCGTGTAGAAATGCAGGAACAGCAGGCCGAAGCCGAGCGCCAGCGACAGCGTCACGCCGATCGCGACATCGCGCGCCGACAGTTTCTCGCCCAGTGCCCCCATCGCCATGCCGGCGATCAGCGTGACGCCGACGAGGCCCCAGAGTGGCGCGATCCCGACCAGGATGGCGCCCGTGGCGCCCGTAAAGCCCACATGCGCCAGGGCGTGGCCCGCGAAGGTCTGGTTGCGCAGCACCAGGAAGTAGCCGACCAGCCCCGACAGGATCGCCACGATACCGCTCGCCAGGAAGGCGGTCCGCATGAAGTCATAGGCGAGCATGGTCGTGGGTTCCGTGGTGGTGGCCGTGATCGTGATGGCGATGTGCTTCGCCCTCGATCTCGACGTCCCCCGCCATGACGAAGATGCGGCGCCCGAGGCGCAGCACCTCGATGGGCGAACCGTAGAGCCGCGACAGGACGGGCCCCGTGATGACGTCGTCGACCGTGCCGAGCACCGCTTGGCCCCCGCCGACGTAGAGAACGCGGTCGATGGCGCCGAGGAGCGGGTTCAACTCGTGAGCCGAGAACAGGATCGACAATCCGAGCTCGGTCCGCAGCCGTGCCACGAGTTCGACCACGCCGCGCTGATGCGTGGGATCGAGCGAGATCAGCGGCTCGTCGAGCAGCAGGAGTTTCGGGCGGCCCAGCAGCGCCTGGCTGAGGAGCAGGCGCTGGCGTTCGCCGCCCGAGAGCTCGCCAAGGGGACGCCGCGACAGCGCCGTGGCCCCCACCATGTCGAGCGCCCAGGCGACCTCGTCCCGCGCGGCCCTGTCGAGCCGCGGCAGGCCCCATTGATGGCCGCCCGCGGCGCCGGCGACGAAGTCCCACCCCGTCCAGCGCAGATCGGCCTGGCCGCGCATCTGGGGCATATAGCCGACCGCGAGATTGCCCCGTTCCGCCGGACGTCCCTCGACCGAGATCGTGCCGGATCGTGGCTGAACCAGTCCCAGGATGGCCCGCATCAGCGTCGTCTTGCCGGCGCCGTTGGGCCCGAGCAGCCCGATGAATTCACCGGGCTCGATGGCGAGGTCGACGTCGGACAGGATGCTCCGCCCGCCGAGCGCGAGCGTGACGCGATCGAAGGCGACGAGGCTCAAGAGGCCTTCTCGGCGAGAGCGTGGTCGAGCGCCTCGAGCTGCTTCAGCATCCAGGCTTGGTAGGTTGTGCCGGCAGGCTCGGTCTCGGAGATGCCGACCACGGGAACGTGGTTGTCCTTGGCCATCTGGACGAGGCGCTTCACCGCTTGATCGTCGGCCTGGCTGTTGTAGAGCATCGCCTTGACCTTGTGGCCCTTGAGGTCGTCCTCGAACTTCGCCACGTCGGATGCCGAAGGTTCGGTGTTGTTCATGACCGAAAGCTGGAAGGATTCGTTGTGCATGTCGAGGCCGAGAAGGCCTGCCATGTAGCCGAAGACGGGCTCCGAAGCCGTAACGGGCTGACCAGCATATTTAGCTTTCATGGCGGAGACCTTGGCGCCAATGGGCTCCATAGCCCTGTCGAAGGCAGCCGCGTTCTTCTCGAACTCGGCCTTGTGGCTCGGATCGATCGCGGAGAGCTTGGCGGCAAGGTCGTGGGCGACGGCGTCCATGGTCTTGGGATCGTACCAGAGGTGCGGATTGCCGCCAGACTTCTTTCCAACGAGGTCGGCGGCCACGATTTCGGCGCGTCCCGGAGAGGGATCGGCCTTCAGGAGCTTCTCCATCCAGGGATCGTAGTCGACCCCGTTGGCGATCGTCACCTTGGCGGCTTTCAGCGCCCGCGCGGTCGATGGATCGGCTTCGAAGAGATGCGGATCCTGATCGGGATTGGAGAGGATCGACGTAACGCTGACGAATCCACCGCCGACCTGCTTGGCGAGGTCGCCGTAGAAATTCTCTGCCGCCACGACGGTGACCCCGGCGGCGGAGGCCGCTGTCGGTGAAACGAGGGCAACCAGGGTGCCGGCGAGGATCAGGCTCTTCAAGGGCGTCATAGCTTCGGACTCCGCTTTTCTTCAGGAGGGCGTGACGCCAGTGTTATGTTATAACTTAACATGACGCAAGCGCCTTGGTACCGCTGCAGCGACGCATTGCCGTCGAGGGTTGAAGCCACAGACGAGACGGCTCAGATAAGAGGCGGAGACGCGAATGAACCACGACCATGCCGAAATCGACGGGGGACGGAGCGCTTGGCTGCGGCGCGTCGAGGGTCTGTGCGTGGAACGCGGCGTGCAACTCACGGCCTTGCGTCGGCAAGTGCTGAGTCTAGTCGCCGATAGCGCGGCGCCGCTCACCGCCTATGCGCTGATCGATGAGCTCGCGCGGCTGCAAGATCGCCAAGTGGCACCGCCGACCGTCTATCGAACGCTGGACTTCCTGGTGGAGAACGGTTTCGTCATCAAGATCGAGAGCCGGAATGCCTTTGCGATCTGCGATTCACCCGGCCATCATCATCACGGCATTCTGCTGATCTGCACCCGTTGCGGGGCGACCGACGAGGTCGATGATCACGAGGTCGATGCGACGCTGTCCCGCCGCGCCGCGGCGTCGGGATTTAAGATCGACAAGCAGATCGTCGAGCTTGCGGGCGTCTGCGGACGCTGCCTCGCCTGAGCTTCCGGGTCGGCCCCGCAGCGTCCTTTGGCGCACGCGCTTCAGTACACTTTCGGCTGCGTAGACCGAATGTTATTTTGGACATGGCTGATTGCGGCGTTGTTCTGCTGCTGCGCCCGGTAGATGTCGTTCATCACCGTATTGTGCTGGTTCACACCGGCGTATGTTCGAGCGAGATTACGAGCTTCGGCGGAGGATGATGCAGCTCCCGCCAGGACAATGGTGGCGAGAGCGAGTGCTCTGACGTTGATCATTGTTCGACCTCTTCACATTTAGGTGGAAACAACGCTCGATCACGGCGTTCCGTTCGGGCGGCGTGGAGATGTCGCATGTAATGGAGCGGCACGATGGATCTGGGTCTGGCAGGGCGACGCGTCCTGGTGACGGGCGGTTCGAAAGGCATCGGTCTCGCGTGCGCGGCAGCGTTCGTCGCCGAAGGCGCCACCGTGGCGATCTGCTCGCGCCAGGCGGCCAATGTCGCAGCCGCCTGCGAACTCCATTCGGCGCTCCGGGGCTATGCGGCCGACTGCGCCGATGCCGATGATGCGGCTCGCCTCGTCGAAGCCGTCGAAGCCGATCTCGGCGCGATCGACATCGTGGTGAACTCCGCCGGGGCAGCCAAGCGCTCGCCGCCCGACGACCTCACCCCGGCCCATTGGCGGGCCGCCATGGATGCCAAATACTTTTCCACCATCAACGTGGTCGATCCGCTTATCAAGCGCATGGCGGCGCGGGGCCGTGGGGTGGTGATCAACATCATCGGCACCGGCGGCAAGGTGGCGGCTCCGATCCATCTCGCCGGAGGTGCCGCCAATGCCGCCTTGATGCTGGCGACGGCGGGGCTCGGCGCCGCCTATGCGGCACGCGGCGTCCGGGTGGTGGGCGTGAGCCCGACCCTGACCGACACGTCGCGGGTGGCCGAAGGACTGGCGGCCGATGCGGCGGCCCAGGGCATCGATGCCGACGAGGCCCGCGCCCGCGTCCTGGCGAAGCTCCCGCTCGGCCGCATGGCCAGTGCCGACGAGGTGGCCGATCTCGTGGTGTTCCTCGCGTCGGACAAGGCGAGCTACGTCACCGGAACGACGTTGGCGGTCGACGGCGGCCAGAACCCCATGGTCCTCTGATCGGCTCCCCGCCGAGCGTGGGCTTGACCGATCCCTGCTTCCGCCGTAGCGCCATCGTCAGTCAAAAAGTAACGCGAAAGCGACGACGACCATGGCAGGAAACGCGGGGGCTCGTGCCCCAATCCCGTTGGCAAAAGGCCATGCGGCGGCTCCGTCCGCGACCGGACTGGGCCGGATCGTACTGGCGAGCCTCGTCGGCACAACCATCGAATTCTACGATTTCTACATCTACGGCACGGCTGCAGCGCTGGTCATCGGTCAGGCCTTCTTTCCGCAATCGGCGCCCGGCACCCAGGCGCTCAATGCTTTCCTGACCTTCGGCATAGCCTTCATCGCGCGACCGGTCGGCTCGGTGCTCTTCGGCCATTTCGGCGATCGTATCGGGCGCAAGTCGACGCTCGTCGCTTCCATGCTGGTCATGGGTCTGTCGACGACATTGATCGGACTTCTGCCGGGCTACGCGACCGCCGGCGCACTGGCGCCCTGGCTGCTCTGCCTATTGCGCTTCGGCCAGGGCATCGGCCTTGGCGGCGAATGGGGCGGCGCGGCCCTTCTCGCGACCGAGAATGCGCCGAATGGCCGGCGTGCCTGGTTCGGCATGTTTCCGCAACTCGGGCCGCCGCTCGGCTTCATCCTCGCCAACGGGTTGTTCCTGGCGCTGCTGCTCGGCCTCGGCGAAACAACCTTCGTCGCCTGGGCGTGGCGCATCCCCTTCCTGGTCAGCGCCGTCCTAGTCGCCATCGGGCTCTATCTCCGGGTCTCCATGCAGGAGACTCCCGCTTTCCTCGAGACCATGCGCCGACAGGAGCGTGTGCGCGTACCCCTGGCCGACATGCTGCGTCATCACGGCCTTCAACTGGTCCAGGGCTCGCTCTCAATCGTGGTCTGCTACGCCCTGTTCTACATCTCGACGGTATTCGCACTCGGCTATGCCGTCTCGACTCGTCACATCCCCCGCCCTGATGTCTTGGAGATGCTCTGCGTCGCGGCGGTCTTCATGGCGATCGCCACGCCGATCTCGGCCGGGCTCGCCGATCGTTTCGGTCGTCGACCGGTGCTGATGGCGGCGAGCGCGCTGGCAGCCCTGTCGGGCTTCCTGATGCCCGGCATGCTCGGCCTCGGCAGCCCGGGCGAGGTGCTGGCCTTTCTCTGCATCGAGCTTGGCCTCATGGGCCTGACCTTCGCGCCGCTCGGCGCCTTGCTTCCCGAGCTGTTCCCGACCCGGGTCCGCTACACCGGAGCCTCGTCGGCCTACAATCTCGGAGGGATCCTCGGAGCCTCGCTGGCGCCCTTCGCGGCGCAGCTGCTGCTCGAACGCGGCGGTCTCGCCTGGGTCGGCTATTATGTCACCGCGGCGGCCGTGATCAGCTTCCTGGCCGTGCTCAGCATGAAGGAGACCGGAGCGCCTCGGTGAGAGGTGGTCTCCGCGAAACAGTTCGCCACGCTTCCAAACGAGCGAGATAGGTCCGGTTGCTACCGGCCCAGTCTCACCCGCAGCCGATCAAACCGCATTGTTGGCGCTGTCCCCGCCCGTGACGTCGTAGGCGGCGCCCGACACCATCCGGGCTTCGTCGGAGGCGAGGAACAGCACCACCGGGGCGACGTCGTCGGGTGAGATGAAGGGCACGCCCAGCGGTGACTTTTCGGTGAGCTTCGCCTTGGCTTGGGCCTCGATCTCGGCCGTCGGCCTATCGCTGTCGAGATTGCCGACCGCCTGAGCATAACGGCTGCGATGGCGGGTCAAGGGGGTGTCAATCAGGCCCGGCACGACGGAATTAACCGTGATTCCGTACTGGCCGAGTTCCAGCGCCGCCGACTTCATCAGGCCAAGGATGCCCCATTTCGAAGCCGAGTAGCTGGCGCCGAACTTCGTGCCATGCTGACCCTGCGTCGAGGACGTGAGGATGATGCGGCCACCGCCGCGCTTGACGATGTGGGGCGCCACGGCGCGCAGCGCGTTGGCGCTACCATTGAGATTGACGTCGACCTGATCGTGCCAGTCGGCATCCTCCATCTCGAGAAGCGGCTTGAAATCCTGGATCCCGGCATTGGCGAAGAGAATGTCGATGCCGCCGAACGATTCGACCGCTTTCTGAGCCGCGGCGCGCAGCGCCTTAATGTCGCGCTGGTCCAGCATCTCGGCCAGCCAGCGGCCGCCCTCTGCCTCGACCAGCCGACCCGTTTCGGCCAGGTCGTCGCCCGTCGCCGGCTCGACCTCGATGGCCGACGAGACATGCCCCGCGATGTCAATGCCGACCACCGCGGCGCCCTCGCGTGCGAAGAGCACGGCCGTGGAACGTCCGATGCCGCGTGCCGCCCCCGTGATGATCGCCACCTTGCCCTCGAGGCGGCCCCTGCCCGTACTGCTCATCGTCGGCTCCCGTCTCACACTGTCGCCGCGACAATGAGCAGGATGCTCACGGAGTTGCGGTCAGCGGGAAATCCCCGGCACATGCGTGGTCATGAGGTCGAAGCCCGCATGGGTGGCAATGACCGGCAGCAGCCGCTCCAGCGCATGCAGCATCGTGCCGTCGATCGGCACCGGCTCCTCCGGATAGTCCTCCCAACCGAGACCGAGATCGAACAAGGGCTTCAACGCGGCCGGTCGCGCCCAGAACATGGTGCCAATGGGAAAATCGATCGAGTGCGGGATCTCCATCGTGGGATCCATCCGATTCGCGAGGTCTCGGGCGATCTCGCGATCGAGACTCCAGCCCGTGAGATTCGGGTCGTCCGGAAACACCAGGCCGAGCCGGTCGGAGGCCGCGAACCGGTCGAGGATCAAGTCGACCATTGGATCCTGGTCGCCCAGCAGATGCTGCATCAGAAACGCCTGCCACCGCACGCCGAGGTCGAGACTGAGGCCGACGCTGGTCAGCGCCAAGCTGCGCTTGCCGTGGAGATGGCCGAAGACGTCATAGCCCTGCAGCCGCTCGGCGAATTGCGTCAGCACGGGACCGATGTCCCGGCCGCGATTGGGACAGACCTCGACCACGACGCTGCCCTTCGCATAGGCGGCAAAGCGCTGGCGGAGATCCTCGGCCTTCTCCTCCGAGGTCGTCGACACGAAAAGGTCGAGACGGGCGTGGTTGACAGCGAGGCCGGCCAGCATGTCGTCGGCGAGTTCGGGGTAATACAGGTGGATCTGCAGCGCCGCGCGCAGCCTGTCGCCCTGCCCCGTGGTGCGGGTCTCCGACGGGATCAGCACCGGACGGGTCCAGGGACCCGCGGGCTTGCCGGCGCGAATCCAGTGCGCCAGCGGGTTGGCGTACGGCTTGGCGTCGAGCTCCGGATGATGGTCGGCATAGGTCTGGGGCACGAAGCCCAGCGCCGGACGGCGGCAATATTGGTTGGCCTCCTGGCCCGAGGCCGCCTTGCGCACATGCAGCCGCACCGCCTCGGCGCGGGTGAAATGCTCGTGCGGGTTCTGCCACATCTCCAGCGAGAAGGTGTCGTCGGCAAGGAGCAGTTCGATGTCGCGCTGCTCCTGGGCGGCGATGAGCTTGGCGTCGTCGACGAGGGGCATTAGCCGCGCGGTGTAACGCTCCATAGAGAAGTCGCGCGCGGCGCGCTCCTGCAGTGCTTCGCCGTAGGCGCGCCGCTGCTCGGGATTTCGTGCCACCGCGGCCAGGATCGCGCCGGCCGCGTCGGCGTCGAGGTAGGGCACGGAGAGTGCGGCCGTGCGCGGATCGGCGGCCAGCCAATCTGCAAAACCGTTGGCCTCGGCGAAGCAGACCGGCGGCACGCCCGCCGCCGCGGCATCCATGGCGACATTGGGGAATGGGTCGAGCCGCGACGAGATCATGGCGGCATCGGCGGCCGCGTAGGCGCCGTCGAGGTCGTCGACCGCATCGAGGAACACGAGGTCCGAGCCCAGGCCCGAACGCTTGATCTGGTCGGCCAGCCAGTCCGGAAATTGGCCCTCGGGCGGCTTCTGCGGCGTATGGCCGATCCACACGAAGCGCATTGCGCCCGGCCCCAGCCGCCGCGTGGCCGCCATGGCGCAGAGCACGAACAGGTCCGGACCCTTGCGCATCGACACGGTGCCGAGCCCGAGAACCACTGGCTTGGAGCCGTCGCCCCGCACGGCACGGAACACCGCCTCGCGCTTCGCCGCCAAAGCCTCGGGCGTGAGGACGGGTACATTAGGGTTCGCAGGAACCAGCGACGCGCCCTGGTGAAACACCTGGGAGTTTCGCCTCGTAATGCCGGGCCAGCAGGCCAGAGCGGCTTCCTGCTGGCTGAGGGCGTCGAAGACGACCTGCCCCGACAGCATCATCCCGCTCTGCATCCGCGCCTGCGACTCAGGCCCTGTCGGGTATTCGTGCACCAGCGTCACCGTCGGTACCCCCGCGGCGGCGAGGCCGATCAGCAGCCATTGGCACTCGATCGAATTGCACAAGGCAAAGTCGATGCTGTGCTGAGCCACGAGTTCGCGCACGACGCCGACCATGTAGAACCAGGTGAGCTCCATCTTGCGGAACGGCCCGACCATCAGGCTCGCTTCCTCGACGAAGATGTCGAGCAGGTCGCCGCCGGAGTTCAGCACCACCACGATGAGATTGTAGTCGTGGCTGAGTTGCCGGGCGAGGTTCCAGCCGAGGATCGGCGCCCCGGTGCGGCTTGCCTCGTGGCAGGCGAGCAGTACGGTCTTCTTAGCGGGATCGAAGGCACGGCGACCGGGCCGCAGATGCGGGGTGACGTCGAACGTAACGGCGCGCCCCTCGGCCCGACCGTGGAGGGCGTAATGGACGAGCAGGTTCGCGCCGGTCGCCACGACGTCGCGATGGATGGCGGCATAGACGGCGGAGTCGAAATCCGGGTTGGGCCGGAGACCGCCTGCCTCGCCGACCTCAACGTAGTGTTCGGCGGCTTCGAGATCGCTGAGCGCACCGAGGGCCGCCGCGGTCCGATAGAAGGCGGCGTCGAACAGCCCCGTGTCGAGCACCGCCTGTCCGCGGCTTGGCCCAGGACGATGCACGCCGCCGTGCGCTGCCCCCCCGTGACGGCCCCCGCCAGCGCGGCGATGGCGCAGTGTCCCCAAGACGGAGCGTAGCGGCCGGGTCAGTCGCCAAGAGGTCGATGCCTGCATGGCCGCGATGCGCCCCGTCAGGGCGCGGTTGTCGCTCTCGAGCGCGTGGACCCGTCGGGTGAGGTACGCGTGCTCCCAATCCTCGTCGCTCATCCCGGCCGGGCGGCCGTCATCAGTCACTCGGTCGGCCATGACGCCCCGCATAGGTAGAACAAATCGAGGGTTCAGCCTGCCAGCAGCTTCAATGCCGCTTCATGAACGCGTGGATCGCTTGCCGCCACGACGGCTTCGCCGCCCGCTGCGTCTTCGCCCGTCCATGTCGTCACGAGGCCGCCGGCTCCCTTCACGATAGGGATCAGGGCCGCGATGTCGTAGGGTTTCAGGCCGCTCTCGATCACGAGATCGACGTGGCCTGCCGCCACCATGCAGTAGCTGTAGCAATCGCCGCCGAAGCGGGTGAGCTTGGCCTGTGCCGCCAGAGCGTCGAACCGGGCGCGTTCGCCGTCGTCCATCAGCAACGGGCTCGTGGTCATCACGGTGGCGTCGGCGAGCGTCGCGCATTCGCGGACGCGCAGGTGATGGGTGATCTCGGTGCCGTGCGCGTTGCGGCCCGACCAGGTGGCGCGGGCATTGTCGCCGAAGAATTTCTCGCGCGTGAAGGGCTGGTGCATCATGCCGTAGACCGGCACGCCATTGTGCTCGAGCGCGACCAGCGTCCCCCAGGTCGGGAAGCCCGAGATGAAGCTCTTGGTGCCGTCGATCGGGTCGAGCACCCAGACATATTCGGCATCGGGCTGATGGTCGTCGAACTCCTCGCCTATGATGCCATGGGCCGGAAAGGTCGAGAGGATGCGGCTCCGCATCGCGTTCTCGGCGGCTCGATCGGCCTCGGTCACGGGGTCGAACTGGCCCCGGCCGCCCTTGTCCTGCGCCTGCAACGCGGTGCGGAAGAACGGCAGGATAGCCTCGCCCGCGACCTGGGCGAGTTCGGCCACGAAAGGTTCGAAATCGACGATCGTCATCAGGAGCCCGCCACGCTCGAACAGGCCGAAGCGGCCACGACGCGCGGCGACCTCATAGCATCCGGGCGGGACGGGCTCCAGAACGATCGGGCCGATCGGCGATGCCGATCATTCCGCCGCGATGCGCTCGGAGCCGCCGCTGTCTGCCGCGACATCGGAGATGGCCGCCACCACGGCGTGGAGATGCCGCGAGAGGACGTCGAAGTCGGGACCACGGGTGATGCTTCGCTCGTCCATGTAAAGCCCGCGGTTGATCTCGATCTGGATGGCATGGAAGCCCGCGGCGGGCCGGCCGTAATGTTCGGTGATGAAGCCGCCAGCATAGGGCTTGTTGCGCTCCACCACATAGCCGAATCGCCGAAGCTCGCCTTCGGCAACGTCGACGAAATGTCGGGCGCAACTCGTGCCGTAGCGGTCCCCGAGCACGAAATCCGCCTTGGTCCTCTCGTCCCGCCAGGTCGTAGGATCGGCGGTGCCGGTGATCGAGGAGGACGGCATGGAGTGACAATCCACCAGAACGGCCAGCCCGAAGCGGCGCTGGGCACTGTTCAGCAGCACCTCGAGAGCTGCATGATAGGGTTTGTGCAACTCGTCGATGCGGCGAAGGCCCTCCTCGACGCTCATGCGCTTGGCGTAGATCTCTTGGCTGTCGCCGACGACCCGGGCGATCGTCCCCAATCCTCCGGCCACCCGTGCCGAGCGCGTGTTGACAAAGGCCGGCAGACGCCCGTCGAACATGCGAGGGTCGAGTTCGTAGGGCTCCCGGTTGAGATCGAGATAGGCACGGGGAAAATGCGCCCGCAACAGCGGCACGCCGAGCGACACGGCCGGCTCGAAGAGGTCGTCCACGAAAGCATCTTCCGAGCGCCGTAGCGCCGCGGCATCGAGCCTAGCACTGCGCAGGAAGCGCCGCGGATACACCCGACCGGAATGCGGCGACGACAGAACAACGGGGCTCGTCACCGCCTGTGGCTCAACGATGTCGAAGGGCGGGTCGAAGTCCGGCCCATCCGGAATTTCGCCCTCGTCCGCACCCAGCCGAACCATCCGCCGCCCTCGTCCTACTGGTCCGCGCATCGAGGCACTGTGCCGAAGGCCGGGGGTCCTGTCCACGATGGAGGTCGCGCACGACCTATGCACAACGGCGCGTCAGGTTGCCGCCGCGGGACAGGGCAAGCCGCGGCGAGTTGACGTCTTTTTCATGTCCCCCTGCCACCCTCCTCGGAGCGGTCGTGACAGGGCCTTCGCGGTCCTGTACTCCGAAGCCGTCTTTACCGTTCGTTAATGCCTCGACCGGCTTATGGTTAACGCCGCGACAAGGGCCTTTGGGGAAGTCGAGGAAGGTATGATGGACGCAGACGCCGATAAGGCCACGAAGATTCTGTTGGCCGAGGACGACAACGACATGCGTCGTTTCCTCGTCAAGGCGCTCCAGAATGCAGGCTACGTCGTCACGTCCTTCGACAATGGCCTCGCCGCCTACCACCGCCTGCGCGAGGAACCGTTCGAGCTTCTGCTGACCGATATCGTCATGCCAGAGATGGACGGCATCGAACTCGCCCGCCGTGCCACCGAACTCGATCCCGACATCAAGGTCATGTTCATTACGGGTTTTGCCGCCGTGGCGCTCAACCCCGACAACAATGCCCCGCGGGAAGCCAAGATCCTGTCGAAACCCTTCCACCTGAAGGACCTAGTGGGCGAAGTGCAGCGGCTGCTGGCGGCCTAGAGACCGACCAAAGACCTATCTGGACCCTGCCGGGAGCAGTGAACCACGAAGCTGACGATCCTGGTCGGCCCGACCTTCTCCGCCGCTCATGCCGCGCAGGCGGAAATCCAACGCAGGGCGATCGACCGAAGGCCACCCCTTTCTCCTGCGCGCACGCCGGTGGCCCGCATCAGTCTCGACGCCCACGACCGTCCTTGAGCGCTGGATCCCCGCCTTCGCGGGGATGAGCGGAGGGTTTCAGGCTTCCGCCAGAGCCTCCGGGCTCGCCGGCGTAATAGCGACGCTCTCCCCGCAGCCGCAGGCGGAGGTCTGGTTGGGATTCTGGAAGACAAAACCCGACGACAGCTTGTCGACCTTGAAATCCATCTCGGTCCCGAGAAGGAAAAGGACGGCCTTGGGATCGATGAGGATCCGCACGCCCTTGTCCTCGATCACTTCGTCGGCCGGAGCGGCCGAGTCCGCCATCTCCATCGTGTAGGACATGCCTGCACAGCCGCCGTTTTTCACACCGACGCGCAAGCCGAACGGAGGCGTCGCGGCGTTGCTCATGATCTCCTGCACGCGCTCCGCCGCCGACTCCGTCAGCGACATGACCTGATACCGTTTCCTGGCAGCCATCGTTCATCTCCCACCGGCGAGTGACGCGCGGGGTCTGTCTTCCATGTAGCGGTTCCGACCGTCCGAAAAAAGGCCGGAGTGCGTCACGGGATCCGTACCGGCTCGGCTTCCACGTCCGGCACCTGAGAAGCATCCCGGTCGTCAGGCTCAGCCGCAGGTCTGGTGCGAGGCTGGAGCGGGGAGCGGACCGCCGGCTTCGGCGACCAGGGACGGTCCTCGCCCGTCGCCCTTGCCTCGCGCCGCATCCAGCCCTCGCCGTTGCGGCGCAGGGCGACGGCGCCGCTGGTCTCGAGCGCGATACGATCGATCACCAGAGGCGCCGCGCAGGGCTCCGGCGCGATGAGCGGCGTTACGACGATCGCGGCGCGCCGGCAATCCTCCGCGAAAGCGCCCGCTTCCGTTACGAGGGCCAAGGCGCCGCCTCCTGGCACGGCCGCCACGCAGCCGAGCCTGTCGCAGCGCTCCCCGGGGACGATGAGCGCCGCCTTGCCGAGCACGTCTGCATCGCGTGAGTCGCCGTCCGCGCGCAGCCATTGCTCGGCCGTGAAGGCGCTGGCCTTGCCGAGCGTACCGAAACGCCCGTCCGCTGCGCGGATCGCCACGGCATCGCCGGTCGGCGCGACGATGAGGTCGGGACGGGGTCCAGAGGTGGCGCCCAAGAGCCCCAGCGCCAGCAGCGGCACGGCGCTGAGCCGCAGCAGCGGCGTGCTCCAGATCACCGTCGAGAGAAGTGCCAGAGCCAGGCAGGGCAGTGCCCAGGGGGCGAAGGCCGGTAGGTGAACCGTCGACATCGGCGCCGCGCCCAGCCATCGCGCTACCGTCATGACGAGCTCGATACCCCAGCCCACCCAGTGCCACACCGGCCCATCGAGCCCGAGCGGGTAGAGCAAGGTTCCGAGAAGCGCGCCCGGCACCGCGAAGAACTCGATCATGGCGAGGGTCAGCGGATTGCCGAGGAAGACATAGGGGCTGAGCTCGTGAAACTCCGCCGACATGAAGGAGGCCGTGGCCAGCGTGGCGAACACCGTCGCGGTGAGCAGGTGCATGACGCCCTGCCCGGCCCGTCCAACGCGGCTTCGCCAGGGCGGCACGCCGGGCGAGCGTGCCGCCGGCTCGGCGAAGAGATCCTCGGGCACGCGCCGCGCCCGCGCCTCCTGCACGGCGATCAGCGCCGAGACCGCTGCGAAGGAGAGCTGAAAACTCGCGCCCGCCACCTGTTCGGGCTCGATGGCGATGACCGCCAGCGCCGCGAAGGCAAGGTTGCGCATGGTCAGCGCGCGTCGGCCGACGAGCACGGCCGTTAGCATGATCATCGTCATGAACAGCGCCCGCTGCGTCCCGACCCGGCCTCCCGTGCCGATATCGTAGGCGACCGCGCCGGCGATCGCGACGAGCGCCGCCCAGGCCTTGATGGGGCGGCGCAAAGCCAGACCCGGGCTCAACGCCAGGAGCCGGCGTGTCAGGCCGAAGAGGAGGCCGGCCACCAGCGTCATCTGCACGCCCGCGATGGTGATGATGTGGAAGATGCCGGCTTCGCGAATGATCTCGCGACCGTCCGCCGACAGGAGATCCCGCTTGCCCGTCACCATGGCAGCCGCGATCGCGCCGGTATCGCCACCGCCGACGACGCTGCTCACCCGCAGGGCGAGACCGTTGCGGGCGCGGTCGATGGCGCGATGCAGGTCCGCCGCCCAACCATTGCCTCGATGCGCCGCGACGGGCAGGACGCGGCCGAGCGCCGAGCCGACGGCGCCGATCCCGGAGAAATAGGCGTCGCGCGCGAAATCGTACCCACCGGGCAATGCCGCACGCGACGGTGGCAGGAGCCGCGCCGTCACCGTCACGCCGTCGCCGGCCTGGAGCTCACCGAGACGTTTCGTGGTGAGCCGGACGCGACGCGGTCTCTGCGCGGCGTCGAGCCCCTCGGCACCCTCGACGGCGAGCAGGAACCGCGCACCGGCGGGACGAAGATCGACCTCCTCGATCGTGCCGGTCAGCTTCACGATGCGGATCCGGTCGAGCATGGGCGTCGCCACCGCTCTCGCCCGCAGTTCTGCCGACATGAAGCCGCCCACCAGTGCCACGACCGCCAGCGAGAGTCCGAACGGACCGGGTCTTGCGCGTGCCGCCACGCAGGCCAGAGCCGCGAGGCCGAGCAGCACCAGGGGCAGCCACAGAACCGGCTCGCGATCGGCCGCGAGATAGAGGAACACCCCAGAACCGGCCGCGACCGGAAGCCACAGGAAAAGGCGCCGCTCCTCTCGCTCCTGCGCCCAGGCTTGCGATACGGATAGCCCAGTCAGCCGGTCCCAGATGGCCGAAGTGTTACGTGGCCCGGCGCCCACCACGACGCCGGCAAGTCCACCTCTCCCAGACGCGTTCGGCACGGCGGCCTCCCGCCCTTTGTGAGACACGACCCTTCATGTTAGAGCGGCGCCGCCCCGGCAAGGCCCCGCGCCCGCCGGTTCTTCCTTCGTTCCAGATTAAAGTGCAGCCGCCATGCCCGAGCCCGTGATCACGCGCTTCGCGCCGTCGCCGACGGGCTTCCTCCACATCGGGGGCGCCCGGACGGCCCTGTTCAACTGGCTCCATGCCCGTCGCCAGGGCGGCACCATGCTGCTCCGCATCGAGGACACGGATCGCGAACGCTCGACGACGGCTGCGATCGACGCGATCCTCGACGGGCTGCGCTGGCTCGGGCTCGATTGGGATGGGGACGTCGTCTATCAGGCGAGCCGCGCCGAGCGTCATCGCGAGGCCGTCGCGCAACTCCTCGCGGCCGGCCATGCCTATCGCTGCTATGCGACGCCGGCCGAACTCGACGAGATGCGCGACCTCGCCCGGGCCGAGAAGCGGCCGCCTCGCTACGACGGGCGCTGGCGCGACCGTGATCCGTCCGAAGCACCCGAAGGCGTGAAGCCCGTGATCCGGCTACGGGCGCCACTCGAGGGTACGACGGTGCTGAACGACGCCGTACAGGGCACCGTCACATGGGCCAACAAGGACCTCGACGATCTCGTCCTGCTGCGCTCCGACGGCTCGCCGACCTATATGCTGGCGGTCGTCGTGGACGACCACGACATGGGCGTCACCCAGATCATCCGTGGCGACGATCATCTCACCAATGCGGCGCGGCAGATGCAGATCTACGCGGCCCTGGGCTGGCCCGTCCCCGCCATGGCGCATATCCCGCTGATCCACGGTGCCGATGGTGCCAAACTGTCGAAGCGCCACGGAGCGCTCGGGGTCGAGCAGTACCGGGCCATGGGCTACCTGCCCGAGGCTGTGCGCAACTATCTGCTGCGGCTCGGCTGGAGCCAGGGCGACCGCGAGTTCTTTTCGACCGAGGAGATGATCGCGGCTTTCGACCTCGGCGGCGTCGGCCGCTCGCCCTCGCGCTTCGACTTCGCCAAGCTCGAGAACATGAACGGTCACTACATCCGTCAGTCGGATGACGCGCATCTCGTCGACGCGCTGATCGGCACCCTGCCCTTTCTGCCGGGCGGCGAGGCTCTGGCGCCCAAGATGAACCCGGAGAGCCGCGCCATGCTCCTGGCCGCCATGCCGGGGCTGAAGGAGCGTGCCAAGACGCTGGTCGAGCTGCTCGACAGCGCCCTGTTCCTCTTCGCCGACCGCCCCCTCCCAATGGACGCCAAAGCCTCCGAGATCCTGGCCAAGAGCGGCGCGATCCTGCCGGAGCTTCTGCCCCGTCTCGAAGCGCTGGAACGCTGGAGCGCGGCGGAGGCCGAGGCCGCGGTGCGCAGCTTTGCCGAAAGCTCCGGCGCCAAGCTCGGACAGGTCGCCCAGCCACTGCGCGCCGCATTGACGGGCCGTTCCACTTCGCCCGGCATTTTCGACGTCCTCGAGGTCTTGGGGCGTGACGAAAGCCTCGGGCGTCTGCGGGACGCCGCGACCCTGGTCGTGCAGCCGTGATATGCGGCGCTCCGCAAGGCCGGTTCACGCCCGCCGCAACCCGCGCCATCTGGTCCGTTTCGCAGCACAGCTTGACGGCAAGTGCCGATGATTTAGCTTTGGTGCAGCGCACAAGGCCACCCGGGGCCCGCGATTCCATGT
>JBPBQY010000073.1:0-22913 GCA_050920985.1 Janthinobacterium lividum | reverse complement strand
CTGAAGGCCGCAGGTTCAAATCCTGCCCCCGCAACCAAACACACAACACACAGACAAGACCCACAGCCCCAAGGCCAAAAGCCAAGGGGCTAAAACGCGTTTGAAGCCGGCCTTTCACGAAAGCCAGGGTCGTCACCCCCATGAGAGTCTCTGGACACCATGGCGCCCCCGCTCAAGCCACGCCGAGCGCCCGGATCAGCGCGAAGCCTATACCTCCGAGCACGACCAGCGACGCCGTCACGGCTGCCGTAACACGCAGGCCTGCACGGGCCACAACCCGAACGTCGACGCCGAGCCCGAGCGCGGCCATCGACACGGTCGTGAGCAGGTTCGCGGTTCCGGCGACCGGCGGCAGTGCCGCTGCCGGATCAGCCCGAAGGAGCGGACCACCAGCACGCTGAGAAATCCGACGATGAACCACGGCAAGAGTTCATGCAGCGCAGGCCGCTCACGGCAAAGCCTGTCGCCGGCCGTCACGGTACGGCCCGGCTCATCGGTCTCGTCACGCAGCCTGCGAGTCAGCAGCGACAGCGCCAGCACCACGGGGCCGAGCATGAGCACGCGCACGAGCTTCACCACCGTGCCGACCTGGTTGCTCAGCGCCCCGATCGGCAGCGTTGCGGCCAGCACCTGCGGCACCGCGTAGACGGTGGGACCCGCCAGCACGCCATATTGCGTCAGCGACATCTGCAGGATGGGCACCAGCAAAGGCAGAACCAGCACGACGACGACACCCAGCACCGCCGTGAAGGCGATGGAGGACGCGACGTCGTCCCCGTCGGCGCCGATCACCGGCGCCACGGCGGCGATGGCGGAGTTACCGCAGATGGAGTTTCCACAAGCAACGAGGATCGCCATGCGCTGCGGCAGGCCGAGAAGACGTCAAATCCCGTAGCTCGACCCAATGGCGACCGCCACGACGATCGCGATGCCGACGATCAGCCGTGGTCCCAGCGCCAGCACGGTGGCGGCACTGACCGAGGCGCCGAGCATGACCACGGCCACTTCGAGCAGGATCTTTGCGCTGAAGGCGATGCCCGGTGCCCAGCGCGGCCCTGGCGTCCAGGCCGTCCGGATCGTGACCCCGAGCAGGATGGCGAGCACCAGGGCCTCGAGGTAGGGCTCTCCAACCAAGTGCACCTCGACGCGCTGCAGCAGCGTCGCCACAAGCGTGACGCCAGGCCATAAGCGGCCGAGCCGAGCGCCGGCCCACCGCAGCGAACCCGAGACGGGAACCGAGGCATCGGCCGCGGGGGTGGGATAGACGTCCATCATGATGACCTCGCAAGATGGCGAGAGCATCGCGCCGCCGGCAGCCACGATCCAACGCAGTCTCGCGAACGATTCCATCACGTCGTTCGAACAGTCACGGGTCGCGTCAGCCCGCCATCAGGGCCAGCAGCGCGTCGGCCGTGCCGCTGCGGTAGCGCTCGGCGTGGCGGATGGCGGTGAAGTCGCGCTCGGGGAGCGGGAAGGAGATTTGCACCAGCAGCCCGGCTTCGAGGCTCGGGGCCGCCACCGAGGCGGAGATGGCGGTCGCGCCGAGCCCGGCCTCTACGGCGCCCCGCACGGCTTCGTTGGAGGGCAGCTCCAAGGCGATGCGCAACGCCATGGCGCCGGGCGCGAGTTCCGCCATCGCGCTCTCGAAAGCCGAGCGGGTGCCGGAGCCCGGCTCGCGCATGACCCATTCGCTCTCGCCGACGCTCTCGGGAGCGACGGCTCCGGCGACGGCCCAGGGATGGCTCGGCGCCACGACGACGATCATCTGGTCGCGCGCCACGACACGGCCGACGAGCAGCGGGTCATCATGCGCACCCTCGACGAAGCCGAGGTCGGCCGTGCCCTCGCGCACGGCGGTCGCCACTTGGGCGGTGTTGCCGACCGACAGGCGAATGTCGATGCCGGGATGGCGCCGTCGGAAGGCCACGAGATGGCGCGGCAGCCAATAGCTCGCGATCGTCTGGCTCGCCATGACCGACAGGGTGCCGCGCTGAAGACCGCCGAGTTCGGCCAGCGCCAGCTCAGCCGCCGCGGCCCGGGCGAGTACGGCCCGGGCTTCGACCAGGAAGACCTGTCCAGCCTCGGTCAGAGCGATGCCACGGCCGACCCGGTGGAACAGCTTCGCGCCGTGCCGCCCCTCGAGCGCCGACACGGCTGCGCTAACAGCCGATTGGGCCAAGTGCAGCGCCTCTGCCGCTCGCGTCACGTGCTGACGCTCGGCAACCGCCACGAAGATGCGCAACTGATCGAGTGTCATAAGGGAGATCGAACAGGACAGGAGAAAGAAAGCGGATGTTGGCGCGGCCGGCTGCGATCCGCTCATCACCTGCCGGCGTGTCGGAAGCCGATTGAGGCCGACAACTCGCGCGATCGATCGGACGATCAAGCGATGAGGCCGGATGATCATCATAAAGGAAGGTCGAGGCGTCCCCAACGTCTCAGTCTCGCGGACGCTGTGGATGGTGATCTCGAAACGCCCGTCTGCAGCGCAGATGGAGTGCCTCGCTACCCTTTAGACCTGGCCGCGTACAGGACGCGACTGCGGCGGCGCCAGCCTCTTCGGCGGCTCCGGCACGATCTTCGGCACGGTTGCGTTCTCGCTCGTCATCGCCGTCATCCAATATGGCCTGGTCTTCATCGACGTCGCGCCATTCTGGCAGTTCGTCGCCGTCGGCGTGGTGATCATCATTTCGGTCCTGGTCGACAAGACGCAGCGCAAGCTCGGCGGAGAGCGACGATGGCGGCGACCCCGCGTTTTGCGCCGATCCTCGACGTCCGTGCGGTGTCCAAGCGTTTCGGCGGTGTCGAGGCCCTGAAGGGCGTCTCGCTCCAGCTCCATCCCGGCGAGGTGGTGGCGTTGGCCGGCGACAACGGGGCCGGCAAGTCGACGCTGACCAAGATGATCTCCGGCGTCTTCCAGGCCGACGATGGCGAGATCCGCCTCGACGGCGAGCCCGTGGATTTCGCCACGCCCGAGGCGGCGCGCCACCACGGCATCGAGACGATCTACCAGGACCTGGCGCTCGCCGACAATCTGTCGATCGGCGCCAATATCTTCCTCGGCCGCTAGCCGATACGTCGCGCCTACGGGTTCCTGCAGATGATCGACGCCGCAAGATGGCAGAGGTCGCGCAAGCCACCATGGCGCAACTCGATTACACGTGGAGCGTCTCGATGCCCCCGTCGGCCGCTTCTCGGGCGGCCAGAGACAGGCGGTCGCCATCGGCCGCGCCGTCTATTGGAACGCCCGGGTGATCCTGGTGGACGAGCCCACGGCGGCACTGGGCGTACCCGAGCAGCGCAAAGTCCTGTCCCTGATCCGGACGCTCAAGGAGCAGGGGCGGGCAGTCATCTTCATTTCCCACAACCTGCAGGACATTTTCGCCGTCTCGGACCGGATCGTCGTCCTGCGCCGCGGCTCCCTCGCCGGCGAGCGACTGATGACCGAGACCAGCCACGACGAAGTCGTGAAGCTGATGATCGGCGGCTGACCCGGCTTACGCCCGTCGGGAGGACGCGTGCTCTACTGCCCGCGCGTCGCCGACGTGGCGAAGCGGATCGCTTCCTCGGCGGCGCGGACCAGGGCTTCGGCCTTGTTGGCGCATTCCGTATTTTCGGATTCGGGCACGGAATCGTAGACGATTCCGGCGCCCGCCTGGATGTGCATCATCCCGTCCTTGATGACGGAGGTGCGCAGCACGATGCAGGTGTCCATCGCGCCGTCGGCACCGAAATAGCCGATACAGCCGCCATAGATGCCGCGCTTGTCGCGCTCGAGTTCGTCGATGATCTCCATCGCCCGCACCTTGGGGGCGCCCGAGACCGTGCCGGCCGGGAAGCCCGCCGCCAGCGCGTCGATGATGTCGCGATCCGGCCGAAGCCGGCCCTCGACGTTGGACACGATATGCATGACGTGGCTGTAGCGCTCGATGAAGAAGCGGTCGGTCACCGTCACCGAACCGATCTCGGCGACCCGGCCGACATCGTTGCGCCCGAGGTCGAGCAGCATGAGATGCTCTGACCGCTCCTTCGGATCGGCCAGGAGTTCCGCCGCCAGGGCCTCGTCCTCGGCCGGGCCCAAGCCACGCCGGCGCGTCCCCGCGATCGGCCGGACCGTCACGGCGCCGTCCCGCACCCGGACCAGGATCTCGGGCGACGAGCAGCAGATCTGGAAGGCGCCGAAATCGAGGAAGCTGAGGTAGGGCGCGGGGTTGATACGGCGCAGCGCCCGATAGAGCGAGAAGGGCGGCAGCGCGAAGGGCCCCGAGAACCTTTGCGACAGCACGACCTGGAAGACGTCTCCGGCCCGAATGTAGTCTTGAGCCGTCTCGACCATGCGGAGATAGTCGGATTTCGGCGTGTTGCTGGTCGGCCGTTCGGCACTGAGCTGCGGATCGGCCGCAGTCGAGACATGGGCCAGGGGGCCTTCCAGCGCCCGAATGACCCCGTCGAGCCGCTCGGCAGCGGCTTCCGCCGCCATGTGGGCCGTGACACCCGGCTTGGGTCGCACGGGCGTGACCACGACCATCTCGTCGCGCACGCTGTCGAAAACCACCATCACGGTCGGACGGATCAGCAACGCCTCGGGAACGCCGATCGGGTCGGACTTGGCGGGCGCGAGGCGCTCCATGTGCCGCACCATGTCATAGCCAAGGTAGCCGAAGACACCTGCCGACATGGGAGGCAGGCCCGCCGGCAGCGGCAGCGCGGATTCGGCCAGGAAGGCCCGCAGCGCATCGAGCGGTGGCCCTTCCAGAGGCCGGAAAGCGTCGGCTTCGCGATCGGCCGCGCGATTGAGTTCGGCTGTCGATCCGCTGCAGCGCCAGATCGCGTCGGGGTCGAGGCCGATCATCGAATAGCGCCCGCGAACCGCGCCACCCTCGACCGACTCCAGCAGGAAAAGGTTGCCACTGCGGCTCGCGGCGAGCTTCAGATAGGCCGAGACCGGCGTCTCGAGGTCGGCGACCAGCACGGCCCAGACCGCCGTGGGGGATCCCGCATCATAGGCGGCGGCGATCGTCTCGAAGCCGTGATGCGCCACCTTTAGGAGCCCGCCCCGGAAGCGGCCTGGACCGCCGCCTGGTTGACCTTGGTGCCGAGTCGGGCGCCGAGCGTCCCGAGATAGTCGTTGATGATCGCGTCCTGAAGCGCCGCGCCGTAGCGCTGGGCCAGCTGCTTTATGTCGGGAGCGTCCGGGTCGAGCGGCGAGGTGGCGCTGTCAAGCACCTTGAACAGCGTGCGCGTCGTCGCGCCGGTCGCGGCCGACCCAGCGGAGCCGACCGCCGTATCGAAGATGCGGGTCACGACTCCGGTGGGCAGGCCGGCGGCTCCGGCGCGCTTGGCATCGGCGATATGTTGGACCGTGAGACCCAGCGTCGCGGCTAGTCCCTCGAGGGTCTGGCGCCCCGCGTCGAGATCCTTGACCCACTCGCCCGCCTTGGCGTCGAGCTGACGAGCCGTCTGCTCTTCCCGCCACACGACCTCTACCTTGGGCTTGGCTTCGTCGAGCGTCAGCTGGCGGGCGGGGTCGATGCCCGCCACCTCGAACCAGACGGTCCCGCCATCGGGCGTCGACAGCGTATCGTTGTCGACGCCGGTATCGGAGGCGAAGGCGGCTTTGACGAGGTCACCACCGGGAAGACCTTCGACCGGCTTGCCGTCCCGGCCGTTGCCCTGCGCGTCGACGGCATCGATCGTCCGAGTCGCGAGCCCGACCGAGGCTGCGGCCTCGGACAGGATCTTGCCGGAGGAGCGCGCCTCCTCGACGCGGTCGTGCAGCGCCGAGAGTTCGGCAGAAGCGCGGGACGTCGCGAGCTCGGTCCTGAGCATCGGCGCAACGGTCTCGAGAGGCTGCGTGGTGCCGGGCTCGATCGCGTCGATATGGATGACGGCGGAGCCGAAGCGCCCCTTGACGGGATCGCTCGTTCCATCAGTCGGAAGGCCAAAAGCGGCATCCGCCACGGCGGCATCAAAGATGGCATCCTTGGACACCGTGCCGAGATCGACGATCTTGTCGCCGAGGTTGCTGGTCTTGGCGGCCTCGGCAAAGCTCTGACCGCCGCGGACGCTGGTCACGAAGGCCGCCGCATCCGACTCGTTCGGAAAGACGATCTGGGCGACATGTCGCTTCTCCGGGGTGCCGAAGCGGTCGCCCTTGACCTTGTCGTAGGTCGCCTGGATGTCGGCCTCCGACACCGAGTCCGGCTTCGCCAGAGCGGTTGCGGATAGGGCGAGAACCACCAGCTTGCGGTACTGCGGAGCCGTGAAGGCGCCCTTGTGGGCGTCGTAATAGGCCGTCAGCGCAGCGTCGTCCGGCGCCGCGACCAGACCGGCGGCGGTCGGCGGCAGGGCCAGCGTATCGACGCTGCGGATCTCGTCCTGGTAGCGATGCAGCGCCTCGACGGCCGCCTGAGGGGCTTCGGTACCGCCGATCAGCGCTTCGACGAGTTCGCGGCGCAGGTAAGTCTGGCGCTGCTCGCGGATGAAGCTCGCTTCCGTCAACCCGTTGTCGCTCAGCACCGTATTGAAACGGCCGCGATCGAAGCTACCGCCGGGGCCGGCGAAAGAGGGGTCGGCGAGGATGTCCTTCGCGACCTGCTTGTCCGAGATGGCGAGATCCAGCGTCCGGGCACGATCGTCGAGGGCAGCGTCCGACATCAGGCGCGACAGGACCTGGACGTCGAGGCCGATGCGATGCGCCTCTTCGTTGGTGATGGCACGGCGCGCCTGACGCTGCAGCCGCAGCAATTCGGCCCTGTAAGCCTGCTGATACTCGGCGGTCGTCACGTTGGTGCCGCCGACCTGGGCCACCGTGTTGGCGCTGGCACCCTGGAAGGGATTGCCCATTCCCCAAATGACGAAGGCCACCAGGATGACGCCGAAAATGAGCGTGGTCAGCGCCTTGCCGATCCAGGTCGATTGTGCGGCGCGGATGCCTCCGAGCATGGTTCGGGTCTCGTCTCAGGTTCGCGCCGCAGCGCCGGTTGGGCCGCAGACTTACAGACAGGCCTTCCGGAGCGCAACGCAGCCCGAGGAGTGGCGCCCCGGCGTGGATCTTTTGCCGTCAGGGCGGTGTCTTACCGCAGGTGAGGCTTCGAGGATCGAGAGATGGATTACGTCAATCTGGGGCGAACAGGCCTGAAAGTGTCGCGGCTCTGCCTCGGGTGCATGACATACGGCGAGCCGGAGCGGGGCAACCACGCCTGGACGCTGCCCGAAGCCGAAAGTCGGCCGCTCCTCAAACAGGCTCTCGACCTCGGCATCACCTTCTTCGATACGGCCAACGTCTATTCGGACGGGTCGAGCGAGGAAATCGTCGGGCGCGCCCTCACCGAATACGCGCGACGCGATGGTATTGTGCTGGCCACCAAGGTCCATGGGCGCATGCACCCCGACGCCAATGGGCAGGGCCTGTCGCGGAAGCACATCCTGGCGTCGATCGACGCCAGCCTGAAGCGGCTCGGCACCGATTACGTCGACCTCTACCAGATCCACCGCTTCGATCCCGAGACGCCGCTCGAGGAGACCCTGGAGGCGCTCCACGATGTCGTGAAGAGCGGCAAGGCGCGCTATATTGGCGCTTCTTCCATGTACGCGTGGCAGTTCTGCCGGGCGCTCTATCTCGCCGAGCGGCACGGCTGGACGCGTTTCGTCGCCATGCAGAATCACTACAACCTGCTCTATCGCGAGGAGGAGCGCGAGATGGTGGGGCTGTGTCTCGCCGAGGGCGTCGGCATGATCCCCTGGAGCCCTCTGGCGCGCGGTCGCCTGACCCGGCCGCCCGAAGCCAGGACCGGCCGGACCGAGACGGATCTCTTCGGCAAAACGCTCTACACGGGGTTCGAACAGGCCGATCGAGAGATCGTCGACCGCGTCGGGGCGATCGCGGAGAAGCGAGGCCTGCCGCGGGCTCAGGTCGCGCTGGCGTGGCTCCTGGCGAAATCGGGCGTGACGGTGCCGATCATCGGCGCCTCGAAGCCGCAACATCTCGACGACGCCGTGGCGGCACTGCAGGTGAAGCTCTCGCCCGAGGAGATGGTCGACCTCGAAGCGCCCTATGTTCCGCATGCCGTGGCGGGGTTCAAGTAACGCTAGTGGCGGCCAACGCTTCCCCTGCACCTTCGTACATTCGACTAACTCGGGACAGGCTTTGGGTCGGGCTGAACAGACATCTGTCGAAAGACGACGCTGCAGGGTCTCATAGGAGGTTAGGCCCATCCCTACGCTCGTCCTTCGACACGGCCGCTTCAGGACCAGGTGGATGGGTCAAGACGGGTCGATGAAATAGGTCGACATCACGCCACGCCCCTTCACCGTGATGGGCGCCCGAGGGGTCACGGAAAAGCGGCCGCCCAAAGCCGCTAGTGTCTCTCCGGTGATGTGGACCCGGCCGGCCTCGCCATGAGCCTCCATGCGGCTGGCGATGTTCACCGTGTCGCCCCAGACGTCATAGATGAACTTGTCCTTGCCGATGATGCCTGCAGCGACCGGGCCGGTATGGAGCCCGATGCGCACCTTGAAGTCCTGGCCGAGCGCCCGGCTCGCTTCGGCCACTGCTTCCGGCATGCGGAGGGCCATTTCGACCGCCCGCATCGCATGATCGTCGCAGGCTTCCGGCAATCCGCCCGCCGCCATGTAGGCGTCGCCGATCGTCTTGATCTTCTCGAGCCCATGCTCGACCGTGAGGCGATCGAAGCGTGAAAAGATACCGTTCAACAGCTCCAGGACGACGTCCGGGGGCAGGGCGGCAGTCGTCTGGGTGAAGTCGACGAGGTCGCTGAACAGGATCGTGGCGCAGCCGAACGAGTCGGCAATGACGGATTCCCCGAGACGAAAGCGCTCGACCACGCTGCGCGGCAGCACGTTGAGGAGAAGCGCTTCCGAGCGCTCCTGCTCGGTGCGCAGCTTCTGCGTCGTCGCCTCGTCCCGATCCCGCAGGAACTTGCGCTCGAGCGAGGCCGTCATTCGTGCGCGCAGCAGCACCGGATTGATCGGCTTGGTCAGGTAGTCGTCGGCGCCGGCCTCGATGCAGTGAACCGCGCTCTCGATCTCGTCCAGCGCCGAGACGATGATCACCGGCAGAACTGCGGTGATTGAGTTCGACTTGATGCGATGCAGCACCTCGATGCCGCTGAGGCCCGGCATCAGCAAGTCGAGCAGGACGAGATCATAGTCCGACCCGGCGAGGAGCTCCAGGGCGCCTTCGCCATTGTCGCAGCTCGTCACCTCGTGGCCGTCGCGGCGAAGGCGACGCGACAGCAGGTCGAGCGTCGACGCGTTGTCGTCCACCACCAGCACCCGGCCGATGGCCCGCGATCCCGTGAAGGCCTGCTCCCTGAAGACCGAACGGATGGCCTCCATGGGCTGGTGCAGGCTGGCGTCGGAATCGAGCAGCTGTTGCGCTTCTGCGCTGCGGCCCTGGTGCGCCAGCCGCATGAACTCCACCATGGCGTCGATCTGGTCGAGCAGCCGCCGGGCCGCGTCGAGGATGTCGCCCAAGGTCCCGGCCTGAGGGCCTACGGTCGTTTCGCCGAGCTCTTCGGCGAGCAATTCGCCATAGCCGAGAATGGCCGTGATGGGGGTGCGCAGCTCATGGCGCAGATGGCTCGATGCCGCTGTAGCGTCGCGGCCGCCCATCAGACTTTCGCTCGCGACAGGATCGAGGAGCGCCCGGACCATGCCCTCGAGCCGGGACGCGGCAGCAGCCAGCTTATCGAGATCCTCCCGCGACGCTTCGTCCGTCCAATCCTCGGCTAGAAGCGCCACGAGACCCGTGATGGCTTCGACCGGGGCCTGGAACTCCGCCCGCGAAAACACGGCCAGAAGCCGGGGCAGGGTCTCGGCGGCGTCGCCCGGACCGTCATCGGCGCGCGCGCCTTCTTGGGACAAACCTGTACCTCGACACCCCGGCGGCCGGCCCGCGAGCCGGGCTATGCATTCCGCGCCGCCTTTGATACCCCGCTCGTCGCGTCCCCTCAATGCTTCAAGTGAGAGACCGGAACCATGGCCACCTCACGACCCCTGCTCGCGGGCAATTGGAAGATGAACGGCACGCGCGCGTCCCTCGCCGAGATCGCGGCGCTCCGCGACGCCGTGGCGGGCGGGCGCACGCCAGGCATCGACGTCTTGATCTGCCCCCCGTTCACCCTCGTCATGGCGGCGGCCGACCTCTGCTCGGGTACCAGCCTCATGGTGGGCGGCCAGGATTGCGACCCACAGCCCTCCGGCGCCTCGACCGGCGACATCTCGGCCGAGATGCTGAGGGACGTCGGCGCCAGCGCCGTCATCGTGGGCCATTCCGAGCGGCGGGCACGGGGCGACACGGATGCCGACGTGCACGCCAAGGCGACCGCTGCGGCGCGCGCGGGCCTTTATGCCATCATCTGCGTGGGCGAGAGCCGCGCCGAACGCGACCGGGGCGAGACCCTGCGGGTCATCGGTCGGCAGATCGACGACTCGGTTCCCCCTGGCTCGACAGCAGGCGGTATCGCGCTGGCCTATGAGCCGATCTGGGCGATCGGAACGGGCCTGATCCCGGCCGCCGCCGATATCGCCGAGGTGCATGGCTTCATGCGCCGCCGCTTGCAGACCCTCATCGGCGGCGAAGCCACCGGCGTCAGGCTGCTCTACGGCGGCTCGGTGAAGCCCGATAACGCCAGCGAGGTCTGGGGCATCGAGAATGTCGACGGCGTCCTTGTCGGGGGCGCCAGCCTCAAAGAAGACGAGTTCCTGGGCATCGCCGCGGCCCGATGATGGGGAGAAGAGTAACGATGCGAAATTTGCATCGTGGCCTTCATGGTGTAAGGAACCGCCGATCCTTTCCGCGTCGCCTTTGACCCGTTGCGCCGCTCCCGAGTGCCTCTAAATGCAAACCGTTCTGATCGTGCTTCACCTGATGATCGTGATCGCGCTCGTGGCCACTGTGCTGCTGCAGCGGTCCGAGGGTGGAGCCCTCGGGGTGGGAGGTGGCGGCGGCTTCATGACGGGGCGCGGCCAGGCCAATGCACTGACGCGGGCGACCGCCATTCTGGGCACGGCCTTCTTCGTCACCAGCCTCGCCCTGACCCTGATGGCTCATTACAATCGCGCGCCAAAGTCCATCATCGACGGGGTAGCCCCGGCGACCCAGTCGGCTCCCGGCGCCCCGACGCCGATGCCCGTGGCGCCCGGATCCAACGTGCTCGACCAGATCCAGCAGATCGAGCGCCAGAAGAGCGGCACGGCGGCGCCGACCGCGCCCGCAGCTCCGGCCCAGCCGGAGGTGCCGAAGTCGCAATGAGCGCCGCGATTGGGTGGTGAATGACGGGGCGGCTCACCGGCCGCCCCTTTGCCGTTTTCGTCTCGCCGGCGCGTGCCGGCGCTTTCATTGATCGGTTCGCCGCGGCGGCATCCCTGATGTTGCCCGGCGGAACCGCGTTGAGACAGGTGGTTTCCCCATGGCGCGCTACGTCTTCATCACCGGCGGCGTGGTGTCCTCGCTGGGCAAGGGGCTGGCGTCAGCGGCACTGGGAGCCCTGCTGCAGGCGCGTGGCTACACGGTGCGCCTGCGCAAGCTCGATCCCTACCTCAACGTCGACCCCGGCACGATGAGCCCCTATCAGCACGGAGAGGTCTTCGTCACCGATGATGGTGCCGAAACGGATCTCGACCTCGGTCACTACGAGCGCTTCACCGGACGCCCGGCCACACGGGCCGACAACATCACCACCGGGCAGATCTATCAGGACATCATCGCCAAGGAGCGTCGCGGGGACTTCCTCGGGGCCACCGTGCAGGTGATTCCGCATGTCACGAACCACATCAAGGAGTTCGTCCTTTCGGGCAGCGACGACATCGATTTCGTGCTTGTCGAGATCGGCGGCACGGTCGGCGACATCGAGGGACTGCCGTTCTTCGAGGCCATCCGCCAACTCGGCAACGACCTGCCGCGCGGCCATGCCGTCTACGTCCATCTGACGTTGCTGCCCTATATTCCCACCGCGGGCGAGCTCAAGACCAAGCCGACGCAGCATTCCGTGAAGGAGCTGCGTTCCATCGGCATCCAGCCCGATATCCTGCTCTGCCGCGCCGACCGCGCGATTCCCGCCGAGGAGCGCCGCAAGCTCGGACTCTTCTGCAACGTGCGCGAGGACGCCGTGATCGAGGCGCGTGACGTGGCGTCGATCTACGATGTGCCGCGCGCCTACCACGAGGCTGGTCTCGACCGCGCGCTCTTGGCCGCCTTCGGCATCGCCCCGGCGCCGAAGCCCGATATGACGCGGTGGAACGCCGTCACCGAGCGGGCGCTAAATCCCGAAGGCGAGGTCCGCATCGCCATCGTGGGCAAATATACCGGGATGAAGGACGCCTATAAGTCCCTCATCGAGGCGCTGATGCATGGCGGGCTGGCCAACCGGGTGCGGGTGAAGCTGGATTGGATCGAATCGGAAGTGTTCGAAGGCGACGAGCCGGCGACGCAGCTCGAAGACGTCCATGCCATTCTGGTCCCGGGCGGCTTCGGCCAACGCGGCGCCGAGGGGAAGATCGCGGCCGCCCGGTTCGCCCGCGAGCGCAAGATCCCCTATTTCGGCATTTGTTTCGGCATGCAGATGGCGGTGATCGAGGCCGCCCGCGCGCTGGCGGGCGTGGCCGAGGCGAATTCGACGGAGTTCGGTCCCTCGGTCGAGCCCGTCATCGGCCTATTGACCGAATGGATGCGCGGCAACGCTTTGGAACAGCGGCTGCACGACGGCGATCTCGGCGGCACGATGCGGCTCGGCTCCTATCCGACGGTGCTGAAGCGGGGCAGCCGGATCGCCGAGATCTACGGCGACACCGAGATCGCCGAGCGGCATCGTCACCGCTACGAGGTCAACACCGACTACCGCGCGCGGCTCGAAGAGCACGGCATGGTCTTCGCCGGCATGTCGCCCGACGGGCTGCTGCCCGAGACGGTGGAACTGGCCGACCATCCCTGGTTCATCGGCGTGCAATATCACCCGGAGCTGAAGTCGCGGCCCTTCGATCCGCATCCGCTCTTCGCCAGTTTCGTGGCGGCGGCGCTGACGCAGTCGCGTCTGGTCTGAGCCGATCCGATGCCGCGCCCTATCGATCACCTCGTGCTGGCGGTGCCGGATCTCGGGAAGGCGATGGCCCGCTATCGCGCTTTCGGCTTCACGGTTGGGGCGCGCAATCGTCACCCCTGGGGAACCGAGAACGCCATCGTGCAGCTCGACGGTACTTTTCTCGAGCTGATCGGCCTTGGCGATGGTTTCGTCGTCCCGGAGGCAGGCGATCCCGCCTGTGCCTTCGCCAAGTTAGTCGCCGAGGCCGTGGCGCGGGGCGGCGGCCTCGCCTCGGTGGCCATGGGGTCGCGGGATGCCGACGCGGATGCCATGGCCTTCGAGAAGGCGGGACTGGGTCGGCGCCGGCGCCTCGACTTTGGCCGCAGCGCCGAGGCGCCGGATGGGTCGCGTCGGCCGGTCGCCTTCGAACTGGCCTTCGTCGATGATGCCTCTTTGCCCGAGGCGGGTCTGTTCACCTGCCGGCATCTCCACCCTGAGAACTTCTGGAACGAAGCAGTCCAGCGACACGACAACGGTGCGCAGCGCCTCGACGCCGTCGTGCTCACGGTCGATATCCCGCGCGATCACGAGGCGACCTTCGCTGCCGTCTGCGATGTCGAGGCGACGGGGGATGCGAACCACCTCGTCGTCTCGACACCGACGGGACGCTTCGACGTCCTGACGGCGCCGGAGACGGCCGTGCGGTTCGGCGATGCCGCTTCGCCGGGCCGGTTCGGTGCCTTCTCGGTCGTGGTGGACTCGCTGGCCGCCGTCCGGAGCTGTCTCGATCGGCAGTCCGTCGACTACCGCGAAGTCGCCGGTGCCGTGGTGGTGTCGCCGCAAGCCGCCTTCGGTGTCGCACTGGCCTTCGTGCCCGAGGCATGCCATTCCCACCGCTGAAAGCGCGGGGAGGATCGGCATGGTGGTCAATCACGAGGTCGTGGCGGGACAGGGCGATCGTGCCGTCCGTTTCGGCAACGGGCTGCCGCTGGCGCTGATCGCCGGACCTTGCGCGATGGAGAGCCGCGACCACGCGCTGTTCATGGCCGACGCTCTCGCGGGCCTGTCGCAGAAGCTCGGAATCGGCCTCGTCTATAAGAGCTCGTTCGACAAGGCCAACCGCACCTCGGCCGATAGCGCGCGGGGCATCGGGCTCGACAAGGCCTTGCGGATCTTCGGCGACGTGAAGGAGCGTACGGGCCTGCCTGTCCTCACCGATGTCCACGATGCCGCGCAATGTGCGACCGTCGCCGAGGTGGTCGACATCCTGCAAATCCCGGCCTTCCTGTGCCGGCAGACCGACCTGTTGCTGGCCGCCGCCGCGACGGGACGCATCGTCAACGTCAAGAAGGGCCAGTTCCTGGCGCCCTGGGACATGGTCAACGTCGTCGACAAGATCGCGGGTGCCGGCAATGCCAATGTGATGCTGACCGAGCGCGGCGCCTCCTTCGGCTACAACACGCTGGTCTCCGACATGCGGTCCCTCCCCGTCATGGCCGAGACGGGCGCGCCGGTGGTCTTCGACGCCACCCATTCGGTTCAGCAGCCCGGAGGGCATGGCAAGACATCCGGCGGTCAGCGCGAATTCGTCGCCGTGCTGGCGCGGGCCGCCGTCGCAGTGGGAGTCGCGGCCGTTTTCATCGAGACCCATCAGGCGCCCGAGACAGCACCGTCCGACGGGCCCAACATGGTGCCGCTGTCCGAGATGGAGGCGCTGATCCGCCGGCTGCAAGGCTTCGACCGCCTCGCCAAGCAGCGGGACGAAACGGCACGCGCGGCGGGCTGACCGTCACAGCAGCTTCACGCGATTGAGCTACCGGGACCGGCCATGAACGACCCGAACTTCAGCTACGCCGACGACTCGATGACGCCCGTGAAGCGGGGTCTCATCCGTCTCGTCGAAGCCGCCACGGGGCAGCGGAAGCTGCGGCGGCTCTACATGGCCAATCGCCGCAACGGCATAGCCGGCGAAAGCTTCTTCGCCGCCGCGGTGCGTAGCCTCGCCATCGATGTCCGCTTCGACCAGGCGGCGCTCGACGGAATTCCCGCGACAGGGCCGGTGGTGATCGTCGCGAACCATCCCTACGGGGTGCTCGACGGCATCGTGATTTCGTGGCTGGTCCAGAAGGTCCGGTCGGACTTCCTGGTCCTGACCAATGCGGTCCTGCTGCGCGCGCCCGAGATCGCCGCGCACGTGCTGCCGATCGATTTCGCCCCGACCGAAGACGCGACGCGCACCAACATCGAGTCTCGCGCCGCGGCCCGCCAGCATCTCGATGGGGGTGGCTGCGTCGTGGTGTTCCCGGCCGGCGGCATTTCGACGGCGCCGGACCGGCTCGGCCGCCAGCGCGCGACCGACGGTCCCTGGCAGCCGTTCACGGCCCAGTTGATCCAGCGCTCGCGCGCCACCGTGGTTCCGATCTGCTTCGAGGGCCAGAACAGCCGCCTGTTCCAGATTGCCAGCCATCTCAGTCCCGTCCTGCGGCTGTCGCTGATCTTCCACGAGGTGCGGAGCCGTATCGGCACCGCCATGCTGGTGGCGATCGGTCGGCCCATCCCCTTCGCGGAGCTTCCGAAGTTCCCGGATCGTCAAGGCCTTGCGGATCACCTCAAGGCGCTGACCTACGGACTGGCCCAGGCCTTTCCGCTCCTCGCCCTGGTGCCGTCGGCGACCGGCCCGGGGCGGCAGCGGATGAAGGCGCCGCTCGGCGCCCTGAAACGCCGTATGTCGAATGGGAAGCGAAGCGTCGCCCGCAAGTTTGCCGAGCGCTTGCGCCATCACCGCCGCACCCGCCCGCATTTCGACTGATGGCTGAGCGCCGACCGGCCTCAACCGCGGCCGCGGTAGGTCGGAACGCCCTGGTCGGGCAACCACAACCCCTCTGGCGGAGCGCCCGTCTGCCAGAAAACGTCGATCGGGATGCCGCCGCGCGGATACCAATAACCGCCGATGCGAAGCCAGCGCGGTTTCAGCAACTCGACGATGTCCTTGCCGATCCGTACCGTGCAGTCTTCATGGAAGGCGCCGTGGTTGCGGAACGAGGTGAGATAGAGCTTCAGCGACTTCGACTCGACCAGCCACTCGTCCGCGACATAGTCGATGACGATATGGGCGAAGTCGGGCTGGCCCGTCACTGGGCAAAGCGACGTGAATTCGGGCGCGGTGAACCGGGTGAGGTACAGCGTCCCCGCATGCGGATTCGGCACGCGTTCGAGCCGCGCATCCTCGGGCGAGTTCGGCTGGGCGACGGTTTGGCCGAGCAGCGTCGGTCCAGAGGGTGAGGTCAAGACGGTCACTCGTGAGAGGCGGCTCCGAGCGCAGTCGCTCCAGCCTGTTCGATCGGACCTAATGCGAGGCGACGCCGAGTACAAGCGGACCCGACAGGCAGCGGCTATGTCCAGTCTATAGGTTCAGAGGGATGGGAGTCGGCCGCCCGCGAGAAGGATGGCGCCGTCCCGCGCGTCGCCGAGAGGCGGCGACAGGCTCTCGGCAATGTCCTGCGGCAGATAAATTCCGATAGCTGCAGCCCCGCCGCCCACCATGGCGATCCGCACGGCACCGAGACGTCGTAAAGCCTCGACGAGCTCCGCTAGCGCGGCGGCGGCTTTCGTCACGATCGACAGCGCGACGGCGTCGCCCGCCGCAGCGGCGTCGAAACAGGCCGGCGCCTCCGCGCCGTAATCGGCCGACCTGGCCGTCAGACCCCAGCGGACCACTGCGGCAGGATCGTCGCCGAAGCGTGCCATGAGGGCGCGGGTGAAGCCTGTATGCGGCTCGAGCCCGTCATGGGCGCGCAAGGCTCTCCGCCAGGCATCGTGGCCGATGCGGGCTCCGGATCCATCGTCTCCGAGAATGAAACCGCGACCGCCGATGACGGTCTCCCGGCCGCCGACGAGCGCCACTCCGGCACTTCCCGTTCCCGCGATGACGAGGCCTCCGTCCGCTCCGCCGTGAGCCCCGAGGCAGGCCGTGACGGCGTCGTTCGAGACGCGCACTGCCGCGTAACCGTCGAGCGACGCCTCCGTCTCAGCAGCAATGGCCGGGGACGATACGCCGGCGAGTCCGAGCCCGAGGCTCATCCGGCTCCTGTCGGCGTCGGACAGCTCGGCCTCCACCATGGCCTTTGCGATCGTGTCCCTGATGGCGGCGAGTGCACCGGCCCGGTCGAGGTAGACGTTGGCGCTGCCACCGACGGCTTCGGACAGGAGCGCGCCGGAGCCGTCCCGGAGACGCACCCGGCACGTCGATCCGCCGCCATCGATCCCCATGAAGAGGGCAGGGGACGTCGCTTCCGTCACAACCATAGGGTCGGTTCTCCTCACATCGCGATCCGCCTGTACCCGCCCGCAAGCGGCAGGCCAAGATCGCCACCTCGTTCGTTATATCGAACGTACGCTGCGTTCGTTTCACAGAACAGACCGACCGTATGCGCGCCGGCGCGGACCGGGTCGAACTCCGAGCAGGATCAGACGGGGTAGAGGAACAGGCCGATCGTCAGCGCAATGCCGATCGCCACGACGGCGAGACGCAACAGTCTTTCGTTGACCCGGCTCAGCATCCAGGCGCCGCCGAGCCCGCCCAGGATGGCGCCGACGCCGAGCATCAGCGCGGCGAACCAGGCGACGAAGGGCGAGAAAGCGAAGATCGCCACCGCGGCGGCGTTCATGACGCCGGCGAGCACGTTCTTCGACGAACCCGCGTTGCGGGTCGGCAGCCCCGCCATGGTGAGAGCCGCCAGCATGAGGAAGCCGATGCCGCCACCGAAGTAGCCGCCGTAAATGGCGATGAGCAACTGCGCCAGGACCGCCTGCGGCTTGGACAGATAAATCGCCGCTTCGGCTCTTCGCTTTCGCCCGAACGAGCCGTAGGCGAAGACGGCCGTGGCGAAGAGCACGAGCCAGGGCACCAGCCGGGCGAAGAAGGAGGACGGCGTGACGAGGAGCAAAGCGCCGCCGAGTGCGCCGCCGACAAGGCTGATGGCGAGCAGGGCCTGGAAGGACAGGTTCTCGGCGCCGCGTACCAATCGCCGTCCGGCGAAACCCGTGGCGAGTTGGCCGGGGAACAGCGCGATCGTGGACGTGATGTTGGCGGACCGGGCGTCGAGGCCGCTGAGGATCAGCGCCGGCAGGGTGACGAAGGACCCGCCTCCCGCCATTGCATTCTGCACCCCGGCCCAGAGGCCGGCGGTGAAGAGGACCAGAGACCCGGTCGGTGTCACGCCTCGGCCGAGGGCCGCGACGCTGTATCGAGTTCGGACAGGTCGTCGGCGCCGAGCACGAGGTCGGCGGCGGTGACGAGGTCGCGGAACTGGTCGAGCGAGGTCGCGCTGGCGATCGGGGCGACGATCGAGGGCTGCACCATGAGCCAGGCCAGGGCCACGGCCGCCAGAGACATACCGTGCCGGGCCGAAACGGCATCGAGCGCGGCCAGGATCCTCAGGCCGCGGGCATCGAGACGTTTGGCCATGCTCTGGCCGCGCGGGCTCTTCGCGTAATCCGCGTCCGACCTGTACTTCCCGGTGAGGAAGCCCGCCGCCAGCGCATAGAAGGGAATGACCCCCACCTCTTCGGCCACGCAGAGGTCCTGCACCTCGCCTTCGAAGTCGCTGCGGTTGGAGAGATTATATTCAGGCTGCAGCGTCTCGTAGCGGGGTATGCCCCGGGCCGCACTGACGTCGAGCGATTGTCTCAGGCGGGCAGCCGAGAAGTTCGACGCTCCGATAATGCGGACCTTGCCGGCCTTGACCAGACCCGCATAGGCCTCGAGCGTCTCCTCGATCGGCGTATCGGAATCGTCGGCGTGCGACTGGTAGAGGTCGACGTAGTCGGTGCGCAGGCGCTTCAGCGAGGCCTCGATCGATGTGGTGATGTGGCTGCGGTCGAGCGCACCCGTCCGGTTGGGCTGCCCCATGCCGACCTTGGTGGCGATCACCACCCGATCGCGTCCGCCACGCGCCGCGAGCCACTCGCCGATGACGCTCTCCGATTCGCCACCGACATGGCCCGGCACCCAGCGCGAATACATGTCGGCCGTGTCGATGAAGTCGAACCCGGCGCCCACGAAGGCGTCGAGCAGGGCGAATGACGTATCCCGGTCGGCCGTCCAGCCGAAGACGTTGCCGCCGAAACACCAGGGCGCGACGGTGATGTCGGACCGGCCTAATCGTCGCTTGTGCATGGCGGCCTCCCTGTCGTCGCCGGCAGCGCCGGCTTGATCGTTACCGGAGGCTCGTACGAGCTTCCGGCCCTTGTCATAACTGGCCGAGACGCGGCCGAGCTGTCAGCCGCCGACGGCGTCCTTGACACACTTTTTCGTAAAAGAGGTCTTGGCGGCGCCAGCCAGTTTTTTCTGCGCCGCGGTCGCGTCGCAGGTCGCTGTGGCGTCCCGCTGGCACTTGCCGAGGAAGCTCGTCTTGGCGGCGCCGGCGAGCTTCTTGTCCGTGGCGTTGGAGGTGCATGTCGCGTCGGCATGGGCAGCGGACAGGCCCGCCAGCAGGGTGGCGGCGATCAGAACGGCTCTCATTGGCTTACACTCATGGAAGGCGCGATCGGGGCCGCACCGACGATTCGCGCGAACGGGGTGCGACACGGCCGGTCGAAACCTTGCACCCGCTTGCCGAAGCGTCAATCGCGGCCCGGGACAGCGCGCTGGATGAGGAGAGTGGCGTGAGCGAGCACCCATATTACACGTTCGAAGCCGTGGACCAGCGGCTGACGCCGGCAGAGCAAGCCCCGCTCAGAGCCACCTCGTCCTGGGCCAAAATTTCGGCGACTCGCTTCGTCGACACCTACAACTACGGAAAGTTTGCACTGGCGGTGGACGCAGTCAGCCGCGAACCCTGCTCCGTTTTAGGCCAAAGCGGGGGTGGCGAAGCGGCGCCGAGCAAGGAATTCGAAACTCGCGAGCAGGGAAATCTAAAGCGTTGACCAGGGAGTTTTGGATCGCGGAGCAGGGAAATCTTACGAAGAGAAGCAGAGATCCCTTCGCGCACCCGCGAGACCGCTCGGGTTCGCCTTTCACGTGAACACGCTTAGGAAGTAGTGAGTTTGCAATTCGAACAGTTTCGTTTGAACATGAGCGCGTTGCAGCTCGAATTGATGGTGTGCTCATGCTGCCCGTGAACCCGCCCCGGGTCATCGTGCGTAAAATTCGACCGCGCCCAGCGCCTCCGACGATCCCACCTCCCGCCCGAACTGCGGGCCAGAAGATCGGCCTGACGTACGACCAGATTCTCGAGGCGGCTAAACGCACGCTCATGCTTCGACCCGGTCCGATCAGCGTCAAAGCCGTCGCGGCGGAACTCGGAGTCGCTCATAATTCGGTCAGCGCCCGGCTGAGGCGGGACGGTACAACGCTCGAACGCGAGCTCACCAAGGATCTGCTCAACAGGATCTCTCGACCGATGCGGCCGGGAGAGGACTGGCGGTTCCGGCTCGGCGACCTCTTCTCAGACGCGATGGCCGAATGCCTTGCTCATCCCGGCCTGGGGCAGGTGGCGATCTCGTGGCTCGGCCAAAGCTCCCGTCTCAGCGTCGACTTTACCGAGCAGACGCTCCATCTGCTAGCTCTGGCAGGGCTATCGCCGCAGGCGGCCGAGAGCAGCGTCGATGTCTTGGCCGCGGCGCTCTGTGGTGGTTTGGCAGTTCAGTTCCCAAACTTCGGCGCCCAGGATCCTCGAGAGTGGGCGAGGGCGGTCGCGCTCGAGATGAAGAAGGTTCCGGCACATCGGTTCCCCCTCACGTCTCGCAGCCAGGCAAGCCTTTCGGCGATAGCAGCGAGTAAAGCATCCACAGCTCATTCCATGCCTCGCGACCATCGAGGCGTGGTTCCCCATGAAATGGCCCAGGTTCTCATAACCTTCATCGAGTCGAAGCGCATGCCACCTGAAGCGGGCTGACATCGGTCACGTCGTCGGTTGGAGAACGTGGCAGACGCTTAAAGATAGGACCTTGTACAGAGGAGAAGATGAAAGATGTAATGGAGCTTATCAAAGGAGATAAAGACCATGAAAGCGATCGATAACACTCTAAAGCCCAATAAGACGAGCGCTCGCGATCCCTGGCAACAGGTGCGCAAAGTTTTCTTTCAGAAGGCTAAGTTTCGAACATCGTCGGGCATCAAGACGATGACAAGGGTGGCGGCCTATCTAGACTTTCTCACGACGGCGGCTGCCAAGGGCGATCTCGACGCGATCCGAGAGAAGCAGAGGTTTATGACTTACCTCGACCGACAGCAGATCCTCGAGGAGCAGAAAGAGGTCTCCGAAGGCGCACAGGCTATCGAGAAACGTATCGCAGATTATGCGAACTTTTCAGATCAAATCATCAAGAGGCGATCGATAATTTATCTTCTCATACATCGAGAAGTTGAAGCGCAATTCAGGATTAGGTACTCCAGGCTTAAATCACTCGATGAGCTTGTGCCGAGCGCGATCGACTTGGAACGCTGTAGGCCTTTTTTGCTGCGCGCCCAAAAGTCGGCTCGTTCTCGAGCGCCCAGCGCGTCTAGCGTCGGGTACTGCAAACCTCCGGTCGCGTCACAATGGTCGTCGGGTCAGAGCGGCAACCCATCGGGGCAACGCAGATCGAAAGACGATGCCTGGGAAAGCTTTCGAGCGGGGTTGAGTAAGAAGATCACCGTCGTACAGGATGGCCAGGACGTGGAGATGGCCAATGGAGAGCTGATCGTCAGGCGTCTGTTCGAAAGCGCCATGCAGGGCAAACCCGCGGCACGGAAGCAGCTGCGAGAACTCCTTTTGCAGCTCGACAAGCGAGGATTGGCGCAACCTTTTGAGCCCGTTCGCCGCAAGCGTGGTAACGCAGCCTCATCCATGAGCGATGAGTCGCGCATTATCAGCAATGAGATGAATTACGTGCATGCGCGCCTTTTACGTGGGGATATTAGAGCGTTGCTCAGCACACGTTACAGTGCATTCAAAGACGTCGAAACATCGTTTGAAATCAAATGTCGAGATATGCCGATGCCTCACCTGAAAGAGATCGAAGCTTTGTTCGCCGGGCTCCACTGATGGCCAGCCTACCGCGAGGACGCTCGGCGTCGGAGGGGCTGCGAGCAGACCTGCTCGCGAAAGACCAGAAGCGACGCTCGACACTACGCGACCTTGCCGACGTCTCTGCGGTCGAGTTGCCGCGGCGGAACGATCTTCTGCCGCGGCTCCGCCTCGAAGACCGGGCTCCCGACACGCTGAAAGCGCCCAAGAGAAACGTGCGGTCCATCGAGCCCGCGCATGTGAAGGAAGTCGCGAACTCCATCACGGTGTTCGGCTTCTCGAAGCCCGTGCTGATCGATCAGGCCGGCAACGTCATCGATGGGCTCGTCAGCGTCGAGGCGGTGAAGCTTCTGGGGCTTCCGACCGTGCCGTGCATCGTCGCCGGGCATCTAACGCCCGACGAGCGGCGGCTGCTGCGGATCACGCTCAACAAGCTCGGCGAGAACGGTTCCTGGAGCCTCGAGGAACTGAAATCGGAACTCGAAGAGCTTGTCGCCGTCGGGCAGCCGATCGAGGTTGCAGGGTTCGAGCTTAGCCAGATCGACGGCCTTTTGTCGGACAGCGATGTGCCGGTGGTGGAGCAGGGGCCGGTGGTGCCGGAGCCTGGATGCCGGCCTGTTTCAAAGGTCGGCGATGTCTACCGTCTCGGCAGACACCGTATCGCATGTGGCGACGCTCGCGATCCAGCCGTTCTGCGCAGCGTCATGGGCGAGACGGTAGCCCGTATGATCTTCACCGATCAACCCTACAACGTTGCGATCGTCGGCAACGTGACGCGCGGCGCCCACCGAGAGTTCGCCATGGCGAGCGGCGAGATGAGCGATGCCGAGTTCGAGACGTTCAACGACGCCTGGATCGG
>JBPBQY010000093.1:0-24246 GCA_050920985.1 Janthinobacterium lividum | reverse complement strand
GACTTCTATTCGGGCATTACGCTGAAGGCGCTGGGCTTCCCGGTGTCGATGTTCACTGTGCTGTTCGCGGTGGCTCGCACCGTGGGCTGGATCGCGCAGTGGAAGGAGATGATCGAGGACCCGAGCAAGCGCATCGGGCGTCCTCGCCAGCTCTATACCGGCTACGACAAGCGCAACTACGGCCCGATCAGCGAGCGCTGAAGGGTTACCCCTGCCGAAGGGGGAGGCGCGCCACAGAGCGGCGCTACCTCCCTCGACGGAAAGAGGTAGTGCGCACGTCAACGAGGATACCGTCATGCAGACTTACGACGACTCCAACATCTTCGCGAAGATCCTGCGCGGCGAGATCCCCTGCACCAAGGTCTATGAGGACGAGATCTGCCTCGCCTTCATGGACGTCATGCCTCAGGTCGAGGGCCATGTTCTCGTCATCGCCAAGGCCCCGTCCCGCACCTTGCTCGACGCCGATCCCGCCGTTCTCTCCGCCCTGATGCCGCGCGTGCAGACGGTCGGTCGGGCGGTCGTGGCGGCGCTCAAGGCTGACGGGCTGACGCTGATGCAGTTCAGCGAGGCGCCGGCCGGTCAGACGGTGTTCCACCTTCACTTTCACCTACTGCCTCGCCGCGAAGGCGTGTCGATCCGACCCCACGAAGGCGCTATGGCGAAGCCGGAGGCTCTCTCGGCTTTAGCGGAGCGGATCAGGGCAGAGCTTCCCGCCTCGTCGGATCCTCGTCTCTGAAGCACTGAGCCGTTGTCTGTCGGCGCGGCGTTGAGCTCCTCACACGGGGGAGCTTTTATGATCAAGGCCGTCATCTTCGACGTCGACGGAACACTGGTGGACAGCGTCGACTATCACGCCGAAGCCTGGGAACGGGCCTTCGCTCGGTTCGGCAAGAACGTCGACCGGGCCACTCTGCGGGCGCGGATCGGCAAGGGCGGCGATCAACTGATGCCCGAGTTCCTCGACGAGGCAGAACTGAAGCGGATCGGCGACAAGCTCGAGAAGACTCGCGGCGAGATCTTCGAAACCGATTACCTGCATCGACTGAAGGGTTTTCCGGGCTGCCGCGCCCTGCTGGAGGGTCTTCGCGAGCGCGGCGTGAAGATCGCTCTCGCATCTTCGGCCAAGAGCTCCGAGTTGAAAGTCTACAAGAAGATTGCCGACATCGATGGACTGACCGATGTCGAGACCTCCTCCGACGACGCCGAGAAGTCCAAGCCGCACCCGGACATCTTTCAGGCTGCGATTGCGAAGCTCGAGGTCGATCCCTCGGACGCCATAGTGATCGGCGACAGCAGCTTCGACGCCGAGGCTGCCCGCAAGGCCGGGATCCCGAGCATCGGCGTGCTCTGCGGAGGTTTTTCGGAATCGGATCTGCGGCAGGCCGGGGCCGGACGCATCTATCGCGATCCCGACGACCTGCGCGCCCATATCGACGACTGGGCCGCCTGACCGCTATCGGTTTTCACAACGGCCTGCTGCAGCCTCTGAGCCCGGGTAGGCTGGACGGCGCAGTGGCTCAGGCCCGGACAGGTGCGCAGCGCGACCGGCGCACTCGCGCAACCGTCCTGCGGACATGGAGCCGAACGACGGCGGTCCTGGTGCGTGTCAAGGGCACGAGTTCGACGAAGGGGTCGATGCTGCCGGGCAGACGCGTCGGATCGTTATAGACGACCGTTATGGGCAAACCGGTAAAGCGGCTCCGCTCGAAGGGGATGGGCTGCCGCACGCGGGCCTCGACAGCGCCGACCCGAACGCCTTCGGGCGTAAAGGCGGGGAATACCACGACCGCCGGCAGGCACTCGGTCAGGACCGGGTCGCAGGCGTAGGCCGACGAGGAGGCCAGCAGCGTCAACCCGAAAGCCGCACAGCACAGGACGGAGGTACGCATAGACGGGCTCCCGGTCGCTCGCCTCGGAGGCGGCCGGTACAGGATAGTTACCGCCCCTCAAGACTGTCTAACCTTCGCGAAGCGACACCGCCTATTCCGAGGTCATGGTTGACCAAAGGTTAAGACGCCCCCGTTGCAGGCCAATCCGCTCGACGGTCCAGCGTCACTGCAGAGGCGTCCCCGGCTTCCCGGTCGACCGGTCAGCTGCGTGGCTTGAGGTTATCCGGGTCGTAGAGGGCCGCATAACCGACCGCGGCAACCTCGACGGGGTAGCTCTCCCCGAAATACTCGACGGCGAACTGCCGACCGAGTTGGGCCTGTTCGTGGGGTAGATAGGCGAGCGCGATGGTCTTCCCGATGCTCGGGCCATAGGCGATCGAGGTCGTGAAGGAACGGCGGCCGAGATCGTCGACCAGTGTCTCGCCGGTCCCCGTATCGAGCACGGGCAGGATGCCGACGGGATATCGCGCGACGCCCTTGGCATCACGGTTGTCCGTCATCACCAGCGTACACAGAGTGGCAGGCTGATGCGCCCGGGCGCGGTGCTCGAGATGCTTGGCCTTGCCGCGGAAATCGGCCTCCTTGACCTTCGGGCGAGCAAGACCGGCTTCGAGCAGGTTGTACTCGGTCAGAAGATCGGCGTTCTGCAGGCGGAGGCTCTTCTCCAGGCGCCGGCTGTTGGCATAGGTCTCGATCCCGACCGCCATGACGCCGGTGGACCGTAGCGCGTCCCAAACCGCTAGGCCGTCGCCATAGGCCATGTGCAGTTCCCAGCCCTGCTCGCCGACATAGGAGATGCGGAAGGCGCTAACGGCCTTGCCGGCAATCTCGATCGGCTTGATCGCCGCGAAGGGGAAGTCGTGCAGTGACAAGCCATCGGGGTCCGCCACGACCTCGCTAAGCCTGGCACGGGCATTCGGACCCCAAATCCCGATCGTGACGTATGTCTCCGTCGCATCGGTGATCGTGACGTCGAAGCCTTTGTCGGTCGCGACGCGGCGCAGGTAATGGTAATCGCGCGGGCCGGCGTCGGCGCCGTCGACGACGCGGCAGCGGTCGGCCATGCGGAAGACCGTGAGATCGGACCGCACCATGCCCTCGTCGTCGAGGAAATGGGTGTAGATGCCCTTGCCGATATTGGCATCTCCGCCGATCCGGGCGGCACAGACCCATTCCATCAGCGCGACGTGGTCGGGGCCTTCGACATCGACGATCGCGAAATGCGACAGGTTGATGAGGCCGCAATCCTCGCTCATGGCGAGTTGCTCGGCGTTGGAGACGCGCCAGAAGTGTCGGGTGTCCCACTCGTCGGCCCGCACCGGCACGCGGTTGCCGTAGCGCTCGATGAGATGGGCGTTGGCGGCGTAGCCATGCGCCCGCTCCCAGCCTCCCAGTTCCATGAAGTGGCCGCCGAGTTCCTTCTCGCGCTCGTAGAAGGGCGAACGCCGAACGCCGCGACCCGTCGCGAAGGGCTCGCGCGGATGGACGCCCGGATTGTAGACCTTCTGGGCCGCTTCGGCGCAGCGAGAGGCGATGAAAGCCTCTTCGAGCTGGTGTGGATAGAAGCGGGACACGTCGATCCGGGCGTGGTCGATCTCGGTACGCCCGTCTGTCATCCAGTCGGCCAGGAGCTTGCCCATGCCCGGCCCGTCCTTGACCCACACCCCGACGCAGTACCAGAGGCCGCGGTGCTTATGGCTCTCGCCCACCATGGCGTTGCCGTCGGTCGTGACCTGGAGGAGCCCGTTGAACGAGCGGCGCTCGTCATAGCCGAGTTCACCCAGGATTGGCGTGAGTTCGATGGCGCGCTCAAGCGGGGCGAGAATGTGCTCCATATCGAGGTCGCGTTGCGAAGGCGACAGCCGCGCCTCCGCCTTGCCGAGCAGCTCGCGCGGGTGGACGAGGCGCGGCGCGTGCTCCTCGTAATAACCCCACTCGATCATGCCGCCCTCGGCCGTCGTGGGGTCGCCCGTGTCCCGCATATAGGCGGAGTTGCCCTGGTCTCGGAGCAGTGGCCAGCCGATGTCCTTACCCGTTCCGGCGAACTCGTTGAAGGGCCCGAAGAACACCAGCGGATGGTCGATCGGCATCACGGGCAGGTCCTCGCCCGCCATCTCGGCGATCATGCGCCCCCACAGGCCCGCGCAGACCACGACATGGTCGGCCATGATCGTGCCGCGCTCGGTGACGACGCCCGTGATGCGGCCGCCCTCGAGCACCAGCGAGGTCGCCGCCGTATTGGAGAAGATCTTGAGCTTGCCGGTCTTCTCGGCCTCGTCGATGAGAATGCCGGCCACGGTTTGCGAGCGCGGCACGACAAGGCCGGCATCCGGGTCCCAAAGGCCGCCCTGGACCATGCTTTCCTCGACGAGCGGGAACTTCTCCTTGATCTCGGCCGGCTCCATGAGCCTCGCGCGCGTACCGAAAGCCTTGCCGGACGACACCTTGCGGCGGATCTCCGCCATGCGCTCGGCGTCGCCGACACGGGCCACCTCGATGCCGCCGATACGGGCGTAATGGCCCATCTTGTCGTAGAAATCGATGGAGTAGAGCGTGGTCCAGCAGGACAGGAAGTCGTGGCTCGTCGAGTAGCAGAAGTCGGAGGCATGCGCGGTCGAGCCGATGTCGGTCGGGATGCCGGATTTGTCGATGCCGACGATGTCGTCCCACCCACGCGCCGCGAGGTGATGCGCCACCGACGCGCCTACGATGCCGCCGAGGCCGATGATCACCACTTTTGCGTGTTCGGGGAACGCTGCCACGGCTTGAACCTCGTTTGATCGGACCGACCCAGGACCACGGTCGCGACCGTCGGCGTTCTCCGAAGCTTGATGGGGCGGTGCGGGATCGTCTGCCGACTCCCCGACTGAGGCTGTCGCGGAAGCGTCGGCGAGCTTGCGGCCGGAGGTCTCGCCAGCTAGCGGAAGTCTATGCGCTCGATCCTGCCCATCCCAATGCTTCTCGTCCTTGTGGCCAGCCCGCTGCCCGCCTCCGCCGTTGTCGGACCTTCGCGCGAGGCATCCCCCGGGCTGGTCGACAGCCTTGTCATGGTGCTTCAGCGGCATGGCCCCGCCGCAGGCTTCTGCAGCGGCATCGTGATCGCCCCTCGTGCGGTGCTCACCGCTGCCCATTGCGTGCCGACTGGCTCCGAGATCCGCATCCACTTCAAGGACGAAGCCGGAGCGCCGGTCCTGCTGCCGGTCTCCGGCGTATCACGCCATCCCGGCTACCGCGCCGACGCCATCGCGCGGCGCGAACGCTCGATCGATCTCGCCGTCGTGACCCTGGCCGAACCTCTGCCCGATCGGTTCCGGCCGGCGACGCTGTCGAACCAGGGCGCGGCCCGGGTCGGTGAAAGCTTCGCCGTGGCGGGTTTCGGCCTCGGCCGGGAAGGCGAGCCGGCGAGTTCCGGCCGGCTCCGCGAAGCCGCTCTCGCGGTTCGTGCACCCTTGTCCGACGTTCTGCTCTGGGCCGAGGACCCCGGGCACCATGGCGCCGGGGCCTGCACCGGCGATTCCGGCGGTCCGATGATCGACAGCTCCGGCTCGGTCGCGGCGTTGACGCTCTGGTCGGCAGGAGGCGGGACGCATCAATGCGGCGCCCTCACCCAGGCGCTATGGCTCGCGCCCTACCGGGACTGGATCGCGGCGGCGTCTCGGTAGAAGCCGTCGGGAACGGCGGTGGACCCGAAGAGTTCGGGGCCGAAGCGAAGCGAAGCCGTCGCTGTGTCGATGAGCCTAACGCGGTCGCTTGGCCCGCTTCGGCCAGCGGTCGGGCCAGGTGACGATGCGATCCGGGAGATCCTCGACCGCGACGTCATCCTCCGAATCCAGGATCTTTCCCCGGACTCCGATGCCGGCTTCATGCACGGTGTCTCGGCTACCGGAGACGAGATGATGCCACCAAGCGAGATCCTGCCCCTGCGCTACGATGCGATAGGCGCAGGTCGGCGGCAACCAAGCGATCTCGGCCACGGCCTCGGGGGTGAGTTTCACGCAATCCGGCACGCGAGCCTGCCGGCCCGGATAATCGGCGCAGCGGCAGGCACCGCGATCGTATAGGGTACAGGCGACGTCGGTGTAGAGGACGCGTCCCGTATCCTCGTCCTCGAGCTTGACCAGGCAGCAGCGGCCACAGCCATCGCACAGACTTTCCCATTCAGTCACGGTTAAGGACGATAAGGGTCTACGCCAGAAGGGTTCGGTCATCGCGCTCGCTTCGGGAAGCGGGGCCGGTCGCACGAGTTGCAGGATCCGGCGACCCGAGCCCGGAGTTGCGCTTCGATGCCCTCGGCGTCAAGGGTTTGGCACGATGGCGGGCGGCGGCGCGTTGGTCGTCGAGGCAGGAGCATTGCGTGGTGCGAGGCGTCGACGGGGTTGGGGCGCGGGTTCGGCGAGCCATGCTGGCAGTCGACGGCTGGTTCGACAGCTTCGTCTTCGATCGCGGTCGCGGCGTCTCCCAAGCCTATGTCGACTACTCGGTCTTCATGGAGCGTTTCGCCGTCTCGGGCTGGCGCCGCTGGGCGGTCGAACTCTGCTGCGAGGGGCTGACCCTGGGCCTCGGCGGCGCGGTTCTCGCGGTGGCACTGGCCATCCCGGCGTTTCACCTCACCTCCGAGGATTGGCTGAAGAAGCAGGATCTCGCCGTCACCTTCCTCGATCGAACGGGTGCGGAGGTCGGTCGCCGCGGTATCCTACACGACGACAGCGTGCCGATTGACCAGATGCCGCCTTATCTGATCCACGCCGTCCTGGCGACGGAGGATCGGCGCTTCTTCGACCATTTCGGAATCGACGTGATCGGCACGCTGCGCGCCATCACGGTCAACGCCAATGCCTCGGGCGTCGTGCAGGGCGGTTCGTCACTGACTCAGCAACTCGCCAAGAACCTGTTCCTCTCGAACGAGCGCACCTTCGGCCGCAAGATCATCGAGGCCTATCTGGCGCTCTGGCTCGAACACCACATGACGAAGCGTGAGATCCTGCAGACCTATCTCGACCGGGTCTACATGGGCGGTGGCACGTTCGGCGTACAAGCCGCGTCCGAGTTTTACTTCGGCAAGTCGGCGCGCGACGTGTCGCTGCCGGAAGCCGCCATGCTGGCGGGCTTGTTCAAGGCTCCTACGAAGTACGCGCCCCACATCAATCTTCCGGCCGCCCGTGCCCGCGCCGGCGATGTCCTCTCCAATCTCGTCGATGCCGGCTACATGACGGAAGGTCAGGTCTTTCCAGCCCGCCGCAACCCCGCGACCCCGGTCGACCGCACCCGCGAAGTCGCGCCCGACTGGTACCTCGACTACGCCTATGACGAGGTTCGCAAGCTTGCCGAGGCCGGTAAGCTCGGCACGAGCCGCGTCCTCACCGTCCGCACGGCGCTCGACTCCGCCATCCAGGCCCACAGCGAAACGGTGATCGAAGATCAGCTTCGGGAAAAGGGGCCGAGCTATCACGCCAAGCAGAGCGCCCTCGTTCTGATGGAGCCCGACGGCGCCGTGCGCACCATGGTGGGTGGGCGCGACTACGGCGCCAGCCAGTTCAACCGCGCCACCGTGGCGCAGCGCCAGCCTGGCTCGTCCTTCAAGCCCTTCGTCTACTTGACGGCGCTGGAGACGGGCAAATTCAAGCCGAACACGATGGTGACGGACTCTCCGGTCTGTATCGGAGATTACTGCGTGCGCAACTACGAGGGCGAACAGATGGGCACCCTGCCCCTCTGGGCCGCCCTAGCGCACTCGCTGAACACGGTCGCCATAAAGCTGTCGATCGCGATCGGTAACAACTCGCCCAAGGCTGGCCGCGCCAAAATCATCGAAACGGCCCGCAGCCTCGGCATCACCACTTCGCTCGAGGACACGGTGTCGCTGCCGATCGGCGCCGACGTCGTGACGGTGATCGACATGGCGACCGCCTATGCTGGCTTTGCCAACGGCGGCAAGCGCGTCGTGCCCTATGCGGCGGTGGACATCCGCGACGGACATGGTGACCTCGTTTACCGCCACGATCGGGACGTGCCGCCGCCGAAACAGGTCGCGCCGGCCGCCGATGTCGCGACGCTGAACACGATGCTGGCCAAGGTGGTGACGGATGGCACCGGTCGCGCCGCAAAACTCGACGATGCCGTCGCGGTCGGGAAGACCGGCACTACAAACGAGTCGCGGGATGCGTGGTTCTGTGGATTCACTGGCAACTATGTCGCGGCCGTCTGGTTCGGCAACGACGATTACTCTCCCATGAACAAGGTGACGGGAGGAACGCTGCCGGCTTCGACGTGGCACGACGTCATGGAATTTGCACAAGCGGGGATCGAGGCGCGACTGCCCTTCGGTCTGGGTCCGACAGGCCAGTCGGTCGCCGCGACGCAGCCGCTGTCGGGCGGCACGCAGCCCGCCGGCAATAACCGGTCGACGCTGTCGCCTCGATCTGCCGCCGCAATCGCGTCGATCGCCGGCCTCGTGGCCACCGCCGACGGGCCGTTCGCCCCCGGCAAGTCGGCCTTCGCATCGGAGGCCTCTCCCGACGCCGCCGTGGCGAACCTCCCGACTCCTTGACGGTATGTCGATGGGTTTCAGACCTCTCCGACCATCGCCCCTCCCCCAGGCACGCGGCCGAACCCCGGTGGATCCGCGACACGGGAAGTCGACGTGCCCGCTAGCTCGGCGCCCCGGCCAACCTCTCGGATGTGGACTCGTATCGCTGGGTTCGAAGCGATGAAACTGCTCGCGAAGCGAAGCCGGGCGACGACCGGCGCAGAGGATGGCGCTTCGAGCGTGACTCCCGACGCAGGATGCAGAGCAGCGATCGTTCCCGGCAGCGGAGCCCTCGCCATCGCGGCGCTCGGGCTGACGCTAGGGTTGGGAGCCACGGAACTCGTGGTTGCCCGAGCCTGGGATCCGGGAGCGGTCGCGGTCGGTCCGTGGGTGGCGCGACCTCAAGTCGGATCCGTCGCGATCGACCCCTATTCGCGAGCCGATCTGGCGCATAGCGGTGAACTGCCGCTGGCTGCGAACGAAGGGCTCGCCTTCACGGCGACAACCGACGACACCGGCTACAGGCTCGTGCGCAACTGCATCTACCGGGTCGCGGGCGCCGCGCCGGCGGCGCGGTTCTGGACCCTAACGGCTGGCGGGGCGGATGGGCGATCGATCGACCTGAACCATCGATCGGCGTTCACCTCGGTCGAGGTCGTGCGGGATCTCGAAGGTCGCTTCACGATCGCAGTCGCCCCAACTGCCCGGCCTGGCAATTGGCTTCAAGTGTCGGGCGAGGGAACTCTGACGCTCTTACTGAGGCTTTACGACACGCCGCTGGCCGGCAGTGCCGGGGAGGTCGCGGCGGCCAAGCTCCCCTCCATCACGCGCCAATCCTGTTCGGCATCCGGCGCCGGTCCTGCGACGAGCACCAAGGTTCCAAAATGAGCCAGAGGAGCATTGTCGCAACCATGCTGTTGCTCGCCACACTGGCGGTGGCAGGAATCGTCCACATCGCCTCGCTGCTTCTCATTCCACGGGTGGCACCGAACGATGTCTATGCGCGGCTGGCGGCTTTCGCGCCCGAAGGTGGCGTGAAAGTCCTGCCCCGGGCCACGGCGCCGGGTGATCCCGTGCCGGAGCGCGACCCTTCCGTCGCCACCGCGGTGTGCCGCTACGATCTCGACAATGGTCCGGTGCGCGTCCTGGCACCGCTCGGTGACCAGGGCTTCCTCGCTCTTGCGCTGCACGCAAGGTCGGGCGTGACCTTCTATGGTCTTACGGATCGCGCCGGAAACGATGGAAAGCTTGAAGTCGTGGTCATGACGGCGGCTCAGCGCCTTGCCGCAGAGGCACGTGATTCGGCTGACTCGCCCGTCCGGGACGTGCGCGTGGTGGCGCCCGAGAGTCTCGGATACGTTACCTTCGACGTGCTGCCACGGGTCGGCGGCTATTCGCGCGCCGAGCAGGATCTAGCGTCAGTGAGCTGCCAGGTCGAGCGGCCGATCTGAACCGACCGATGGCGTGAGGCCACAAAAAGCGGTTTCGGATGGTGTCGGAACGTCGTCCTCCTCGTCCCTGCAATAGCGGACGCCTGTGAAGAACAGGATGCGGGCTCCGCTTCGCGGAACGGCGAACGCACGTGGAGGCCGGGGCCGGTCGGGTTGAAGGCTCACGATATTTTGCATGCGGCTGTCCTCGGTCGAAGCGGTCACATGGTCCCAAGGGATCCGGAGCTTCCGCCACCTGCGTTCGGCCTCGCTCCGACGCGGGACGTGGAGTTCAAGGTCCGCGCGCATCGGCGCATTCGGGCGCTTGGGACTCCGTCCCGGCCCCTGCGATCGATAAGGCCGAAGGAAGGTTAACGGCGTGTCAACGATCCGCCGCTAAAAACACTGAAAGCATCAATCTTCGATTTAAGGGTTTCGCGTATGGATCGGCAGGACGACCTTCGCGGCTCGCTGGAGCGACTGGTCCGGCTTGGTCGGACCCCGGACGTCGATATCCGCCCTGTGCTGCTGCGCGTTCTCGTGGACATGTTCGCGCGCCGTCTCCACCACTCACCGGACGACATCGTCCAGTTCGAGGGCATGATCGAACGGCTGCTGGACGAATCGGACGGGGAGGTTCGCCGTGCGGTCGCCGACAAGCTCGCGGGCCACCCAGCGACGCCGAAGCGCCTGATCGAGCGGTTTCTGGCCGAAGGCGGCGACATGGCGGCCTCCGTCCTGGGCGGTGCCGATGTCGAAACCGCTATCCTGCAGCGAGCCGCCGATTGGGGAACGACCGCCATGGCGGTGGCCGTCGCGGGTCGTTCGGACCTCTCGCCCGACACAGTGGCGAGCCTCGTCGATCGTCCGGAGCCTGATGTCCTGATGGCTGTGGCGGCGAACACAGCGGCACCCGTCGGTCTCGATGCTTTTCGCTACCTTGTACGACGGGCACGGGGCAACGACGCTCTCGGGCGAGCGTTGCTGCGCCGCGAGGCTTTCGACGGCGAGCGCGCTCCCCTCTTCCTCGTGGCCGACAGCGCGCAGCGGGCAGCCATCATCTTGGCGGCGCGGCGGGAGGACCTCGGGCCCGAGATCAGACGCGTGCGGTTGACGGAGGACGAAGCCGCCGCCCTGGCCCGTGTCGAGCGCGCCGTCATGGCCCCCGAGCGGGATGGCTTCGACGAGGCGCTCGCCTTGGCGCTGAATATCCGCCTCGACGATGCCTGGAGACTGATCGACGACCCCAAAGGAGAGCCGCTGGCGTTGGCTCTGGCCGCCGTCGGAGCCTCGGCAGAGCTGGCAGCTCGTGTGTTCATCCTCAGCGGACCGGCGATCGGGCATTCTGTCATGGCGGTGCGTCGCCTGACGGCGCTGGTCGAAGGCATGCCGCGTCCCACCGCGGCCCGCCTGATCGCCGCCATGGCACAGGCCGGCGCTCGCGCACCCCGTCCCCCGACGGGGGACGACGGCCATCGTCTCCGCCGCGAGGATGGCCGGTCGCTGCCTCGATCGCAGGAGCGAGCGGAAGACATCGTCGAGGCTGCACAGCGGCGAATCAGGGGCGGATAGCCCGCATCGGCGGGAGAAGCTGGAGCTGGGACGGTCGCTTTACCCGCTCATCTCCGCCCTGCACGAGAATAAGCGGACCTGATCAAATCCGGCCCGCGATCGCATCTCTCAAGGCACGAGCGACGCCGGGCGGAACGAAGGGGGAGACGTCGCCGCCGATGGCGGCAATTTGTCGGACCAGCGTAGCCGTAACGAAGCGCGTGGCGGGCGACGCCGGCACGAAGACCGTCTGGATCTCCGGAGCCATAGCGGCATTCATCCCCGCCATGCTCATCTCGTCATCCAGATCCGTCGCGCCGCGGAGTCCACGTACGATCACCGTCGCTCCAAGCTCACGCGCCGCCGCAACGGCGAGCCCCGAAAAACTCTCGACCCGCAGCACGCATCCGGCCGCTTGGACGATCGGGCCAGCCTCGGAGCGGATCAGCGTCACACGGGCATCATGGGTCAGCATAGGCTGTTTTGTGGCATGTCGCCCGACCGCCACCACAAGGACGTCCCAGAGCCGCGCCGCGCTCCGGATGACGTCGAGATGGCCGTTGGTCAGCGGGTCGAAGGACCCGATGTAGAGCGCGGTGCGCTGCATCAGGCCTCGCCGTCGCCCTCGATCTCGACGCCGTTGCCGTCGGAGACCGCTTCGGCGATGCGGTCGACCGAGACCACCTTCTCGCTCTCGTGCGTGTCGAAGACGATGACGCCCTGCGTGTTGCGACCCGCGACGCGGATGCCCTCGACCGGGCAGCGGATGAGCTGCCCGCCATCCGTCACCAGCATGATACCGTCGCTGTGTTCCACCGGGAAAGAGGCCACGAGCTTGCCGTTACGAGTGTTGACCGCCATGGCGCCGATGCCCTTGCCGCCGCGTCCCGTGACTCGATACTCGAACGACGAGGTTCGCTTGCCGTAGCCGCGCTCGGAAATCGTGAGAATGACCTGTTCGGCCGCGGAAAGTGCCGCGTAACGCTCCTGCGACAGCGTCGCGGGAACGTCCGGAACCGGTCCGTCGGACCCCACGACCTCCTTCTCGATGTCGTCCTCGCCCGTCTCTCCTTCGACGGCGCGGCGCATCTTGAGGAAGGTGATGCGCTCGGCCGAGTCGGCCTCGATATGGCGCAGGATGGCCAGCGAGATGACGGTGTCGTCCTTGCCGAGCGAGATGCCTCGCACGCCCATCGAGTCACGGCCCTTGAAGACGCGCACGTCGGTGACGGCGAAGCGGATGCACTGGCCCTGAGCTGTGGTCAGCAGCACGTCGTCGTGCTCCGAGCAGATCTGGACGTCGACGATGGATTCGCCGTCGTCGAGTTTCATGGCGATCTTGCCGGCCCGGTTGACCTGCGAGAAGTCGCTGAGCTTGTTACGCCTCACCGTGCCGCGCGTCGTGGCGAACACGACGTCGAGATTGGCCCAGGCCGACTCGTCCTCGGGCAGCGGCATGATGGTGGTGATGCGCTCGCCCTGCTCGAGCGGCAGAAGGTTGACCAGCGCCTTGCCGCGGGCCTGAGGAGCCGCCAGCGGCAGCCTCCAGACCTTCATCTTGTAGGCCTGCCCGAGCGACGAGAAGAACAGAACCGGCTGGTGCGTGCTGGCGACGAAGATGCGCGCGACGAAATCCTCGTCGCGCGTCTGCATCCCCGAGCGTCCCTTGCCGCCACGGCGCTGCGCCCGGTAGGTCGAGAGCGGCACGCGCTTCACATAGCCGGCGTGGCTGACCGTGATGGCCATGTCCTCGCGGGCGATAAGATCCTCGTCCTCCATATCGGCGACGCTGTCGAGGATCTCGGTCCGGCGCGGCGTGGCATGGGCCAGCTTCACGGCCTCGAGCTCGGCCCGGATGATGTCGAAGATGCGGACACGCGAGCCGAGGATGTCGAGAAGATCGGCGATCTCCGCGGCCAGCTTGTTCAGGGCCTCGGCGATCTCGTCGCGGCCCAGCGCCGTCAGGCGGGCGAGGCGCAGCTCCAGGATCGCGCGAGCCTGGGTCTCGGACAGGCGATAGGTCCCGTCCTCGTTCAGCGTGTGATGCGGGTCGGCGATCAGCGTGATCAGCGGTGCCATGTCGAGCGCCGGCCAGTCCCGCGCCATCAGGGCTTCGCGGGCCGAACCCGTATCGGGCGAGGTACGGATGAGCCGGATCACCTCGTCGATATTGGCGACCGCGATGGCGAGACCAACCTGGACATGGGCGGCGGCACGGGCCTTGGCGAGGCGGAACTTCGTGCGCCGCGTCACCACTTCCTCGCGGAAGTCGATAAAGGCGGTGAGGAAGTCCTTGAGATTGAGCATCTCGGGCCGACCGCCATTCAGCGCGATCATGTTGGCGCCGAAGGACGTCTGCAGCTGGCTGAACCGGTAGAGCTGGTTCAGCACGACATCCGCCACGGCGTCACGCTTGAGCTCGATGACGATCCGCATGCCGTCGCGATCGGATTCGTCGCGCATTTCGGAGATGCCCTCGATGCGCTTCTCGCGCACCGCCTCGGCGATCTTCTCCTGGAGGGTGGTCTTGTTCACCTGATAGGGAATTTCGGTTACGATCAGCGCCTCGCGATCGCGACGGATTTCCTCGATCACCACCTTGGCGCGCATCACGATCGAGCCACGCCCGGTCGTGTAGGCGGAGCGGATCCCCGCTCGACCCAAGATGGCGCCGCCCGTGGGGAAATCGGGCCCCGGCACGATCTGCAGCAGTTCCTCAAGATCGATCTCGGGCCGATCCATCACGGCCAGCGTCGCGTCGATCACTTCGCCGAGATTGTGAGGCGGGATGTTGGTCGCCATGCCGACCGCGATACCGCCGGCGCCGTTCACGAGCAGGTTCGGGAACCGTGCCGGCAGAACGACGGGCTCGTGTTCCTTCTCGTCGTAGTTCGGCTGGAAATCGACGGTGCCCTCGTCGATGTCCTCGATCAGCGCCATGGCCGGCGAGGCCAGGCGCGACTCGGTGTAGCGCATCGCCGCGGCAGGATCGCCGTCCACCGAACCGAAGTTGCCCTGCCCATCGATCAGCGGCAGGCGCATCGAGAAGCTCTGCGCCATGCGGACCAGCGCATCGTAGATCGCGCTGTCGCCATGCGGATGATAGCTACCCATCACGGCACCGACGATGCGGGCCGACTTCACATAGGGCCGGTCGGGCAGGTAGTTGTTTTCCTGCATCGAATGCAGGATGCGGCGATGCACCGGCTTCAGGCCGTCCCGAACGTCCGGCAGAGCGCGAGATACGATCACGCTCATGGCGTAATCGAGGTAGGAGCGCTTCATCTCATCGGCGATAGACACCGTCCGAATGCCGGTCGGGTCTTCGATCCTGTCGTCGTTGTCGGCCAACTTGCGTCCCTTCACGGATCGCCCGACATGGGGCGCCGCCGTCTAGTGCGATGCTCGCGGCACGACGTCGGCGAATGAACCATTCGTCCGGGTCAGGCCACCAGCCCTATCGCGTCTTCAATAAGCGATATCCCGCACCGATGCGAGTTCCGCGGCCGCTAGGCCGCCGTGGCGGCTTCTGCTGTCTGCCGCTCGAGCCCCGCCAGCGCGATGCAGATCGCGATCCCCTCGGCCGCGGCCTCGACGTCCCGCAGCGCCGGGAAGGTGGGCGCGAGGCGCAGGTTGGAGTCGTCTGGGTCGCGCCCTTGCGGCCAGGTAGCGCCAGCCGGCGTGAGCGCCAGGCCGGCCGCTTTGGCAAGCTCCACGACCCGTCCCGCCGTTCCCGGCAGGGCATCGACGCTGACGAAGTAGCCGCCCTCCGGCCGCGACCAGCGCGCCAGATCGGTACCGCCGAGGCGCCGCTCGAGTGCAGCCAGCACCGAGTCGAACTTTGGCGCAATCAGGGTTCGGTGGCGATCCATATGGGCGCGGAGCCCCTCGGCGTCGCGCAGGAAACGCAGGTGCCGAAGCTGGTTCAGCTTGTCGGAGCCGATCGTGCGCCGTCCGGCCCGGGCGAGGTACCAGGCGACGTTGGCGGGCGAGGAGGCGAAGAGTGCCACCCCGGCGCCCGCCAGAGTCACTTTGGAGGTCGAGGCGAAGCAGAAGGCGCGGTCCGGATGACCGGCGGCGCGGGTGAGATCGAGGATCGAGGCCAGCGGCGTCTGCCGCTCCGTCAGGTGATGCACCGCATAGGCATCGTCCCAGAACAGCCGGAAATCCGACGCCCCGGTCGTCATCGTGGCCAAGCGGCGGACAATCTCGTCCGCATAGGTCTCGCCGGTCGGGTTCGAGTAGCGCGGCACGCACCACATACCTTTGACGGCCGGGTCTGCGGCCAGTGCCTCGACGGCGTCCATGTCGGGCCCTTGCCCGGTGAGCGGCACCGGCAGCAAACGGAAGCCGAAGTCCTCCGCGAGACCGAAATGGCGGTCATAACCCGGCACCGGGCAGATAAAGGCAGGGGCGGCCTCGCGCGACCAAGGACGCTCGGAGCCCGGCACGCCCTTCAGCAGCGCCCAGACGATACAATCATGCATCAGGGCCAGGCTGGAATTGTTGCCGAGCACGATGGCCTCGGCCGGCAGCCCGAGAGCCTCGGCGAACAGCGCCCGGACCTCGGGCAGGCCCTGGAGGTTGCCGCCGTAGTTACGTGCATCCTCGCCCGCCGCCGTGGTGGTGTCGCGATTGCCCTGGGGCACCAGCATCGCGTCGGACAGCGAGAGCTGCTCGGGCGAGGGCTTGCCTCGCGTCATGTCGAGCTTCAGGCCGCGGGCCTTGAAGGCCTCGTAATCGGCGCGGGTTTTGGAGAGTTCGGCGGTCAGGTCGGGCATTGCAGTCATCTATGTTGAAGTGTCGTGCGTGGCCTTCTCCCGGCTGCGGGAGAAGGCCACCTGTCCTAAAACGGGATGTCGTCGTCGATCGCGTCCGACATGGAACCGCCACGGCCGGCGCCAGCACCACCACCCGATGGGCCGCCACGGCTCTCCATCGGCGAGGATCGTCCGAAAGCGGGCCGTTCCCCGCCACCGCCGCCGAAGGAGCCGCGATCCTCGTCGCCGGCAAAACCGCCGCCGCCCTGGCCCCGACCTTCCAGCATCGTCAACTCGCCGCGGTAGCGCTGCAGCACGACCTCGGTGCTGTATTTCTCGACGCCGTCCTTGTCGTTATATTTGCGCGTCTGAAGCTGACCCTCGATATAGACCTTCGAGCCCTTCTTCAGATATTGCTCCGCCACCTTGGCGAGGTTCTCGTTGAAGATGACGACCGAGTGCCACTCGGTCTTCTCCTTGCGCTCGCCGCTGGCCTTGTCGCGCCAGCTCTCGGTCGTGGCGAGACGAAGGCTCACGATGGCGTCGCCGGACGGCATGCGTCGCACCTCCGGGTCGCGGCCGAGATTGCCCACCAATATGACTTTGTTGACGCTGCCCGACATGGACCCCTCCTCGGCATTGATGGGATGAGAGGCCGATGCGCATCGGCGCACCAGCCCCGGCTGTGACACCGACGCCCTTAACCCACGCCGGTTAGCGAATTCGCGCGAGCCGAAACTCGCCCTCTACGTTCCGTCTTTGTTCCATAGCACGTCTCGTGGTATTTGCCGAGTCGCATCGGCGACGGCGTTCCCCTCGGCAGAGGGTCCCAGACGTCGCGCGCCGTCCCTATATATCGGCAGTCGCGGTCCGTAACCGGCCGTCCTACACCCGGAAAACCGACCGCATGGCGCAGCAGCCCCGCACGACGTCCCGTTCCGCCGCAGTAAAGGCCGAGTCGCCGCAGACCCCCCTCATGCCCGCGACGGAACCGGCCCGCATCGTCCGCAAGGTCCGGCCCGCCAAGGGCCAGCCGACGGGCGACCTCGATCAAGAAGCGGAAGCAGCCTCCGACGCCGCGCTGTCGCGGCTTCTCGATGCGGAGCCGCCGCGGGCGCGCGCTCTCGACTCGATCGTGGTGCGCGGGGCCCGCGAGCACAATCTCAAGAACGTCGATCTCACCATTCCGCGCGACAAGCTCGTGGTCTTCACCGGCCTGTCGGGCTCGGGCAAGTCGTCGCTCGCCTTCGATACGATCTATGCCGAGGGGCAGCGCCGCTACGTCGAATCGCTGTCCGCCTATGCGCGCCAGTTCCTCGAGATGATGGGCAAGCCCGACGTCGACCAGATCGATGGGTTGTCGCCCGCCATCTCGATCGAGCAGAAGACGACCTCGAAAAACCCGCGATCGACCGTCGGGACCGTCACCGAGATCTACGATTACATGCGCCTGCTCTGGGCGCGAATCGGCATCCCCTACTCGCCCGCCACCGGCCTGCCGATCGAGAGCCAGACCGTCAGCCAGATGGTCGACCGCGTGCTGGCCATGCCGGCCAATACGCGGCTCTACCTCGTCGCGCCGGTGGTGAGGGGTCGCAAGGGTGAATATCGTAAGGAGATCGCCGAATACCAGCGCAAGGGGTTCCAGCGGCTCAAGGTCGACGGCGAGTTCTACCCGATCGACGAAGCGCCGGTTCTCGACAAGAAGCTGAAGCATGACATCGGCGTCGTGGTGGATCGCATCGCGGTCCGGCCCGACATGGCGACGCGCCTGGCCGAGAGCTTCGAAACGGCGCTCGACCTCGCCGACGGGATCACCATCGTCGAATTCGCCGATGCCCCGCCCGAGGGGTTCGAGAAGGAAGTGGTTTTCTCGTCGAAGTTCGCCTGCCCGGTCTCGGGTTTTACGATCCCCGAGATCGAGCCGCGCCTCTTTTCCTTCAACAACCCTTTCGGCGCCTGCCCGACCTGCGTGGGTCTCGGCTCGCAGATGCAGGTCGCAGCCGACCGCGTCGTGCCGGATCCGACCCTGAGCCTGAAGCGCGGCGCCGTCGCGCCCTGGTCCAAATCCTCCTCGCCCTATTATGCGCAGACGCTGGACTCGCTGGCCAAGCACTTCCGCTTCCGCCTGGACACCAAGTGGAATGCCCTGCCCCAGGCCGTACAGGACGTCATTCTGTTCGGATCCGGCGACGTACCGATCCGCTTCGAATACGACGACGGCGCGCGGGCCTATGGTGTCACCAAGCCCTTCGAGGGCGTGGTGAAGAGCCTCGACCGGCGCTTCAAGGAGACCGACAGCGAGTTCATCCGCGAGGAGATTGCGCGCTACATGGGTGCCGTCCCCTGCCCGGCCTGCGCGGGAGCGCGTCTCAAGCCCGAAGCCCTGGCGGTCAGGGTGGCGGATCGCACCATCTCCTCGGCGGCCGAACTGTCGATCCGCAAGGCCCTGATGTGGTTCGATGGATTGCCGGATCAGCTCGACGCCAAGCGCAATGAGATCGGTGTGCGGATCCTGAAAGAGATCCGCGACCGCCTGCGTTTCCTGATCGACGTCGGTCTCGACTATCTGACGCTCGGGCGCGGCGCCGGCACGCTATCGGGCGGCGAGAGCCAACGCATCCGCCTCGCCAGCCAGATCGGTTCAGGCCTGACGGGGGTGCTCTACGTGCTCGACGAGCCGTCGATCGGCCTCCACCAGCGCGACAACGAGCGCCTGCTCGGCACGCTGCGCCGCCTTCGTGGCCTCGGCAACAGCGTCATCGTGGTGGAGCACGACGAGGATGCCATCCTGGCGGCCGATTACGTGGTCGACGTCGGGCCGGGCGCCGGTGTCCATGGCGGCCATATCGTGGCGGCCGGAACGCCGGCCGAGATCATGGCCAATCCCGCCTCGCTAACGGGGGATTATCTGGCGGGCCGCAAGCATGTCGGCGTTCCGCGCCGTCGCCGGGCCGCCAAGGAAGGCCAGCAGCTCCGCGTCGTCAACGCACGCGGCAACAACCTCAAGAACGTCACCATGGCGCTGCCGCTCGGCACCTTCTCGTGCATCACGGGCGTCTCGGGCGGCGGCAAGTCGACCCTGGTCATCGACACGCTCTTCGCCGCGGCGGCCCGGCGCCTCGGCGGTGCCTCCGATCATCCGGCACCGCACGACGCCGTCGAGGGGCTGGAATTCCTCGACAAGGTCATCGACATCGATCAGTCGCCGATCGGTCGCACGCCACGCTCGAACCCCGCCACCTATACGGGCGCCTTCACGCCGATCCGCGATTGGTTCGCCGGCCTGCCGGAGTCGAAGGCCCGCGGCTACGGCCCAGGCCGGTTCTCGTTCAACGTCAAAGGCGGCCGCTGCGAAGCCTGCCAGGGCGACGGCGTCATTAAGATCGAGATGCACTTCCTGCCCGACGTCTATGTCACCTGCGACGTCTGCAAGGGGAAGCGCTACGGACGCGAGACGCTGGACGTCAAATATCGCGACCATTCCATCGCCGACGTGCTCGACATGACGGTCGAGGAAGCCGCCGACCTGTTCAAGGCCGTGCCCTCCATCCGCGACAAGATGAAGACACTGGCGCGCGTCGGCCTGGGCTACGTCAAGGTCGGCCAACAGGCCAATACGCTGTCGGGCGGCGAGGCGCAGCGCGTGAAGCTCTCGAAGGAACTGTCTCGCCGATCAACCGGGCGAACCCTCTACATCCTCGACGAGCCCACCACAGGGCTGCACTTCGAGGATGTCCGCAATCTGCTCGAAGTGCTGCAGGAGCTCGTCGACCAGGGCAACACCGTCGTAGTCATCGAGCACAATCTCGAAGTCATCAAGACCGCCGACTACATCGTCGACCTTGGCCCCGAAGGCGGAGATGGGGGAGGTCGTATCGTGGCGACGGGCTCGCCCGAAGAGGTGGCCCGCAATCCGGCCAGCCATACGGGACGCTTCCTTCGCGACGTCCTGGCGAGGCGTCCCATGAAGGCCGCTGCGGAATAGGCCTTCTCTGACGCGCTGCAGCATGGCCGCTGTGCTCACGCCGATGGCAGCATGCATCGGCAGCGCTCACCCTATTGGGAGAGTGCTCATACCGACGCCAGCCGGCCTCTTTGTCATGCAAAATTCACATGACAGATTGCCGACTTGAGCCGGCCGTTCGACACTAGGCCGTCATGTCGGTCTGTACGACGGGCAAAACCTACCGAAAGATGAACGCGCCTATGCGCTTGGAGCATATCAGACGATTGCATGGTCGACTGGTTGCCGAGCCGAATGCGCGTATATTGCACTGCATCAAAGGTCGTGCGGCCCATGGCTCTCAGCCTGAATCGCGACACCGAGGACTTTTTCGATGCTGAACTTTATCTCCACCTGGCGCCGCGAGCGCGAGACCATTCGCGAGCTGGCGCGTCTCACGGACCGCGAACTCGCCGACCTTGGGATCGCACGCTCGGACATCCGATCCGTCGCCGCGGGCGCGCCTATATCGCGCGACGAGGTCACCACCTACGACAGTTTGGCTTCGGCCGCTCCGGGCTGGGCCGAACAGAACCGTGCGGCGCTCGCCGCCTGACATCCGATCCAAATACAGAAGCCCTGCGGTCATCTTGATGCCAGCCATTGTGTGTGGGCCGGCATGCTGAACCTTCGCCTCCGACCGGATCGCCGGTCGCCGCGGCGACAAAACTGGAGTGATCCAATGATCAAGACCTTGACCATCCGCCTCGCCGCTTGGCGCCGTGAGCGCGAGATCATCCGCGAATTGTCGATGCTCACCAACCGTGAACTCGCCGATCTCGGCATCGGCCGTGGCGATATCGCCATGATCGCGGCTGCGAGTGATCAGGCCGATGCGAGCCTGGCCTTTGCGCCGCGGGCTGGTGCTGCCCTGATCGGACCCGACTGGGCGGCTCATGCGCCGACGTCCCTCGCCGCCTAAGCGAGAAGAAAGCCTTTCGCGCCAGTCTTTGGCGCGTCCGAACGACAGACCTCCGTTTGTGTGTGTGGAGGTCTCAAGTCCCTGCCCGGTGGCCTCCTCTCGGTGGTGTCGGGCTCACAAACCTGGAGAAAATCCATGATCAAGTCCCTCACCAGCAAGATCGTCGCCTGGCGCCGGTATCGCGAGTCGGTTCGCGAATTGTCCCGTCTCTCGGACCGCGAGCTGAACGATCTCGGCATTGGCCGCGCCGACATTCAGGCCCTCGTTCGCAACAGCGCCGAATCCGAAGCTTAATCTCCTTCGAGACTTGGTTCGGAAACGTCGATCTAAAGTCTCTGGCGTTATTGCGAACGCAGCGAAGCGACCCAGGGACGGTGAAGCTTCCGTCCGCCGTGCGTATAGAGCGCGGAGCGTTTTCGGAGAGGTCGCGCCTTGCGACAACGATGCGTGAGGCTTGATCACCTTGTCGTGACGAGCGGCATCTTCTAGGTCTGGTGGATGTCGAACCCCACCAGAGCCGAACCCATCCACGTCATCGGCGGAGGCCTCGCAGGCTCCGAAGCCGCCTGGCAGATTGCCCGGATGGGGCTGCCAGTGATCCTGCACGAGATGCGGCCGACCCGCGCGACAGACGCCCACAAGACGCAGGATCTCGCCGAACTCGTCTGCTCGAACTCCTTTCGCTCGGACGACGCTTTGGGCAATGCCGTCGGTGTGATCCATCGCGAGATGCGCCGGTTGGGGTCGCTCATCATCGCCTGCGCCGATCGCAACCAAGTGCCGGCCGGCGGTGCGCTGGCGGTCGATCGTGACGGCTTTGCCGCTGCGGTTACGCAGGCGATCGAGAACGAGCCTCTCATTGAGATCCGCCGCGAAGCGATCGACGGCCTGCCCCCGGCGGAGTGGAGCAGCGTCATCGTGGCGACCGGCCCGCTGACCTCGCCGGGGCTGGCGCAGGCCATAGCAACGCTCGGCGGCGAGGAGCATCTCGCCTTTTTCGACGCTATCGCTCCGATCGTCCACAAGGACTCGATCGACTTCGACAAGGCCTGGTACCAGTCCCGCTACGACAAGGTCGGGCCGGGCGGCAATGGCCTCGACTATATCAATTGTCCGCTCGACAAGGCGCAGTACGAGACCTTCGTCGACGCGCTGCTGAGCCACGAGTCGATCTCCTTCAAGCACTGGGAAGGCACGCCCTACTTCAACGGCTGCCTGCCGATCGAAGTCATGGCGGAGCGTGGCCGCGAGACCCTGCGCCACGGCCCCATGAAGCCGGTCGGTCTCACCAATCCACGCGATCCGCTGGTCAAGGCCTATGGCATCGTCCAGCTCCGCCAGGACAATGCGTTGGGCACGCTGTATAACATGGTCGGTTTCCAGACGAAGCTGAAGCACGGTGCGCAGGTCGAGGTCTTCCGCACCATCCCGGGCCTGGAACACGCCGAGTTCGCGCGGCTCGGCGGACTGCACCGCAACACTTTCATCAACTCGCCCCGGCTGCTCGACGGACAGCTGCGGTTGAAAGCCATGCCGCGGCTGCGCTTCGCCGGCCAGATCACCGGCTGCGAGGGCTATGTGGAGAGTGCGGCCGTGGGCCTGATGGCGGGCCGCATGGCGGCTGCGGAGCGTCGCGGCGAGGAACCGGCACTGCCGCCGGCCACCACCGCCATCGGGGCGCTAATCAATCACATCACCGGCGGCCACATCGAGACGATCGATGCCGGTCCGCCATCGTTCCAGCCGATGAACGTCAATTTCGGGCTGTTTCCGCCGCTCAGCGAGGCACCGCGTTCGGAGACGGGCAAGAAGCTGCGCGGGCCCGAGAAGGCCAAGGCCAATAAGCTCGCCATGAGTCTCCGGGCAGAGCGGGATTTGGCAGAGTGGCTGAGCGAAGCTTCGGCGGAAGCGGCCGCTGCCTGAAATTTGCCGACCCTCTCACCGCGCGGGAGAGGGTCAGAGGCGGCTTTCTTAGTCTACTTCAGTTCGGTCCTCTTTGCGTTTAGCTCGCCTATGTGGCGCTGCACGATGTTGTATGTGGTGGCTGCAAAGGCTTTCAGGGCCGGATTGCTGCCCTGCTTGGACTGCTGAAGGAAGGCTGCGCCGTCCGCCGCGTGGATTTTCTTCATGTCCTCGACATAGGCTTTGTCGAACATTTGCCCGGACGTTGCGCTGATTTTCGCGAGCCGCGCCTTGAACTCGCCGTTCAACTCGGTTGGAAGAGCGATCCCGGCATCGGCGGCTGCAGCTTTGAGCGCTTGGCCAACCAGGTCGTGGTCGTGGGCCTCCGTATTTCCCTGGTCTTTAATATCCTGGCCTTGGCCCTGCGTTTCCGCAACCTTGCCAAGCTCGACCTCGTACATGCCGCCTTGCGAAACCTTGGCGACGAAGCTCTTATCCTGATCCGAGGTATTAGGCGCCGCCATCGCTGAACCGATCCCGAATAGCAGGACCGCAATAGAACCGGCAGCTTTGGCCGACAGCGAATGATTCATCTTCGGATCTCCATGACGTCGACGCTGTAACGATACGATAGGACCGCCACGGTGCCGGCCGGGTTCGACAAGCGCAACTTGTCGTCGGCTCCTTCGGACCCGCTGGCGCCAACTCGCCTCAAACGAGTTTGGTCCCAGATCGGCGGTACAGGAAGGGTCATGGGCAGAGAGAGGCCTTGCGTCTATCGAGGCGTCACATCCGGCCCGACTGCGTAAGCCACTTTCTCCCGCCCAACGGGAGAAGGTTCGCCATCACCACATATCGAGGGCAACACGGGCCTCGTCGGACATGCGGCTCTGGTCCCACGGCGGATCAAAGACCATCGAAACCTTGGCGCCGGCGACGCCCGGCACGCCGGCCGCGGCCGTCTCGACCCAGCCCGGCATCTCGCCGGCCACCGGGCAGCCCGGCGCCGTCAACGTCATGTCGATGGCGACGAACTTCGAATCGTCGATCTCGATCTTGTAGATCAGGCCGAGCTCGTAGATGTCGACCGGGATCTCGGGGTCGTAGACGGTCTTCAGCGCCGCCACGAGTCCTTCCGTGATCTGGTCGAGTTCGGCGGGCGGGATGGCGGAGGCCGGTTCGATCTCCGGCAGGTTCGGCGCGGTGGCGTCTGACATGATCAATCCGTTCAGGCGAAGAGCGCTTCGGCGCGCAGGA
>JBPBQY010000009.1:0-25730 GCA_050920985.1 Janthinobacterium lividum | reverse complement strand
CTCGGTCGGAGCCAACCCATGGGTCGAGCGAACGAGCAGGCTCACCTGGAGCCGGTTCTCGAGTTGCGCAATCGTCTTCGAGACGGCCGGTTGGCCGACGTTGAGCTGCCGGGCGGCGGCGGAGAATGATCCGGTCTCCACCACCCGCACGAAGGTCGCCATCGCCTGATACCGGTCCATGTCATTCCTCCGTGGAATGAGCATTATGGCTCGGAGGCGCCTGCCACGTCGAGCGGCGCCGAGGCACTCTTTCTTGGACGCTCATATCCGAGCCGCCGGGATCACACCATGCTCGACGTCTACGCCTTCGCCACCCCGAACAGTATTAAGGTGCCAATTGCGCTCGAGGAGTTGGGGCTCGCCTACAGACTTCATGGCATTAACGTCCGCAAGGGCGAGCAGAAGGCACCGGACTTTCTCGCCCTCAACCCGAACGGCAAGGTACCGGTGCTGGTCGACGCCGATGCGGACGGTGGACGACTGGTGCTGACAGAGTCCGCCGCCATCCTCGTCCATCTCGCCGAAAAGACGGGCCGCCTGCTGCCAGCCGGCGGCGAGGCTCGGGCCCGCGTCTTCGAGCAGCTCTTCTTTCATGCGTCGGGTCTCGGCCCCGCCTTCGGCCAAGCCGGCTTCTTTCAGCGCCAAGCTGCCGAACCGCAGCCGCTCGCCATTCAGCGCTTCTCGGCCGAGGCGGAGCGTACGCTCGGTGTGCTCGATGGCGTCCTAGCCGAGCGCCCCTTCGTGGCCGGGGACGCCTTCACCATCGCCGACATCGCCCATTTCGGTTGGCTGTGGCGGCACGAGTTCGCGGGCGTCTCCTTCGACGAGGTGCCGCATGTCGCCCGCTGGTACGACGCCATGGCGTCCCGGCCCGCGGTCGAACGCGCCGTCGAGCGGGTGAACGCCCTCGTGCCGGCACCCTGAAGTCCCAGCCCAATTTCGGACGGAATGACTGTCAGTCGAGCGCCGCCGCTACAGACGCCGGCTCCGTCCGGTCACCTTCTACCTCAGGCGATCCACGCCCTCCCGGAGCACACACCATGACTCTGCAAACCAAGCTCGACGCCTTCAAGGCCGATTTCGAAGCCGGCAAGCCGCCCTACAACGTGCCGTCTTCGGTGATCGAGACCATGCACCGCGCTACCGCCGAACTGGTCGCCTCTGGCGCTGCAGGGCGCGCCCTCAAGGCCGGCGACAAGGCTCCGGCCTTCACGCTGAGCGATCCCGACGGACGACCGATCTCCTCCGCCGATCTCCTGGCCCGCGGACCGCTGGTGGTGAGCTTCTACCGGGGCGTCTGGTGCCCCTATTGCAACATGGAACTGCAGGCGCTCCAGGCCGCGCTGCCCGCGTTCGAGAAGCTCGGCGCCTCGCTGGTCGCCATCTCGCCCCAGACGGCTCCCAACAGCCGCAAGTCGGTGCGCCAGAACGACATAACCTTCCCGATCCTATCGGATTCTCACAACGGCGTCGCCGCCGCCTTCGGTCTCCGCTTCGCCATGCCCGACTATCTGGTCGACCTCTACAAGGGGCTCAAGAACGACCTGCCGGCCTTCAACGGCGACGCGAGCTGGACCTTGCCCATGCCCGGCCGGTTCGTCATCTCGCAGGACGGGACGGTGCTCTTCGCCGAAGTGAACCCGGACTACACGCGCCGCCCCGAGCCCGACGACATGCTCCCGGCGCTGCGCCGCGCCGCTTCCGTCTCGGCCTGACCACGCCACGCCCCCGCCAGGGCGGCGGGGGCCAGCCCGGAGCCTCCTATGTCACGCACTTTCCTCGTCACAGGTGCCAGCAAGGGCATCGGCCTCGCGCTTTCCCGGCGGCTGGCCCGCGACGGGCACCACGTCGTCGGCGTGGCACGCCGGCAGGTCGAGGCCTTCCCCGGCACGTTCGTGGCACTCGACCTCGGTGACACGGCCGCGACAGGCACGGCGCTCGCCGGCCTCGTCGGACGGTTCGCCATCGACGGCGTCGTCAACAACGTCGGGCTCGTCCGGCCCCAGCGGTTGGGAGGAATCGACCTGCCCGCTCTGGATGAGGTGATGCGCGTCAACCTGCATCCGGCGGTCCAGGCCGTGCAGGCGGTCCTGCCGGGACTGAGAGAGCGGGGCTGGGGACGCGTCGTCAACGTGTCCAGCCTTACCGTCTTGGGCGCGGTCGAGCGCACCGCCTACGCGGCCGCCAAGGCGGCCCTGGTCAGCTTCACCCGAAGTTGGGCGCTCGAACTGGCGACGACCGGCATCACGGTCAACGCGGTCGCGCCGGGACCGACCGAGACCGAACTGTTCCGCGCCAACAACCCACCCGGCAGCGACGGCGAGCGACGCTACCTGTCAGGCGTCCCCATGGGGCGCTTCGGAACTCCGGACGAGATCGCTGCATGCATCGCCTTCCTGCTCTCGGACCAAGCCGCCTTTATCACCGGGCAGACGCTGCACGTCGATGGGGGCGCTTCGATAGGCAGATCCGCGTTTTGAAGCTCCGCCTTCTAGACGGTTCTATCCCCCGAGCAGCCCGAGGCAGAAGTCCGTGAACACCTGGACCTTCGCGGCACGATGCTGCCGCGACGGGTAGATCGCGAAGAGCGGGAACGTCTCGTCCGGCCATTCGGGGAAGAGGTCGATCAGTTCGCCTGATCGGATGAGATGGCCCGTTCCGAGCGCCATCACCTGCGCGATCCCAACGCCGGCCAGGCAGGCCCCGAGCATGGTCGCGACATCCGATACCATGAGCCGCGCGGGCGGCACGATCGGCAGGACCTCGTCGCGGCGGCGGAACTCCCAGGCGAAGGGACGTCCTGTCGTTGGGTCCTGGTAGTCGATGCAGTCGTGCTGCAGGAGATCGCGCGGATCGGCCGGTCGCCCATGCGCCTCCACGTAGGCGGGCGAGGCGACCGTGAGGATGCGGGTCTCCAGCAGCTTGCGGGCCATGAAGCTGCCGATCGGGGGATCGCCGAAGCGCAGCGCCATGTCGAAGCCGTCCGCGACGAGATCGCCGACGTGGTCGCGCATGACGAGTTCGAGCCTGAGGTCTCGGTGCTCGGCCAGAAACCCAGCCAGTTCGCCTGCGAGGACGAGGCGCGAGAAGAAGGGGTCGACGTTGACGCGCAAACGCCCCCGTACCCGCCGGCTCGCGCCCGCCGCGTCCAGGGCGGCATCCTCGATGCCATCGAGGTGAGGGCCGACGCGCTCCCAGAAGCGCCGGCCCTCGTCGCTGAGGCGCAGGGTGCGGGTGGTTCGGTCAACCAGCCTCACGCCGACTCGCGCCTCGAGGCGAGCGATGGCCCGCCCCACGCCGGACGGGGTCAGGCCGAGGGTGCCGGCGGCGCGGGACATCGAGCCCGCCTCCACCACCGCCATCAGCACCGTCACGCCCGCCAGCAAACGCCCGTCGTAAGCCATGCACCTGTGACTCCAGATCCGAGATCTTGTGACAGATCGGCGCTACGAGCGGAAGCCGGGCGAGGGCACAAGGAGGTCGTTTAGGATCAAGGAAGAGGACGGACCATGGCACAGCAAGGAACAGTGATGGTGGTCGGGGCTCCTCGGGGGCTCGGCTTTGCACTCGCGGAGGAGTGGCTGGATCGCGGCTGGCACGTAATCGCCACGGTGCGCAAACCCTCACCCGACCTCGACCGGATGTCCCGGCGCTTCCCGGACCGGTTGGAGATCGAGACTGTCGACATCGCTCATGCCGATCAGGTCTGGGCTCTCCGGGAGCGGCTCAGCGGCCGCCGTTTGGACATCGCCTTCATCAACGCCGGCATCGCCCGAGCCATCGATTCGACACCGTCCAGCATCTCCGAGGAGGACTTTCTCGATATGATGTTGGTCAATGCGCTCTCCCCGGTTCGGACCGCCGAGATCCTGCGTGACCTCGTCCCGGCCGGCGGCACCATCGCCATCATGACATCCGAACTTGGCAGCATCGCCGCCGCCCAGGACGGCTGGCAGCTCTACTCGGCCAGCAAGGCGGCTCTGAACATGCTTATGATGAAATACGCCAGCCGGTACGCCTCGGACGGCCACGCGCTCCTGCTCGTCGCCCCAGGGTGGGTCCGCACCGAGATGGGCGGCAGCGATGCCGCGCTCTCGCTCGGGGAGAGCATCCCGCTGGTCGTCGACGCCGTAGAGAAGAACCGGAACAAGCCTGGCCTGCGCTACATCGATCGGTTCAACAGGACGCTGGCTTGGTGACTTCGTGAGAAGAACGGCTGCTTACGCAGGCCGCCGAGGTCCCACCCTACGGCCTGGTTGGGTCGACACCGGCCGGTCCGCCTGCCAGGGCTGGATATCCGTGACCTCACCCTATCCCAACGTCAGTAGCCGGCGCTCGTCAGTCTTTCGCACCGACAGGCTACAACAGCCTCGTCTGGCTTGGCCCCTCATTGATTGGCATGGCAGGTTCTTCGCCACGTCGGCGGAGTTCACAATGCGCGCTGAACCGTATGTCTACATCACGTCCGGTCGCGAAGGCACGAAGGGCATCTTCATCGAGGTCGGCCCAGGGACGTCCTCGTGCTGGTCCCGCCGGCACAAGAGGTAGCAGTCCCGGCTCCTGGCTCCACTCAAGAAGCTGTGCGGCGGACACCTCGCTCAGCATGTCGCGAAGGTGATAGGCTGTGACATAGGCATCCGGCCCGGCGCGATGGGCCGGCAGTCCCTCCTCGTGCACGAGACCTTGGGGGTTGCGAAGATATCGCAGCATCTGGTTGGAGAAGCGCGGCAGGTTCGGCCATAGACGGAGGGCGCACTTCCAGGTGCAGATCCAATCGGCTGCGCCCGTCAAACCCGGGCGGCAGTAGCGTTGCTCGAACGTGGCGCGGTGCGCGGCCAGCGCCACGATGCCGCCTGCGGGCCGAAGCACGGTAGCGGCGATATCCTTCCAGTACGGCGCACCGGTAACGTGAGCATCGAGTATGTGATGCACCGCGATGGTGTCGGGCGACATAGGGCGACCGGGGTTTACGAAGAGCGAACCGCGCTCGTCATCGAGCCGCCAGATACCGTCCATACCCAGACGGAGATCCTGCCACCCGATCTCGCAGACATCGTCGGGACCGTTGCCGCCCGACTCGAGATTAATCACGCGAATGCACGACGGGGCTGTTTGCATGCACATAGACATAGGGTTTCGGCGCTTGTTCCCAAGGCTCGACGCGGGCGACCTGCTGACGCGCGTTCTCGCTCTCGTGAAACCGTCGAGCACGGAGGCGCCACATCTCGCCGCCGCCGCTACTGGCCAGGAGTGCCTCTCCTCCAATCCAAAAGAGGGTGGAGAGCGGTCCGACCGCTTTGCGGCGAGACCATCGAGTAAGCGGCCGTCCAGCCTCACGCCAGTTCTCGAACGCTGCCGTACGGCCATGCCGACGCAACCAGTCATGGATGGCTGGTTCACTCACATCGTCGTCCAAGTTAGCTGACGAACAGCGCCGACAGTCCGTAAAGACCCACCGCGACAAGCCCCGCCGCCGGCATCGTCACAACCCACGCGACGACGATGCTCTGCGCCACATTCCAGCGTACGGCCGAGACCCGTCGGGCGGATCCTACTCCGATGATTGCGCCCGTGATCGTGTGGGTCGTCGACACTGGAATGCCGAGCCATGTGGCGAGAAACAGCGTGATTGCGCCCCCTGTCTCGGCGCAGAAGCCCTGCATGGGCGTCAACCGCGTGATCTTTGACCCCATCGTATGCACGATGCGCCAGCCATCGAGCAATGTGCCGAGCGCCATGGCGCTCTGACAGCTCAGCACCACCCAGAGCGGGACATGGAAGGTCCCGTGAAGGAGTCCATGGGAATAGAGCAGGACGGCGATCACCCCCATCGTCTTCTGAGCATCGTTGCCGCCGTGGCCCAGCGAGTAGGCCGAGGCGGAGGCAAACTGAAGCAGGCGGAACAGGCGATCGACTCTATTCGGCGTCGACCGCACGAAGGTCCAGGAAACGCCGAGCACTAAGACGAGGGCGAGGAAGAAGCCGAGCGCCGGCGACAGCACGATTGCTGCGGTGGTGGTGAGAACGCCGCCCCAGACTACCGCGGCGATACCAGCCTTGGCGATCCCGGCGCCCAGCAATCCGCCGATGAGGGCATGCGAACTGCTTGATGGGATGCCGAGGCGCCAGGTCACCAGGTTCCACGCTATGGCGCCGCCGAGCGCGGCGAAGACCACGCGATCGTCGATCACCTCGACTCCGACGATGCCCGAGCCGACCGTGCCAGCCACGTGCAGACCGAACACCAGGAAGGCGATGAAGTTGAAGAAGGCCGCCCACACGACGGCATAGCGAGGCGCCAGAACACGCGTCGACACGATCGTGGCAATGGAGTTTGCGGAGTCGTGCAGGCCGTTGAGGAAGTCGAAGACGAGGGCCGTGGCGACGAGAACGAGGACGAAGGGTGTCGCGCTCAGGAGTTCCAAGATGCACTCCCGATCACAGATGTTCGACCAGGATGCTGCTGATCCGGTTCGCCACGTCCTCGAACCGATCCATCACCTTCTCCAGATGGTCGTAGATCTCGGATCCGACGATGAAGGCCATGGGATCGGAGCGTGACGCCAGGTAGAGCGCTTTGATGCCCCTGTTATGAACGTCGTCGGCTCGCCCTTCGAGTTGGATGATTCGTTCGGTCAGCGCGTTGAGCCGCGTGGCATTGTCACCGATGGCCCGCAACATAGGCACGGCTTCGTTGGTGATAGTGGCGGCTTCGAGAATGATCTCGCCCATCTCGCGCATGGGCGCTTCGAAGTGGGACACCTCGAAGAGCTGCGCCGCTTTGCGGTCTTCTGCATTTGGTCGATGGTGTCGTCGAGGGTCGTTACGAGATCCTGGATGTCGCTGCGGTCGAAGGGTGTGATGAAGGTTCGCCGGACCGCGTTCAGCGCCTCGCGAGTGATCTCGTCGGCGGCTTCTTCGGCGCGCACGATCGACGCGGCACATCGAGGAACCGCGTCACCGCCTTCCAGAAGCCCCGTGAGGGCGCGAGCGCCCTCGACGAGCGTTGCGGCATGGCGGTCGAAAAGCCCGAAGAACCGATCCTCCTTCGGCATCAGAGCGCGAAACCAACCCAGCATACCCTCTCCTACCCCTTTGCGGCTGCCGACTATGTCACCCGGCGCAGCGGGCGACATCACCGAGCGTTCCGCTCAGGCAGAGCGGGCTGCGGACATGGGCATGCAGCGGTCGCCAAAATCACGACAGGTCGGGCGTCTCGACCTGCGTCACGCCGGGGAGTTTCTTGAGCTTCTGGATGATCTCCTCGAAGGCCGGTTCCAGCAGTCGGCCGAAAACGATCTCGACCTCATCGACGTCGTCGGTGCCGCTTGGTCGCAGGATGAACTGCTGAACTCGCTTGGCGTGGGGACCCGCTACGTCCCGCAGGATGTCGATCGAGAATTGCCCCCGCGTGGCCAGCAGGGCTAGGTTCCGGGTCTGCAAGCGACGTCGATAGCGCTCCTCCAGCGGCTTGATCCCGGCTAGGACGGCCAGGATGATGATCGTGCCTGCCGTCGCCGCCACATAGAGGCCGCTGCCGGCCGCGAGGCCGATCCCGGCGACGGCCCAGAGGCTCGCGGCCGTGGTCAGGCCCTTCACAGCCTCGCCCCTGAAGAGAATTGTTCCAGCGCCGAGAAAGCCCACGCCCGACACCACCTGCGCGGCAATCCGGGACGGATCGAGAACGACGTTCTTTTCACCGAGGACATCGTTGAAGCCGTAGGCCGAAACGATGATGATGAGGCACGACCCGATGCAGACGAGCATGTGGGTCCGAAGCCCGGCCGCCCAGAGGAGCCTCTCTCGTTCGAAGCCCACCATTCCGCCGAGAACGGCGGCGACGAGCAGACGTCCGATCATCACTGAGTTCGGCAGCATACCCTGAACTCTCCTGCTCTGACCGTCATGGTGACCGGCGGGCACCAGCGTCCGCCAAGGCTAACCGATGTCCAACCTTTCGAGGAAGCCTCGCCAGCAAGTTGCCGCTCTCCCGGTGAGGGTCGACCCGGAGGGACAGCTTCGCGTCTTCCTGATTACCTCTCGGGGAACCCAGCGCTTCATCATTCCCAAGGGGTGGCCCATGAAGGGCCGCAAGGACCATCGTGCGGCTGCTATCGAGGCCCAGGAAGAGGCCGGTCTTATTGGCCGGGTTCAGAAGAAGGCCATCGGGAGCTACACGTATTGGAAGCGATGTCCGGACCACTTCGATTATTGCAGGGTGGAGGTTTTTGTTCTGGACGTCAGGCATCAGCTGCCTGACTGGAAGGAGAAGGAACAACGGCAGGGCGCTTGGCTGCTCGTCGATGATGCTGCAAACCTCGTGGATGATCCCGGCTTGGTCGACATCATCCGCACCTTGCCGGACCAACTGGCGGCGAGGGGCAAGCGCTTCGGCCTGAAACCTACGATCAAGCGTGGCCCGTGAAGCGCGTCATGCGCTTGGCACGACGCCATCACGACTCGCTCTTATCGCTGCAGCTCTTGCGAGGCCGTGGTCGTCTGGTCTTCGGGAGGATGCTTGGCCTCAGGCCCAGCTCCGATGCCGTCGCGAATGGCGCAACTTATCGGGTCGAGGCAGAACCGAATGCCTCGATCCAGTCGCAGACCCGCAGGGTAGCGGCTCGTGCCGGGCTCTCGATCGGGACGTAGGCGAAATAGCTGCGTCCGGGCAGGCTCAAGTTCGGAAAGGGAGCGACCAGCCGACCGAGCCGAAGATCGTCTGCGATCAGGGTGGCGGGCCCCATCGCCACGCCCATGCCATCGATCGCGGCCTGGATCGCGAGATAGAAGTGGTCGAGCGTGAGAGTCGCGGCGGGCACGAGACCGCCCTGGCCGGCCATGGCCAGCCAATCCCGCCAGAGCCGGGGCATGCTGACGACCTCGACGAGCGTCTGGCGCTCGAGGTCGGCGACGCGGTCCGGCGACATGCTTTCGGCCAGTCGCGGACTGCACACCGGCAGCCTCCGCTCAGGCAGAAGGTGGCGGGCTTCGAACCCGTGGAAGGTGTCGGGTCCACCGCGGATCACGAGATCGTAGTCCCCTGCGAGGGCATCGACAGGTTCGTTGCCGGTTGTCAATCGGAGTTCGATATCGGGATGAGCGTCTCGCAACAGAGGCAGCTTCGGCACGAGCCAGCGCAGGCTGAAGGTCCCAAGTGCGTTCACGCGAAGCACGGTCGCCGATGGTTCCACGGGCCGTCCATGCCTGACGCCGGCAGCCGCGATACGCTCGAGCGCCGGCCCAATCTCGGCCAGGAACGCCGCGCCTTCCGCGGTCAGCGCGACGCCATGGCTGAGACGCCGGAACAGCGAAGGTCGCCCCAGCCAATCCTCGAGCAGGCGGATCTGTCGGCTTACCGCGCCATGGGTGACCCCGAGTTCCGCCGCGGCTTCCTTGAAGCTGCAACGGCGCGCGGCCGCCTCGAAGGCCCGGACGGCATTCATAGGCGGAAGCGGTAGGCTTTTCGATGGCGCTGTCATGTGAGTTTTGCTGACCTCAGACGTCAGAAGAAGTGGTTTGCTGGCCTTTATAGCGAGGTCCAAACTACCTGACGTGAGAAACGCAGCCAATCCACCATCCGAAATCGCCACAGATGTCTCGTTCCGGACAGGCAAACCTGTCGGCGACGCCCGTCGAACGCTCGTATTTTCGGGGCTCGCCCATGCCCTCCACGATGGCTACACCGACGCGGTTTACGTGCTCCTGCCGGTCTGGCGAGTGGAATTCGGCCTCGACTTCGTGGCGCTCGCGCTGTTGCGCGGCCTCTACGCCGGTGCGATGGCCGCGTTTCAGTTACCAGCGACCCGTTTGGCCGACCGCATCGGCGGTCGTCCATTGCTGATTTTGGGAACTCTGGTGGCGGCTGGAGGCTACGCGGTCGCCGGCTTTGCGGGCGGTATCCTGGCCCTCTATGCGGCGCTCGTCGTCTCGGGGATCGGCTCGAGCGTCCAGCACCCGATCGCCTCCGGCGCCGTATCGCGCGCCTATGGAGCAGCCGCACGCGGGCCGCTCGGCACCTACAATTTTGCAGGCGACCTCGGAAAGGCCGCGATCCCGGCCGCCTTGTCATTCGCGCTCTCTGTCGCGCCCTGGCGTCCGTCGCTCTGGTTGCTCTCGCTCCTCGGGTTCTTCGTCGCGGGTGTGCTGGCCTTCGGCTTTCCCCCCATCCCCTCGGCCTGTGCGACGGAACCTGCAGACAAGACCAGGGCCGGCCGCAGCCGGGGCGGCTTCGGTCTGCTGTTCTGCATCGGCATGCTCGACACGAGTGTGCGCATGGGTCTGCTGACCTTTCTGCCGTTCCTCCTGCAGATGAAGGGCGCGACGCAGCCCGTCATCGGCACCGCGATGGCTCTGGTGTTCCTGGGAGGCGCCGCCGGGAAGTTCGTCTGCGGCTGGCTCGGCCAGCGTTGGGGCGTGGTCGGGGTGACGCTGATCACCGAGGGGGCGACCGCGGTGTTCATCGTCGGCACGGTCGTCCTGCCCCTGGTGCCGCTGCTCGTCGTCCTGCCGCTGCTCGGAATGATGTTGAACGGCACATCGTCGGTGCTCTACGGCACGGTTCCGGACCTCACGGTCGCCGAGCGGACCGAGCGGGCCTTCGCCCTATTCTACACCGGCGTCATCGGGTCCGGAGCCCTCTCGCCCCTTTTGTTCGGCGTGCTCGGCGACCATGCCGGACCAGTCGTGGCGACGATTGCGACAGCCGTCACGGCACTGGCGATCCTTCCCCTTGCGGTCGCGCTCGGCCGAAGGCTCGCTAAGAACAAAGTACCCGTAGAGGCGGCATAAAGGCCGGTCCTGCGCGAACTGGTCGCTAGGAAGGGCTCGTCCTTAAATTCGATGCAGCGCAGGCGACACTTGCCCGCGCGTTGGGAATTGCGCTGTTCAGCTGGCACTCGCCCATGCTGCTTCTGGATCAATCTTATAGGCTCGTCGATGGGCGCTCTGGCGTGCCTTACGGGATAAGGGAATGTCTGCTTAGGAACAGGCTGCCTTTCGCCTTGAACGGCGTAGATGGGTCGGAAGCAGCCGACAGAGTCGACGCGGGACAGCGGCAAGCGCTGGTCAGCGCGGTGGCGCCACCACCGAGGCCAGGGGTGTCGCTGTCCTGAGAGCCGATCGAGCCTGCGGCAGGCCTTTGTCTCGCGCCCTAGCCACGATCACGTTGATGAAGGCACGGAGCTCCGGCAACATCTTCCGCTATGCAGGGTAAGAGTGAACAAAGCCTGGGAACGGCGCCCGGCCCGGAGTAGCGACACGAGGCAGCTCCCAACGACGTGTGGCGTCGCCGCCTCGGCGTTGCCGGAAACGATGCCAAATCAGCAAGCGCCGCCGTGACCGCGGACTCCGAATCACTGGCAACCGGCGTCGCGGCTTACCTTCGCGGGAGGTCGCGGCTTACCTTCGCGGGAGATGGCAAGAACACCGAAGCCCTCCCCTGCAAAGTGCGCTGAAGCGCTTGACGGAACGTCGCGAGACGGGGATTTTGACTTACCCACCACTCTTACCCAACCCCGAGCCAGACCCGAGCTGAACGAAGGCAAATCAAGGACTTAGTGCATACCAGGGAGGTTCGAGTCCTCTCCAGTGCTCGACCTCCGATCCGGCCTCGCGCCTCGGCGAAATGGTCCCACGAGGGTCACTTCGGGCCCTCTTCAAAAACAGGACGTTCAGCATCCGGCGAGCGGAAGATCGTGGCATCGACGACGCGACCGGTCATAGACGCGTACTGATCCACAAGGAACCTGATCTCTGCAATGAGACGTTCCGGGTCGTCTCGTCCATCGAGCTTGTCAAGGACGAGCGATGCCGAATAGTGGCTGTATCGGTCCACCATGTCGGTCGTGCTGTGACCGGTTATGGACATGACTTCGGCGACAGTGAGCCCGCGCTCAAACAGCCGGCTCGTCGCCTCGTGTCGAAGGTCATGGAAGTGCAGCCCGTCAAGCTCACAGTCGAGTACGAGCCGTCTCCAGAGGTGGTCGAAGGTGACGGGGTTGATGGGAAACGTCGTCCTATCCTTGCCGTCACGCGTCGGGCCGAGTTCGCTCCCGCAGCGTATCGCCTCGTCGATTATGCCTCGGACTTCCCGCGTCACGGGGATGATCCCCGTGCGCTTCCTACGCGCCGTCGCGTCCCTCGGGAACGCGATCGCAGCCTTCCCCGCTCCGATCTGGACGACGTGGATATGCTCGCAGAATTCGAAGATCCGCTCCCGCCTGAGAGCCGTCGCGATCGCGAATCGCACTACCAGGGGCAAGAGCGGATGGATCTCCGAGATCTCGCGCTCTAGCGTGCGGCGGCGCGCTGGACCGGCGCTGGATGCCTCGCTTCTCATACCCTCGAGCCGGCGCAGGTCGGCCTTTCTCGCTTCTGCGCTAGGCCCGCCCGCCTCGTCGAGGCGCTTCATCGCCGCCGCGAGGCTCTTGGCGCGGCCGCCCGCGATCAGCCTCTCGCGGTAGGCAGCGACGTCGGACTTCTTGAGGCCGATGACCGGTCGCATGGCGATCGGATCGGACATGATCTGGCGGATGCGGTTGCGATCCTTCTGCGCGTTCGAGTCCTTGCCCTTGAGCCCGTCCCGTTCGTACCGCTCGAGGACGGTCCCGAGCGTCGTCGTCTCCGCCTGCCGCGTGTCGACGAGGTTTCCGGCCTTGAGCCGCCTCCGCGTGTCGACGGCCCAGGCCGTCGCGTCGTCGAGTTGCCTACGACGCGCGTCGGGACTGTCCTCGAAGATGGGGAAGCTGCGCACGACGGGTTTGTGGCCCGTTATGCGGATCTGCACCCGAAGGCTGCCCGCCTCCGTGCGGAGGAAACCCGGTGGCAAACGCTCTCGCTTCCGCGTAGGATTGCTCATCGAACCATGCCCCGATCGCTTGAGAGCGCCTGGGATTTGGTACGAGATCGGGACGTAAAAGCCAAACGTCGTCTCGATGCTTATGAGCTAAATGCTTGTAAGCGCTGCATTTGGAAGGGTGGCCGAGTGGTTTAAGGCAGCGGTCTTGAAAACCGCCGTAGGTGTAAGCCTACCGTGGGTTCGAATCCCACCTCTTCCGCCACGTAGTCTAGTCTAGTAAAGAGAAGAAGTATATCTGCGGTATTGAGTGTAGAATTCAATGCCTTAGCGGTTTGGCCAGGCCATTATCGTCGCGTCATCAGTCCAGAAATCGCGTTTTCGGCCCGGCGGTCTTCTGTTTGCTCAGCACCCCGGTTTCGACGGTACGGATGGGTTTGGGCATCTTAATATCCGCTCGGTCCGACAAGGCTCGACGACATCTCTCCGATCGCAATTGCATGTCGTCCGAACATCGAGAGCCGCCCTTTCGGGCGGCTCTCGATGTTCATGGGATCGCTGTTCGATTGATCTTTGGGCGTCAGGCGAAGCCGAGCACCCGCTTCTGTTCCTCCCAACCGATGGGCAGCGGATAGGACACCTTGAACGATTCGGTGGTTATCTCCACCGGCTGCTCGCCGGCCAGGATCGCTTCGATCATGTCTGTGGAGAGAAACGCGAGATCGCAGGCACGGCGTACCTTCTGAACCGTGATCTCGACGCGCTCGAGGATGCCCTGCAGCAGATCGCGTTGCTCGTGGCCACTGGCTCCCTTCAACGTGTCGGCCAGGCTCGCCCCAGTCTGGAGGGCCACATCGAGCGCCTCGGGCCGCAGCAGCCTGAGACCGAGTTGGTCGGTGAGACGCGACTGATCGATCAGCAGGTCATGCAGCCCATCGATCACCAGCCCTTCGATCTCGGCGGCCGGCAGGCGCCAGGTCTCGGCATCGCGGCGCCGGGACCCGCGATCGTCGCTGGATGCCGCGGCCGCGGTTGCGGATCCGGATGCAGCCTTCGGTCCCGCCACCAGCACGCGCGACACGTAATAGCGGTAGCGCCGCCCCTTCTTGTTGGCGTGGGTCGGGGTCAGCGGCTGGCCGGCCTGATCGACGATCAGTCCGGCCAATGGGCTCGGCGACGTGGCCGACCCCTGCCCCCTGGCCCGTACGGCGTTGGAGGTCAGCTGGCGCTGCACCGCCTCGAACGTCTCAGGCGGGATGATCGGCTCGTGCAGGCCGCGGTGACGCTTGTCGCGGTGCACGATGTCGCCCGCATAGACCGGGTTCGACAAAAGCTTGTAGAGCGCGCCGCGGGTGAAACCGACGCCGCCCAACACCCGGCCGTCGGGCCGCGGCCGCCGCTTCGACACGAGCCCGAGCCGGTCGACCTCCTGTTTGACGAGCCGCACGGTGCCGAGCCGGGCGTAGAGGTCGTAGATCTGTTGCACCGTCGCGGCCTCGTCAGGATCGATGGCGAGACTGCGGTCGCGGGCCGCGTAGCCGAGCGGCACGTTGCCGCCCATCCACATGCCCTTGCGCTTCGAGGCCGCGATCTTGTCGCGGATGCGCTCGCCCGTGACCTCGCGCTCGAACTGAGCGAAGGACAGCAGCACGTTCAGCGTCAGCCGCCCCATCGAGCTCGTGGTGTTGAACTGCTGGGTCACCGACACGAACGAGACGCTTTTGGCGTCGAACACCTCGACGATCTTGGCGAAGTCGGCGAGCGCGCGGGTGAGCCGGTCGACCTTGTACACCACCACGACATCGATGCCGCCGGCGTCGATGGCCGAGAGCAATGCCCGCAAGGCCGGCCGTTCCATGCTGCCGCCCGAGAAGCCGCCGTCGTCGTAGACCTCGGGCAGCACCGTCCAGCCCTCGTGACGCTGCGACGTCACATAGGCTTCGCAGGCTTCTCGTTGCGCATGAAGCGAGTTGAAGTCCTGCTCAAGCCCCTCCTCGCTCGATTTACGGGTGTAGATGGCGCAACGCACCGGCCCGGTCCGCGCCGCGGTTCCGCTTCTGTTTTGGTCGGAGCGGGAAGCCTTGCCGGGGCGCGCGGCATTGCCGGAGGACTTCGCGGCGTGCCGGCTCATGGCCTGATCTCCGGCTGCGGTTGTGTCCGCGGTCTTCTTGACGGCGGTACCGCGCGGTCGGCGGTCTTATCGGTCTCGCGCAGGCCGAAGAACGCAGGGCCGTTGCGCCGCGTCCCCGTGATGCGCGAGGCAATGAGCGACAGCGAGCGATAGTGGACGCCCTGCCAGGCGAACCGACCGTCGGGCGCCACCGTCACCTCATGGGTCTCGCCCCGCCAGGCGCGGATCAGCCGCGCGCCGGGCTTCAGGATCGGCGCCTCGGGCGGCAGCTCGGGCACCGCCCCGTCGCGCGAGGATCGGCCGATGTGCAACAGCGCCCGTCGCACGGCCGGCCGCACGTCGCGCGTCGCAGACACCTGGACGCGATGCGCCATGGCTTTCAGCAGGAACTCGCGGCTCGACTTGCGCGGGACCGGCACCTTGAAGGCCGAGACCCACTCGACTGCGAGGGTGTCGCGGTCGAGGGCATCGAGGCGCGCAAGCTGCGCCGCGACGCTCGGGAATGAGGACACGGGCATGCGGGACCTCAGGCAGCCGTGGTCGCGGATACGCCGGCCCCAGGAGCATCGGTCACCATCACCTGGCCGGTGATGCGGTAGACGGTGGTGCCGGCCGCGTCCTTGCTGCGGGCCAGGACATGGCCCTTTTGGCGCAGACCGGTGAGCGCCGCCCGCACCGTGTGGGCCTGCCAGGCTAGGGTTTCGGTGAGCACCGGCACGCTGGCGCCGGCTTCGACCGACAGTAGCGCGATTAGCGTGGCCTGCTTGGTGGTGCGGGCCGGCTCCGCTGTGGTGGTCGCTGCGGGCTCAGACACCGGTACCGGCAGGCCGATAGCGCGGAACCCTTCGTCGGCGATGATCAGGCCGATGCGCTGATCGCCATCACCCGAGCGCCAGCTCTGCACCTCCGTCTCGGCCGGCACCTCGGTGACGAACCCGGCCTTGAGCAGGACCTGCAGCACCTTCTGCAGTGCGCCGCCGCGCGTGCGCAGCGTGGCTGGGGGCGGCAGCAACATGCGGTCGGCGCGCACCGCCGCCTGCCCGAGCAGCAGCAGCGCCGCGTCCGAAAGCTTTGGACGTGCGGCCGGGGTCGTGGAGGTCGAGGGCGCCGGGGTCTGGGGGCGAGGGGTCGTCATGGCTCTGGTCCTGTGCACGAGGCGCCGCGGGATGGGCGCCAGCACCGGGCAGAGCCCGGCGTCGGCCAGGCGGGAGCGGTGGGGTTCGGCGGGAGGCTCGCTTCGCCTCAGGACGTCGACAGCAATGCTTCCGGTGCGAGGGAAGTCCAGCGGCTTCTGCGCCTCAGCGCGAACTCTTTCAAAACCGGCCTACCGACCCGTCATCGCCTCGGCCAGTGTCACGGCGAGGTCGAGATCGCGGTCACTGAGGCGGCGCGCCAGTTCGCGCAACCTCGCCTCCTGCTGTAGCCGCTCCCGTGGCAGGCCGGGTTCGCCATCGCCGCCGTCGAGAAAGTCCGACAGCGGCATTGCCAAAGCGCGGCCGAGATCGACCACGGTCTCGATCGTCGGCAGATGCCGCCCGCGCTCGATATTGGACACGCTTTCCGGCGTTCGCGCGATCAGCGCCGCCAAGCCCTCCTGGGTCAGGCCGGCACGCCGCCGCGCCGCCTGCACGGTCAGCCCCAATCGTCGCTTCAGCTCGTCCACCATGAGCCGGAGCGTGGCTTCGGGCTCTCGACTTGACTACGAAGCTCCTTTCGTAAGTGTACGGCCTTGTCAAAGTACGCTTCGCCTTAGGCCATCTCGCCCGAACTGTGTTCGGGTCTGCCTATCGGCGAGCGAGACCAAGGAGCGCCAAGTGAACGTCGGAACAGGGGTCTTCGTGCTGCAGAACGAAAGCACGCTCGTCGCCATGCAGGCTGCGAGCTTCGCCTCGGAAGACCATTTTCAACGGCTGCTCGCCTCCTTCCCGGAGCTGCTCGCTGGCGACCAGATCGACGCCGAGGTGCCGCGCCGCTTCATGCTGGTGGCGCGCGAGCAGGGTATCGCGTCTGAAGAGGGTGCCGGCGGGCGCTGGTCGATCGACCACCTCTTCCTCGACCAGGACGGCGTGCCGACGCTGGTTGAGGTGAAGCGCGGCACCGATACCCGCATCCGCCGCGAAGTGGTGGGGCAGATGCTCGATTACGCCGCCAATGCGGTGTTGCACTGGCCGGTCGACGCTCTTCGGGCGCGCTTCGCCGAGCGCTGTGCTTCGGAGGGGAACGAGCCCAGTGACGTGCTCTCCCGGTTGATCGGGGTGGAGCAAGACGGCGACGTATTCTGGGAGCAGGTCCGCGCCAATCTGTCGGCCGGCCGAATCCGCCTCTTGTTCGTGGCTGACCGGATCCCCTCCGAGCTGCGCCGGATCGTCGAGTTCCTGAACCGGCAGATGCGGCCCGCTGAGGTGCTGGCGATCGAGCTGCGGCAGTACGAGGGTCAGGGCCTGAAGACGCTGGTGCCGATCGTGCTCGGCCAAACCCAGGAGGCGATCCAAAAAAAGAGTTCGACGAGCCGCCCTGCCCTGCCGAAGCGAGCCTGGGACGCAACCGCTCTCATGACGGAGATCATCGAGAAGGCCGATGAAACCGCCGTGGCGGCTTCACGCGCCATCGTAGACTGGATTGGTCGGAGGGCCGACCGGACTACCTACAATTCCAATCCGGTCTGGGGCTGGATGGGAGCCGTGTTCGAGAAGGACGGCGCTGAAATCCCGCTCTTGCGTGTTCACAGCGACGGATCTGTCGCAGTCTACTTCGAGTACATGTTGCACAAACCCGTGTTTGGAGACATAGCGCGCCGGCAGGACCTGCTCGACCGCCTCAACGCCGTCCCGGGGGTCCGCCTGCCGCCGGACGCGGTCTCGAAACGAAAGACCATTGCACTGAAGGGGTTCACCCCGGCAGCGACGTCCCAGTTCCTCGCCGCCATGGACTGGTTCGTCACCGAGCTCAGGCATGGAGGCGGAGCAGCGCAGACGTCAGAGAACGATACGCCCGCGGCCTGACCGGTCAGATGCAAACTGGGACTGCGGGTGGTCCGCAAACGAGGTGATCGTTCAGCGCCGGACCAGAACGTCGGGTGCTGACCCTTTGCAGACATCGGGAGTGTCCGTTTGTGGGTGTTGGCTTCACCATGATGCGCAGCTCCGCTCACCAAAGTGCATCGCCATGCAGACCTGGGTGGATGCGGAAGAGTGAGCCGTCGAGCTTGCTTGGCGCCGGAACAGGGTCAGGGCCGTTTGTCTGTGGCCGAGGATTGTCTCGGGCCCGGTCCTGTAGGTCGCCGTCAGAGCCGCGCGTTCGGAGACGGAGTCGCTTCGAAAACGACCACGCATGACATAAAATCGTCCACATGCTTACAGGTGACCAGAAAGCGCACGCCACAGGTCGGCGGGCTCATCTGCTGGAGGCGCGCCAGCGCCCCGCCGTCCAGTCTGAGAGTCAATACGCCATCGACCTCCGACAGAGCAATGTCACGCGGATCGACGCCCGACGTAAAACCCGTGCCCAGGGCCTTGGCGCAGGCCTCCTTGCAGGCGAAGCCTCTGGCGAAAGCCAAGTCGCTGTCTACGCTCGCGGCGCATCGGTCGCGCTCTTCAATCGCGAACAGCTCCTCGATCCATGCCTCGCCGAGTCGCTCGACGGACCGGCGGATGCGCGGGATGCGACACAGATCGATTCCGATTCCCAGGATCACGGAACCGTCACCAGAGCGTGCGGACGGCGAGGACGACCGCCAAGAATATGCTGAGCCAAGCGAGGAGGGTGGCGACGGCGCCCTCAAGCTCGATGCCAAGCAGCGACCCGCCAAACTCACCGTCGACCGCCCGCGCGCCCGACACGAGGATCGTTGCGACCAGGATCGCGAAAGGCGTCCCGATCACGGCGGGGCCATGTTGGGACAAGAGCGTCGCCTTCGTTTGCACATTCAAGTGATAAAGACCGATCGCGCTGAGCCCCGCCAGCATTCCTAGCGAAGCGACGGCGACGATGGAGTAGGTCTTGGTTCTGACGACGGGCGCGGGAGCCCGGGTGTCGGGGGCGGAGAGCCGTTCGCCTCGGTCATGCGAACAGTCCGATCCGTTCTTGTCGCGGCGGCGCAGAATCACGGCTTTCCTCGGTCAGATGGACATCAAGGCCCCATCGCGCCGGGAAAAACGGCTCTGGCAGTCGATCAGCGTGGCGGCGGTAGACCTGTTTAATACGCGTCCTGCCCGACAGGCCCGCAGCTTCGGGGTGGGCGACGCGAGCATATTTGGAGATCTCGCAGAACAGGTTTTGGCAATCGATCGGCTGCAGGCGGCGGCCGAACAACGTCTGAAAGGAGACGCCAGCGTCCGCGAAGGATTGATCCTGATGATCGCAGACCCGGTGAATGACGTCTTGGGCCGACAGCGCTCCCGTCGACGTGAAGCATTTGGAAATGCCATCGAGGGCGCCCGGACCGGCCACGACGAAAGAGGCTTCATCGTGATCGAGGAGTTCGGAATAGTTCAGGTCGATAGCGTACTGGAAGCCTAGGAACGGGCCAATCCCCGAATACCGGCGCAGCATCTCGTACACCGACCTCAGGTTTGGCGCTTGTCGGAGTCGATCGGGCAGGCGGTCGTCCATCATCGACTTAAGCATGGCCAGGTGATTGGCATGCTTGCGCCGGTGTCCAAAGGCCGGCGCCGGCATGATGTACGCGGCCGAATAGAGCCGTTCGCCTTTCGTCATTATCTTATCGAGAACGTCGACGATCGCGTTAAGGTCGGTGTGGCGAAAGCTTAGCGGCCCTAATGCGCCTTCGAGTGCGATCCAGGTTCCGATGCGATTGAAAATCTTGAAGAGCAGCGTGCGGAAGAAGAGCTCTTCCGGGGTCGAGGGCCGGTCGTCGCGATACTGCACCTCACGAATGAGGAACTGGCTGACTCGATCGGCGGCCCGATAAGCGTTCGTAAAACGAAAGGTCGAGAGGATCGAATCGGTGGTCCAGGGTCCGGGCTGGCCGGCCAAGCGGCGGAAATAGATGGCCTGCCGCTCGGCGGCGAACCGCCAGTAAGTATCGAATACAGGTGTTGGATCCATGGGTCCCGACGACGTTTGCGGCTCGCAGTGAAACGAGCGCCCGCTGGCCCGCTGGTCGGCCACCCTGACGCCGATTGGAAATTCGTGAGCCACCGTAGCTGAAAGCGCGACACTCATGAAGCCGAATGGAACGGCGGTCGCATCAAGGCTGGCGGCTGGGTGTGGACGGCGACGCCGGCGAGCTCGCGGCGGGCCGATCAGGCGGTCGCTGGATTGAACACTCGCGCAGCCCCAGAGTGATGAGGGCTCCTACCGCGAGCGCAGTCGCCCATTTCAGCACGGCCTGCTCGCGCTCAATAGCGCCGACGCGGTCGGTCAGCTTTTTGTCGTTCTCGTTGATTTTGGAGAGCAATCCAGCGAACGACTGCAAGCCGCCGGCGATCGGGCCTGTCAGCTCGGACGGGATGGTGTCGTACCCATGCCGCGTTTCGAGCGCGGACGGCCGATCGAGGTCCGCGTACCAGATCAGAAAGCAGGGTTCGCCGCGCGACAGATGCACAGGACCCGGGCCGGCGTTGAAGACCGCGAAGATTAACCGTCCCTCATAGGCGGGATCAACGTGAAACCCCGACACGTTAACGAGACCGCGGAATTTGTAGCCCGCGCGGATGGAGATGAAGCCGATCGCGGTCTCCGGAACGCTCACACGCTCTTCGGTGAGGATGAAGCCGAACTGGCCCGCCGGAATCGTGAATCCTTGCCCGTCGTCGAGTTTGGTCCTGGGCTTGTTACGTGGATCGTCCGGCTCGCCGGTAGGTGACACATAGACCTCGGGACCGATACGAAGGCGATAGCAGGCGCGATCCATGCGCGAGGCATCGAAGTCGCTGATCAGCGCCGGAAGTTCGGCTTTCAGCCGTTCGCCGCCCCAGAACATCAGGCCTCGCTTCCCGCGTCTTGGCGAAAAAGCCTGTCGAAAATGGAGCGGGTTTCAATCACCCGGATGCGGGCCTGATATGCGGCGGCCAGGTCGATCGCTCGGCCCGCGCTGTCGGCGAGGACCGCTTGCAGCAGCGCAAGATTGCAGGCCTTCATGCTCTCGCGGAACGGCACCGACTCAAGGTGATCCCAAGACTCGCAGATTTTGGCGAGCTGACCAGTGTGGCGAGCAAACTGCCGCATAATCCACAGCCGGTCGGATTCATCGCGCCGGAGGCTGCTGGCAAGCCGCTGCCCCGCCGCCTGCAATGAGTGCGTTTCGCCGACTTCGGCGAGGTCCTGGCCTAGGTCCTGGTTCAGGGTGTTGGCGCTAGCAAGGGCGATGATGAAGCCATCAGTCAGCGTCTTGGCGAGGCGGACGCCGTCGCCCGCTTCGATCGCGTCGAGGAAGTGGCCCGTGTATTTGGCGTTGTGAAGCGCCATGTGCTTGATGCGTTCCGCCAGCGGGAGGATGACGACATCCTTATGATAGGCTTCGTCGTGTTTGAGCTGACTCCACTGCAGGGCCAAAAGTTGATCGCGTACGCTCATCGTTGTGGTTCCTGTTACGCCGCAACCGCGTTCGCGCTGTCGTGGATCGCGCGGCAGGCTGCGATCAGTTCCAGCGCCTCGGCCTTCGTCCAATGACCGCCTGAACCTTCACCGGAACCGCTGTCGAGCCGCGCGAAGGTGGAGTTGATCGTCAGGCCCCCAACCGCCAGCTTGGTTTCCCGCGCCAGAAAGTATTGCAGCCGACCGAGACCGACCAGATTACCGAACAGGCGACGCACATAATAATGCGACCGGTAGGTTGCATTGAAGCGGATCTGGCCGTCGTGCACCTTGATGCTGAGGTGGCTGAGGCAGGGTCCACCGTAGAGCCGCTTGCGATCGGTGGCCGCATCGTAGATCGGGATCTCATCCTCGAACGGACGGCCCGCCCCGAGTTCGAAGGAGGCGCGGTATTTTCCGTGCCGAGTGATCTTCTCGACCATGTCTTCGAGAGGGTTGAACGTCTCTCCCTCGAAATCCTTCTGCCGGAGAATCCGGTAGGAATAGGATCCCCAGTTCCCGTCACTCCGCGCCTTCTGAATGGCGCGCAGCTTGGCTGGGTAGTCGCCGAAGAGGCCCTTGGCCCCGTTGCGGGCGTATTCGTCGAGCGGAAAGATTGTCTCCGCCACCGTGTGAATACTGTAGGCGCCATTGCCGGTCAGAAATCCGTCAACCGCCTTGTAGACGGCGGCGTCGGCGGCGCTGAGCACCGTCGGCTGCGCAATGTGCAGGAAGACGTCAAAATCCTCGGCGTCCGGCTGCTTGACGACGTGTTCCACGGCCCGGAGCCAGACCTCGGAGACCGTCTGACCTTTGATCAATTCCATCCCGATCTCCTACATCAACAGAGCAGTTTCATGCAGCTGGCGTGCGACATAAGTTCGGGAGATCCAGGCATGACCGCCTAGTCCCCAGCCATCGCCCCAGCTGTTGCGAATAAGAAGGCTGGCTTCGTTGCTTCCATCGACGCCATGGCCGACCGCCAGAACGGCGTGGCCGCCCCGCTCGATATCCGGGAGGGTATCGACGATCCGTCCGGCGGAGTCGGGGCGATAGAAGGCGTCGGTGATGACCAAGCCGAGGATGACGGGGGCGCCGGCGTTAAGGACGGCAACAACCCCATCGAAGTCCAACTTGCTCGATGACAGGCTCGCCTTGTGAAAGGGCGATGCGATCATCGGCGGCGCCCAGGGCGTGACGAGCTCCGGCGTGTAGGGCCAAGCGATTTCGATAGGCTGGCCTTCGTCAAAGAGTGCCCCCGCGGCGGCCGCCATGGTGGCGCCGAAGGCTGGGTTCTGGCTGGGCGTACGCGCCACGGCGTGGAAGAACAGATATTCAACGGAGAGGTGTTCGCCGACCGTCGTCTTGGCTTCATGCGCTGTCGAGGTCGCGAACGCGAGGCAGGTTGAGCGCCGTCCCTGGTGGCGGACGGGCAAGAGTTGGGAACGAAGATCGACAACGGCTGAGGTCAAGGCTCGAACCCCAAGCGGCGGCGATCGGCACGCGAGAGACCTCCGGCTTCGGGACCGTGGAGGGCGAGTGCGAGCGCGAAACTGGGATCGGAGGCGTCGTCCGGCGCCCAGGGCTGCCGCTCTCGCAGAGTTACTGAACCTTCGCCCGTCTCGGGGGGGCGTGCGATCAGGGTGCGAACGGCAGGCGCGCCGTAGAGCAGCGGATCGCGGGCGAAGACGGACTCGTCTGAGAGAACGGCGTAACCGGCGCGCGTCAGGGACTCGGTTTCCCATTGGTGGCCGCTGGCCGAGGCTTCTTCGAGTTCGATCCGGAGAAGGTCGTCGGAATTGCCGACCAGGCGGGCGCCGTTGTCCTTCTTCGTCAGCCGCCAGACGTCTGACCAGGACGATCCCGGTCGGAACTCACCGCCGAGCGCAGCCTTCATCTTGGCGACCTGCGCCTTGCGCAGTGCGTCGACCTCGCCCTGAGGCAGGATCTGATGGCTGAGCAGGCCCCAGCAGGTGGCCTCGTAGCTCGCACTCATGCGCAGCGACAGCTGGTAGACGATGTCGGGGTTACGCAGGTGGCGTGCGACCGTCCAATCCTGCGCGCGGATGTGATGGCGGTAAAGCCAGCGCGGCAGAATGAACTCGGCGGCGAACGCGTCGGCTGCGACTTCTTGCAGATCGCGACCGCCTGCGGGAGCGAGCGGACCGCGCTCGACGATCTCACGATCGACGCTGCCGCGATGTTCGAGCACGGCATGCCCGAGCTCGTGCGCTGCGGTGAAGCGCTGGATGTGCAAGCCGCGCTTGGTCGTGATCATGATGCCGCGCAGCGGAGCGGGAAGGCAGAGTCCGAGCGCAGAGTTCAGCGGCTTGAAGACAAGCGGGATATCGAGCTCGCCGATTGCCTCGAACACGTCGACGAGACCCGCGCCGTTGGTCACTCGACGCGCTAGATCGAGCTCGCGGTGGACCTGCTTGGCGGCGGCGACGGCCTCCAGTCGTGCGGCGGCGGCAGGCGACCTAGCCATTGGGCGCACTCTTAGGGCCGCGCAACTGCAGGAACTCCGCAAATCGAAGCAGCTCTGCGCGGTCTTCGGTCGAGAGCTCGGTCGCGGCACGCGCCAGCGCTTGGACGTTCTCTGGCAGCGGCTTGGCTTCGGCGACCCCGGTCAGCGCCTCGATGGATTGACCGTAGACCTGCGCGAAGCGCGAAAGTTCGACGGCGTCCACCTTGCGACGGCCGTTCTCGGCCAATGACAGCGCCGAGCGCGACAGGCCCACCGCGAGCGCCGCCGCCTCCTGTTTCAGCTCGAGATACTCGCGAGCTTGGCGCAAGCGGTCGCCGATGTCCCGCCACCGGTCGGTCTCGTCGGTCATCTCGCTGTCCTCATGCCGGTTCCAGTACCTTCGCGGGTTTGCGCTTCTTCACCTTAATGTCGCCGATGAACACCTTCTCCAACTTGGGCACGATGTCGGCGATCATGTCAGCGCAGCTGTCGTAGCCGCCCGGCTTGATGATCTCGGGCGGCAGGTCAATCCCAAGGACTCTCTTGGTGATTGCGGTCGCATCGAGCACGCGCTTCGAATCGATCGCCGGGCGCATACCCATGATCGACCCTCCGCTGCCCGAGGGAGCGCCGGCCTCTACGCCAGCGTCGATCGCCTCGACTTCCTCTTCGAACCAGTCCTCAAGCGCGGCGACGAGGGTCGGGACCTTGCCCGCGAAGATCGCCTTCAGCTCCTCCTTAGTCACGCCCACAGCACGCTCCGTGTTCGATTTTCTAACACCGTACGGCGAGCGTGCGCGGAAAGTCAACTGAGTGGCAAAAGCGGCGCGTCTAAGCGAGCTATGTCTCGTCTTCGTGGAGGAGCTCCGGGCAGAGACGTTCAAGAACCCTGGTCATGAGGTCATGCAAGAGGTGGTCCGCTGCCTCCGCCATCGACCGTCTTGCGGTGACGCCGTCCAGCCACGTGCTAGAGGTGAGCTCCGCCTTGGAGGATCGTTTTTTCTTGTCGATCAGCTTGACGCTAATCCTGTCGAACGTGAGCGTCGCAGAATCATAGTAGAGGCCGGCCCAAAGATACTGGCGGCCCGTCGCATCGGCATCTAAGCGGCTGCCCGCTTGGCGGGGTGCGTTTTAACCGCATCGGAAAAGATCGATATACGCCGCCCAGCGCCCGACGGCGTCGAGCGCCTGCATCCGATTGTCGTGTTAATTGAGCGCCTCGGGGAGATACGACCAGTCCAGGTCGCACTTGTAGCCCGTGAAGGTCAGCCCATCGCGATAGACAACCTGCCGCGGTTCGGTGAGTGCATAGGATTCGACTGTTGCCGCGTCGACACCGGTCCGTTGAATGTCCCGAAGGTGGCATCCAGCGAACGGCAGCTCCTGGCGCATACCTGCCGGCCCACGGGGTCGCGGCCGGAACGGCATAAACGGGTGGGAAGCAGAAGTGCTGCTCTGGGAAATAGCCAGAACAAAGCAGAGGCTTGTTTTCACCAAAGCTTTGGGATGTGACTGAGCATCAGAACCATAAAGGTCTGCCTTCCATGGAAAGCGACCAAGTGCCAACTCGTTGGCGTTCGATCGCGAAGACGAGATCGGTGGCCGTGCTGTCGGACTACGACGCCGTGATCCTCGCGGATCTCGCTTCATGTCTACGACGACTCCCCGGAGGTGAGGCGGTTGCGGTAGGGACGTGGGTTTCCCCACGCCCCCCGCACAGATCCGTACGTGCGGCACTACCGCATACGGCTCCTGCCTTGAGTCATGACGCGAAGCGCTGGTTCGGATAGGGATGTAGTACG
>JBPBQY010000064.1:0-28137 GCA_050920985.1 Janthinobacterium lividum | reverse complement strand
CAGATCTGAAACCATGTGCACTATCCCGTAATCGGGAGAGCGCTCGCATCTCTCAGGCGCCAGGGTCCGTGAAACGAGCCGACGATGATGGTCTTATGTAGACTAATCAGACTTGGCGCAAACATGCCGAACTTTCAGCAGGGTCTGTGCCGAGTCGGCGGCGACCGCAGGCGCGTTCATTTAGCCCTTGCTCGTGCTGAACGTTCAGGCCGGATCGAGCGCACCTCCACAGGCTTGTTCAAATGAAGTATTTGTTAACCTTCTGAACGCATCCGCTACAACGTCTTAGACGCTAGTTGAACGGAGCGGGCTTATGATCGTCGGATACGCGCGAATCTCGACCACGGAACAGGTCGCGGGATTCGAAGCCCAGAACCGAGACCTCAAGGTGGCCGGCGCCACCAAGATGTTTGCCGAGCAGGTGTCCAGCGTCGCCGGCCGCCCGCAGCTCAACGCCGCCCTCGACTTCGTCCGCGAGGGCGACACCCTCATGGTGACGAAGCTCGACCGCCTGGCACGCTCAGTGGCGAACCTGCTGGAAATCGTCGCCCGGCTTGAGGCGAAGGGCGTGGCGTTGCGGATCCTGAACCTCGGCCTCGACACCGCGACGCCGACGGGCAAGCTCATGCTCACCGTCATGGGCGGCGTCGCCGAGTTCGAGCGGTCGATGATGCTCGAGCGTCAGCGCGAGGGGATCGCGAAGGCCAAGGGCGAATGCCGATACAAGGGCCGCAAGCCCACCGCTCGCGCCAAGGCCGACGAGGTCCGCGCCTTGAAGGTCGCCGGCAAGTCGATGCGCGAGATCGCCGTGGCGTTGGGGATCAGCGTCGGATCCGTGCACGGAGTGCTGAAGGATGCGGCGTGATGCTCAAAGGCCTACGCCCCGACCATCTCCCGTTCGGCATGTTGTCGAAGCGCGGCCTCGTCGATCACCAGACGCTCGCGCCTGATCTCCGCCAGGGTCCAGCCCTGTCCCGAAGCCTGCTTGATGACTCGAAGGGCCTCGGCCGCGCTTGTTCGGCGCGCGATGCTGGCGTCCCCGCCCTGGCTGCACTTCACTACGTAGTGGATCATCACGCGCTCCGTTCGATGCTCTTCTACGAAGCTGACCGTCGAATGTTGCGGCAGCCTTGCGCGGCAGGTTGAAAACCGACCTACTCTTCTCGCCGACCCCCACTGAGCGGTCGCCTTGCCTATCGGGTCCCCCACGGGATCGCAGGCCCCTTCCCGCACTCCGGCGAACAAGGTGGTGCTGTGCCCGACAGCCCGTCTGAACAGACCTGCCCTGCCTTCACCTTCGATCCTGTGCGGATCGAGATTACGTCGCTTGGCACGCTGCGAGACGGCCGGCGATTCCACGCCGTCGACTTCGTGGAGGCTGATGGCGGCCGGCAATCAGGTCATCATCTCGGACGCAACCGCGACTGACGCGTCGATGGCAGCCCTCACAACCTGTTTGACGAAGACAGATCCCACGAACCTCTTTCGTGGATGTTCGGATCGGTCACATGAGTACGCCCTCCACCCGTAACCGAGTGTGCTCCGTCGCGCCGGCGTCGCCGCTGATCCCCTACTCGGCCGGGCGACGAGGCTTCCGCAGTCCTCGCGCCGCCGGGGCATCGAGCCCAAGGATCACGACCGTGCAGAGGAGCATGCCCTCCTCATCCGACACCTCGACACGGAAGTTGTGCCCCTGCCAGACCTCCATCGGCTGATCCCTTATGGAGTCGGCTGCGAAGCGAACAGCCTCGATCCGAGCTGACGCGAGATCCGGAAGCTCAGAGCCGACCTCGTCAGGGTCAAAGACACCGTCGGCACGATGGAAAAAGAAACGAGGCACGCAGGCTTCCGGTTGTCGGGAGAGCGCATGTATCTCTCAGGCACCGAGGTCCGATTATCGAACCGGCGATGACCCGTCTACGACCAGCATCAAACTTCGGTTCAGTCGGATCAACGGAGGACCGCCAGTGTGCCGAGCGTCAGCGCCGTCCAGTAACTTGTCGTAAACGATCGAGCCCTGCCTATCATGAGTTCGAGCGCCGTCGCTGTCGCGATCAACCGTCGAGCAGCACCGGCATAGGTCCAGGCCAGGGGCCGTGGCCTCGTGGTGCTATGCCAAGTCACCGCCGAGCTTGGGTTGGGGGCGGGCGACCGTCCGCCAAATGTTGCCTTCGACGCATTGAACTGCGACCAAAAATCGGTCAGCCTACCGGCTAGATAAAATCCTGAGTGACTAGAATGGACACGTGGGTCGACGTACTAAGCCCTACCCCGGCACAATGTCGGGCCACTCGTGCCGTTCTCGGCTGGAGCTTGATCGAGGCAAGCCGGCACACCGGAATATCGGTCGCGGCGATCTTACGCCTCGAGCGAGATGGAGATGCCTCGCAGAGCGAAAGCGCTCGAACCGTCGTCAAATGTTCCTACGAGGCGGCAGGTATCGGCTTTGTCCGGCTTCAAGAAGGTCGAGGGCTCTGGTGGGACATTCCTAAAGAGGAGCCTCTTGCTCAACCAACCAAGACTGAGTCAGAGCACAATTGATTTTATATATCACGAGTATCTCGTCACGGCGAACGCTAACATGGTAGCTGCTGCTCTCTCCGAAATGTCGGTCATCTCTGATCAATGCATTAAGAATAGCATCGGCCTGAGTGCGAGCCTCATGGTCATCTTCGAGATGCTCTCCTTGAGAGTCGGTGCATTGCTGCCTTCCGTCATAGGCATCGAAAAAATATTTGGGCATACCGCTGACCATCAAGCTCAGAACTTAGCATGGATTATAATCCACGCTCACGACAGACTTCTGTCTGAGTGCGCGAAGATTTTTGACCAGCGACGCTGCGCATGGGGAGCAGCAGCATGAAAACGGTATTCAACACGAGCGATATTCATCCTCGCCATCGTGCCGATTACTGGGTGTCGGCCGTGACCGATTCTTTCATCCCTATCGCCATCGAGAATTACGACCGACGCACTTTCTCGGGACGGTACGAAGCTTTTGATCTCGGTCCGGTCTGGATGTCGCGCTTTCGAGGGACTGAGCAGACCTACGTACGGCCACCGGAGCTCATCCGTGATAGTGACCCCGATTTCTATGTCGCCGTAATCCATCGGGCTGGCTTGCTGTCGTCCGACCACAACGGGCACAGGCAAGGGCCTCTGCACGGCTCAATCTCACTCCTCGATGTCACCAAGCCCTACCGGGTGGAATTGGCTGGTGAGCTCAACGTCATCAATGCCTTCATCCCGCGTGCGGATCTTGATCGCGCCATGGGGCCGGCGCGATGCGCGGCCGGCCTCAACATTGGGGCCGACCAGCCGAGCATGGCCCTCATCCGTGACTTTTTCATCGGATGCTTCACGTCGGGAGACGCATTCTCGCCGGCGGTGGCAGACCGGATGGCGAGAGTGGGAGTGGAGTTGGTCGCTGCGGGCTTTGCCGAGCGACTAGGTCGCGATCCGCCCAAAAACGAAGGAGCTTGTGCGACCGTATATCGGGCCAAGTCCGTCATCGACAGCCGGCTCGGCGACTCGCAACTCGATACGGTGGCTCTGGCGCATGAACTGAAAATCTCACCCCGGCGCCTTCAAGAGGTGTTCCGCGCCGAGGGCTTGTGCGTCGATGGCTGGATCTGGGAGCGCAGGCTCACTCAAGCCCATAGATTGCTCTCCGACCCTGCCTGCGGCGCCCTGGCGGTCGCTACCATTGCCTATCGCTGCGGATTCATCAGTCAGGCCCATTTCTCTCGGCGTTTCAGACAGCGGTTCGGCCTATGCGCGAGAGATTTGCGCTCGATGTACCTAAAACGTTGATCGTGAGGATGGAGGCTGAAGCCGCCTAGCCCCTTCACCGGCACGCCCTCGGATAGGCCAGCAGGTGGTTAACGAGATCGTTCAGGCCGCAACCGAGACGGTCCTCGGCGTTGGCCATGCCAATCGAGAACACGGCGGCAACTGTCACGAGCAGCAGCAGCGTGAAAGCCGCGAGCGTCATCTCGTCGAAGCGAGCTGCCGCGGCACTCCGCTTCAGGCGCTTCCTTCCCTGGTTAGTCATGGGCTGTTCCCGCCGCGACACGCCAATCACAGCACGCCGGCGCGGGAAGCGCGATGGCTCAGATCAGGTCGTTGAGGATCGCAAATTCCTGTGCCGCACTCCGAGCTGCCTCCAGGACTTGAAGCGGGGTGCTCACTGGCAGCGCGTTGGCGGTATTGTCGAGCTTGGGCGGCCGCCGCGTCGCCTGCAGCTCGTAGATCGGGAACGTAAAGCGGCGCCCCTCGGGCGTGGTGACTTCCAGGCGATCGCCGTTCGGCCTCACGGTGAAGTCCATGCGCTCCTCCTCGTCATCGACGTGCAGCATGCCACAGCTGGCAAAGCAAAATGAGGCGCGTGGTCAGTCAAACGTAGTCCTACGCGTCCGAGGACCGCCGATCGGGAGGTCCTCGATGTGGCGTGGCGGGCGTCGTGCATTCAAAGCGCTGCTTTTGGACGCACGGTATTCCAAGATGGCGGCGGCGTGCCAACCTCGGGCTCTATGTGCAACTGCGCAAGTGCTCAAGGCTATCGGCTTACCGCGCGGCGGCATGACCAGCCCGTCCCGGGAGGCTGTTTGCAATGCGACTGGATCGTAGTGGCTATGAGCGCGAGGCAGGCTGATCACGCTTTACGGACGGCGATTGGCATCGGTTGGGACGTAACCCTTGTTGCAGCCGGCCCAGCAATCATGGAGCAAGCAGAGGCGCGGGGCCTCATGGTGGGTTCCGTAACGCCCCTCTGATCAGGTAGACCTACCGGCAAGAAGCTTGCGCCACTCTCAGACCTTCACCGAATGAGCACGACGAAAACTCTGTCTCGGATCAGTCTTCGAGGCATCGGCAAATCTAAGAATAGCACGGAAGTCCATGCCTTCACACGCCAGCTCCGACCCGCTTTCACTGGAAGCGCTCGTGCTTCAACCGGTAAGACGGGCTATCACCTCGCAGGTGGTTGCGCTGTTTAATGATCAGGCTCGGGGTGATGAGCCCGTTGTGAGGCAGGACGATGGACTGTTTGGTCCGGACTCGGTTGCTTGGCGTGTGCACGGCGATGTGGCCTCCATGATGGTCGGCGGCATCTCAGGGCTGCTGCTTCAGATGCTACATCCTGCGGTACTAGCCGGCGTGTGGGACCATTCAAATTTCCGAGCGGATATGCACGGTCGGCTGAGGCGGACGGCCCGCTTCATCGCGGTTACGACCTATGGAGACCGCTGCGCCGCCGAGACGATCATCAAACGGATTCGCACAATCCACGATCATGTAAGTGGCGTCCTGCCGGACGGAACCTCGTATTACGCGAACGATCCGGCGCTGCTGGCTTGGGTCCATGTCACCGAGGCGATCAGCTTCCTGGACGCATGGATCCGATATGCGAAGCCTGCCATGTCGCAAGATGACCAGGACCGCTACTTCGCCGAGGTCGCACAAGTTGGATTGGCGTTAGGTGCGGATCCGGTGCCGCGGACGAGGGCCGAAGCTCGAGAGCTGGTTAGAGTGATGCGACCTCAGCTCCGGTATGACAGACGCACACGCAAGGTCGCGCGGTTGGTGCTGGATCGGCGGATGGACAATGCGGCGGCTGAGAAGCTGCAGGCCCTCACCATGCAAGCGGGCGTTGATCTCCTGCCGGACTGGGCCAAAGCGATGCATGGATGGTCGAGTTCACCTATCAGCGGCCCACTTGTGCGAGCCGGCACTTTCGGGATGGCCCAAACTCTTCGGTGGGCGTTCCAGCAGAACCTCTGACGCCGTTATGGGATCACCTCGGTTTTTTTGCGCCTCGGGTGAGAAGGGGGCTTATGGGACTTAATCGGGATCGGGCAGAAATCGGTCCGTGGGCGTCCATGTCAAGCGGCGGCGGTGACCTGCTCCACGATGGTCGCATCATCGTCGCCGACCCCAGTCCGGTTCACCCGGCTCGAGACGATCCATTCCTGCAGCGCGCTCTCGGCCGCGGGCTTCAGCGCCTCCGGGCCGAGCGAGCCATCAAGCCAGCCATGGAAGTCCTCTCAGTCGGCTATGCCTAGAGCACGCTGCCCGCTATACGCGTGATGCATATGGGTCAGAGTGGCGTTGGACGGCTACCTAGAGTAGTTAGAATGTTAGAATGGCCGATATGGCGTGCGAAGCTCGACCTCGGCCCGAACTCGGTTCCAGTGGCTTCTGCGATCCGTCTCTTGAGCTGCCATGACGGCATGGCGGGCGACGAAAAGCGCACTGAACCCGTGACAGGTGATAAGACGGTCCACGTCAGCTGAAACGGATTCGTGGATAGCTCTAAGAAAAGACGACGAAACATCAGGAGATCTCGTCCAATATTTGTTGTGGCATTCAGAATTAATTACGTGCTGATCATATAATTCAACGTATATAGGCGGCAGGAGACATACGGTCGCACTGACATTAATGCGCCAATCGCTCTCTGGAAGTGCGGTTCCGACCCAGGAGGCACCATGCTGTTTGCAGCTTATATCTGCGCTTTTTTGGGAAGTGAGTTGGTTCTCGCCGCATTGGCCTTCATGTTGCCTCGCATTTTGAGCGAGCCTATGCCCACGGTCGAACGCCACGTACCGTCCCCAATGCTCACCGTCTTCGAGCTGGAGACAAAGCCATCGATATATTACCACGAACCGCCTCTTGAAGGCGGTCTGCTGGAACTCTGACAAGCGAATACCGTTGTCCGGCAGTCAAGGCTCTGATTCCGGACCGCTTTACATAGGACTGACATGCCCTGGAACGCAATCACCGACAAAGATAAGGTAGACGCCGGAACGGTAATCCATATCGATCTAGGCTCTAGCGATACCGTTCCTCAGAACGGTCAAGTCATCGAGATAGCGCACGGCGCTACTGGCCGCACTACAAGCCTCACGGTGGTTTCGGCAGCGGCTGACCAATTGGAACTTACGGACGGGCAGAGGTATTTCGAACTGAAGCCCTACGCTGTCACCAAGCCTACCATTCTTGACGACGACGGCCACTATCGCGACGCTTGGATAGTGGGTTAGTTCGCCAACAACTCGACAACCGGAACCTGCAAATGCGGGTGATCCCCATTGGAGACATCACTGTCGATCTCCTCCCACGGCAGTAACTTTGTCACACGCGCGCTGCTCAGATGATTGTGTGTCGAAGCGGTCCTCCCGGAATTTGAGGACCGCTCTATAGACGATCTGAGCGCCTTCGGCTCGGATGTCACATATGAAATCCCGCCGCGGTCCGTTCGGCAACTCCTCGCGAGCCATGTCTGGCAGGAGGGAAACAGCGTAGTTTCTGGCCTCCTCTAAGCGATCGAACTCGATCCCAAAATCATCGATTGTATGAACATCGCCATCATGAAGATCGAAAAAGTAGAGTGGCATGCGGATGTCCTAGGCTAAGGCGAGGGTACAATCCCCCTCAGTCGCCACAAGCCGAATTAGGACAGCGATTTACATATAATATGCTGTAAGGCGTTTATTTCCATAGAGGTAACAATTATTAATATATTATAAATGTTACTATCTTAGAAGTTAGGTGCAAATTGCTCACCTAATGACCAATGCTGATTGGAACTTTTCAGACAATAACAAATAGTATGTCTCTGATTTGTGCCAAGCCGCCCGCTATCGGACGACGATGACGGTGCACCCAATGCGGGCTGGCCTCCCGTCTTCAATGTCGCGCCGCCGATTGACCAGCACAGCCATAGCCCGCTCCGGGTAGCGTTGGACGATGCCCAGCGCCTAGTGGATGATGCCGATCAACGGATCATGGCCGAGTATCAACCAGTACGATTTGACGGCTAGGGTCGGGTTGCCCGGATCTCTCCGGCCGCCGTACTTTGTTGCGAACCGCGACGCCCGAGCCTCACCCCCATGCCGATCCGCCAACACCACCGCTGGCTCTATCCGATCGACTGGCGCGAGCTGTCGGCCTCGATCCGGTTCCGGGCGCCAAAGGTCGGTGCGAGACCTGCAGCCGGCCGTATGGGCGAGTGGTCCTGCATCTCGGCGACGGCCGCTGGTGGGATGACGAGGCCAAGCGGTGGCGTGACGGGGCTGGGAAGACGGTTCGTCGCCTCAAGACGCCCTGTAGCCTGATCGAACGGACCCGCACCACCCGCGTCGTCCTGGCGACTGCCCACCGTGACCACGACCCGACGAATAACGATGGGACGAACCTCATGGCGCTCTGCCAGCGGTGCCACATCCTGCACGACAAGGCCGAACACCAGCGCCGTCGGCGGCTGACCTATCTGGCGCGGCGGGCGATCGGGGACCTATTCACGGAGCCTGACCTTTGAGCCGCAGCCGCGACAGGGTGACACCCGCACGGATGATCTGGTACGGGCCGCCATGGTAGATAAGCACACCTTCATGTGGCCCTTACTGAACCGCTTGTCCGGCACGTCCGCGACCAGGTTGCGACGGGCCGATACACAACCGCGAGCGCGGTCCTACGCGAGGTGTTGCGTCTGATGATCGAGCGCAACGCGGAAGGTCAGAGTGGTGCTTCGAAGAAGCAGCAATTGAACGCCCACCATGCTTGAGGACGAGAACGCGCGGCTGCGCCTGCGCTTGGCCGAGGCTGAGGCCGAGATCGCCGACCTACGTCAAAACAGTCCGAGCATGGGCGATGCGCGTGATGCAGCCCGCATCATCGAGGAAATTACGGGCACCGACAACGGAACCGACCCTTTTGCGGCGGCTGTGAAGGCCACCCGCATGCCCATGGTGATCTCAAACCCGCGGCTGCCCGACAACCCCATCGTCTTCGTCAACGACGCGTTCTGCCGGTTGTGCGGCTACTCGCGTGAGGAGATCCTCGGGCGCAACTGTCGCTTCCTTCAAGGGGCCGAAACCGACTCCGAGACGGTGATGCTCCTACGGGCGGCGATCAACAAGCGCGAGTCGATCAAGATCGATATCTCAACTACCGAAAGACTGGCGAGACGTTCTGGAATCGCGTTCTCATGGCGCCAGTGCGTGACGCCGAGGGCGACGTTGCCTATTTCTTCGCGAGCCAAGTCGACGTCACTATGGAACGCGAGAAGGTGGCGGGGCTCGAAAGCCACAATGCAGCTCTGATGGCCGAGGTATCGGATCGGCTGCACGCCGAAGAAGAGAATACGGCGAGGCTGCACTTCGCCGCTGAAGCCGGGCGTCTCGGGATCTGGGAGCACAACCTACGAACCGACGATCTTGTCACCTCCGGTATCACCAGGGAGAACTACGGGCGGGATCGAGCACTCCCGTTCAGCTATGCCGAGATGGTGGCCGCCGTTCATCCCGGAGACCGAGAGATGCGTTCGGCCGCTTACGCGCGAAGCCTTGACCAAGACGTTGAATACGACGTGGAGTTTCGCGTTCTCTGCCCCGACGGTTCGACCCACTGGGTCCACAAGCGAGCGCAGGTGCTTCGGGATCATGATGGGATCGCCGTCCGGATGGCCGGCGTATGCCAGGACGTGACGGTACGGCGAGAGGCCGAGAACCGGCGTCTTGCTATGGTAGAACTGGCAGATCACATCCGAGATGTCGAGGACGCGTCGGAACTCGCCTTCGCGGCTGCTGAAGTTCTGGGACGCATGCTTGGCGTGAGCCGGGCCGGCTTTGGCATCGTCGATCCTGAGGCCGAGACCATCACCATCGATCGAGATTGGAGCGCACCCGGCGTGGATAGCCTTGCCGGTGTGCTCAGGTTCCGCGATTTTGGCTCCTACATTGAGGACCTGAAGCGTGGTGACTTGGTGGCGTTCGCCGACGCCAGGATCGACGTTCGAACAGCAGGTCATGCTCAAGCGTTGGAGGCCATCAGCGCTCGAGCCTTGTTGAATCTGCCCGTTGCCGAGCAATCGGGGTTCATGGCGCTGCTCTACGTCAATCACGCTGAAGCGAGATCATGGAGCGATGACGAGATCGCTCTGGTCCGCGACGTGGCCGACCGCGTCCAAGTCGCCGTCCAGCGACGTCGAGCTGAAGCCGACCTTCGTCAGTTGGCCGCATCTCTCGAGCGGCAGGTGGAACAACGCACGGCCGCACATGAAGCGACCGAGGAGCAGCTCCGCCAAGCCCAGAAGATGGAGGCTGTGGGCCAGCTCACCGGCGGCCTCGCGCATGACTTAAACAATCTGCTGACCGGCATCATAGGCAGCCTGGACCTCGTGAAGAGGCGCGTGGCCCAGGGACGGTCGGCGGATATCGGTCGCCACGTCGATATCGCCACTGCCTCCGCCGGCCGCGCCGCAGCACTGACGCACCGACTGCTCGCCTTTTCACGACGACAGACGCTCGATCCCAAGCCGACAGACGTCGATCAGCTGATCACGGGCATGATCGACCTGATCCGGCGCACTGTTGGCCCTGGCATTGCGGTGCGCGTCATCAATGGTCCAGACCTCTGGGCGGCACTGGTGGATCCCAACCAGCTCGAGAACGCTCTGCTCAACCTCTGCATCAATGCTCGCGATGCCATGCCGGATGGCGGAAGCCTGATCATCGAATCGGAGAACTGTTGGATCGACGGCCGGAACGCGATGGCCCGCGACTTCGAGGCGGGCCCCTACCTGAAGCTGAGCGTCAGCGACACGGGGATGGGCATGCCTCCCGATGTGGTCGCGCGGGCCTTCGACCCGTTCTTTACGACCAAGCCTCTCGGGATGGGAACCGGCCTCGGTCTTTCGATGATCTATGGCTTTGCCAAACAGTCGGGTGGCCAAGTCCGCATCCATTCTCAGCCTGGAGAAGGCACCACGGTTGCGCTCTACCTGCCGCGCCACGAGGGAGAGACGGTCGACAAGGCGCCGGCTGAGGACATTGACGCGATGCCTCGTGCGGAACAGGGCGAAACCGTTTTCGTGGTCGACGACGAGCCTGCTGTGCGAATGCTGGTCGTCGATGTGCTGGGAGACCTGGGTTATGCCGCCATTCAGGCCCCCGATGGCCCGCAGGGGCTTAAGATCCTGCAGAGCAGCGCCCGCGTTGACTTGCTAATCACCGATGTCGGCCTGCCGGGTGGCATGAATGGTCGTCAGGTGGCGGATGCCGCCCGGGTGCTGCGCCCCGACCTCAAGTGCTGTTTATCACCGGCTATGCCGAGAACGCCGTGGTGGGCAACGGGCAGCTCGAGGCCGGTATGGCGGTGCTCACCAAGCCTTTCGCCATGGACGATCTTGCGGCCAAAATTCGTGCGCTGATCGAGGCGTGAGCGCCTGAAAGTCATCAGGCTTCAACCGCGAACTACCGGGCTAGCGCTTTGCGAATTTCCCTCACGAGTGAATCGGGCGAGTAGGGCTTGGCGACGAAGCGACCATCGTCAGGAATCTCCTTGTCCGTTGGTTTGGGCCTTCCCGACGTAACAACAAGCTTGATGTCCGGCCAGCGAGCATGGACCTCTTGAGCGAGATCAAGGCCGTCGAGGGCGCCAGGCATGTTGATGTCCGTGAAAAGCACACTCACGCCTGGATAGTCGGCCAGTACCTTCAGAGCTTCCTTGGCGTTCTCGGCTTCGACAACGCGAAATCCGCTGTCCTCCAGGACATCGGAAGCGATGAGGCGGAGTATGGCTTCGTCATCGACGACTAGAACAAGGATGGGAGGTGATGTGGCGTCTAACATTACCGATCAACCATGCTCCAGGTTATCGGTTGCACGCCGAGCCATTGGCTACACCACGTTTTTGAGCCTGGGGGAGGCCAATACGAAACGCGGCCTCCCCAAATCCATCTACCGGCAGGTCCGAGCGGCCGACACGGCCTTGATAGCGTATTAGGGTTCTTAGGTCGCCAATGGGTCGCATGGCGTCTGCTGGTCATCGCATTAGCATCTGCGGGCTGACCGCAGCTCTATCGCGAGAAGCCCGCAGTCCCCCCTTACCCACCAGTTTGTGGGGGCTGCGGTTACTCCCCGATCGCAAAAGGTCAAGCCCGGCGAAGAGCTTATGAGTTCCCTACCCGAACCAAGGATGACGCCATCTCAGATGGTATCTCTTCTCGACGCAGCGTTTCAGGCTCCGAACCCGCTATCGTTCCTCGAATCAGCGAGCGGGACTTTCAACATGATTGGACGTCGTGCGGACGGCACCGCGACAGCCTGGATTGGATGTCTGTATGCCGAAGGGGAGATCGAGCTGCTGATGAGCCTTCGCGCCGCATGGCAGCGAGGGGAACACAGTTGCCCAAAAATGGCGGCTCAGCGCGCTATAGAAAATATGCCCTGGTAATCAAACGCCGTCTTCAAAGACCATCATGAGCCGCCATGAGCCTTGGCAGTGGACCGATGTCACCGAAGCGGTGGCGGCCGTTAGAGCAAATTGGGTGGCTCATCGGCATAATGGCGGGTGTGGTCGTGCTCGCCTGCGTGTGGGTCTTTGCAATCGTCCAGCACCTCGTCGGGGTGATGTCACCTACGCGGCCGAAGGGCTGACCGTCATGGAGCCGTGGGGCGCATGGTTAGACCGGCGCCCCTGACTCAGCACCGCCTAATTTAAGGACTCCGGCCTAATAGCGCCTACAAGGGAAGAATGGGGAACGGATCATTGCGACGTCCTGCTCACAGGAGACGCACGTCACTCGCTTGCCTACTCACGATCGCCGGGTTGTTTCCCTCAAGCGGCGGTGGCTCTTTTCAATCGTACCCCCTGCCCACGTCCATCGTCGGCCAGAAAGCTTATACCTGCAGCTTCGAAAGCCGTCTGAATCATGGCTACAGTTAAATCCGATGGAGCTATCTTCCCGCCGGCTTCGACCCGCTGGATCGTTGAGATTGAAATCCGAGAGGCTCTTGCAAGATCCACGATCGACCAATCCAGCATGCCGCGGGCGCCGCGGATCTGCGTTGGTGAGAGGGTATTTGCCACGGGTGGACCTCTTCCTGATCTTCTGACAGCGCTATCATCCTAGACTCAATTAAACGCAAGCGTGTTTCCCCGCTTGATCGCTTTTTCGGCCCAATAAGCTCTGATATCATTTGTCATTGTGACACGGGCAATCTGACATTGCCGACAAGGTTTATGGCCCTAGGTGGTCCAAGGAAGCCGCAATAAAACGACTTAGGGTGGGGTTAGTGCATGCCGCGTTTCTACTTCGACGTGCGGGACCGAAAAGGCTTTCACCGGGACGACGTTGGCGACGTTTGCGATGATTTTGAAGACGCAATCGCACAGGCTCAATCGCTTCTCCCCACGATCGCGCGGGATGAGTTACCGGGCGGCGATCATCAGGATTTGTCATGCGATGTGCGGGACGACGCTAGCCGCGTCGTCTACCAAGCAGTGCTAAGCTATCGAGGAAAACGGCTTCCGAACTAACCGCCTGTGGGTCTTTGCCATCGTTCAGCATCACGTCGGCTTGATACCGCCCGCGCGGCCGAGGAGCTGATCATCGAAGAAGCCATGATGCAGAAAGTTCGGCCCGGTCATCTCGGTCTGAGAGCCGGCGTAGGCCAGGGCGTCGCTGACGTGAAGGTGATCGGCCTTCAACGAACCCGCCTGACGCAAGCGACGCGGCTTTTTTTTTGCGAAATCGGCTCCCGCCGCTTACATGGCGCTTACACGGCGATGCTGGCTGATCTCGACAAGCAGCTAAGTGCTTGATTTTATGGTGCTGCCGGAGGGGATTGAACTCTCGACCTCTCCATTACCAATGGAGTGCTCTACCACTGAGCTACGGCAGCCCGGGACGATGTCGTCCGTCGCGGGCTGCATGTGCCACAGGCGGGCGGGCGAAGCAAGAGCGGATCACAGGGGGAGGGCCAGTTGGTCCTCGCCCGGGACGGGATCGGACGAGAGGGCAAAGCCCGAGACCGCGAGGCCAAGGAGCCGCACGCCGGCGCGCAGCGGCAGAACCTTGCGCAGCAGGTCGCGCCCGATCTCGTCGAGCGCCTCGCGGCTCGTGACGGGGGTCGTCGTTGTTCGGCTGCGGGTGATCTGCTGAAAGTCGGCGTATTTGACCTTCAGCGTCACGGTCCGTCCGCGCATCCCGGAGGCTTCGCAGTGGCGCCAGACGGACTCGACGGCCGGAAGCAGGCCCGCGAGCAGGTCCGCCTCGGTGGTGAGGTCCTCGGCGAAGGTGGTCTCCGAGCCGCTCGATTTCCGCACCCGGTCGGGTTTCACGGGTCTTTGGTCGACGGCGCGCGAGGCCCAGTAATAGTAGCGCCCGGCCTTGCCGAAGACGCGGTCAAGCTCTTCGGCGGAGCGCGCGCGCAGGTCCGCTCCCGTATGGATGCCGAGGTCGCGCATCCGCGCCGCCGTGACGGGGCCGATGCCGTGGAAGCGGCCGATGTCAAGCCTCTCGACGAAGGCCTCGCCGCGGCCCGGCGCGATCACTGTCAGGCCGTCGGGCTTGCGGTGGTCGGAGGCCAGTTTGGCGAGAAACTTGTTGTAGCTCACCCCCGCCGAGGCGGTGAGGCCCGTCTCGGCCAGGATACCGGCGCGGATCTCCTCGGCGATGCGGGTGGCCGTGGCGGTGCCCGTCGTCTCGGTCACGTCGAGGTAGGCCTCGTCGAGCGACAGGGGCTCGATCAAGGCCGTGTAACGGGCGAAGACGGACCGGATCTGCCGCGACACCTCCTTGTAGACCTCGAACCGCGGGCGGACGAAGACGAGGTCGGGGCAGCGCCGCACCGCCGCCATGGACGACATGGCCGAGCGCACGCCGAAGCGCCGCGCCTCGTAGCTGGCCGCCGCCACGACGCCGCGCTGGCGCGATCCCCCGACCGCCACCGGCAGGCCCCGCAGTGCGGGATCGTCGCGCTGCTCGACGGAGGCGAAGAAGGCATCCATGTCGACATGGATGATTTTGCGCTGGCCGGCCGGTTCGGCGGCGGCGGCCGGACGGGAGACCGGAAACGTCATGGCGACCACCGCGGAAGACGGGAACGAAACCGAAACATCATAGGAGAGGATGCACGGCGCCGAAAGAGCCGGCGTTGCACCGACGTTCCTCTGAAACTCGCAAGCTCAGTGGAGCACAAGCGAGTGTTGCCGAGGGGGTTCGACTTGCAATCCTGGTCTTGGCGTCGTAATTCCCGAGCTTCACAGCGTGAGTCGTTAGATGACCGAAATCGAAGCAGTGCTGAGCCGCGTGGAAATGACGGCCGAAATCGTATCGGCCTATGTCGAGCATAATTCCGTGCCGGTCTCCGAGCTTCCGGCTCTGATCAAAGCGGTGCATGAGTCGTTGGATGTGCTGTCGGGAGCGCGCAAGCCCGAGGTGGTCGCCGAGCCCCAGCAGCCCGCCGTGCCGATCAAGAAGTCCCTGTCCCATGACCATATCGTCTGTCTGGAAGAGGGGCGCCGCTTCAAGTCGCTGAAGCGCCACCTGCAGGCCGAGCACGGCCTGACGCCCGACGCCTACCGGGCCAAATGGGGCCTCGGCAAGGACTACCCCATGGTGGCCCCCGCCTATGCGGATGCCCGCTCGAACCTCGCCAAGACCATCGGCCTCGGCCGTAAGGCGTCGGTGCTTTCCGAGCCCGTGCCCGAGGCGGTCGCTGCCCCGGCGGAACAAACCGAAGCCGACAACGAGACTGCCAAGCCCGGCCGCCGGAAGGCCAAAGCCGCCTGATTGCACGGCGGCCAAGGCCTGTCCTGTCCCAGCGCGGGGCTACAATCTTTCCACGTCTGGACGGGCATCCTCGACCTCTTCTCCCGTGAGGGGGAAGGGCGATCGTTCTGGCGCTTCGGGACGCGTGAATCCATTATTCCGTTTCAGGGGAGAGCGGCGGTCAGGGCGGGAAGCGGTTCTTCACCCTTTAAACTGTCTATGCCGCGCCATGAACTCTTCCAGCGTCGCGATACGCAGTTCCGGCGGGAGGGTGACGCGAAGGATGTCGCGCTTGCGCAGGATCTTGCCGTCTCGCGTCAGGAACAGATCGCAGCCGGCCTCGGCCGCCTCGGACAGGTGAGAGGCGTCGGCGTCGTGCTTTCCGGGACGGCCGTCGCCGCGCAGCATGGCGCGAAGACGGATGCGATCGATGTGCTGGCGCGCCGAGGGTGTCGCGGCCCTCTCACGGGGGAGCGCCAGGGCGGCCACCTGCTCGGCGCGGGCCTGCACGGCGGCCGGCGCGCGCGCGTGGCGCATTTCCTCGGCCACGCCGGCTGGGAGGAACAGGCGGAGCCGGCCGGCCGCGATCTCTGCCCAGAGCTCGTCGACGAGGGCATCCCTGGCCGAGCCGTCGCGGTCGAAGGCATTGGCGTCGACCGCGACCGTCGGGATCCGCCTCTCCATCATCGCTTCAGGCACAGTCCCGCAGCAGTGGCCGGGCGGCGGGAGACACCGTCGCCAAAGCCTCGACGACGGTCCGGTTGCGGCCCCCGTGCTTGGCCCGGTAGAGCGCCGCGTCGGCCGCGGCCATCAGATCCGGAAGTTCGGCATGGGGCTCGAAAGAGGCCGCGCCGCCGATGCTGACGGTCACCACCGGAGCGCAGGGCGAGGCCCGATGCGGGATGTGGAGGTCCTCGATGGCGCTGCGAATGCGTTCCGCCACCGCCAGGGCGCCGGCGAGATCCGTTTCGGGCAGGATTACGGCAAATTCTTCTCCGCCGTATCGCGCCGCGATGTCGCTGGCGAGCCTCACCACGGATTTCACGGTCTGGGCGACGCGCTTCAGGCACTCATCCCCGGCTCCATGCCCGTAGCTGTCATTGAACAGCTTGAAGCCGTCGATGTCCATCATCAACAGCGATAGCGGCTTGCCGCTGCGCAGGCTGCGCTGCATTTCCCGCGCCAGCGCTTCGTCGAAGCTGCGCCGGTTGGCGAGGCCGGTCAGGCCGTCGAGCGACGCCAGTGTCGCCAGGGCGTCCTGCGCCTCGCGCTGGGCCGTGATGTCGCGCAGCGTCTCCACCACGGCGACAAAGGTGCCGTCGGCATCGTAGATCGGCCCGGCATCGATCGCCAGGTAGACGCGCCGTCCCGCCTGGGGCAGGTCGCACCACGTCTCCACCGCCACGCCGAAATCGTTCAGGCCGAACTTGCTGAAGTCGCTGTAATAATCGTGGATCGCGGCGAAGTCGGATCGAAGCACGAAATCTGCGAGGCACGGGCGCTTGTCGGCATAGAAGCCGCGCCAATGGTCCGTGGTGCCGACGAGGCTCTGGGCCGCCAGGCCGGTCAGCCGCTCGCAGGCCTTGTTCCAGACCACGACCCGACCCGTCGTGTCGATAACGAAGGTCGGAACCACGAGATGCTCGAGCATGTCGGTGGGGAAAGCGCGGCCGAGGCCAGTCAACGGCTCGGCGGCGGCGCGTTCCGGGCTTTCGTGCTTCATCCCCGAGCCTTTCGAGCGTCTGGCGGCGAGTGCAGAGGCAGTCTGGCGCGCAGGCGTTAAGACCTGCTGAAACTTGCGATAGTTTTCGGACTGACCTTGCGCCTCCAGGATTGCATGATGTGCAAGCTCCAGGTGCCCCGGTGACGTGCTCAGGACCGGCGAGCGGCCGCTTCCGACACGGCCGTCTCGTCGAGGCCGAAGTCGCGGCAGCCCTGCAGGATGGCGGCGAGATAGGCCGCATGGGGCGGCGCCTCGGACGTGGCGTTCATCCGGTAGGCCAGGGCCTCGACGGCTTCGTCCGCGCCCTCCGGATGCACCAGGACATGAAGACGATGATAGAGGCCGGAAGCGACGTCCTCGTATTCGTCGAGCGCCGCCGCACAGTCCGGGGTGATCCGCCACAGGCCGCCGGCCACGCTGGCCCCCGGGATCGGCAGAATATCGGCCCACTGACGGAACACCAGCGCATGGTCCTGCAACACTGCGCGGCCGAGCGGCACCGCCGCGGGGCAGCGGGACAGCATGCCGGCCCGGTGCAGGTTCGAGCCATAGGCGAAGTAGAGCATCAGCCGTGGCCTCGTGCCGGTGCCGTCACTGGACGCGGGAGGTTCCGTCTTCCGCATCCACCGTCAGGTTCGGCGAACCATAGGGATCGTCGAGCAGCCGCTCGCCCCATTTCTCTTTCAGCGCCGCAACTTCGCGGTTGAAGCGCTCCGCCGTACGCGGGCTGAGGTCCCGGCCGCGGCTGACGCTTTCGTGGTGGACCATCTCGGCGAAGGGCGTCCAGAGGTTGCGATAACCCGCTGTCGCGACCTTGAGGCAGAAGTCGACATCGTTGTAGCCGACCGCGAAGCGCGCCTCATCGAGCCCGCCGACCTCGTCGTAGATGGATTTCCGGACCACGAGGCAGGCCGCCGTGACGGCCGAGACTTCGTTGACGGTGACGAGGTCGTCGCGCGCGCCGCGATCCGTTCGCGCGGCCCGCTTGTGGCGATGACCGGCAGCCCCCGCCACCCCCACCACGACGCCGCCGTGCTGGAGACGGCCATCCGGGTACCAGAGCTTCGCCCCGACACAACCGATGCCGGGCTGGACGGCCCAACCGACCATCTCCTCGAGCCAATGCGCGTCGGTCGCTTCGACGTCGTTGTTGACGAGGCCGAGCAGCGTGCCCCTGGCAGTCGCGGCCGCGGCATTGTTGAGCCGCGCATAGTTGAAGGGGCCGGGGTCGCGCAGCACCCTGACCCGGGGCTCCCCGACCCAGCTGTCGAAGAGCTTGAACGTGTCGTCCTCGACCGAGCCGTTGTCGACCACCACGATCTCGAACCGGCGGTAGGCGGTCTTGCCGAGGATGGTGCCGACGGCGGTGCGCAGCAGGTCGGCACGGTCCCGCGTCGGCATGATGAGCGTGACCAATGGCTTGTCGCCGGGCGCGAAGGCGACCCGCGGATCGGGCGAGCGCGGATCGGACATGACGCGCGCCTCGGCGCCGCGTCGCGCCAGCGCCCGGCGGATCGCGGCTTTGCGCTCCTCCGCGGCAGGCGGCGTCGCGGAGCCGGTGCCGTGGCTCAGCACCTGAGCGACATGCAGGACATCACGCGGCTGCAATCCTTCGCCGAGCCGCAGCATCAGGTCGTGTCGCCAGGCCGCCACACCAAACTCCGCCGCGCTGCCTGCCGTTGCGAGTCCGACCGCCCGCAGCGCCGGCAGCGCGACGCAGCAGGGATCGCCGATATAGTTCGAAGTTAGCAGCCGGGCAGGGGACCAGGCCGGCTTGAACACCGGATCCGACCGCACGCCCGCTTCGTCCATGCGATCTTCGTCGGCATAGACGATCGTGGCTTCGGGGAACCGGTCGAGGGCCAGGGCCAACACCGCCAACGCATGCGGCCGAAGCCGCGTGCCGGGACGCGGCAGCAGGACATGGGTCCCGCACGCCGCAGTCAGCGCGGCATCGGGATCGCCGGCATTGTAGCGGCGCAGGCCCGGCCGCTCGAGCACAGCACGCCCCGCCGGCACCAGCAGCTCCCAATCGGCGTCGATCTGCGCATCGAGGCTGAGCCGCAGATCTTCCAGTGCGGGCTCGTCGAGGTCCGGCCCGGCCATGATGGTGAAAACCGGGCGGCGAACGAGGGCGGCGTTGCGCCTACGGTGATGATCGATCTCCGCCTCGGGGCGCTCGTCGAAGCGTTCGCGCCACAGCGCATAGGCGACCTCCGGGCCGCGAGCTTCCGTCGCCAGCGGGATGGTGGTGCGGCCCTGGCGGCTCATCTGGACGGCGAACCGCGCCAGGCGCCAGGGGAAGGAGCGCGGGTCGCCGCGCAGCACCGTCATGGCGCGGCGCAGCAGGGCGCGCCGCTGCTCCCAGGGCGGAACCGGGCGGAACTCCAACAGCCACGGAGGAGCGAGTTCGGCGGAGCCCGACACCACCACCGCGATGCTCCGGAGCGGCCGCGCCGGGCGCACCATGCCAAAGAAGGCATTGCGGCCCGTCTTGGCGAGGTGTTGCGGGAGGACCGTCCCGTCTTCGAAGGTGAAGATCAGGCGTGCATCGACGATGCCGGGGCCGTCATAGGCCAGCGTCAGGGCGTGCCAGCCGAGGGCACCGGGCGGATCGACGTCGTGCACCAGCCGCAACGGCGGCTCGGGATGACGCAGCGTCGGCGGCTCGACGCCGGGCTCGGCTGCTGCCGCGGGCTCGGCGCGCCAGCCGGCCGGCAGGGTGCCGGTTCCGCTCAGGCGCGCGGACCTTCAGCCGGGCCGCGCTCGGCCAGCACCCTGAACAGATATTGTCCGTACTCGCTCTTGCGGAGTTTCTCGGCCTGGCGGACGAACTGCGCCTCGTCGATCCAGCCCTGGCCGAGTGCGATCTCTTCCGGGCAGGCGATGCGGAAGCCCTGTCGCTTCTCGAAGACGCGCACGAATTCGCCGGCTTCGAGCAGGCTGTCGGGCGTGCCGGTATCGAGCCAGGCGAAGCCCCGCCCCATGCGTTCCACGCGCAGCGTGCCGCGCTCGAGATAGATGCGGTTGAGGTCGGTGATCTCGAGTTCGCCGCGCGCCGAAGGCTTGAGGTTGCGGGCGAGCTCGACGACTTCGGCGTCGTAGAAATAGAGGCCCGTCACGGCCCAGCTGGTCTTGGGATGGACGGGCTTTTCCTCGATCGATACCGCGATACCGCGCTCGTCGAAATCCACCACCCCGTAACGCTCGGGATCGGTGACGTGATAGGCGAAGACCGTGGCGCCAATCTGGGGTCGGGCTGCCGACGCCATCATCTCGGGCAGGCCGTGGCCGTAGAAGACGTTGTCTCCGAGGATCAGGCAGCAGGGCTGGTCGCCGACGAAATCCGCCCCGATGACGAAGGCCTGGGCCAGGCCATCCGGCGAAGGCTGTTCGGCATAGCTGAGGCTCAAACCCCATTGCGAGCCGTCGCCGAGCAGGTCGCGGAACAGCGGCAGGTCGCGCGGCGTCGAGATCAGCAGGATCTCCCGGACTCCCGCCAGCATCAGGGTCGACAGCGGGTAAAAGATCATCGGCTTGTCGTAGATCGGCAGGAGCTGCTTCGACAGCACATGCGTCATCGGATGCAGCCGCGTTCCGCTTCCGCCCGCCAGGATGATACCGCGCATGTCGCTTCGTCCAAATCGTCCGGGGGTCAGCCCCACGCGCCCGACCGGCGCCGATGCGGCTCCGCCATACCGCCGCGCAGAGCGCAGAGCAACTTTGGCGATGGGTCGATGAGGTGGCGAGATCGCTTCGCGGCCCGGCCCGAGCCCTGAAACGCGCCTAGGCCTTGATGATGTTTGGATCCGTCACGCCCGCCCGAGCCAGGGCTGTCGACGACGATCCGTGCCGCGCCGGCCAGTGCCGGTTCATCGATCCCGGCATATCGGTGGCGACCAGCATGGCGTCAGGGGCGACGACGCCTTCGGGATCGAGCGGCCGGCTCGAACGGTCCGCCAGAACGGCATTGTCGCGCGTCGGGGGATCACTTGCAGTCGGGGATCGTGGAAGTCGCCAGAGGCGCGCCGGGATGTGGCCGATGAAGCTCGTGCCGGCGTTGAACTGCGCGACCCGCGGCTCGTTGATGTCCAAGCCGCAACCCGAGCCTATGCTCGGGCCGGGGTCGCCCCGATAGGGTCCGAGAGGCGTTTCACGCGCTCGGGGCGCGAACTGCCGTGCCATCCCCCAGCGACCCTGCCGGGGGCGTCCGGTACGCGGCCATTGAACGGCACCGCGCCATGTGCGTTCCTTCCGAAGAGCACAGCACATGGATTACCGATGACGCAGGATACAGACGACGCCCCCCATCTCGATCGCAAGGCGGTGCGCCATCTTCTCGAGCGCTTCCGCGTTACGTCGGGCAAGACCTTCAAGCTGAAATCCTTCGACACCCGCAATCCCGCACCGGAGCTCGTCGACAAGCAGCATGCTCCGGCGCTGCTCGCACGCGGTGTGAGGGAGCTGTCGGAGTTGCAGGAGCGGCTCTACGCCAATTCCACATGGTCCCTGCTCGTCGTGTTCCAGGCCATGGACGCGGCCGGCAAGGACTCGACCATCAAACACGTGATGACCGGGGTGAATCCGCAAGGCGTCGCGGTCACGTCCTTCAAGCAACCCGGGCCGGAGGATCTCGCCCACGACTTCCTGTGGCGCGTGCACCGGAACGCCCCGGCGCGTGGCATGATCGGCATCTTCAACCGCTCGCACTACGAGGAGGTGCTGGTCACCCGTGTCCATCCGGAGATCCTGGCGGCGCAGCATCTGCCGCCGAGCCTTCGTGACGGCGCGCACTTCTGGAAGCATCGCCTAGAAGACATCGCCGGCTTCGAGCGCCACCTCGGACGGCAAGGAACGCGGGTGCTGAAGTTCTTCCTCAACGTCAGCCGGAAGGAGCAGAAGAGCCGCTTTCTCGCCCGGCTCGACGAACCCGAAAAGACCTGGAAATTCAGCCCCAGCGACCTCGCCGAGCGCGCTCGTTGGGACGACTACCAGGCCGCCTACGAAGCCGCCATCGCCGGTACGGCCACGGAGGAGGCGCCCTGGTACGTCGTGCCGGCCGACCAAAAATGGTTCATGCGGCTCGTCGTGGTGGCGGCCATCGTCGAAACGTTGCGTGATCTCGACCTATCCAACCCGGAGGTTTCGCCGGAGCAGCGCAAGCGTTTCGACGAGGCTCGCAAGACGCTGGAGAATGAATCTTGAGTGCGAACCACGAGAACGGCGGGACGCTGCCCGACACCATGGCGGCCATCGCCATAACGGCGCATGGCGGCCCCGAGGTGCTGCAGGCGGAAGAGCGGCCGGTCCCGCGGCCGAAGCCCGGCGAGATCCTGATCCGGGTCGCGGCTGCGGGCGTGAACCGGCCCGACGTGTTGCAGCGCGCCGGCCATTACGCGCCGCCGCCCGGGGCCTCGGACCTGCCGGGGCTCGAAGTCTCGGGTGAGGTCGTTGCGCTCGGCGAGGGCGCGACGCGGTTCGGCCTCGGCGACAGGGTCTGCGCGCTGGTGCCCGGCGGTGGCTACGCCCCCTATGTGACAACGCCGGAGCCGCAGGCTCTGCCGGTCCCCGGCCGCTTATCGATGATCGAGGCGGCCGCGCTGCCCGAGAACTACTTCACCGTCTGGGTCAACGTCTTCGACCATGGGCGCCTGCAACCGGGTGAGACGCTGCTGGTGCATGGCGGGACGTCCGGCATCGGCACGACGGCGATCCAGCTCGGCGTGGCCTTCGGCGCCACGGTCCTGGCCACGGCCGGCAGTGCCGTCAAATGCGATGCGATCCGAGCGCTCGGCGCGGCCCGGGCCATCGACTACAAGCAGGAGGATTTCGTCGACGTTACCAAGGGGGTCACCGGTGGCCATGGCGCCGATGTGATCCTCGACATGGTCGGCGGCCCCTACATCGAGCGGAACTACCAAGCAGCGGCGGACCGCGGCCGCATCGTGCAGATCGCATTCCTGGGCGGCGCCACGGCCGAAGTGAACTTCGCTCCGCTGATGATGAAGCGGCTCGTCCATACCGGGTCCACGCTGCGGCCCCGCACCATCGCCGAAAAGGACGCCATCGCTCGCGCCCTCGAGGAAAAGGTCTGGCCGTTGCTGGCATCCGGCCAGGTGAAGCCGCTGATCGACCGGGTGTTTCCATTGCACGATGCCGCCGCCGCCCATCGCTGGATGGAGCAAGGGGACCATGTCGGAAAGATCATGCTCGAGGTGGAGGGTCGCTGATGGCGCGCGAGGACGATCTGGATCGGCCGAAGCCTCAGACCACCCATCTGGTCGGGGAGCCGCTCGTCGTGATGAGCATCGCCGAACTCGAGCTTCGCATCACCCTCTTGCAGGACGAGATCGCCCGGCTCAAGGCCGAGATCCGCGCCAAGCAGGCATCGCGCGGTGCCGCCGATGCGTTCTTCAAGCGATGAGCCCGGCGCACAAAGCGTATCTCGGTGCGGTCTGTGCCTCGGCCGTGCTCGCCTGCGGTGTGGCGAGCACAGACGGCGCCTGGGCGGCCTCTCTCACGCCGCCGTCGGCGTGGCATCCCGTCGTCCGCGATCTTGCGCTGCCGGGCGGCGGGTCCGAGCGCGTGCTGATGCTCCGTCCCGATCATCCGCGCGGCACGCTGGTCATGCTGCCGGGCGGCACCGGTGAAGTCGGTATCGCGCCGGACGGCACGCTGGCGCAGGCCGACAATGTCGTGATCCGCACGGCGCCGCTCTGGCTGGCCCACGGCTACGCGCTGGCCATCCCCGACGCCGTCGAAAACCTGCGCGGGGTCCGCTCGTCGACCGAGTACGGGGCGGCGGTGGCGGTATTGGTGACCGACGCGCAGCGATCCAATCCCGGGCCCATCGTGCTGGTCGGCACCAGCCAGGGCGCCATCGCGGCGGTGAACGGCGCCGCGCACGCGTCGGGCGTAGCGGGCTTGGTGCTGCTCGAAGCCGTCTCGCGCCGGGGTGGCAGCGGCGAGTCGGTCTTCGACGCCGATCCCGAAGCCGTCACGGCGCCCGTGCTGGTGGTGGCCAATGCGGCCGACCGCTGCCCGGTGACGCCGCCCGTGGATGCGCCCCGCATCGCCGCCGCCTTCACGGGCTCGGCCCGCGTCGACATCGTCGCAATCGACGGCGGCGCACCGGACGGTCGCGATTGCGGCTCGCTGTCGCCGCACGGCTACCGCGGCATCGAGCGCGAGATGGTGGATAAGGTGACGGAGTGGCTCGCACGCTGAGGGGGGCCCGCTTCGGTCGTAGGAGCGGTCCAACATCGATGCGGGAGCCGTCGATCATCGCTGTCGTGTCAGAGCGAGAGAACGGCCGCGAATGACTGAGCACGAATGACTTGGGCAGACTCGGCAGTCGTTCGGTGACGATCTCGCCTTTGGGGTAGAGGTTCGTCATCATTCGCTTCGAGGGGCGGGAGCCCGAGAGCGGGCAGAGTCATACCGAAATCTCGTCCCGCCGGCGCGCCTTGCGCGGCACAGGACTTTCCCCTATGTACGGCCTCGTACCGAGGATCTTCGGTACGGTCCGGTGGATTTGAAGAGTGGGCTCCTGCCGGACCCGCTCTTTTGCTTTTTGGGCACGCCCGACCCCTTGGACAGCGCTCTCTTTTGACCAGCACGCAACCCGATCCCGCCGCTTTGCCGGCCGCGCCTGCCGATGCTCCGCTCGACGAGCCGCGCTTCACGTCGGAGCATGGCGTCGCGGCCCGCATCGGTCATTCCGCCGCGCCGGTGCTGGCCGACCTCGGATACCGGCTCGTCTGGGTCAAGATGCAGGCCGGTCCGCCCTCCATGCTGCGCATCATGGCGGAGCGGCCTGATGGGACGTTCACGATCGGCGATTGCGAAGCCGTCAGCCGGGCGCTGTCGCCGATCCTCGACCTCGACGACCCGATCGCCGGCGAGTACCGACTCGAGATTTCCTCGCCGGGCATCGATCGGCCTCTGGTCCGACTATCGGATCTTCGGCGTGCCATGGGTCACGAGGCCCGGGTGGAGCTGTCCGTCGCCATGGACGGACGGCGCCGGTTCCGCGGGCTCATCGCCGGGGTTCACGATGACGGCCGGCTCGTCCTGCAACTCCTCGACAACAAGGCGAGCGATCCGGGGACGGTCGAGATCCCTGTCCGCGACATCGGCGAAGCCAAGCTATTCCTCACGGATGCGCTGATTCGCGTGACGCTGAAAGCTCAGAAGGACGCCGGGGAGGACGAGGCTCCCTCCGACGATACCGAAGCTGCACCGGCCCCTGAGGCGGGTCGCGGCCCCGGGCGGTTCGCAGAACGTAACAAGGCTAAGCGCGCCGTTCCGGCGGGCATCCAGACACGAGCGCGACCTGCGCCGAAGGCGCCCCGCGGCCGCTGAGCCGCCGCCGTCACACGATTTTTCGAGGAGACACCCCCATGGCCGTCAGCGCCAACAGGCTCGAACTCTTGCAGATCGCCGAAGCGGTGGCGCGCGAGAAGAACATCGACCGCTCGATCGTCATCTCCTCCATGGAGGAGGCGCTGCAGAAGGCGGCGCGCTCCCGCTATGGCCAGGAGACCGAGGTCCGCGCCGAGATCAACCCGCGCACCGGCGAGACCCGCTTCTCTCGGCTCCTGCTCGTCGTGGACGAGATCGAGAACGACGCCATCCACATCACCCTGCCCGAGGCACGGCGCCGCAATCCCGCAGCCCAGGTGGGCGATTGGATCTCCGAGACGCTGCCACCCTTCGAGTTCGGCCGCATCGCCGGCCAGTCGGCGAAACAGGTCATCGTGCAGAAGCTGCGCGAAGCCGAGCGCGACAAGCAATATGACGAGTTCAAGGACCGCATCGGCGAGATCATCAACGGCATCGTCAAGCGGGTCGAATACGGCAATGTCGTTGTCGACCTGTCGGGCCGGGGCGAGGCCATCGTGCGTCGCGACGAGCTGATCCCGCGCGAGACCTTCCGTCCCGCCGACCGGATTCGCGCCTATGTCTACGATGTCCGACGCGAGCAGCGCGGTCCGCAGATCTTCCTGTCGCGCACGCACCCGCAGTTCATGGCCAAGCTTTTCGCCCAGGAAGTGCCGGAGATCTACGATGGGATCATCGAGGTCAAGGCGGTCGCCCGCGATCCGGGGTCGCGCGCCAAGATCGGCGTGACGTCGCGCGATTCCTCGATCGACCCGGTCGGCGCCTGCGTCGGTATGCGCGGCTCGCGCGTGCAGGCCGTGGTGAACGAGCTGCAGGGCGAGAAGGTGGACATCATCCCCTGGTCGCCCGATGCCGCGACCTTCATCGTCAACGCGCTGCAGCCCGCTGAAGTCGTCAAGGTCGTGCTCGACGAAGACTCGTCGCGCATTGAAGTCGTCGTGCCGGATGACCAACTCTCTCTTGCGATCGGGCGCCGTGGCCAGAACGTCAGGCTCGCGTCCCAGCTAACGGGTTGGGATATCGACATCCTGACCGAGGCCGAGGAATCGGAGCGCCGCCAGAAGGAGTTCGTCGAGCGGACCAACCTGTTCATGGGGGCGCTCGACGTCGACGAAGTCGTGGCACAACTCCTGGCATCGGAAGGTTTCCGGTCGCTCGAGGAACTCGCCTATGTCGAACCTGCCGAACTCTCCAATATCGAGGGCTTCGACGAGGATACGGCGTCCGAGATCCAGACTCGGGCCCGTGCCCACCTCGACGCGATCGAGAAGGAATACGACGACAAGCGGCTGGCGCTCGGCGTCGCCGACGAGTTGAAGGAGATCGACGGGATCACGACAGCCATGCTGGTGGGACTCGGCGAGAACGACGTGAAGACCGTCGAGGACTTCGCCGGCTGCGTGCCCGACGACCTCGTCGGCTACACCGAGCGCAAGGATGGCGAGTCCGTCCGGATCGCGGGCTACCTCGACGGCTTCGAAATGTCGCGCGAGGATGCCGAAGCCATGATCATGCAGGCCCGTGTGAAGGTCGGCTGGATCGAGGCCGAGGTCGAAGGGGAAGCCGAGGGTGAGGAAGCCCCGGCCGACGAAGAGGTGGCCTGACGCACCGTGCGGGGGGTGGGGACGATGACGGGGAAGCCCTCGACCGACGGGGACCTCGAGACCGAGTCGGACGACGCGTCCGATCCGGTTTCCGATTTTCCCGACAAGGGGCCGGAGCGCACCTGCATCGTCACCCGGCGCAAAGGCGCGCCGGACGAGTTCATCCGCTTCGTGGTCGGTCCCGACCACGCGGTAGTGCCTGATCTCCGGTGCAAGCTGCCGGGGAGGGGAGCCTGGGTCACGGCCGAGAAAGCCGTCATCGCGGAAGCGGTGAAGCGGAAAAGCTTCAAGCGCGCCTTCAAATCCGAGGTGGAGGTGTTACCCACGTTGGCCGATCTCATTGACGGCCTCATGGAAAATGATGCATTGCAGGCGCTCGCCATCGCCAACAAGGCGGGCCGGGTGGTGGCGGGATCCACCAAGGTCCAAGGGTCGATCGGGCCGAAGGTGCCAGCCGCACTCGTTCACGCGAGCGACGGCAGCGCCGACGGCCTGCGTAAAGTGGAAGCAGCGGTGCGGCGCCTCATGGGCGACGAGGCCGATGCGATCCCCCGCATCCGAGACTTCCGCTCCGACCAATTGGATTTGGCACTGGGGCGCACAAATGTGATACACGCAGCGGTGGCCGCGGGATCGGCCGGCGAGGCTTTTGTGTCGCGAGCGCGACGCTTGGAACGTTACCGCGGGGCACCGCCGGCGAGAGCCGCGGGGTCTGCGCGACCTATCGAGACTGAGTCTTCCAGGGCGACGTCTCCCGAGACGGAATCTACCGAGGATTGAGCGAGACACTTGCCGAAGATCGGCTTCGGCGCTCGCAGGTTTGGGGCACGGACACGGCCCTCAGGACG
>JBPBQY010000008.1:0-28458 GCA_050920985.1 Janthinobacterium lividum | reverse complement strand
GAACTCGAGATGCAACTCGTCGATCCGCCGCATGACGGCGAGGTCCGCCGACGACACGGGACGCGGAAGATAGTAGACGCTGCCGCGGCTGATCCCGAGCGCCTTTGCCTGCTTGGTGATCGAGAGACCGTGATGGCCATCGATCATCGCTTTGCGCTCAGGAGGCCGGCCTTGCCGAGCGCGCCGGACAAAAAGTGCATCCCCGGCTCGATCGGGGATCGTTGGTCAACGTCAGCTCGCCGATCTTGGCGTGGAGCGTCTTCACGTCGATGGCCGGCGCCGCCAGGCCTGCCTTCGGCTCCGATCCGAAGACTTCGGCGGCGCCATCCACGAGCTGCGCCTTCCACGTCGTGATCTGGTTGGGGTGAACATCAAACTGCTGAGCCAATTCGGCCAGCGTCTTCTCACCCTTCACGGCAGCCAGGGCCACCTTCGCCTTGAAAGCCGGCGCGTGGTTCCGGCGTGTTCGCTTGCTCATCATCTCTCCCGATCCGCAGCCATCTTGGCCGCCGTCAGGCAGAAACTCCACTCAGCCGACCTGTCCAGATTTCCTGAGCCACCTCAGTCGGCGATCAACCGGCGAGGCTGCTAGTGATCGTCACTCCCGGCGGATTCGAAGGGTTCTTCGGTGCCGTCGCCGACCAACGCGTGAGCGGACCCGAAGAGCTGGCCGGACTCGCCGCTTCGTATGGATTGACCTTCCTCGTTTGATCGGTCGTGCACGAATGTGTGCCCCACAACGCTTTCGGACTGAAGCATCGGGAGGACTTCGGCGACACTGTCGAAGGCTCTCTGATCTTCGTGGAAGACGGATCTCAGGAAGCTGCGCAGCTCGGCTGCGAAGCATTCAACCTAGCTTGAACATGGAAGACTGGCCGCCACCAATGGGCTTCTTCGCAAAGCGGCCCTTGTCGGATGCTATCGATGGCTGGACCAGCTAGACTTGATGCTCCACCTTGATCATGTCAGCGGTGCGCTCGCCGATCACCACGCAAGGTGCCATCGTATTGCCACTGGTGATGTGGGGCATGATCGACGCGTCGGCGATACGTAGCCTCTCGACGCCGTAGACCTTGAGACGGCTGTCGACCACCGACATGCCATCGCGCCCCATCTTGCACGTTCCGCACTGGTGCCAATACGTGACCGCAGCGTTACGGGCATAGTTGCGCATGTCCGTGTCCGACAGTTTCCCCGGCATGGACTCACCTCTAACCAGTCCTTTGAACGCTTTATGGTTCCCGAGTTCGCGACACAATGCGATGTTGGCGAGCGCGGCCATCATGTCGTCGGAATGCGAAAGCGTGTTCGCGTGGATCAGGACCGGATCCTGTGGATCGGAGCCGGTGAGACTGACCGATCCTCGGCTCTTGGGATGGGCCAGACCGGCGAACATCGTCCATCCATTCGCCGGCACGCCCAGCGACGCGGTCTCCGCGCTCGGCGCGGGAAACTCGATATTGCAATGGAACATGTCCGGGAGGTCCATACGCGCGTCGCTGGACCAGTACAATGTCGCTTCGGAGCCCCCATGCCCGACAGGTTGTGGCTCCCTGGTTTCGAAGATGCATCCGAAGGAGACGTGGTCCTGATGGTTCTGGCCCACGCCCGGCAGGTGCTGAACGACGTCGATGCCATGACGCGATAACTCGATCTCGGGCCCGATCCCGGACTGCATGAGCAACTTGGGCGTGTGGATGGCGCCAAGGGACAGGATGACCTCGTGGGCTGCGAAGTAGAAGTGCCGCTTCCCTTTCTGTATGACCTCCACACCGACGACGGCGCGCCCGTTGAAGATGAGCCTGCTGACAGCGGCATGGGTCAGGATTGTGAGATTGCGTTGTGTCCGTCGGGGTTGGACATAGGACCGGAACATCGAAGAGCGTCGCCCGTCGCGGACGATGAGATCATTGATGGCTACGCCGCCCCGGCCTTCCATCATGGCGCCGTTGGGGCTCTCGAAGCGCGGCAAGCCCAATGCCTCAGCCGCCTCGACCATGGCCAGGGCGATAGGCTGCGGGTTGACGGCCGACTCGACGTGAACGGGGCCACCGACGCCTCGACGGGAAGGGTCGCGAGCACCCTGCCAATCCTCTATGCGGCGATAGATGCCGAGGATCGACTCGTACCCCCACGCCTCGTCGCCGGCCTCGGTCGCGAAATCCTCCCAGTCGTTCCTGTGCCCTCTTGCCCACACCATGACGTTGATGCTCGATCCCCCTCCGAGCACCTTCCCCATGTTCAGCGGGATCGCGCGGCCGTTCAGATGCGGGTTGGGTTCCGCGGTGAAGGCCCAGTCACGCTCGGACCCGAGATTCGCGGGCCAAGCCCCTGGGTTCATCACCTCGGGAAAATCGTCGTCTCCACCCGCCTCGATCAACAAGACCCGGACATCGGGATCTTCCGCCAGCCGTGCCGCCACGACGCAGCCGGAGGTCCCTGCGCCACAGACGATGAAGTCGTAGTTCCTGATCGTATCGCGTCGGTCGACGATGTCAGCATCGGGCGTATCGTCGCCCCGGTGTTGGCGAGCGTGGAAATCGGACATCGCTAATTATCTCCTGTGCTCATTCGAATGACCCAGCAACGAATGGTGAAACGGTGTGCGGAGGCGCAAAGACCACAAAAGCCGGCACCGACCTGGCCCTGTACTCACCCGCCGCCGTCGACCAGCTACCAGCCCCACGACCTATCGCATTCGAAGGTCGCAGCTTTCGCGTGGGGGTGTAACGGATCGAGTTCAACGATCCTGCGGACGTCAGAGCGGCATCCCAAAGTCTCTGGCGCCTCAGTGTCTATGGTTCGTCACATCCAACCCAGTTCGCGCATCGTCCAGTTGGCGTTCCAGATCTTCGTGACGTGGACAATCTTCCGATCGGCGAACCACAGCACCCAGACGTAGTCGTTTATGGTTGCCTGGCCGGTCGGTGGTACAGCACCAAGCTCTCCCGTGTGGTTCCCGCATATGTGGCGTAGATCATGACCGTCGCGGCGAAGTCGTCGGACGTCATGGCGTCCAAGGTCACACGTGCGTCGGGCACGCAACGGCCACGCCTCTCATCCACTCGGCATAGGACTTCAGATCCGTGCAATCGATGAGCGGTTCCGCTTGACTATCCAAGCCCGCACTTTCCTGACAGAATTCGAGGCATGCGTCCTAGCCTTTTCCGCCGTCGCAGGTCTGCAGGAAGGCGAGAGCCGTGTTCTCATTGTTCGGCCCAAATCGAACGTCATCTTGAGCCCTCGCACACAGGAGCGCTATTACCGCCTATGTAGCTTCAAGTCACTTACAGGCCTCAGGTTTCAGTCCCGTTACACTGCAATTTGAATGGTTACCGATGCAACGATGTTATTATTTCTAGTGCAGGATCCAGAAGTTGTCGTACTGATTTCTATGATAGACTCTATTCCTAACCTAAGTGCATAGATTTGGCTCGGAAGGATTAGCTTAGCGCGCCCCCTCACTCCACAATTATATCTGTCATATTCTAGCGAGAAGCGATGTTAAATTCGTAACCCAGTCGCTGATTGTGGTAATACAAGTAATTGTTAGATCCCCATTCTGACGTTAAGGTCTTCGGCGGTCTTCACTGCCGTACGGCAGTTGATCGAATAGCTGACCTTGTAACGCCGTCTGCGGTGAGGAGTGCATCATGTCGGGTCACGATTCGTATTTGCTTGGGCATTCTGGTCACGAGCTGGAGCGGCTTGCGGTACAGGCATCGATCAGTCAACCCATCACGCGCCGGTTACTCCAGGCGGCGGGTGTCGGACCTGGTCAGCGCGTCCTCGACGTCGGCAGTGGCGCAGGAGACGTAGCTCTGCTGGTCGCTGAGATGGTCGGGGATCAAGGCTCCGTCATCGGTCTCGACGCGTCGGAGGTCGCTGTCAGATTGGCGAACGAGCGCGCCGTCGACGCTGGCATCAGCAATGTTCAATTTCACTGCGTCAGGGCCGAAGCCTATGACGATCCGAAGCCCTTCGATGTGGTGGTCGGACGCAACGTACTCCTCTTCCAGCCGGATCCGGTCGCATTTCTACGATCGCTCAAGTCGAAGATGGCTCCGGGCAGCGTCATTGCCTTTCATGAAATCGACGACGCGACAGACTTCACCGCCAAACCAGACGTGTACCAGTGATCGAGATCAACGCGCGCGTCTTCGAGAACTTCCGTGCCTCTCTTCCTCATCACGATGTCGCCTCCCGTCTCTATGCTGCTTTCCGTCAGGCTGGCCTGCCTGGACCTCAACTCACCTGCGAGAGACTGGCAGTCGGCGGAGTACCGAACCCGATAGCTCACTGGCTGGCGCTCACCTATTTCACCATATTCGGCGCACGAGATCTCGGCCGAACAACGGACGGTGTGGCGCAGTTAACGCGAGACCTCGAGGACGAGATCAACTCGAAGTCAAGCCAAGTCGCCAGTCCCGAGCAGTGGTGTGCCTGGGCGAAGCTCCCATGAACGCTCGGTCACCTTCGTTGAAGCGTAAGCGTCGCTCCTCCCCCACCTTCTGAAGCCTCGCCCGGTGATCGATGATCAGAGGCCAAGGAGGGCTTCGATCCATGCTTTCACCTGAGCTTATGCACGTTTCGGAGGGGCCACAGCGCTTCGACGTGTTCACCGGCGGAGGGCGCCGCCGCCGGTTCACCTCGATCGAGAAGGCTACGATCGTCGAGGAAAGCTACACGGACGGCAACTCTGTTTGCGGCGTCGCGCGACGCCACGGCCTGACGCCCCAGCAATTGTTCGGCTGGCGCAGGCTGGCTCGCCTTGGGCCGTCACGCTCCGCCGAGCGGCCGCTGTTCGTGCCTGTCATCGTGACCCCCGAGCCTGAGGCGCCGCGCAGCGATGAGCTGTCGGTACGCCCGAAGCCGCGACAATACGGTCTCAACGCCCTTTCCTTACCGTTGTAATCGAAAAACCGATGATCTGTCCTGCAGTGTGTGATTATCATCATCGATGATCATCGGATCAATGTGCGAACATTAGAAGGTGTACAATTTAGGCACAAATAGCAAGATCATGATTCAGAAAAAACGACCACCGGTTTTGTGACAGGTGCATCCCGAGGCAATGGTCAGGCAGCTACAGTGAAATTTGGGAAGGCCAACGCGCGAATACTCGTACATTGATGCGCAATTGTTGGCAAGATTCAAAAATGGTTGCTGACTGCGCGTGGCGGCAAAGTTGAGGTTGCTATCTGGGTCCATCTGCCTGATTGAGATAGTCTGCCGAGCTTTACTGCAACTGAGGTGGACAGCAACCACGTGTTGTCCTACAGAGCTTGGAGCGCATGGCGCAGGCGATGACGTTGGCGATGTTATGTAATTCACGGCATCGAAGAAAAACCGGTGGATCACCGGCAAGATCGTCCCCTCGAATGGCGGCTCAATCCGATGAGTACTGATTAGGAATGCGAGGCTGTTCCAATGATAAAACGCATCGAGGCTTTCCTACAAGAAGTCTGCCTCGCTGTTGCTCACTTTTTTCGATCACATACACCGAACCCATGAATGTCAAAGGATCCAACTCATGCGCGGCGAGAAGATCTACGAGTACAAACTAAAAATCACATCGGTTGGGGAGTTCGGCATTTCCTTCATGGACGCGCTGCAGGGCAGAGTTCCAATTCCGCCGCAGGGAGCGCGATTCGACGTTGGATTTCAGGGCACGTCTACAGGGCGTCTGTCAGGGCAGATCACGGGTTTCGATTACTTCGTACTGCGCGCAGACGGTCTGGGGCAGATAGACCTTCGGGGCGCTTTTGATCTCGACGATGGGTGCCGCATTGCGCTGTCGGCGACAGGTGTCGTGACTCCCAAGGAGGCTCCGACGTTCGATATCTTCGAAAACGCCACGCTGCTGACCGCCGTAGCATCTTACGCCTGGGTGAATACGAGGCAAGTTTGGGCGATCGGCACGATCAGCGACGAAGGCATCAGTGTCGAGGGCTTTATGCAATAGCTGGCACGACGCCCCGACGAGGCGGCGTTCCGGACCATCTCTGACGCTGGATCAAAGCGTTGTCGCCACTCCAGCGATCCAAAACCGCTCCAAACTGAGGTGGCTCCGTTTGTCTGAACAGCCTGCGGCGCTTCGTTAAGTGGAGTCCTGTCAGGTTCAGGCCGCCGCGGTTTACGGTAGCCTGTCGAGATACGCCCCGTCCGGCGTCTTTCGGTCAAGGCTCGAATGCGGCCTGCGACCGTTGTAGAGGGTTATATAGCGGCCGATGGAGACGCGGGCTTCGCCAACCGAGTCGTAGGCCCGGAGCTAGAACTTCACGTATTGATCGGACGCCAGAGTATCCATCGACACAGATTTCGGCGTCGGTCAGCCTTTAACGCATACGACGGAATTCGCGGCGCTGGCCAGATTTATTCGCGCGCTCCGGATAGTAAGACTCACCTACTTAAAACGTGTCCATCCAGCTGATACTGCGCTAGGCAGTCATACAGCAGCGCTATTGATACCTCTTCGTTCACAACTGAAGGAGTACGATCCGGATGGTATCATCTGCTGGGCAGCGCGAGCCGGAGCCACAAGCCGAAGCCGCCGGAGCTACACCTTCCTTGAGCCGAACGATCGGTCTTTGGCAGGCCATCGCGCTTTATCTCGGCGCAGTAGTTGGCGCAGGCGTTCTGGTTCTCCCAGGTGCGGCAGCGTCGATCGCCGGGCCAGCCTCGATGGTATCGTGGTGCTTCGACGCGCTACTCGGCATCCCGCTTGCGCTGACGTTCGGCGCGATGGCTGGTCGCTACCCTGACGCGGGTGGAGTTGCGACGTTCGCTCGCCGCGCCTTCGGCGCTGACATCGCGGCGTTGGTTGGTTGGTATTATCTCGTTGCTGCTGCCGTTGGCGAGATCATTGTACCATTGGCTGGTTCGTATTACGTAGCGGACTATGTCGGATTAGACCGCATTGGGACATACTTGCTTGCCGCGGCCATTTTAATCGTAACGGTCAGTGCCAACCTGCGTGGATTGAAGGTCGGCGGCCGTTTGGCATTGGGTTTGAGCGCAGCGGTCGCGCTTATGTTAGTGGTTTCGGCGTTGTCTGCGATACCACGCGCAGGTGGTCATTGGACGCCCTTCGCCCCGCACGGGTGGACGGCGGTGGGTGCGGGCGCAGTGTTCGTGTTCTACGCCTTTTTCGGCTGGGAGGTGATCGCCCATTTGGCGGAAGAGTTTCATGACCCAGAGCGCGACGTCCCTAAGGCGACTGCCTGGAGCGTTGCCGGGGTGACGCTTCTCTACCTCGGCACTGCTGCCGCGGTCATCGGAACTGGCACCTATGGCTCCCCTGAGCTCGACAGGACCGCGGTGGCTCGCGTTCTAGCGGGCGGTATCGGCGTCGGTGCTGGGCAGGTTGCCGGCGGCATGGCTCTTTTGATTGCACTCGGCACCTCCAATGCTTACATCGCAGGCGCGTCCCGGCTGGCCTACGCACTCGCGCGCGACAACGCGTTTCCACAGATCTTCCTGATCCTTGATGCTCGTGGCATACCTCGATCCGCGATATTGTTTGTAGGCGGTTTTGCGATTGTCGGCCTGCTGCTAAGCTATTTGACCGGGCTTGATATCCAGCGTATCTTGATAGTACCAAACGTTCTGGGTATAGCCACCTATGTCATCGGCATGGCTGCCGGTGTCCGATTGCTAGACGGTCTGCAGCGTGTCTTCGCTGGCATTGGCACCCTTCTATGCGCTGCGCTTCTCCCGTTCGCCGGCTGGGCACTACTATGGCTTCTGGCGATCGGTAGTGTCGCGGTCACCGTGGCTCGGCTACGCCGTTGCAAAGCCGCTCACCGCTGAACAACTTGCTGAATCGGCAGAGCCACGCCTTCGCCCGCGAGGGGATCGCAATCGACACGTCGACGCTGGCCGATTGAGGTTGAGGTTGCCCCGGTTCAATGGACACCGATGATGCTTTCGCACGAGGTCAAACCCGTGGCCTTATGAGCGCTGGCCGCCGACACCGTGGACCTGCTTGCGCCCTCACTCGCCGTCCGCATCGCATGCGACATTCGCATCCCGGCGGGGAAGTCTGCGTGACTGCCGATCCGACCCAGATCCAGCAGGTGCTGGTCAACCTAATCTACAACGCCGCACAGGTCTCAAAATCCGGCACGCCCATCGTGGTCTCGATCGAGGTGGCCGTCTCGGCAAGCGGCGAACGCTTTCGCACGGCATACTCGAGGCAGGCTCCTACGTCCGAACCAGCGTGGTCGACCGGGGCGTCGGCATCGCGGCCGACGTGCGGGCGATCGACTCGCGCGTTTCGCTCGTGCTCCTGCAGACGAGGCTTAAACCCGACGGGCCGGATCACAGCGAGGCCCGTCGTTCGACGACACGCGGGCCTGGCCCTTGGTCCGGACCGACTTGGCAACCGTGATAACGCGCCTGCGCCGAAGCGCCCCGGAGCGCAGCGGCGTGACCACGCAGCCGTGATACGGTTTCCGCGAGATTAGGCCGGTGAGTAATTTTTGGGCCACCAGGAGAAGTTGGTTCGCGAGCTGATCTCGCTCTGGCGCTCGGTGAGGTCGCAGCACCGCGCGCCGATCGTGTCCACGAGCGCCTCCAAGGTCGGGACGAGCTTGTTGACGATGGGCTCGTCCACCAAGGGCCAGAACGTCTCGGCGGGCTGCAGTTCGGGACTGTAGGGCGGCAGGTAGACCAGCCTGAGACCGTCGGGCACGGCGAGGTTGGGGCGCGTGTGGAAGCCGGCGTTGTCGAGGAACAGGACGATGCGCTTTTCGGGCCCGGCGCCGACCGCCTTCGCAAAGGTGGCGAGCAGGCCGGCGAACAGCGGCTTGGACACGCCATTGGACAGGTACCATACCGTTTCGCCCGTTGCCGGCCCCACGAAGGCCGTCACGTAGAGCCATTCGAAGCGGTGGTGGCCGAGTGCCGTCGGGCGCTGTCCCTTGGGGGCCCACACCGAGCGCAGCACCGGCTTCAGGCCGAGGCGGGACTCACACGGTGCAGAAGACTTCGACGGGCACGCCGGGGTGGGCGGCCGCCTCCTCGGCGACGGCCTCCGCCAGCTTTTTTTAAAAGCCTGGGCCGTGGCGGACTTCGGGTTCTTCGGCCGCGGCCGCTGCAGCGTGTAGCCGAGCGCCTTGAGCACCTCCCAACCGCGCTGAGGCAGGACGCGCTCCAGTCCGAGATGGGCCGCGATGACGTCCGCCACCTTGCGGCTCGACCACAGCCCACCGTCGGGCGGTGGCTCGGCCAGACGCAGCCGCATGACCTCCAGCACCTCGGCCGTCAGCAGGCTCGGCTTGAGCCCATTGCGGCGGCGCCCGTTGGCCAGGGCCTCGGGGCCGGATGCGTTGTAGCGCTCCAGCAGTTGCTCGATCCAGCGGGTGCCAAAGGTGGTGACCTCCGACGTCGCCCCACGGTGCGGCCCTGTGCCAGCAGCCAGATCACCTGCACGTGACGCGCTTCCACTGGATCGGCGCAGGCTCTGAAACGACGCTCCAAGTCCGCAACGCTCAAGTGATCCGCAACGCGCGCCATGCCAAAGCCCTCCAGCAGGCCCACAAGGCTAAACCCTTCTCCGCACCAGGGGAATCCAATCCCGACGAGTCAATGTCGCGGAGGCCGTATGAGGCGTGACCCCACCGCCGTGAAAGGGGTCCTCCGTAGAAACGATTGCTTCGATGCGCCGCCGATCCGCCGACGTCGGCGGATCGCAAGCCGAGCCGGAACCTCAAGGCCGACATCGTCGATCAGGTGTCGACCGGCCTCGATGACGCTGCCCATGAAGGCGAATCCATCGATCATGACCCCGTCGGCGTCCTGGGCCTGTGGGCCGATACCGGATGCGGGCCTGCTGGACCGGATCCGCAGCGTGCTCGATGCCAGTCCCTTCCACGGCGAGGGCATCGCAAGGATTGAGCACGCCTGCGCTTCGCCGGGCTGCGCACGTCACGCCACCGCGTGCTGCGGCTGATGCGCGAGCACGTGGGCTTGGCGTCGGCACGGATGGGATCGCCCCGCGGGCCGCGCAAACACGACGGCACGATCATCCCCGAACCATCGACACCATGTGGGGCACCGACATGACGGCTACCTGAACTCGCGAAGCCAGGCGGTTGTCTTCATCGCCGTTGATCACAACGCCGAATGCGTGGGGTGCACGCCGCTCACCATGGGACCTGCTTCGAGGCTCTGGAGCCAAGCCGCCAGGGGTGCGCGAGCACTTCGGCAGCTTCGCCAAGGGCGTCGCCCGCGGCTTGTCGGTCCGGCACGACCACGGGAGCCAATACATGTCGCGCGTTTTCAGGACGAGATCGCCTTCCTGGGTGCCAAAAGTTCGCCGGCCTTCGTGCGGGCTCCCGAGGGCAACGGCTGCGCCGAGCGCTTCATCCGTACGCTAAAGGACAACCTCTTGTGGGTACGGACCTTCGATACGCTCGAGGAGCTGCGCCAGACGCTCCTCGCCTTCAAAGACACATACAACACCACATGGCGGATCGGACGTCTTGGGCATCTCACGCCCGCCGCTGTTCGCAACTACCTGCTTTCACCCGCGGCTTTGGCCGCATATGATCAGCACGGGTGTCTCACCATCCGGCGCGGTACAGCCGTTGGCCACAGACCGGTTTAGCAATCGACCCGAACGTCTTGGCATGGGCTGGCTTGGCAGGCTAGCACAATGCCGCGAGATCGATCCGCGGCAGTGAGGACGAAGTCGGCCCCGGCCACGACTTTCCCGTCCAGCAATGTAGTCCGGCAACGGCCGCAGACGCCTGCTCGGCATCCGTGGTCAAGGGGCACTCCCGCCGCAATCGCCGCGTCAAGTATCGTCTTCCTCCCCTCGATCGTGCAGACGCGATCCGATCGCACGAACGTCACCGAACGCTGGACCAGGTTCCCTTCCGCTTCGGCGGGTTTGGCTCTTCCGCCGAAGGTCTCGGCCTCGATCTGCCCGTCCAACACGTTCAGCCGAAGGAGCATCTGTCGAACCGAGGCCGCCATCGAGGTCGGTCCACACAGCCGAACACTCCGTCCGGCGATATCAGGTACGACAGCGCGAATCCACTCCGGCGTTAGACGTCCGCGTGCGCCCTCCCATAATTCGTCTGGATAGGTGAGTGTCACATGGACCTTGAGGCGCGTGAACGAGCGCTGTAAAGCGTCTAACTCGTTGCGGAATATGATGTCCGGCTCGGACTTTGCCGAATAGATGAGGTCGATCCGTCCGGGCCATTTTTTGGCTGCAAGGAAGCGAATTTTACACATAAGCGGCGTGATGCCGACACCTCCCGCGATTAGCACGACGTTGTCCATCCTCTCGCCATCGAAGCTGAAGCTCCCCATTGGACCCGAGGCGGGAAGGCGCGTTCCTGCCGCGATGCGGTCGTGGAGCAGGCCCGATGCTCGGCCATCACGCTTGACGGTGATCTCGCAGAATGTCTCGTCCGATGGCGATGAGGCGATAGTGTAGCATCGCTGGAGGCCTTCGATCGTGACCGACAGAAACTGGCCCGGCCGGAAGCGGAAGGGAAGCGTCTGCTGATCGGGATGCCGGAGCCGGATGGTCTTGACGCCGGGAGCCTCCTCCCAGACGGTGTCTACGACAAGATTTCCGGCCCAGAAGTCGCTGTGCTGAGTCGATCTCGTATTACTCGACCCCGGAGCGATGGCCGGCTGGTCAATCAGCTCGACGGCATCGCCGACACGCAGCATCCTACCACCTTGGTCGCCATGCGGCTTGGTGTTGATGGCCACTCGGTAGAAATGGTCGAACCTCTCCTTGCTCGCCCAGGCCGGTATTGTCCGGCTCCGGAGTTCGGTGAACCGACGCACGAAGGTATCGTCGGAAGAACCCGTGAGGGGATCTCGCAGCGGGACTACACATCGCTGGCAGGGGTTGATGCCCTTCAATGTTGTCTCGCCAATCCGGAACCGGATCACCGTCCCAGTCGGCCCGAACAGGCCATCCTCCCAGAAGGCCGGGACCCCGTCGATCTCGAGGTTAGTCCGAAGACGGTCCCGGACCTGCTCGACCGGCAACGAAAACCAGCGACCGACTTCTAGCAAGGTCGCGACGCTGATCAACGTCGGCCCGGGCGATGCGGTGTCGTCGGGAAACCCCATCTCGTCGTTGCGGCGGAACGAAACGGGAAACCCGAAGTGCCCACTGAGCCATTCCTCAAGGGCGCCGGCGCTCGGGCCGGTCGCGAACGTCCTGCCCTTGCCGTTTCGGCTGAGGCTCACCGTGCCCGCATCGAAGTTCACCCGCGAGCGCAGGAGGTGCACCGCGGCGGTTCGCTTGCCATTCACGACGGCGCCAGTTGTGTCGAATAGCGCCCAGGTGCGGTCGTGCTCTAAGGCGCCGCTCGATAAGAGCTTGGAGGCCGCGACCGCGACCGGATCGAGCGACTTGATGGGAAAGATGGTAATGCGGGAAAGGATCGGGCGTATGTCGGACATCATGGCACTCGCGCGCGGGGCGGCGGTCGGTTAGCCAGCGGCCTCGCGTCGACGGACGAGGGGTCGACGGCGCGGCCCAAAGCGCGCCGGCCGCCACGGTGCGCGGGGTGGCAGTCCGGCTGCAGGGTTCAGGCTGCCGCTTTGGCGACTGCCTCGCTGCCCATCACGGCCGCGATCAGGTCGTCCTCGGTCACCGTCGCGCCATCGAACTCTGCGGTAACCCGTCCGGAATGCAGGGTGAGGATGCGGTGGCTGACGCCCATGATCTCCGGCATCTCGGAGGAGATCAGGATCACGGCCAGCCCGCTCTTCGCGAGATCGCCGATAAGCGCGTGGATCTCCGCCTTGGCACCGACGTCGACACCGCGGGTCGGCTCGTCGAGGATCAGCAGCTTGGGGTTGGTGGCCAGCCACTTGGCAAGGACGAATTTCTGCTGGTTGCCGCCGCTCAGGGTCCCGACGCGGACATTCGGGCCTGACACTTTGATCGCAAGACGCGCACGGTAGTCGGCGTAGAGACGGTGCTCGTCTGGCGCCCGCATGAAGCTCCAGCGGCTGATTCGGCGCAGGATCGGCAGGACGATATTCTCGCGCCCTCCCAAGCCCATGACCAGACCCTGTCGCTTGCGGTCCTCTGGGACGAGAGCGATGCCGAGTTCCACTGCGTCTCTCACGCTCCGGATCGCCACGTCCTTGCCGCGCCAGGCGACTTGGCCTGCGGCCATCGGCCGGATCCCGAAGATGGCTTCGACCAGTTCGGACCGCCCGGATCCGACCAATCCATAGAGGCCTAAGATCTCGCCTTCCTTCACTGCGAGGCTCGCGTCGCTAATATGGCCGGGCACGGTGATGCCGCGGGCCTCCAGAATGGTGTTTCCCGGCCGCTGCTCGACCCGGTGAAAGTAGTTGTCCAGAGATCGGCCGATCATCAGCCGCATCACCTCGGGCTCGTCTGTTGCGGCTGTATCGAGCGTACCCCTGGTCTCCCCGTCACGCAGGACCGTAATGCGGTCGGACAATTCGAAGATCTCCCGCATCTTGTGCGATATGTAGACGACTGCCACGTTCCGCGCCTTGAGCTGCGCAATATTAGCAAACAGGCCGCGTGCCTCGGCGCCGGTAAGCGCGGCCGTCGGCTCGTCGAAGATCACGACGGAACATGGGGTGGCCGACGCGCGGGCGATCTCGATCATCTGCTGGCGTGCGATGGAGAGTTCGCCAGCCGGTTGAGCCGGATCTATGTCATAGCCGCACTCGGCAAGGATCGCGTTGGCTCGGCGGAGCAGTTCCTTGCGGCTCAGGAAGGCGCCGTAGATCGTGGGAAGCGCGCCGAGGAAGAGGTTCTCGGCGACGCTGAGGTCGGCGACCAAAGAGATCTCCTGGTGGACGAGGATGATGCCTCGTCGCTTAGCGTCAAGCGGCGACCTGGGCCGGTATGGGACGCCCTGGTACCGGATGCTTCCCTCGTCAGGCACGATGTTGCCAGCGAGGATCTTCATGAGCGTCGACTTCCCCGCCCCGTTCTCGCCGCAGAGGGCGTGGACTTCTCCGGCGAGAATGCTGAGGTCTACGCCCTTGAGGGCACGAACGCCGGGGAATGACTTACCCAAGCCCTTAAGCTCGAGGACCGGCGCACCGCGATTATGGTCGACTGTGGTCATCACGTCGCTCCTCGAAGGTATGACTCCGCGCTTGTCAGAAGCGCGGACGGGCGACGGTTTCCACGTTTGCCTTCGTAATGGCAGGGGTATCCATGTAGATCGTTACGGGCACTGTCTGACCCTCTGCGATCAGAATCGCCGTCCTCAGCGCGAGCTTGGCGTCCTCGGCGGGCGGTTGGCTGACCGAACCCGTATACTCGCCCGACTTGATAGCGTCCCAGATCTGGCCGAACATCGTGCAGTCCGTCATCTTGATCTTGGCGGCGTCGACCTTGCCGTCCGCGGCTGCGGCCTTGATTGCACTCAGCGCGCCTATGGCGACCGCCGAGTCGACAGAGTACACGCCGTCGATCTGCCTGCCGAAACGGGTGATCATGTTCTCCATCAAAGCCTGCCCTTTCTCCTGCGAGAAGTTGGCCGGCTGAGAGTCCAGCACCTTGATGCTCGGAAAATTCTTTATGTAGTCCATGAATCCGTTGTAGCGGTCCGCGCTCACGTTGTAGCCGGGCATGCCGTTCAGCATGACGATGCTGCCCTTTCCGCCCAGCGCGTCGACCATCATCTTTCCGGCAGACTTGGCCTCCTCGTAATCGTGGGGACCAGTGTAGGCCGTCTGATACTTGACGCCCGTCTCGTCGATCGTCGCGTTGGATACGACGACCGGGATGCTGGCCTGATGGACCTGACGGAGCGAGGGGACTACGGCTTTGCCGTTGGCCGGCCAAACAATCAGCACGTCGGGGTGCTGGGTCACGATGTCCCGGATCTGGGTTGCTTGGCGCGCCGGGTCGAGCTGGGCATCGGTGACGATCGTCCTGACGCCGAGTTCTTTCGCGTAGGCGTTGAAGACCTCGAGGTATTCGGCTGCGTAGGCGTTGAGACTCGGGCCTTGGTTGGCAAAGCCGATTGTGAGCGAGTTCAAGGGACGCCTTAGGTTCTTGGGAAGCCAGGAAGGCTGTGTGTCGTCGGCGTGGGCGACGCCCGTCGCAAGAAGACCGAGCACGAGACCGACGAGGGGAGAGAGCTTGTGCATATTCACATTTCCTTCTGTCGCTTGGATGATGGCCGCTCGATCATTCTCCGCTGCGGCTGTTGGTACCGCGGCTGATTTGATGGTCCGCGATGAGCACTGCTATCAATGTCCCGCCCATGATCATGGGGACTACGAAGGGAGACACTCCGAGCAGGGTAAGGCCGTTGCGCAGTATGCCGAGCGTCAGCACGGCCGCGAGGGTTCCCAAAAGGCTGCCAAGTCCGCCGCGCAGGCGCGTTCCGCCGAGCACCACAGCGATCACAGCCCAGAGTTCGTAGTCCTGCCCGAAGGTAGGCGTCGCCGCGCCGAGGTTGGCAGCCATTGCGATGCCACAAACCCCCGCCATCAAGCCTGATAGGGCGAAGTTGGCGATGATTGTGCGGCGCACGGGCACGCCGGCGTTCTCCGCCGCGGCCCGGTTACCGCCGACTGCGTAAGTGTTGCGGCCGTGGATGCTAGCCTTCAAGACGACCTGGAAGATCGTGACGGACACGAGGAACAGAATCGGGATGACCGTCACCGGCCCGATGGCGACGTAGGAGAAATCGGTCAATCGGTCGTCGGTGGGCGAGAGGGAGCTGTCGCCGGTGTAGGAGTAGATGAGACCGCGATAGCCGATGGACGCGGCTAGTGTTACGATGAAAGAGTTCACGCCGGTCCTCTCGACGGCGAGCCCGTTTAGGGCGCCGAGGGCAAGGCCGGCGCCAAGTCCTGCGGCCAAAGCTGTGTAAAGGCCGAAGGGTTGAAGCCCGATGGCGAGACAGGCTGCAAGGCCGGCGATTGAGCCGACCGAAAGGTCGATGTTGCCGCTGACCAGGACGGGGGTCATTCCGACTGCCAGGAAGCCGACGAGGGAGCATTCGAGCATCGCGTTCGAGAGGTTGTTCGCCGTAAAGAAGAAGGGACTCCTCATCGTGAAGAACGCTGCCAGCGCGGTCCCGACCATCCAGACTGGGTGCCGCCTGAAGGCGGCCATGATCTTTCCCGCAGTCGTTCGCGTGGAGCCGAGTTTCGGGAAGGCGGCTGGACCATTCATGTCGATGCCGCCGCTGTGTGGTGTGTCGGTCATGCGAAGACCCTTCCGCGCTTAAGCCCGAGGTCGGTCCAGACAGCGCCGACAATGATCAGGGCCGTCACAATCCATTGGACGTAGTAGGGAGAGCCCACGAGGAGCAACGCGTTCTGGACGAAGCCGATGATCAGGATGCCGACGATCGAACGCATCACGCTACCGCTGCCCCCGAGGAGGCTGGTACCGCCCAGGATTATTGCGGACAGGACCATCAGCTCGAGGCCATTGCCGGAGTCGCTCCGGGCGGCGGCGACCCGCGACGAGTAGACAATCCCCGCAACGCCTGTCAGGACGTCGGCGATGATGTAGCTCAAGAAAATGGCCCAGGGCGCGCTGATGGCCGCGTAAGCACTTGCCGTTGAATTTCCGCCGACCGCGAAGACTCTTCGCCCGAACGTCGTCCGGGTGAGGACGACCGAGAAGAGGGCAAGCAGGGTCGCGGCGATGAGGACGGGAGTAGGGATGCCGCAGACGTAGCCCCTTCCAATAAACGTAAACCAGGACGAAGCCGCCCCTGCAACCTGCGCGTTTGAGCCGGCGGTGTAGACCAGCGTCGCCCCTTGGAGGACGGACAGCACTCCGAGCGTCGCGATGAGGGAGTTGAGCCCAAGCCATCCGACCAGCGCTCCATTGATGCATCCCACTGCGAAACCGATCGCCAGCGCGACGGCGATCGCTGCAGCCGGCCCTACGGAGTTGTGGACCTCGACGGCCGCAATCGCGCAGCACGACATAAGCGCGCCCACCGAGATGTCGAGGCGGCCCGTGATCACCACGAATGTCACCCCGATCGCGATGATCGCCGCCACCGACATCTGCCGGAGCACCTGCATTACGTTATCGAGCGACAGGAAGTTCGGGACGGACCAGCCTACAGCCAGGATCGCCAAACCCGCGATGGCGAGCGCGGACTGTTGAGGCGTGGGCTTCCAAGTCGTCGTCATCTCAATCCGCTCCCGTGGTGCAGACAAAGGGGAAGACGAGATCTTGCCTGAACTGCTCGGTCTCCGGATCTATCATGGCCCAGGGCTGGGCCGAGTCGGTCCACGCGGTGGCGTCGACCTTTAATCCGCCCGGCTCGTCGAGCGTGCCGGCCTTGACGAGGCGGATCGTCGGATCCGCCTCCAGCGTCTCAAACATCGGCGTCCCGCATCGGGAGCAGAAATGACGCGTGACCGCCCGCCCGGAATCCGCCATCGACCTGTAGTCGGCGACTAGGCTCTTGCCGTCCAAGATGTCCAGTCCCGTCGCAGGCACCACCAGCACGCAGGCAGGGCTGCCGCCCGACGCGTATTGGCAGTCGCGACAGTGACACACCACGAAGGAGATGGGTTCCGCCGATAATCTAAAGGTGATGCCCCGACAGAAGCACCGACCGTTGCCGTTCGACGTCATAGCTCATCTCCTTGCTGAGATTATTGCTGTCCTCAGGCGGCCCGACTGCTGGCTTCTTGTTGAACGACGTCGAGCACGTAGCCCAGTTGCGCCTGAAGGCCGGGAGTGTTGGTCATCGCGTTATCCAGGACGGCGCTCCCGATCGTGAAGGCCCAGGTGCCGAGCCGGCTGAGCTGGCGAATTCTGGCGCGGCTGTCGACCGAGCCGGCGCACACTATATCCAGCGACGTTGCTTTCCTAACAGCCGCCAGGAGGCCGTCGACGTCTCCGACGAAGCGGTAGGCGAGCAACATGATGCCATCGACACCGAGAGCTTCATACTGCTTAGCTTCCTCGGCCAGCGACTCGACTTCGCCGTGCATACGGCCCGCCTCAGCCGTGATGTCGCCGACCGCAGGGAAGTACCTCACGGGCGAGGGCCCGATCACCTCGAGAACTGGCATCACGTTTTTGCCGCCGATCAGGCAAGCGGCACCTACGCGCTTGGCCAGGTTGGCCGCAGCAATCTCGTCGTCCGGTGTGCCGCCGCCGACGATTTCGACGACGACACTTCGACCATCGTCTTTAATCGCGTAACCGAGATCTTCCAGCTGCTTCAGCGGCAGTCCGACGTTCTTGAACCCGACGTAGGGGAGCGCCTCAGCGCCGAGCTTCGGTGCGAGGTCACGAAACACGTCCATCGCGTCTGAAATTGTGACGTCGTTCTTGGTCAACATGAATTGCGTAATCATCTCGCTCTCTCCATTTTACTAGTTTGTACGGATCTTGCGCACTCGCTCGGTCTTGATCAGCCAACACCGACGGCCAAACCCGATTGAAAGGAGGTCGCGGTTGCCGCACCCGCCCACGGCGTGAACGGCCATTGGAGTTCGGTGCGCCTTCGCACCGCCGTCGACGCTTCCCTTGCTACAGGAGGTAGATTAGAAGACGGTCGGTCCCTTGAGATCATCCGGTTCGTGCGACCGGGATGGTCCAGTGATCTTTCTGTGGACGGACCCCTTCCGGTTGCTCAGCGCTGGGCTTCGTAGCTGTTCTGATCCAAAATGCCCCAACCCTGTTTGTCAGGATGTGGTCGGCCATGGTCGGTTTCGACCAACCCACGACCGCTGCCCAGTTTGATCAGCTATCGCGTGAGCGCGGCCTTCAATCGCCTGACAGCCTCATGCATCTCCGCATCGTTCAGCCCGGCGAACCCTATGCGGATTCCACGCGGCCCGTCATCGCGGCCCGAAAAGCAGCGACTCGGAAGGAACGTGAGGGCGACCTCCTTTGCACGCTCCTCTAGCCGGTCGAGATCCTCCAAGTCATTGAAGGTAAGCCAAAATGCCAGCCCCCCATCGGGCAGGCGGAAATCGATGACGTCGCCGATCTGCGTCCTCAACAGAACCGCAAGCTTCTCGCGGCGTTGCGCGTAGATCCCGACGGCCTTTCGGGCATGACGGCGGACCTCCCCGGCCTCGATCAGTTCTGCGGCGGCGTTCTCCGTTACCTGATCGCCCTGCCTGTCGATCAGCACGACCTCACGGGCCACGCGTTCGATGACCCGCTCCGGCGCGGAGATATAGCCGATGCGCAGGCTCGGGCAGAGTAGCTTTGACATAGATCCAATATAGATCACCTTAGACGGATCGACGCTGGCTAACGGAAGTAATGGCTGATGCTGGAAATGGAACTCATGATCGTAATCGTCCTCGACGACGAAGAACCCGAACTGCTCCGCGAGGGCGAGTAGACGCATGCGGCGATCCGGCCTGAGTAGACGAGTGGTCGGAAAATGGTGATGGGGCGTCGTGTAGATCATCCTTACGGGTTCGCGACGGCACGCCAATTCAAGCTCGCGCATGTCGATGCCGTCCTCGTCCATCTTGATTTGTACGATGTTTGCACCTGCCGCGCGAAATGCCTCTCGAGCGGGTGGGTAGGTCAGCTCCTCAACTGCCACTGCGTCTCCGGGCCTGATCATCGACCGTGCTGTGATGAAGATGGCCATCTGGCTGCCGCGGGTCACGCATATCTTGTCAGGTGTTGCGGCCAATCCCCGGTCTACGTTGAGCATCTTGGCGACGGCGAGCCTCAGTATTGGCGAGCCGCGAGGGTCGCCATAGGTAAGCTTACCCCCACGCGCAGCCACCAACATCGCGCTGCGGTAGGCGCGTGCGAAATGTTCCGCAGGGAAGATGCGCGTATCCGGCGTGCCATCGTCGAGACAGAGAATGCCAGTTCGCGGATAGACCACGGGCAACGTGTGGGCCTGCGTCATTCGTGTGAATTGCGGCCCCTCGGCTCGAAGCCCTTCACTCGCCAGTCGCCGTGTGATCGGCTTCGAGGCCGAGACTGGCAGAGTTGACGAGACAAACGTTCCCCGGCTGCCGGCGGATGATAGCCACCCTTGTGCGACTAGCTCCTCGTAAACATTGATGATCGTCTTCCGATTGACCCCGAGCTCTTCAGCCATCTCGCGCGATCCCGGGAGCACGCTTCCGGGAATAAGACGGCCACGACGGATCTCGGTGATGAAGGCGTGCGCGATTTGCATGTAAACCGCCGTATGCGCACCACGTTTGATGTCCAATCTCAGGTTCAACTTCCATTCACGCAGCGCCATGATGACCTCCTGGTCCAGGCACTATGCTAAAACTGGATGGTCGCGAGGGTCCACATAGATCGTACTTTCGGCTGCGCAGAATTGGCTGCTGCGGGGTGCGGACATGCAGTCTTCGTTTCGTGTCACGCTGGAGAGGACCGGGACCAGCTTCGAAGTCTTCGCGGGTGAGACGCTTCTCGACGCCGCGGCCCGACGATGCCTGTGGCTGCAGAGTGCGTGCAGGAACGGCACCTGCGGCACCTGCAAGGTAACCGTCATGGCCGGCGAGGTGGCGCATGACGACCGAGCCATGGCGCTGTCAGCCGCCGAACGCCGCGCGGGACTCGCACTGACCTGCTGCGCATTCGCGTTAGGGGATCTCAGGGTCGACGCCGGGGAGATGGACGAGCCGCCGGCCTCGGAGCAATTACCCGTGCCTGCGCGGGTGACTCGCCTGCAGCGGCTAGCACCTGACGTCATGCTTGTTTCGCTGCGCTTCCCGCCTAATGGACGGATCTCGTTCAAGCCCGGGCAGTACGTGGCTATCGATTGGGAGGATGGTCGCCAGAGGGCGTTCTCGGTCGCGAATGCGCCGCGTCCCGACGGGGGCATCGATCTTCATGTCGGCTTGGTGCCGGGCGGCGCGTTTACGAAGCACGTCTTCGAGCGGATGGCTCAGAATGCGATCGTCAAAGTTAGCGGTCCCTTCGGGGCTTTCGGCTTACAGGCAGTACCGCGCCCGGCCGTCTTCATCGCCGCGGGGACCGGGATGGCTCCCATCTGGTCAATCCTACAATCGGGCGTCGACAGGCTCGCAGGCCTTCCGATTCGCGTCTATTGGGGTTGCCGCTCGCCAGAAGGCCTGTACCTCGACAAGGAACTCCGATCGCTCTCCGTGAACTGGCCCGGCCTAACCTATGTGCCGCTCGTCGGCAATCCTCGAACGAATTGGACGGGACGACGCGGGCGCCTTCAGCGCGCCGTGCTCGACGACATCCCAGATCTTTCGAAATTTGACGTCTACGCCTGCGGCAGCCCGCAGATGGTCGAGGACGTGCGCTGTGCACTTTCCGGGCAGGGGCTGCAGCCCGCCCGTTTCCTCGCGGATAGCTTCCACCTCACGCGCCGCGATACCGCATGATCGACTTCCGGCCGTCTATCCTGGAACAGACACAATGATCAACATCAAGGAAATATTCGTTTACCCCGTCAAGTCATGTCGTGCGATCTCGGTGCAGGAGGTCCTCCTTACGGAGACGGGCCTCAAGGACGACAGGAACTGGATGATCGTCGATGCAGGTGGCACCTTCGTGTCCCAGCGCGAGCACCCTAAGTTGGCGCAGGTTCAGCCACGCCTCTCGCACACGGCACTGTCTTTGTCGGCGCCGGCAATGACCGACATCGATTTGCCGATAGCGGCTGGCGAAGGACGGGTGCATGCCGATCTGTTCGGTGAGCCGGTGTCATCGTTGCTGGTCTCGCGAGAAGCCTCTGCTTGGTTCAGCGCCTACCTCAATGGCGATTATCGGCTCGTAACGCGCGACCCGGCAAGCAAGCGGCTCGGGGGAATTCAGTACCCCGTGCGAGATACCTCACCAACCAGCTTCGTGGACAACTATGGCATTTTGGTCATCTCGGAAGCTTCAAGGGACGATCTCAATCGAAGACTACCTAACAGCGTACCTATGGACCGCTTTAGGCCAAACATCGTGATCGAAGGCGTGGACGCCTATGCTGAGGATTACTTTGCTGAAGCGAGGACCGGCGACGTGTCGCTTCGCTTTATTGACGTCTGCTATCGGTGCAATATGACAACTGTCGACCAAAGAACTGCCAAGGTCGGGCAGGAACCACTAGCGACGCTCAGCCGCTACCGCAGCGTCGGGCCGGGCATCAGGTTCGGGAGCTACGCTGCAGTTGCTAATGGCATTGGACTGACAATCCACGCTAGCAGTCCGCTCGAGGTGGAGCTCAATTTCTAGCAGGATGATTTAATCAGAAGGTACAACGGATCCTATGTGTAGCGGCTCCGAAACCGTTGAGCCTTCTGTCTTCATCAAGCGCTTGGCTGGCGCGACGTCGTTTGGAGGTTGGGATGGGGCGCTACATTCTTGGAGTCGACAACGGGACCACAGGGGTCAAGGCGAAGCTGTATGATCTTTCGGGCAACGTCGTCTCGCATGGATCCAGCGAGTATGGTTGCATCTATCCCTGCCCGGGCTGGGTCGAGCAGGATGTCGGTATGCTGACGGCCGCCACGTTTGCCGCCCTGGCAACGGCGGTCTCGACCAGCGGCGTCGACCCGCGCGAAATAGTATCCGTGGGGGTATCCACCCAGCGCGGGCTCCACCTTTACGTCGGTGAGAATGGACAGCTGCTGCGCGAGGGTATGGGACTATCGTGGCAGGATGCCAGGCACCACGAGCAAATCGAATGGATGCATTCTGTCATTGGAGACGAGAACTTCTATCGACTAACAGGGCTCCCGATCAGCGCGTTCTGGCCGATAGGCAAAATCAGGTGGGTGCAGCAGAACGAGCCGGAGGTTTTTGCAAGAGTCCGGAAGGTTGTGACGACGCAGGAGTGGTTCCTCCGCGAGCTCGGTGCTCGAGACGGCTGGTTCATCGATTGGTCCAATGCATCCTTGTGCGGACTAATGGACGTGGAGCGCTTCGAATGGAGCCCGGAGCTCCTCGCGGCGGTCGGCCTTGATCGGAGCCAGCTCCCTGACATAGTTCCTTCCGGATACCAGGTCGGGACGGTCGACCGTCGATGTCACGAGCTTACTGGCCTTGCCGTCGGCACGCCCGTTTGTACCGGCGGCGGCGACCAGCAGTGTGCCGCCATTGGCGCCGGCGTGATTAGGCGCGGCTTGTGCGAGCTAACGTTCGGTACTGCGGGCAACGCCGTCGCCTACCTCGACGCACCGGTTCGCGACCCGCACCGCATCGTCACGTGCTCGGCGCACGCGACCCCGACGCAGGGGTGGGAAGCCGAAGGGATCCAGGCCGCAGCAGGGGCGAGCTACCGTTGGTTCCGCGACCACGTAGGCTATCTTGCCAAGCACCTGGACGCCTCTGCGCAGCTCGATCCCTATGCGCTCATCAACGGTCTCGCGGCTCGCGCGCCAGTCGGGTCCGACGGCCTCATATTCATGCCCTACCTCGCCGGATCGATGACGCCACACTACGACTCTTACGCGCAGGGCGCCTTTATTGGGCTTACATTGAAGCACGATACGGGCTCGATGGCTCGTGCCGTCCTGGAAGGAGTCGCGTTCGAGGCGAAAGACGTCCTCGATGCCTACGCTCACATTGACCTGGATCTGCAGGAGATCCGGTTGGCTGGTGGGGCGACGAAGTCACCCCTCTGGTGCCAGATCCAGGCCGATGTCTACGGCCGACCTACTGCGGTCCTACGCGAGGGGGAGTGCGCGGTGCTCGGGGCGGCCTTGCTCGGCGCCGTGGGTGCGGGAGTCTTCAATTCCGTGGAGGAGGCCTGCGACGCCACGGTCCAGAAGCTCCGCACTTTCGTGCCCGACGCCGGCGCCCATCGGAAGTACCGCGAGCTCCACGCTATCTTCAAGGATTGCTATGCCGCCTTGAAGCAAATGGACGTCTATCGCAGGCTCAACGCTTTCCGAACGTCCTAGTCTAGCAGGCCGCTGAAATAGGCTTCGAGGGTAAACCAGTTCGTGATTCACTCCTCTGCAATGAGCGTGGGAATTTCAGGTGCGCGGACAGGACAGTCGGAGCGGTCGCTGTTTTCCTACGTGGATCTTGAGCGTGTCCGCTCGGATCATCCGCTGCGTACGATCCGAACTGGTGAACTAAACGCTGGCGTCGCTCGACGGGCGCTTCGGCGAGAACTACTCGGAGATCGGTCGCTCCTCGATCCCACCCGAGCAACTTCTACGGGCGATGCTGTTGCAGGCCTTCTACTCGGTACGCTGCGAGCGCCAGCTGATGGAGCAGCTCGACTTCAATCTCATGTTCCGCTGGCTCGTCGGCCTGGGTGTCGACGATGCCGTGTGGGACCCGTCAACCTTTTCGAAGAACCGCGACCGCCTGCTCGATGGCATCGTGGCGGCTGCCTTTCTAAGCGCCATTCTGGCCATCCCACGCGTGAAACGGCTGCTGTTTCAGGACCACTTCAGCGTGGACGGCACCCTGATCCAGGCCTGGGCGGAGCGCGGCCACGGGATGAAGCTGGTCGGAGGATGGCCGCCGTTTTTCAGCAGCCTGCCAACTAGGCACCTCACCGTCGCTGCTGTCAATCGGCGTCGAAAGTTGGCTCTGGCGCGAACTTGGTGCAGTTGCCGATGAATCCCGAGTGACTCCAGAGGCGTAGGCGCTTCGGCCAGGGAGGGGCGGATCGCATGTCGCATCGTGCTATGCCGCTTGAGCTGGTCCCGCCAGGATTGCTCGTCGATCGACACGAGATCAGTATTGACGGGATCGTCGTCTACGCGCATGGCGCAGCGGCCACGAGTGCATGTCCTGCGTTTGGACTGGCATCTTCCTCGGTGCACAGCCGCTATGGACGAATCCTCGGCGATTTTCCGGCGCATGGTCGGCGGCTCAGGATCCGTTTGGCAGCCCGGCGTTTTCGATGTCGGAACTCTGCGTGCGAACGTCGGATCTTCACGGAGCGGTTTCCCCAGGATCTCATCCAGGCTCACGCTCGACGCACCTCTCGCCTCGACGTGCTCACCCATGCGCCTCCTGCGCCGGCGCGCGGTCCCGTCGCCATCCGATGTTCGCGTGGTCGGCGTTGATGACTTCGCTTGGCTCAAGGGCCAGCGTTATGGGACGATCATCTGCGACCTCGAGCGTCGCTGCACCATCGATCTCCTGCCGGACCGGGAAGTGGCACCGTCGCGGACTGGCTCGCGGCCCATCCCGGCATCGAGATCGTCTGCCGCGACCGCGGCAGTGGCTATCGCGAGGGCGCTACCAAGGGCGCTCCTCAGGCGATGCAGATCTCCGACCGGTGGCATCTGCTAGAGAACGCCACCGCCGCCTTCGTCGAGGGCGTGAAGCGACACATGGGCGATCTGCGCCGGTCCATCGCTGGCGGCGACGTTGATCCCGACGCGATCAGCGCGGCCGAGAAACTGCAGTGGGCCGGATGGCAGCGCCGCGACGAGGTGAACGGGACGGTCCGAAACCTGCACGGTCAGGGCCGGAGCATCAGGGCATCGTCAGGACAACCGGCGTGTCGCGCCAGACCGTCCGCCGCATCCTGGCCGGGATCCGCGACGACGTGTTCCGATCGCGCGAGACCACTCTCGACCGATGGGCGGAGCGGTTGAACGCCGACTGGGACGGAGGGTGCCGGAACAGTGCCGAACTGTGGCGACGCCTGCGCGATGCAGGGTACGGCAGCAGCCAACGCGTCGTGACGGAATGGGCGACCCGAAGGCGCCGCGCCATTCAGGCGTAGTCGGGCCGACCCGACGCCGTAACAACGGTGCCGCCCGCTCGCACCATCGCGCGGCTGCTGACGTCGGAACGGGACTGCAAGTCTGCCGAGGCCTTGCGCGTTAGGGTGGCGATCGAGACGGTCTCGCCGAGGATCGTGGCGGTGCGCAACCTCCTCGATCGCTTCAGGACCGTGGTGGCCGCCACGAAGACCGACGATCTCGCCCCCTGGCTCCGGGACGCCGCAGACAGCGAACTCGCCTCCTTCGTCTCCTGTGTTCGGGACGTCGAAGCTGCCGTGCGGGCGGCCATCGTCGAGCCATGGTCCAGCGGCCAGACCGAGGGGCAGGTCACCAAGCTCAATCTCGTCAAGCGGCAGATGTACGGTCGGGGCAATATCGACCTCCTGCGCGCCAGGACGGTTCAACCAGGGTGAATCAGGCTGCCGATCAGCACCAAGTTCGCGCCAGAGCAAAAAATTCACCCCTGTTCACAGTCGGACAAGCCTCGGCAACCAGGAGAGCGCACCTGCTCAGTCCCGCGGCGCTCAGTGGGACCGAAACCCATCGTCAAGTCGAGGACGGGCTGATCCTGGTCCGATCAAGGGCGGTCATACGTCGAACACCTCCCGCGACGCCCGTCGACGAGAACCCGCTGCGCTCTGTCGCATCCGGTGACGGATCCAATGATGTTCGCGATCGACGGCTCGAGGGAGACCCTACTCGGGCGCGATCAGTGGTCCTTCCGACGATCCAGACAGCACATATGAGCTTGCTTATGGGGTCTTTTCTGCTACATCATGTTACATGAATAACTCCGTGTAACATGAAATGACGATGGACCCAGGGATTGCGCGTCGGCCCTACCGCCAGCGTGCACGAGCGAGCGCTGCAACGGCCTGCGAGAACGAATACTGAACGAGTTGTTCGGGGCGTCGACGACCTATGACTACAAAAGGGTCACTTTGTATTATCTCGCCAGGAGAACTGGCACGACGCGTCAGACGGGGGTGCGGCTTTTCGACAGTAAGGACGGAGCTTTGACCGAGTTGCTCGAGCGCAGGAACAGCACGTTCGCAGATGGCGCCCGACGAGGGATCGGAAGCGACCTGAAGCTACTCGTCAAGAACACGAGGTCTAATGCTAAGGTCCTGGGGAGCTTCGTTCTCCAGCATCTACGACAGGAGAGACGCATCCTCGCCATCGCGAGGACCTTTGCCGCAGTCCGTGACGAACAAGACCGCACGCTGCTAAACGATCAGGCACAGTTGCTGGACCGCTTAGGTTCAGACGAGTCTGAAGTGGCGCTTCAAGCGCGAGCGGTGACCGACACCCTGTTCTGGCGCCTCTTGCGGAGAACATGGGGTTGGATCTGGCGACTGCCGAAGCGATGCTTCTTAGCCTGCTGGAGAAGATCTTCGCGAAGGCCTCAGCTGCTGAGGTCGCTCAATCGTCCGGCGCGTTCCCTAAAGGTCGACTTGGACCAAGCTCCTCAGCCTAGAACTAGAGGGTTCCCGCCATGACGACTTGAAGGTCCGGCGCCGTGACGTCTGGTCCGGTCCCCCCCGAAAATAACGAGGAGTCCCATCCTGGGCACCGCCGCTTGCGGCCACCCAGGTTGAAGGTGGTCGGCGCCTGCGTCGCGACAAGCTTCGGTTCCCACCGAAGCTCCATTCAGCCGGGTCTCCCGAGAGGGGAAGTCCTCGCTTGCTCACAGCTAGCGGAAATATTACGGAACTTACCGTCACAAATCCGTCTATCGATAAGATCTAAGATTATTAGGTATTGTTCAAAGCATCCGGCCAGCAGGTATCGATTATGTTACCTTATCTTTTAGCTCACCATAGATGGATGGTGTCGAGTTAAGCACTCGATTAGAGCAGGGATACGACCACGGTGAATTATCCGCATAGACATCTTAGATCCTTCGTGACCACACCGGAACGTCAGGCCCGCGTACTAGTGGTAGACGACGATCCCAGTGTGCGGCGAATGGTGGCCGACTACCTCGACGCACACGGGACCGACGCGTCGGAGGCGGCGAACCGCAAAGACATGCTGGACTTGCTAGCTCGGGAGAGTTTCGACCTCATGGTACTCGATCTGCGCTTGGGGCCCGATGACGGGCTCGAGCTCCTGCGCGAGCTGCGCGCCCAGAGCGATCTGCCCGTCATTCTCGTGACGGGTCACGGCTGCGACGAGATCGACAGAGTCCTCGGGCTGGAGCTTGGCGCCGAAGACTGTTTGATCAAGCCGTTCGGCCTTCGGGAGTTGCTCGCCCGGATCCGGGTCGTACTGCGGCGCTTGGGAACGGCGCGCAACGAGCCTGCCACCACGGCCGCCTCCGGCATTTCCAGTTTCGCGGGCTGGGTGCTCAACCGGCGCGCCCGTCGCCTCACCGATCCGGAAGGAGGCGAAGTCACCCTGACGAAAAGCGAGTACGCTCTTCTGCTGGCCTTCCTCGACAGCCCGGGCCGGCCGCTGAGCCGCGAGCACCTGCTGCAGGCGACCCGTGTCCATCAGGACATCTACGATCGAACCATCGATGTCCAGATCCTTCGGCTGCGCCGCAAGCTAGGCAGTGACTTCGGAAGCTCAGCGATGATCGTGACCGAACGCGGGCTTGGTTACCGCTTTGCGATGCTAGTCGAGCATGGGAGCCCGATGAAGGCCCTGTAGGTCGGGCCTTTGCATCATAGGACGAAGGTTGAACGCATACAGAGGGCATCGCGATAAGAATTGCAACTCCGTGATGCTGAAACCCGCTAGCCGCTCCTATTCACCGGGGCGCGGACTCGGCCTGTTGAGCGCGTCGTTTGATGCCGGGCGCGCGCGGGTTCGATCGGCGCG
>JBPBQY010000036.1:0-28800 GCA_050920985.1 Janthinobacterium lividum | reverse complement strand
CGGCACCGCCACCGAGATCGCCATGCAGCGCTGGCCCGCCGATCCGTAACCGGCGCCGATGAGGGCATCGACGGTCTGGTCCATGTCGGCATCCGGCATGATGACCATGTGGTTCTTGGCGCCGCCGAAGGCGTGGACACGCTTCCCCTTTGCGGCGCCGCGCCCGTAGATATATTCGGCGATGGGCGTCGAGCCGACGAAGCCGATGGCCTTCACGTCCGGATCGTCGAGCAGAGCGTCGACGGCGACCTTGTCGCCATTGACGACGTTCAGCACGCCGGCCGGCAGGCCCGCCTCGATCATCAATTCGGCGAGGCGCATCGGCACGCCGGGGTCGCGCTCCGACGGTTTCAGGATAAAGGCATTGCCGCAGGCAATGGCCGGCGCGAATTTCCACATCGGGATCATGGCCGGGAAGTTGAACGGCGTGATCCCGGCGGTGACGCCGAGCGGCTGGCGGATGGAATAGGCGTCGATGCCGGGGCCGGCTCCGTCGGTAAACTCGCCTTTCATGAGGTGCGGCACGCCCATGACGAACTCGACCACCTCGTAGCCGCGCTGGATGTCGCCCTTGGCGTCGGCGACCGTCTTGCCGTGCTCATGGGCCAGGAGCGTCGCGAGCTCCTCCATGTTCCGATGGATAAGGTCGAGAAATTTCATGAAGACGCGCGCCCGCCGCTGCGGGTTGATGGCGGCCCAGCCGATCTGGGCCTCGCGCGCGTTCTCGACCGCGGCGCGCACCTCGGCCTCGGAGGCCAGCGCCACCGACCCCTTCACCTCGCCCGTCATGGGCCAGAAAAGGTCGGCCTTGCGCCCCGAGTTGCCGGCGACGTGGCGTCCGCCGATGAAATGCCCGTAGTCGGTCATGTCGTCCTCCCTGATGATTTTTGACTCTTCGCGGATTATGCAGCGATGGTTTTCGCACAGCAATCGCTGAGATTGCGCAACCGCTTTGCATCGATAGGCAGAGGGACGACACGGTGAACTGGGACGATGTGCGGGTGTTCCTGGCGGTGGCGCGCGCCGGCCAGTTCGTGGCGGCGGCGCGCAGCCTGAAGGTCGATCATGCCACGGTGGCGCGGCGCATTACGGCGCTCGAGCGCGCGCTGAATGCGAGGCTGTTCGACCGCCGCACCACCGGCGTCCTCCTGACCGGGGCCGGAACGCGCTTCCTCGCTTCGGTGGAGCAGATGGAAACGACGCTGCTTCACGCACAGTCCGAACTGACCGACCAGGATGTGGAGCTCTCCGGCACGGTGAGGGTCGGCGCGCCTGACGGGCTGGCGGCCTATTACCTCGCGAACCGTTTCGCGGATTTCACCGAGCGCCATCGCGCCATCACGATCCAACTCGTCCCGGTCCCCCAGGTCGGCCCTCTGAGCCGGCGAGAAGTCGATATCGCGGTCGTTCTGGAGAAGCCCGAGGCCGGTCGCTTCGTCGCCCGCAAGCTCACCGACTATGCGATCGGTCTCTTCGCCTCGGCGGATTACCTGAACCGCCATTCCCATCCGCACCGTCGCGAGGATCTCGCCGGTCACGCGCTCGTGGGCTACGTCGAGGAGTTCAACTACTCGCCGGCTCTCGACTATGTCGCCGAGCTCTGCGGGGCGGTGCCGATCCGTTTCCAATGCGCGAGCGCCGTCGGCCAGCTGGAGGCCGTGCGGGCCGGAGTGGGGATCGGCGCTCTGCACGATTTCATCGCGCGGCGTCATCCGGAGTTGATCCGCGTGCTGCCGGAGAGCGGAGCCACCCGCACCTATTGGCTGGTGGAGCATGAGGATACACGCGGCATCGGCCGCATTCGGGCGGTGCACGACTTCCTCGTCGATGCTGTCGAACAGGATCGTGCCAGCTTCGTCTGGCGGGGTTAGGCTTGGTCCCTTCGGAGATTTTACCCGTGTGACAGGGCGTGGCACATAGGGCCATGTCGCTCGATGTCGTCGATCTCCGCACCTTCTATGCCGCCCCGCTCGGCCGCGTGGCTCAGAAGACGATCACCCGTATCGTGCGGACCTGGTGGCACGACACGCACGGGCTTGCGGTCGCTGGCCTGGGCTATGCGATCCCGTTCCTTGAACCCTTCCGTGACGAGGCCGTCCGCACGATCGCGCTGATGCCGGCCGAGCAGGGGATCGTGCACTGGCCTGTCGGCGGTACGTCGGCGACGACGCTGGTCGAGGGGGGTCAACTGCCCTTGCCGGATGGCTCTATCGACCGGGTGCTGCTGGTCCATATGCTGGAGCCCACCGAACATCCGCGTGAAGTGCTGGCCGAGGTCTGGCGCGTACTGACACCGGGCGGGCGCATGATTGCGGTGGCCTGCAATCGCCGCAGTATGTGGGCGCGGGTCGACACGACGCCCTTCGGCTCCGGCCAGCCCTTCTCCAAGCGACAGCTCGCGGCCCTGCTCCGCGAAACTTTGTTCTCGCCCGAGCGGTTCGGGGAGGCGCTGTATATGCCACCCTTGGAGCAGCGCGCCCTCCTGAAGTTCGCGCCGTTTTTCGAGCGTGCCGGCAAGCGTATGGCATTGCCGGGCGCCGGCGTTCATCTGGTCGAGGCCACGAAGCAGCTTTACCGGCCCGTGATGCTGCGGCGGCTGGCGCCCATGCGCTATGCCATTCCCCGTCTGGAACCGAGGCTGCAAGGCTCGTTCAGGTTCGAGGCAGGCGCGTCGCAGGACGAGGTGGAGCGAACTATCCCGCTTTGATTCACCACGCGCCGACCTGCGGCAACGGCGCGTGGAACGCCGCAACCCCGTGCGGCATTTCTCGCCGTGGGAGTGAGCGACGCATGCTGAAGAAAGTCGAGATCGCCGAAGAGCAGGATATTCACGAGGTCGTCGATCCCGAGGACGCGGCCGAGAGCGCGGGGCTACTCTACGTCCATGACGACCGTGAGCCCGGCATCACGCGCCGCAAGAGCGGCACCGGGTGGTCGTTCCGTAACCCCGACGGGACGCCGATCAAGGACGCGGCGACGATCGCACGCATCCACAAGCTCGCCGTCCCTCCCGCTTACACCGATGTCTGGATCTGTCCCGATCCTCGCGGACACATCCAGGCGACCGGCCGGGACGACAAAGGGCGCAAGCAATACCGCTACCACGCGGCATTTCGGGAGGTGCGCGACAGCGCCAAATACGAACACGTTACGGCTTTCGCAGCGGCGCTTCCGCTGATCCGTGCCACGGTCCGGCAGCATATGGGGCTGCACGGCCTGCCACGGCAAAAGGTGCTGGCGACGGTCGTCTATCTGCTCGAGACGACGCTGATCCGTGTCGGCAACGAGGGCTACGCCAAGCAGAACCAATCCTACGGGCTGACCACGCTCGAGGACCGACACGTCGACGCTCATGGGTCCGAGTTGCGCTTCTTTTTCAAGGGCAAGAGCAACAAGATGTGGAACCTGAAGCTGCACGATCGGCGTGTCGCCAAGATCGTCAAAGCCTGCCACGACCTGCCGGGCCAGCACCTTTTCCAATATGTCGACCACGATGGGCACCAGCACGGCGTCTCCTCCCACGACGTGAACGACTACCTGCGCGAGATCACCGGCCGCGACGTGTCGGCCAAAGACTTCCGCACCTGGGCCGGCACCGTGCTGGCGGCACTGGCGCTGCAGGAGTTCGGCACGATCGACAGCGAAGCCAAAGCGAAGAAGAACATCCGCGCCGCCATCGAACATGTGTCGTCCCGCCTCGGCAACACGCCGACGATTTGCCGTAAATGCTACGTCCACCCGGCGATCGTGAATTCCTACCTCTCGGGCGAGCTGTTGCTCGAGGTGAAGGAGGAGCTCGACGCGGAATTGCGCGATGACCTGCCGAGGCTGAAGCCCGAAGAGGTCGCCGTCCTGACCCTACTGGAACGCCGCATCGCCCATGACCTCGACGCCAAGACGGCGGAGGTGAAGCCGGCCAAGACGAAGCGGAAGCGGAAAGCCGCGCTCGCAGCCTGAGACGAGCGGGGGTGTACGAAACCCAGTTGGCCGGTGGCGGCCTGGTAGAATTCAAGTTCCCCGCGGCTTGGCCCGCATGGTCGGCGCCGCTGCGGCCGGATCGTCCGGCCAGGGGTGGCGGGGGTAGCGACCGCGCATCTCGGACCGCACCGCGGCCCAGGATCCGCGCCAGAAGCCCGGGAGGTCGCGGGTGATCTGGATCGGGCGATGCGCCGGCGACAGGAGTTGCAGCGTCAGCGGAACGCGCCCTCCGGCCAGTGCCGGGTGGCGGCCGAGCCCGAATAGCTCCTGCACCCGGATAGATATGGCGGGGCCGCCCACGGCCGCGTAATCGACCGGCACGCGCGAACCCGTGGGTGCCTCGAAATGCGTCGGAGCCTTGGCGTCGAGACGCCGGTGCAGCGCCCGATCGAGCAGCGCATCGAGCGCCTGGCCGAGATCCTCGGCGCCAATGTCCTTGAGGCCCGTCTTGCCCAGGAGATAGGGGGCGAGCCAGTCGCCGACCGTGTTGCGCAGGGCCGCGTTGGAGAGGTCGGGCCAGGGCTCGGCTTCGGCGGCGCGCAGGAAGGCGACGCGATCGCGCCACTGATCCAGCGCCTTCGACCAGGGCAGGCGGTCGATGCCGAGACGTCCGATCCCCTCCGCGAGCACGCGCGCAGCCTCGTCGTCGCCGGGCACCGGCAGGTGGCTTTCGCCGAGCAGGATGGCGCCGAGCCGTGTCGTGCGTCGCGCCGAGAGCGCCGCCCGATGAGGGTCGAAGGTGAGTTCATCGGCGGTGCGGATGGCCTCGCCGGCGGCGGCCTCGAGCTCCTCGGCGGAGAGGGCCGCCGCCAGCAGGATGCGGGTGCTGGCGGGGCGGCCGACAATCTCGCCGACGGCGAGGAACGGAGCGCGGCTCAGCGGATCCTGCGGCTCGACGAAGGCGGCGCGGCCATTGGCTAGTAGGAATTCGCCCGCTTTGCCGCGCGCCTTGGCAATGCGGTCCGGGAAGGCCAAGGCCAGCACGGCGCCGGGCGACCGGTCGTCGGTCTCGTCGACCCGTCCGGCCGCCGCGCGGGCCGCCTTCGCAAAGGTGCGGGCAAGACCGCGGGCATTCTCGCTGCGAGGCGTCCTGTCACGCCGCCACCGCTCCAGCCGCTCGGCCGCGTCGGCACCGGATCCACCGAGCCCGCGTTCGACCAGCAAGGCCGCGATGTCGCCGCCGAGCCTGGCGGAGCCGCGACGGGCCGCCTCGACCACCATGCGGGCGACCCGCGGCGGTGCGGCAATGCGGGCCACCGCGCGCCCTTCGGGCGTGACGCTGCCGTCCGCGTCGACCGCCCCGATGCCCAGGAGGAGCTTGCGCGCCTCTGTCACGGCGGGGCCGGGCGGCGGATCGAGCCAGCGCAGACTTGCGGGTTCGCTCACGCCCCAGGTGGCGAGGTCGAGCACGAGGCCGGACAGGTCGGCATCGAGCATCTCGGGCCGAGCGAAGGGTGGCATGGCGCCGTCGGCGGCCTCGGCCCAGAGCCGGTAGCAGACGCCCGGTTCGGTGCGCCCGGCGCGGCCGCGGCGCTGGTCAGCCGAGGCGCGAGACACCCGCGTGGTCTCGAGCCGCGTCAGGCCGAGGTCGGGCTCGTAGCGCGGCACCCGGGCAAGGCCCGAATCCACGACGACGCGGATGCCCTCGATGGTCAGCGAGGATTCGGCGATCGACGTCGCTAGTACGATCTTGCGGCTGCCGCTTGGGGAGGGGCGCACGGCCCTGTCCTGGGCGGTCCGGTCGAGCGCGCCATAGAGCGGTGCGAGGTCTGCCTCGCCGGGACGCAGCCGTGCCGCCAGGAGCGATGCCGTGCGGGTGATCTCGCCCTGGCCGGGCAGGAAGGCCAGAACCGAGCCGGGCTCCGATCGAAGCGCCTTGAGGACGGCCTCGGCCACGGCCTCCTCGATCCGCGTTTCTGTTTCGCGGGCGATCCAGCGCGTCTCGACTGGAAAGGCGCGGCCTTGCGACTCGACGATGGCGGCCCCGGCGAGCAGCGACGCCACTCGGGCGCCGTCGAGCGTCGCCGACATGACGAGTATCCTGAGGTCGGGCCGCAACGCGCCTTGGACGTCCAGGGCCAGCGCAAGGCCGGTGTCGGCATCGAGCGAGCGCTCGTGGAATTCGTCGAAGATGACGGCCGCCGTCCCGGCGAGCTCCGGATCGTCCAGCACCATGCGGGTGAACACGCCTTCGGTGACCACCTCGATGCGGGTGCGAGCCGACACAGCCGTGTCGAAACGCGCCCTGAGCCCGACGGTCTCACCGACAATCTCGCCGAGCGTCGCGGCCATCCGCTCCGCCGCGGCGCGGGCTGCGAGCCGGCGGGGCTCCAGGAGCACGATGCGTCTCTCTGCCACCCAGGGCTCGTCGAGCAGCGCCAGAGGAACGCGCGTGGTCTTGCCGGCTCCAGGTGGTGCCACCAGGACGGCGGAGGTGCCGTCACGCAGGGCGCGGCAGAGATCCGACAGGGCGTCGTCGATGGGGAGGCGGATCATGTCGACAGAATAATCTGGAGGTCAGGGCGCCAAAGAGGCCCGTCACCGATCCAGCCGAACCAAGGCCTACGGACGGCCGACATGCGGCATCCTGACGGCCCCCTTCTCGTGGCGGATGATAAGGGCTATCTGGGGGCGCTTCGGCCCTTGCCGCAGCGTGTACCGGGTCGCCGACAAAGGCACAATGATGTCGCAAGAACCAGCCGGCGGAGTCATTCGCTCCGTCGTCCCGCCCGCCGGAGACGCGGTGCCGGGGACTTCAGTGCCCGACCCGACCGGAGGAGCGGCCGATCCCGCCGCGGCCCATCCCGCAGCATCGGCCCATACGCACGCTCGGGAGAATATGGCCAAGCTGATGCTGGGCTCGATCGGTGTGGTCTACGGCGATATCGGGACAAGCCCGCTGTACGCGTTGAAGACTGCCCTGCAGCACGGAGGAGCCGCCGTCTACCAAGGCGAGGTGATCGGGATCATCTCGCTTCTCATCTGGGCGCTGCTGATCACCGTGACGGCGAAATACGTTCTGTTCCTGATGCGCGCCGATAATAAAGGCGAAGGCGGTACCCTGTCGTTGATGGCGCTTGCCCAGCATGCGATCGGCAAACGGGGCGGGGCGGTGTTCCTGCTCGGCGTCACGGGAGCGGCGCTGTTTTCGGGCGATGCCATCATCACGCCGGCCATCTCGGTTCTCTCGGCCGTCGAGGGGCTGGGTGTCGCCCAGGCAAGTCTCGTTCCCTACATCCTGCCCATCACGGTCGTGATCCTCATCGCGCTGTTCTCGGTCCAGCGCTCCGGCACCGCCAAGGTGGCGACCTTCTTCGGTCCCGTGATGGTGGTGTTCTTCAGTCTGATCGGCGTCCTGGGCGTCATCCACATCTTCGATGCGCCGGTGGTGCTCACGGCCTTCAACCCCATACACGGGGTTCGCTTCCTCTTCGGCAACGGTGCCACCGGCTTCGTAACGCTAGGCCTCGTCTTCCTGGCCGTCACGGGGGCCGAGGCCCTCTACGCCGACATGGGGCATTTCGGCCGCAAGCCGATCCAACTCGCCTGGGTGTTCTTCGTGCTTCCGGCGCTGCTGCTGAACTACCTCGGCCAGGGCGCGCTGGTGATCCACGATCCCTCGGCCGTGAAGGATCCCTTCTTCCTCATGGTACCGAACTGGGCGCTGATCCCCTTCGTGATCCTGTCGACATTGGCCACCGTCATCGCCAGCCAGGCGGTCATCACGGGGGCTTTCTCGCTGATCCGCCAGGCCATCCAGTTGGGCCTGCTGCCCCGCATGGAGATCCAGCACACGTCGGAGACGACGGAGGGCCAGATCTTCGTGCCCCGCGCCAATCGCATGATGCTGGTCGGCGTGCTGCTCCTGGTCTTCCTGTTCAAATCCTCGGATGCCCTGGCCAATGCCTATGGCATCGCGGTCACCGGCACCATGGTGGTGACGACGTCGCTGGCCTGGTTCGTCGTCACCAAGCTGTGGAAATGGCCGCTGGTCGCCGCCGTGCCGCTGATCGGCTTCTTTCTCTGCATCGACGTGGCCTTCCTGCTGGCCAATCTCGCCAAGGTGCTCGACGGGGGTTGGGTCCCGCTGCTGCTGGCCTCGCTCTCGATGCTTCTGATGTGGACCTGGGTCCGAGGCACGGCGCTGCTGGCGTCGAAAACGCATCGCGACTCGATCTCGACGCGCGGGCTCATCGCCATGCTGGCTAAGAGCAAGCCCGTGCGGGTGCCCGGTACCGCGATTTTCCTGACCAGCGATCCCGAAGTCGCGCCCTCGTCTCTGATGCACAATCTGAAGCACAACAAGGTGCTGCACGAGCGCATCGTCATCATGTCGGTGAAGACCGTGGATGCGCCGCGCGTCGCCCCGTCGCAACGCTTCAAGATCGAGCCGCTGTCGGACAGCTTCACCGCCATCACGCTGAGCTACGGCTATATGGAGATCCCTCGGATGCCGGCGGCGCTGGCGACCTTGCGCAAGGCAGGGCTGAAGTTCGACATCATGACGACGTCCTTCTTCCTCGGGCGACGCACTCTGAAGGCGTCGAACCACTCGTTCATGCCGAAGTGGCAGGATCACCTCTTCATCGCCCTGTCGAAACAGGCCGCGACCGCGACGGACTTCTTCTCGATCCCGTCCGATCGCGTCGTCGAACTAGGCGCCCAGGTCTCCGTCTAACGCGTCGCCCTGCCATCGGGCCAATGCACGAAGACCTGGAACGGGGATCCCGTTCCAGGTCTGAAAAAGCTTTGGGGCCGAAAGTCGGCCGATTTACAGCGAGGCCTGAGACACCCTGTAGATGACATCGACCACGAGAACGGCCTGAACAAGGATCCAGGCTACCGCGATGAGCCCGAGTCGGAAATGAGTGATCATAGCGCCTCCTCCGTCCGCCCTGCCGCGACGAACGTCAGTCTTCGAAGCCTCAACCCGCCCGACCGTCGGTCGTTCCGAAGCTATCAAACATCATGGTCTCCAGGATGCTTCCGCATTGGGGTACAAATCGGGCTATGAGGTTAAACATCGGTCATGTCTACGGCCGGATAGCGAAAAGCCCGGGCCTTGGCCCGGGCTCTCGCGTAGTCGGTCGGGATGATCGGGCGGTCGACCGTCAGTCGCGGCCGTGGATCAGCAGAGCAAGGCCATAGCCCACGGCGCCGGCGATGAGCAGAGCCACCAGCGGGTTCTCTTCGACCTTCTGGGACACGGTCCCTGCACCCTGGCGCACATAGTCGCCCGAGTTGGCGTAGAGATCCTGCGCATAGCCCTGGGCGGCGCCGGCGGCATCCCGCGCCTGGCCGACGATGCGATCCGGATTGTTGATCGCATCCTTGACGGTTCCCGTGGCAGCGCTGGCGGCGCTCTTCACGGCATCCTGGGCCTTACTGCCGTAGGAGCCGGCGTTGTTATAGACATCCTTCGCGGTATCGGCGACCTGGCCGGCCGCGTCCCTGACGGCGTCCTTGGCCTGGCCGACCGTGTTCTGCACGCTGCCGCCGAGCTCCCGGGCCTTGCCCTCGGCCTCCGTCTGCTTGTCGCCCGTGACGTTGCCTACGGCGCCCTGAACCTTGCCGCCGATTTCCTTGGCGGCGCCGGTGATGCGATCGGAGTCCATGTTGTTTCTCCCTGTTGGATCCTGCATTCGAACCCGCGGCTCGCATGGAGGTTCCGCGAACTGACGCTCACGCTTGTCGGGCACGCCCTGTGCCCCTACGAAACCGTGCGTTCCGGTCGTTAGCCCGCCTTCGGTGCCTCGTCATGCCCCTGACCCCGCCCGTCTTCTCGAAGCTCGACGATGTCGCCCATATCATCCAGGTGGCGTTGACGCCGGTCTTCCTGCTCGGCGGCATCGGCACGCTGATCAACGTCTTCTCGACACGTCTCGCGCGGGTCGCCGATCAGGTGGACCGCATTTCCGAGACCGTGGCCAAGGCGAGCGCCGACGAGAAGGCTCTCATGAGCCACCGGCTCGACCGCTTGCGGGCGCGATCGCGTGCCCTCGACATGGCGGTCATCCTGGCCAGCCTCGGCGGCGCGGCGACCTGCGGCGCGGTCCTGACGCTGTTCTACGGCGCGCTGCGCGAAGGCGTGGCGGCCTCTGCGCTCTATGGGCTCTTCGGCCTCGCCATCCTGTGCACCATCGCGGCGCTCGGTGCCTTCACGACCGAGATGCTGATGGCGAGCCGCTTCCTGCGCCTGCGCATCGCGCGGGGCGAACGCGATGCCGGGCGGTGAGCCCCGGCCTCACTCGCCTTCGGAGGCCGCCAACCCGCCTCGCGTCTGGGCCCCCCAGTTCGAGCGTCCGGTGAGATAGACCAGCCATCCCGCCGTGGAGCCGAGATGGCGCAGGATCTGGAAGCAGAAGGGCTCGACGAGGCTCGACAGGATCGCCGCCGGAACGCTGGTCCGGGCCCGGATGCCGAGCCAGCGGCGAAACAAAATAACCGACCAGACGTGAAAACAGAGATCCAGCACGATCTTGACGCCGATCACCCCCGTGATGGCGAAAGCGACCGCGAAGCGGCCGGTGGCCAGATAGAAGATCAGCAGCGCCGCGGCCGTAAGCCCGTAGATGGGCTGGAGGGTGTCGGCCGCCTTGACGGGCAGCATGGCAAGACCGAGCCGGCCATAGCGCGGATTGCCGATCATGTCGCGATACCACGTCTGGGTCTGCAGGAAGCCCCCGAACCAGCGGCGGCGCTGCCGCAGGAAGGCTCCAAGCGTCGCCGGTGCCTCGGTGCGGGCACGGGCGGATCCCAGCACCGCGGTGGTCCATGGCCGCCCGGTGAGGATGCCATGGCGCTTCAGGCGATGGATCAGCTCGTAATCCTCGACCAGGCAATCGAGGTCGAAGCCTCCGACCTCGATCAGTGGCGCACGGCGGAACCCCGCGAAGGCCCCCGAGATGAGGAGCAGGCTGTCCATCCGCGACCAGGCGTAGCGCGACAGGAAGTTGCGCAGGTATTCGTAGGTCTGGAACCACTCGAAGATCCGGCCGCCAAAGCTGGCGTCGCAGACCGGAAGCAAAATGCCGGTGGCGGCCACGAGGTCGCGATCGGCCGCGAAAGCGTCGCGCATGGCGCCGATCGCGTCGCGGTCGAGCAAAGTGTCGGCATCCACCGTCATGACGACCTCTTCGCCGAGAAGCGGAATGGCGCGGTTGAGGCCCTGGGCCTTGCCGCCATGCGGCAGCCGCAGCCACCCCAGAGTCGGAAAACGAGCGCTCGGGGCGCCGAGTTCACCGACCTCGGGTCTCGGCAGCCCGAACCGCTCCGACAGCAGGGTCGCGGTACGCTCTCCCGAGCCGTCGTCGGCCACGAGGATGCGGTCCGGCGGGTCGGACTGCTCGAGCAGAGCGGTCAGGGTTGCGTAAAGGACCGCGTCTTCGTCATGCGCTGCCACCACGACCGCCAGGGTCGGGCGCGGCGCCGGTTCCGCGCCGTCGCGTTGCCGGCCGCGCGCCGCGCCTGCGGTTCCGCCGATCAGCGGCAGCGTCTTCCAGAACACGAAAAGCAGCAGGGCCGTGTCGTAGGCGATGTAGAGGAGGCCCGCGGCCCAGGACCAGAGCCCGTCGGGCAGCACGGCACGCACCAGGAGCACCAGCCAGAGCAGCGTGAGCCCGCCATGGATCAGCAGGGCGGGCCAGGGCGTGCCGGCGGGCGGCGCGTAGCGGGGCGAGGTCCGGCGGCGCGCTGCCTCGAGCTGGTGCACCGCGAGTCTGTCGGGAGTAGCAAGGGACATGAAGGGTTTGGACCAGTGTTCATCGGCGGCCGACAGGCGCGAAACGCCGCATGGGACTGAGCGTGCACTAAGCGCCCGCAAAGCGGCGGTATCGCGGTATGATCACGCCGTCGTGACCATCAGGGGTGAAAGCCGTGTCGATCGCCGAGCACCGAAGTCAGCCGGGCCTAAACCGCTACACCCGCATCGCCATGGCGCTGCATTGGATCGTCGCGGTGCTGATCATCGGCAACGTGGCGCTGGGCCTGGCCGCCGACAGCCTGCCCGACGACTGGATCCGCTCCGCCGTCGACACCCACAAGTCGATCGGCCTGACCGTGCTGGGGTTGGCGGTGCTGCGGCTGCTCTGGCGCTTCGCCAATCCGCCGCCCGCGATGCCGGACAGCTATTCACCTCTGGAGCGTTTCGGCGCCCATGCGGCGCATTGGGCGCTCTACCTGCTGATCTTCGCCATGCCGATCACGGGCTGGATCCACGATTCGGCCTGGGAGGGTGCGCCCACGCATCCCTTCCTGCTCTGGGGAGTCGTTCCGCACGTCCGGATCGGCGCCATCGAGGCCCTGGATGCCGCCACCAGGCTGCAGATCCATTCCGTCTTCTTCGCCTTCCACGTCTGGTTCGGCTATGCGCTCGATGCCCTGGTGGCGGCGCACGTTCTGGGTGCACTGAAGCACCAGTTCTGGGACAAGGAGCCAGAGCTGCAGCGCATGCTGTCGTGAGCGGTCAGTCTTAAAACCGCCACCTCTGGGCGTTGGCCACCAGGAAGTCGCGCAGCACCTGGACGCGGGCGACGCTCTTCATCTCCTCGGGATAGACGAAGTAGCAGTCGAGTTCCGGCATATCGACGTTGGGCAGAACCTGCACGAGGCCGCTGTCGGCGTCGGCGAGGTAATCGGGCAGCACGCCGATGCCGGCGCCGCTCTGCACGGCATGTTGGCTCGCGATCATATTGTTCAGCGTCACCGCCGAAGGCCGCAGAGATTTGGCGTCGCGGCCGGCCGCCTGCAGTGAGTTCAGCAGCGCCACGAGGTAATTCGAGGGCGAGCCGCTGTAGCCGATCAAGCGGTGCTTGCCGAGATCGTCGAGGCTCTTCGGCTGACCGTGGCGCTTCAGGTAACTCGGCGACGCATAGGCGTGATAATGCACGGTGAAGAGCCGGCGCCGGATCAGGTCCGGCTGGGTCGGCTCGCGCAGGCGAAGGCCGATGTCGGCCTCGCGCATGCCGAGATCGAGCTCCTCGTCGGTCAGGATGACGTGAAGCTTGATGTCCGGATAGAGATCCAGGAACTCGCCCAAGCGCGGAGAGAGCCAGCTCGTCCCGAGCGCGAAGGTCGTGGTAATGCGCAGATCACCATGCGGCTTCTCGCGGCTGTCGGTGAGGTGGCTGCGCACAGCATCGAGCTTCAGCATCACGTCCTGAACGGTGCGAAACAGAAGCTCGCCCTGTTCGGTCAGGATCAACCCGCGGGCGTGACGGTGAAAGAGCGGCGTTTCGAGCTCCGTCTCGAGAGCGCTGATCTGGCGGCTGACCGCGGACTGGCTGAGATTGAGGACCTGACCCGCATGGGTGAATGATCCGGCATCGGCGGCCGCCTGGAAAACCCGCAACTTATCCCAATCCACCGTCGCCTCCCGGATGGCCCCGTCCCCATTATCGGGCGGCGACGAAGCGCCGCCAGGGGGACGGCAGGGGTGCCACTATCCACGGATCGTCGGACAGGCGCCATCGCTAAAGCGGGATTCGGGCGATCCCTTACTCGTAAGCGCCGATCATCATCGGCTCGCGCTCCTCCTCGGCCCGGATCTCGGGGTCGGGGCCGTGCTCGGCCAGGAACTTCTCGACCTCCAGCGCCGCCATGCAGCCCATGCCGGCCGCCGTCACGGCTTGACGGTAGATCTTATCCTTGACGTCGCCGGCCGCGAAGATTCCGGGGATCTCGGTGGCGGTGCTGTCTGGGCGCGTCAGGATGTAACCTTCGCGGTCCATCGGGACCTTGTCCTGGAACACCGCAGTGGCGGGCGAATGGCCGATCGCAACGAAGACGCCGTCGGTGCCATGGATCGCCGTCTCGCCCGTCAGCGTGTCGCGCAGCCGGACCCCGATGACGCGGGACGGCGTGCCTTCGCCCAGGATCTCCTCGACGGCGTGGTTCCACAGAACCTCGATCTTCGGATGCTTGAAGAGCCGCGTCTGCAGGATCTTCTCGGCGCGAAGGTGGTCGCGGCGATGTACGAGCGTAACGCGGCTGGCATGATGGGTGAGGTAGAGCGCATCCTCGACCGCCGTATTGCCACCGCCCACCACCACGACCTGCTTGTTGCGGAAGAAGGCGCCATCGCAGACCGCGCAGCCGCTGACACCCGCTCCCATGAAGCTGCGCTCGCTCTCGAGCCCCAGCCATTTGGCCTGGGCGCCGGTGGCGATGATCACGGTGTCGGCCAGATAGGTGTCGCCGCCGTCGGTCTCGATGCGGAAGGGGCGGCACGACACGTCGATATCGGTCACGAGGTCGAAGACCAGCCGCGCGCCGGCGTGCTCCGCCTGTCGCGCCATGCGGTCGGTCAGATCGGGCCCCTGGATCGAGATCTCGCCCGGCCAGTTCTCGACATCGGTCGTGATAGTGAGCTGCCCGCCGGGCTGAAGGCCCTGGATCACGATCGGGTCGAGCCCGGCGCGGGCCGCATAGACGGCCGCCGTATAGCCGGCCGGACCGGCCCCGATAATCAGCGTCTTGACGGATTGAGTGGAGGGCATGGAGCACCGCAGGACGGGGAGGCGGCCGCAGGCAGCCGCAGTGAGGCTTGGTATAGGAAGGGGGGCGCGGTGCCGCAAGGATCGCCGCCTGGCCGAGCCGGGGTCCGCCCTTGCGGCTCCGACGCGCCGGTCCTAGGTTGCGCGCCGCCGGTGCGGAGCCTTCGGGGGCGGTTCGCACCATTGTTCCTCACGGCCGCTCCGGCGTCGGGCGGCCCGATTGCGAGACGTATTCATGGCTTCCAGCAGCGCGGCCCAGTCCGCCACCGCGAGCGTCGACGATATCAAGGCCGCGGTGCGGGCCAGCATCGCGGCGCGCCAGAGCTTCGACAAACCTTACCACCACGCCCTGATCCACAACCTCTTCCCGGCCGCGGTGGCGCGGGAGCTCACCGACCTGCCGTTCCAGGCTCCGGGTCTCGACGGCGTGTCGGGCAAGCGCGAATTGCACAACGACAAGCGCCGCTATTTCGATACCGCCACCAATCTGGAGCACCCCGTGATGGGGCGCATCGCCGAGGCGCTGCAGTCGACCGACATCGTCTCGGAATTCGCCCGGGCCTTCGATGCGCCGCTCGCCGACACCTACCTGCGGCTCGAATATGCCCAAGACATCGACGGTTTCTGGCTCGAGCCTCACACCGACCTCGGCGTGAAGAAGTTCACCTGCCTGATCTACCTCTCGGACGGTCCCGGTCACGAGAAGCTCGGCACCGACATCTATGCCTCCAAGGAGGAGCATTTCGGCGCGCCGCCCTTCACGCCGAATTCGGCGCTGATCTTCGTCCCCGGCACCGACACGTGGCACGGCTTCGAGAAGCGGCCGATCGAGGGCGTCCGCCGCTCGGTGATCCTGAACTACGTCAGCCAGGACTGGCGCGCCCGCGAGCAGCTCAGCTTCCCGGATGCACCTGTCCGCGTGGGCTGATAATCTAATCTGAAACTCGGCTAGGTTGCATCTGGCCGCGCCCCCTCCACCACGCTTCGCGTGGTCCCCCTCCCCCGTAAACGGGGGAGCAATAGCAGCCGCGCCCTCCGTATTCCTCCCTCGCGCAGCGGTGGAGGGGGCGCCCGGGTGCAGTCCTGCGAGCTGACCCTCAGGTGATGCCGCCGCCGCCGCCCTGGGCGGCGGGGCGCTCGGCCGCGACGCGGGCGCGGTAGCCGCTGGCGCGATAGGCCGCGACGGGATCGATAGCCCCGCCGGCCCTCGCCCGTGCCTTGGCCAGGATCGGCCCGACGTCGGTGCGGAAACCCGCCTTCAAGGCTTCGGACGCCATGATGACGTCGTTCTCGTCCTGGTAGGCGGCGAGCGCCTCCCGGTCGACCAGCAGCGCCTGGGCATAGGCGCGGCGGATCTCGTCGGCCGAGCGGATCAGGCTCTCGATCGGGTCCGTCACATTGTGCGACTGGTCGATCATATGGGCCGGGGCGAAGCCGGGCCCTTCGAGGTCGACGAGTTCGTTGAAGACCAGGAACAGGCGGAACGGATCGATGCTCCCGGCATCGAGATCGTCGTCGCCGTATTTCGAATCGTTGAAGTGAAAGCCGCCGAGCTTTCCGGCATGGGCGAGCCGGGCCACGATCATCTCGATGTTCACGTTGGGCGCATGGTGGCCGAGATCGACCAGACAAAAGGCCTTGGGGCCGAGCGTCTGAGCGATGAGGAGGTTCGTCCCCCAATCCTGCACGACCGTCGCGTAGAAGGCGGGCTCGTACATCTTGTGCTCGGAGAAGAGCCGCCAGTCCGGCGGCAGGGCCGCATAGATCTCGCCCATGGCGTCGAGGTAGCGCTCGAAAGTGCGGCGCATGTGGCTCTGGCCCGGAAAGTTGGCGCCGTCGCCGATCCACACCGTCAGCGCCTTGGAGCCGATCGCCTCGCCGATCGCGATGCAGTCGATGTTGTGGGCTACCGCCTGGGCCCGTACGGCGGGGTCGGTGTGGCTCAGCGAGCCGAATTTGTAGGAGAGCGGATGCTCGGCCGTCCCCGGATGATCCTGGAACGTGTTGGAGTTCATGGCATCGAAGCCGAGACCGAGCGTGTCGGCCTTGGCCAGGAGATCGCCCGGCGGTGCCTTGTCCCAGGGTATGTGCAGCGACACGGTCGGGGTGGCGCGGCCGAGCTGCTGGATCACGGCGCAATCGTCGAGCTTCTGGAAGATGCCGCGCGGCTCGCCCGTGCCGGGGAAACGGGCGAAGCGCGTGCCGCCCGTCCCGACACCCCAGGACGGCACCGCCACTTCGAAACCCGCGACCTTGGCCGCCACGGCATCGATGTCGACGCCGCGCCGCGCCAGCGTCGCGCCGAGGGCGTCGTAATCCTCGGCCAGAGCGGCGGCGCGGGCGTCGTTGTGACGTGCGATGAGATCGGGATCGATGGGCAGGCCGGACATAGGCGCGTTTCCTCAAAGCGTCTTTTTCGCCCTTCTCCCGTTTCACAGGAGAAGGGCGGCGCACGTCACCGCGTGAACGACTGGGCGTTGCCGGCATCGACATTGACGATGTTGCCGGTCGATTTGGCGGAGAGGTCGGAGGCCAGGAAGTAGACCGCCTCGGCGATGTCTTCGGGCAGAACCGAGCGCTTCAGCATGGAGCGCTTGCGGTAGTGGTCCTCGAGGTCGTCGGGCTCCATGCTGTAGGCGGCGGCGCGCTGCTCGCGCCATTCCCCCGTCCAGATCTTGGAGCCGCGCAGCACGGCATCGGGATTGACCACGTTGACCCGGATCCCCGCATCGGCGCCCTCGAGCGCGAGGCAGCGGGCCAGATGGATCTCGGCCGCCTTGGCGGTGCAATAGGCCGAGGCGTTGGGAGACGCCGCAAGACCGTTCTTCGACGCCACGAAGACCACGGCGCCCCCGAGCTTCTGGCGACGCATCAGACGGAAAGCCTCGCGAGACACGAGGAAATAGCCCTTGGCCAGGATGTCCATGTTGCGGTCCCACATGGCGACCGTCGTGGTCTCGACCGGTTCCGACGAGGCGATCCCGGCGTTGGAAACCAGGATGTCGAGCCCGCCGAAGGCGGCCGATGCCTCGGCGAAACCCGCCGCGACGGCCGCCTCGTCGGTGACGTCGAGCCTCACCGCCCTGACCTGGTCGGCTCCGTAGCGCTTGGCGAAATCGGCCTCGGTCGCCGCCAGGGCCTCGGCGTCGATGTCGGCCAGCACCACGCAGGCGCCCTCGGCCATCATCTTGGACGCCACGGCGCGTCCGATGCCCCCGGCGCCGCCCGTCACCAGCCCGACCCGACCGGCGAGGCTCTTGGGCTTCGGCATGCGCTGGAGCTTCGCTTCCTCGAGCAGCCAATATTCGATGTCGAAGGCTTCCTGCTCGGGCAGCCCGACATAGCGGTCGACCGCGGCGGCGCCCCGCATGACGTTGATGGCGTTGGCGTAGAATTCACCCGCGATACGGGCCGTCGCCTTGTCACGCGCGAAAGTGATCATGCCGACGCCAGGCACGAGATGGACAACCGCATTACCGTCCCGCATGGCCGGGCTATCGGGATGGCGGCAGCGCTCGTAATAGGCGGCATAACCGGCCCGGTAGTCCGCGATCGCGCCGTCGAGTCCGGCCACGACCGCGTCGACATCGGGCGCCGCGGGATCGAAATCCAGCACCAGCGGGCGGATCTTGGTACGCAGGAAATGGTCGGGGCAACTCGTGCCGAGCGCCGCGAGGTCGCGCAGGTCGTGCGAGTTGACGAAGTCGAGGACGGCCGCGTTATCGTCGAAATGCCCAACCTTGCGCTCTTCCGCCCCGATCCGGGCGCGGATCTCCGGCATCAGCCGCGCCGCCACGGAACGGCGTTCCGGGGCGGACAGGCTCGTCACCTTGGCACCCCCGAAGGCGGGCGTGTCGCGGGTCGCATCGTCGAACCAGGCCATGGCCTTGTTGATGATGCGCAGCGTGGTCTCGTAGCAGGAGCGCGCGTCCATCCCCCAGGTGAAGAGCCCGTGGCTCTCCAGCACCACGCCCTCGGCCTTCGGATTGTCATGGGCGAAGCGCGACAGCATCAGGCCGAGCTCGAAGCCAGGACGGCGCCAGGGCAGCCAACCGATCGCGTCGCCGTAGATGGCTTTGGTGAGCTCGCGGCTGTTGCGCGTCGCCGCGATGGAGATCACGGCATCGGGATGCATGTGGTCAACATGGGGGTAGGGCAGATAGGCGTGGAGCGGCGTATCGATCGAGGCGGCGCGCGGGTTGAGGGCGAAGGTGCAATGGGGCAGGTACCCCACCATTTCGTCCTCATGGTCGGGGCCGCGGTAGATCTCCCGCAGGCTTTCGAGCTTGTCGCGGTAGAGCGTGGAGAAACCGTCGCGTCCCATGGTGCCGACGTCGCCGCCGGAGCCCTTGACCCACAGAACCTCGACGTCCCGGCCGGTCAGCGGGTCCCGCTCCTTCACCTTGGCCGACGTGTTGCCGCCGCCGTAATTGGTGATGCGCTTGTCGGCGCCGAGCAGATTCGAGCGGTACAGAAGTCGTCCGGGCTCATCGAGGCTGGCCGCATGAGCCTCGTCCCAGCGGTTCTCCAGGAGCCGCTTGTCCGCGTCAGCCATCCGATCCTCCCCTGAGCGCCCCGTCATTCAGCTGATCGCGGCATTGATCTTGTTTCCCGCAATTGATCGCAGCATCGATCAACTCTTGTCAATAACGCAGTCGCAACATTGGCTATTGCGACGCAACATGATCGCTTCTGATCGAATCTATTGACGTCCTCGCGTTCCGAAGCCTACGGTCCGAGTCGGAGGAGCCGATGCACGAGCGTGAACGCCATCGCATCATCTTGGAGCTGTTGAGCGCGCGGGCCGTCGGCACCGTGGCGGATTTCGCCGAGGCGACCGGTGGCTCGGAGGCGACGGTGCGGCGCGATCTCGCCGCGCTGGCGGCGCAGGGCCGCTTGCGCAAGCTGCGCGGTGGCGCCGAGGCGCTCCAGCCCCCCAACGTCGTGATGCTCGGCGACCGCCGCGGCGGCGCCATACCGGAACTCGTCGCGAAACGCGCCATCGCCCGCGCCGCCGTGGCCCTCTGTGCCGAGGGTGACGCCATCATCATCAATGGTGGCACCACCACCTTCCAGATGGTCCATGCGCTCGACCGGCTGAAGCTGCAGGTGCTCACCAATTCCTTCTCGGTCGCGGATCACCTGCTCCGTCACTCGGACTGCACGGTCTTCCTGCCCTCGGGCTCGGTCTATCGCGAGCAGAACATCATTCTCAGCCCCTTCGAGGACGATGGGACCGTGCATTTCCGGGCGCGCCGCATGTTCATGGGCGCGCAGGGCGTCTCGGCGCTCGGCATCATGGAGCGCGACGCGCTCATCATCTCGTCCGAGCAGCGGCTGATGCGTCAGGCCGACGAGCTGATCCTGCTGGTCGACGCCACGAAGTTCCGGACCCAGTCTTCGATGATCCTGGCACCTCTCGCGCGGGCCACCCGGATCGTCACCGACAACCGCATCACCGACGAGGACCGCCGCATGGTGGATTCGGCCGGGATCGAGCTCATCGTCGCCGACCCGCTTGGGGTTGCCGAACAACAACGATCGACCTCCATCGCCTGAATCCCGTGCAGCAGAACGCGGGGGGCGATGGGGGGTGAACCACAGAGGGAGGAACCTATGACGCTGTTGAGAACCCTGGCTTTGTCCACCGCGCTAGCCGGCGCGCTCTTCACCACGGCCGTTTCGGCGGCCGAAATACGCATCGCCCTCGTGGCGAAATCGCTCGGCAACGGCTTCTTCGAGGCCGCCGACAAGGGGGCCGAAGAGGCCGCCAAGCAGATCGGCGACGTCAAGATCGTTTATACGGGCCCGACCACCACTACGGCCGAGGGGCAGATCGAGGTCATCAATTCGCTGATCTCGCAGAAGGTCGACGCCATCGCGATCTCGGCCAACGACAAGGACGCTGTCGCGCCGGCACTGAAGCGCGCCATGCAGCGCGGTATCAAGGTCATCTCCTGGGATTCCGCCGTGGCGGCGGAGGGTCGCCTACTGCATCTCAACCCGTCGTCCAACGCGCTGATCGGCAATATGCTGGCCAAGCTCGCCACCGACGCCTTGCCGGAGGGCAAAGGCAAGATCGCCATCCTGTCGGCCACCGCGACCTCGACCAACCAGAACACCTGGATCGCCGAGATGAAGAAGGTCTTGCCGAACTATCCCGGCCTCGATCTCGTGGCGACGGTCTATGGCGACGACCTGTCGGACAAGAGCTACCGCGAGACCCAGGGCCTCCTGCAGACCCATCCGGACGTGAAGGTCATCGTGGCGCCGACCTCCGTCGGCATCGTGGCGGCCGCGCAGGCGGTGAAGGACGCCGGAAAGATCGGGCAGGTCTTCGTCACGGGCCTCGGCCTTCCCTCCGAGATGGCGGGGGCGGTCCATTCCGGCGCCACCAAGAATTTCGCCATCTGGAATCCGATCGACCTCGGCTATTCGGCCGCCTACTTGGCTTATGACCTCGTCAAGGGCGCCAAGGCCGAGCCCGGGGCCGAATTGCCGATGGGACGCATGGGCAAGCTGAAGCTCGACGCCGGCACGGAGGGCGCCATGGCCGACCCCTTCGTCTACGACAGCTCCAACGTCGACCAGTTCGCCAAGGTGTTCTGACCCGACACGTCCTTCTCCCGCTTAGCGGGAGAAGGACAGAGATCCACCACGGGAGCGAATGACTTGTCCTCCGTCCTGCAATTCGCCCCACCGATCACGCCGCGCGACGCCGGCCAATCCCTGCCCGCGCCGCTCTTGGAGTTGCGCGGCATCTCCAAGCAGTTCCCCGGCGTCAAGGCGCTCGACGGCGTCGATCTCGTGCTGCGGCCCGGGCGCGTCACCGCGCTGGTCGGCGAGAACGGCGCCGGAAAGTCGACGCTGGTGAAGATCCTCACTGGCATCGAGCACCCCGACGCGGGCGAGATCCTCATCGGCGGCCAGGCTGTCACCTTTGCCGAGCCTCAGGCCGCCCAGGCGGCCCGCATCACCGCCATCCATCAGGAGACGGTGCTCTTCGACGAACTGACGGTCGCGGAGAACATCTACCTCGGCCACGCGCCGAAGACGCGCCTCGGCCTGATCGACTGGCCTGCCGTCCGAGCCCGTTCGGCGGCCCTGCTCTACGGCATCGATGCCCCCATCAAGCCGTCGACGCGTCTGAAGGACCTGTCGATCGCTCAGCGCCATCTCGTGGCGATCGCTCGCGCCCTGTCGGTCGACAGCGAAATCGTCGTCATGGACGAGCCCACCGCGGCCCTGTCCCACAAGGAGGTGGAGGACCTGTTCCGCGTCGTGGCGCGCCTGAAAGGGCAGGGGAAGGCCATCCTGTTCATCTCCCACAAGTTCGAGGAGCTCGACCGCGTCGCCGACGACGTCGTGGTCTTCCGCGACGGACGCACCGTCGGTGCCGGCCGGATGACCGACATCGATCACGCCGCGCTGGTGCGCCTGATGGTCGGGCGCAGCGTCGACAAGGTCTTTCCGAAAGGTGTGCCCAAGATCGGCGGAGCCGTGCTCGAGGTCGCCGGCTATTCTCATCCGACCGAGTTCGACGACATCTCCTTCACGCTGCGGCGGGGCGAGATCCTCGGCGTCTACGGCCTCGTCGGGGCCGGCCGCTCGGAGCTCTGCCAATCGCTGTTCGGCGTCACGGCGCCGTCGCGCGGCAGCGTGGCGATCGAGGGCCGGGCCTTGCACATCCGCTCGACCGCCGACGCGATCCGGGCCGGCCTCGTCTATGTACCGGAGGAGCGCGGCCGCCATGGCGCCGTGCTGGCCATGCCGATCTTCGAAAATGCCACGCTCGGCTGCCTCGGTGCCGTGTCGCGGCGCGGCTTCCTCCGCGCCGCCGAGGAGTTCCGGCTGGCCCGCACCTATGCGGAACGGTTCGACCTGCGTGCCGCCTCCCTGTCGCAGCCGGTCGGCACCCTGTCGGGCGGCAACCAGCAGAAGGTCGTCATCGGCAAGTGGCTCGCCACGCAGCCCAAGGTGATCATCCTCGACGAACCCACCAAGGGTATCGACATCGGCTCCAAAGCCGCCGTCCACGCCCTGGTGAGCGAACTCGCCGGGCAGGGGCTCGCCGTGCTGATGGTCTCCTCCGAACTGCCCGAGATCCTCGGCATGGCGGACCGGGTGCTGGTGATGCGGGAGGGCCGCATGGCGGGGATGTTCGACCGGGACGGCCTCACCCCCGAGCGGCTGGTCGGCGCCGCTACCGGCAACGCGGGAACGACGGCTTGAGCGCGTCCTCGTCGCCCGCGCCCGTCGACGGCTTCGATCTTCGCGCGCTGCTCGCCCGGCGCGAGATCCTGCTCGCTCTCGCCATCCTGCTGCTGCTCGGCGCCGTGGCGGCGCGCTTCCCGGCTTTCGTTGCACCGGCGAGCCTCGGCAACGTCTTCAACGACAGTGCCATCCTCATCGTCATGGCGCTGGGGCAGGCGGCCGTCATCCTGACCCGCTCGGTCGACCTCTCGGTCGCCGCCAATGTGGCGCTGACCGGCATGAGCGTCGCCCTGCTCGACGTCCATGCCCCCGGGCTGCCGCTGGCCCTGCTGGTCGTCGTGGCGCTCGGCCTCGGCCTGCTGCTCGGCGCCATTAACGGTGTGCTGGTGTGGAAGGTCGGGATCCCGCCGATCGTCGTCACGCTCGGCACGCTGACGGTCTATCGGGGGCTCGCCTTCGTTCTCTCGGGCGGCGCCTGGATCAACAGCTTCCAGATGACGCCGGGTTTTCTCGGCGTACCGCGCTTCGCCATCCTTGGCATCCCGGTGTTGAGCTGGACCGCGGTGCTGCTGATCCTGCTGGCGGGCGTAGTCTTCGGACGCAGCGGCGTCGGCCGCGCCTGGTATGCGGTGGGCGGCAATCCCACGGCCGCCGTCTATGCCGGCATCGATCCCGGCCGCGCGCGGTGCCTCGCCTTCTGCTTCTCCGGCACGCTGTCGGGCCTCTGCGGCTATCTCTGGGTGGCGCGCTATGCCGTGGCCTATGTCGATGTGGCGTCGGGCTTCGAGCTCGACGTCATCGCGGCCTGCGTCATCGGCGGGGTGTCGATCGCGGGCGGCATCGGCTCGGTTCCGGGCGTCGTGCTCGGCGCCCTGTTCCTCGGCATCATCAAGAATGCCCTGCCGGTGGTGAACGTCTCGCCCTTCGCCCAGATGGCCATCTCGGGCGCGGTCATCATTGCCGCCGTGGCGCTCAACGCCCGCGCCGAACGCAAGCGCGGCCGGGTCATCCTGCGGCCGCAGGCCCTCGCGTCCTCTCCCGCCGGAGCCCGCCCGTGAGCCCCCTCGTCTCTCCCGTCGCGGTGGCGCCGCGCAGCCTGCCGGACCGTCTCGTCACGCCCTGGCGTCGATTCGCGGCCAGCTGGGAGGCCCTGCTTCTGGTGGTGGCGGCCCTGGTCTTCGCCGCCGATGCCTTTGCGTCCCCCTATTTCCTCGACCTCTGGAACCTCAGCGACGCCACCTTCAACTTCACCGAAAAGGCCATCATCGCGCTCGCCATGGCCTTTGTCGTCATGGCGGGCGAGATCGATCTCTCGGTCGGCGGCATCGTGGCGCTGAGCTCGACCGCCATGGGCGCCGCCGCGGCAGCCGGCTTCAGTATGCCCGCCCTGGTGGTCTTAGGCCTTCTCGTCGGGGCAGGCTGCGGACTCTTCAACGGGTTCCTGGTGGCGCGGATGGGCCTGCCCTCCATCATGGCGACGGTGGGCACGATGAGCCTCTACCGGGGCCTGAGCTACCTAACGCTCGGCGACGGTGTCTTCAAGAACTATCCCGCCGGCCTCGCCTGGTTCGGCCAGGGCTACGTCTGGCAGATGATCTCCTTCGAATTCGCCTGTTTCCTGGCCCTGGCCGTCGTGGCGGCCGTCGTGCTCCACCGCACCACCTTCGGCCGGGCCGTGCGGGCCATCGGCAACAATGCCTTCGCGGCGCGTTTCTCGGGGCTTCGGGTCGAGCGCATCAAGCTGATCGTCTTCCTCGCCACGGGTCTCGCTTCCGGACTCGCCGCCGTCATGCTGACCGGCCGGCTCGGCTCGACGCGCCCTTCGATCGCGCTCGGCTGGGAGCTCGACGTCGTCACCGTGGTGGTGCTCGGCGGCGTCGACATCCAGGGCGGCTCCGGCACGGTGCCGGGCGTCGTCATCGCGGCCTTCGTGCTGGGGCTCGTGACCTACGGCCTCGGCCTCCTCAACGTGCCCGGCATCATCATGTCGATCGTCGTCGGCCTGATGCTGATCGGCACCATCGCGCTGCCTCGTCTGGCGCGGCGGGCCTGGGCCCGCAGGAGGGTCGCGTGACGGCCATCGGCCCGTTCGACCTCGAGACCCACGAGAAACACGCTTTCGCGATGCGGCTCCGACCGGGCTGCGCCGACTCCTACCGCCGCCGCCACGACGCCCTCTGGCCAGAGCTTGAGGCCCTCCTGCGCGAGACCGGCATCGCGGATTATTCCATCCATCTCGAGCCCGCCACCAACCTGCTCTTCGCCGTCCTGTGGCGCCGGCGCGACCACGCCATGGCGCGCCTGCCCGACCACCCGGTGATGCGGCGCTGGTGGGCTCACATGGCGGATCTCATGGAGACGGAGCCGACCTCCGCGCCCGCGATCGTGCCGCTCGAACCGGTCTTCCACCTGCCGTGAGGGCGTCGGGCGAGATCCGCACCGTCGCGGTGCTCGATGTCGGCAAGACGAACGTCAAGCTCGTGCTCGTCGACGTCGCAGAAGGCCGCGAGGTCTGGAGCCGGTCCATGGGGAATTCGGTCCGGCAAGACGGTCCCTATCCGCATGCCGATGTCGAGGCCATTGCGGCCTTCCTCAACGACGGCCTCGCCGCCGTCGCCCGAGACATCGATGCCCTGTCGATCACGACCCATGGTGCCACCGGCGCGCTGCTCCGCGGTGATGGTCTCGCGCTGCCGGTGCTCGACTACGAACATGCCGGGCCGGACGCCCTCGCGGAGGCTTACGATCGTGTCCGTCCCGGTTTCGCCGAGACTTTCTCGCCCCGGCTGCGCGGTGGGTTGAACCTCGGCGCCCAGCTGTTCTGGCAGGCTCATGCGTTCCCGCAGGTCTTTGCGATCGCCGACGCCTTCGTCACCTATCCGCAATATTGGGCCTGGCGGCTGACCGGCGTGGCGGCGACCGAGGCGACTTCGCTCGGCTGCCACACCGACCTTTGGGCGCCCGGCCGCGATCGGGTCTCCTCCCTGGTCGAGACCCAGGGATGGACCGGTCACTTGGCACCGCTGCGCTCGGCCTTCGACCGGATCGGTCCTTTGCGGCCGGAGCTGGCGGCGCGGCTCGGGCTGCGGCCCGGCCTGCCGGTCGCCTGCGGGATCCACGATTCCAATGCGTCGCTGCTGCCCCATCTCCAGCGCGGCAGTGCGCCCGCCACCATCGTGTCGAGTGGCACCTGGGTCATCTCCTTCGCGATCGGCGGCTCGTTGGACAGCCTCGACCCGTGCCGCGATACGCTGGCCAATGTCGACGCCTATCGTCGCCCCGTCCCCTCGGCCCGCTTCATGGGCGGGCGCGAGTTCGATCTCCTCACCGGCGGCGCACCTGTCGAGCCCGATGCTGCGACGGTTGGCATGGTGATCGCGCGTTGCATCATGGCTCTTCCCACCTTCGTAGCGGGTTGCGGATCCTTTCCGGACCGCGTCGGAGGCTGGAGCGTCGATCCTGCCCCGCTGACGGCGCCCGAACGAACCGCCGTGGCGAGCCTCTACGCGGCCTTGATGACCGCAGCCGGGCTGAATCTCATCGGAGCGACCGGCGCGACGGTCATCGAAGGTCCCCTGGCGGCCAATCGGCTTTATGGGGAGGCCTTGCTGGCGCTGACCGGCCGCCCGGTGGCGGTGGCGGGCGGCGGAACCGGGACGAGCATCGGGGCCGCCAGTCTCGTCGCTCCTGTCGCGACCCCGCATCCGTCGCCGGTCGTTCCCAGGTTCGGTCTCGGTGAAGCCTTCGCCGCCTATACGGCGCGCTGGCGAGCATCCGTGGCCCACTGAAGGGGCGACGGGCCCGTCTCAGTTCTCGGCGTGTTTCTCGGGCGTGGTGGCGACGGCATTGGGGGCGCCCGCCATCAGCGTGTCGATGCGGTCGCGCTCATGCTTGAAGTCGGCCAGGACCTTGCCGTCCATCTCGCGGGTGCGGGCCAGCTTCACCCGCATGGGATCGACGAAATGGCCGTTGACGATGACCTCGTAGTGGAGGTGCGGCCCGGTCGCCAGCCCCGTCTGCCCGAGGTAGCCTACCACCTGACCCTGCCGCACCCGCACGCCATCGGCAATGCCGCGGGCGAAACCCGTCATATGCGAATAGGTCGTGATGTAGCCGTTGGCGTGCTGGATCTCGACATGGTTGCCGTAGCTCGACGAGCGTTCAGCCTTGAGCACGGTCCCCGAACCGGCGGCCAGGATCGGCGTGCCGATCGGCGCCGCCCAGTCGACGCCCGTGTGGGGACGTGAATAGCCGAGGATGGGGTGGAAGCGCAGGCCGAAGCCCGACGTCACGATGGCGTTGGGTACGGGCGACCGCATCAGGAACTTGCGCACCGAACGCCCGTTCTCGTCATAGAAATCGACCGCATTGTCGTCGGGCGTGACGAAGCGGTAGTAGCGAAACGTTTCGTTGTGCACCGTGATGGCGGCATAGAGCAGGTCGGTCCGGCCGGCGTCGTCGTCCCCGTCGGTGTAGAAGGCGTCGAAACTGTCGCCGCCGGCGACGGAGCGCTGAAAGTCGACGTCATTGCCGAAGACGCGCACCAGCGTGTCGATCAACGGCTTCGGCATATCCTGCTTCAGCGCCGTTTCGTAGAGGCTGTCGTAGAGCCTGAATCCGTCCTGGTCGTCGCTCGACGGGTTGGCCGCGGGACGCTTCGGAGCCTCGGCATTGGCGACCCTCACGTAGTCGCCCGAGTCGGACAGTGCGATCGTGGTCTCGAGTGTCTCGTCGGCATAGACCGAAATTCGGGCAATCTGGCGCGGCCGGCTGTCGTCGAGCCGTGAGAACATCAGGCGCAGGCGCCGACCTTCCGCAATTGGAGATTCCCCGTGCTTCGGGGCGAAAGCCGCGTCGATCGAGCGGATCTGGTCGCGCGTCGCGCCATTCGCCTTCAGGATATCGTCGAGAGCGTCGCCGTGCCGGAAAACGACGAGCCGCTCCGACGCGTCCCGGTCCCGGTTGGCGTCGGACCGCGGCACGGCGGTGACGTTCTCCGCCACCATGTGGACCTCGATCGAGGAGAAGGGCGTTCCGGGAAATCCTGGGTCTGCGAAGCCGAGGCCGTTCATGGGAAGGGTCCCGGCGCGGCTCGTGCGCATGAGCAGCATCTGCGGCAGCAGCGGCGTCCGGTTCGGTAGAGCGAGGCTGCGAGCCGACTCCGCCACCTGAGCCTGGATCTCGTCCAAAGACAACGATCCGCCGAGCCGCGTGGGGTCGGCGGTGGGGAGGTCCTTGGTCGTGAAGGAGACATCGGCGTCGGCCAGGGCCGGACCCGGGTCTGGGGGAGGAGCCTCGGCCGGGTTCGCGTCCTCGGCCATCAGTTTCAGCGGATTGAACGCCGGGACATCGTCGTCGTTGCCGGTCGAGGCCAGGGCAAGGGTCGTGGCGACACGGGTAAAGCCGCGCATGCGGATGATCTGCTTGTCGCCGACCTTCACGGCGACCGGCGTCTTGAAGCTCTGCTTCTCGGCGACGATGTCGGCCGAGCGGATCAGGCGGTCTCCCTTGACGAGCCCCGAGTCTGCCGATCGCGCGCCGCGCGTCGGCGTCACGAGCTCGGGCGCCTGGGCGATGTTGGACTGGCGGCTGAGGGCGACGAAGATCGTCGTGCCGATAAGGCCCGATCCCGCAAGACCGGTCAGGACCACGGCGGAGAGCCAGCGGAAAGACACATCGCGGCGATCATGAGCCAGCGCAGGCCGGCCTATCACCTGGATCGGAGGTTCGACCCCGATATCGACGAGGCCCGCTTGACGAAGATGCGCGCTGGCGATGGCCCCCAAAAATTCCGCTCCCCTGATCGGCTCCAGCCGTCGCGCCACCACGCTAGCCACAAGCCGTCCTCGCGTCGACACAGCCTCTGTTTCATGGCGGGAGTACGGCGTCCACTCTTGCGCTCGTCGGATGGCCGGTCGGCCGCCTGCTTCCCCGCGGTCTTTGCTGCTTTTTGACAGTTCCACGACTTTCGGGTTGACGGCGCTGGCATACACCGCCTATAAGCCGGTCATCGACGGGCGGCGCTGCTTTGAGAGCGTGCTGCGGACGACGTTTCCGAGCTTCGGTTTGGGTGATGCTCCTGGCAGGGTTTGCCGGGTGTGTTGTCGTCGTTTCC
>JBPBQY010000007.1:0-28974 GCA_050920985.1 Janthinobacterium lividum | reverse complement strand
ACCCGCTCGCGCAGGTCCAACGACAGGGCTCGGGCCATGATGCTCCTCCGTGATCCCATCACCATGGAATCACAGCGCGAGTCAGCCCGCTACCCCAGCCGACTCAGCCCGAAAGGCAGCGGCTCTAGGCCCGGCCCGTCCGCGATAGGCCATCGCTGGCGAGCCGGTTGTCGGGATCGATGGTCTTGGCGCGGGAGTAGCTTTCCTGGGCCTTCATCCGATTGCCGAGCTTCTCGTAGTCGACCCCGAGACCCGCCCAGGCCTCGGCATTCTTGGAGTCGACGTTGAGAGCGGCGTTGTAGTCCTCGATGGACTGCTCGTATTTGCCTTCGGCCGTCAGGCTCTGGGCCCGCGCCTGGTAAGGCGCCGCCGCGAACGGGTCGCGATCGATCGCATTGTCGAAATCCGTCACCGCGGCCGGCTGATCGCCGCGCTTCTGATGGATCAGGCCGCGGGCATGGAACGCCTGGGCGCCCTGCTGCCCTTCGGAGTTCAGCTTGATCGCCTGGTCGAGGTCGGCCATGGCGCCGTCGAGGTTGCCCTGGACGCGCAGCAGATTGCCGCGTCCGAGATAGGCCGGGGCATGGTTCGGGTTGGCCTGAAGCGCGTGGTTGAAGTCGGCCAGCGCAAGGTCGTTGCGGCCCGTCTGGCGGTAGGACAGGGCGCGGTTGGTGAAGGCCGCGGCATTGTTGGGGTCGATTGTCACTGCCTTGGTGAAGTCGGCCACAGCCTTGTCGAAATCGCCCTGGCGGGCATAGGCGGCGCCGCGGGTGTTGTAGGCTTCCGGATCGCGCGGGTTGCGCGACACGACATCGGAGAGCGACGCGATATTGACCGATGTCTCGTTGGATCGCGGCGTGACCTCGGCAACGCCGAGCCCGACGGATCCGACCGAACCCGCCGTCTCGCAGCCCGCCAATCCGAGGCCGACCAGCATGACCAGCGGCAGCGCGATGAGGCGCGCCGAAATCGCGCGCGATGTCTGGGCGACAGTGTCCGAACCGCGCAATTTCATCACCTTGGTCATCGCCAGCATGTCACCTGAAGCAGAGCCGATCGCCCATGGGGCGTCTGTACCGACGAATGAAGGTTCAATGCGGCTCAACTGCGGACGCCGACAAAGAAAACCCACACTGTTGCAGAAGCGCCGCATGGATTGAAGCCGCCAGCGCCCCTGCTTCGGCGGCTTCAACGATCTAGCTGTTTTAGAGTTGACGTAACGTGAAGACCGAGCCGGTCAGTGCCCGCGTCAGCTTCTGGTGCAGGTGCAGCTGGGCGCCGCGCCGCCGTCGGCATCGACGCAATCCGCCGACTCGCCCGCCTGGCAAGTCGCCGTGCAGCGCTGGTCGCGTAGCGCATTGGTGGCGGTGCAGACGAAGCCGGGGCCCCCATCGAGCTTGCGCTGAAACTGCGCGCCCGGCAGATAGCCGGCGCCTCCTTCGTCACTCTGGGCGGGCGGTTCGGCAGAATCGGCATTGGGCTGCGCGGCCTGGGCCGGCGCCGGAACCGGCGGCGGTGCCGCTTTCTGGGCCGCGGTCGCAGAGCTGAGCGCCGCACCCCAAAGCAGACCGGCCACCAGGGCCGCCGTCGCCGATCTCGATAGTCTCATGGCCTGTTCTCCATTGCTCGACGCGTCAACGAAGACCCGACAGGGCGGTTGCCGTCGTGGCCTGGTCTGTAGCCGTGGCATCGTCGGCAGTCGCGCGATCCGTCACCACATCGCCGAGGATCTCGACGACCCGGCCGATGCGGGCCAGCGTGCCGGCGGGTGGCGCGGGCGGTGATGGAGCCAGAGACCGTTCGCCCTCCGCCAGTCGATCCAGCGCCTGGGGCACCCATCGGCTCCACGCCGCCCAACCATCGTCGGCGAGGCCGTCGTCGGCGTGAGTATCGTGGTCAAGCGCCAGCAATGCCCCGCCGAGACGCCGCAGCCCGGCATCGGCCGCCATCATGGTCTCGAGCTTCCGGCGGTGCGTGCGGCCAGGCTCCTGCAGGGCCCGCGACAGCGAGGCTTCGAGGTTGTTGCTGGCGACGCCTGCGGCGCGGCGGGCCGCCTCGACCGCTGACGCGGTCGCTGCGCCCGATCGGCGGGCGAACACCGCGGCGGCGAAGACCGCATGGGCGCTCAACGCGGCCCGCAGGCCCTGCGCGGTGCGGTCGGGCTCCCAGCTCGGCCAGAGTATCATGCAGGCCAGCACCGCCACGATGCCACCGCCGATCGTGTAGAGCGTGCGCATCGTGGCGATGAGCCACTCCGCATGGCCCGGCTCGGCGACATCGAAGAGGATGACGACGAGCGGCGTCAGGCAGGCCACATAGGCGCCGTAGCTGACTTGGCGGACCGAGAAGCCGATCACCGACAGCGGCACCATGAGAAGCGAGTCGACCAGCGCGGTCTGCGGAAAGAAGGCCAGCGCGCCACCGATCAAGGCGCCCAGCACCGTGCCGCCGATCCGCTCCAGCGCCCGCTGCCAAGTGGCGGCGAAATAGGGCTGCATGGTCAGCGCCACCGTGATGGTCAGCCAATGCGAATAGACGCTCCACCAGGTGAGCGAGATCGCCACGGCGGCGACCGTCAGGACGGCGGCGCGGACCGCATGGCGCAGAATGGCGGAGGACCAGGTGAGATTGGCGCGGAGCGGCGCCGTCCAGGCGTCGAGCCCGGCCCGCGGCGGCGCCGGGTCTGGAACGTGGTCTCCGGCCTCCTCGGCCCGTAGCCGGTAGGCGATGCGAAGCCGGTCGGCCAGGACAGCGGCGATGTCGACGAGGGCGGGATGACCCGCCGCAGCTTCCGCCAGGCGCCCGAGCGAGCGCTCGATATCGCGCCGGCGCGTCGCATCGGCGCGCCCCGCGAGGTCGAGCATGGGGCGAAGCCGCCGCAGCATGCGGACGGTAGCCGCCCGGATGGCATCGCCTTCCGCATATTCCAGCATGTCGGACAGGGCGATGAGAGCGCCGAAGATACGATCCTGATCCTCGACGGCGAGCATGTTGCGGGCCACCACCGACCCCGCCAGCCCTTGCGGCCGGGCCGTGGCGAGGAGGGCCACCCGCGTCTCCTCCAGGGCATCCCGCAGGGCGCGGCGGTGGGCACGGGCATGGGCCTCGAACTCGGCCAGCAAGCCCGCGGACTCGCGCGCTCCGCTACCGGCGCGAAGGACCTCGCCGAGATCGCGGGCAAAAAGGGCAAGGAGACGCCAGTTCGCCGCCACCATCCGGCTACCGGCTCGTTCAGGGTGGATGCGCCAGATGCCGATCGTCATCAGCACCGCCCAGGCGCCCCCGATCACGAAGGCGACGAACAGCATTTCGGCTTCGGCCAGCGGGATGGCGCGGTCGACCGCCAGAGCCAGCACCACGGTGAGGATGTTGCCCACGGCCTGAGCGCGGGCTCCCCAGACACGCGCCATGGAATTGCAGAAGACCACGACGCCGGTGACGGGCAGCAGCAGCGGAAGTCCGTAGCCGTGCAGCAAGCCCAGGCCGCTCCACAGCGCGGCCGCGAGGATCGTGAAGGTGAGAAGCGCTGGCACGCGCTCGCGCAGGGCGCCCCCGATGTCGCAGAAGCAGGTGAGGTTCGCCGCGAAGGCAATGAAGAGCAGCGCCGGCGACTGGACCCAGATGTTCACCACCAGCACGGCACCGGAGGCCACGGCAGCGCGCAATCCTTCGGCGACGTTGATGCCCGAGAGGTCGAGCCCGACCGGCATCTTGCGGAGATCGGATCCCGGTGTCCGAAGCGTTCCCCGGCGGATCAGCGGCGTCGCGGGCGGGCGAAGGAAGGGTCGGGACACGCGGCCTCTCGGAACTCCGGATCAGGATGGCGGCGCAGCAAGCGCCGGGCCGGATCGGTCACGCAGCAGGGCCGCGACACCGATCCCGCAGGCGGTGCCAAGGTAGAACCCGGCCACCATGTCGCCCACGAAATGATAGTCGGCGCCGAAAGAGGCCCACCACCACCAACACGACGGGCAAGCCCAGGAGGAGGCGCCATTTCGGCAACGCTCTCCAGAGGGCCGCCACGGGCGCGGTGATGATCGTCGTGTGGCCCGACGGAAAAGAGAACCAGCCCTGCCCGCCGTGAAAGGGGAAGAATCCATAGGCACCGTCGTGGATCCAGGACGGGTTGTTGTTGACCCACGTCTCCGGCCACAGCCGTCCGAAGGCCCATTTCAGCTGGTCCTTGATGGCGATCGCCACCAGCACCGCGACGCAGCAGCCGATGAAGGCGCGGCCGGCCGGTCCGGGTCGCCAGCCGAGGAGTGCCGCCAAGCCTGCCCCGGCGAGCCCGAAGCCGGCGAGAGGCGGGACTGGATCGACGATGTGGGTCAGCCAGACGAAGATCGCGACGTGGCCGGCGAAATCGGCGTGCGACAGGCTGGAGGCCGCGCGGTCGACGAAGACCACGCAGAGAAGCACAAGGATCGGGCAGGCCAGGACCGCTACGAGTCCACGGGGCGACAGCGGCGTGCCTTGCATCGTACGATCTCCCCTCGGTGCCGCCCGGCAGCATGGCAGGGATCCTTGACGGTCGCGCGACCAGCATCCGGAAGAACCCGCGGTAGCGAGTCCTCCGGCGCCGAACTCAGCCGTTGAGGAAGCAGCGGTGGCCGTAGGGGCCGGGATGCGAACCGGGTGGGCACGGTCGCGGGCCGACGCAGCCGCCGATCGATACGCAGGTCAGGGTCAGGGCGATCAGGGCAACACAGAGCTTCATCGAGGCCTCACGGGGTTCGGTCAAAGGCGTCCCACCTCGTCAATGCCAGTGAAACCATAACGAAACCAGAATCACTGAGGCGTCACTCAGTCACGCCCGCATGCGTGCGCCCTCGGGATCGAAGGCGGCACCGTCGAGCCGGCGGGCGGGACGGCGCTCGCCCATGATCTCGATCTCGAAGCCGTCGTCGGCCTGCGCCAGCGCCTTCGGGACGTAGCCCAGCGCCATTGATTGGCCGACACCGTGGGCATAGCCGCCCGACGTGACGACGCCCACCACAGTGCCGTCGTGCCAGACCGGCTCGTCGCCGATCGCGTCGGCATCGGCGGCCTCGATCGCGAAGCCGACGAGCCGCAAGGGCCCGCCGCCGGCCGCCCGTGCGGCCAGCGCCGCCTCCTGGCCGACGAACCCATCCCGACGCCAATCGACGAAGCGGCCGAGCCCCGCCTCGTCGGGACCATAGGTCGGTCGGAACTCGCGCGCCCAGGTCCCGAAGCCTTTCTCCAGGCGCAGGCTGTCGAGCGCGCGGCCCCCACGAGCCGAAGACCGAGTGGCGCACCGGCATCGCGCAACGCCCGATAAAGGGCGCGCTGGTCGTCGGCCCTGCACCAGATTTCGTAGCCGAGATCGCCCGTGAAACTGACGCGGCCCACCAGTGCCCGCACCATACCGACCTCGAGCGCGGCGAAGCTCATGAAAGGGAAGGCCTCGGTCGCCAGATCCTGCGTCACGAGCGATTGCAGCAGGGTGCGGCTCTGCGGCCCGGCGACCGAGAACCCGACCCATTCCGAGGCGCAGGAACGCACCGAGACGCCGGGCGTGAGGAACGGCTCGAACCAGCGCAGGTAATGGGCCTCGGCCGCCAGCGTCCCGACGACGAAGAAGTGTTCGGCGGAGAGGCGCGCCACCGTAAAATCGCCGACCAGCTTGCCACGTGAGTTGAGCATCGGGGAGAGCGCCATGCGGCCGACCGCCGGCATCCGCCCCGCCATGACCCGCGCCAGGAAAGCCTCGGCCTCGGGTCCTGATACGTCGAACTTGCCGTAAGAGGAGATCTCGATCAGGCCGACGGCGTCGCGCACGGCGCGGCATTCCACGCCGACCGCCTCGTGCGCCTCTGAGCGCCGGAAGGTGACGGGTTCCTCGGGCGTGCCGGGAGCCGCGAACCACAGCGGATGTTCGAGCGCCCCATAGGCGCCGAACCGCGCTCCCTCGGCGGCGAGGAGATCGTAGACCGGGGTCGTGCGCAGCGGCCGAGCGGCCGGCAGTTCCTCGTTGGGGAAACGGATGCGGAAGCGCCGGGAATAGTTCTCCCGCACCTTGGCGTTGGTATAGGCCATGGTGGTCCAGTCGCCGTAGCGGGCGACGTCCATGGCCCAGATGTCGTAGCCGGGATCGCCCTCGACCATCCAATTGGCCAAAGCCAGGCCGACGCCGCCGCCCTGGCTGAACCCCGCCATGACGCCGCAGGCCACCCAGAAGTTCGGCAGAGACTGAATGGGCCCGACCAGCGGATTGCCGTCGGGCGTGAAGGTGAAGGGCCCGTTGACGACCTTCTTCAGCCCCGCCGTAGCGATGGCGGGGAAATGGGCAAAGCCGACTTCGAGGCTCGCCGAGATGCGGTCGAGGTCGTCGGGCAGCAGGTTCTGGCCGAAGTCCCAAGGGGTGACGCGCTCGGACCAGGGCTGGCCGTTGCGCTCGTAGGTGCCCATCAACATGCCGCCCCGCTCCTGGCGCATGTAGATCTCGCCCTCGAAGTCGATGCAGTGGAGCTGCTCCTTCTGCCCGACAAGTTCCGGCATGTCCTCGGTGATGAGGTAATGGTGCTCCATGGCGAGGACGGGGAGTTCGAGCCCCACCATGCGACCGATCTCGCGCGCCCAGAGGCCGCCGGCATTGACCACGTGTTCGGCCCGCACGGTGCCGCTCTCGGTCACGACGTCCCAGGCCCCGTCGGGGCGCAGAACGAGATCGGTGACGCGGCAATGCCGCTCGATCGTGGCGCCGCGCTTCTGCGCCGCCTTGGCGTAGGCGTGAGTGACGCCATAGGGATCGACGTGACCTTCGACGGGATCGAACAGCGCACCGACGAAATGGCGCTCGTCCATCAGTGGGAAGAGCCGCTTCGCTTCGGCGGCCGAGACGAGTTCGAGATCCATGCCGAGCGTGCGGCCGCGGGCCCGAACCATCTTCAGCCAATCGAGGCGCTCTGGCGTACCCGCCAGCATGATGCCGCCCGTGAGATGGACGCCGCAGCTCTGGCCCGATTCCTCCTCGATCTCGCGATAGAGCTCGATCGTATATTGCTGCAGCCGGCTCAACGTCGCGTCGCCATTGACGGTATGGACGCCGCCGGCGGCATGCCAGGTCGAGCCCGCCGTGAGCTCCGCCCGCTCGATCAGCAGGGTATCGGTCCAGCCCGCCCGGGCCAGGTGATAGAGCACGCTGGCGCCGATGACGCCGCCACCGATGACCACGACCTTGGCATGCGTCTTCATGGCAGGGGACCTCTCAGGGATGGGGCTTGGCACTTTGGGCTTTTGACGCGGCCGCACCCGGCCTTGGCCCGGACGTTTCCGCTGAGCTTCACGGCGCCGCCTCCGGCTCGGGTTCGGCACGCGTTCCTGCGGCGAAGCGGCGGATGAGCCAGGAGCGGAACAGCGCTACGGCCTCGTCGAGATCCTCGGGCGCCGTGACGAGATAATAGCCGTAGCCGGAGGCGAGCCGCGTCTCGAAGGGCGCCACGAGACGCCCGGCCGCGAGGTCGTCGCGGAACAGAACGGGGTCGACCAGCGCCAGCCCGTCGCCCGACAGCGCATATTGGACGGCGAGTTGCGCCGTGTCGAAGACGAGGCCGCCATCGACCGGGACGTCGGGACGCCCGGCGGCGCGCGCCATCAGGCGCCACATGTGACCGTGCGGCCGGCCGCCGAGGCGGACGTGAAGCAGGTCCTGGCGTTTGACCAGGGCAGCGAAGTCCGTCTCCCCCTCTCCCGACGCGGCGGGCGCGCAGACAACGGCCAGCCGCTCCATCCAGAGAAGGTCGTTGATGGCGTCCGACACTTTAGGCTCGGAATAGGCGACCGCGATCGCCGCCTCTGCCTCGGCTTCGCTCGAGGGGCGCGAGGCGATTTCGATGGCGAGATCCGGATGTTCGGCGCGGAAATCCCGCAGGATGGGAACCGCCAGCTGGAGCGCGAAGGTCGGCGGCAGCGCCACCCGCAGCATGCGGCGTGGCGTTCCCTTTTCGGCGACGATATCGCCCAGCGCCCCATCGATGCGGTCGAAGCTCCGTGTCACCGCCGGCAGGAGGTGAAGACCTGCTTCGGTCAGGACGAGCTGCCCCGGCCGCCGTTCGAACAGAGCCACGCCGAGGAACCGTTCCAGCGCGATGACGTGGCGGCTGACCGCGCTCTGCGCTACGTTGAGCGAGGCGGCCGCTCCCGTGAAACTGCCGAGCCGGCCGGCCGCCTCGAAGGCGCGGAGCGCGTTCAAGGGCAGCCACTGCCGGTCCATGGCGTTGGTGCTTCCGGGGCGCGCCTTCACGGGACCTCAGCCGATCCGGGTGGAGGCGAGGAGATCCTCGGCCAGGTCGAAGCCGAGCCCGGGCCGCTCGCCGAGCACGATCGTGCCGGAGGCATCCACCCGCAGAGGTTCCGCCATGGCGAAGTCGCGGCGATGCAGGCTCCATTCGGGCGGATCGAACGGGTATTCGAGAAAGGGCACGTCGCCGACGCCGGCCACCAGATGGGCGTTGGCCAGGACCCCGATCCCGTTGGTCCAGGTATGGGGTGTGAAGGCGAGGTTATGAGCTTCCGCCATGGCGGCGATCCGGCGCAGGCCCGTGATGCCGCCGACCAGCGCGGCATCGGGCTGGATCACGTCGAGGCAGCCTTCCGCGATGAGGTCGCGGAACTCGTAGAGCTCGCGTGTCATCTCGCCTCCGGCGATACGGACGTCGAGCACGTCGCGCAGCCGGCGCATGCCCTCCCGATCGCCGCGATGCAGCGGCTCTTCCATCCAGTAGACGCCGAGCCGCTCGAGCTCGCGCCCGACCTGGAGCGCGTCCTTCAAGGTCCAGGACGGATAGGCGTCCCAGGACATGCGCCAGCCCTGGTTGCAATCGACCATCAGCTCCAGCCCTGAGCCGACCCGCGCCCGGACGGCTTCGAGGGCAGCGATGTCGGCGCGCCAGTCGCCGCGATGAAAGCGGATCTTCAGGGCCGAAAAACCCAGCGCCAGATAGCGCTCGGCCGCGTCGGCGAGTTCGGCAGGCGCCCGCAGCGTCCCGGACGACGCATAGGCCTTCACCTTGCCGCCGCTCCGGCCACCGAGCAGCCGCCAGACCGGCTGGCCGGTGAGCTTGCCGGCGAGATCCCACAGCGCGAGATCGAGCGGCCAGGGCCGGCCCCAATGGAACTGAATGTTGTCGAGGATGCGCCAGTGGCGCTCGATCGCCAGCGCGTCCTGGCCGATGAAGAGGTGCTCGTGGCCGGCGAAGCCCAGCATGGCATCGCCCGACGCCACCCCGGTGATGCCCGCATCGGTGTGGATCCGCACGATCGTGGCATCGAAGGCGACGCGCGGCTGCGTGTCCCAGCTCGCGTGGAAGGGCGGGTCGAGTGGCAACCGGTGGTGCGAGATCTCGATTCCGGTGATCTTCGCCTGATCCGCCATCGCGTTACCCTCTCCCTGGACGTTCAACGATACGCCGTCCAGACCGTCTTGAGATCGGTATATTTGTCGATGGCGTGCGGCGATCGATCCCGTCCGAAGCCCGATTGCTTGAACCCGCCGAAGGGCGTGGCCAGCGAAGATTTGTCGAAGCAATTCACCCAGACGGTGCCGGCCCGGATCGCGCCGCTCAGCCGATGGGCCGCGTGCATGTCCTCGGTCCAGACCGCAGCGGCGAGTCCATAGACGGTGCCGTTGGCGAGGCGCACCGCTTCCTCTTGCGTGTCGAAGGGCGTCACGACCAGGACAGGGCCGAAGATCTCCTCCTGAAAGACACGGCTCGACGGGGCCGCATCATCCAGGATCGTGGGTTCGACGTAGAAGCCGCCGGACTCCGTCAAGGCTCTCTCGCCCCCACAATGCACCCGGACTCCCTCGCGCCGCCCCGCCTCGACCATCGAGAGCACGCGGGTCATGTGACCTTCGTCGATCAACGCGCCCATCTGGGCTGCGGGATCGAGCGGATGGCCAAGGGGGATCTGCTCGCGCTGCACGGCGGTGATCTTGGCGACCAGCTCCTCGCGGATCGATCGGTGGGCTATGACGCGGGAGCCGGCGTGGCAGGTCTCGCCCTGATTGTAGAAGATACCCCAGGCGATGCCCGAGGCGGCGGCGTCGAGATCGGCGTCGGGCATTACGACATGGGGGCTCTTGCCGCCGCATTCGAGCGCCACGCGCTTCATGTTGCTCTCGCCAGCATAGCGCATCATCAGCTTGCCGACCTCGGTCGACCCCGTAAAAGACACCATGTCGACGTCGTTGTGCAGCGCCAGCGGCCGGCCGACGGATTCGCCGAAGCCAGGCAGCACGTTCAGCACGCCGTCGGGAATGCCGGCCTCGGCGGCCAGGGCGGCCAAGCGGATGGCGGAGAGCGAGGATTGCTCGGCGGGCTTCAGCACGACGGAATTGCCCGCCACCAGCGCCGGGCCGAGCTTCCAGGCCGAGATGATCAGCGGGTAGTTCCAGGGCACGATGGCGGCCACGACGCCGAGCGCCTCGCGACGCACGAGGGCGACGTCCTTGGGTCCGACCGGCGCGATCTCGTCGCTACGCTTATCGGCGAGCTCTCCGTAATACTGGATGCAATCGGCCGCGAAGGGCACATCGACGGCGAGGGAATTGCCGATCACCTTGCCGACGTCGAGCGTCTCGAGCAGCGCCAATTCGTCGAGGTTGGTCCGGATCAGCTCGGCGAAGCGCAGCATGATCCGCTTCTTCGCGACCGGCGCCATGTCGCGCCAGCGACCGTCCTCGAAGGCGCGCCGAGCCGAGGCGACGGCAAGGTCGACGTCGGCCGCGGCACCGTCCGCCACCTCGGCCACGGTCCGGCCGTGGATCGGCGAGATGCGGGCCAAGCTCCGCCCCGATTGGGCCGCCACGTAGCGCCCGTCGATGAAGGCACGGCCCTCAATGCGGAGAGCCGCAGCGCGGTCCTCCCAACCGGAGCGGGTGGAGGGACGCTGGGACGCGGACAGATCGGTCATGGCTTCGGTCCCGGACTTAGGCGGCGAGCGTGGCGCGGGCGAGGCCGAGAAGGTCGGCTTCGGCGGCATCGCGGCGGGTGGAACGGATCATGGGGAGATTTTCGGGGCGGGCCATCTGGGCGGCCAGCATTTCGGGGGTCACGCCGTCGAACTCCGGTCCGAGCGACGGCGAGAGACAGGCGCTGACCATCAGGGCGCGATAGGCCTCGATGAAGCCTCGCGCGGTCGGCTCGGCCCCTATCGCGGCGGCGACGCGTGCGAACACGTCCTCGTGGCCTTCGACCACCCAGGGCAGCGACGCCAACATGGCCACGCCGACGGCACGGCCGTGATGGATGGGACGGAGCGATGCCAGGGCGTGGCCGATCGCATGGGCCATGGCGGTCCCGCAATTGTCGATGGCGATGCCCGCCAGGGCGGCGGCGCGTTGCAGTCCTTCGCGGGCCGGGATGTCGCCGGGGCTGCGCACGGCCGTTTCGAGATGTCGCGCCACCAGGCGTATGGCCTCGTGGGCATAAAGGTCGTTGGCCGGGTGAGCGTTGCGGTTCGTCGCGGCTTCGACGGCATGGACCAGGGCGTCGAGGCCGGTCGCCGCGGTGAGACCGGCTGGCAGCGAGACGGTCAGTTCCGGGTCAAGCACGACCTCGTCGGGCTTCAACTCCTCGCCCCAGAACCACAGCTTGGCGCCGTCGGCTCCCGACAGGATTGCGGTGCGGGTCGTCTCGGATCCCGTGCCGGAGGTGGTGGGAACCACGATCGTCTTGACCTTTCGGGCGGGTAGCGGCGCCGCGCAGAGCGCGTAGCGCTCGACGGGGGCATCGGCCCCGGCTGCCGCGGCCGCAGCCTTGCCGAGATCCAGCGCCGAGCCGCCGCCGAGCGCCACCACGAGACCGGCACCGATCTCACGGGCCAAGCGCGCGGCGACGTCCGTCTGCTGCAGCGTGGGATCGCTCTTGATGTCGGTGAATTCCGCGACGGTGAAACCGCCGGACCGCAGGATGCCGGCAATCTCGTCGATCAGGCCCAGCGATCGAAGGCCCGGATCCGCGACCAGAAGGACCGAAGCGCCCGATGGAACCAGTTCGGCAGCGCGGCCAATAATGGCTCTGCGAGCCCCTGCTCCACCCGTCATGCGCGGCACGCGCGCGAGTTCATGCGTCGCCATCTCGTCCCGACCCCGCTCGGACCACGGCGGCGAGACGCCATCCGTGCGCCGCTATGGGAGCTGAGGCTTGGCCGGTTCAGCAAGACGAGAAAGAAGATGGCCGCGTCGAATAATCAGCGCCGCAGTGGCGCGGCGATGTCGGATCGACCTCAGATCGGCGCCACGAAGGCGATGACCATCGTGGCAGCCAACATCACGGCCGTCGCGGCCCATCCGAGACCTTGGCTCGCCAGGGCGAGTTCGCGGGAAACGATCCGTCGGGAGACGCGTCCCCCGTCCCTGATGTCACGCATCGAACAGCCCTCGCAGACCAAAAGCACGCCGGGATGACGCACCCACTTAGCGAACGCTCATTCCTACGACCGGTTGCTTCGAGCGTCAACGCGGCGAAGAGCGTTTGCGGCGCAGCAACAGCAGCCAACCCACCCCGATGAGGCCGAGCACCACGGTAGCGGTGATGAAATTACCGCGATCGGCCAAGAGGCGGGGCGCAATGGTGAGCGTAAAGGCCGCGACTACCAGTGCGATGGCGAGGCGCGTGGCGGCGACCTCGATGCCGTGGATCAATTGGTCGAGACCTTTGATCTCGATCTCGACCGTCATCTTGCCCTGCTTCAGCCGCACCAGCAGGAGGTGCACGAGAGCGGGTAGATCGGACACAGCCGAGAACAGGCCGGCTCCCATTCCGGCGATCTTCTTCTTGAACCCGTCGAGCGAAAAGCGCGCCTTCATGTTCTGCTGAACAGTGGGGCCAGCGGCGGTGAAGAGGTCGAACTCGGGATCGAGCTGGCGCATCACTCCGTCGGCCGAGACCAGGCTCTTGAACAGAATGGCAAGGTCGGTCGGCATCGAGAGATCGTTCTCTCGCGCCATCGTCATGAAGTCGGTCAGCACCATGGCGAGGTTCAGGTTCGCCCCGGAGTGGCGCTGCACGAAAGCGTGAGCGGCGCCGTCGAGCTTGGCGAGATCGGGCGCCGTACTACCGCTCCAATCGATCAGCACCGCCATCAGCCCATCGGCGTTCTGCCCGAGCATGGCGCCGATCATCATCAGCAACTGGTCGCGACGCTTCTGCGTCAGCCGGCCGACCATGCCGAAGTCGATGAAGCCGATGCGATTGCCCGACATGGCGAGCAGGTTGCCGGGATGCGGGTCGGCGTGGAACATGCCCTCGATCAGGGCCATCTGCAGAAAGGCGTCGGTGCCCTTTTGCGCCAGCAGCGGCTTGTCGTACTCTCCCGCGTCGAGGCGGGCATGATCGGTCAGGGGAATTCCGTCCAGGAACTCCTGGACCAGCACGCGTTCGGTCGTATGTTCCCAGTGGATCTTGGGGAAGACGATGTCCTCGCGGTCGACGAACATCGCCGCCAGCATTTCGCAGTTGCGGGCCTCGTTGACGAGGTCGAGCTCGCCATTGATGCCCGCCGCGAGGTGGCGCATCTGCTCCTGCGGCTTGTAGCGGGCGATCTCTGGCCATTCACGCTCGACAATGCGGGCGCCGTTGCTCATGAGGCGGAGATCCGCCTCGATGATCTTGCGCAGGCCCGGCCGTAGGACCTTGACGACGACGTCTTCGCCCGTCTTCAGCCGCGCCCGGTAGACCTGGGCGATCGAAGCCGAAGCGATCGCGACCTTGTCGAATTCGGCGAAGATGTCTTCGGGCGAGCCGCCGAGATCCTCTTCGAGCTGCGGGCGGATCTTCTCCCAAGGCACCGGCGAGGCCTGGCTGTGAAGGCGGCCGAGCTCATCGGTCCATTCCGGGGTCAGCAGATCGGAGCGCGAAGCCAGGATCTGGCCCAGCTTGATGAAGGTCGGACCTAGGGCCTCGATGGCGCGGCGTGCGCGCTGCGGCGGCGACAGTCGTGCAACGTTGGGAAAGGAGGCGTTGCGGGCCGCCACGCGGGCGATCGCCTGCAGCCCTAGCCGGTCGACGACCTTGTTGAAGCCGAAACCGATCAGCACGCCGGCGATGACGAAAAGGCGGCGGTTGTCGCGCGCGGCCACGAAGACGGACTTTAACATGCGCTCGAACTAGGCCTCGACTGCGGTCAGCGTATGACCTTCGGTGCAGTGCACACCGTTGGGTAACCCTATGCGAAGTCGCCGCGCGGGGCGAAGTTCCTTGTGCGGTGCAGCCCCTTTGACGGGTGTCGGCGCTGCATCGCCGGGCACGCGCTTGTGGTGCGGTTCGCGCGCGTCTCCCTATCCCTCCGGCGGCCGCACGCGCCTCGAGCGGGACGGAAGCGTCATGGCCTCGACCCGAAGCAGCGTGTCGAGTTCGGCTGGGGTCAGCAGCCCCTCTTCCAGCACGAGTTCGGCGACCCCCCGGTTCTCCGCAAGGGCGCGCTGGGCGATCCGCGACGAAGCCTCGTAGCCGAGCGCCGGCCCCAGCGCCGTGACGATGCCGATCGAGCCCTGCACCAGTGCTTCGCAGCGCGCGCGGTCGGCCTCGATGCCGGCAACGCAGCGAACCGCCAGCGTATCGATGGCGGCCGTCAGCATCTTGATGGAATTCAGCACGCAATAGCCGATGGTCGGTTCGAAGGCGTTGAGCTGAAGCTGGCCACCCTCGGCACACATGGTGACCGTGAGGTCGTGGCCGATCACCAGATAGGCCACCTGGTTGACCACCTCGGGGATCACCGGGTTGACCTTGCCGGGCATGATCGACGAGCCCGCCTGGACGGGCGGCAGGCGGATCTCGCCGAATCCGGTGCGAGGTCCCGAGGACAGGAGGCGCAGGTCGTTGCAGATTTTCGACAGTTTGACGGCGACACGCTTCAGAAGCCCCGAGAAGAGCACGAAGGCGCCCATGTCGGAGGTGGCCTCGATGAGGTTCGTGGCCAGGACCATCGGCTGGCCGGACAGCCGCGCCAGTTCCTCTACGGCGAGAGCGGCGTAGCGCGGATCGGCGTTGATGCCGGTGCCGATGGCGGTCGCCCCGAGATTGACCTCGCGGAACAGGGCCGACAGATCGCCGAGCCGCGCCACATCCTCCTTGATGGTGACCGCGAAGGCGTCGAACTCCTGGCCGAGCGTCATCGGCACGGCATCCTGGAGCTGGGTGCGGCCCATCTTGACGATGTCGTCGAAGTCGACCGCCTTGGTCCGAAATGCGAAAGAGAGGTCACCCAGGGCCCGCACCAGCGGCGCCGTCGCCAGGATGATGGCGAGCCGAAGCGCCGTCGGATAGGCGTCGTTGGTCGATTGCGCCATGTTGACGTCGTCGTTCGGGTGGAGCGCCTTGTAGTCGCCCCGCTCCCGGCCCATCAGGCCGAGCGCCACATTGGCGATGACCTCGTTGGCGTTCATGTTGGTCGAGGTGCCGGCGCCGCCCTGGATGGCATCCACGACGAACTGCTCGTGGTACCGGCCCTCCTCGGCGATCAGCCGGCAGGCCTCGTCGATGACGCGCGCCTTCTCATCGTCAAGCAGATGCAGGCGGCGGTTGGCACGCGCCGCGGCCTGTTTGACGAGGGCCAGCGCTCGGACGAAATCCGGAAAGTGGCCGACCGGCACGCCCGTGATGGGAAAGTTCTCGACCGCCCGCTTGGTATGGATGCCCCAATAGGCCTCGGCGGGGACGTCGGACTCGCCGAGCAGGTCGTGCTCGCGCCGTGTCTCGACCCGATCGAGCGCGATCGATTGCGTGGTGGCGACCTGCAACGTCGCGGTGGCCGTCTGTGGCGGGGGCGGGACGGAAGCGACGGCATCGGTCAAAGCGGCAATCTCCTTCGCGCCAAGCGTGTCGCCCGGCGGGGGGGGGCCTCCATTGGCAGACTCAGCGCTTCTGCGCGTGCTGCTCCAGCACCTTGGCGTACATGGCGAGCGTCTGCTCGGCGATGGCGTCCCAGGAGAAATGGGCCTCGACGCGCTTGCGTCCCGCCGCGCCGAATCGCTCCCGCAAGGCCGGATCGCTGGCGAGCCGGTTCACCGCCGCGGCGAGATCTGTGGCAAAACCCGCCGGGTCGACGGGATCGAAGCTCACTGGCGCGAGGCCGGGATCGACCAGCAGGCCCGTCTCTTCGGGGATCACCACCTCGGGAATGCCGCCGACGGCGGTCGCCACCACCGCCGTGTTGCAGGCCATGGCCTCGAGATTGATGATGCCGAAGGGCTCGTAGACGGAGGGGCAGCAGAACACCGCCGCGTGGCTGTAGAGCTGGATGATGTCGGCGCGCGCCAGCATCTCGCGCACCCAGATCACGCCCGGACGCAGGGCGGCGGCCTTCTCGACGCCCTCCGCCATCTCCTGCCCGATCTCGGGCGTGTCGGGCGCGCCGGCGCAGAGCACGATCTGCAGAGACGGGTCGATCTTCGGGATCGCATTGACGAGGTGGATGATGCCCTTCTGCCGCGTGATGCGACCGACGAAGAGCAGAAACGGGCGGTTGGGGTCGATGCCGCAGCGGGTCAGCACGTCGGTGCCCGCGACGGCGCGGTATTCGTCGAGATCGATGCCGTTATGAATGACGTGGACGCGCGCGGGGTCGACGTCGAAGAGGCGCAGCACGTCTGCCTTGGTCTCGCGCGACACAGCCACGATGCCGTCGGCCGATTCGATCGCGGTCCGCTCCATCCAGGCCGACAGGTGATAGCCGTTGCCGAGTTGCTCGACCTTCCAGGGCCGCAGCGGCTCCAGCGAATGGATGGTCAGGACATTGGGGATGCCCCAGAGCTTGGCGGCGATGACGCCGCCCATGTCGGTGTACCACGTGTGGCAATGGACGAGGTCGGCGTCGAGCGTGTCCTTGGCCATGGCCAGCGAACGCGCGAAGGCGTCGACCGCTCCGACGAAGCGCGGGTCGGTGCCCCGCTTCGTCTCCTCCCACTGCGGGTAGCCCTTGACGGTCAGCCGGCCGTCGGTGCTCGCCTGGTCGCCGAAGCAGCGCATCTCGACGTCGATCGTCTTGGCGAGGGCCCGCGCCAGATATTCCACGTGAACGCCGGCGCCGCCGTAAACGTAGGGCGGGTATTCCTTCGACAGGAAGGCGACTTTCTTTGGGGCCGGCATGGGTGCGCCTTCGGTCGAGCTGGAGATGGGCATCCTAAGGGGACCTTCGGGCGCCGCGCAACGGCGCCGGCCGGTCCGTGACATGTCGGCGCCGCATCATTCCGCCGCCTCGGCCGCCTTGCGCGACCCGTCCATGTCGAACTGCAGTCGCGCCAGCCGGGCGTAGAGCCCGTCGCGGGCCATCAGCGCGGAATGAGTCCCTTCCTCGACGATGGCACCGTCCTGCAGCACGAGAATGCGATCGGCCGTCACCACGGTGGCGAGGCGATGGGCGATCACCAGGGTGGTGCGACCGCGCATGACCTCGTCGAGGGCGCGCTGGACCAGCGTCTCGCTTTCGGCATCGAGGGCGGAGGTCGCCTCGTCGAGCAGCAGGATGGGGGCATCCTTGAGGATGGCTCGTGCGATGGCGAGCCGCTGGCGCTGGCCGCCCGAGAGCGTCATGCCGCGCTCGCCGACGAGGGTCGCGGCGCCGTCCGGCAGGGCCGAGATGAAGCCCCAGGCCGCGGCCCGCTCGGCGGCGGCCTGCACCTCGGCATCGCTCGCCTCCGGACGGCCGAAGCGGATGTTGTCGGCCACCGAGGAGGAGAAGATGGCCGGGTCCTGCGGCACCAGCGCGATGCGTGCCCGAACCTCCGCCGGATCGGCGGATCGCAGATCCAGCCCATCGATCAGCACGCGGCCGGAGGTCGGATCGTAGAAGCGGGTGAGAAGCTGGAACAGCGTCGACTTGCCGGCGCCGGACGGCCCAACGATGGCGACGCGCTCGCCCGGCCGCACCATGAAGGAGAGATCGCGAACGACGGCATCGCGGTCTCGCGTCGGATAGGCGAAGGCGACATGCTCGAACGCGATACCGCCCCGCGACGGCAGCGGCAGAGCTTCCGGCGCGGCCGGCGCCGCGATGGCCGGTGTGATCGCCAGGATCTCGCTCAGGCGTCCGGCGGCGCCGGCGGCCGCCGAGACCTCGTTCATCACCTCGCTCAGCTGCCCGAGGGCGCTGGCCCCGAAGACCGCGTAAAGCACGAACTGCGACAGTAGGCCGCCCGACATGCGACCCTCGATGACCTCGTGAGCGCCGAACCACAGCACGCCCACGACACTGCCGAAGGCGAGAAAGATCGCCACGGCGGTCAGGAGCGACCGGGCGCGCGCCGCCTGCGCGGCGGCCCGGTAGGAGCCCTCGACGGCCCGGTCGAAGCGGGTGGTGGACACCCGCTCCGCGCCGAAGGCCTGGATGGTCCGCATCGCGCCGAGGTTCTCGGTCGCGAACGACATGGCGTCGGCGAGCCGATCCTGGGCGGCGCGGGAGCGGCGACGCACGCCGCGGCCCGAGAGCACCAGCGGCATAACGATGACGGGGATGGCCAGCAGCACGAACCCGGAGAGCTTCGGGCTCGAATACACCATCATGGCCACGGCGCCGACGAAGAGGAACAGGTTGCGCAGCGCCACCGAGGCCGAAGAGCCGAAGGTGGCCTTGAGCTGCGTGGTATCGGCGGTCAGCCGCGACACGAGTTCGCCCGTCTGTGACCGGTCGAAGAAGCCGGCATCGAGCCGTGTCAAATGGGCATAGAGGTCGGACCGCAGATCGGCGACGATGCGCTCGCCCAGCGTCATGACGAGATAGTAGCGGGCCCCCGACGCCAGGGCCAGGACCGCCACCACGGCCAGCATGGCGGTGAAATAGGCGTTGATCAGCCCGATCCGGTCTCGCTCGAAGCCGAAATCGACGAGACGCCGCACCGCTTCCGGCACCACCAGCGTCGCCACCGAGGCCACGATGAGGGCCAGGATGCCGAGCGCGATGCGCCCACGGTATCGGTAGGCATAGGGCAGGAGCGGTTTCAGAGCCTTCATGGAGCCGCGCGGAGCCTTGACGCCCGCCGCATCCCCCGTTCCCCTCTTGCGTGCCATGCTTCCCCGCTCACGTTGGCCCGGCCTCATAAGCCTCAATGGGCTGGCCTTCGGCGCGCGTCTGGTCTATACGCCCGCACCATCTTCCGTGTATGGCGAAAACCTTTGAGGGCTTCGATCGGGTCCTCACGCCGCCATGCGTGTCAATACCCGAGGACCCCGATGAAGACCAACACGCATCCCAACTACCACATGATCAAGGTCGTCATGACCGACGGGACCGAGTTCATGACCCGCTCGACCATGGGCGCCGAGGGCGACACGCTGAACCTCGACATCGATCCCAGCACCCATCCGGCTTGGACCGGCGGCTCCCAGCAGCTGATGGATCGCGGCGGTCGCCTGTCGCGCTTCAACTCGCGCTTCGCCGGCATCAACTTCGCCAAGAAGTAAGTCGACGGCCAGCCTCGCCGCAAACCGGCGAGGCGAAGGACCGCTGATCGGTCGATCGGTCGGCAAGGCGGATCTCCCCCGAACGTCGCCGGGCGTTCCGACCTTAAGACCCGGCCTTGACGACGGCCGGCGCATCGGCCGGCTCTGCCCGCCGCCGGCCGGCCACGACTTCGCGGTAGAGGTCGAGAGTCCCCCGCTCCATCTGCTCCAGCGAGAAATGATCGGCGACATGGGCCTGGGCGCGCCGCGCCAAGGCATCCCGTGCGCTGGCCCCCAACGCCAGAGCCTCGCCAATCGCCAGCGCCAGGGCACGCGGGTTGTCGGGAGGCACGCACCATCCCGTCCGTGCCTCGATGGCGACCCTCGGCACCGAGAGGACCGTCTCGGGCACGGCGCCGAGATCCGTGACAACGACAGGCGTACCCATGGCCTGGGCTTCGACGGCCGAACGGCCGAAGGCCTCGGGCTTGGTGGACGGTACCGTGACGACGCTGGCCGCCAGAAAGGCCGCTGGCATATCGGAGACGTGGCCGACCCGCTTGACCACGCCGTGAAGGCCGGCCTTGGCGATGGCCTCGTCGATCTCCGCCACGTAGCGGGTGCGGCCCTGCGCGTCTCCGGCGAGCACGAAGGTGGTGCCGACGAGGCCTGCTGCCTTGAGCAATTGCGCGGCTTCGATCAGGACGCGATGGCCCTTCCAGCCTGTGAGGCGAGCGGCGAGCAGCACCACGCGGTCACCGGCCTCGACACCCCAATCGGAGCGCAGCGTCTCGACGCGGGCGGGCGATACGGCGACAGGCGAGAACAGCTTCAGGTCGGTGCCGCGATGCACGACCTCGATCTGCGGCACCGCCCAGGGATAGAGCGAGCCGATGAGCCCCGCCGTGTAATGCGAATTGGCGATCACGAGGTCGCCCCGCGCCATCACGGAATTATAGCGCAGCTTCAGCGCGCTGGTGCCGCCATAGGCCCCGTGGAAGGTGGTGATGAACGGCGTGCCGGTGAGCCGCGCGGCGCCGAGCGCCACCCAGGCCGGGGCCCGCGAGCGGGCATGGACGATGGCGGGGCGCTCGAGGCGGATCAACCGGGCCAAACGGGCCACGTTCCACGCCATGGCGGCGGGGTTCTTGCTGTTCGCCGGAAAGGGGATCCAGATGCCGCCACGGGCCTGGAGTTCGCTGACGAGACGGCCGCCGCGGCTCGCCACGAGCGCCCGGCCGCCGGCTTCGACCAGCGCACCCGCGACGTCGATCGTGGTCCTTTCGGCACCGCCCGCGTCGAGCGACGGGATGATCTGCAGAACGGTGACATCGGCGAGCGAGCGGGTCTCGGAGGTCCTGGCTGAGGCTTGCGGCATCAGGCTCTAGTGTGTTTCGTGCGCATGGATCAGCCTTTCGCGACCTGTGTGCCCTGATTATGCCCCAAGACGCTCCACCCACAATGCTGCTCGTCGAGACCGCGCGGGGCCGGCGCCGCCTGGCGGTCTCGGCGCGTCCGGCCGCACCCGGCGAGGAGCGGCCCGGCATCGTCTGGCTCGGCGGCTTCAAGTCGGACCTGACGTCCGGCAAGGCGGTGGCGCTCGACGGCTGGGCGGAGCAGACCGGCCGGGCCATGCTGCGCTTCGACTATTCGGGTCACGGCGCCTCGGACGGGCGCTTCGAGGACGGCACGATCGGCCTCTGGCTCGACGATGCCTTGGCGGTGATCCGGGCGAAGAGCGCGGGACCGCAGATCCTGGTGGCCTCTTCCATGGGCGCCTGGATCGCGCTGCTCGTCGTCCGCGCCCTGGCCGAGGCCGGTGAGGCGGATCGCGTCGCCGGGCTGGTGCTCATCGCCCCGGCGGTGGACTTCACGGAAGCGCTGATGTGGGCCCAGTTCGGGCCGGAGATCCGTCGGGAGATCGAGACGGCGGGCCGCTGGATGCGGCCGTCCCCCTATGGGGAGCCCTATCCCGTCACCCGGGCGCTGATCGAGGACGGGCGGTACCACCTGCTGCTCGGCGGCACCATCCGGGCCCACGGCCCCGTCCACATCCTGCAGGGTATGCGCGACGAGGACGTGCCCTGGCGCCATGCCATGATCCTGGTGGAACACCTCGCCGCCGACCCCGTCAGCATCACCCTGGTCAAGGACGGCGACCATCGTTTGTCGCGCGACGAGGACGTGGCGAAGCTGCTGGCGGCGGTGGAGCATCTGGTGTGAGGCTCGGAGCTCTCGGACCGTCGGGATACCGACCGGACCAGGAGCGCTTCTCATGACGGTTCTTGCGTAACGCACGTTTTCGTACGATATTTGCGATCTTGCAGGAGACGACGAGGTGAAGCGGGATGCGCTGATCCGGGACCTCAGGCGACACGCCAGAAAGCGCGGTCTTCTCTTCGACGTCGATGCTGAAGCAGGCAAAGGGAGCCACTACCGAGTCCGGATCGGCGACGCAGTGACGACGATCCAGAGTGGAGAGCTGTCGCCCTTCCACGTCGAGCGGATCTGCAAGCAGCTCCAGGTCAATTCGGACGACCTCGAGGCCGAGTTCTATGGCTCCGTTTCATGATCAAGGGAGTAGCCGATGACCGAAGGGTGGATCTTCGGGGTGGATCTTCGGCACGAGGCGGGTGAAGTCCACGCCTACAGCGAGGAATTGCCGGAGGCAGTCGCTGCGGGCGCGACGGAGGACGATGCCGCTCGCGAAATGGCACAGGCTCTCCGGGCGGCGGTCCGCGGCCGGATCAAGGATGGAATGGAGCTGTCGCCGCCTCGCGCCGTCCGACCAGGCGAAGTGGCTGTTCCACTCCAGCCGGCGCTTGCCGCCAAGGCAGCGATCTATAGCGCCTGGAAGCGCAGTGGCCTCAGCAAGACTGCGCTCGGCGACCGGATCGGGCGCAGCGAGATGGAGGTGCGCCGCATTCTCGATCCGGATTACGGGACGAAGCTCGACCAGATGGCCGAGGCAGCGGCTGGCCTCGGCGGTCGGTTGACGGTGGCCTTCGAGTTTTCAGCGCCCTGAATTCCAGAAGGTGCTCGTCGGTTCGGGCAGGCGCCTCGGGGACCGACAGCAGCGAACCAGCCCCACAAGATCCTTATACATCCCGCCCCGCCCCTCTCTCGAACCTTGATGTGGCAACGGGCATGTTCTGCAGGCGGCCGGAAGAGGTCGCGCAGCAGTAAAACCCATGTCGACCCCCATGCAGATCGAGACACAAACGCCTTCGCTCCCTCGTGGCCCTCAGGTGAACTTCCTAATCGGACGAGACGGCGAAGGGCATTGGCTCGCGGTCGAGACCCACGGTCACGGCGGCGGGATCTTCAAGAGCCGTGACACGGCGCTCCAATATGCCCGCGACGAGAGCCGTCGCCAGCCGGGAGCGGTTCGCTTCGTCGACGAGCCGATCCGGCTGTTCGCCGCCTGACCGGAGGCGGTTCGATGTTTATTCAAGGCTCCATCACGGCGCTGGCGACGCCCTTCACCGCCGACGGCATCGACGAGGTCCGCTTCGAGACCTTCGTGGACTGGCAGATCAGCCAGGGGACCAATGGCCTCGTGCCCTGCGGCACGACGGGCGAGGCCTCCACCCTGACGCCGGGAGAGCGCTACAGGCTCATCCGGGTCTGCGTCGAATGCGCGGCGGGGAGCGTCCCCGTCATCGCCGGCACGGGGACCAATTCCACGGCGACCACCATCGAACTGACGCGGGCCGCGAAACAGGCCGGTGCCGATGCCGCCCTGATCGTCACGCCCTATTACAGCCGGCCCAGCCAGGAGGGGCTGTTCCGGCATTTCGCCGCGGTGGCGGCCGCCGTGGATCTGCCGATCATCCTCTACAACGTGCCGAAGCGGACCGGTGTCGACCTGCACTTCAGCACGGTCGAACGGCTGGCCGAGATCCCGTCGGTCGTCGGCATCAAGGATGCGAGCGGCGACCTCGACCGGCCGCGCGTGACGGCCCTCGTCGCGGGACCGCGCTTCGCGCAGCTCTGCGGCGACGATGCGAGTGCCGTGACGTTCAACCTGGCCGGCGGGCGCGGCTGCGTCTCGGTCCTGGCCAATGTGGTCCCGTCCCTCTGTCGCGACCTGCACCACGCCTGCCGGACCAAGGACTGGGCCGGCGCCCGAACCCTGCAGAACCGCTTGAGACCGCTCATCGACGCCCTGGGTCGCGAGCCCAACCCGGGACCCATCAAGCAGGCCCTGGCGTTCCTCCACCCCGGCTTCTCGCGAGAGCCGCGGCTTCCCATGGTCGGCGTGTCCCCGAGCACCGCCGCGGAGATCCGGGTCGCTCTCGACGAACTCGGACTGCTTTGCGACACCCACGTCCCGGCTTCGCTGCGGGACGCGCGCAACCGGACCCGTGCCGCCCCCACGCCGGTCCGGCCCGCCCATTAGCTTTCGCTTCTCTATGCGGGAGTTTGGAGATCGATGGGCAACGCGCATTTCCATGCGGTGACGGGTGGGTTCACCGGCACCACATACCCCATCCCTCTCGGCCCTTGGCCGAGACACCTTCCCTGTTCCGGGGAAGCATGATGCCCACGGCATCAAATGCTCAGGAGCCGCCGCGATCCGTCAGCACGGCGTAGAGATCCGCAACGTCCTGCGCCTTGCGAAGGGCGATCGTGACCGGCTCGGCCCTGAGCCGCCGCGCCACGCAGGCAAGAGCGTTGAGATGCTCGCCTTGGGCCTGGGCCGGCAGGAGCAGCACGAAGACGAGATCGACGCGATCCCCGTCGATGGCATCGAAATCCATCGGCGCCCGCAGGCGGACGAAGAAGCCGAGCGGTCGCTGCAGCGTGGGGAGGCGCGCATGCGGGATGGCGATGCCCGCCCCCATACCGGTGGACCCTAGCTGCTCGCGGGCATTGAGGGCCTCGGCGATCACCGAGGCATCGACCCCGGCCGCTCCGGCGGCGCGGCGCGCGAGGTCGTCGATCAGGCGCCGCTTGTCGGAGGCGCGGAGATCGAGAAACACACGGTCGGGCGTCAGCAACTCGCCGATGGTCATGAGCGGCTCCTGCCGGTCGAACATCCGGTCACGCCCGGTGCCTGGGTCCTGCTCACCGTCGCGTCTCCACGTCGTCCGGAGCCCGGAGGCGATAACCGACACCGGTCTCGGTCAGGATATAGCGAGGCCGCTCCGGCTCCGGTTCGATCTTCTGTCGCAGCTGACGCACGTAGACGCGCAGATATTGCGAGTCGGTCGAACCGCCCCAGACTTCGCGGAGGATGTGGGCATGGGTGAGGACCTTACCGGCATGGAGCACCATGAGGCGAAGCACCTCGTATTCTTTCGGCGACAGCTTGATGTCCTGATCCGCCATCTTGACGATCCGGCGCACGAGATCGACCGAGAGGTCGTCGACCCGGAACACCGGCCGCTCGCCCTGGACGGCGAGCTGATGGCGCAGGGCCGCGCGGAGCCGCGCCAGCAGTTCGTTCATGCCGAAGGGCTTCGTCACGTAATCGTCTGCGCCGAGGTCGAAGGCTTCCACCTTGCCGGTCTCGTCGCCGCGGCTCGACAGCACAACGACCGGAACGGTGTCGTCATTCGCGCGGATAACGCGGAGCAGTTCGTGCCCCTTCATGTCGGGAAGGCCGAGATCGAGGATGATGAGGTCGACCTTCTCGCGCCCGATCAGCTCCAGCGCCGCCCGGCCATCGGCAGCCTCGAGCACGCTATAGCCCTGGGACGAGAGGCCCATGCGCAGCAGTTTGCGGATGGGAGGCTCGTCGTCGATCACCAGGATACGAATGGAGGACATGCGGGAAGTTCCGGAGAGGCGATGACGTCGGTGGGCGGTTGCGGTGTGGTGCTGGCGGCTATTGGTTGATGGGCTCGGGTCGAACCAATGGGTCGAACCCAGTGGCCCTCACGCGGCCTCGCGCGAAGACCGCGCCTGCTGCGGCACCGTGAAGGTCAGCGTGAAGGCGGCGCCCGACCGGTCGGTGCGGTTCGAGGCCGTCACGGTCCCCCCCATGGCCTCGATGAAGCCCCGGGCGATGGCCAGGCCGAGGCCGGTGCCGGCTCGCACGCGGTCGCCTTTGCGGGCGCGGTAGAATTTGTCGAAGATCCGATCGACATCGTCGACCGGAATGCCGTCGCCCTCGTCCAGGACCTGCAGATAAAGGCGAGATCCCTCCTGCCAGCTCTGCACCCGGATCGTCGTGCCCTCGGCTGCGTATTTGGCGGCATTGTCGAGCAGGTTGAAGAGCGCCTGCTCGAACAGCACGGCATCGAGTTGCAGCGGGGCGAGGTCGGGCGCGGTTTCGACGTCGATCCGGTGGCCGGTGAGGATCTTGCTCGCCCGACGCAGCGCCGTGCCGACGATCTCGCCGATATCGTGTTCCCCGAGGTTGGGCGCCACCGCTCCGGCTTCGAGCCGCGTCATGTCGAGCAGATTGGCTATAAACCGGTTCAGCCGCTCCGCCTCGTCAATCACGGTCGAGAGAAGGTCGAGCTTGGTCTCGGCATCGAGCGCTCCGTCGAGATCGCGCATCGTCGTGGCGGCACCGAGGACGGAGGCCAACGGCGTCCTGAGGTCGTGGGAGATAGAGGTCAGCAGCGCCTGGCGCAGACGGTCCGTCTCGGTCAGCAGCTTGGCCCGGTCGAGATCCTCGACGAGCTGGACGCGCTCGATGGCCAGTCCGCCCTGGTCGCTCAGCGCGTCGAGAAGGCGGCGACGGTCGGGCGTCAGGATCGGCCCGGTCGCATCGCTGTCGATGCCGACGACGCCGATCGGACCCCGGCCGGTGTGCATGGGCAGGAAGAGCCGCTTGGCCCCCGGTAGCGTGTCGGCGCCCCGCCCAGCGGGCCGATCGTTGTCGAAGCACCATTTCGCCGCCCCGAGGTCGGCCTCGTCGAGCTGGTCCTCCGGCGGGTAGCCGGCCTTGACGGCAATGCGGCCGTCGTCCGGCAGGAGGATCACCACCCTGACCTTCAGCATCGAGGCGACCTGGAAGACGGTCGCCCAGAGCACATCGTCGAGGTTGCCGCAACTCGCGAGCTTCCGGCTGAAGCCGTAAAGCGCTTCGGTCGAGCGGGCGCGTCCCTGGGCGATGATGGCTTCCGACCGCGTCCGTGCAGCGAGGTTCGACACCAGGACGGCCACGACCGTGAAGAAGAACACAGCCGCGACGTTGCTCGGATCGGTGATGGTGAAGGTGTAGATCGGCGGCAGGAAGAAGAAGTCGAAGCACAGGGAGCCGCCGACGACCGCGATCAGCGATGGAAGCAGGCCATAGCGGACCGCCATCACCACGACGGCGGTGAGGAAGACGACCTCGACCGTCTGAACGGCGAAAAAGCGCTGCACCAATAGCGCGATGCCGAGCGCCGCCGCGACCGCCAGGACGGCAGCGACGTAGGGCTTGAGGTCGGAGGACGAGCGTTCCGCGGCCGGCCTGACGGTCTTGGTCGGGATGGGCTCGGCCTCCGACAGGACCTCGCCGGCGATGACATGGACGCTGATGTTTCCGGAGCGCCGCACGAGGTCCTGCACCACGGAGCCATGCAGCAGCTCGAACAGCTTCGACCGTTCGGACTTTCCCGTCACGATATGTGTGGCGTTGTTGTCGCGGGCATAGGCAATGACGTCGTCAGCGACACGCCGACCGGCGGCCGGGACGGTCACGGCCTCGCCGCCGAGGCGATCCGCGAGGCGCAGCGTGTCGGCGATGCGATCGCGCTCGACATCGGTGAGCTGCAGGCTGCGCCGACCCTCAATCGAGAGTGCGATCCAGGGCGCGCGCAGGCGGTCGGCGAGGCGCTTGGCATAGCGCACCAGACCGGCGCAGCGCGGGTCCTCGCTGATGCAGACCACCACGCGCTCGCCCGCGGCCCACGGCCCCGCGATGGCATGCGCCTGCATATGCGTGAGGAGCTGATCGTCGACGCGTTGGGCGGTGCGACGCAGGGCGAGTTCCCGCAAAGCCGTGAGATTGCCGGCCGTGAAGAAGCTGTTCAGGGCCCGCTCGGCATGCTGAGGGAGATAGATCTTGCCGTCGCGCAACCGCTGCAGCAGATCGTCGGGCGCGATGTCGATGATCTCGATATCGTCGGCGAGATCGAGGATCGAGTCCGGCACCGTCTCGCGCACACGAACATGAGTGATCTGCGCCACGACGTCGTTCAGGCTCTCGACGTGCTGGATGTTGAGCGTCGTATAGACGTCGATGCCGGCGGCGAGCAGTTCCTCGACATCCTGGTAGCGCTTGGGATGGCGGCTGCCCGGGGCATTGGTGTGGGCCAGTTCGTCGACGAGCGCCACCTGCGGATGGCGGACCATCAGGGCGTCGAGATCCATCTCGTCGAGCGTGCCGCCCTTGTAGTCCACGATGCGGCGGGGGACGATCTCCAGCCCCTCGACCAGGGCCTGGGTCTCGGCCCGGCCATGCGTCTCGACGACGGCGGCGACGATGTCGAGCCCTTCCCGCAACCGGGCATGGGCAGTCGTCAGCATCTCGTAGGTCTTACCGACGCCCGGTGCGGCGCCGAGAAAGATCTTGAGCCGGCCGCGGCGCCGGTCTTCGCGCTGCGCCTCCGCCAGAAGAGCGTCGGGCGACGGGCGCTTGTCACGGTCGTTTCGACGGTCTGGCATGATCGGTCTTCAAACCTTTGCGCATCCGCCCGCGGCGGCCCCGACCTCTAGGAAACCCTTATACGCGGGACGGTGCATCGCGCTCATCCCTCCCCGCCTCGGAGTGTCTCCGCACCATCCTCCACAAGGAGAACCGAACGCACACATCGTCTTGCCTCGACGCTGGACGCCTCCACTCTCCCTCGTGGCTACCGTATTCACACATCTCGACGGGTGGTGCGCGGCTCCCGATCCAAAGGTGTGAACACGGCAGCGCCTGCAGGGAGAGGCTAGGCGCTTACGTCATTGCTGGCCGAGCGTGTCGAGGGCCATGTTGAGCGCCAGCACGTTGACGCGGGGCTCGCCGAGGATCCCGAAGGTTCGGCTCTGAATGGTCTGGTCGACGACCTGCCGGACCTGATCGGCCGGAAGGTTGCGCGCCTTGGCGACACGCGGCACCTGGAAGGCGGCCGCTTCGGGCGAGATATCCGGGTCGAGACCGGAGGCCGAGGCCGTGACGAGATCGGCGGGGATGAGCCCGCTGGGGTTCTCGGCCCGAAGCTTGTCCATGTCGCCCTGCACGCGGTCGATCAGCGCCTTGTTGGTCGGCCCGAGGTTCGAGCCTGCGGAGCTGTCGGCCGCGTAGGGCGTCGGCACGGTCTTGGTCGGATCCTTGGGATCAGGCTCCGTCGTGGCCGAGAGACGGCCGTGGAAGTAGCGGGCATCGGCGAAGGACTGTCCGATGAGGGCCGAGCCGATCACCTTGCCGTCCTTGTCGTGCAGCAGGCTGCCTTCCGCCTGATACGGGAAAAGCATCCGCGCCACGCCCGTCATGGCGAGCGGATAAGCGAGGCCGGTGATTGCCGTGAGAGCGACGAGGAGCACGAGGGCCGGGCGGATTTCCTTGATCATGGAATGGGTCCGATCAAACGAGGTGGAGAGTGGAGACGAGGAGGTCGATGGCCTTGATGCCGACGAAGGG
>JBPBQY010000072.1:0-29017 GCA_050920985.1 Janthinobacterium lividum | reverse complement strand
GCACCTTGTCGACCACGACCTGGAAGAACAAGGGTGTCACCAAGGCAAAGACCTGGACGAAGAGCGAGGCCAGCAGCACGTGGGCCAGCGGCTTGCGGTAGCGCCAGATCGACGGCAGGAACCAGCGGAACCCGAAGCTTTTCGGATCGAAGCCCGCGCCCCCGACCTTGCGGCCGACGAGCAGCAGTTCCGGCGCCATGTCGCGCAGAAAGTCCTCGGCCGTCAGGGCCCGGTCGATGCTGGTGACGGGATCGACGATACGGAACCGGCCGTCCGGCAACCGGCCGCCGAAGACCACGAAACCGCCGTCGCGCAGGGTTGCGATAGCGGGTGTCGGGGTGGCGGAGAGCTGCTTTTCGGTAGTGCGGTTCACCCGCCGCGCCTTGAGCCCGATGAGGCCGCTGGCGCGCATCAGGTCCGAAATGCTCGCGTCGCGCCCGGCCAGCGCCAGTTCACGCTGCAGGTGAACGGGATCGGCGGCGATGCGGAAATAGGCGGCAATGCCGCACAACGCCCGCAGGCCCGCATCGTGTTTCGGAGCCGGGGTCATCGGGGCGGTGGCTTGCATCATGTCGGAACGCAATTCCGAGAGTGCGGCACCCGTGGCATGGCGCCGAGATGAAGGAATGCTCGAAATCTGGTCACGGAGCCGTTAACATATCGGAAAGCGGGTACTCCGGGCGTACCGGATTACCTCTTTTGTCGCATCGGGCTCCGGCCAGTCCTGCGCCCTACTACTATGTTGGGTTTAGCACACTTGGCAACGCGGATCGGCCGGCCCGGGCCGCCGTCGACGCGAAATCTGCGACCGCGCCGGGTGACAACCGACGCCCGACCGACTAGCTCAAGCGCAGTACAGGCGGCGCGGTCATCCGACTTCGCCGGTGAGGCGAGGATCCACCAAATGGCATTGACCGGCGACATCGTGATCGGCTCCGAGCGGCTGTCCGGCCGTGCGGCGAGCTTCCGCGCAACCGATCCCGCAACCGGCGCGGCCCTCGAGCCACCCTTCGCCTTCGCCGATGCCGCGGACGTGGAACGGGCCTGTGCCCTCGCCGCCGAAGCCTTCGACACCTATCGGGAAACGACGCTCGAGGCCCGCGCGGCCTTTCTCGACTCCATCGCCGACGAGATCGTGGCACTCGGCGACGCGCTGATCGACCGCGCCTGCGCCGAATCCGGCCTGCCCCGGGGGCGAATCGAAGGTGAGCGCGGTCGTACCGTCGGCCAGTTGAAGCTGTTCGCCTCGGTCGTGCGGGCGGGTCAGTGGCTCGACCTCCGTGTCGACACACCCATGCCCGACCGCAAGCCCCTGGCGCGCTCGGACCTGCGCCAGCGCCACATTCCGCTCGGCCCGGTGGCGGTTTTCGGTGCCAGCAATTTCCCCCTCGCCTTCTCGGTCGCGGGCGGTGACACCGCTTCCGCACTGGCGGCCGGCTGTCCCGTCGTGGTCAAGGGCCATCCGGCCCATCCAGGCACGGGTGAGCTCGTCGGCAGCGCCGTACGCAAGGCCATCGCGACACACGGGCTTCCGGCCGGAACCTTCACGCTGCTGCTCGGCGCCAACGAGACTGGCGCCGCCCTTGTCAAGGACGCCCGCATCAAAGCGGTCGGATTCACCGGCTCGCGCGGCGGTGGCCTGGCGCTCGCGGCGCTGGCGGCGGCGCGGTCCGAGCCCATCCCGGTCTATGCCGAGATGAGCAGCATCAACCCGGTTTATCTCATGCCGGGCGCGCTTGCGGCGCGCGCCGAGCCGCTCGGCAAGGCCTTTGTCGGCTCGCTGACCATGGGGGCCGGGCAGTTCTGCACCAACCCGGGCCTGGTTCTCGGCATTGCCGGCCCGGAGCTCGACGCCTTCGTGACCGCGGCCTCGACCGCACTTTCCGAATACGCACCACCCGCCATGCTGACGCCCGGCATCCATGCCGCCTATGAGGCCGGCCGCAAGGCGCTCGCCAGCAATGGGCAGGTGCACTGCATCGCGCAAGGCAAGGTCGGCGAGGGCGTCAACCAGGGCACCGGCGCGCTGTTCGTCGCCGAGGCGTCCGCCTTCCTGGCCGACGACACGCTGTCTCACGAGGTTTTCGGCGCTTCGGCGCTGGTCGTGCGCTGCCGCGACGAGGCGGACCTTCTGGCGGTGACGCGCAAGCTCGAAGGCCAGCTCACCGCGACGCTGCATCTCGAGCCCTCCGACGCCGCACTCGCCAAGCGTCTCGTGCCGATCCTCGAAGTGAAGGCGGGCCGTATTCTCGCAAATGGATGGCCGACGGGCGTCGAGGTGAGCCACGCCATGGTGCACGGCGGCCCCTTCCCGGCGACATCGGACGGCCGCTCGACCTCGGTCGGCACGCTGTCGATCCGCCGCTTCCTGCGTCCGGTCTGCTACCAGGACCTGCCGGCGGAGCTCCTGCCCGAGGTGCTGCGGGATACGGCGCTGAAGGGCCTTCCCCACCAGAAGGATGGTGTTGCGGTTCTGGCGGCCTAAGGCTGCTCGAAACCTGCATGAAAAAGCAGGGCCGTGCCCGATCAGTCGATCAGGGCGCGGCCCATGTCGGTCAGGGCGAAGAGCACGGTGCTGCGGCGCGCGGCACCCTCGCCCTTCTCGATCACGACGGCCCGGCACCAGTCCCGCTTGACGCAACGCCCGATGGGTCCCGACGACACGGCGCGCGGCCCCTCGGCGAGGCTTCGCATCAGCGCGATCTCCTCGGCACGAGGCCCGCGTCGTGGACGCAAGGCCGCGTGACCGATCGCGCCCCCGCCGATGCGGCGGCCTTGAAGAGCCTTTGGGGAAGCGCTTGCGGCGGAGTCGAACAGATACATCGGCGTTTCTCCTGGCCTCGATCACGCTTCAGTCGCGCAAGGGCCGGTCCAGTCCGCCGGGGCCCCGAGATGGTGTGCGCCGGAGCGGCGGGCCGCTCCAAGCCCCAAGCTGAGGTCCGCTAGGTCGCGAGACACCGGCTGGTGGTCACCCCAGGTCAGGCCAAGTTGGCAGAACTGAACGGTTAAGTTCGGTACCTTGTGCAAAGGGGGCTGGCAAGATAAATCAATGAGAGGGGGAGAGAACATCCAATGGTTGCGGCCGCGCTGAAGGACGGAAGACATGCCGGCGGCCGGCCGACGCGTGAAGAGGCGGCGCGCCGTGAAGAGCGGCTTCTCGATGTCGCCACGACCATGTTTCTCGACAATGGCTATGACGGGACGTCCATGGACGCCATCGCGGCGGCCTCAGGCACCGGCAAGCCATCGCTCTACGCCCGATATGGCGATAAGCGCGCTCTGTTTCTCGCCGTGCTGCGCCATCGTGTGGCTTTGTGGGCGAGTGAACTCGCCAAGCTCGGAGCCTGCCCGCAGCACGCACTCCGCTTCGACGAGCTCGAGCCGCTGCTCGTCGCCGTCGGGCGGCACATTCTCGAACGGTCCATCACGCCGGACTGCGTGGCGCTGAAGCGCGTTCTCACGTCTCAGGCCGGACAATTCCCCGATCTCGCCGCTACGTTGCAAGACGCGGGTTGGGGCGCGATCGTACGCCATGTCGCGGCGATTTTGCGGTTAGCGATCGATTTCGAACGCTCGGCGGTCAGCGATCCCGAGCTGGCGGCCGACCTCTTTCTCAGCCTCGTTCTGGGCCGCCTGTCGCATGAGGCGCTGATCGGCATCGAGGTGGATCGCAGTGCGATTGGAGGTCGAATCGCCGCGGCCGTGAAAATCTTCCTGGGCCAGGGCCTCGTCGCGCGCTGACGCCGCGGACCGTTACAGGCCCGGCAACAATACCCCGAGGGTCAGCAGCGCGTAACCGGCCACGACGAGCCAGATTCGATGGGCCGCGACGAAGCCCTGGATGGCGGGAAGGTGGACGTGCATCGACGTCAACGCGAGGAGCACCAGCACCAACGAGACGACGAAGGTGATGTGCCGTGGAGCGTTGAGCGAGAAGCGACCGCGCCGTTGCGCCATGAGGACGATCTCCGAGGGCGCCGGCGCGACCGGCCCCGGAGCAGCAGCGTTGGATGTAATAGTTCGGCTCTCCTACGACGACTCGGCGGGTGCTCCAAGCCGAAGTGCGGGCCGGCGAGCGACGACCCACAGGTTCCAGGCCCCACTCCGCCGGTACGCCTTCGCCGCCACCTCGCCGTTCTCAGCCCTCCGATGGCTTCACACGTTCATCCCACGGCCAGTTCTGCTATGATGAGATCCGGCTCAGTCAGCAGCCAGGACGATCCCATGTCGATCGATGCCGTCACGGCCTTGAACCGCTTCGGCCTGGGAGCCCGGCCGGGAGACCTCGCCCGCGTGGCGGCGGATCCCCGGGGAGCCCTGAAGGCCGAGCTGCAATCGGACCGTGCTCTCGTGCCGAGCGACGACCAGAATGGGCTCGCCGGAACCGCCGCCAACATCCAGGCCTCCTTCGCCGCCGATGAGGCTCGCAAGAGACAGCGTGAGGCTCAGGCGGTGTCGCGCCCCATCCTGCTACCCTCGGCCATGACGGCGGGCGGCGGAATGGCCGAGAAGCCTGATCCGCAGCCCGAACTCCGGATCTATCGCGCCGAGGCTCTGGCGCGGTTCGGCATGGCGCGAGACGCCGAGATCGGCTTCCTTGAGCGGCTCGTTGCCTTCTGGTCCAACCATTTCTGCGTCTCGGCCACCAAGGCTCAGCTTCTCAGGGCCAGCGCCGGGTCCTTCGAGCGCGAAGCAATCAGGCCCTTCGTTCTCGGCCGTTTCGCCGACATGCTGCAGGCCGTCGAGCGTCACCCCGCCATGCTGTTCTTCCTCGACAACGTGCGCTCGACCGGGCCTGCGTCGCGGGCCGGGGGCAAGGGCAAGCGGGGGCTGAACGAGAATCTCGCGCGCGAGATCATGGAGCTGCACACGCTGGGCGTCGGCAGCGGCTACACGCAGGCCGACGTCACATCGCTGGCCCGCGTCATCACGGGCTGGACCTTTGCGGGCCGCGAAGGCCGTATCGGCGAGCCCGGTGCCTTCACCTTCAACGCCGCCATGCACGAGCCCGGTGATCAAATGGTAGTAGGTCATGCCTATCTCGGCGGCGGCTTCGGCCAGGGCGAAGCCGCACTGAACGATCTCGCCCATCACCCAGCGACGGCGCACCATCTCGCCACCAAGCTCGTCCGCCACTTCGTCGCCGACGATCCCCCGGCCGGTGCCGTGGACCGTATCGCCGCCGTGTTCCGGCAACGGGACGGCGATCTCCGTGCCGTCGCCTCGGCCCTGGTCGATCTGCCCGAGGCCTGGTCGTCCCCCCCGGCGAAGATGCGCAGCCCGCAGGATCTGCTCTTCGCCACGGCTCGGATGACGGGTGCGAAGCCGGCCGACCCAGCCCCCTTTCTAGGTGCTCTCCGGACGCTGGGCCAGCCGCTGTGGGAGCCGCCCGGACCCAACGGCTACCCGGACACCACAGCCGACTGGGCCTCGCCCGAGGCCATGAAGCTCCGGCTCGACCTCGCCGCACAGGTCGCGCACGGGTTCAAGGGCCTTGGGATCGACGGCGCACCCGATCCATTGGCCCTGCTCGATGTCGCGGCAGGCGATGCGCTGTCGCCCGAGACGCGCGATGCCGTGACCCGGGCCGAGTCGCGCCAACAGGGACTGGCCTTGGCTCTCATGTCTCCCGAGATCCAGAGGAGGTGACGATGTCGCTCTGCGAAATCCCCAGCCCGACCCGGCGTGCTCTTCTGGCGGCGGGCACAGGCTGCTTTGCCTGGGCCTTCCTGCCGCGCTTCGCGCGGGCCGCGGGTGGGCGCGACATGCGCCTCGTCACGATCGTGCTCCGCGGCGCACTCGACGGGCTCTCGGCGGTGGCCCCGATCGGCGACCCCGCCTATGCCGACCTTCACGGTGACCTGGCGCTCCGGCTCGGCGGCGATCATCCGGCACTGCCGCTCGACGGCTTCTTCGCCGTCAACCCCGCCATGCCTAATTTCGCCCGCCTGTTCCGGGCCGGGCAGGCCACATTGGTCCATGCCACGGCGACCGGCTACCGCGAGCGCTCGCATTTCGATGGGCAAGACGTGCTGGAAAGCGGCCATGCCGGCCCGGGCTTCACGGCCTCGGGTTGGCTGAACCGCGCCCTTGCGGCTCTACCGCCGGGCGAGCGCGTCGGCACCTCGGGCCTGGCGGTGGGCGCGGTGCCGCCTCTCGTCATTCGCGGCCCCGCACCTGTCCTCGGCTGGGCCCCGCAGGCCGGTCGGGCATCGGCCGACGATGATCTCGCACGGCGCGTGCTCGACCTCTATGCCCGGCGCGATCCCATCCTCGGCACCGCGCTGGCGCAGGGCCTCGCGACCGAGCGCATGGCCAGTGCCACGATGGGGGCGGCGGGGCGCGGCGATCCGGGAACGCCCGCCGGCATGCGCCAAGCTGCCGAAGGCGCGGCGCGGCTGCTGGCAGCCGACGACGGCCCGAGGATCGCGGCCATGGCCTTCGACGGTTGGGACACGCATGTGAACGAGGGCGGAGCGACCGGCCGGCTGGCGCAGCTCCTCGGCGGCCTCGATGCCGCCTTCGCGGCGCTCGAGACGGGGCTCGGCGAGCATTGGCGCGACACGACCGTAGTGGCGATGACCGAGTTCGGTCGGACCGTTCACATCAATGGAACGGTCGGCACCGACCACGGCACGGGCACCGTGGCCTTCCTGACGGGGGGCTCCGTCAGGGGCGGCGCCGTCCTGGCGGACTGGCCCGGTCTCGCGGCAGCGCAGCTCTACGAAGGGCGCGACCTCAGACCCACGACGGATCTCCGCGCTGTGCTGAAGGGCGTGCTGAACACCCAATGGGGCCTGTCGCGCGAGGTCCTGGCGCGCGACATCTTCCCAGGTTCGGATACGGTCGGGCCGCTGATCTCACCCTTCGTCTGACCCCACCCGAAACCCTTCGAGGCAAGCGCTACTTTACGGAGCCGCGTAACCCGCCCAGAGCCATTCCAGCGCTTCGGGCAGCGTCTGCGCGACCGTTGCGGCATCGACGTGACCGGCGTTGCGGGCGAACAGGAACTGGTAATGGTAGCCCTTGTCGGCCAGCACTTTCGCCATGCGCTCGTCGGCCAGGGTCCAATCGTGCATGCCGTCCGGCATGGGGGTGACGGGATAGAACAGATCCCGATCACCCGTCTCGAACCAGAAGCGGATCGGCTTCGTCGGGCTGTTGGGGATCAGCGGCGATCCCGCCGGCGTGTCGGAGGTGGTCACCGTCACACCATTGGCATTGAGCACGGAGGTCGGCTTCGGCCCTGCCCAGGTATCGTGGTATTCCCAGGCGCCGCCGGGCAGCGCGGGATTATGCGGCCATTGCTGGTTCACCATCGTGGGCGAGTAGGCGAGGACCCGATGGTAGAGTTCGGGGTGGAACCACGCCATGCTGAAGGCCGCCGCTCCACTGGAGCTGATGCCCATCGTGGCGCGCCCTTCGGGATCCTTTGTCAGTTCGACGCCGGCCTGCTGCGCGACGAGCGGGAGCACTTCGGCTTCGACCCATTCCGCGTAGGTTCCCGACACGGCGTCATATTCGAGCCCACGCTCGCTGCCCTGCGCATCCTGCCCGCCGGCCCCGATACCGATCGCGATCATGGGCGGCAGGCGATGCTGCGCGATGAGGTTGTCGAGCACCGCGAAGAACTGCGGCTCCTTGAAGAAGCCCGTCGGCCCACCGTCGCCGAAGACGATGAACGGCGCGGCGCTTCCCTTCTGGTATTGAGCCGGCACGTAGACGTCGACCTTCCGGGTCCAGGTGCCCGGGTGTGCCGTCGTGACATTCAGGTTGGACGTGTCCCCCGGCGCAGTCTCGGCCCCGTAGACGGAGGCGTTGAGGCAGTTCCCGTCGTCCTGGCGCACCATCGCGGGCTTGTAGAGGACGCTGTCGGTCGACGACATCGTCATGGTGATGACGGTCCCCTTCGAAACGCCGGCTTGGGCCTTGGTTTCCGCAGCGGCCGCATGGGTGGCGCCGATGATGTAGTTGCCGTCCTGGCCGGGGTTCGGCAGCGTGCCGTCCGGAAGTTCGGTGGCACCGGGATAGTTGGGGTTCTTTGGATCGCGCGTCGGCGGCGAGGTCGTGAGGTCCAATCCCCGCGTATCGATGAAGAACGGAGCCGACGGGTCGGCCGTATTGGCTTGAGGCGGGATCGTCGCATTGCCTTTCGGGCAGGCGCTCTGCGCAAGCGCGGACATTGGTCCGAACAGACAGGCCAGCAGACTGCCGACCAGGACGAGCCGTGTCTTTTCCATGCCCCACCTCCCGCAGGGCTCTCCGGCCCAATCCAGCAGGCTTCGGACGAGGCGCGCGAACCGTCAAGCAAGAATTTCTTTAAGCGCGCAAAGGACGTCAAGCCGAAGCCGAAGGATGTCGTCGTCGGAATTCCGCACTTGTCGAGTTAGATGCCGCGACTGTCATTGCCCGGGCCAATGCCTATTTCAACGACGTCGCGAGCATGATCGACAAGGTCACCCAGGCCGGTGAGAATAGACGGCGCACAGAGGGCCGATACCGGCAGTGCGAGCGCAGCGAAGCAACCCAGGCGCGCAGTGAGCAGAACGCCCGATAAGCACTTCGACGTTATCAATCTCAGGGCGCTGCGTCTGAAGCCGTAGGCGGACAAGAACTTCGGCGTCCCATAAACTCGATTTTCGCCTCAGCATCTCCGAAACCATGGACGTGAGCCGACAGGTGATCGCCGGCTGCAGGCCGGAACCCCGATCTCGACATGTAGGGGCTTGCAGCCCATGCTCGAACAGCTCGGCGCCTGATACGATCGCGCCAGCGATGCAGGCGGGCTCAGATAGCCTTCGTTCGAACCACGTTGCTCTCTGCATGAAGAGTAGCCGACGGTACAGACACCACCGCCCTCCTCGCGTCCAGCGGATGTGACCCGACCGCGACGGCGGCGGATACGATGCCCAATGCCAAGACCACGACGAGACCAACGGACAGCCGCAGTTGCCGGCGCACTTCGGCCCCGGTGACCTGCGCGCAGAAACCTGCACTGTCGTCGACGCGGTACAGGTGATCGGCCATCGCGGAGAACTCATCGACGCCGGCTGTCCATCTCACCGGCCTCGCACCAATGCTCCACGTGGGGGTAGGTTCCTTCGAGTTCGGCAAGATCGGCGTCGACGTTTAAGGATGAGCGATTGACCGCTTGGCCATTGTCGATGGGCGCGCGCGCAGTCACGACACGCGTCAGGGGAGCCGTCTCACCCCGATCGCGACCCCGAAGTCGTGACGACGAAGCGACTCCCTATGCTAGGATCCGTTTTCGGTTTATTGATCGCCTATGCCACAGCCTTTCATCGCCTCTCCCGTGCCCGCCACCTCCCCCGTCGCCCATCAAGGGACCGTCGGCGCGCATCTGCATGGTTGCCCGGTCCACGACCTGCGGACCAAGCTGCGGCAGGCCGGCCTGCGACCGACTCGGCAGCGGGTGGCGTTGGGCTGGCTGCTGTTCGCCAAGGGCGACCGGCATATCACGGCTGAGAAGCTCTACGAGGAAGCCACGGGCGCTCGCGTCACCATCTCCCTCGCGACCGTCTACAACACGCTGCACCAATTCACCGAAGTCGGCCTGCTGCGCGAGATCGCGGTCGACGGTTCCAAGACGTATTTCGACACCAACCTGTCGAACCATCATCACTTCCTCGTCGAAGACACCAATGCCCTGGTCGACATCCCGGGTTCGCACATCGAGGTGAGCGCACTGCCCGACGCGCCGGCCGGGATGGAAATCGACCGCGTCGACGTCATCATCCGGCTCCGCCGCAAGGACCGCTGAACACCTATCGCTCTGCCGAGTTTGTCCTGGTGTCGATCCAGGCGGGCGTGGACATCGATCACGCCGAGGAGTGACCTTGGCGCATTCGGGTCGCTCCCGACAGCGCGAAACCGCGCCCGCTCTCGGGCAGCGTCGGCGAGGCGCCATGCCGGCCGCCGCGGCTCCGACTGGGGGTGACCGGCGATACGGTGTCGATCGACACTCTCATTTGACGCGCCGAGGCGAAGCTCTACACAATCTGCCGGGACGGGCGCGCCGGACGGATCACATCGGCTCGGCTCGTCGTATCAACGGCGGACCCGCACCAGCGCTGGCGCAGGATCCCGGACGAGGCGAAGTGAATGATTTATAATGGCGCCGCAGTGCGAGAGAAACTTACGGTTCTGCGTGACGCCATGCTGGCAGCCAAAGATCGGACAGAACTCGATCCATTCGACGATGCCATGTTCAATGCCATCCACTACATGCTCGATCTGTCCGAGACCCACAGCGCCGTCGTCGAGGGTTTGCTGAAATCGTCGAGGAAGATCGAGCGCAAGCTGCGGTAGTGGCCGCCGAGCAGCTTTCCACAACGTCGTGCTTCGCCTGTCCTGCCGACCACGCTGGATTCTATGCCGTGCCCCCGATGAGTCGACACGTCGGCAGCTCGAATCGGTCTCGTATCTTGAACGACGGTGCACCGCGGAGCCGCAACAGGTGATTTGAAGGGCTGACGGCTGCAGGTCACTCAGTCTTGCGCTCCCTCTCGGCGCCCTTTACCACTCTCGCATCGTCGCGCGTCGGCGGCGGGGCTTCGGTGCCTGCCAGGGCGCGGGCCGACCGGAACCGCTGCGACGGCCTGCGGCGTGCCATGTGAGCGGATCCACCCGCTCGGCGCGCCTCGGCCGCGATCCCGTTGTCAGTCCCACCCGTCCAGGTGCCGTGCGTCGTTCCCTCATTCTGATCGCCATCGCGCTGCTCTGCCTCGCCCCGCTTCGGCCCGCCTGTGCCGTGGAGGCCGTGCGGGTGTCGCTGGACAGCACGGCCGTCGACCTCACCCCTGTGGTGGAGCGGTTCACCGGCCAGGGTGACCGCCTGCAGGTCTCGACCGCACCCGGCCCCGACGGGATCGTGCGGCGAATCGAGGTCGGCGCCAAGCAGAGCGGCACCAAGCCGAACTGGATCGTCTTCGCCCTCACCAACGACACCGACGAACAGATCGAGCGCCTGCTTGTCGCCCCCCACTTCCGCCTCGTCTCCTCCGGGCTCGTCTGGCCCGATCTCGGCGCCACGCGCATTTCGGCCATCACGGCGAGCCAGGGCTTCGCGCCCGAAAGCCAGGACAGCCCCGACGCCGATATCTTCCGCATCACGCTCGACCCCGGCGCGACCGTCACCTATGTGGCGGAGCTTCGCACCGCCAATCTCCCCCAGCTGACGCTCTGGTCGCCCGACGCCTACAAGGACCAGATCACCAATCTGACCCTCTACAAGGGCATCGTCATCGGCATCGCGGGACTGCTGGCCCTGTTCCTCACGATCGTCTTCGTGGTGCGCGGAGCGGTCATCTTCCCCGCCGCTGCGGCCCTGGCCTGGGCGGTGCTCGCCTATGTCTGCATCGATTTCGGCTTCTGGCATCGTCTCTTCGAGGTCGGCGGCGATGCCGATCGAATATCCCGCGCGGTCTCCGAAGCCGTGCTGGCGGCGACGCTGTTCGTCTTCCTCTTTGCCTACCTCCATCTCAACCGCTGGCATGTGCGCTACGGCCATATCGGGGTCGCCTGGGCGGTCTTCCTGGTCGCGCTCGTCTGCTTCGCCTGGTACGACGCGCCGGTGGCGGCGGGCGTCGCCCGCATCACCCTGGCCGCCGTGGCGGTCATCGGCCTGATCCTGGTCCTGTATCTCTCGACCCACGGCTACGACCGCGCCGTGATGCTGATCCCGACATGGTTCCTGCTCTCGATGTGGGTGACGGCGGCGGGCTGCACGGTGGAAGGGATCTTCTCCAACGACCTCGTCTCGCCGGCCCTGATGGGCGGCCTCGTGCTTCTGGTGATGCTGATCGGCTTCACCATCATGCAGAGCGCCTTCGCGGGCGCCGGCTTCGGGCACGGCGCGGTGTCGGATTCCGAGCGCAAGGCGCTGGCGCTGACCGGCTCGGGCGACATCATCTTCGACTGGGATGTCGACGCCGACCGTATCTACGTTAGCCCCGAGATCGAGCATCAGCTCGGATTAAAGCGCGGCAGCCTCGAAGGCCCGGCCGCCGGCTGGTTCGAGCTGCTCCACAGCTTTGACCGGGAACGCTACCGGGCCTCGCTCGACACCGTGCTGGAGCAGCGCTGCGGCCGCATCTCGCACTTCTTCCGGCTGCGCGCCGCCGATGGCCATTACTTCTGGTATTCGCTGAAGGCCCGTCCGGTCGTGGGCCAGGACGGCGAGGTCGTGCGCGTCGTCGGAACGCTCGCCGACTGCACCGAAGCGAAGACTGCCGAGGAGCGCCTGCTCCACGACGCCGTCCACGACAATCTCACGGGCCTGCCCAACCGAGAACTCTTCTTCGACCGTCTCGACGCGGCTTTGACCATGGGCCAGGTCGCGGGCGCGGCACGTCCCACCGTCATCACGCTCGATGTCGATCGCTTCAAGGCCGTCAACGAACAGGTCGGGCCGTCGGTCGGCGATTCGATCCTGCTCACGCTGGCGCGCCGGCTCGGTCGGCTGCTGCGCCAGCAGGACACGATGGCGCGCATCGGCGGGGATCAGTTCGCCTTCATCATCATGTCGGAGCAGGACATCGACGTCGTCCAGCTCCTGGCCGAGACCCTGCGCCGGACCCTCGCCACGCCGATCACCTTCGGGGACCACGAGATCGCCCTCACCTGTTCCGGCGGCCTTGCCCCTTACGACCCCGGCGTCCATGCCAAGCGCGAGACCATGCTGCAGGACGCGGAAGTCGCCATGAGCCACGCGAAGCGCGCCGGCGGCGACCGGATCGAACTGTTCCGCTCCGCCATGCGGTCTGCCCGCTCCGAGCGCGTCTCGCTCGATGCCGATCTGCGCCGCGCCGTCGAGCGCAACGAGATCAAGGTGCATTTCCAGCCCATCGTCAGGCTCGAGGACCGAACCATCGCGGGTTTCGAAGCGCTGCTGCGCTGGACCCATCCCCGCCTCGGCAACGTCCCCCCGGCCGAGTTCATCCCGGTGGCCGAACAGACCGGGCTCATCGTCGATCTCGGCCTTTTCGCGCTCGACCGCACGGCGCGGGAACTCGCCGCCTGGCAGGCGGCGCTCGACGTCTATCCGCCGATCTACGCCAGCGTGAACGTCTCCTCCCGCCAGCTCCTGCGCCACGACCTGCTGAGCGACGTGAAGTCGGTCATCACCCGCACGGGCGTGCTGCGTAACTCGCTGAAGCTCGAGCTGACCGAGAGCCTCGTGATGGAGAACCCCGAATATGCCGCCAAGATGCTGGGCCGCATCCGAGACCTCGGGGCCGGCCTGTCGCTCGACGATTTCGGCACCGGCTATTCGTCGCTGAGCTACCTGCAGCGCTTCCCCTTCGACACGATCAAGATCGACCAGAGCTTCGTGCGCCAGAACGGCAAGGGCGCGCGACCGATCATCCTGCGCTCCATCGTGGGTCTGGCGCATGACCTCGGCATGGAGGTGGTGGCGGAAGGCGCCGAGTCGGAGAGCGACGTGATCGAGCTGTCGCAACTCGGCTGCGAATATGCGCAAGGGTTTGCCTTTGGCCAGGCTATCACGGCGGCGGAAGCCCGCCGCCTCGTGGGTGCGGCCAGCGAGGCGGCCTGAACCAACGGACCAATGGGAGCGCCGACATGTCGGAGGCCGCCGAATCTCCGCCCGTCGCGGCCGGCATTGTGTCGTTTCATCCCGACCCCGGGCTGCTGCTCGATCTCGTGGCCTCCATCGCCCAGGACACCGACCGGATCTTTCTCTTCAACAATGCTCCGCTGGATCCCGCACTGGCTCTGGTGCTGACCGATTATCCCTCTGTCGTAACGCTCGATGCCGGATCCAATCTCGGCGTCGGGGTCGGGCTCAACTTCATCGCGCTCGCGGCGAGTCGGGACGGGTTCGAGCGCTTGGTGTTTTTTGACCAGGATTCGCGGCCCTGGCCCGGAATGGTGGCGCGGCTCGGCGAGGCTTTCGACGAACTCGAGGCGCATCGGCGCCGTCCCGCCGCCATCGGGCCACGCCTCGTCGCGCCGCGTGACGCCCGCGCCGATGCTGCCAAATCTCCGCGCTACCGGGCCCGGCGCGGGCTCGCCGGCGACGGTGCGGCACTCCCCGTCGAGTTCCTGCCGACCTCCGGGACGCTGCTCAACCTCCGCATCCTGCGCGAGACCGGGATGTTCCGGGCCGATTTTTTCATCGATTCCATCGATCTCGAATGGTGTTTCCGGGCCTGGGCGCGCGGCTTTTCCTGTTGGCTCGCCGGCGACGTGCCGATGGAACACACGGTGGGGACCGGAACCATCCCGCTCGGCTTCGGCCTGACCATGCCGAACCAACGCCCCTTCCGCATGGGCACTTATCTGCGCAACACGGTCTACGGCCTCCGCCTGCGCCACGTTCCCCTCGCCTGGAAACTGAAGCAGGCTCTTTACCTGCCGCTGCAGATGTGGGGCTTCGCGCGCCATCACGGATTCAAGGCCAGCGCGGTCCAGCCGATGCTGGCGGGCCTGCGCGACGGGCTACTCGGGAGACTCGGCGTGCCCAACGGCCTCGAACCCTAAGGCGAACGGCCTGACGACACGGTCTACACCACCGATCAAGTCATGGCCGGCCTTGTGCCGGCCATCCACGCCGAGCCGTTCCGCGAGGCTGCGAGCAAGCCGTTCGCCCTCTCCGCGCCGTTGGTGGAGCACCGCGGCGTGCGTGGCCCGGACGATGCCCGACCATGACGGCGGAGGGGTGTTCACTGCGGCGGTCCTGGCGTAGATCGCCTTGCATGGCACGAACCGGAGTTTCAGCATGTCGGACACGCCGAGCCACGGCCCCCTCACGGGCCTGCGCGTTCTGGAGCTCGGTCACTTCGTGGCGGCGCCCTTCTGCACGCGGCTCCTCGCCGACCTCGGCGCCGACGTCATCAAGGTCGAGCCGCCAGGCGGCGATCCCGTCCGGCAATGGGGCCAGCAGGTCGATGGCAACGCGCCCTGGTGGTCCATGCACGGGCGCAACAAGCGCTCCATCACGCTGAACCTGAAGCACCCCAAGGCCCGGGCCATCGTGCTCGACCTCGTGCGCCACTGCGACGTGCTGGTCGAGAACTTCCGCCCCGGGCAGCTCGAGAAGATGGGCCTCGGGGACGCGGCGCTGCGCGAGGCGCGGCCCGACCTTGTCGTGGCGCATATTTCGGGCTTCGGCCAGGAGGGCCCCTATCGCGACCGCGCCGCCTTCGGGGTGATTGGCGAAGCCATCGGCGGGTTGCGGCACCTCTGCAACCACCCGGCCGGCGCCACCGATCTGCCGCCGGTGCGGATCGGCATCTCGATCGGCGACTCGCTGGCCGGCCTCTATAGCGCCTTCGGCATCATGGCGGCGCTCTGGCGGCGGGATGCCGCGAAGGGCGGGGACGGCAAGCCGCGCACGCTCGACGTGGCGCTGACCGACAGCGTCCTCTCCATGATGGAGGGCATGCTGCCCGAATATGGCGTGCTCGGCACCGTGCGGGAGCCCGTCGGCTCGCGCATCCCGACCGCGGCGCCGACCAGCGCCTACCCGTGTTCGGACGGCAAGTGGATCATCCTGGCGGCCAATTCGCAGCCGCTCTGGGGACGGCTCGCCGCGCTGATGGGCCGGCCCGATCTCGCCAACGATCCGCGCTTCGTCGACAATCCGGCGCGCCTCGCCCATGTCGAGGAGCTCGACGACATCATCGGCCAATGGACCTCCGGCATGACGGCCGTCGAGGCGGACAAAAAGCTCGAAGAAGCCGACATTCCCTCGACGCTGATCTACAGCGCGGCAGAGGTCGCCGCCGATCCGCAGTTCCGTCGGCGCGGCATGGTGCGCGAGGTCGATGATCCGGCGTTCGAGCGCCCCGTGCTGCAAGCCGGCATCGTGCCGCATGTCGTCGACGACCCCGGCACCATCCGTTGGCCGGGTCCGGCGGCCGGCGCCCATACGGCGGAGATCCTGGGGGAGATCGGGCTCGATGCCGCTGCCGTGGCGGCGTTGCGCCAGGATGGAGCATTGTAATGAGCGAGCACGTCACGATCGTCGAAGTCGGCCCGAGAGACGGACTGCAGGGCGTCGGCCCCTTCGTTCCCACGTCCGTCAAGATCGACCTCGTGGAGCGGCTTCACGCGGCTGGCCTCGACCGCATCGAGATCGGCTCCTTCGTCAGTGCGACGGCCCTGCCGCAACTCCGCGACACGCCGGAACTGCTCGCCCATTGCGCCGCCCTGCCCGGCCTCGATCCGCAGGTTTTAGTGCCGACCGAGCGCCGCGCGCGGGATGCACTGGCGGCCGGGGCGCGCCACCTCGCCTATGTGCTGTCGGTGTCGGAGCCGCATAACCGCGCCAACGTGCGACGCTCGCCGGAAGAATCGGCCGAGGAATACGGGCGCTTGGTGGCCGATCTGCCGCCGGGTACGGCGATGCGGCTGAACCTCGCCACGGCGTTCGACTGCCCCTTCGCGGGACGGGTCGACGAGGCTTCGGTCCTGGCGCTGCTCGACCGGCTCGTGCCGCTGATGCCCGAGGCCGAAATCTGCCTCTGCGACACGACGGGCCGGGCCGATCCCGCCCATGTGGCCTCGCTGTTCCACCGGGCCAGGGCGCGCCTACCCGGCATGACCTTGGGGTTCCACGCCCACGACACATACGGGCTCGGCACCGCCAACGTCCATGCCGCCTACGAGACCGGCGTGCGCATCTTCGACGCTGCGGTGGCGGGTCTCGGCGGCTGCCCCTTCGCACCGGGCGCGACCGGCAACGTGGCGACCGAGGACCTCGCCTGGATGTTCGCGCGCCGTGGTGTCGCCACAGGCATCGACATGGACAGGCTCGTGGCGGTGGCCCGCGATGCCTCCGCTCTCCCCGGCGCGACCGCTGGCGGGCGGGTGCGCGACGCTCTCGCGGCCGCCGACAGGCTGTGCGCCACCGCGCCGACCGTATAGGGACGGTGCAAGGTCCGAGATGTCGGGCCATGGGAGGACGATAGTATGGCGATGGAGCACGCGGCGCTGCGCGACATCGAGGCAGCGGGCGCCTGGCATGCCGGGCTGACACGGCGGCACTGGCGCATCCTCTGGGGTGCCTATCTCGGCTGGATCTTCGACGGCTACGAGGCGGTGGCACTGGTCTATGCGCTCGGTCCCGCACTGAAGAGCCTGCTCACCCCCGACCAGGCCCGGACCACACCCTGGTATATCGGCGCCGCCATCGGCATCACGCTGCTGGGATGGGGCATCGGCGGGCTCGCGGGCGGGGTGGCCGCCGACTACATCGGCCGCAAGCGCATGATGCTGTGGTCGATCCTGGGTTATGCCCTGCTGACCGGGCTGACGGCCTTCTCCGCCAGCTTCGCCATGCTGGCCGCCCTGCGCTTCGTCACGGGCCTTGCGATCGGATCCGAATGGAGCACCGGCGTCGCTCTGGTAGCCGAGACCTGGCCGAACCGCGCGCGCCCCAAGGGCTGCGGCTTTCTCCAATCCGGTTTCGGCTTCGGAGCGCTTCTGGCGGCACTGGCCTGGCTGCTGATCCCCGCCGGTGGCATCGGCGGCGTCGAACCCTGGCGCATCATGTTCGCGCTCGGCGCGTTGCCGGCCTTCGTCTGCCTCTACCTGCGCGGCACCATGGAAGAATCGGAGCGCTGGATGACGGCTGTGCGCGAGAAGCGCTGGGCCGCGACCGAACGCACCGACGAGGCGCCGCAGGCTCAGGCGTCACGGCCCTTCACGCTATGGGAGATCTTTCGCGAGCCGGAGAGCCGAAGGCGGGTGCTGCTGGCCACCGCCATGTCCTTCGCCACCACGGTCGGCTGGTGGGCGGTGTCGTCCTGGCTGCCGCTCTACACGGCCGGCCTCGCCAAGGCGGCGGGGCAGGATCCGACCGTCTGGGGTCCGCGGATCGGCGTCGTCTACAATGTCGGAGCGATCGTCGCCTATCTCATCGCCGGCTTCGTGGCCGACGCCATCGGCCGGCGCGCCTTCCTGCTCCTGACCTATGCGGGCTGCCTCGCCGTCACGGCGGTTACCTATACCTGGACGGGGTCGCTCGAGGCCTTCGCCGCCGTGGCCTTCCTCAACGGCTTCTTCACGCTCGGCTTCTCGTTCAGCTGGATGGCGATCTATCTCGCCGAGCTCTTCACCTCGCCGGTGCGGGCCACGGCCTCGAGCTTCGTCTTCAACGGCGCGCGGTTGGTCGCCTGGATCTTTCCGATCATCGCCGGGCAGATCATCGGCGAGTTCGGCGGCGTCGCTCAAGCGGCGCTGATCATGAGCAGCGTCTTCGTCATCGGCCTCGTCGTGCCCTGGTTCATGCCGGAGACGACCGGCAAGCCGCTCCCGGCCTGACACCGTCGCTGCGCGGCCGTCAGTGCATCGCCGCCGCGTCGCCGGCACTGGCCCAGACTGTGGCGCCCGCGCCGAAGAGGCGGCCGCGCTCGGCGACGAGCACGATGCCGAGCGCGATCAGGCCATAGATGATGAAGCCCAGCGACAACGGCACCGTGGTGCCGTCGAAATGTTGGCCGACGAAGAAGCCGAGCAGCGCGCCGCCGAAGGTCGTGACGAAGCCCTGCACCGAGGACGCCGTCCCCGCCACATGGCCCAGCGGCTCCATGGCGAGCGAGCCGAAGTTCGACGCCACCAGCCCGAAGCAGAACATCACCCCGGCCTGCAGGATGGCGAAGCTCACCAGCGTCTCGTGGCCGGTGACCGACACCAGCGCGTGGATCGCCGAGACCGCGATGAAGCCGATCAGCGCCGCATGGGAGACGCGGCGCGGCCCGAGCCGCCCGACGATCCGGGCGTTGAGCAGCGACGACAGCGCCATGAAGCCGGCAATGAAAGCGAAGACCGAGGTGAAGAGTTTCGGCGCCCCCAACGTATCGGCGAAGACCTGCTGGGCCGAATTGATGAAGCCGAACAGCGCGCCGAGCACCAGCGTCATGGCCAGCATGTAGCCGACCGCGATGCGGCTCGTCAGAGCGAGCCGGAAGGCCAACGCGATCCGGCCGGGCGAGAAGGGCAGCCGATCCTCGGGATGCAGCGTTTCGGGCAGCCGGATCGCCGTCCACAGCAGGACCGCGGTGCCGAACACCCCGAGCCCGCCGAACACCCAGCGCCACGGTCCGAACAGCATGATGATCTGGCCGACGGAGGGCGCCAGGATCGGCACCGCGAGGAACACGATGAAGGCGAGCGACATCACCCGCGCCATGTCGCGGCCGCTGTAGCGATCGCGCACCACCGAGACCGCGAGGACGCGCGTCGCCGCCGCGCCGACCCCCATCAGCACGCGGGCGACGAGCAGCAGCGTGAAGGAGGTGGAGAAGGCCGCGAAGATGCTGAACACCACATAGGCGCCGATGCCGATCATCAGCACCGGCTTTCGGCCGAAGCGATCGGCGAGCGGCCCATAGATGATCTGCGAGGCGCCGAAGCCGAGCAGATAAGCGGTGACGATCCACTGCCGCTGGTTCTCGTCGCTGATCCCGAGGCTCTGCCCGATGGCCGGCAGGGCCGGCAGCATGGAGTCGATGGCGAGGGCGTTGACCGCCATCAGGGCGGCGATCAGAGCGACGAATTGCTTGAACCCCATGCCGGTCGTGGCAGGGGACGAAGTTGCGGCAAGCGCCGTCATGGACCGGGCCTTCGGTTGCGGGCACGACCCGCCCGAAACGGCGGCGACCCCTGGTCCACGCGCGACGGACCATAATCGGGCGCCGGTGCGAACCATCGGATGAGCAAAGACGCCGAATCACGACGCTGTTCCCTTCATGACGCCTCGGAACGACGATTTTGCGGCATGTCGCCAACGCTTTGCGCATCGCTCTCCTGCTGTGAGGGCAGAGCGTCTGGTCCGACGCCAGGCGTTTCCGAGCGGCATCGGGCGCATTTACCTTTATGCTGTGGCCGAGGCCGACCGGCTGGTCGACTGCCGGCATGTGATGCTGCTGTCACATGCGGACGATGAAACGCCTGCCTGTCACGGGCGCGCGCCGAGGCTCGACCTCGACGCGCGCCCGACGGGTCGAGGAGGATGAATGGATCCGAGAACAGCCGCAGCGGTGCCCTCCGTACGAGGCCCGGTCGACGACGCCCGCACCGCCGAAAGGCTCGGCTGCGCCGCTCTGCTGCTCGCCGCCCTGGTGGCCCTGCTCTCCCCCTTGCCGACCATCCTCATGGTGCCGCTCGCGGCAGGCTTCGGGGCAGGATCCATGGCGCTGGCCCGATCGCTCGCCAGACTGCCCAACCGCCCCGCCGCGATCCTCTGCGACCTCGTCGTCCTGGCCCTCTTCGCCTTCATGCGCGATCCGGGCTTCAGGGTCTGGCAGCTGCCGACGCGCTGGGCCGACCTCTTCGGCATGACGCCGACCGGCTCCACGGTCTCGACGCTGCTCTACCTTGGCGCCGGCATGGCGCTGATCTCCCAATCCGGCCGCGACCTCGCGACCCGCGAGCGCATGTCCCTGCTCGTCCTGCCGCTGCTCTTCAGCCTCGCCCTGTCGCTCGGCAATGGCGGGATGATGCACGACCTCGGCTCGGCTTGGACGCTCGGCATTCCCTTCCCCGAGCCGGTCGATCTCGTGGCGGGCCGCTGGGTCGTGCTCTTCGCCTTCTGCGAGGCCACCCTCGGCCTGTTCAGCCTTCTCGTGTCCGGCCGCCCGGCGCGGGCCTGGCGGTTCCACGCACTGCTACTCGGCGCCGCGCTCCATGCCGTCATGGCGCCCCATCTCGCCGACCTGCCGCCGCTCCTCGCCGGCTCGCCCCTGCTCCAGTCCATCCTGGCCATCGGCGCCGCCGCCCTGGCGCAATCAGGCCTCTGGGCGATCGTCTACATCGTCACCGGCCTCGCCATCGACGCGCTGAACGGCACGCCGCCGACTTATGCCAGCGCCTATGGGCAATGGCGTTCCGGCGCCACCAAGGGCCTCATCTACGGCGGCGTCTTCATCGCCATCATCGTGGTGGGCTCGGCCATCCTCTCCATGCCCGGCCTCGTCTCCGCGTCCCGCGCCTTTCCCTTCGGGCCGGGGCTGATCGGCGGCGCGCTGCTGTTCCCGCTGGCCCTGACGGTCATCTCCAGCGCCGACGGCACGCCTCCCTTCTTCGGCCGCCTCGCCGCCGCCTATCGCAGCCCGCGGCTGTTCCTGCGCGGCGGGCTGATCGGCCTCGCCTTCTACAGCCACCTGCCGGAGCAGACCGGGATCTCCCGCTTCGTGGCCGGCGTCATTCTCGGCGCCCTGGCCTATGCGGGCGTCGATCTCGCCTGCGACGCGGTGGATCTCGCCCGCGGCCGACGTGTCGTCATGTCGAACTGGCAGGTCTACGCGCTCGGCGCCATGCTGGGCGGCATCGTGGCGGGCGCCATCGGCTGGTATTTCGACGCCGCGCAGATCGGCGTCGTGGCGACCAAGTTCTGGTCCTACGCCGACCTCGGCTACGCCCATTCGGGCCGGCCGGTCGAGTCCTTCTCGATCTATCCGCTGTTCAACAAATACGGCACCATCGACCTCGGGCCGAGCGGCAACGGCGTGCGGCTGTTCTTCAACGAATCGCTCTCCGGCGTCATCAACTGGGGCATCGCGGCTCCGCTCTTCTCCATCAACTTCTTCGTGCTCGCCGCCGTCTTCCAGCGCTCGCTGGCGCCGCTGAAGCAGCTCGTCAGCGCCAAAGGGTTCGAGGGGCTCGTCGAACAGGCGGTGCGCGTGCTGCGCTGGGGCCTGTGGATGGCCCCGGTCATCAATTCCTTCCTGCGCCAGTCGCCAGATCCCTCCTGGTACAACCAGGACGGCGCGATCCGCACCGGCGCCGCCACCGTCGCCAACCTGTTCCTGCCCGCCGGCAGCTTCAACCATTGGAGCGTCACAGTCTTCACCGGGCTCCTGGCCTATGACTGGCTGCGCGTGCTCATCTGGTTCGACCATATGGGGCTGCGCGTCGCCACGCTGGTGAACCTCACCTTCATCGGCGGCGACCGGCTCGACGAGGTCGCGGCGCGCTTCGCCGGCCATGCCGGGCGCACCCGCGTCATCCCCGAGGGCATCCGCCGCTTCGCCACCTGGGCGCCCCTGCTGATCCCCTTCTACATCCCGCACGGCCCCGACTGGGACCGCGCCTGGACGGGCGCCGAGGTCATCGGCAAGACCCATCCGCCCGTCGCCGATGCGGTCTGGACCATCGTGGCGGTCTATGTGCTGGCGCTGTTCTGCGCCGGCCTGGCGTTCCGGGCGATCTCGCGGGCCTGGAACGGCGCGCGTTTCTCAGGCGCTCCGGCCCGCCCCGGCACGCCGGCCCGCATGCTGGCCGGCCCGAAGCTCTTCGGCCTCGCCAACGGCTGCATGACGACGGAGATCGGCGTCGACGGCCGCGGCCATACGGCGGTCACCGGCTCGGTGCGCCAGAGCCATTCCATTGACATCACCCGCCAGCCGCTCGACCCGCTCGACCTGCGCGGCCCCTTCCTGTTCCTCCGCGATGCCGACGGATCTTCGCCGGCCTGGAGCCTCGGCTTCACGCCGATGCGCCGCGCCGGCCCGGACTACGAGGTGACGCAGCCCGACCCCTCCACCATCCTCATGCGCAACTCGGTGGAGGGCCTGCGCGCCGAGGCGCATGTCTCGCTCGCCGAGGGCGAGCCGGTCGAATATACGCGCGTCGTCCTCTTCAACACCGGCGACCGGCGACGCCGCGTCGAGCTGACGAGCTACCGCGAACTCGCCGTCCACGAGCTCGGCGCCTATCTGCGCGATCCCGATTTCAACGCCATGCATGTCGAGAGCTGGTTCGTCTCGGCCCTTGGCGCGGTCCTAGCCCGCAACCGGCTGCTGCGCGACCCCGTTTCCCACCGCATGTCGCACGAGACGGTGTTCCACGCCGTCAAGGCCGGCGGCGAGGTGACCCTCCTCGGCTACGAGGATTCGCGCACGCGCTTCATCGGCCCCGGGGGCCTCGCCGACCCGCGCGGCCTCGGGCCCGAGGGCCGGCGCAGCACCGACGACGAGGGCTCGCTCTACACGTTCGATCCCGCGGCGAGCCTCACGGTGGCGGTCGACCTGCCGCCCAAGGGTCGCGTCGACATCCTCTTCGTCACCGGGCGGGCCCGCAACGAATGGGATGCCGCGCTGGCCATCGCCCGCACCTTCGAGCGCCCGGGGCTCGACGCCATGGCGTTCCGGCTTCTGCTGAAGAAGAAGCGGCTCATCGCCCCCGGCCCGGCGCTGCCGGCCGAGACCTGGCCCTTCCGCTTCGAGACCGACACGCGCCTGGTCCTCACGCCATCGACGCCGCGGCCCTGGGCGCATGTGCTGGCCAACCCGACGGGCTTCGGTACCGTCGTGTCGAACGAGGGCGAGATCCACAGCTTCAAGGGCAACGAGCGGCAGAACGCCATCACGCCGTTCCGCCTCGAATCCGGCGCGACCCTGCTGCCGGGTCAGATGATCGCCGTGGTCGACCTCGCGACCGGCGAGGCCGATGCCGCCGGCTTCGTGCCCTTCCGCCGTCCGGATGCCGTTCATACGGTGGAATACCGGCTCGGCGCCGCCACCTTCACCAACCGGCGCGGCGACCTCGAGCTCAGCCTCACCGTCTTCGTCTTCTCCGACGCCCCGGCCGACGTCCGCATCCTCACCATCCGCAACCACGGCAGCACGGCGAAACGCTACCGCGTCGTGCCCTATCTCGAGATCGCCCTCGACCAGAGCCCGGGCGACAGCCTGGGCGTCATCGACGCCATCCGCGACGAGGGTACGGAGGCTTTGTTCTTCTCCAATCCGCAGAACGATTTCCAGGGCGGCTGGGCCTTCGCGGCGACGAGCCTCACCGCCGCCATGACGGAGACGGTGCGGACGCGCTTCCTCGGCGCGCCCGGCCGCGACCTGACCGATGCCGTGATGGTCGAGACGGGCTGGCCCGATTCGGCGCAGGACGACGACGGGCGCCGCGTCGCCGCCTTCGCCGGCGAAGTCGCGGTGCCGCCGGGCGGCTCGATCGACGTCTCGGTCGTGCTCGGCCAGTTCGCCACCAAGCGCGAGGCCTTGACCGCCGCCTCGCATCTGCGCGACCCCGCGGCGGCCCGCGCCGCGCTCAAGGCCACCGAGGCCTGGTGGGCCGAGCGCATCGGCTCCATCCGGGTCGAGACCAACGATCCCGCCTTCGACCGGCTGGTGAACCACTGGCTGCCCTATCAGAGCCTCGCCTCGCGCCTCTGGGGCCGCACCGGCCCGAACCAGCGCGGAGGGGCCTTCGGCTTCCGCGACCAGTTGCAGGACGTTCTGCCCTTCCTGTTCTTCGATCCCAGCCTCACGCGACGCCAGATCGTCATCCATTCGGGCGTGCAGTTCCCGGAAGGGGACGTGTTCAAATGGTGGCATCTCGCCGCCGATGGCCGCGTCGGGCTCGGCCAGCGCACCCGCGCCTCCGATCCCCACCTCTGGCTCCCCTATGTGCTGACCCGCTACATCGAGGCCACGGGCGACTGGTCGGTGCTCGACGAGTGCCAGCCCTATCTCGACGGTGCCGCGGTGCCGGCCGGCGCCATGGACCTGCTGCTCGCGCCGCGCCTGTCGCGCGAGACCGGCGACGTCTACGACCATTGCCTCCGCGCCATCCGCTACACGATGGAGCGCATGGGTGCCCACGGCCTGCCGCTCATTGGCACCGGCGACTGGAACGACGGCATCGACGCCGCCGGCCCCGGCGGCCGCGGCGAGGGCACCTGGCTCGCCTGTTTCTTCTTCGACATCGTGACGCGCTTCGCCCGCGTCGCCGACCACCGCGAGGGGGCCGGCGGGGGCGACCGCTACCGCGCCGAGGCGGAGCGGCTGGCGAAAGCCATCGACGGCGTGTGGACCGGCGACCATTACGTCTTCGACTTCGTCGACGACGGCCGTCCGCTCGACCCGCCCTCCATCATGGCGGCGGCCTGGCCGGTGCTGTCGGGTGCTGCGCCGCTCGACAAGGGCCGGCAGGCCCTGGAGCACGGGCTCGGCGCGCTGGAGAAACCCGACCGCATCCTCCTCGTCACCCCGCCCTTCGACGAGGATTCCGACCCCTACCCCGGCCGCATCGCCGATTACCCGCCGGGCGTGCGCGAGAACGGCGGCCAGTACTCCCATGGCGCCTCCTGGGCCATCGACGCCTGGGTGGCCATCGCCGACCGCGCCCGCCACGCGGGCGACGAGGCCGGCGCGCAGCACGCCATGGCCCGCGCCGTCCGCTGCTGGCGGGCGATCTCGCCGCTCGGCAAGACGGAGGGCGACATGCTGGGGATCTACGGCCTCGCCCCGCACCAGCAGCCCGCCGACATCTACGACGGGATCAGCTACGGCGGCCGCGGCGGCTGGAGCTGGTACACCGGCTCGGCGGCGCGGATGCTCTCGGCCGCCTATGCGATCCTGGGCCTCCGCATGGAGGACGGCCACATCCACGTGCCCGACGATCTCCACGCGCCGCGTGGGGATCTGCGGATCAAGCGGCTGTGGGTGAAGGGGGAGCTGCGGGAGGCGGCGGAAGAGGTGGAGGAGGCGGTGTAGAGGGTGGTCGACAAGGTTCGGAACGCCATGTTTGCTGGCGCTGCATGCATCCGAAAATCCACCTTTGCAGTCGACACACCAGATGGGTGTTGATGTTTGAGGAAGTTGTGCTTGCCCTCTGGTTTGGTCAGATGCTGGATATAAACGAGAGTGATTTCGAACCAGCAAAGTACTGTAACCGAACCGCTACTTATTATGTTCGGAGGACGAAGACATGGCCGATGATTCCGATGCGTGGATCGCTCCACCGAGCAAGAGCATGCCCGGGGGCTTTGACGAGTGGGAAGCGACTGACGTGAACGCGGCTGTGCTACTGGCTTCACAGTTCAAGAGGTCCGGCAGGTATAAGATTTTTAGAGGCCAAAGGAACGCCAACTGGCCCATCTTGTCTAGTTTCGCCCGCATGGACGAGGCTGGGCGTCGCACAGCACAACAGGATCTCTGCTCTTTTTATAAATGGGCGCGTAGTGCGCCAGATGTAGTTCCATACTTGCAGGAAGAGAACGCAATCATTGCAGCGGCTCAGCATCACGGGGTCTGTGCCACCAATTTCATCGACTTCACACGAAATCCCAATGTAGCAGGCTGGTTCGCTACAGACGGCGCGCTTACCGGCGATCGAGGCGCGATTTTTATGATAGACCCCGACGTTGTGGCAAGTGTCTTTGCAGCATTCTCCCAGCCTGGTCTCATTATCAGATTTCTCGATATAGAGGTAAAAAATCTTTGGAGGCTTCAGGCTCAGTCCGGGTTATTTTTAGAGTCGCAGACTAGCGTCGACTTGATATGGCCTTTCGATCGGATAACCTTCCCACATACTAAAGCTACCCTAAATATCGAGCGGAGGATGATATACCCTAACCGACGGAGCCATCTTGAGCAGATGATTGATTTATATAATATATCAAAATCAAGAATGGATGTTTTTAAAACGCTTATCGCTGGCAACGCAGGTATTTTACACATTAGTCTTGACGACCCGCCTGACGTGACGTTTGAACTACCTCGCAACCCTCTCCCCGCATACATGAGAGAAGGACCGCACGAAGCATGGTCGGACATGGATATCGATACTTCTCCACCCATGGTATCATTCCACGAAATTTCAAAGGAAGTGATCGATCTTTCAACCATCATTCATAGACGACGATTAAGTACCGATCTGATGAGTGCGAGTGACGCCCCGGATCTTCGAAACGGTCCTTTTCAGAAACAGTTGGATGATCTCTGGGAGGGAATGCGCCCTCATCCCTACGACGATAAGCATATTGCGGTCGCCATCATATCTTTGTCGCGGCTTTATCCAGTCCTGGGAGCCTTTCCTTTAGACAAAGGACTTGGGCCGGATCGCGTAGCGAGTGAAATTCTCGACAGCCCTCTAGAGATTGAGATGGGGTTGATAGGCGCCGGCACCACTCGAGCGTGCGTAAGCACGCTTAAGCTCTGGTCAGCCATGACGACGGCTGGTCAAGATTTTACAGGAACCGAAGGTGAGCCGTCGGTAAACGAAATGAAAGCTATCTTACACCGATTCAGCGGCCGGACAATTGGACTTTTCAACCCAAAGGCGCTTCTGGACCTGTTCGCGACGGAGATAGTACCATGGCAGATCGCTGTAAGGCGTCCTATAGTCGTCTTCTGGCCAAGTCACATTGCCTCGCTTGGAATACCATAGCAATCAAACATATTAGAGACATGGAAGCTCAAAGCTCATCGGGCGCGAAATAAACGCGTTTCGTTGTGGTAATGTCCTCCCTTCTACACAGTGCTTGTGAGACGAAAATGCATAGTTTGCGCGGTTTATGCAAACTCGTTGGGTCACGAAACAATGCTTGTGCCAGCGAACACGCACCGGTAGCGTGAGAAGGCCGCGTGCCGGAATGGAATTTCTGGAGGTGGATCGAGCACCGCATCGATGTAGGCGCCACCATTTCAACAAGAACCGCTACCTAAAACTGCTGGTGCAACGACAGGTGTCTTCAAGCGGAGTGCACATCGGTCGCCGTGAGGCTGTCAGGATTGCGAATGCATCGGAACTTAAGACCGGGACGTAGTGGATGTGGGAACCGAGGGTTGTTCTGGATACCAGATGCGCTACATCGGCTTTTGCTCTAATAGCTAAGTAGCCCTCCGCCCATCACAGGCCTCGGAACATGGACGAACTTGAAGAGAGATCATTGTTTTTTAGTCGTAGGCTAGACAAATCGATCGTAAGCAAGAGCTTTCCGGATTTGAGTGGCCGGAGCCTGCGGATTGTGTCGAAGGTGGTAGATGGCCAAGAGGGGCTTAAGCTCGCCAAAGTCAACGGGGAAACTATTCTACGTTTCACCGCTTCAGGTCGCTTTTGTGTAAAGGCGACCTTTTTCGAAGATGACCGGCGAATAAAAACGCTCGTTCTTCAGCGGTTTAGCACTAGAACGGGCCCCTTAGATCGTGAGTCGTTTTCTCTGGTCGGCGATGAAATTGAAGATTTCCTGCATTTCGTTGTAGGCATTAAGACAATGTCTCTCGACGACACCGGAAAGATGCACATTTCCGATGACGCATTGCGTGCGCTCGTCCTAGATAAGACCCAGGTAGCGCAAATTTTTGCCGATCATGAGAGCCTGTTCCTTGAGATCGCGCAGGGCGAGAACCTACAGCGCGATCTCATCTCTGTAGGTTACCGGCGCAAACAACTCGAACGCTTCGAAACATTGCTCAATGACGAAGGCGTATTCGCGGCGGAGCGAGCCGCGATGCAGACGACGCCGGAGGGCGTGTGGCAGACCTTCTTTGAAGCCAACACATGGATTTTCGGCTATGGCCTTAGCTATCAGTTTCTAAGCACCCTCGACAAAAAGAAGCTGGAACAGGTGGTACGCGGTTTCGACGTCACTGGCCCAGGAAAGCGGACGGACGGGTTGCTGAAGACTCAAGGTATCGTGAAATCATTATGCTTCGTGGAAATCAAGCGGCACGACACTCCGCTGCTCGGGAGTTCGGTCAAGGGCTATCGATCCGGGGCTTGGTCACCCTCAGCCGAGGTGGTCGGCGGCGTGGCGCAGGTACAAGCCACGGTGCAGGAGGCGCTTGAACAAATCGGACGCACCCTGGAACCGACCGAACCGAACGGCGATCCAACGGGAGAGCTTTTGTTTAATGTTCGGCCTAAGTCGTTCTTGATCATAGGCAATCTAGCGCAGTTCGAAACTTCGACAGGTCTGAACCAGGCAAAGGTGCGATCATTCGAACTTTATCGGCGTAGCACCGACTGCCCAGAAATCCTGACGTTCGACGAGTTGCTCGCTCGCGCTCGTTTTATCGTCGATCAAGCCGGTTCTGCCACCTGAGGCGACCGGGGCGTCCCTCCTCATGGTAGGTGCGCAAGTTTAGTCGCTGCTCGCGGGAGCTACTAGTGCTCTGAGTCATTCGGCTGGTTCAACCTGAGCTTGGCCATAATGCTGGGGGCTGAGGCCGTCCACCTGAAGGGCTTGGGATCGTCGTTGGTGTGGGCGATGTAACGATCGATCGTCGCCACG
>JBPBQY010000063.1:0-30027 GCA_050920985.1 Janthinobacterium lividum | reverse complement strand
CACGGCCGCCAGAGGGTCGGGCCGCCGCCGCCCTCGCTTGGCCGCCAGTTTCTTCCGCGCGGTTGGCCTCACCTCGCCGTCCTGCCACGCTGTCCGCAGCCCTGTCAGAAACTGCTCGAGCGAGGGCGCCGTCGGCGGTTCCGCTCCATCCGGAATGGGCTGGTCAGCCAGGGTGACGAGTTCGGCCTGGAGCGCGCGGATGTCTCGCAACAGCGCCACGGGGTCGAGTTCGGCGTGCACGGTTTCGAGCTTCCGACGCAATTCATCAGTGGTCCGCGTATCGGCGATCAGGCGCTCGTAGGGCGTTTTCGGCTTGTGATACGTCTTGCGGACCTTCGCGCCGTCACGTTCCTTGCCTTGTAATTTGAACGACGGCTGAAAGTGGTTCACATAGAAGTGCATGGACTTGTAGATACGAGCCAGGACAGACGCGGCCTGCAAGCCCTCGTACCGTCTATAGCCGACAGTGCGGCGGACGATGGCGCCATTCTTTTGCTCGATCCAAGCCTGATCATTCTTGCGGTAGGGCCGACACCGCGTGAACTCCACCCCGGCTTCGGCACAGTAGCTGCGGACCGTCTCATTCATGAACACGCTGTCGTTGTCCGTGTCGAAACCGAGCAGCGGGAACGGCAACGTCTTACGCACCTCGTCGAGCACGCGCGTGAGCAGGACCTGCTCGCGCACCAGCAACGGAGCGCACTCCGTCCAGCCGGTGGCGATATCGGTCACCAGTAGCGTGTACAGGAAACTCCCCCGTGCATTCGGTCCACTGTGCTGCACGAGATCGGCTTCGGCGAAGCCGGGCGCGGGATCGCCCCAGTCCGCAAAGGTCCTGATCGGCACCACGCGCTTGACAGCGGAGGAGGGCGTGGAGCGACGACGGTTACGCCCAGCTGTTGCCCGCGTGTCGGCGAGCGCCCGATCCATGGTGGCGGCGCTCATCAACAGCAGACGTCCCTGCACGGTCTCGTTCAAATCGAGATGGCCGTGTCGGCCCATGGCGTCGAGTAGGGTGGGCAGGAGTTCTTTGAGCCGCTTGCCGCAGATCCGATCCGCAGCTTCCCAGACCACGATCAGCGCCTGCCGGGCCGCATCGTCGTAGAGCCGCCGGCCAGGCCGAAGCCTCGTTCGCATTTTCGGCGTCCCGCCCCTGAGCACCCGGGCAGCATGCTTGCGATGATGGCCGGTCAGCGCCACCAACTCGTCCAAGATCCGTCCTCGATCCTCCCGATTCGCCCCCTTATAGCGGCCGGCCAGAACTGCAAAAACTTTGTCCCGCGTCGCCATGCTGACCATCCTCATCGGACGCCTCCCTGGCACCTTCCTTCAGGGAACAATTCGGTGAGGCAACGGGGTCAGTCTCTGGCAACGTTTCAGGCGAGGCAATGCGAGTCTCACCTTGATTGTCGCGCCACAGTCGACCGCCTTCCAGAAACCGAGGGCGCCGTCGCCGACCGCGATCTCGGGCGCTACGGCGAGGCCGCGCCGCGTCACGTCGACCAGCAGCTCCCGCCAGACCTGGGCGCTTTCCCTCCCGCCGATCTGAAACCCGACCAGTTCTTCAAGCCTTTCGGCATGGCTCCGATGAGGACCAGAATGCACTCGGCCTGATCCACCATCCTGGCCTGCAGGACGACCCGTCCGCCCAAACGTGGAAGTAAAGCCGGGCTGACAAGTCCCGCCCTGCCAGCGCTCGTGCTCGGCCTGCCAATCAGCCGTAGTGCGCCAGACCACCCAGGACGACAGGTTCGGGGCGCCCATGCCCAGCAACGCCGAGAGCGCCTCCTGGGTAGCGCTCTCTGAGGAGAGGTTCTGGCAGACTTGGACACCCGCCTCGATACGCCGCCTTTTTCAGGCCACCGTCAACGAAATTGCTGCATAGCTCATCGTAGGCCCATTGCCTCACAAACCGTTCCTCACCGTACGGGCATTCGCTGGCCGCCGCTATCCGTGGTCACGACGCCTTGGCTGTCCAGCACCGCGGCACTCGGCGAGGCGCCCCGCCCGGCCTACTCGCGATCCAGCATGACGAGGTGATGGTTAATCCCGGCGAGCAGCCTGCCGTAGCGCTACACACTGAAACTCTCTGGTTATCGCTAACGCGACCCTGTGACCCAGTAAAACTAGGCTAGGCCCGTCCGGCTTGGCGTCCGTCGTCAAGGCGACCACAAAGGCGCCGAGCGTCAAGATGGGCGGCGACGGCTACCAATGTCTGGTGCGCGGCACCTCGTCATTCTGTGACCCGAGATGCCGTATGACCCTCGCCCACGCCCGGCGTCGCGCTGCGCCGGGCCGACCCCGTCCGGGTTCCGTCGAGGCTGTTTAATGGCGAAAGCCACACCCGCACGACGTCACCCGGGTTTACGAGATCGTTCTCCATGGCGGGCACGGTGGCGCCGTCGGAGGCGCGGATCACAGCATAGATCGGGTTCGGCTCCTCGCCGGAACTAGTCAGGCCGGGGGCCGCCGTCTCGGCCTGGCGAACGAGGCCCCGCGCCGTCAGCATCTTCTGTGTGTTGGCATCGAGCTTAGCCCTAACATCGCTTGCTTCTGTCGCCATGGTAGTCCTGAACTTGGCTCTGAGTTCGACGATATCGCGGTCGGCCTGGGCGAGATCCTGCTGCGCCTTGGAGCTGGCGATCTGCACGTCAAGCCTGCTGCTCTCGTAGGTGGCAACGCTCTGCTCAGCTGCGAGCTGGCGCGGCATGACGGCGATGCCCTTGGAGACAAGTTCACTCACCTGCGACAGGTCTTTCCGGGTGAGGTCGAGCTGGTGGTTCAGCGATACGTCCTTGGCAGCCAGCGAGGTAATCTCGGTGCGGATCACGCTTTTCGACTGTTCGATGGCTGTGATCTGCGTCTGCAGGGCATCGCGCTCGGCGGTGAACAGCAGGTTCTCCTCCCGCATGGCCTGCGCGACCAGCGGGTCTGAGGCTTGCTGAGCCAGCGCCGGAAGGTAGGTCACCGCAGGCGCGTTTGCCACTTCGGCAGCGAGCCGCGCCTGACGGGCTAGAAGGGCATTGCGCTCGGCGTCGAGCAGCCGCATGTCACCACGGCCCTCGATCGCCTGCCGCTGGAAAGTCGCCAAGTCGCTACCATCAGCGCGGATCAGTCCCTGCGCGGTGCTGATAGCTTGAAGCACCGTCAGGCCTGGCTGATAATCGTAGTGCCCCGGACGCTGCACGGCGCCGATTACGTAGAAGGGCCGGTACTTCAGAATCTGAACGGAGGCGACCGGTTTGATCGCCAAGCCTACCTTGGACTGGAGCGCTCCGCCGATCTCGGTCGCGAGTTCGCCCGTGGACAGTCCCTGCGCCTTGAGCTCGCCGACGATCGGCAGGGACACGGTCCCGTCAGCACCGACCACGAACTCACCCGACAGAGCGAGCCATTGGTATGGGTCGCCGTTGCGCAGGTCCCAGACCTTCAGGATTAGATGATCTTCAGGACCGAGTAAGTAGCGCGACGGCTCTCCGGCCAAGACCGGGCCGGCCAGCATGAGAAGGAGAAAGAACGACAGCGCCAGGAGGATAGGTTTGGGCATCGATTCTGCTCGCCTGGGTTCGTCGTTTCCACTGATTCGATCGGCCAACTGAAGATCGCTCATCGAGCATACTGAAGCTGGCACGCGCATCCCGTTCGCCAAGCAGGCCGGCCTCGGGCTTTAACCGGGGTCGACCGCTGATGCATAGTATGTTTTCGTAGCTTGTCACAGTGGCTCGGTAAATACGTTTGTCCGAGATGTCTTCCGTGTCGGCCGCCGCTGCGGGAACGAGCACGGCGCCGTTGGATGCGTTGTAAGCGTCGATTCGCTCCCACCTTCTGAAGCCTCGCCTTGTGATCGATGATCGGAGCCTTAGGAGGCTTCGATCCATGCTTTCACCTGAGCTTACGCACGTGTCGGAGAGGCCGCAGCGCTTCGACGTGTTCACCGGCGGAGGGCGCCGCCGCCGGTTCACCTCGATCGGGAAGGCTACGATCGTCGAGGAAAGCTATACGGACGGCAACTCTGTTTGCGGCGTCGCGCGACGCCACGGCCTGACGCCCCAGCAATTGTTCGGCTGGCGCAGGCTGGCTCGCCTTGGGCCGTCACGCTCCGTCGAGCGGCCGCTGTTCGTGCCTGTCATCGTGACCCCCGAGCCTGAGGCGCCGCGCAGCGACGAGCTGTCAGCACGCCCGAAGCCGCGCAAGCGTCGGCGGCAGAGCGAGCGGGCGAGCATCGAGCTGGAGATCGACGGCGTCGTGGTGCGGGTGGGCCGGGATGCCGACGCTGGCGTGATTGCGGCGATGATCGGCGCGCTCAAGGCCGCCTCGTGATCGGTCTATCGGGCGCGGTGCGGGTCATGCTGGCCACCCGACCGGTGGACTTCCGCAAGGGCATGGATGGCCTCGCCATGCTGGTGCGCGAAGAGCTGGGCGCCGACCCGTTCTGCGGCACGGTGTTCGCCTTCCGATCCAAGAGGGCCGACCGGCTGAAGCTCTTGTTCTTCGACGGGACCGGGGTGGTGCTGGTGGCCAAACGGCTCGAGGCAGGCGCGTTCCGCTGGCCGAAGCCGGGCGATGGCGCGATCCGGCTGACAGCCGCCGAGATGGCGGCGCTCGTTGACGGGCTCGACTGGCAGCGCGTGCACGTGCCGCGCGAAACCGTGGTGCCGCGGCTCGCCGGCTGAAGCGGCGAAAAGGCTGGGGATGGCCGTCGTGGGTGTCGCGTGCAGGGCTCGGATGTGATCTGATTCCCTCGTGATCCCGAGCGAGCCCGCCCCCTCCGACGACCCCACCGCCCTGCAAGCCATACTGGCGGCTGAGCGGGTCGAGAACGAGCGGCTGCGCAAGATCATCCGCGAGCTGCAGCGCCACCGCTTCGGCTGCCGGGCCGAGAGCCTGCCCCTCGATCAGCTGCAGCTCGGGCTGGAGGAGGCCGAGCAAGCCGAGGCCGCCGATGAGGCCGTGACGGAAGCAACGGCAGCGAGCCTCCGCGCGGTTCGTGTCGCCAAGCGCCGCGCCAACCGGGGCGCCCTGCCGGCCCACCTGCCGCGCGTTGAGACCGTGGTGGACATCGCGGACGACAGCTGCCCGTGCTGCTCGGGCCCGCTGCACCGCATCGGCGAGGACGTGTCCGAGCGCCTGGACGTGGTGCCGGCGTAGTTCCGGGTGCTGGTGATGCGCCGGCCGAAATACGCCTGCCGGGCTTGCACGGACGGCGTGGCCCAGGCTCCCGCGCCGGCGCGGCTGATCGAGGGCGGGTTGCCCACCGACACCACCGTGGCGCAGGTGCTCGTGTCGAAATACGCCGACCACCTTCCGCTATACCGGCAGGCGCAGATCTTCGCTCGCCAGGGCGTGAACCTGGACCGCTCCACCCTGGCCGACTGGGTGGGGCGCGCCGCGCTGCTGCTCGAGCCCGTGCACGGGCGCCTGCTCGATCACCTGAAGGCGTCGATGAAGCTCTTCGCCGACGAGACCACGGCGCCGGTGCTCGACCCCGGGCGTGGCCGCACGAAGACCGGGCAGCTTTGGGCCTATGCGCGCGACGACCGGCCCTGGGGCGGCGCCGACCCGCCGGGGGTGGCCTACGTCTACGCGCCCGATCGCAAGGCCGAGCGGTCCATGGCCCACCTCGCCGGCTTCACCGGCGTGCTGCAGGTGGATGGCTACCAGGGCAACCGTGCCCTGACGAAGGGCGACCGGGTGAAGCTCGCCTACTGTTGGGCCCATGTTCGGAGAGGGTTCATCGACCTAGCCGCCAAGGGCGCGTCGCCGATCGCCGCCGACGTGCTCAAGCGCATCGCGGCGCTATACCGGATCGAGGGCGAGATTGCCGGGTTGTCGGCGGAGGCGCGTCGCCAGGCGCGAGGGGAGCGCAGCCGGCCACTGCTGACCGCGCTCGAGCTCTTCCTGCGCGACAAGCTGGCCTTCCTCAGCCAGAAGAGCACGCTCGCCGTTGCGATCCGCTACGCGACCTCGCGTTGGGCGGGGCTGACGCTCTACGTGGACGACGGCCGGGTGGAGATGGACTCCAACACGGTGGAGCGTTCAATCCGACCCCTCGCTCTGACGCGAAAGAACACCCTCTTCGCGGGTTCCGATCGGGGCGGCCAGACCTGGGCGGTGATCGCGTCGCTCGTGGAGACCTGCAAGCTGAACGCCGTCGATCCGCAGGGCTACTTCGCCGACGTGATCAGCCGCATCGTGGGCGGCCATCCCCAGAACCAGCTCGACGACCTCCTACCCTGGGCCTACCCGACCATCCTAGGACTCAGGGCCGCCGCCTGAACCAGCCGCCGTGCTGAACCGCCTCGGCGAGGCCCTGCTTTACAAGGGACCCGCACGCAACGTGGGTTCGGCGCACCGCTTACGATGCGTCGGTCAGTAGATCGACGAGCGCATCTGCAATCGCCGGCGGATTGACCGGCGGCACCAGAACCTTTAAATTAAAGAATGATACATTTTCCGAAATTCCGTTGACCTCAGTCGACACGATACGGCATTAGTTATGAATCATATTGGGTAGCCACTACCCTGGCGGGGGGTTGCAAGAGTATCAACGACTTCGATCTCGTTGTTAACGTGATACCGACGACGACTTCGGCCAACAGGTTTTCGCTAGTTAGCCTTGGCCAGGTCTTAGCGCAGGGCGATTGAGAGAAGGTGATTGCCCTGCTGACATCCAGGGTGGGTTGATTCAGATGTGCTCCTGCGCTTGTGGGAGAGGACGATGGCTGTAGCGGGTTTGGCGGTTCCGGCTGTCACCTTGTGGTACCGGCTCGGCGCGATCCCGGACCGGCGGGGGCGCAAGGGACGCCAGTAGGACTGGCCAGTGTTATGGCCTGGGTCTGGCAGCGATGCTGGCCGAGGCCGACGACCGACGAGCGTTCTTCTGTTGGGGCCGTCGCCTACCTCCAGCGGCGTTGTTTCTGCCCCGGTTGGAGCGGGCTCACCACTACGCGATGTATTTCGATTTCTTCAAAGCCCTTGACGTGGAGGGAACCTCTGCTCGAAGAAACGGCGCATCAGGAGATCGATTTCAGCGTGCCTGGCGGCTACAGGAGCTTCGGGCTATTAAGAACCATGAGAACCGGCGCACGAGATGGGTGCTGCCGTCACTCAACGAGCCAGCCCTCCTTGGACAGCGTCAAAGGGCAACGCTTGGGGGTCCGCTAGGCAAATAAGGTACCTTGCTCATACTCGCACACTCGGTCACGTCCTACTCTTTTCGCCAGATAGAATGCTTGATCGGCCTGGCCCAGCGGACGAAAGGCTGGTCGCCGATGGTCCCAAGGCAGCAGAGTCGAAGTGCGCTGCAACTGCAGTGTCGTTCGCTTATCGTCGCTATCTCGACTACCGCTATCGTCTTGCGATGACTATCCTTCAGAATCAGAGCGACATCTGGTCCAACTCCGGGCTACAAGGCCACGAATACCTTACCACATGCTCGTGCGAATGTTTCTACCGGCCGCAGCACGGCCCGACAGGTTGATGTGACGAGGGTCAACACTTGGTCGCCTTTGAGGTGGCCATAGCTGTCGGCGCGCGGCCAGGGTCAAGCCGCCATCGCATCCTTTTCGACCAGCCTTCGTTCGACGTCGGGGCCGAACAACGCCCGATCTTGATGCAAAGAAAGTGCGCCAGCAGGAATATCTGCGTGCCCAGACGCGAGGATCTTGTCGGAGGCGCCCGAAGCCGCCTACCCCATCTGTTTTAAAGCGCATTCATCGTCTTTGGCCAGCATGGTTGGGTCGAAACCAGCTTATCGGACGGCAAGCCAGGCAGGGCAGGGCGGTCACGCGATATCGTTGTTGCGTTTCAATTTAACCGCGAAGACCGGTGCCATTGACGGCCATTATGAGCCTTGGTCATTCGCACGGGCGGGTCCAGCTTAAGTCAGATCTCCAGTACCGCTGGTCGTCAAGCGTGGGCAGGGGACCAACACCGACATTAAACAAACCGTGTCCGTTGATGCTCAGTTCGGGTCGCCCTGGGCCCTTTGTCACAGCCGTGCATGGCGTTTTGAAGGGTGAGCTCAGATCCGATCTCCTTGCCCTCCGTCTCGTAGTTCGCATCTGTGAGGTAAAGCACTAGACTAGCGGGCGACTTTCAAAGCTCCCGTCAGGCAACAGATATTTATTTCTATGAGCTCAACTGAGCAACTGAGGACTGGTATCCAATTGTGGTGATTCACCCAGATTGATTCGCATAATATAGATTATGGAACATAGTTTATTATCCTAGTGATTCAACTAGCTATTCTAAGACATAAGACATTATTCGGCGCAGTACGCATCATCTCGGGAACAAGGTCGCCCAACTCAACTATTCACACAAGCTCTCTGATCGCGAGAGGGCAGGGGGCTACAGAACTGTCCGCCGCCGCGCAAGGCCCCCTACCCCAGGACGACAAGCCCCTTCGCCTCATCGATCCTCGGGCTACGTCGTAACGTTCTTGCAATCTCGCGCGCTCATTGGATCCCCTGCCCGCGAACTATAAGATTACGGCTCTTCGACCTCCCCTTCGCAAGCATCGAACCATGCTGCTGGGGCAGGGGACTGCGTTGCGGACGTTGGAACCAGCCTGAGGTACCCTGCCCCGCCTCAGCTCTGGCTTGCTGGTGCCGATGAGCGTCCAATGAGTCCCCTGCCCCACAGACCGATGCTGCCCCTCCCCGCCACCAAGACCTCGCGTTGTGAACAAGCGCTGAAGTTTGGCTCTGACGCGAACTTGGTGCTGATTGGCAGCCTGTCTCACCCTGGTTGAACCGTCCTGGCGCGCAGCAGGTCGATCTTGCCGCGGCCGTACATCTGCCGCTTGACGAGCTTGAGCTTGGTGACCTGCCCCTCGGTCTGGCCGTTGGACCATGGCTCGACAATGGCGGCCCGCACGGCAGCTTCGTCGTCCCGAACACCGGAGGCGAAGGAGGCGAGTTCGCTGTCGGCAGCGTCCCGGAGCCAGGGGGTGAGATCGTCGGTCTTCTTGGCGGCCACCATGGTTCTAAAGCGATCGAGGAGGTTGCGCGCCGCCACGATCCTCGGCGAGGCCATTTCGATCGCCACCCTGACGCGCAAGGCCTTGGCAGACTTGCAGTCCGGTTCCGACGTCAGCAGCCGCGCGATGGTGCGAGCGGGCGGTACCGTTGTTATGGCATCGGGTCGACACGACGACGCCTCCGTAGAACGGCGCCTTCGGGTCGCCCATTCCGTCACGACGCGTTGGCTGCCGCCGTACCCTGCGTCGCGCAGGCGTCGCCACAGTTCGGCACTGTTCCGGCACCCTCCGACCCAGTCGGCGTTCAACCGCTCCGCCCATGGGTCGAGAGTGGTCTCGCGCGATCGGAACACGTTGTCGCGGGTCCCGGCCAGGATGCGGCGGACGGTCTGGCGCGACACGCCGGTTGTCCGCACGATGCCCTTGATGCTCCGGCCCTGGCCGTGCAGGTTTCGGACCGTCCCGTTCACCTCGTCGCGGCGCTGCCATCCGGCCCACTGCAGTTTCTCGGCCGCACTGAGCGCGTCGGGATCAACGTCGCCGCCAGCGATGGACCGGCGTAGATCGCCCATGTGTCGCTTTACGCCCTCGACGAAGGCTGCGGTGGCGTTCTCCAGCAGATGCCACCGGTCGGAGATCTGCATCGCCTGAGGGGCGCCCTTGGTGGCGCCCTCGCGATAGCCACTGCCGCGGTCACGGCAGACGATCTCGATGCCGGGACGGGCCGCGAGCCAGTCCGCGACGGTGCCACCTTCCCGGTCCGGCAGGAGATCGATGGTGCAGCGACGCTCGAGGTCGCAGATGATCGTCCCATAACGCTGGCCCTTGAGCCAGGCGAAGTCATCAATGCCGACCACGCGAACATCGTATGGCGACGGTACCGCGCGCCGCCGCAGGAGGCGAAGCAGCGTGTCGCCCTAGCGCTCCTGACGGGGTCGGGCGATATCGTTTTCGTCGCCGACATGCCGACGCTCGACGACGGCCCGGCTGGACGGCCGGCGGTGAATGCCCCGCTCCTGGCGACCATCCTGCGGCAGTGGAACCCCACGCAGGCCTTCGTCGAGTTCGTGGGGGCCCGGCCTGGTGAAGCCCCGAGCGGTGCCTTCGCATTCGGTCGCTCTCGCGGAGTGATTGAGGGCGTCCTCGGCACCATGGGCGTGCCGTCGAAGCTCTTGACGCCGCCAACGTGGAAGCGGGCCGTCGGCATCAAGCCCGGGAAGGACGGTGCCAAGGACGCCGCGAGGTCGGAGGCGATCCGGCGGTGGCCAGCGCGAGCAGATCTGTTCGCCGCCAAGGGTGACGATGGAAGAGCCGAGGCCTGCCTGATCGCGATGGCCGGGATGGCGAGAGAGGAGATGGGACGATGACCAAGATCAACAGCAACAAGCCCGCGACCACGAACCCCACTCCGTGCCGCGGTGGCCTTGCTGGCACCATGGTCACCACCAATGCCGAGACGTGGGAAGCGCTGGAAGACGGGCTTGCCACGAAAAACCCGACGTTCAACATGAACCTATTCGCCCGCACCTTCCGGACGGCTTACGTCTTCCATGGCGACGACGTTCACCCTCAGGCCGAGGAGGCGTTCAATCAGACAGCCACGCTTGTGGGCATCAAGGGATTCAAGCCGACCGACCCCGTCGAGGCGATGATCGCCGCGCAGGCCGTCATGATGCACAACTTACCATGGTAGCGGGTCGCCGGGCGCAACTGCCCCAGCAGAACAGCGATACCGCGTCCCGGCTCCGGAAGGACGCCGCGAACAGCGCAAGGTGCATGACGGACATGGTCGACGCCCTGGCACGGTATCGCGGCAAGGCTCCCCAGGTGATCCGGGTCGAGAAGATGCTCGTCACCGACGGTGGCCATGCCGTGGTCGGCGGCAACATGACGTCGGAAGTTCGGGCGGTGTCGCAGGGTGTGGCACCCCTCGGTATCGGTGGCGATGTCGAAGGCGTGTCGGTACCGACACCCCTGGACGCTCAGGGGGAGTGGGAGGGGCGATGATTCAGGATCGAACAATCAACCCCATGAGCCCACGATGTGGCGCCCGTACCCGCCAGGGCGGATCCTGCGGGCAACTCCCCATGGCGAACGGCCGGTGTCGCTTCCACGGCGGTCTTAGCACGGGCCCGCGGACACCGGAGCGGCTGGAGCGTATGCGAGCCGCCAAGACGGTCCATGGTGGCCGGGCGGCGGATACGATCGACTATGCCGATGGGTGCGCGAGCTGCGGGCCGATGCGCGCCGGATCGTCGAGGGAGTGTGAGACGGCGACAGACCCGGAGCCACAGACCCGAAGCGTTCGGGTTTGTGCTGGACCGAGCGCGGCACCGCCTGACGGACCCGAATGAGCACAAATGAGCGGCATCAAGGCCCCGATTACGCGTCGGGTGAACGGGAATGAACGGGGTGGCGCTCCGGAAGCGGTCTCGGCAGAGGAGCGACACCGTCCCCACTAAGGGAATTGGCGGCTTGGAAGCTTGTCGGGACCGGCTCTCGGAGGTCTCAAACGGCACTCATCCCGGCTCAACACCCTGTCATTCCAGATCCAGATCTGATCTCGGCCTACTTATCCGTCTTCGTGCCGTCGACTGGCTTCTTGTGACCCTTAAGAAGTACGATCTGCTCTTCCGCCCATAGGCGGCGCTCAGGGGCGCTCAGCTTCCCTCGATCTCTACCCGGAAGGCTGTAGATCGAGCCGTTGGCAAAGATCGAGGGTTCAGTAACCGCAACACCGCTTCTAACCCAGTGGCCGCCGATGTGCTCGACGAGCTGCCTAACTACGCGACCGATGAAGATCTTGGCAGGATCGGAAGCCGCTTCAATGCCAATGGCGGGAAGCAGGTAGCGATCAAGAGCTGGCTGTGGCGGTCGCGATGACGCCGCATCGATTGCGCCGATCAGGGCTGCAAATGGTTCAGTCGATGTGAGAACATCGAAGATACCCTGACCGGCGGCGGTCCGTGCGTATCCGCCTGAAGGACCCAGCTTGGTGGTGTCGAGAACGAAGTCGGGGAGAAGGTGGTGGGTGGGCATGTGACCTCCGTGTGACTGCTTACGAACCCATATATAGGTCAGTAGAAATCACAAGTTAACCACCCTAAATGTGGGTTGGTTTACGAACCCTTGTGGCGCTTCACGGTGAAACGTCACCCCAACCCGACCGCCTTTCGCAGCGCGGCGTTCATGCGCCCATGCCAGCCTGGGCCACTGGCCTTGAACAGATCCACCACGTCCCTGTCAACGCGGAGGGCCACCTGCATCTTGCCGCCCTCGACGGGCGGGCGTCCGCGCCGCTTCCGCGCCTCGGCCATCGCGGCGCGTCCCTCCGCTTCCGGCACCCGCACACCCGCAATCTTCCATGTCGCGAGCGCGGGATCGGCGTCCGACATGTCGGGGATCTCGTCATAGTCGGCGGCGGTGTTCACGTAGGCGTCCACCTTGGCAAAGTCGGTCTCACCCATAGCGCCGTTGCTCCCTATCGTTGGCCTTCCGCATCGAGATCACCCGGCGGCCGTCCTCCGCTTCCGTCCACACCACCACGACTAGGCGCTCGTTCAGATAGCCGTAAGTGACGGTGCGCGGTTCCGGGTAGGCGAAGCGGGTGTCGGGCAGGTCGATCGTCGTGCTGGCGAACACCTCGACCGCGTCTGCGAAATCCAAGCCCCGCTCGACGAGGGCGGCGTCACGCTTGTTCGGGTCGAGGTGATCCGCATGTCTTTTCGTAGATGCAGAATGTAGTGGGCGCAAGGGTTTTGTAGGTGCATAACCGAGTGCCGTCGTCGTCAGTCCGGATGCCCGATGACGCGGCCTTCAGCATCGATCCGTTCGACCACAGCATGCTGGCTGCGCAGGGGCACTGTCTCCTGAAAGGTTTCTCGCTCGACGCTGTGCCGAATGTGCAGCTCTTCCTTGAGAAAGAGCTGCTTCACCATAACGAGGCGCTCCTCGACGATTGGCACGATCGTCGTGTCACCTTCCGTCCGCACCATCGGAGCGACGTCGACGACCTGTCCGATCGGGACGCGGGTGACATCGAGCGCGTCGCGCTCCAGCGTGGTCTCGGCTACCTCGTCGTGCGTCAGCGTCCGCGTGGACACCCTCAGCTTGCCTGCCACGACCTGCCGCTTAGTGACCGAGAGTTCCTCCTTCAGCAGCTGGATGTTGCCTGTCGCGGTCGCCGTCTGCCCGAGAACAGAGGTGGCGGCCTCTTCCGGCTCGGCCGCCATCCCCAGAGCTTCGGTTGCCTTCTGGATAGACGGATCGTTCACCATGAACACCGGACCTCGTGTTGAACAGGTAGGCTGGCGCCAAGAGGCGGAGAAGCCGTCCAACAAGGGACGGCCTCTCTGGTCCTGTCAGCGTTAGCCGAGCAGGCAGGACGATGGCTTTGATCCTGCGGAGGCCGGCGGTCGAGGAAGATCCTGGCCCGCCGGCGACCTTATCCGTCCTAGCTGGACGCCTTCATCTCGGCGACGGTCTTGTTCAGGTGAACATGCTGGTCAACGTGATCCACCCAGGCCAGCGGGACAAGGTGGTGCTGGCCGTCGGCGACGTGCTCTTGGCGACCTTGATTCTCTCCGGGCCGTCCATGTGGTCCACCGTGCCGACCTTGGTGCCGTCGGAGGCATAGACCTCCATGTGCTCCACGATCCGGCCGGCGTTGCTGCCCTCGACAACCCCACGCGAACCAGTGACCCCGGACGTGGTACGGCCGTCGTCGATATCCACCTTGGTGCTGCGCACCGTGTCTCGGATGGTCTCAGTTCGATCAGTGGCCTCCTTGCGCAAGGCGACCTCTTCGACGACGCGCACCTCCTTGGAGACGACGGCTTCCTCGGCGAACTCTTCTAACTCGATGGTCCTGTCGGCGAACAGCGCCTCGTCGGCAGCCGTTACCGGACGGTCAACCTTGCGGTGATCGACCTGAACCCGTTCGTCATGCAGCGACACCTGCTCCTGCACAGGTGTCTCGACCACGTAAGACCGAAGCCTCACTCGGCCGTGGCTGACGTCGCGCTTGGCGACATTGAGGCGCTCTTCGACGATCGGGATATAGTCCGCCCCGCCAGTTGTCCCGCGGGTCTCAACGGCGGCTTGCTCGAGCTTGCGTTCGCTCCCACCCAGCAGTGCTCCCGTCGTCGCTGCGGTTGTGCCGGTCGCAGCGGCTGTAGTCAGGCCGTCGGTGACGCTGGTCGAGGTCGCGCCGCTTGTCCCGCGCGAGTAGCCGGTCCAGCCCTCCTTGCGCCACGTCGCCTCGCGCTCGTCCATGTCGATGGCGCCGTCGCGGTCCAGGATATCTGTCACGCGAGTGTAGTTGGCTTCGTCGGCCTTGACCGACACGAGGAAACCTCCTCGCTGCAGGCCCTCGGCGTAACCGTGACGGTCCTCCTCGGGCATAAACATGTCTTTGAGGGAGTCCCAGAACCCCGTGCTGCCGGTGTTGGTGCCGACGCTGGACGCAGTGCCGCCGTCGACGCGGCTGATATGCTGGCGCGACACGCCGGCGGCTTCGAGGTCGGAAATCGCCTTGTCGGCTGCACTTCGGGTGTCAAAGAAGGCGGTCAGCGTGCGGCTGTGAACGTCGTTCGCGGAAAAATCGGTCATGCTCTGTCCCTTCGCCGGCACTGTCGGGTCTCTCTTCCTCGCGCTGCCAGCACGAACGATCTGGGAAGGAACCACAGCACCGCCGACACTCCGATGACGGAGCCGGACTGCTTCCTGCGTTGGCAAAAACGGGACGCTGCCAGCCGCAAGTCCTCCACGATGAGGTGCATGCGCGGTCTGAACCCGCCTGGCAGCAGGCCGGTTCCTATGGACGCAAGACTTTCATCGCGCACTTTGCCGTGACCCCTGCATCCGGGCGGGGTCTATGGGCGGGTGCCGTAGACAGACTTCGCCGAAGGATGCCATCGGCGGACGGGCTGCTCAGCGTGGGGGCGGCCCTTGTACTGGCGAAGGGCCGCCCCCGTCACGTCGCACGGGGGCGCTACGCGAGGTGACCCCTAAAGATCTTGATCCGGGATTAACAGGGTCACTTCAATCAGCGACACTGTTCAAATAGCCCTACCCGTGCTGAACGTTCAGGCCGGACTGAAAGCTTCTCGACAGGTAAGTTCAAATAGTATCATTGTTGACCTTCTGAACGCAGCCGCTACAACGTCCTAGAAGCTAGTTGAACGGAGCGGGCTCATGATCGTCGGATACGCGCGGACCTCGACCACGGAACAGGTTGCCGGATTCGAAGCCCAGGACCGAGACCTCAAATTGGCCGGCGCCACTAAGATGTTTGCCGAGCAGGTCTCCAGCGTCGCCGCCCGCCCGCAGCTCAATGCCGCCCTCGACTTCGTCCACGAGGGCGACACCCTCATGGTAACGAAGCTCGACCGCCTGGCGCGCTCGGTGGCGAACCTGCTGGAGATCGTCGCCCGGCTCGAGGCGAAGGGCGTGGCGCTGCGGATCCTGAACCTCGGCCTCGACACCGCGACGCCGACGGGCAAGGTTATGCTCACCGTCATGGGCTGCGTCGCCGAGTTCGAACGGTCGATGATGCTCGAACGTCAGCGCGAGGGGATCGTGAAGGCGAAGGGCGAGGGCCGATACAAGGGCCGCAAGCCCACCGCTCGCGCCAAGGCCGACGAGGTCCGGGCGTTGAAGGTCGCTGGTAAGTCCATGCGCGCGATCGCCGAGGAACTGGGGATCAGCGTCGGATCCGTGCATGGCGTGCTGAAGGACGCGGCTTGAAGGTGCTGGCCTTCATGCATGCCTTGATAGATGGTTATCCCAACCATGGGTGAGTGTTTGGACCAGATCGTATCGAGATCCTCTGACAGCTTAGTCGGCATCGGGCTCTACACCCTCGCCGAGGCCAGCCGGCTTGTGCAGGTGCCGCCGTCGAAGATCTCGCGGTGGGTGCGAGGCCACGACGTCAAAGGGCAGCATTACGAGCCCCTGTGGCATCCCCAAGTCGACCTCGGCGAGGATGGCACCTTCCTGGGATTCCGTGACCTTCAGGAGGTCAGGGTTGCGTCTGCCTTCATAGCCAAGGGTCTCAGCCCCCAGCGTATCCGGCAGGCGATCGGGCTCGCTCGTGACCTGGTCGGTGATGAGCGGCCTCTGTCCACGAAGCGCTTCCGCACAGACGGGCGGTCCATCTTCCTGCAGCTGATTGCGGAGGACGGGCAGACCAAGCTCATCGATCTGTTCAAGAGGCAGTTCGCCTTCCGGGAGATCATCGAGCAGAGCCTGACGAACCTCGAATACGACGACTCTGGGTCTCCGTCGCTGTGGTGGCCCTTGGGCAAGAGTGGGTTCGTCGTCATCGACCCTGCCCGCTCCTTCGGTCAGCCGATTGAGGCCGACACGTCGGTTCCTACCGCGACCCTGGCGGCTGCTGCAAAGGCCGAGGGATCGCATCAGGGTGCAGCCCGGGCTTGGGGGGTGTCCCTGCGCTCCGTCCGTAGGGCTGTCGAGTTCGAGGAGCACATGGCCCTTCGGAAAGTCGCTTGAGGATATTCGTCGACAACTGCCTCTCGCCTGTCCTGGCGTCGACGCTGAACGGCTACGTGGCCCATCTCGGTCATGACGCCGTGCACATCAAAGACATGCCCTGCGGCCGGAGCGCAGCAGACGTCGACTGGATGGCCCTGCTCCGAGCGACCGGAGAAGAGTGGTTGGTGATCACCGGCGACCTGCGCATCCAAAAGAACCGACCGGAGCGGTATGCCTTCAAGCAAGCAAATCTGCGAGGCATAGCGCTCACGCCCGGCTATCAGGGCTTCCGCGTGCATCAGCAGATATCGATGCTGCTCTGGCGATGGCTGGATATCGATGAATTGGTTCTCAGGGTAGGACCACCGTATCTATTCGAGGTACCGACAACCAAAAATGCCAAGTTTCGATCATTGTCTCTCTGACAAGCTATCAGAGGAGCGTTGCCGTCATAGCTTCAGGCCAGGGTTCATATCGGTTTCGCCCGGCAAAGGACCGCGGCGATTCGTCCCGCTGGGCATGCCAAGGCCCTACCCCATCAGCCCCAGCGCCGTCGCCACCGCGATGAAGCGCCTGGCCTCGCCGGCATAGGACGTCCAGGCAGGGGCCATAGCCTCTCGGTGCCAGTCCACATCCTCACCGTGGTTGGTCACCTCGCCGCCGACCTCGATCATCGCATCCGGGTCGTTCCCATCCGCCACGCATAGGGCACGAGCGACGCGGGCGATTCGGTCCTCGTCTGACATGCTCTGGAAGCGGGGAAAGCTCGGGAGCGAAGGGCTTAGGAAATGAGTGCGGGTCTGGACGCTGCTATGAGCCGAGCCAATCCCGGCATGTCACTAGATGGCCATCTCGGCTCTTAGCTCGTCATCTGCAGCCCGCGACACGACCTTTGAATGTGCCTTTAAGTTTTCGCTTCGCGTCAGCAGCGAGGAGAAAAGCCTGCCGAAAAACACCGCTGCGTTGTCGACGCCATTCAGGCGCAAAATCCTGGTCATCTTGCAATCCGGCGCAGGCCCCTCAATGCCCTCGGGCTATCACATCGTGAAAGGAAATGTTAACATTTGCGTGTGTCGTTCATCGATCCGTTCAAAGATAGCTAATGTTTCGAGTTTCACGAGCTTCAATCCGCCGTTCATCGAAGGCCTCTTGGTCCTCGCCCGGCTCGCTTTCGGACGGCACTGAGACTGCGGCCCCGAAGAAAAGCCAACCCCGGACGGCATAGACCGTGGCGTCGGCGGCGACATGCTCAGCGACCAGGGCGACGCCTTCGGCCTCTGTGGTGGTGACAAAGGTTCTGGTGGCACGGTCTCGCTTAGCCGCTTGACCAAGCGACCGGGACCAAAGTTTAGGGCACCCGCCCCACCACGGCCCAGAGAGGATCTCCGCCAGGGTCGCGCGTGTGCATCTGCCGGCCCTCGATGGACGTAAAACCTGCCCGGGCGAGATAGAGTGAGACGAGATCGACCCTATCGATGTCGTTTGCCTGCCAGATCAGCACCGCCTTCGTCGGGAAACAGCGGTCCGAGAACGTGATGATGACAGGAGCGCCGGGCTTCAGCACGCGACGCACTTCGCGCAACACCGCAACGGGCTGTTCCAGATACTGCACCGACACACAGCAGCAGGCGGCGTCAAAGGACGCGTCGTCGAGTAGCAACGTGCTATCGCGGTTGAGGTCCTGCACGAAGTGGCGCGCGAGACGAGTGTTCCTCGAAAGTTCGGCCTCGCTCAGTCCGAGGCCCACCACCTCGGCGTAGGTGACATCCTCCGGCAAGTGGCTGACCCAACTCGACATCAGGTCGAGGACGCGCCCATCCGCCGGTAGCAGCTCTCGGTAAACCTGGGTTACAGCACGAATTGCGCGGTCGTCGATGTGCGTGACGAAGCGCGGTTCGGCGTAGAACGACGCGTCGGGTGAGGGGTCCGCTTTGGCGAAAGCTTGAAGCGGAAAGTCGGACAGGTCGGTCATACGCGATGCAACGCGCGCCGGGCTTCTGCTGTTCGCTGACCCGTTGCCGCAGGGCTTCCGAGACCGGAGCGAACATGGCACAAGCGAGGGCATGTAGTGAGCCCCGCCTGCCTGTTTCACGTGCCGCCGCATCTTGGTTGCCGATCGCTCGTTTGGGGCGTGTCGATCGAAGTCATAGAGCCAAACGACCGAGTGTCGGTTGCATGGACAGAGTCGGGCGCAGAGTGATTGAGCCCGACCACCTGCTCAATCTGCAAGCGTGAGGTCCGTTGCCCCGGCTGGCCGCGCCGTCAAGTTCACATTATTCGGAGCCAATCGCCCTTGCGTCTCACCAGTACCGACCAGCCGGCCCAGATCGATCCCTTCGGTCTCGTTTTCACGATGGCGAACCGAGACGGCGTGGTGCGCTGCCACGTGTTTCGAGACGCCGTCGACGAACTTGAGGAGAGCCACGCACGCAACGATGCGGAGATGCTCCGGCGATTCAACGTCCACAGGAGCAGGCTGGAACGGGTAGCCGACCGGATGCACGGTGCCGGCCACACCACGCCCTGGATCAACGTCAAGGATCTGCTGCTCGGCGTGTCTCCGGACGCGTGGGACTACGACTGACCGACTACACGCCTCATTTCGCTTGGCCATCCGTGGCATGCTGCGCCTTGATGATGGGAAGGAGCGCATGGATTTCACCGTGAGGCCGAACGGCGATTGCCTGGGGGTCAGCACGCCCGAGGGGCGCCGATTTACGTTCCCGATCCACGAACTACAGGCGACACGTCGGCCGCCTCGGCTCGACAACAGCGCCAACGATCTGCCGGTGAGCACCCCGCTTCAGGTTATAGAGGGAGCTCGGAGTGCGGCATAGGAATTCGCGATCCTCAACGACCTGATCTGACCTCTCGCGCTTCCCGCGCCGGCGTGCTGAGATGGTCTGTTGAGGCGGGAACAGCCCACGACGGACGAGGGAAGGAACCGCTTGAAGCGGGGTGCCGCCGCAGCACTTCGCACGGGGGCTAGGCTGTGGAGCCTGCTGTAGCGGGTCAAAGTTGGCGGTTCGCTGATACGTACCTAAATGAACGACAGGCTTGTATGCATCGGCTTTAAACTTTGGCGACGATCATGGAACGAACACACGGCCCCGAGATCACCTTTACCGTTCACCCTAGGCCGGAAGTTGAGCAACCGATCGGCCGTGCCGACCCGCTGCCCCTACCGGCCGGCTACAAACCGACGCCACCTCTGCCCGTGCTGGAAGAGAGGGATCAAGGAGACACGTTCCTCGGAAATCTCGCGTTCCTCGCCCGCTTCGCTTTTGGCCGGTACTGAGGCCGCTGGCCGGGAAAGCCGTAACCTCAAACTGTAGGGCGGCCGTGGGACGTCGAAGGATAGACTGCCTCACTCAGTAGCGGCTGGGCCTGCCGTCCTGTGCGCTTGCTCCTCGACCATACGGAGATCGTCGTCCATCGCAGTGTGAACGATAGGCGCCATCGTGTTTGAAGCTGGGACATCGGACTTGGCGAAACTTCCACTCGGCTTCGCGGTACCTTTCTGCGATTCGCCAGATCCCCAGCCTGCTCTACCTGCTCCTGACTCGTCAGTGAGTGGACCGCCGGCATGGGTCAAGGCTTGATTCTCGGCCGCCAGAAGGTCCGTGCTCTTGCCAGCCTCAGCGGCGCTATCGCTATCGGATTGCTTGATCATTGTTCTCATCTTCCACGGCGCTAACGTCATGCAGGCTGAGGATGTTCAGGTCGGTTGAATTGCTACCTACGGCGACTCACTCCACGTTGCCATAAAGCGCGGCGGGAGGATTGTTCTCGTCCGTCTCGGCCTGATCCGCCTCTCGCACCTTGGCGAGGAACGCTTCAGCGGCTGCGGTGAGGTCGAACGTGCCGTCCAAATCGGCGCGCTTGGGATTGGAGGTTTCAAGAAAACCATCGGCATCGCCAGCTTGATACGCAGCGATAGCCTCGGCCAGCATCTTCCCAAGTTCCATCACCGCCTCCTTGCTTTCGTCCACCGTAGCACGGTTGTATCGCGGCGGGCCGGCGATACCGGCGACGTGTCGGGCGAAGTAGGCATCTGCAGACGCTACCAGGGCTCGGCGACTCCGTGACAACTTTTAAACTAAGTTCTGAGTGGAGCGATTACGCTGTTCATTTACTGTGCCATCCAAAACCGTTCAGCTTTCCCATGCCCTACACAAAAAGTGGCGTTCGGCTTCGCCGCGGTGGTACACCAACCCTCGGCTTCTATAAAACCGCCCTGCTTCTTTCGCTGGTTGCGAACGTCCTGCTCGTCGTTAGCTTATGGAATCAGAACACGATCGAAACAGCCGTGGAGAAGGTGCGGACCGCGGTCGCTTTTCTGAAATGAAGCTCGCCGGAGTGGCTTGGACTACTGCGCTGGTGCAGGCGGCGGGACGCCTTTCGATGATGCGCAGATCATAGGGCCACGGCGCTGTCGGGGCTTTGCCTGTAGCTCCCCATGCGCGCTGCTCGACGGGCTGTCTTGCCGGCGGAACGACATGCATCATCCGCCAGGTTCAAAGCCTTGAGCGCATGCGAGCATCGCCGTGCATATTCCGTCTGCGACATCTGCGAGCGTAGATGGGCAGGCATCGTTAGGCAGGCATGGTAGCGCTTAGATACTTCGGAGAGAAACTGCCTAGCAGCAATCCACTCATCTTGCGCACCCATCTGTGATCCCCTGTTCCTTTGCTGCCTGAAGTTGAAGCCGAGGAATAAACGAGCAGTGAATGCGATCGCAGATTCTATAGGAACGCCTGCGGGCGAGGCAAATGGTCACCCCCTCGCCAATCGAACAATGCGCTTCCGTACCGCCTCCATCGCGGCGCCCTCAGCCTTCATGGCGTCCGCGGCGCCGACGACGGCTGCCACCAGGGCGTCGTCAAACGGGTCGGCGTCGGCAGTCTCGGTTTCTCGCCGAAGCGCTGCTGTAAGCTCGTCGAGCCTCAAACGTTCAGATGCGGCGTCCAGGGGCTTCGGTTTCAGCATCGGGGATCTCGGATGGCAGAGTCGCAGGGTGATTGACGCTATCGCGACACCGCCAACCCAACAATCGGGCTTGGCCTCCTCTCACCTGTTTAACGATCTGCCAGAGATATGGTGGACCGCAACGGTGCGAAGATTGCGAAGCGATGCGGTTTGTATGTAAATAAGCGCCGAACTTTGACCCCTCTCAGTTCGACGTCTAATCGCTTGTTCAAACTCGTAAATTCGTTTTTAGGGGTGGGGTCACGATCGGCGCCAATCGTGACCCCACCCCTCAATAGAATTCCTTCGCAGTTGCAGCGGCTTGGTCTGGATAAGAAGTGCGGTCAAAGTTCGACGCTTATTCACAAACACTGGCGCAGACAAGGCTTTTCGACGACCTTGCGCAACGTGGCGATATCTTGCTCGACGCCGGTCTCTGCTTCGCCACGCACCCGCGCGAGTTCCGCCGCGATCCCCTACGCCCTGTCCCGTTCGCGATCCGCTCTCCCACGCTCGTCGGCCCCCCCTTCGCCCTCATGATCGGCTTGAATGACCGAGCGCATCTCGGACCGTCCGGAGGCGACAGGCACAATGGTTGCAGATGAGGACGCCATGTAGCCATTCCTATCAGACGCACGATGTTTCAGGAGGCGGACGGGACGAGACATACGCGACCACCGCCACCGGGGCCGCCCCGTTACGTGCGCTACAGATCGATCAGGTCCGTGAATCGATACCTGCCGGTCGATTCATTCTTCGCGTTGGACGCCGTGCCTTCGTAAGGCCACGATCCCTGAATGCCGGACGCTTCGACTTCGCCCAGTACGCTCCAACTGCTCGTCCTTGATCGAATCGATGGGACACGCAACATGGCGCGGTACTACGTCGTCGGCCTTGAGCCATCGCTGTTTGGCGGCATCAGCCTTGTCCGGGAGTGGGGCCGACTTGGGCGCTTCGGAGGGCGTCGTATCGAGCTCTTCACTGATTGCGACTCCGCTGTTGAAGCTCTTGATACCTGGCTTTCCCGAAAACAGAAGCGCGGCTACAACCTAAGGGGTTCGTCGCGAAAGCCATAAAGACGCAAGTTCAAATCGCCTCTCACGCCACCAGCCGCGCCGAACGTCGCGATCGGCCGTATTCCTATTTGTGATAGCGGGGCCATCACAGGTTTTGTCGTGGCCGCGTGATCAAGCTGCCCAGGGGTCGACGTACTTGAGCCCCTGCGCGACAAAGCCGGCGGGATCGCGCGTGGCGATTAGACGTGCGCCTCGTGCCTTGGCGATGGCCGCGATCTGCGCAACCGCCGTCGTAACCTGTTCATCCACACCCTGTCGCTTCGGGGCAAGATCCCCGTAGGCAGCCGCTGCTGCCCGGTCGAATGGCAGGATGCGTCCGCCCAGCCCCTCGCCGAACAGGCGGGCTGTCGCTTGTCCCAGCCCATCGCGACGCCGTCCTTTGGGTAACAATGCGAGGGCTGCCGCTACCTCCGACTCACTGACCGTCGTGGTGTAGAGCTCGCCGCGCCGCTGTGCTGCCAGCCACGCCATAGCATTCGGATCCGGATCGAGCTTGAGGAGTTCCGCCAGTACCTCAGTGTCGAGGACGATCATCGTCGGCGTCTCCGCGTGCTGGTCTGGGCGACCGCCAGACCTACGTCATTGACCGGCTCCTGAATGTCGGCCGTGGGCATCTCGATCGTCTCGGAGGGTGCTTCCTCCGGGGCGTCCAGCTTAGGTGGATGGCGTGACGAAGAGCGGGGCGGCAGTTCGAGATCGACACCGCCGAGCGGAGCGAAGAGACCGCGGGCGAAGGCGCCGAGGTCAGTATCCTCGTCGTCGGGAGCCGACAGGGTCGCTTCCAGGATAGCCCGTGCTTCGGCTTCCATGGAGCGAGCATTGTGGGCGGCCCGAACCCGCAGGCGGCCTTTAAGCTCGGGTGAGAGACCGCGCACGGTGACTGCGTTGCCCGGAAGTTTAGAGAGCTGGTCGACGGTCATTTTGATGCGGCCCTAAGCGATGCAACGATGCTAGCATAGTGCATTGCCAGCGAAACCCCATCTATATTCATATTTGTATGTCGATGACACATATTATAATCAGCGTCTGGTGCGACCGCAGCAGGCGCCATTGGCCATAGCGGCGCTTCAAGATGCTATACGACCGTTTACGGTCTTGACAAAAGCTGTGAAACAGCCCAGAATGGGCACATGAATGCCAAGCCGGTCATCACTTACTATCGCGTCTCTACCGAGCGACAGGGTCGGTCCGGGCTCGGCCTAGAGGCACAGCGCGAACGATGCTTCGCCTTCGCAGCCCAGAACGGGCTCGATGTGGCCGACAGCTTCACCGAAGTGGAAACCGGCAAGGGGTCGGACGCACTGGAGCGACGGCCTCAGCTTGCTGCTGCCCTCGCTGCGGCGAAGCGGCTGAAATGTTCCGTGTTGGTAGCCAAGCTCGACCGTCTGTCGCGCGACGTCCACTTCATCGCCGGCTTGATGGTGCAGCGGGTGCCTTTCCTGGTGGCCGAGCTCGGATCTGACGTCGACCCCTTCATGCTCCATATCTATGCAGCCCTCGCCGAAAAGGAGCGCCGCATGATCTCCGAACGTACCCGGGCAGCGCTGCAGGCCCGCAAGAAGCAGGGAACGCAACTCGGCAACCGGACCAATCTCCGCGAGGCGCAGGCGAAGGGGTCAGCACGGGTGGCCGAGGAGGCGCTCCGATTTGCAGAGAACGTTTTGCCAATCATTGAGCGGATCAGATCTAGCGGTATCACCAGCATGCGTGGCATTGCCGCCGTTCTCGATGCCCGCGGAGTTCGCACGGCTCGCGGAGGTAAATGGAAAGCGATGCAGGTCGGAACCGTCGTTAGGCGTGCGGGGAGACAAGAGTCTTGCAAATAAATGGCGGGAGTGGGTGAAAGGACTAAACCGCTCCCGCGGTAGGGTCGTCCTGCAACCGTGAGGATGAGTTATCGGGTCCGCCGGGCCTGTCTGAAGATCGTGGGGTCACCCCGTTCCAGACAGGAGCAACCCCGTGAGCAACAACCCGAATGCCATCAGTCCGCTTCGCCGCCGCATGATCGAGGACATGACGATCCGGCGCTTCACCGATAAGACGCAGGGCGACTATATCCGGCATGTCAGAGCCTTCGCGGCTTTCCTCGGCCGGTCACCCGAACTGGCCGAACCTGAAGACCTGCGCCGCTTCCAACGGCACATGGTGGCCGGCGGGGCCCGGCCCGCTACGATGAATGCCGCGGTGTCGGCCCTGCGGTTCTTTTTTCAGATCACGCTGGGCCGTGCGGGTTTCGGCGCGTGCCTTGCCGCGACGCGCTCGCCTGAGCGCCTCCCCGTGGTGCTGAGTACCGACGAGGTGGCGCGGCTACTCGGCTGCGCGCCGGGGCTGAAGTATCAGGCGGCGCTGAGCGTCGCCTACGGCTGCGGCCTGCCGGTGTCGAAGATCATCCACCTCAAGGTCGTCGACATCGACAGCGCCCGCATGCTGATCCGCGTGGAGCAGGGCAAGGGTCGCAAGGATCGTTACGTGATGCTGTCGCCGGACCTGCTCGACATCCTGCGGGCCTGGTGGAGAGTGAAGCGGCCGCGCGGCTGGCTGTTCCCGGGCCAGCAGCCGTCCGATCCCCTCACGGCGCGCCAACTCAACCGCGTGGTCCACGCCGCCGCGATAGCGGCCGGGCTCACCAAGCGCGTGTCGATGCACACGCTACGGCACAGTTTTGCCACCCACCTGCTCGAGCGCAAGACCGACATCCGCGTCATCCAGGTACTGCTCGGCCATCGCAAGCTCGACACGACGGCGCTCTACACCCGCGTGGCCCTGAACACGATCCAGGCGGTGGAAAGCCCACTCGCGCACCTCCGGCCAAAGGCGCCACCGCCGGCCTGACGGGCTCGGTCGCCATGGCGCGGCCCGCCCTTGAGATCGCCGACATCCTGAACCGGCACGGTGACGCCTATCTGCGCCGCCACGCCGGACATCTGAGCCTCGGCCAACTCAAGGTGATCTCAGCCATCCGGACCTGTCGCACCGCATCGCTCGGCGGCCACGTCGCGCGTTGCTCCGACTGCGCCCACACGGCCGTCAGCTATAACTCCTGCCGCAACCGGCACTGTCCGAAGTGCCAGGGCGCGGCGGCCCGCCGCTGGCTGGCCGAGCGCGAGGCCGATCTGCTGCCCGTGCCCTATTTCCATGTGGTGTTCACGCTGCCGGCCGCCATCGCCGCCATCGCCTTCACCAACAAGGCCGCGGTCTACGACCTGCTGTTCAAGGCCGCGGCCGAGACCGTCACCACGGTGGCAGCGGATCCCAAGCACCTGGGCGCCCGCGTCGGGCTCACCGCCGTGCTGCACACCTGGGGCTCGGCGCTGACCCACCATCCGCACGTGCACATGATCGTGCCCGGCGGCGGCCTGTCGCTCGACGGAACGCGCTGGATCGCCTGCCGTCCCGACTTCTTCCTGCCGGTGCGGGTGCTGTCGCGCCTGTTCCGCCGGCTGTTCCTCGACGGGCTCCTGGCCCTGCATGGGGCCGACCGCCTCGCCTTCTTCGGTGAGGCTATCGGGCTGGCTGACCGCGACGCCTTTGCGGCCCACCTCGCGCCACTGCGCAAGGCCGAATGGGTGGTCTACGCCAAGCGCCCCTTCGGCGGACCGGAGGCCGTGCTGGCCTACCTGTCGCGCTACACGCATCGCGTCGCGATCTCCAACAGCCGGCTGATCCGGAGCGACGAGGAGGGCGTCACCTTCCGCTGGAAGGATTACCGCACCCGCGGCAAGGCCGAGGGCCAGGGCTGGATCAAGACCATGACGCTGAAGGCGGACGAGTTCATCCGCCGTTTTCTGATCCATGTGCTACCGAGCGGCTTCCATCGTATCCGCCACTACGGCCTGTTGGCCAGCAGTGCCCGAGCCGCCGCCGTCGCCCGCGCCCGTGAACTCCTTGCCGTGACATGCCCGCCGAACGCTACTGACGGGAAAGGGGTGGACCGAAGCGAGGAGCCGTCCCGGGAACTTCGCCCATGCCCGTGCTGTGGCGGCCGCATGCTGGTGATCGAGACCTTCGAACGCGGTAGCACGCCGCGTTCGCGGCTCCCCTCCGCCTTCACGGTGGACACCTCATGACGCCCTCGCTCACGCTCGCCCACAGCCACCAACGTTCCGACCTCAGGCTGCTCGCCGCCGAGCCACGCAGAACCTCGTCCAGACCATGGCCATTCTGCCGTCGAGCAAGCCGTTACGGTGGCTGTTTCTCCCTCGCACTCGCCTACGCACGCCTGTGTGCCATCCCGCAAGAACACGGCAACCTCGATCACGCCCGTGCGGCGTCGTTCCGGAGACGGTCCACCCGGCCCCAATCCCCATAGAGACGCTCTGCGCATCGGGGCGGGACGGGATCACCAGCTCGCGGTTTCCTCCTCCCAAGACTTTCAGACGCCGGCCGTGAGCCCGGTCAAACCGTCATCGACGGCCGGCATCTGAAACCCTTCAGAAAAGCGGTGCGGCCGCTTACGGGCGGGGCTACGGACAGAGCAGACCTTCGCCTGTCAACCGCTCCGACGTCTACCGGCGCCCTCGTAACGAAATTCAGCATCGCCGATTTGCGGACATTGCCATGTAACTGCTTGGCCTGACGTTTGGTCATTGAATGAGGCGCCTCCGGCCGCGTAACTGGACATGTCCCTCATCACGTAACGTCCGTCCCGGGAAGACGAGCGCCGATCAGTCTTGCTGGACGGCCGGCTCGACGGCCGAATCGTCTTCGTTTCGTTCGGCCGCTGAAGCGGGCGTGCCCGCCATGCCGAGGCCGTCGCGGTTGACCGACTAAGCGCCTGAGCACTCCGTCACGGTGCGGCCGTGGGGCGAGTTTGCGCCCTGGCCACGACCACAGCCCCAGCAAGCGAGACGAGCAATCCGACGTGCATCCAAGCCGACAGCGGTTCCGCGAACATCGCCCAGGCCCAGAGCATGGTCACGGGCGGGCTGAGGTAGAGTGCGCTGCTGACCCGCGTCGGCGAGGACCTCCGCAGACACAGGTAGTACAGCCCATACCCGCCGAAAGTCGCCAGCAGAGTGAGCCAAAAGATGCCCAAGACGAATCCCCGTTCGGGCAGTGGCACGACGCTACCCTCATTCGACGCGAGGGTCGCGAAGATCGCCGTGGCCGACAGGCACTGGATGCGGAGCCTTTGGTGGACCGGCATTTCGCCCTTCCCAGAACGTGCTTGCAACAGCGTCGCCAGTGCGAGGGACAGCATTCCCATCACCGGCAGGGCGTAGGTCCAAAGCGGCGCAGCCCCGACGTGCAAGGAGGCGGTGGAGACGATCAGCACGCCGGCGAAGCCGATCGTGGAGACACTGAAGCCGGCGGCCGAGAGAGCGCTGCGCGAATGGATCGTCTCGAGCCGGGTCAACCTCACCGGAGTTGGCGACATCCGACGATCGTGGAGCCGATCTCGGCGGTGCGTGATCTCACCGACCTGTCACCAGAAGCTTCGGTCAGCCTTGTGCGTCAGAACCTGGCAGCTGCGCGGCCCTATTCCGCTGCGACCTGGGTCGCCACAGCTTCAAGCACCGGATAGGCCCGCGAACCAAGGCCGAAGGCCGTCACCACCTTGTCATGCAGCTTGATCGAGAGTTGCTCGGCCATGGCGGCCTGGCCAGCTGCCTGAGCCGAGGCTTTCTCAAGTGCAATGGCCCGCGCCTCCGCTTGGTCGGCGCGGAACTCGGCAGCGACGCATCGCTGTTTCAGCATTGCCGTTTCCTGCTCCAAAGTCTCAGCCTGAACCTTAAGACCAGAGGCGAGACGCTTCCATTGCTCGATGGCTTCGTCCTGCTCCGCGGCATGAGCGCTGGCGCGCTCGGTTTCCTGCTCCAGGGCTTGTTCCAAGCGCTGGCAACGGCCGATTAGGATGTCGAAAGCTCGAGAGGCTCGATCCAGGATCTCGGCAGCCGTATCGAAGTCGAGAGGGGATGTAGCAGGAGGTGCTGGCGGCTTGGCCTGGACCGGCATCGCAGCCTCACCTTGGGTCTGATCGAAGAAGCGACGCATGAGAAGATCGATCTCAGACTGCTCAGTAGCTGCGGGAGCCCCGAGTCCTTGAGACCGCTTCGCCATCGGACTGATGCTCGCCATTTCCGTGCCCCCCTGAACGACTTTCAGCCTCTGTCGCTCAGTCGTCATGGTTACTAACCTTTAACTTTCACCCAATTCAAGGGGCTACGGCGAAGACGTCCAGGGCAAAGCACCTGCAGCCCTACCAATCGTGACCGCAATAGGTGCTGCGGTCAGGCCGTCCTGCTGCCGCGGCGACTGGGCTTCTTGGCTGTGGGCTCGGGCTGTGTATCGGGCTCCGGCGCCGCTTCAACGACCTCTTCCTGGCGTTTGCGACCGAGCCCGAGCGTCTTCGCTAAGCTCGAGCGGTGAGCCGCGTAGGCGGGCGCCACCATTGGATAGTTGGCGGGCAGGCCCCACTTGGCGCGATAGTCCGCCGGCGTCATGCCGAGACCAGAGAGGTAACGTTTCATCGACTTCAGCTTCCGCCCATCCTCGAGGCTGATGATGAAACTGTCCGTGATGGATTTTTTGATCGGCACCGCAGGCTTGAGCGGCTCGGCGGCGGCCTCGATCACAGGCGGCTTGCCAAGGTTACCGAACGCCGCGTGCACGGACGCGATTAGAGCTGGCAGTTCGCTCGGCTGGACATGGTTCTTGCCGATTTAAGCGGCGACCACTTCGGAGGTGAAGTCAACGAGGATGGTCTGGTCGGACACGGGATCACCTGTGTCAGTTAGGCTTGAAGTTGTCGCGGCCGCGTCCCGAATCTATCTCGATCGATCGACGTTTCGAAGTATAGTCGGCCAGCCGAGCCATGGCGGAGCCTATCCTATGCGCTACCGTGTCCCAAAGGACCGGTGCGACGCGGAGCGGCGCGCGCTGCCTCCTGAAGGACCCAGCCCGTTCAAAGTGACGTGAGCCATTATGCACGCGTCACCTTTGAGGTATTGGGCACTTTCGGTGGGGAAGCTGTTCTGGAAGGTATTTCTTCAGATTTGGCGGAAGGCGTGAGGCGCCCGCCAAATCTGCGGTATTGGGCACTTTTTTCGACCCTTCCCTAGAGGAAGGGTTCATTTACCTATCTCCCTCCGAGGTCCTATCTCCCAGCAAGGGGACCGAAGGCCAGCCGAGAACGATCTGATGGGCTGGTTCTTGCCGAATGCGCATTGTTGTGGGGTTTGGTGGGCTGGGAAAAAATCTGAGCTTGATTGGATCTGCATCCCGCGTGCAGTATTCATGCGTATAGATCGAAGTGTCGACCATCGATGATGGTCGGCGTCGATTTCTGTACCTTGGCTTTGAAGCCGTGACGTAGGATCTAACTAGGCCAGGATGTATTCGAACTCGATCCTGAGGCCATCCCTGTTGTGAAGGCCAAATGCGCGGCGATACACTTCCGGATGGCAATCAAGCGGCGTCGCCCGAGATTGCTGGCACGGTCCAGTCGCTTTTTCGGATTTGCCAGAAGCGCTCGCGGATCCCGGCCGCTGGTGGGGTCCGTTTTGG
>JBPBQY010000062.1:0-31498 GCA_050920985.1 Janthinobacterium lividum | reverse complement strand
GACACCTTGGCGACCGACACGGTTTCGAACACCTTGGCGACGGCCGGCATCGGGCCCTTCGGCATGCCGGGCGCCGTCGACCAGCGAGTCAGCATCTCGCCGCAGCCACCCCAGCCGGGGACGAGTCCCACGCCGCATTCGACGAGGCCCGTATAGGTCTCGGCATGGGCCTGGATGGCGTCGCAATGGAGCAGGATCTCGCAACCCCCACCGAGCGCCAGGCCCGCCGGGGCCGCCACGACCGGGAATTTCGCATATTTCACAGCCTTGAAGCTGCGCTGGCCGGCGGATACGAGCTTTTCAACCTCGCCCCAGGCTGCGATGTTGCAGGCGAAGAGCGCCAGCCCAAGGTTGGCGCCGGCCGAGAAGTTCGTGGCGTCGCTGTAGATGACCAGCGCCTTGAACCGCTCGCCGACCAGCACGATGCTCTTGTCGAGCAGCTTCAGGACAGATTCGTCGAAGCTATTCATCTTGCTGGTGATTTCGAAGCAGGCGACGCCTTGGCCGACGTCCCACAGCGCCGCCGAACCGTTCTTCAGCAACGGTTGCGACCGTTGCTTGACCTCTTCCAGACGCAGAACTCCCTCGGGGCGGGTCAGGGCGTGGTAGGCGCCGTCCTTGCCGAAAGCCTGTAGCTCGCCGCCCTCGACGCGGTAGAAGGTGCGATCGCCGACGTCACGCAGCAGGTCCGGAACCGGTCTGCCCTCCTTGGCGAGACGCGCCGCAACGGCGGCCGGCCCGAGCCGGTCGAGGATCTCGAAGGGGCCCTGTTTCCAGTTGAAGCCGAGCCGCATCGCGGTATCGATGCCGAGGATGTCGTCCGAGATGGCGGGCACCAGGCTCGCCGCGTAGCTCAGAACGTCGCTCATCACCGCCCAGGCGTAGCGGCCGTAGCGGTCGTCGCCGGCGACCAGGGCCCGCATGTCCTTCGACGCGGCGTCGGGCAGCTTCGTCTCGCGAGAGGGCTCGTAAACGCCGGTGACGAGGCCGATCGATTCCTTGATCTTTCCCGCCTCGCGGTTGATCCGATAGAAGCCGCCCTTGCCTTTGCGGCCCGTGTAGCCGTCGCCTATCATCTTCGTGAGCATCGGGTTATCCCGAAGGCCCCGCACATAGGCATCCTCGGCCGAGAGCAGCGCCGTCATGCTGGCATCGATATGCGGCATGAGGTCGAGCCCGACGAGGTCGAGCAGGCCGAACACGCCGGTCTTGGGAATGCCGAAGGGCCGCCCCATCACGGCGTCGGCCTCCTCGACCGATAATCCGCCGTCGAGCGCCGCATTGACGCCCCGCTGCAGCCAGTAGGTGCCGATGCGATTGGCGATGAAGCCGGGCGTGTCCTTGCAGCGCACGATGCTCTTGCCGAGAACATGGTCGCAGAAGGACGAAACCCGCTCCACCAGCGTGGGATCCGTGGTCGGGCCGGGCACGACTTCGAGAAGCCGCATGTAGCGCGGCGGATTGAAAAAATGGGTGATGAGGAAATCGCGGGCGAAAGCCTCGGGCAGGCCGCCGAGCAGCGCGGCGAGCGGGATCGTCGACGTGTTGGAGCTGACGGCAGTGCCAGGCCGATGCAGTTCGGCGAGGCGGCGATAGAGCGCCTGCTTGAGATCGAGCCGCTCGATGACGGCCTCGACGATCCAGTCGCAGTCGGCGGCGCGTCCGATATCGTCCTCGATGTTTCCGATCTCGACGAGCCGTGCCGCTTCCGGCGCCATGAAGGGCGCCGGGTCGGTCTTCAGCATGCGAGCCACCGCATCGCTAGCCAGCGCGTTCCTGTCGGTGGCGTCCTTCGGCACGATGTCGAGCAGCAGCACCGGTATGCCGGCATTGGCCACTTGGGCGGCGATGCCAGCGCCCATGACGCCGGCGCCGATGACGCAGACCTTGCGGATGGAGCCTACCATCAAGCGCGCTCCAACACGGTGGCGATGCCCTGACCGCCCCCGATACATTGCGTGGCGAGTGCGTACCGGCCGCCGTCGCGATGCAGGATCTCCGCCGCCTTGCCGACGATGCGGGCGCCGGTGGCGCCGAGCGGGTGGCCGAGCGCGATGGCGCCGCCGTCGCGGTTGAGCGCCTCGTCGCGAAGCCCGAGGTCCTTGACGCAGGCGATGGCCTGGCTGGCGAAGGCTTCGTTGAGCTCCACGACGTCCATCTGCGCGGCTTCGAGGCCACCGGCCCGCGCCAGGGCCTTGCGACTGGCGCCGATCGGCCCGAGGCCCATCGTCTCGGGATGGCAGCCCGAAATGGCGACGGAGCGTATGCGGGCCAGGACCTTCAGGCCGTGGCGCTCGGCATAGTCGTCGGAGCAGACCAGCACCGCGGAAGCGCCGTCCGTCAGCGGCGAGGCCGTGCCGGCCGTGACGGTTCCGCTCTGGTCGAAGGCGGGTTTCAGACCCGCCAAGCCCTCCGCGCTGGTCTCGGGACGGAGGCAACCGTCCTGGTCGACAGTGCCGGCCCTGGTGGCGATCGGCACGATCTCGGCCGCGAGCCGGCCCTCGCTGCGGGCGGATGCGGCCTTGCGCTGGCTCTCGATCGCGAAGGCCTCCTGGTCGGCCCGGGTGATCTGATACTGGCGCGCGACGTTCTCGGCCGTCTCTCCCATGTTCATGTAGGCGCCGGGGCGTTCGGGCGCGAGAGCCGGGTTGGGCAGGGGATTGAAGCCTCCCATGGGCACCCGGCTCATGCTCTCGACGCCGGCGCAGATGAAGGCGTCACCGGCCCCGAGCGCGATGGCGCCAGCCGCCATGTGGATCGACTGCATGGAGGAGCCGCAAAAGCGATTCACGGTCGCGCCGCCGACCGACAGCGGCAGGCCGGCCAGAAGCCCGACGAGCCGCGCCGCGTTGAGGCCCTGTTCTCCTTCTGGAAAGGCACAGCCGAGGAACAGATCTTCGATGTCGTCGGGATCGATCCCCGATCGCTCGACGAGAGCCCGGACGACGGCGGCGGCGAGATCGTCGGGGCGAACCCGAGCAAGGCTGCCCTTGGTGGCGGGCTGGAAGGGCGAGCGAGCATAGCCCGCGATGACGGCGGCTGGCATGGACCGGGGTCTCCCTCTGATGACCTAACGGGTCAACGGTTGCCCTATACGTCAACCTGGGACTTCGATAACCCGTGAGGCACGCCGGAGCAAGCCGGCGCTGGTCGGCGTCGGACTTAGAAGCGAGCTGGAAGCGTGGCGGGCCTGACGGATCCGCGCTAGGATGAGCCGTGTATCATTCGACGGCCGAAGATGCGGGCCGGTGTTCCCGAGCGCGTAGCGCGGTGCCTTGACCCATTTCGCCGTCTTGACCCCGCCCTATGCGGGTCACCTGAACCCGATGCTGGCCCTGTCGCGCAAGCTGGTCGACCGCGGTCATCGCGTGACCTTCGTGGCCCAGACCGATGTCGGACCCAAGGTGGCGCGCCCCGGCATAGGCTTCGCTCCCGTGGGCCGCCTCAGCCATCCGGCCGGACGCCTGGCCCGCATGACGGCGCGGCTCTCCGGCACGACCGGGCTCTTCGGCATCTTCGGGGTGATCCGCGACATGGCGGACACGACCGACATGCTCTGCGAGGAAGTCCCGGGCGCACTGCGGGAGATCCACGCCGGTGCCGTCATCGCGGACCAGACCGAACCCGCGGGCGGCCTCGTGGCGCGCCATGTCGGGCTGCCGCTGATCTCGGTCGCCAATGCTCTGCTGATCGACCGGGAACCGGCCGTGCCGCCCGCCTTCGTGGGGTGGGGCTATGACCCCAGCCTAAGGGGCCTGCAGCGCAACCTCGGCGGCTATCGCGTCGCCGATTGGATGATGAAGCCGCTGCTCGAGGTCATCGGCCGCCGCGCCCGCGCCTGGGATCTGCCCGGAATCGAGACACTGGAGGACTGTCTGTCTTCGACGCTGGAGATCAGCCAGAGCGTCGCCGGCTTCGACTTCCCCAGAGCCGCTCTCCCGCCCGTCCTGCACCATTGTGGACCCCTTCGCCTTCCGGAGACGCGGCGGTGGCAGGCACTGCCGGGACGACCCAATGTGTTCTGCTCGCTCGGGACGCTGCAGGGTGCGCGAGCCGGCGTCTTCGAAGCCGTTGCCGCCGCTTGCGACCGGCTCGGGCTCGCTTTGACCATCGCGCATGGGGGCAAGCTCGATGCCGAGACAGCCGCCCGGTTGCCGGGTCGCCCCTTGGTGGAGAGCTTCGTGCCGCAGCGCGCCGTGCTCGCGACGACCGCTGCCGCGGTGTGCCATGGCGGACTGAACACGGTGCTCGACGCTCTCGCGGCCGGCGTGCCGCTGGTGGTCGTGCCGCTGGCCTTCGAACAGGGCGCAATCGCGGCGCGGATCGAGAGAAGCGGCGCCGGCATCGTGATCCCTCGCCGCCGCCTCACCGCGACAAGCGTCGCCGAGGCGCTCCAAAGAATTCTCTCGGAACCGTCCTATCGGCAACGCGCCGAGGCTCTCCAAGCCGAGATCGCGGTGGCCGGCGGCGTGGAGCGAGCCGCCGATCTGATCGAGCACGCGACGCGGGTGCGGACGTTCCGCTAGAGGGTTGTCAGGCCGGCCCGGGCCGAAGCCAGATCAAACCGTCGGGTCGCATCATCTGCAACAGCGCAGCGCTGAGCCTCTTGTTGGATCCGCAGGCGAGCGTGATCCCCCTCGCGTCGACATGGACGCGCAGCACCGGCGAGCCGTAGAGAGGTCCGGCCAGGAGCTGGACATGGTGCTGGCCGAAGGCCACTTCGAAGCTGCGGCTCTGGTTGGGCCGGATGAACTCCAACTGCTGGCCGTCGATGACCACCGTGTAGGCCCTGAAGCGGTCGGCCCACCCACCGCCGCGGCTGATCGTGAGGGTCGGCATCTCCGCGTTCTCCGCTCCGTCCAAGTCCGACCTATTCCGCCGCTTCGAGAAGCGTCGTCAGCGCCAGCCACTCGTCCTCCGCCACTTCCAGTGCCCGCGCGAGATCCTTGCGTTGCTGGGCGAGTTGACTGGCCTTGTTCTTGTCGCGTGAATAGGCGTTCGGATCGACGAGAGCCGCATCGATGCGGGTCACGAGGTCGCCGAGCTTCTTGATCTTCTCGTCGAGCGCCGCGATCTGCTTCTTCGTCTGATGGGCGGCCTTGGCGGGGGAGGGCGGCCGTGTCTCCGGCGCGGCTTTTTCCGCCTTGGCGGCTTTGCGCGCCGATCCGCCGGATCCACCTCCGGCGCGGCTGAGCACGAGGCTCTTGTAATCGGCCATATCGCCGTCGAAGGTCTTCACGGTGCCGCCGTCGACCAGCCACAGCCGGTCCGCGCAGGCATCGATGAGGTAGCGATCATGCGCGATGATGACGATCGCGCCTTCGTATTCGTTGATGGCCTCGATCAGCGCCGCGCGGCTGTCGATGTCGAGATGGTTCGTGGGCTCGTCGAGGATGAGGAGATGCGGCCCGTCGAAGGCCGCAAGCCCCATCATCAGCCGGGCCTTCTCGCCGCCGGAGAGCAGCGACACCGGAGTGTCGGCCTTGGTGGCGGGAAAGCCGAGCTGGGCGCATTTGCCCCTGATCTTGCTTTCGGTGCCATCCTTCATGCGCTCCGCAACGGCCGCATAGGGCGTCAAGATATCGCCGAGTTCCTCGACCTGATGCTGGGCGAAGAACCCCACCGTCATCTTGGACGATTTTTTCAAGGAACCGCCGAGCACTGGCATCCGGCCCGCCACCAGTTTGGCGAAGGTCGACTTGCCGTTGCCGTTCGAGCCGAGCAGGCCGATGCGATCGTCGTTCGATATGTTGAGGCTGAGCCGCGTCAGGACCGGCTTGTCGTCGTAGCCCGTCGAGGCACCGTCCATGGCGACGATTGGCGGGCTCAGCGGCCGGGCCGGGGAGGGCAGGTGGAACGGCATGACCTGGCTGTCGACGATGGCGGCGATGGGCTTCATCCGCTCCAGCATCTTCAGCCGCGACTGGGCCTGGCTCGCCTTGGTGGCGGAGGCGCGGAAGCGGTCGACGAAGCTCTGCAGGTGCTTGCGCTGCTCGTCCTGCTTCTTGATGTGTTTCGCCTGGATCGCCTGCTGCTCGCGGCGCTGCGTCTCGAAGCTGTCGTAATTGCCCTTCCAAAGCGTCAGCTTCGCAGCGTCGAGGTGCAGGATGTGGTCGCAGACGGCGTCGAGGAGGTCACGATCATGGCTGATGATCAGAACCGTCGCCGGATAGGTGGCGAGATATTCGATCAGCCAGAGCGTTCCCTCCATGTCGAGGTAGTTGGTGGGCTCGTCGAGCAGCAGCAGGTCGGGCCGGGTGAAGAGCACGGCCGCCAAGGCGACGCGCATGCGCCAGCCGCCCGAGAATTCGGACAAGGCGCGGTTCTGCGCCGCATCATCGAAGCCGAGGCCCTGCAGGATCGTGGCGGCGCGCGAGGGGGCGGCATGGGCTTCGATGTCGACGAGCCGCGTGTGGATCTCGGCGATGCGGTTCGGGTCCGCGGCCGTTTCGGCCTCGGTCAGCAGGGCAGCGCGTTCGCGGTCGGCCTCGAGCACGAAGTCGATCAGTGACGTCGGTCCGCCCGGTGCTTCCTGCTCGACTTGGCCGAGCCGCATGCGGTTGGGGATCTGCAGCGTTCCCGATTCCGGGTGGAGATCGCCGGAGATCATACGGAACAGCGTCGTCTTTCCGGTGCCGTTGCGCCCGACGAACCCCGTGCGAGCGCCGGTCGGGATAGCCGCCGAGGCCTGATCGAACAGCATGCGCGGCCCGAGCCGGTAGGTGAGATCGGAAATGTGGAGCATGGGGCCTTGTGACGTGGCGAGGTCCAGGAGGCAAGGTCTATGCCGCTCTCGTGGCAAGGGCGTGACCTTGTCGGCGCCGGGCGGCCTCGCTAAGAGGGGCGCCTCCGGGCCGTGGCCCGCCGTTCAGCCAGCAGTGAGCCCGTCATGGCCGTCGAGCATACGTTTTCCATTCTGAAGCCCGACGTGACGCGTCGCAACCTGACGGGCGCCGTCAACGCCGTCATCGAGAAGGCCGGCCTGCGCATCGTGGCGCAGAAGCGCATCAAGATGACCCGAGCCCAGGCTGAGGAGTTCTACGGCGTCCACAAGGAGCGCCCTTTCTACGGCGAACTCGTCGAGATGATGACCTCGGCCCCGGTCGTGGTGCAGGTGCTCGAAGGCGAGAACGCCATCCTGAAGTACCGCGACGTCATGGGCGCCACCAATCCCGAGAAGGCCGACGCCGGCACGATCCGCAAGGAGTTCGCGCTGTCGATGGGCGAGAACTCGGCCCATGGTTCGGACGCGCCCGAGACCGCCAAGCAGGAGATCGCCCAGTTCTTCAAGCCGGACGAAATCGTCGGCTGAAGCCGTTCCGACCCCTTCTCCCGTAAGCGGGAGAAGGGTGCATCAATCCTGCGTGCCCGCCCGTCAAACGTCGGAGGGGCTCGTGGACCATACAGGACCCAGCAGGCGCACACGATGGACAGCCGTTGGTCCTAGTGGCTGAAAATCTTGAACAGGATAGCGATGCTCGATGCGAGGTTGAAGCCGATCATCGATTTCAGAACGGCTCCATCGACCTTGAGCGCCTGCACGTCCTTGCGGATGCTGTCGATATCGGCGTCACGCTTCGAGAACCCCTTGGAGGTCTCGTCTTCGACTCTGGCCAGCGCGCCGTTCAGCGTTACCGAGGCCTTGGGTGCCTCGTAGACCTCGGCCAGCAGCACGCTCATCTCGTGTTCCCCTCGCTGATCACCGAAGGTAGCGCGCCCTCGCGCGGGTTGCGAGTGGGGTTAGGGGAGCCGCGTTTGTCCTGACGCCACCAGAGCCAGCGCCTGCGGGTAGATGACGTGTTCCTGCTCCAGCACGCGTGCCGCGAGGCTCTCGGGCGTGTCGCCGTCGAGGACCGGCACGGCACCCTGCGCGATGATAGGGCCGGCATCGAGCTCCGGCAGGACGAAATGCACCGTCGCCCCATGAATCTTCACGCCGGCTTCCAGAGCCCGCGCGTGGGTGTCCAGTCCCTTGAAACTGGGCAGCAAAGCAGGGTGGATGCTGATCATCCGGCCGAGCCAGCGCTCGCAGAACCAAGGGGTGACTACCCGCATGAACCCCGCCAGGCAGACGAGCTCGATCCTGTGCTCCACCAGCACCGCATCCACCGCGCGATCGAAGGCCTCGCGCGTCGGGTAGTCGCGATGGCTCAGCACAGCCGTCTCGACGCCGGCGTCTCGCGCGATGGCGAGGCCGCCCGCATCGGCGCGGTTGGAGAAGACCAGGACGGCCTCGGCGGGAAAGTCAGGTGCCTCCATCGCGCGCAGCAGCGCTTCCATATTGGAACCGCGTCCCGAAATGAGGATCGCGGTTCGGCGCCTCATCGTCGTCACAGTGCGAGATCCCGCCGGATGGTGACGCGCTCGTCGCCCGTCGACGCGACGATCTCGCCGATCCGCACCGCGGGGGAACCGAGTTCCGCGAAGAGAGCCTCGACCGCCTCAGCCTTATCATTCGCCACCACCACCGCCATGCCGATCCCGCAATTGAACGTGCGCGCCATCTCGGGCGCCGCGATGCCACCTTCCGCGGCAAGCCATTTGAAAACCGGCGGCACCGCGACGGTGTCGAGGTCGAGCACGCAACCGAGACCGTCCGGCAGCACGCGGGGCAGGTTGTCGACGAAGCCGCCCCCGGTGATATGCGCCAGGGCCTTGATGCCCTCGCTGCGCTTCAACGCCTGCAGCAACACCTTCACGTAGATGCGCGTCGGCACCAATAGGGCTTCGGCGAGCGTCGTATCAGGCACGAAGGGGCAAGGGGCGGACCAGTCGAGCCCCGTCCGGCTCACCACCTTGCGCACCAGCGAGAAGCCGTTCGAATGCAGGCCCGAAGAGGCCAGCCCCAGGATGACGTCTCCGGCCGCGACGCCGCGCGGGAGCAGGGTGCCGCGCTCGGCGGCGCCGACCGCGAAGCCTGCGAGATCGTAGGCCTTGCCCGAATAGATGCCCGGCATTTCGGCCGTCTCTCCGCCGATCAGCGCGCAGCCGGCTTGGCGGCAGCCCTCGGCGATTCCCGCCACCACGCCCGCCGCGACCTCCGGGTCGAGCTGGCCCGTGGCGTAATAGTCGAGGAAGAACAGCGGCTCGGCGCCTTGTACCACGAGATCGTTGACGCACATGGCGACGAGGTCGATGCCGACCGTGTCGTTGTGGCCGCTCTCGTAGGCGATCTTCACCTTTGTGCCGACGCCGTCGTTGGCGGCAACCAGGATCGGGTCGACGAAGCCCGCGGCCTTGAGGTCGAACAGCCCGCCGAAGCCGCCGATCTCCGCATCGGCGCCGGGCCGGCGCGTCGAGCGGACCGAGTCCTTGATGAGATCCACGGTGCGATTGCCCGCGTCGATATCGACGCCGGCGTCGGCATAGGTCAGTCCGTTCGTGGGGTGCGCCATGGCTCCGGCCGGGTTCGCGATCAGTCAACGCTGACTTATGCGATGTGGAGGGACCCGTCGACTGGCAGCGCCTGCGCCTTCCGACTCGTAATCGCCACCCTCGTCGCGTAACTGAAGAACGCGCAGAGCGGCGCCGATCGGAGTTGCGGACCCATGAGCCTCCAGCGTCAGCTCCTGATCTGGATTGCCATGCTGGCCCTCGCGGTGCTGGCGCTCTACACGCTGTCGGGTGTCTTGGCGCCCTTCCTCGCCGGCATCACGGTCGCTTATTTTCTCGATCCACTGGCCTGCAAGCTCGAGCGGCTCGGTCTGAACCGCCTCGGCGCCACGGCGCTCATAATGCTGCTGTCGCTGGCGGTCGTCCTCGTGGTGCTGGTGCTGCTGCTGCCGATCCTGGCGCATCAGCTGACCTCCTTCGTGATCAACCTGCCCGGCATTGCGGCCAAGCTGCAGGATTTGCTGATCGCCCAAGGGGCTGCGCTAGTCGAGACCTACGGCGGCGAGACGCTGCGCAAGCTCGGCGTCGGCGGCCCGATCACCAGCGCCGACGTGCAGGGTTCGCTCGGTAGCGTCGTGGGCCAGGCCACCAATTACGCCATCGGTTTCGTCAACAGCATCTGGTCGGGCAGTCGTGCGCTTTTCGGCCTGTTCTCGCTCCTAGTCATCACGCCCGTCGTGGCCTTCTACATCCTGCTCGACTGGCGGCGGATGATCGGCGCCATCGACGGCTGGGTTCCGATCCACCAGCGCGATATCGTGCGCGCCATCGCACGAGACATCGACCGCGCCCTGGCGGGCTTCGTGCGCGGCCAGACGATCGTGTCGCTGATTCTCGGCGCCTGGTACGCGACGGGGCTCACGATGGCGGGGCTGAACTTCGGCTTTCTGCTCGGCATCGCCGGAGGCTTTTTCAGCTTCGTGCCCTATTTCGGCTCCCTGACGGTGCTGATCGTCGCGACCGCGGTGGCGACGGTGCAGAGCTGGCCCGATTGGCACCTTATCGCTATGGTGGCCGGCACCGTCATGGCGGGGCAGGTTCTCGAAGGCTACGTCCTCGGGCCTTATTTGGTCGGGAATTCCATCGGACTTCATCCGGTGTGGCTGATGTTCTCTCTCGTGGTCTGCTCCGCCCTTTTCGGTGTCGCGGGACTTCTCGTGGCGGTGCCGCTGTCGGCGGCGGTCGGGGTCCTGTCCCGCTTCGCGCTGCGCCGTTACCTGCAGAGTCCGCTCTACACGGGCGAGGAGGACGGGCCCGTGGCGGTTGCCGTCACCTTCGAACCGCGCATCGTCGAAGCGGGCCGCGATTGAGCCAGCTGCCGCTGCCTTTCGTTCACGTTCCCCGCTACGGGCTCGACGACTTCATGCCATCGTCGTCCAATGCCGAAGCTCTGGCGGCGATGGAGCGCTGGCCCGCCTGGCCGGATCGCGTGCAGCTCCTGCTCGGTCCGGCAGGGTCGGGGAAGAGCCACCTGGCCCGGATTTGGGCGGCGCGCGCCGATGCGGCGCTCCTGACCCCCGCGCATCTCGTCGGCGACCTCGACGCGCTCGCTACCCGCAACGCCGTGATCGAGGATGCCGACCGGGCCGGGATCGCCGAGGCGGATCTGTTTCACTATCTCAACCTCGTCCGGGAACGGGGCCTGTCGTTGCTGATTACGGCGCGCGAGCGTCCCTCCGCGTGGTCGCTGGTGATCGCCGACCTCGTGTCCCGCCTTCGCCTGGCGCCGTCGGTCGCGATCGAGGCTCCCGACGACGCGCTGATGCGGGCCGTGCTGGTGAAGCTTTTCGCCGACCGGCAGTTGTCGGTCGATGCGTCCGTGATCGATTATTTGGCGTTGCGGCTCGACCGGTCTCTCGATGCCGCCGGGTGGGCCGTGACGGCACTCGACGGCGCCAGCCTCGATCGCCAACGACGCATCACGCGGCCGATGGCGGCTGATCTTCTGGATGCGGAGCGCCTTGACGCCGATTGACGGCTGTCATCCTCTCGACACAGCCGAGGACGACAGAGGTCCGGGTCGCGGCAGGAGTTGGAAGCATGTCCCTGGTTGAGGAAGATCCGGCAGGCCCTGTGCCGGACGTCGAGAGTGCCCCGCGCTCGCCGCTCCTCCATCAGCCCGGTCGGTTCATCAATCGGGAGCTGTCCTGGCTCGAGTTCAATGGCCGGGTGCTCGAAGAGGCCTCCAACCGCAATCATCCGCTCCTCGAGCGTCTGCGCTTTCTGTCGATCTCGGCCAACAATCTCGACGAATTTTTCATGGTGCGGGTGGCTGGCCTCTACGGCCAGGTCCGCTCGGGCGTCACCACGGTCTCGCAGGACGGTCTTTCCCCGGCCGAGCAGATGGCGCGCATCGGCGATAAGGCGAAGGCTCTCGTCGATCAGCAGCAGCGGCGGACGGCGGCGCTTCGGGAGGAACTCGCGGCGGAGCGAATCCACATCGTGGATCCGTTCGATCTGTCGAAGCCCGAGCGCGAGTGGCTTCAGGATTATTTCCTGCAGCACATCTTTCCGGTGCTGACGCCGCTGGCCGTCGATCCGGCGCATCCGTTCCCCTTCATCCCCAACCTCGGCTTCACGCTGGCGCTGGATCTGAAGCGCAAGCCGGACGGTCGGCAGTTGCACGCCCTGGTGCGCCTGCCTGCCAAGGGCGAGCGGTTCATCCGCATTCCCGATGCGTTGACCGGCGGCGCGGCGCGTTTCGTCCCGCTCGAAGCCCTGGTGGCGATGCATATCCCGCGTCTGTTCCCCGGCTACGAGGTGCACGGGCAGGGGGTGTTCCGCGTCATCCGCGACTCGGATCTCGAGATCGAGGAAGAGGCCGAGGACCTCATGCTCTTCTTCGAGAGCGCGCTGAAGCGGCGTCGCCGCGGCTCGGTCATCCGGCTCGAGATCGACGCCGGCATGCCCGAAACGCTGCGCCTCGTCATCGCCGACGAGCTCAACACCGCCGCCGACCAGAGCTTCACCATCGACGGGCTCCTGGCGTTGAACGATCTTTCTGAGATCGTCGGCGTCGATCGGCCCGAGCTCAAGTTCCCGCCCTACAACGCCCGCTTTCCCGAGCGCGTGCGCGATAATTCGGGGGACTGCTTTGCCGCTATTCGGCAGAAGGACCTCGTCGTCCACCACCCCTACGAATCCTTCGACGTCGTCGTGCAGTTCATCAATCAGGCGGCGCATGATCCCAATGTCGTCGCCATCAAACAGACGCTCTATCGAACCTCCAAGGACAGCCCGATCGTCCGGGCGCTGATCGAGGCCGCCGAAGCCGGCAAGTCCGTCACGGCGCTCGTGGAGCTCAAGGCGCGGTTCGACGAGGAAGCCAACATCCGCTGGGCGCGCGATCTCGAACGCGCCGGCGTCCAGGTCGTGTTCGGCTTCATCGAGTTGAAGACCCACGCCAAACTGTCGATGGTGGTGCGACGCGAGGCCGGCAACCTCGTGACCTACTGCCACGTCGGGACGGGCAATTATCATCCCCAGACAGCGCGCATCTACACCGACATCTCCTTCTTCACCGCCGACCCGATCATCGCGCGCGACGTGTCGCGGATCTTCAACTTCATTACCGGCTATGCCGAGCCGGCGGGGCTTGAGCGGATGGCCGTCTCGCCCCTGACCTTGAAGGCGCGTCTGCTCCAGCACATCGCCGAGGAGATCGCTTTCGCCAAGGACGGCAAACCCGCCGCGATCTGGGGCAAGTGCAACTCTCTCGTCGATGCCGAGATCATCGACGCGCTCTACGAGGCAAGCAGCGCCGGCGTGCAGGTCATGCTCGTCGTGCGCGGGATCTGTTGCCTGCGCCCCGGTGTGCCGGGCCTGTCCGACAATATCGAGGTGAAATCGATCATCGGGCGATTCCTGGAACATGCCCGCGTCTATGCGTTCGGTGGCGGCTACGGCCTGCCTCACAGCAAGGCGCGGGTCTATATCTCCTCGGCCGATCTCATGTCCCGCAATCTCGACCGCCGCGTTGAGGCGATGCTGCCCATCACGAATCCGACTGTGCACGATCAGGTGCTCAACCAGATTATGATCGCCAACCTCATCGACAACCAGCAGAGCTACCGTGTACTCCCCGACGGTGCGAGCCAGCGGATCATCCCTGCCGAAGGGGAGGAGCCGTTCAACGCTCACAACTATTTCATGACGAACCCGAGCCTCTCCGGACGCGGCAAATCCCTTCGTGAATCCAGTCCCAAGACTCTCCTCCGACGGCTTGAGCTTCGCCGCTGATATCTGCCAACAGACCCCATCGGTGACGAGGCCTTTGGTCGCCAACCCCATTGCCATCGTCGACATCGGGTCGAATTCGGTGCGGCTGGTCGCCTATGATCGGCTGGGTCGGGCGCCGACGCCGATCTTCAATGAAAAGGTTCTCTGCGGTCTCGGCAAGGGCGTCGCCACGACGGGGCTGCTCGGGACGGAAGCCATGGCCAGGGCCTTATCGGCTCTCCGGGCCTTTCGCGTTCTCTGCCGCAACCTCGGCATCGCGGATGTTCGCGTGCTGGCCACGGCCGCAGCGCGCGATGCCCGCAACGGCCCGGCCTTTCTCGAAGCCGCCACGGCGGCGCTCGGCGTCGAGATCGAACTCATCGGGGGCACGCGCGAGGCGGAACTCTCCGCGCTGGGCGTCTCCTCCGGCTTCTTCAGGGCCGATGGTATCGTCGGCGACATGGGCGGCGGTTCGCTCGAACTGATCGACGTGAGGCCATCGTCGACGCTGGGTCGAGGCGTCTCGCTGCAGCTTGGCGGGCTGGCGCTGCTCGACGCCAGCAAAGGCTCCCCCAAGCGCGCCGCCAAGATCGCCCGCGACCTGCTCGCCAAATCCGCGCCGATCAGAAGCCTCGAGGGCCGCACCTTCTATGCCGTCGGGGGCACTTGGCGAGCTTTGGCGCGGCTGCACATGAAGACCCGGAACTATCCGCTGAACGTCATGCACGGCTACACGGTCCCGGCCGCGGAAGCGCTGGGGCTGGTGTCGATGATCGAGCGCATGGATGTCGAGGCCATCGGCGCCCTTGCGGCGGTTCCGTCGGCCCGCCGCCCCTTATTGGCCTATGGCGCCGCCGTGATGGAGGAGATCATTCGCCTCGGACGGCCGCGGGACGTCGTCATCTCCGCAATGGGTGTCAGGGAAGGGCTGCTTTTCGAGAGCCTCGATGCCGCTGAACAGCAGGAAGACCCGCTCTTCGCCTCGGCACATGACACCAATCGCCGGATGTCGCGCAGCCCCCAACACGGTCCCGACCTCTGCACCTGGACGGATCGCTTCTATGCCTCGGCGGCGCTGCCGGAGGCCGTGGAGGACGTGCGGTTGCGACGCGCAGCCTGCCTCATGGCCGACATCGCCTGGCGGGCCCATCCCGACTACCGCGGCGACCACGCGCTCAACGCCATCGCCAACGGGACCTTCGCCGGTGTCGATCACCCGGGCCGAGCGTTCCTGGCGCTGGCCATCGCCTATCGCCACGGTGGCGGTGAAGGAGAGGCGCAAGCCGGTCTCCGCGCGCTGCTGTCTCCCGAGAGGCTCGAACGCGCGCGGCTGCTTGGCGCCGCCTTCAGGGTCGCCTATCTGGTCTCGGCCGCCATGGCCGGCGTGCTGCCGCGAACGGACCTTCGCTGCACCCGGACCAAGGTCGTCCTTTCGCTTCCCGCCGACCTCGCCGACCTTGCCACCGAGCGCTGTTTCGGACGCCTGAAGCAACTCGCCAAGCTCATCGGTCGCGAGGCCGAGGTGAAGATCGGCTGACACGCCACCGCTCCCGTCATGGCCTGCGGAGCGACGCCATGCAGGACCGTGGTGCGCCACGGGGCCCAGTCGCGTTGGGCCGCGTCGCCGCGCTCGCGATGAACTTGGAGGGCCGGCTCAGGCCGGCTCGGCTTCGAGCCGCTCGCCGTCCTGCCATTCAAGGGCAACGACCTTTCCGCCTTCGACCGTCAGGGCGAGACGTCCGTTCTTGAGGTCGAGCGCCTTGGCGCCGAACATGGTGCGGCGCCAACCGTCGAGCGCCGGTACGTCGGCCTCGTCGCTCGCCGCGATGGCTTCGAGGTCCTCGACATTGGCGATGAGCTTCGCCGCCACCCCATTCGCGTCGGCGACCTGCCGCAGCAGCACCTTCAGCAGTTCCACTGTGGCGCCGTTGCCGCCGCCGCTGCCGCGCCGGTCGCGATCGATGCGGGGCAGGGTCTTGGGATCACGCGCAAGGCCGCGCTCGACGGCGGCGATCATGTCCGGACCGAGCCGCGACTTGTCCATGCCGCGGGGCACGGCGCGCAGATCCGCCAACGCCTCCGCGGAGCGCGGGGCGGCCGTCGCCACCTCGATCATGGCGTCGTCCTTGAGAATGCGCGAGCGCGGCACGTCGCGGCTCTGCGCCTCCGATTCGCGCCAGGCCGCGAGATCCATCATCACGGCGAGATCGCGCGGTTTCCGAAGCTTCGAGCGGAACCGCTCCCAGGCTTGGTCGGGATGCTGCTCGTAGGTAGTGGGCGACAGCAGCGTCTTCATCTCGTCGCCCAGCCAGCCGGTGCGCTTCGACTCGGCCAGCTGCTTGACCAAGGTCTTGTAGATGTCGCGCAGATGCGTGACGTCGGCCAGCGCATAGGTGACCTGGGCGGTGCTGAGCGGGCGCCGCGCCCAGTCGGTGAAGCGCGACGACTTGTCGATCGAGACCCTGCACAGGGTCTGGGCGAGTTCGCTGTAGGACACCTGGTCGCCGAAGCCGCAGACCATGGCGGCGACCTGCGTATCGAAAAGCGGTTCGGGCAGACGTCCGGACATCTTCCAGATGATCTCGAGATCCTGCCGGGCGGCATGGAAGACCTTCACGACATTGGTGTCTGCCATGAGGTCGAGAAAAGGGATGAGGTCGATGTCGGGCGCCAGCGCATCCACCACCACGGCCTCCTCGTCCGAGGCGAGCTGCAGCACGCAGAGCTTCGGCCAGAATGTGGTTTCGCGCAGGAATTCGGTATCCACCGTGACGAACGGATGCCGGGCCAGACGGCGGCAGACGGCCGCGAGCTCTTCGGTGGTGGTGATCAGTGTCATAGGGTTCCCATAACGCAAGCACGCGCGCGTTGCGAGCCGCCCTCCGCGGTTCGAGAGCACCCGATGTCGCAGAGGCTCGATGCCCGGCGCGCCCAGCGTTTTTTGACGCCTGCCGCAATCCATGAGAAAGCCGGGACGCCGTCGCGTCCGCGTCGTTCCGCGAGCGCTTCACAGCGCCCGAGACCATCGCGCGCCCCGAGACCACCGACCCCGAGAGTTTGCCATCATGCACCGCTACCGCACCCATACCTGCGGCGCCCTGAGCGAAGCCGACATCGGCAAGGATGTCCGCGTGGCCGGCTGGTGCAACCGGATCCGCGATCACGGCGGCGTGCTGTTCATCGACCTGCGCGACCATTACGGCATGACGCAGGTGGTCATCGATCCCGATTCGCCCGCTTTTGCCCAGGCCGAGAAGCTGCGCTCCGAATGGGTGATCCGGGTCGACGGCCCGCTGCGCCGCCGCCCAACCGGCACCGAGAACGCCGATATGGCGACGGGCCAGGTCGAGCTCTATGCCGCCGAAATCGAGGTTTTGGGCCCCGCCGCCGAGCTGCCCATGCCGGTGGCGGGCGAGCAGGACTACCCCGAGGACATCCGGCTGAAATACCGTTTCCTCGACCTGCGCCGCGAGCGGCTGCACAACAACATCATGTTGCGTAGCCGGGTCATCGACGACCTGCGCACACGCATGAAGGGCCAGGGCTTCACCGAGTTCCAGACACCGATTCTCACCGCCTCTTCGCCCGAGGGTGCACGCGATTATCTCGTCCCGTCCCGCGTCCATCCCGGCAAGTTCTACGCCTTGCCGCAGGCGCCCCAGCAGTTCAAACAGCTCATCATGGTGGCGGGCTTCGACCGCTACTTCCAGATCGCGCCCTGCTTCCGCGACGAGGACGCCCGCGCCGACCGCTCGCCCGGGGAGTTCTACCAGCTCGACATCGAGATGAGCTTCGTCACCCAGGACGACGTGTTCGACACGGTCGAGCCGGTACTGCGCGGCGTCTTCGAAAGTTTCGGCAAGGGCCGGCCGGTGACGCAAAAGTTCACCCGAATTCCCTATCGCGAGTCGATGCTGAAATACGGCAACGATAAGCCGGACCTGCGCAACCCGCTGCTCATCGCCGATGTCAGCGAAGCCTTCGCGGACGAGTCCGTCACCTTCAAGGCCTTCAAGGGCGTGATCGACAAGGGCGGCGTGGTGCGGGCAATCCCGGCGCCGGGCGCCGCCGGTCAGCCGCGCAGCTTCTTCGACAAGCTCAACGACTGGGCGCGTGGCGAGGGCTCGGCCGGTCTCGGCTACGTCATCCTCGAGGGCGAGGCCGGTGCGCCGGTCGGCAAGGGGCCGATTGCCAAGTTCATCCCGCCAGAAGTCCTGGCCCGCATCTGCGCCTCCGCCAAGGTCGGTCCAGGAGACGCGGTGTTCTTCGCCGCCGACACGGAGGCGAAAGCCGCCCGCCTCGCCGGCCTCGCTCGCACCCGGATCGGCCGCGAGTTGAAGCTCATCGACGAGGACAAGTTCGAGCTCTGCTGGATCGTCGACTTCCCGATGTACGAGTACAACGAGGACGAGAAGAAGGTCGACTTCTCGCACAATCCTTTCTCGATGCCTCAGGGCGGGCTCGAGGCGCTCGAGACCATGGATCCGCTCGATATCCTGGCCTACCAGTACGACATCGTCTGCAACGGTATCGAGCTCTCGTCGGGTGCGATCCGGAACCATCGTCCCGACGTGATGCGCAAGGCCTTCGCCATCGCGGGCTACGAGGAGGCTGTTCTGGAAGAACGGTTCGGCGGCATGTATCGCGCCTTCCAATATGGCGCGCCGCCGCACGGCGGTATCGCGCCGGGCGTGGACCGCATTGTCATGCTGCTGGCCGGCGAGGAAAACCTGCGCGAGGTCGTGCTCTTCCCCATGAACCAGCGCGCCGAGGATCTGCTGATGGGTGCTCCGGCGCCCGCCACGCCGAAGCAGCTTCGGGAGTTGCACATTCGCTCGACCGCGGCACCGGCCGGCGAGGCGAGGAAGCCCGACGCCGATCCCGACGCGATGGTGTCGCCTCACGGCGCTTGAGACGGCCGAGGCGGGGAAGGCCATGCAGACCGTCGTCTGCATTCGCTGGGGCAGCGAATACGGAGCCGATTACGTCAACCGGCTTCATCGCGCCGTGATGCGCAACGTGGCGCGGCCGACGCGTTTCGTCGCCTTCACGGATCCGGTCGACGGGCTCGATCCTGAGATCGACGCACGGCCGATCCCCGCCATCCATCTGCCGCCGGGGCTGAAGCCCGGGCCCTGGCGCAAGCTGGCGCTCTGGGCCTTCGATCTCGGGGGTCTCAAGGGTGACCTGCTGTTCCTGGATCTCGACATCCTAGTGACGGGCGCGCTCGATCCGCTGTTCGATCACGAGCCCGGCAAGCTTGTCCTGGTGCGAAACCCCACCCAGGGGCGGCGTGACGGGATCGGCAATTCATCGGTGATGCGCTTCAAGGCCGGATCGGCACCGCATCTGGTCTCGGATTTCGAGGCCGACGCCGTGGCGATGTCCTACCGTTTCGACAACGAGCAGATCTACGTCACCAAGGCCTCCGGTCTGCCGGTGGCGTTCTGGCCCGAGGCTTGGTGCCCGAGCTTCAAACATGGCCTGCTGCCGCCCTGGCCCTTCTATCTCTTTCGCGCGCCCGTGCTGCCGCCCGACGCCCGCGTCGTGGTCTTCACCGGACATCCGCGGCCCGACGAGGCGCTGCGCGGCCGTTGGCCGGCCAAGTGGTACAAGAAGTTCTACCGCTCCCTGCCACCCGTGCCCTGGGTCGCGGATCACTGGCGGTAACCTTGCTGGAGCGAAGGCCCCCCCGCAAGGAGCCGTACCTCCGGAGCTGTCCCGGGAGCCGGGCGATCTGCGACACTTGTCCGCCGCCTGGCACGTGACATGCTGTTGCCGACATACTCCAGCTTGTTGGCAGGGAGTTGAAGCTCTGCTGCCGCGTTAGCCTGACAGGCTTCAAGTCTTCAAAGGATTGCCATGCGCGCCTTCTATCACCCAGATCAGGCGATTCACGCGCCGCAGCAGTACATGCGCTTCGGCCGGATCGTCCCCGTCAAGGACCTTCCGATCCGCACCGAAAAGCTACTCGGCGCGCTGGCGCTCCACGGCATCGTGCCTGAGGCGCCCGCAGCTCTGGGCGTCGACGCGGCGCTCGGCGTCCACACGTCCGCTTATCTCCGCTTCCTCGAGACCGCCTGGGAGCGTTGGACCCATCTGCCGGAGCACGGCCCCGAGGTCTGGCCCAACACCTTCCCCTACTGGAGCGGCCGTCCCGAGGACAAAGCGCGTCCCGATTGCCCGGCCCAGGGCCTCGTCGGCCAAGTCGGCTGGTATCTCGGCGACCTGTCGGTGCCGCTGGGTCCGGACAGCTGGGGTTCGATCCTGCGCTCTTCGGAGACGGCGGCTTCGGCGGCCGATGCCGTGCTGGCCGGCGAGCAGGCCGTTTACGCTTTGTGCCGTCCCTCCGGCCACCACGCGCGCGCCGACCGCGCCAGCGGCTTCTGCTATCTCAACAACACCGCGATCGCGGCGCAACGCCTGCGGTCGCGCTTCGGTCGTGTAGCGATTGTCGACGTCGACGCCCACCACGGTGACGGCACTCAGCAGATCTTCTACGGCCGCTCCGACGTGCTGACCGTGTCGATCCACGCCGATCCCTCCGATTACTATCCCTTCTTCACCGGCTATGACGGCGAGACGGGCCACGGCGAGGGCGAGAGGTTCAACTTGAACCTGCCTCTTCGGCACGGATCGGGAGGCGCCGCGATGCTGGAGGCGCTCGCGGTCGCGGCTGATCGGGTGCACGCCTTCGAGGCGGACGTTCTCGTGATCGCGCTCGGTTACGACGCTCATCGCGACGACCCGATCGGGGTGCTGGCGCTCGAAACGGCCGACTTCGCCGACATTGGCGCAAAGCTCAAGGCTCTCGGCCTGCCGACCCTCGTCGTGCAGGAGGGCGGCTACGCCATCGACGCTATCGGCGGCTGCCTCGACGCTTTCCTGGAGGGATTCGGTGCGTGAGGAGGACGAGGTTTCCCTAGCCGCAACCGAGCGCTCTGGAGTATTTACGCATCTGGAACGACGACCACTCATGCATCGCAAAGTGTGCTGCAGGGGCTCCCCTCTCCCTTACCCCTCTCCACAAGGGAGAGGGGAGGCGTCCGGCGTCGCTGCATTCAAGACGTGTGAATCCTGGAGCCGTTCAGGAAAGGGAGCGCGGCGTCGCTCGACCTACTTGGCCGCTGTCAGCTCGTGCCCGGCCGGGTCCGTCACCAGCGGCGGATGCGTCATCCACGGCGAGGGGGCGCGCCCGTAGGCTTCGCCCTGCTGGAACAGCGTCGTCATGTATTCGGTGCTGAACGATTCGGCGGTGTCGGTCGATGGTGGCTCCGGTACGTCGGAGGCCACGAAGGCGATGTGGTAGCCGATGCCGTGCGAGGCCGCATAGGAATAGGCACTGAGCACGTTGTTGCGACCCTCGCGTCGCAGAATGGTGGCGAGGCCGCGGGCCGCGACGCCGACCGTGTTGTTGTCGACCACCGTAAAGGCCGGATCGATGCGGTTGTTGACCAGGATGTAGAGATCCTTGAAGGGCGCCACGCTGCCGCCCTTGCCGTAGATGATCTCGTCCGGTGCGACATAAACCTGTCGCACCGTCGCGCCGTCGACATGCATCTCCTGGAACGTGCGGCCGCCGCTCTCGACCTCGATGAGGCGCGGTGGGAACAGGGCCGGGATCGAGGCGGAGGCCGCCAGCACCTGACGGAACAGCGACAGCGCGTTCGGCGAGTGGGAATCAGCGATCGCTCCCATGTCCCAGATGACGGAGCGCTGCTGGTCGATGTTGGTGGTGACGACGATGAGCCGGCGACCCTTGCGATGCTCGGCCGCCACGGCGTCGAGAACCTTCTGATCGATGTAGCGCGCGATGAACCGGCCGAGCTTGTCGCTGTCGACGAAGGCGTTGCCCACCACGGCGTTGAGAACGCTGACGTCCTTCACCAAGGCGGAGGCGTAGCCGTTGGTGTAGAGGTCTTCGAGCGTCGCATCATATTGCGATCCGAGGAACACGAAGGGCGACATCAGGGCGCCCGTGCTGATTCCGGACACGATCGTGAACTGCGGGCGCTGATGCGATTCGGTCAGGCCCTTGAGGAAGCCGGCGCCGAAGGCACCGTCAGAGCCGCCGCTCGACAGGGCCAGGAAGGTCACGGGCTCGTGGCGCGCCTGCGCCTGAGCAGCGACCGTCTGCCGGAACCGCTCGAACACGAAAGCCGGCGAGTCGGCGTAGAAGCGAATGTTGGCCGGCATGCCCGGCACGTCCGCACTTTCGGCTTCCGCCAGCGTGTAGGGAATGCGGGGAGTCGTCGAGGCGCATCCGGCGATCGAGACACTCAGGGCGGCGAGGCCGGCGAATAACGCGCGCTGAGACTTGAGCATGGACCGGTACACCTCGTTGACGCCTCCGGCGGTCGCTCAACCGCGACCATCGAAGAAACGCCATTAGTATGCCGGAGGAAGGCTCAACGAAGTCGCCATGTTCCACCTCGGACCACGATTGGCAGATGGTGTGGCATTCAAGTGTCGCTGGTCTGCCGCGGGTGCTCAGCGCGACGCGACCTCGGACAGGCGGTCGGCCACCGCCAGGAACCGCGTCGGGTCGACGGGTTCGCCGTCGATCCGGACCTCGTAATGGAGGTGGGGACCGGTGGCGCGTCCCGTTGCTCCGACATAGCCCAGAACGGTGCCGCGCGGGATGGTCTGGCCTTCGGAGACCGCCAAGCTGCCCATATGCCCATAGCGCGTCGTCAGCCCGTTGCCGTGATCCACTTCGACCATGTTGCCATAGCCCCCCGCCACGCCGGCGAAGGCGACCCGGCCGCCGCCGGTCGCCCGGATTTCAGTGCCGAAGCCTTCCCGCAGATCGATTCCGGTGTGCAGTGCCGGGCGGCCGAGGAACGGGTCGGTGCGGGGACCGAACGGCGAACTCACCTGCATCCGGCCGGACAGCGGCGCCGCGAAAGGCAGGCGGGGAAGCGTTCCATCCAGTCGAGCCGCGGCCGAGACCGTGATGCGCAGATCGGCGACGGCGCGATCGAAGGCACCATCCGGCCCTTCGACCAGCGGCACGAACGGGCCGCCCAGGCCCGACGCCGATGTTTTGGAGCCAAACCGCTCGGGCGACAGTCCGGTATCTTCGATGAGGTCGCGGATTTGCGCCGCGCGCTGGGTCGCCGCCGTGCCGATGCGGGCCAGGACGGTACTCTGCACGGTCTCCATCCGGTCGAGCGAGCGATCGGCCGTCGCGAGCCGGACGGCGAGTGGAACGTCGGCCTCTTCGGGCAACGAGGCATGGTCCTCGGGCGGGGCCGTCCCCTTGGCGCCGGCCGGGCCCTCGCTCGTGGGTTCGATGATCGGGTGAGGCTTGTCATAGCCTCCATAGCCCAGGGCCGCGGCGGGTGGCGCCATCAGATGGCCCGTGATCGCCGGCGGCAGTTCAGGGCGACGCGCTGGAAGGCCAGCCTCGGCGGCGAGATTTGCCACGACGGCGGCCCGGCCTTCGAGCCGGGCTTCCCGGGCGAAGAGATCGTGCAACCGGGTATCGAGCTTCTTCTGGTCGGATTGAGCCGATGCCGTCTGTCGTTCGAGATCCTGGCGCAGGCCTTCGATCCGCTCCTCGTAGGCGTATTGAAGAGCGGTCTGGCGTCGCATTAGACCCGCCACGAGATCGTCGTGGAACACCAGATAGAGCGTGCTCCCGAGCCCAACGAGCAGAAGCAGCGGCGCCACGACCGCGACGACATGCACCAGTATGGCGCGGAGCGCGATCGTCCGCATGCCTGAACCGCGCGACAATGTGACGAAGTAATGAGACCAGGGCAGCGCTTCGGAAGGCGACAGTCTTTGGCTCGGCATCGCGATTTACCCTTCGTGCCCGGCCCTGCAGGAGCCGCCGCCACGATTCGAGCTAATCGAAACAGGGTTAACAGATCGTAAGTCGCCTCACGGTCCGAGACGTCCGTGGATGAGGAGCCTCACCCGATCGATGCGCGCGCTCTGCCTGATCCGACCCGAGCGGTCGAGCTCGGCGAGCCCGTGAAAGGCGGCCCACAATGTCTCGGTCGCGAGGTCGACGTCGTGGCTCGATGGTGACACGACGGCCGCGAGCGCCGCGAAGGCGTCCCGGAGTTCCGGCTGCGTATCGGAGACTGCGAAGCGTAAGGCGGTGGGCAGGGTGAACATGGCCTCGTAGAGAGCCGGATGCCTTCGGGCGAAGGCGAGATAGGCCAGGGCGACGCTCTCGAGTGCGTCGCCATTCGCCAGGTCCCGCGCCGCCTCCCGAAGTGCGGTCGTGAGGTCCCGGAAGCCCTCGACCGCCACCGCAGCGACGATCGCCTCTCGATTCTCGAAGTGGGAATACAGGACCGGCTGGCTGTGTTCGATCTCCTCCGCCAGGCGGCGGATGGTGACGGCGTTCCACCCATCGCGTTCGGCGATTCGGCGCGCCGCCGCAATGATGCGGTCCTCGCGCTCGGCGCGCTGCCGGCCTTTGCGCTCGACGATTCCCAACCTTCGATCCTCCGGCTGACATCCAACGATGTCGATCATAGCGAAGCTTGACGATCTAGCAACGCTAGATTATCTCTCCATTGCAAGACGGAGGGGCGGATGAACGGGTTTGCTTTTGGATTGGCGCTGCTGCTGGCGTTCGCCATCATTGGAATCGGGGCCTGGTATCTGGCGAGCCCGACGACGGCCGTCCGCAGCTTCGGCCTGCCGCTGCCCGATGGGGGCAGCAACACTGCGTGGTGGCTTCGGCTGAAGGGCGTGCGCGACGTCGCGTCGGGAGTGACCGTCCTGGCTCTCATGATCTCGAGCGGGCCGCGCGCCGCCGGCATCGTCCTGTTGGCTGAGACCATCATTCCGGTCGGCGACATGCTGGTCATCCTCGCCGCGAAGGGCTCGGCCAAAACCGCCTTCGGCGTCCATGGCCTCACGGCGCTGGTGATGATCCTGGCCGCGATCCCGCTGATCGTAGGAGCACCTTGAGATGCTGCACATGATTTCGAACTGGGCTCTCGTCGCCGCTTTCTTCGGGGCGGGGCTGTTCAACGCGATCAGCACGCCGGCGACGCAGAGCGGCTTCGTCCGCTGGGGCTATCCTTCATGGTGGGGCCGCGTGACCGGCGGGCTGGAGATGGCAGGGGCCGTCCTGATCGCCTTTCCCGTCACTCGTTTGCCGGGCTTCATCCTCGGTGGCTTAATCATCGCGGCAGCGGTGTGGACCGTCGTGCGGCATCGTGAGTTCACGCATCTCGTGCCGCTCGGCGTTTTCGCCGCCTTGCTGGTGCTGGCTGTACTCACGTTCTGACGGAGAGGCCCGAAGAAGGACTGCAACGGCGGAGCAAGGCATCCGCCTTCTCGAAGCACGGCGCCGTACTCACATCTCGGTCGACCTCACGCCGAGCGAGTCCAAGCTCTCCCCCGTTCCGAACCTGTCGGTGGACAGCTCCGCGCGGCTCCCCTCTCACTGGTAGAGAGGGGCTGAAGGTGAGGGTTCTCGACCCGCCAAGAGGTGGGCGTCACGGGAGCGACAAGCGCCATGTTCAACTGCATCGAACCTCGCCCCTTACCTCGCCCTATGAAGGAGAGAGGAACGGCGGGCGTCGCGTCACCTTAGGATCTGTGCGTCTCCGAGTCCGGGAATGAGAAGCGCGCCACCCCATTCAGGCCTTCAAGCCGCACAGTCCTAAGCCCTGAGCGTGGCACCGAAGCAGGGCCAGATCCCGCCGCTGAGAGTATCCGGAACTTCGATTGCCGCCCGTCCAGAGTTGGCTCAGCGTGGAAGCGCCTTCACGGCGGCCAGGACGGCTTCGGCATGGCCCTTGACCGAAACCTTGGGCCAGATCTCCGCGATGCGGCCATCGGGGCCGATCAGGAAAGTCGTGCGTTCGACGCCCATATATTTGCGGCCATACATGCTCTTCTCTTGCCAAACGCCGTAGGCTTGGCAGACCTCCTTGCTCTCGTCTGAGCCGAGAGAGATAGCGAGCCCGTGCTTTTGGCGAAAGGCCGCGTGGCTCTTGTCGGAATCGGGCGACACACCCAGAATCTCGGCACCAGCGTCGCGAAAGGCCGACATGAGAGCGTTGAAGTCGGCCGCCTCTCGCGTGCAGCCGCTGGTATCGTCCTTGGGGTAGAAATACAGCACCAGCGCCTTGCCGGCATAATCCGCCAGCGTCACGGCATCTCCGCCGTCTCGCGGCATCCGAAATGCCGGCGCTGGCGCACCGGTCTGCAAAGGATCGGCCATGACGTCTTCCTTTCGTCCCATTGGGAGTCGATGGCTTCTGCGGGCTGCCGCTCGCATCGGCTGTCGCCCTCAACGGTGGTTGCAAGCAGCCCACGCGTCAATCCAGGGAGCCTGACGGCTTGGCTGCAATGCACGATTCTTCGCATGATGGATCCGCACCGGACGGCCTGCCGCCCGATGACGGTTCCTCTGCGGCCTGTGGGCGGCATTTGCTGCGGCGACCGCCGCGCCGGCGCACCGGGCTGCGGCGCGCCGCGCTCGCCCTGACGGGATTCGTGGCGAGCCTGGGTTTCATCGTCGCTCTCCTGGCGACGGGGATGTTCGTCAAGCTTCGTCAGGGCCCGATCACCTTCGATCTCAGGCCGCAGATCATCGCGGCGCTCGGCTCACGCATCGGCCATGGCTATCGCGTGGACATGGCCAGTACCGCCATCGAGGCGACCGACCATGGTCCCGCCCTGACGATTCACAGCCTGTCGATGCGGGACGCCTCGTCGCGGCCCGTCGTCTCGGCCCCCACGGCCGCCATCGCGGTCGATCCGCTCGCGCTGCTGGTCGGCAAGATCTCACCGACGCGGCTCGACATCAACGACGTCGACCTTCGGCTGGTCATCCGTCCGGACGGGCAGGTGGCGATCTCGGCCGGATCGGACGAGGCCGCCGTGCCTCTGGCGGCGGCCTTCGACGAATCGCCCGACAGCGGCACCGCTGTTGCACCCCCCAGCATGGCTGTCGACACCGCGGCGGACGGCACCGCCGCCATTCCGCCAAAGCCCGGCAACGCCGCCTTGCGTGCTCTATCGGCCGCCATGAAGACTCTGGTCGATACCGCGACGGCGCCCGATAGTGCCTTCAACGCCCTCGAACGTGTCAACGTCACGGGCAGGCTGCTCCTCGACGATCGCATCCACAACACGACGACGGTGTTCAACAACACCGCGCTGAGCTTCACGCGTGGGCCGAGCGGGGCGCCGACCCTCAGCGTCGCGGCTGACGCGCCCAATGGCCGGTGGTCGCTCGAGGCGCATGCCTCGGCGCAACCGGACGGCGGCAAGCTGCTGACAGTGGATGCCGCCAATCTGTCCCTCGACGAGATCACCTTGGCGGGAGGACTGAAGAGCCTCGGGTTCGATTTCGATCTGCCGGTCTCGGCCAATCTCGCCATCAAGCTCGCCGCCGATGGCCAGATCGACAGTGCCAAGGGCACGTTCTCGCTGGGCTCCGGCTATTTCAAACTGGACGACCCCGATCATGAACCGCTGTTGATCAACGGCGTGAATGGCGGTTTCCACCTCGACCGGACCACGAACGGCGTCGAGATCGACCGGACCGAGTTGCACGGCCCGACGTCGGACTTCGCCGTGACGGGGCATGTCGACCTGCCGCACAGCCTCGCCGATCCCTGGTCGGGACGTTTGGGCCTGTCGGGAGCTTTCCTGCCCGAGCGACCGGGCGAGAAGCCGATTCGGCTCAATCGCGGCGACGTCGTCTTTCACGTCCAGCCGGCAGAGCATCGACTGCTGATCGACAAGGCCGAACTTTCAGGGCCCGAGGTCGACTACAAAGGCACGGTCGAGATCCTTTACGGGCCGGCCGGTGTCCACATCCGCAACACGTCCAGCGTGAGACACATGCCGGCGCAGACGTTGGTGCGGCTGTGGCCGAGCTTCGTTTCCGCACCGGTGCGGGCGTGGCTTTTGACCAACCTCAAGGGCGGCATGGTCGAGAACGGGACCGCGACGAGCAACCTCGACGCCAACGACCTCGCGCTGATGCGGGCAGAGCGGTCGGTCGCCGACGATCACGTCCATGTCGATTTCAACGTCTCGAACCTGGGGCTCGCTTTCATGAGCGGCGTACCACCCCTCACCGATGTCGCCGGCAACGGGGTGGTGACGGGTCGGACCTTCACGCTTCAGGTGCAACGGGGCTCGCTGGACGTCTCGCCCGGACACCGGCTCACCCTCGCCGACGGGTCGCTCCGCGTGCCGGACAACGATCCGAAACCCACACCAGCCATCGTCGACGCCCGTATTCAGGGCGGAGTGGAGGTCATGGCGGAGCTTTTGTCGCGGGACGCGCTCAAGTCCTATGCCGACCTGCCGATGGATGCCGGAGCCATGCATGGCCAGGTGGATGGGCGGCTGACGGTGGGTTTCCTGATGGGCGACAATGTGCCCCCCAATAGCGCCACCGTGTCTGTCAATGCCACGGCGTCGAACTTCGGTCTCGACAAGCTCGTCGGCAAGGAGGGACTTTCGGACGCCACGATCAAACTCGACGTCGACCCAAAGAACGGAACGCACGCCAAGGGCGAGGGCCGGCTCTACGGTGCCGCAACGTCCGTCGAGTTGCACAAGCCTGTATCGGGTCAAGGTGAGGCACTCATCGCCTTGACGCTTGACGATGCGGCACGGGTTCGAGCCGGAATGGCGTCGCCGAGCCTCAAGGGACCTGTGGCGGCCAAGATCACGGCGCCGCTGACTTCCGGCGACAAGACGCGGGCCTCCGTCGACCTCGATTTCACCAAGGCCGGTATCGATGGGATTGTGCCGGGCTTCTCGAAGCCCAGCGGACGGCCCGCCAAAGCCACGCTGAACGTCATCCAGCGGGACAACGGCGTGACGCTCGACAACATCGCTTTCGACGGCGGCGGTGCGGTCGTGCGCGGAACGGTGGACCTCGACAAGGACGGAGACTTCGCCTCCGCCAAGCTGAGCCAGGTGAAGCTCTCGCCCGGCGACGATATGCACGTCGAGGCCCAGCAGAGCGGCGACACCCTGAAAGTGACGACGCGCGGCGCTAATCTCGATGGGCGGCCTTTCCTCAAATGGCTGTCGGCGCCCTCGACCGCCGGTGCCTCGCCCGACGTTTCCGGCAAGAGCGCGCTCGACCTCGACCTGCGCAGCACGATCCTAACGGGGCAGAACAGCCAGGCCATCACGGGCGCCGAACTCCACGTCACGCGGCGGGGCGGGCAGGTGAAACGAATGACGCTGGCCGGCCGCATCGGCCGCCAGCCGTTGACCATTCAGACCGCCCAGATCGACGGAGCGCCGCATTTCCTGATCCATTCGGGCGACGCGGGAGCGAGCCTCCTCTTCATGGATCTCTACAAGCGTATGGCGGGCGGGCTGCTCGACGCCAATCTGGTCAATCTGGCCCAGAGGCTCGACGGCACCGTCACGGTCCATGACTTCACGCTCCGCGAGGACCCTGCCATCCGCAAGCTCGCCGTCGAAGGTCTGGCGAGCCAGAAACACGATGATACGACCGGCAGCGCCGACGCCCCGAATTTCGATCCGTCCGCCATGTCGTTTCGCAAGCTCGAAGCGTCGTTCAGCAAGACGGGCAATATGGTCCAAGTCAGGGACGGGTCGATGTTCGGGCCGGCGCTCGGCGCCACGGTAGCGGGCACGATCGACTTCAGCCGCGATCAGGTCAACCTGACGGGCACCTTCGTGCCGCTGTTCGGCGTGAACAATCTGTTCTCGCAACTGCCGGTTCTCGGGCCGATCCTGGGCGGCGGCAGCCACGAGGGTCTGCTCGGCCTCAATTATCGGATCACGGGTTCGGCCGCCAACCCGCAGCTCAGCGTCAATCCGCTCTCGGCCCTGGCGCCCGGCTTCCTGCGACAGATCTTCGGTGCCCTCGACGGAGCGGCGTCGGGTGGCGGGGCCGGCGCGCCAGGCGTCGGCTCGCTGCCCTTAGGCCAGGACTGATCCCGGGAAAGGGGATCATTCCGGCTTCAGAAGGACGTGCTTCTTGCGCCCGAGCGACAGTTTGATGCTGCCGGCCACGAGGTCGCGCAAGCCCACCGTGGCGCCGTCGCTCGTCACCGTGTCGCCGTTGACCTTGAGACCGCCGCCCTTGATCTGGCGCCGGGCCTCGCTGGTCGACGCGACGAGACCGGCGCGCGTGAAGGCCGACAGGACGCCGATGCCGGCGTCGAGTTCGGCCGATGTCACGCTCACGCTCGGCAGGTCGTCGGCGACGACACCCTGCTCGAAGGTGAGCCGTGCCGTCTCGGCGGCGGCTTCGGCGACGTCATGCCCATGCATCAGCGCGGTGGCTTCGGTGGCGAGGCGCTTCTTGGCATCGTTGATCTCGGCACCACCGAGCGCGTCGAGCCGCGCGATCTCGTCGATGGGCAGCAGCGTGAAGAGGCGCAGAAACCTCCCCACGTCGGCATCCTCGGTGTTGCGCCAGAACTGCCAGTAATCGTAGGGGCTGCGCATGTCTCGGTTGAGCCAGACCGCGCCCGAAGCCGTCTTGCCCATCTTGGCCCCGGACGAGGTCGTGATCAGCGGGCAGGTGAGGGCGTAGAGTTGTGGCGCGCCCATGCGGCGTCCAAGGTCGAGCCCCGTGACGATGTTCCCCCACTGGTCCGACCCGCCCATCTGTAGCCGGCAGCCATAGCGACGGTTCAGTTCGACGAAGTCGTAGGATTGCAGGCACATGTAGTTGAATTCGAGGAACGACAGCTCTTGGTCGCGCTCGAGCCGCATCTTGACGCTGTCCATCGACAGCATGCGGTTGACCGAGAAATGCCGGCCGACATCGCGCAGGAAGTCGATGTAGTTCAGCTTGGTCAGCCATTCGGCATTGTCGACCATCACAGCGTCGCCCGCGCCGTCGCCGAAACGCACGAGGCGGTCGAAATTGGTCTTGATGCCCTCCTTGTTGGCCTCGATCTGCTCGACCGTGAGGATTTGGCGCGACTCGTCCTTGCCCGACGGATCGCCGACCCGTGTCGTGCCGCCGCCCATCAGCACCACGGGCTTGCCGGCGCCGGTCTCCTGCAGCCAGTGCAGCATCATGATGGAGACGAGGCTCCCCACATGCAGCGACGGCCCGGTGCAGTCGTAACCCACATAGGTATTGAGCTGCCCGGCCCGGGCCAGGGCGTCGATGCCGGCCTCGTCGGAGCTCTGATGGACATAGCCGCGCTCGCGCATCACCCGCAGGAAGTCGGATGCGGGCTGAGCCCCCTCGGCGCTGGACATGGCTTCACTCGAACAGTTCGGGAAAGAGAGGTGGTTCGCGGGGCAGGGGCGACCCCACGTCTCCCCTGCTTTAACGCAACGGCGACGGGTCTCGACAGATGATCGTTCCCCTATTGGCTCTTGCCCGGCGATGCAACATCGCCGAGCCTAAGCCCGTCGAGGATGAGGCGGCTGCATGTTGGCACTGGGTCTGATGAGCGGCACGTCGATGGACGGCATCGACCTCGCCTTGGTGGAGACAGACGGCGGCGAGCGACTGCGCTTCGGCCCTTCGGCTTTCGTGCCCTACTCCGATGCCGACCGGGCTCTGCTGCGCCGCGCCCTCGCCGATGCCGCCCGTCTGGACGACCGCACGGCCCGTTCCGGAGCGCTGGCCGAAGCCGAGATCCGCATCACCGACCTGCACACCGCTGCGGTGCGCGACTTCATCGCCGCCCATCCGGAAGCGACGCGAGGGCTGGAATTGATCGGCTTCCACGGCCAGACGGTGCTGCATCGGCCCGAGCGCCGCCTCACCGTGCAGATCGGCGACGGGGCCGCGCTGGCGCGCCAGAGCGGTATCGACGTCGTAGCCGATCTTCGCGCCGCCGATGTGGCGGCCGGCGGGCAGGGGGCGCCGCTGGTGCCCGTCTTCCACCGTGCGCTGGCCGCATCCACCGGCGTGTCGCTTCCGGCGGCGATC
>JBPBQY010000051.1:0-32033 GCA_050920985.1 Janthinobacterium lividum | reverse complement strand
TTCTATTTCGATGTTTCCGATGGTCGGTGCTCGCCCGACCCGAGCGGGCTTAACCTGACTGACGAACAAGCAGCTCGTCGCGAGGGCATCCGTCGTGTCGCGATGCTCCTGCGGGCAACCCACAATGAGAAGGGCACGCTGCGAGATTGGAGGCTCTCAGTGAGAAACGACACGGGAGAGGTCCTTTTTCGGATCGAAGCGCCTACAGGATTGTGTCTAGCGCCGAGCTTGGTGCAGTAACGGGTCGCAGAGAGCGACGCACGTCTATTGGCTCACTTTCGAAGGCCTTGGACAACACTTCCAATGTGATAGGCGTGCGTTTTACGCGCCCATTTTGCCCGCCCGGTTCTGCCGCGGCAAAGAGGAGAAGCACGTGGACTCGACAGCTCCATCTGGAAGGCGGTTCTTTACCGACGTAGCACGTGCCGCGGCAGCAGCAGCGCGGCAGGCCAAATCGCTCCTGCCAAAAACTGACGGGTTTGAGGTTTTTGCCGTTCGGGCGGCAGCTGACGACAAGATGTTCTCGTGGGAAATCCGCAAGTTCGGCGGGCTCGTCGTCGATCGTGGAAACAAGCTGTTCCTGACAGCACCGATGGCATTAGAAGCAGGTCAGAGTGGCATCGTAGATTTCCGACTGACCCTGTGACCCTCACGTTGGTGAGGCAGCTAGATGACACCGTAATCGCCGCCTGATGGATGACCACACCCAGCTCATTCGCGGGCTGCTGAGCGCCGTCACTGCCCTCGACGAACTGCTCCATCCGAGACCGGCCGGGCGCCTGCTCCTCGCCGCGGCCCTCGCCGGCACAGGCGCGAATGACGACGCCGTGGCGAGCCTCGCCTCCCGGAGTCGTTGCGAGACCTGTGGCCGGCCGCATGGGCGAGTGGTACTGCACCTCGGCGACGGCCGATGGTGGGACGAGGAAGCCAAGCGCTGGCGTGACGGGGCCGGGAAGACGGTGCGCCGCCTGCAGCCGCCCCACAGCCTGATCGAACGAACTCGCACCACCCGCGTCGTCCTTGCGACCGCCCCCGTGACCACGACCCGCAGAACAACGTTGCCTCGAACCTGGCCGCCCTATGCCAGAGGTGCCACATCCTCCACGACAAGGGCGAGCACCTGCGCCGTCGGCGGCTGACATACCTGGTGCGGCGGGCGATCGGGGACTTGTTCAAAGGGCCTTATCACCACCCCTAACCAACCGGGTGAGCAGCCCCGCCATCTCGTCGAGCTTCACCACGTGGTCGGGGTCGCTGCCGCGAAGCGCGCTCAACGGCATGCTGGGGTCAGCAGCCTCCTTCGGTTCTTGAACGACGCTCAGGCCGCCTGCGGCCTTGATGGCGCGCAGCCCGTCCGTCCCATCACCGTCGCCGCCGGTCAGCACCACACCGATGACGCGCGGGCCGTAGACCTCGGCGGCGGATCGGAATAGCACGTCAGCCGCCGGTCGCGAGTAGTGCACCTCCGGCCCTGCATGAAGACCCACGAACCCCTCGTCGATCACGACCATGTGCAGGCCGGGCGGCGCGAAAAGAACATGCCCTGGGAGGATGTTTCCCCCTTGCTCGGCGTAGTCGACCGAAAGCGGGGTGTGCCGTCCCACGATCCTGGCCAGCATCCTCGGGCTCTGCGGCGACGTGTGCAGCACGATCAGGATGGTCGCCGGGAGATCGCCGGTTAGCCCACTCGCGAGCTTGGTTAGAGCCTCCAATCCACCAAGGGAGGCGCCGATCACGATAATGTCGCGGGGCTGGGTCATGAGCCGTAACCGCCGTGGTCCACCATATGATCTAGCGCAGCCTCAGACTTCGCCGACCATCTCACGGATCTCCTCCACGAGCGCGTCGAGGGAGTAGGGCTTGGAGATAAAACGGCCGGAGTCGGGGATCTCTTGGTCCGATAGCCTCGCGCGTCCCGACGTGACGACAAGCTTGATGTCCGGCCAGCGAGCATGGACCTCGCGAGCGAGATCGAGCCCGTCGAGGGCGCCCGGCATGTTGATGTCGGTGAACAGCACCCGCACGCCAGGAAGGTCGGCCAACACCTTTAGTGCCGCCTTGGCGTCCGCGGCTTCGAGAACCTGGAGCCGCTCTCCTCCAGTACATCGGACGCGATGAGGCGCAGGACGGCTTCGTCATCGACGACGAGTACAACAATAGGGGCCAAGCTGTCTTCGGTCATGGTCAACAACGAGATCGGTGGTCGGAGGTTGCGATCAGATGTGGCGCACCTTGCCGCTCCCGAACTGCCTGGGGGGGGGCCAGTACGGACGCGACCTCCCCCATCCAACACCGCAAGGTCAGGGTTCAAGCCGAGCCCGCCTATGCCACGAGCCTCTGCTTTTTCACTTTGAGGGTGGCGATCAAGCCGTTATCCGACCAGTCGAACGCTATCGAGCCACCAAGCTGTCGAGACATGCTCCGCTCGAGCATCTTGCTTCCAAAGCCTGCGGTTTTTGTGGGCGCTACTACCGTGGGACCGCCCTGCTCGGTCCAGACAACGACGACGTCACTACCCTGCAGCGTGCATGATACGTCGAGCATGCCGGCTTCTACAGACAGCGCTCCATACTTGAGAGAGTTGGTGGCCAGTTCATGGACGACCAGGGCGAGCGTCGTTGCCGTGTTCTCCCCGACACCGAGCTTTGGCACGGAGACTCGGACGCGCCCGCTGAACGCGCCTAGATCGTCGTAAGGAGCGAGCAGGACGGAGATTAGGTCGCCGAGGAGAGCGCCCTGCTCTTTCTGGCCAGGAAGGGGTCGGACAAGATCGTGAGCGCGCCCAAGAGCGGTCAGTCGTTGCGTCAGGTCACGAGCCATTTCCGCAGCCGTGGTCGCCGAACGGGACGTAAGCGCCGTCAAGCTAGATGCGATCGTCAACAGGTTCTTGACCCGGTGACTCATCTCACCGGCGAGCAGTTCGTGAGCTTCCTCGGCCTGCTTCCGTCCGGTCACGTCGAGAAAGATCCCGGTCATGATCGCGTTGACGATGCCGACGTCGTTGCCTTGCCCTCGAGCCGAAATCCATCGGATGTCGTCATGGTGATTGATGCGGAAATCGAGTTCGTAGGGCCCCACGATCGCACGTGTTGCGGAAAAACCCGCCCTCACCCTTCCCCGATCGGAAGGGTGAATATGAGCCGACAGGTCCTCGAATGTGACAGGGCTGCCTTTCGCAACGCCCCACAAGTCATATGCGCGATCGTCCATGGTGATGGAGTCGGTGTCGACGTTCCAGGACCATAAAGCTACGCCGGCAGCGTCTAGCGCTGTCCGCAGATGCTCAAGGTCCCACAATGGCGAAGGTGCTGGTTCAGGTGCCACGCAGATATGATCCAGGCCCATGATTGGCCGATGCCACCATAGCACTTAGCGAGGCTGACAGCACGGAAGCCATGTACCTGGACTTGCCGGCCGAAACGCTTGAAGGAATGCTGGATCCAGGCCTGGATCCAGAGGATCATCCGGCAGCAGCTGCGTCGTCGTCCACCACGATGCCCGCGAGCGGGACGATGATAGCGGCGGCGATCGCTCAGCCCTCGACTACAGCCATCCAACCAACCGCAGAGGACGACGTCGCCGCCCTCGCCAACACAGCGTGGGGTATGACCGAACATGCTGGATTAGTCCGACGACGACAATGTCGAGTAGGACCTCGACGATGATCGACTGACCTCCAATGTCGCCAGCAACAACCCGGACGCGACCGCCATTTATCCAACGCCCATCCCTCGCGGCGCGAACAGAATCACAAGGCCGTCCGGTTTCGCTCCTGCCGAAGCCATAACCGGCCGTTCCGCTTTCCACCCAAGACGGCCGTTCAAGGAACTCGTTAAGTCATCGGCGTATGGCTTTGGCATGCCCGGGATGGCGGGCTCGCGTAGAAGCGCCACGGCCGACCGAAGCCGCCTCGAAACCCTTCGGACCCACGGCTTTGTAACCCGAAGACCTTCCAGGCCCTATCCTACGAACGTCTGCAGACGGCCCTGCCGATCTGTTCGGCCTTCCGTTCCCTCTGACCTCCGGCTGCATCGTTCGACGAGACACCGAGGGCGAGGTCTAGGCATCACCGTCATTCTGGCCGATGGGATCGCGTTCGCGACGTTGTTGCTGACCGAGAAGGGTAGGCCGAGCACCCTGTCGGCCTCGCCCCTGCGAGGGCCGAAGTCGCTCTCGTCGGCTCAACGAGCAGCGCGACGGCACCCGTGACACGCAAGCCGCCGGGCAACGTTAAGCAGACGCAGGCCCGGCCCGCACCACCCCCGCCCATGCCATCGAGCCCGTCAGCGATGGGCCGCCCGAAGAGCGAACCGGCCGGCAGTGTCCGCCCTACCCTACCGCCGATGTGACGTATAAGACGCCCCCGCGTCTCGCCTTCATGCCTCGTCGTATGATCTCTGAGGGGCCGTCCACTTATCCGAGGCGAACCCGGACCCGGTCCAACTGCTGGCCCTGGCGGCGCTGGCGAGGTCATCAGATCCTGCAGAGGTCCGGGCCATCCTCGCCGCCGTGCCGCCTGCCCCTGCAATGTCGTCATGGTCGCCAGGATGGCGAGACGGGTCCACCTCGCCCCTGCCCTGGCCGTGGTCCTCGACGTGATCCCGAGGGACCGGCTTACAGCGCTCCGCGCCGTTCGACTCGGCGCGCTCTATCGTGCGGCCCGCGATTTCCCCCAAAAGGACCGCACGCTCGCACGATAGCGGCAAGCGCGTCCGACTCCGGGCCGTCATGCGCCGGATCGAGACCAGCCCGAGCGGCGGCCTGCGGTAGCGCCCGGATCGCCCTGGCCGCCTCGGGACAGCCCGAGCGCAGGCGACGCACTACGTCCACCAGAGCGGCGCGCAGCTCGACCAGGGCAGTATCGGGAAGGTCTACATGGTCGAGGAGGTGGCGGAGGATCGCGCAGGCCTGGACGATCTCGCGGCGATTGCGCGGCGTCCAGACCGCGAGGGCGTTCAGCCATGCGTCGAACATGCGTTGCAAAACAGCCGCCTTCTCACCGCTGGCAAGCGTTAAAGACTTGTCAACACACTTCAAAGTTCCGAGCTTCATAGGACTTCCCGACCACGAGCAATGTGGGATATACGCCAGACAGGACTTGCCGCGTCAACAATTTGCCAGCAGTCAGAGTGCATTTATTACTTGCGGCAATTGCGGAAGTGTTAAAGCTGCTAAACGTGACGGATCGATCAGGAAGGCTGTCGCGCCTTCACCTACTATCGGGAGAGAACCAAGTCGTAGCTTTTGGCTACGGCGTGTTATCAGAGGGATAATATAGATACGTCTTCATTCGGCTGAGTGTGGGCGTGAGTACATGGAGAGATTTACGTTTCGCCTTCGGTACGAAGGCGATGATGCAGAACGGAACATGTTGCCTGCTCACGCTGGGACAACGTCGCTGGAAGGCGTCTCATGGTCCTTCTCTTTGCTCGGCCACTACCTTGCTAGGGGAAAGATTAGAAAGCGCGGAGCGCTATCTTCGCAAGTTAGACTTTACATCGTGCCATCTGAGCCAGGAAGTTTTACTCAGGACATAATCGGATTTATCGCCGATCCAAACAACCTATTCGTCACGTCGATTATGGGGCAGTATGCGGCATCGACTGCAACGGAGTGTATAAATTCTACATTCACATATGTTTTCAAAGAGGTTTGCGGTCTTGGAAGCGGTGAAGGTCCAACAGAGAAGGAGCTTGTATTACACCTGCCGAGTGGTGATCTCGACGCTCTTGTAGATGCGGTCGAGCCTTCAATGATAAGGTCTCATAGAACCATAAACAATGGATCTTCCAACCTTATCATCAACGCTGGAAGAGATGTGATCATCAATCTTACGCCAGCTACAAAGTCTTACATTGAGGCTAATTTCAGAAACGACAACGATGTAGACTGGCAGGGTCGTGTTAGCGCCTTCAATGCGAACACAGGTAACGGTCGTGCCTACTTGGTTAGAGTGGGAAAGATTGTGCCATTTTCGGTTATGAGAGAGCCGGAGAACGGCACCTACGCAGCACTCTCTCACTCGTTGGACCTCTACACGCAGGGGCTTCCAAGCGATGTCAACTTAACGGCGCGAGAGGTGTTAGCGGCTGATGGCAGGATCAAGAAATTAGAAATCAGGGCTGCAAGGGCGACCTGATCAATCAGGCAGCGGTATGGGACATCGGTCGGACGGTCCGACGTCAGACTTAGCCGAGCGTCAAGCTCGCAGGTTGACACAATGTCGCACTCTGGACTCTGTCGGAGGTGCCGAGATTCGCGAACTTGGTTCCGGAGCGGTTCCAAAGCTCGAAATTCAGCAACGAAAATGACAACCACTTAGGTCCGAAAACACCAACGTTTTCAGGATGGTGAGCGCGCTGGGACTCGAACCCAGGACATCCTGATTAAAAGTCAGGCGCTCTACCGACTGAGCTACGCGCTCCCACGAGGGAGGCTCACGCGTAAGGCCTCGGCAAGCCGTGGTCAAGATGGGGATCAACGCCGCGGCATGAGGGCGTCGAGTCGCTAGGGGCTGCCCCCTCGACGCGACGCCGTCGCGGCTTAGTTCTCTAGAGGATCACCGGAGACATCTCATGCCACGCGTAGCCCACGCTCTCAGCCTCTTTGCCGCTTTGGCCCTTGCGTCGACCGCTTGGGCGGCAGGAGCAGCAGCAGATCCCGACATCCAATCCACGATCACCTCCCAGATCGAGGCCTTCGATCAGGGCGATGCCGTCAAGGCGGAAAGCTTCGCGTCTCCGGCCATCAAGACGATGTTCCCGGACCCGTCGGGGTTCTTCGGCATGGTGAAGCAGAGCTATTCGCCGCTGATCCATCCCCGCTCGACCCATTTCGAACCGACCGTCACGGCGCCCGAGGGGACGGTGCAGCATGTCACGATCGTGGCGGCCGACGGGATCGTCTGGACCGCGGTCTATTCGCTGGAGAAGGTCGACGGTCGCTGGGTCATTTCGGGCTGCGTATTGGTCAAGTCGCCGGATTCGAGCGCCTGACCGTCACGCGTAGGCGAAGAGCGCCAGGATGGCACCGAAGACGATCGCCGAGAGCGCCGTGGTCCACAGCGCCTTCACGGCAAGGCGCGGCAGCATCGGCGCGCCGGGGTCACTGCCCGGCACGACCTCGTGAGCCTCGTCCTGTGAGCGGATGCCGAAGGGGAGGACCGCGAAGAGCACGATCCACCATGTCGTGAAGTAGATCGCGATGGCCATCGGCACGGGAATCGGCATGGGTCGCATCCTGTCTGCCGAATGAGTTTTCCGCGGTGGCATCCGTCAGACCCTCCACCGGACTCGCCCGGTTTCCCTCCCCCCATTGAGGGAGGGACAAACCGGCCTAAGTGGTGGAGGGGCTGGCCGACTTAGGCTTCGACGATCAGCACATGCACGAGGGGCTTCTTGCCCCAGGCGTGGCCGACAGCGCCGCGGACGGAGCGTTCGATGGCATTGGCGGCGGCATCGGCGTCGCGGCGCTTTCCACGGCCGAGATTGTCGAGCGTGTTGAAGATCGCCTCGTCGACGGCGACGTCCATCGGCTTGCCGTCCTTGGTGTGGCTCGGCAACCCGCTCATCAGCACGTCGGGGTCGCCCGACACGTCGCCGCGCTGAGTGAAGCAGACCGCGATGGAGATAATCCCGGCAAAGGCCAGCTTGGTGCGGGCGGCGATCGAGGGATCGTTGGACGGGATCACCACATGGCCGTCCTTGGCCAACTGGCCATGCGCCACCTGGTCGATCACGGCGGGCTTGCCGGGCGCCAGCACCACCATGTCGCCGTTGCGGGCCTGCACGACCGAGGGGACGCCGAGCGAGCGCGCGAAGGCCGCGTGTTCGGCGAGATGCAGCGGCTCGCCATGGGCCGGGACGGCGATCTGCGGCCGGACCCAGCCGTAGAACTTCTCCACCTCCTTGCGGCGGGGATGCCCCGACACATGGACCATGTGGGTGCGGTCAGTGATGACCTCGACGCCCTGGCCTACCAGGCCGTTGATGATCTTGCTGACCTCGCGCTCGTTGCCCGGGATGGTGCGCGACGAGAAAATCACGCGATCGCCCGGCGCGAGCCGCACGTCGCCGTAATCGTCCTGGGCCATGCGGGCCAGGGCGGCACGGGGCTCCCCCTGGCTGCCGGTGGCGAGGAGAACGGTGTTCTTGCGGTCGAGCGAGGAATAGCGCTCGGTCGAGAAGAAGGGCGGCACGCCGTCGAGGTAACCGCATTCCCGCGCGACACCGATGGTGCGCTCCATGGCGCGGCCACCGATGATGACGCTGCGGCCGGTCGCCGAGGCGGCATCCGCCACGGCGCGGAGCCGGCTGACGTTGGAGGCGAAGGTCGTCACCACGACACGGCCGGGCGCGTCGGCGATGAGCTTCTCGAGGTTGGCCGCCACTTCCTTTTCGGACGGGCTCTCGCCGTCGCGCAGGATGTTGGTCGAATCGCAGATGAGGGCGAGGACGCCCTCGTCACCGATCTCCGTCAGGCGCTTCGAATCGGTCGGCGGCCCCATGGTGGGGGTTGGGTCGATCTTCCAATCGCCGGAATGCACCACCGTGCCGAGCGGCGTCCGGATGGCGAGCGCGCAGGATTCCGGAATCGAATGCGCGACCGGGATGAACTCGATCTCGAAGGGACCGAGGTTGATACGGCCGCCGATCTCGACAGTCTCGACCTCGAGCTTCGACAGGCTCATGTCGTTGGCGTGCTTGGCGTTCAGCAGGCCCGCGGCGAACTTCGTCGCGAAGACGCGGCAGCGCAGGTTGGGCCAGAGGTCGGCGACGGCGCCGATGTGGTCCTCATGCGCGTGGGTGATGACAAGGCCCAGCAGATCCTTCTTGATCGACTCGACGAAGGTCAGGTCGGGCAGAAGCAGGTCAACGCCGGGAAGGTCCGGTCCCGCGAAGGACAGGCCGAGGTCCACCATGATGTATTTGCGCCGATCGGACGGCCCGAAGCCATAGAGCGCGGCATTCATGCCGATTTCGCCCAAGCCACCGAGCGCGCAGAAGACGAGTTCTTCGCCGCCGTTCATTCTCCACCTTTTACCCCATTACGATGCGGCGGCCGTCAGCCGGTCCGCCAAGAACACATCGCCCGCTTCCACGGTCAAACAACCCGAACCAGTCTCGAGAATCAGCCTTCCGTCGGCGTCGACGGTTTTGAATGTTCCTTCCCGTGGTCCGTCCGGCCGCACGACCGCGAGCCTGGTGCCCTGCGGAAGCGCGTGGTCGAGCCACGCCCGGCGAATGCCGGCAAAATTTCTGCCCTGGTCCCAGAGGGACAGGGTGTCGACGACGGCGCCGGACAGCGCCTCGAACAGCGCGTCCCGCGACCCCGCCGACCCGGCGATCGCGCCGAGATGCGTTGCCGCGTAACTTAGATCCGACGGATGGGAGGCGCAATTGACGCCGAAGCCGAGAACCGCCGAAAAGCCCGGCGAGCGACCTCCGCCCGGATGCGCGCCCCCTTCGACCAGGATCCCGGCGAGCTTGGCACCACCGCACAGGATGTCGTTGGGCCATTTGACGAAGAGGCCCCGATCGGGACCCGCGATGGCGATTAGCGCCTGAACCAGCGCCACACCCGCCACGAAGCCGAGTTGCGGCGCGAGACGGCGGTCGCAAGGGTCGACGAGCAGCAAGGTGGCGTAATGATTGCCGATGGGAGACGACCAGCTTCGGCCGGACCGCCCGCGGCCGGCCGATTGGCGGTCCGCCATCACCCAGAGACGTCCGGGGTCCCCGGCGCGCGCGAGGGCCAAGGCTTCTTCATTGGTCGAGCCGAGACTCGCGTGATGATGAAGCCTGTAGCCCTGGGCCCGCGCCGCCGGATGGATCACAGGATCAGAACAGGGAATGCGCGGCTGCCGTCGCGGCCTCGACCACTGGGGCCGGATAGACCCAGAACAACAGCATGACGAGACCGGATACCGCCAGAACCACCCGCACGGCGGGGCCCTGCCGGTCGAACGGCTCGGCCGAGGGATCGAAATACATGATCTTGACGATGCGGAGGTAGTAGTAGGCCGCCACGACCGAGGCCAGCACGCCGACGACGGCGAGGGTCAAGAGGTTGGCCTTGATGGCGGCGTTGAAGACGTAAAATTTGGCGATGAACCCGGCGAGCGGCGGAACGCCGGCCAACGAGAACATGATCATGGCGAGGAAGAACGCCATGCTGGGGTTGGTCTGGCCGAGACCGGCGAGGTCGTCGATGGTCTCGATCGCCTTGCCCTTGCGCTGCATGGACAGCATGGCGGCGAAGGTGCCGAGCGTCATGACGAGGTAGGACGCCATGTAGATGAGGACGCCATAGACGCCCTCTTCGGACCCGGCGGCCAGCCCGGTCAGCGCGAAACCCATGTTGCCGATGGCGGAATAGGCCATCAGGCGCTTGAAGCTCGTCTGGCCGATGGCGGCGAAGGAGCCCAGCAGCATCGAGCAGATCGAGATGAAGATGATGATCTGCTGCCACTGCGTGGCGATGCCGGGGAAGGCCGTGATCACCACCCGCACCGTGATGGCGACGGCTGCCATCTTGGGCGCCGTGGCGAAGAAGGCCGTTACCGGGGTCGGGGCGCCCTCATACACGTCCGGGGTCCACATGTGGAACGGCACCGTCGACATCTTGAAGGCGAGGCCGGCCGAGAGGAAAACAAGACCGAAGACGACGCCAATGGGCTGCTGGCCCTGAAGGGCATGGGCGATGCCGACGAAAGAGACCGTGCCGGCAAAGCCATAGATCAGTGAAGCGCCATAGAGCAGCATGCCGGACGACAGGGCGCCGAGCACGAAATATTTCAGCCCCGCCTCCGAGGCCCGCACGTCGTCCCGATGGAAGGCTGCAATGACGTAGAGCGCCAGGCTCATCAATTCGAAGCCAAGATAGAGCGTGATGAGGTTGCCGGCCGAGATCAGCACCAGCATGCCCATGGTGGACAGGATGATGAGGACCGGGAACTCGAACTTGTGGATCCCCTCGCGGCGCAGGAAAGGGACCGCCATGATCAGCGACACAGCGGACCCGATCAGCGCCAGCGCCTGCATGAAGCGCCCGAAATTATCCTGGATCACGGCGCCGTCGTAGCCGGTCCGCACATCGCCCTGGTGGACGTAGCAGACCGCCAACAGCGCGAAGCCGATCACCGCGATGGCAAGCCCGGTCACGAGTTCGGCCGACTTCTCACCCCGGAGCGCCCCGACCATCAGGAGAACCAGTGCCCCGATGCCCAAAATCGTCGCGGGAAGGATCAGCGAAATGGAATAATCGACCGGCATTCGCTGCAGTCCTGTCAGGGCGTGATGGCTGCGGAGGCAGCCTTGATGGGAGCAGTGTGGGAGGCCGCCGCCGTGATGGTCTTCATCATCCCCTCGACGGTCGCCTGCGAGGCGTCGAGGATCGGCTGCGGATGGACGCCGTAATAAAGGGTCAGCAGGAGCAGCGGGGCCAGGATGGCGACCTCGCGCCCCGAAAGATCGGGGATCGCGCGGAGCGATGCCTTCTCGAGCTTACCGAACACCACGCGCCGGTAGAGGTAGAGCGCATAGCCAGCCGACAGGATGGTGCCCAGCGTCGCCAGCAACGCCACCCAGGTGTTGACCTGGAAAGCCGCCAGCATGGTGAGGAACTCGCCCACGAAACCGGAGGTGCCCGGCAGGCCGATATTGGCCATGGTGAAGAACAGCATCACCACGGCATATTTCGGCATGCGCGCGACGAGGCCGCCATAGGCCGCGATCTCGCGGGTGTGCAGCCGGTCGTAGACCACGCCGACGCAGAGGAAGAGCGCGCCGGACACGAGGCCGTGGCTGATCATCAGGAAGATGGCGCCCTGGATCCCCTGAAGGTTCAGCGTGAACAGCCCCATCGTGACGAAGCCCATGTGAGCCACCGACGAATAGGCGATCAGCTTCTTCATATCGGTCTGCACGAGCGCCACCAGCGAGGTGTAGACGATGGCGACGACCGAGAGAGCGAAGACCAGCGGCGCAAAATAGAGCGAGGCCTCCGGGAACATCGGGATCGAGAAGCGGATGAATCCGTAGCCCCCGAGCTTCAGTAGGATGCCGGCCAGCACAACCGAGCCTGCCGTCGGCGCCTCGACATGCGCGTCCGGGAGCCAGGTGTGGACCGGCCACATCGGCATCTTGACCGCGAAGGACGCGAAGAAGGCCAGCCACAGCCAATATTGCAGCGATACCGGGAACTTGGTGTTGAGCAGCACCGTGATATCTGTGGTGCCGGCAACGGAATACATCTTCATGACGGCCAGCAGCATGAGCAGCGAGCCGAGCAGCGTGTAGAGGAAGAACTTCATCGACGCATAGATGCGCCGGTTTCCGCCCCAGATGCCGATGATGAGGAACATCGGGATGAGGCTGCCCTCGAAGAACACATAGAACAGCACGATGTCGAGCGACGAGAAAATGCCGATCAACGCCGCCTCGAGCACGAGAAAGCAGATCAGGAATTCCTTCACCCGCACATGGATCGCCTGCCATGCCGAGGCGATGCAGAAAGGCATGAGAAAGGTCGTGAGGAGGATGAACGGCATGGAGGCGCCGTCGACACCGAGCTTGTAGCCGAGACCCCCTCCGAGCCAAGCGCGGCTTTCCAGAAGCTGGAAGGTCGAGGTCCCGGTGTCGAAGCGGCCCCAGGCCACCAGCGACAGGACGAACGTCACCGCGCTGGCGATCAGCGCCGCCCAGCGGGCGTTGTTCAGTGTCGCCTCGTCATCACCCTGGAGAACCAGGATGAACACCACACCGATCAGCGGTATCGCGATGAGGCCCGACAGGATCCCGAAGCCGAACATCAGTGCGCACCCCAGACGAGGAACCAGGTGATAATGACCGCGACGCCGAGCAGCATGACGAAAGCGTATTGGTAGACGAAGCCGGACTGGAACCTCACCACCCGATCGGTGGTCTGAAGCACCGTGTTGGCGACACCATCCGGCCCGAAGCGGTTGATGATCGCCTCGTCACCGCCGTGCCAGAACAGCCGACCGAGCCAGAAGGCCGGGCGCACGAAGAGAACGTCGTAGAGCTCGTCGAAGTACCACTTGTTGAGCAGGAACTCGTAGAGCGGCTTGTTGGCTCGCGCCCAGCGCTCGGCGGTTCCAACACGCAGATAATAGAGGTACCAGGCCACCACGAAGCCGAGGATGAGCATCAGCAGCGGCAGAAGCCCGACGAACAAGGGCGCATGCTCCATGTCCTCGAGGATCGCGTTGGTCGGCGCGTAGAAGAGTGCCTCGCGCCAGAACCATTCGTGGCCCGAACCGATGAACATGCGGTGGAACAGGAGGCCCGCGAAGAGGGCGCCGAGTGCCAGGGGAACCAGCGGCCCAAGCATGATGGGTGGTGACTCGTGCGGCTCGCCGCCATGCGCATGGCCGTGCGAATCGTGGGCGTCATGTGCGGCATGAGTGTCGGACGAGACCTTATCGGCTTCGTGACCTGCACCAAGCGCCCCCGCCTGATGTGATGCGGCGGGCTCGTGATGCGTGTTGTGGTCGGTACGTTCCTGTCCGACCTCGGCGCGCGACGTGCCTGAGAAGGTCAGGAATAGCAGTCGGAAGGAGTAGAAGGAGGTCAGACCCGCCGCGATGGTGGTCATCAGCCAGCCGTAGGCCGCCCCGGACCGCTGCGACGCATAGGCGACTTCGATGATGGCGTCTTTCGAGTAGAAGCCCGCCGTGAAGGGGAACCCGACGAGGGCCAGCGATCCGATCACCATGAACCAGAACGTGTAGGGGATCTTGGTCCGCAAGCCGCCCATCTTGCGCATGTCCTGTTCGCCACCGACGGCGTGGATGACGGAGCCGGCGCCGAGGAACAACAACGCCTTGAAGAAGGCATGGGTGAACAGATGGAAAATGCCGACGGCATATCCGCCGCAGCCGAGCGCCACGAACATGTAGCCGAGCTGCGAACAGGTCGAATAGGCGATGACGCGCTTTATGTCGTTCTGCACGAGGCCGACCGTCGCGGCGAAGAAACAGGTCGTGGCACCGACAACGATGACGAAGGTCTGGGCGGCGGGCGACATTTCAAAGAGCGGCGAGAGGCGCGCCACCATGAAGACGCCGGCCGTCACCATGGTGGCGGCGTGGATGAGGGCCGAGACGGGCGTCGGGCCTTCCATGGCGTCGGGCAGCCAGGTGTGGAGCAGGAACTGCGCCGACTTGCCCATGGCCCCCATGAACAGCAGCAGGCAGGCCAGGGTGACGGCGTCGGCGTCGAGGCCGAAGGCATGATAGGTCTTGCCGGCGAGGCCCGGAGCCGCGGCGAAGATCGTATCGAACGCCACCGAATGGGTCAGGGCGAAGACCAGAAAGATGCCGAGCGAGAATCCAAAGTCGCCGACGCGGTTGACCACGAAGGCCTTGATGGCGGCTGCATTGGCGCTCGGCCGCTCGTACCAGAAACCTATCAGCAGGTATGAGGCGAGACCCACGCCCTCCCAGCCGAAGAACATCTGCACGAGGTTGTCGGATGTCACCAGCATCAGCATGGCGAAGGTGAACAGCGACAGATAGCTGAAGAAGCGCGACCGGTGCGGGTCGTCGTGCATGTAGCCGAACGAGTAGCTGTGCACGATCGTCGAGACGGTGGTGACGACGACCAGCATGACGGCCGTCAGCGTGTCGATGCGCAGCGACCAGTTGACCTGGAGCTCGCCGACCGTGAACCAGTTGGCGACCGGCACCATCAGCGTCTGATGGCCGAACCCGACCTGGAAAAAGGCGATCCAGGCCAGCGCGCAGGAGACGCTGAGCAGCGTCGTGGTGACGAATTCGGAGTTGCGGTGACCGATCTGCCGGCCGAACAGGCCGGCGATCAGGGCGCCGAGCAGCGGCAGAAAGACGATGAGGTCGTACATCATCAGGACGCTCAACCCTTCATCATGTTGATGTCTTCGACCGAAATGGTGCCCTTGTTCCGGTAGAACACCACCAGGATCGCGAGGCCGATCGCTGATTCAGCCGCCGCGACCGTCAGGACCAGCAGGGCGAAGATTTGCCCCGTCAGGTCGCCCAGAAAAGCCGAGAAAGCCACGAGGTTGAGGTTCACCGCCAGAAGGATCAGTTCCACCGACATCAGGATGATGATGATGTTTTTGCGGTTGAGGATGATCCCCGCCACCCCGAGGGTGAAGAGGATCGCCGCAACGATGAGATAATGCGTCAGGCCGATAGCCATGAAATTCTCCCGGCATGCGGCCGTACGGCTGCCCTGCCACTCGCAGTCATTCACTCGAAACCGGCGGAATCACCCATCCGCCGGGTCTTACCATGCCAGGGCCGAAGCGCCACCCGCGAGGGCCGGCCACGGCCGCTGGACCGTTACAGGCCGGCGCGCGACGGCACCTTGCGAAGGGTGACGGCGACCTTCCGGTCCCGCAGGTTTTGCGCGTCGATGTCCTGCCGCTTGACCCCGCGACGTTGCCGAAGCGTCAGCACGATCGAGCCGATCATGGCGGTCAGCAGGATGAAGCCGGCCGCCTGGAAGAAGTAGACATATTGCGTATAGAGGATCCGTCCGAGCGCGGCCGTATTGGTCACGCCCGGCGCGATCGGCGCGGCGCGGACCGTCACGGACGCAGGCTCCAACGTCCAGCCTCCGACGACGAGGATGAGTTCGATCAGCACGATGGCGCCGACCGTGGCCCCAAGCGGCAGATATTGCAGGAAGCCCTGCTTCAGCACCGTGAAATCGACGTCGAGCATCATGACGACGAAGAGGAACAGAACCGCGACGGCTCCGACATAGACCACGACCAGGATCATGGCGAGGAACTCGGCCCCGAGCAGCATGAACAGGCCCGCCGCATTGACGAAGGCCAGGATCAGGAACAGCACCGAATGAACGGGGTTGCGGGCCGCGATGACCATGAAGGCCGACGCGATCGCCACGAAGGAAAACACGTAAAACAGAAAGACGGTCGCGACCATGCTGCTCAAATCTCCCCGCCGGGATGCCGCGCCTCGGCCTCGCGGCCGGCGGCGTGGTCTCCGGGCGTCGTCACTTACCGATAGGGCGCGTCCGCCTTGAGGTTGCGCTGGATCTCGCGCTCCCAGCGGTCGCCGTTGGCGAGCAGCTTGGCTTTGTCATAGAGAAGTTCCTCACGGGTCTCCACCGCGAACTCCATGTTCGGCCCTTCGACAATGGCATCCACCGGGCAGGCCTCCTGGCAAAGGCCGCAGTAGATGCATTTCACCATGTCGATATCGTAACGCGTCGTGCGGCGTGTGCCATCGTTGCGGCGCGGGCCCGCCTCGATGGTGATGGCCTGAGCGGGGCAAATGGCTTCGCAGAGCTTGCAGGCAATGCACCGCTCTTCGCCGTTGGGGTATCGGCGCAATACATGCTCACCCCGAAAGCGCGGGCTCTGCGGGCTTTTCTCGTGCGGATAGTTCAGCGTTGGTTTCGGTTTGAAGAAGTAGCGCATCGACAGCGCGAAGGCGCCGATGAACTCCGTCAGAAACAGCTGCTTGGCGAGGAGGTCGAGCCTCATGGGGCACCTATGGCGAAGACGAAAGGCGAAAGACCGTCAGGGTCTACGATCCGAGGGAGTTGCGCCGTCAATGGAAGTTCCCGCCCATGCCAGTGATTTCGAGAAAGCCGGCGACAAGCACGACGTAAGCGAGCGAAATCGGCAGGAACACCTTCCAGCCGAGGCGCATGAGCTGGTCGTAGCGGTAGCGCGGTACGAAGGCCTTCACCATGGCGATGAGGAAGAACATGAAGCTCGTCTTCAGCACGAACCAGATCACGCCCGGCACCCAGGTGAAAGGCGCGAAGGGGATCGGCGACAGCCACCCGCCAAGGAACAAGATCGACATCATGGCGCACATGGACACGATGGCCACGTATTCGCCGAGCATGAAAAGCACGTAGGGCGTCGCCGAATATTCGGTCATGAAGCCGGCCACGAGCTCGGATTCGGCCTCGACGAGATCGAAGGGCGAGCGGTTCGTCTCGGCCAGCGCCGAGATAAAGAAGATGACGAACATCGGCAGCAGCGGCAGCCAATACCAGCCGAGGATGCCCAGCGCCGAATTCTGCGCCATGACGATGTCGGTGAGGTTCAACGATCCGGCGCAGAGCAGCACCGTCACGAGCACGAAGCCGATTGAAACCTCGTAGGACACCATCTGAGCGGCCGAGCGCAGCGCCGACAGGAAGGGATACTTCGAGTTCGACGCCCAGCCCGCCATGATGACGCCGTAGACGCCGAGCGACGACACGGCGAAGAGATAAAGCACGCCGACATTGAGGTCGGCGATCGCCCAGCCCCAGTTCACCGGGATCACGGCAAAGGCCGAGATCGCCAGCGTGCCTGTGATGACGGGCGCCAGGAGAAATACACCCTTGTTGGCGCCCGATGGGATGATGGGCTCCTTCAGGGCGAATTTGGCGAAATCCGCAAAGCTTTGCAGCAGCCCCCAGGGGCCGACCACGTTGGGCCCGCGGCGCAGCTGCACCGCCGCCCAGATCTTGCGATCGGCGTAAAGGACGTAAGCCACGTAGATCAACACCACAGCGGCGAAGACCACACTCTCGAGCAGCTTGAGCCAGAGGGACACGGCAGATCCGTCGGTCATGAGGCTACTCCGCCGCCTGCTGCATGTGGCCCTTGGCCAGAACGGAACATTCCGCCATCACGGCCGAACAGCGCGCGATGGGATTGGTGAGGTAGAAGTCCTGCACCGGCGACGCGAAAGCAGCCCGATCGACCTCACCGCCAAGAGCCGCCAATGTCGAGAGCACGTTGCCCGTCGCCGGCACGATCTGCTCGACTCGAGCCATGTGGGGCACGGTCTCCTGCAGCGTCGCCTTCAAGGCGCGATAGCTGTCGAACGGCAGCCTCGCGCCAATGTGGTCGGACAGAGCGCGCAAGATGGCCCAATCCTCGCGAGCCTCGCCGGGCGGAAACACGGCCCGGTCAGATTGCTGCACCCGACCCTCCGTGTTGACGTAGAGGCCCGGCTTTTCGGTGTAGGCAGCGCCCGGGAGGATCACGTCGGCGCGATGCGCTCCGCGATCGCCGTGCGAGCCCTGGTAGACCACGAAAGCGCCCGGCTCGACGACGATCTCGTCGGCACCGAGCAGAAACAGGACATCAAGTGCGCCCGATGCCGCCATGGCCCGGGCGTCCAGTCCGCCCTCGCCCGGCACGAGGCCGAGATCAAGGCCGGCGACCCGGGAGGCCGCCGTGTGCAGCACCGAGAAGCCGTTCCAGCCCTCGGAGACGGCACCGACCGCCTGGGCGACCTTGGCCGCCAGGGCCAGCACGGCCGCGCCGTCGTGACGCGTGAGCGCCCCCTGCCCCACGATGATCATCGGCCGCTCACCGAGCTTCTCGGCCTTGCCGGCGAGCCCTTTCAAAGTCTCCGTGCCCGCGCCGAGGTAGTCGTAATCATAGGTCAGGTCGGCGCGCTCGCCGATCACCTGGACCGGGAAGTCTCCCATGCGCCAGCGCTTGCGGATGCGGGCATTGAGCACCGGGCTTTCACGACGCGGGTTCGAGCCGATGATCAGCAGCGAGGTCGCCTGCTCGATGCCCGCCACGGTGGCGTTGAAGAGATAGGAGCCTCGGCCATGCTTCGGGTCGAGCTTCGCGCCGTCCTGGCGGCAGTCGAGATTGGGAGAGCCCAGCTTGTCGGCCAGAGCTTTGAAGGCGAACATATCCTCGGCACTGGCGAGATCCCCGGCGATGAAGCCGACCCGCTTCGCGTCGAGACCCTTCATCCGAGCCGCTATGGTGGCGAAGGCTTCGGCCCAGGTAGCGGGAAGGAGACGGCCGTCGCGCCGCACATAGGGGCGGTCGAGCCGCTGCGCCTTGAGACCATCGACGATGTGGCGGGTCTTGTCGGAGATCCACTCCTCGTTCACGTCGTCGTTGATCCGCGGTAGGATGCGAAGCACCTCTCGGCCACGCGAATCGACCCGGATGTTGGAGCCGAGCGCGTCCATCACATCGATGACGGGCGTCTTGCTCATCTCCCAAGGGCGGGCCTTGAAGGGACCTGGCTTCTGCAGAAGGGCCCCGACGGGGCAGAGGTCCGCGACGTTGCCCTGAAGCTCCGATCCCATCGCGGATTCGAGATAGGTGGTGATCTCCATATCCTCGCCGCGGCCGATCGAGCCCATGTCACCCGTGCCGGCGACTTCCGAGGTAAAGCGCACACAGCGCGTGCAATGGATGCAGCGGTTCATCGAAGTCCGGACGATCGGGCCGATGTACTTGTCCTCGACGGCGCGCTTGTTCTCGTGAAAGCGCGAGCCGGCCACGCCGAAGGCCATGGCCTGATCCTGCAGGTCGCATTCGCCACCCTGGTCGCAGATCGGGCAATCCAGCGGGTGGTTGATGAGCAGGAATTCCATGATGCCGTGGCGCGCCTTGCGGACCACGGCCGACTTGGTCGAAACCTGCGGGGCCTCGCCGTTGGGGCCGGGTCGGCAGTCGCGGACACCCCAGGCGCAGGAGGCGACGGGCTTCGGCGCACCCTTGAGCTCGACGAGACACATGCGGCAGTTGCCGGCGATGGACAGGCGCTCGTGGAAGCAGAAACGCGGGATCTCGGCGCCGGCAGCCTCGCAGGCCTGCAGGAGCGTGTAATCCGCCGGGACGTCCACTTCGCGTCCATCGACGACGATCTTGGTCATCGCAAGTCCTTCAAGGCCGAGCCTTCGCGAGAATCATTCCAAACGCGATGGGGTCTTACCCCATTCCGCGTGTCGACGGCACCCGTGTCCGCCATCGTCAAACCCATGACGCCGGTTGCCCGGCACCTCAATGCGGCATGTCGACGAGATCGAGACAACGCTCGACCCTCCTCGGCCACCTCTCTCACTCTGCCGCGATGCGGATAGGCTCGGGATGCGGGTTTGCCATATAGGTGTCGATCCGCTTCTCGATCTCCGGGCGGAAGTGCCGGATCAGACCTTGCACGGGCCATGCCGCGGCATCGCCGAGCGCGCAGATGGAATGGCCCTCGAGCTGCGTCGTGACTTCGAGCAGAGCGTCGATCTCGCGCTTCTGCGCACGGCCTTCCGCCATGCGGCTCACGACACGCCAGAGCCAACCGGTACCCTCGCGACACGGCGTGCACTGGCCACAGCTCTCGTGCTTGTAGAAATAGCTGATACGCGCAATGGCCCGAATGATATCGGTCGACTTGTCCATGACGATCACGGCCGCGGTACCGAGACCCGACTTGAGGTCGCGCAACGCATCGAAATCCATCGGGCAGTCGATGATCTCGTGAGCCGGCACTACCGGCACCGACGACCCGCCCGGGATGACGGCCAGGAGATTGTCCCAGCCGCCGCGGATGCCGCCGCAATGGCGATCGATCAGCTCGCGGAAGGGGACCGACATCGCCTCTTCCACGTTACAGGGCGTGTTGACGTGGCCCGACACGCAGAACAGCTTGGTGCCGGTGTTGTTCTTGCGGCCGATACCGGCAAACCAAGCGCCGCCGCGACGCAGGATGGTCGGCGCGACGGCGATCGACTCGACGTTGTTCACCGTCGTCGGATAGCCATAGAGGCCCATGTTGGCGGGGAACGGCGGCTTCAGCCGCGGCATGCCTTTCTTGCCTTCGAGCGATTCGAGGAGAGCCGTCTCCTCGCCGCAGATGTAGGCGCCGGCGCCGCGGTGGACGTAGATGTCGAACGGATAGCCGTGGATATTGTCGGCTCCGATGAGCTTGGCCTCGTAGGCCTCCTCGATCGCGGCGTCGAGACGGTCGGCCTCGAGGACGTATTCGCCACGAATGTAGATGTAGCAGGCGTTGGCATGCATGGAGAAGGAGGCGATCATGCAGCCTTCGATCAGCATATGCGGATCGTTGCGCATGATCTCCCGATCCTTGCAGGTGCCGGGCTCCGACTCGTCGGCATTGACCACGAGGTAGGATGGCCGGTTCGGGTCGGCCTTGGGCATAAACGACCATTTGAGGCCGGTCGGGAAACCGGCGCCGCCGCGGCCGCGCAGGCCCGAGGCCTTCATCTCGTTGATGATCCAGTCCTTGCCCTTCTCGAGCATGCCCTTGGTGCCGTCCCAGGTGCCGCGCTTGCGCGCGCCTTCGAGGCGCCAGTCACCGAGACCGTAAAGGTTGAGGAAGATGCGATCCTTGTCGTCGAGCATGGCGCGTCTCCTCAAGGCTTGTCGGCGGAAGCGGCGGGACCTGCTTCGGGCGAACCCGCTCCGGTCTTGCCACGATCGGCATCGGTGGGGGACTTCGGCGGGTTCCCCTGCCGCTCGGCATCGGACAGCGGATTGGAGTTGTGCACGATGGCGGACTCAACCTGTTCTACGCCGACTGGGACATCGGTGCGCGTGCCGGTGTCGGCGACAGACCCTTCGGGCCGAGCGTTCGCAACACTCCGCTGGCCGCCGAGGCCGCCATGCCCGAGATGAGCCCCTGCGGGTGGCGTCTCGCCAAACGTCCTCTGCTGGCCGGTGTCGTTGGCGCCGATGTCCGCGCGAGGCTCGGAATCCACCCCGGAAGGCCCACTGACCGGCCCGGCATCGCGTGCCGCCAGCGCCAAGTCGAGGGCCGGGTCGCGGTCAGCCGCCGTCAGGACGTCCTGATTGTCCGCGACCGGCGTCGTGCCGAACTCTTCCTTGCGCCCATCGACGCCGTACCAACTCGTCAGAGACGTCAAGCCGCCCGCCGGTTCGGAGGTGCGGCGGCCCGTCTGCGACCCGCGCTGCACCGGCCGGCCGGCCGCGAGATCATCGAGCAACTTGTCGAAGTTCTCGGCCGTCAGGTCCTCGTAATAGTCGTCGTTGATCTGCACCATGGGAGCGTTGCAGCAGGCGCCCAGGCACTCGACCTCGAGCCAGGAGAAATTGCCATCGGCCGAGATGGCGTTCATCGGACCGACGCGTCTCTCCAGCACCTCCTTGATGGCGTCCGCCCCGCGCAGCACGCAGGGCGTGGTGCCGCAGAACTGGATGAAGTGCTTCCCCACCGGGGCAAGGTTATACATCGTGTAGAAGGTGGCGACCTCCAGCACGCGGATGTAGGCCATGTCGAGGATCTCGGCGACCTTCTCGATGGCGGGCTTAGGCACCCAGCCCTGATGCTGCTGCTGAGCCCGGCGCAGCAGCGCCATAACGGCCGAGGCCTGCCGGCCATCCGGGTACTTCCTGATCTGCCTATCCACCCACTCCCGATTCTCGGGGGTGAAGTCGAAGCTGTCGGGTTGGATCTCAGCGAGGCGCCGAACGGTCATGACGTCAGTTCATCTTTTCGCAGGTCTGCCGGGGTGCGCTGTGGCACAGAAAGGCCGAAGTCCCCCGCTGCAGGATGATGTAGGCGCCCCCGGCCGTATCGGCGAAGGCGGTCTTGATCTCGTATCCGTCCTTGAGCAGCTGCGCGACCGAGGTCGCGGCAGCCTGGGCGGCAACGGTGGTCGCCGTCGCCAGCAGGACCAGGAGACCGACCAAGCCGCGCCGCATCAGCGGTCGACCTCGCCGAAGACGATATCGAGCGAGCCCAGGATGGCGGAAACGTCCGCCAGCATGTGTTCGCGGCACATGAAGTCCATCGCCTGGAGATGGGCGAAGCCGGGCGCCCGGATCTTGCAGCGATAGGGTTTGTCGCTGCCGTCCGAGACCAGGTAGACGCCGAACTCGCCCTTGGGCGCCTCGACCGCCACGTAGACCTCGCCAGCCGGGACGTGGAAGCCTTCGGTGAAGAGCTTGAAGTGATGGATGAGCGCCTCCATCGAGCGCTTCATCTCGGCGCGGTGCGGCGGCGCCACCTTGCCCTGACGGGTAGTGACCGGCCCCTGCCCCTCCGGCGCCAGCAGCTTCGCCACGCATTGCTGCATGATGAAGGTCGACTGGCGCATCTCCTCCATGCGGATGACCTGGCGATCGTAGTTGTCGCAGTTCTTCCCAACCGGGATGTCGAACTCCAGCTCCTCGTAGCACTCGTAAGGCTGCGACTTGCGCAGGTCCCAGGCGGCACCCGAGCCGCGCACCATCACGCCGGAGAAACCCCAAGCCCAGCACTCCTCAAGCGTCACGACACCGATGTCGACGTTTCGCTGCTTGAAGATGCGGTTGTCGATGAACAGAGCCTCGAGGTCGTCGACGACCCGAAGGAAAGGTTCGCACCAGGCGCCGATGTCCTCGACGAGTTGACGCGGCAGGTCTTGATGGACCCCGCCCGGCCGGATGTAGTTGGCGTGAAGGCGCGAGCCCGAGGCACGCTCGTAGAAGTTCATCAACTTCTCGCGCTCTTCGAAGCCCCAAAGCGGCGGCGTCAGGGCGCCGACGTCGAGCGCCTGCGTCGTCGTATTGAGGAGATGCGACAGAATGCGACCGATCTCGAGATAGAGCACGCGGATCAGCTGCGCACGGCGCGGCACTTCGATCCCGAGCAGCTTCTCAATGGCGAGGCAGAACCCATGCTCCTGGTTCATCGGAGCGACATAGTCGAGCCGATCGAAATAGGGAATATTCTGCAGGTAGGTGCGAGCCTCCATCAGCTTCTCGGTGCCGCGATGCAGCAGTCCGATATGCGGATCGACACGCTCGACGATCTCGCCGTCAAGTTCGAGCACTAAGCGCAAAACACCATGCGCCGCAGGATGTTGCGGGCCGAAGTTGATGGAGAAGTTGCGGACAGTCTGATCGTTCATCGTGCTCACGCCTTCTCGCCGACGGGGGCCTTGGTGGCTTTCTCGTCACCTGGGAGAGAGGCAACATCCATGGCCTCCCAAGGGGAGAGGAAGTCCCAGTCGCGGAAATCCTGGCTCAGGCGGACAGGCTGATTGACCACGCGCTTCTCGGCATCGTTCCACCAGACTTCGACGAAGCCCGACATCGGGAAGTCCTTGCGCAGTGGATGCCCCTCGAAACCGTAATCGGTCAGGATGCGCCGCAGGTCGGGATGGCCTGTGAACAGGATGCCGAACAGGTCGTAAGCCTCGCGCTCATACCAATTCGCCGCCGGGAAGATGGAGCTCAGCGAGGCCACCGGTGTCGCCTCATCAGTCATCGCCTTCACGCGGATGCGGCGGTTGTACTTGGGCGAGAGGAGGTGGAGCACGACGTCGAAACGTTTTTCGCGCTGCGGGTAGTCGACGCCGCAGAGGTCGATGAAGTTCATGAACAGGCAGCGCGGGTCATCGCGCAGAAAGGTCGCGAGCGGCGCGAATTGGGCGATGTCGACCAGCAGGGTCAATTCGTCGAAGGCCGTCTGGACCTGGACCGCCCCGTTCGGAAAAGCCGAGGCAATTGCCTGGCCGAGGTCGGCGTCCGTTGGCATGTGAAGATCGTTCATGGACTCGACCTAGCTCGTCATGACGTAAGAACCGCCCGCATCAACACGTATCGCGGGTAAGAGCAGCGACTCAGCGCTCGATCGTACCCGTCCGGCGGATCTTCCGCTGAAGCATCAGAAACCCGTAAAGCAGAGCTTCGGCCGTGGGCGGACACCCCGGGACATAGATGTCGACCGGGATGATACGATCGCAGCCGCGGACCACCGAGTACGAGTAGTGGTAATAGCCGCCACCGTTGGCGCAGGATCCCATCGAGATGACGTAGCGAGGCTCCGGCATCTGGTCGTAGACCTTGCGCAGCGCAGGCGCCATTTTGTTGGTCAGCGTGCCGGCGACGATCATGACGTCGGACTGGCGCGGGCTGGCGCGGGGCGCGAATCCGAACCGCTCGGAGTCATAGCGCGGCATGGAGAACTGCATCATCTCGACCGCGCAGCAGGCGAGACCGAAGGTCATCCACATCAGCGAGCCCGTCCGCGCCCAATTGATGATGTCGTCGGTGCTGGTGAGGATGAAGCCCTTGTCGGCGAGCTGATTGCTAAGGCCCGACAGGTAGCCGTCGTCGCTCTCGATGGCCCGCCCGGTGCGGGCATCGATCAGGGGCCGGCCGCCTTTTGGCGGGACCGGCGTCACGAGAGTCTCGCCACCGAAGGCCGCAGGCGTACCGGCGGTGGGGGTCGCCTTGTCGAGGATCAATCCCATTCGAGCGCGCCCTTGTTCCATTCGTAGATGAAGCCGATGGTCAGTACGCCGAGGAAGACAATCATCGACCAGAAGCCGAAAAGCCCGACGTCATGGAAAGCCACGGCCCATGGAAACAGGAACGCGACCTCGAGATCGAAGATGATGAAGAGCAGCGCCACGAGGTAGAAGCGAACATCGAACTTCATGCGTGCATCGTCGAAGGCGTTGAAACCGCATTCGTAAGCCGAGAGCTTCTCGGGATCGGGCGCCTGGAAGGCGACGACGAACGGGACGACGAGCAAAGCTCCTGAGATCACCGCAGACACCGCGATGAAGATCACCAGCGGAAGATATTGGTCGAGAAGCCCCGGCATCGCACCCCCATGAGACCCTGGCGGGCCTTCAAGGCATCGATCGCAGACCCTAAGACCCCGATCACCTTGGAGGAGAACTAATGTACCGCACTGCAGCGCGCAAGGCGAAACCCTGAGCGAGAACTGTTCGTCACAGCGCCTATGCGACGCGCGACAGATCGACTATCGCGTCATACAAGCTAATCAAGAAGGTGGGATGTACCAGAGCGTTACTGGCGAGAGAGACGGGACTCGAACCCGCGACCTCCGGCGTGACAGGCCGGCGCTCTAACCAACTGAGCTACTCCCCCGCGAACCGCACCGCAAGTCGTTGCAGCGGCGTCGCTCGGTGAGTGGTGTTTACGAAGGCGGGCCGGGGGTGTCAAGCGCTCGGCGCCTCGCCTTCGTGGATTTCGACCTCGGCCGCGCAGGGCCTCGATCTCCCGTCGACGGCCTCGGGGTCAGTGTCCGTTCGTCGGAGAGGCCCTCACCACTTGCAGCCGCTGCGCTGCGTCCAAGCCGTTGCTCAGCGCAGTCGCGACGTGCCGATGCGCCAACGCGAGATTTCCTGTGCGGTGAGGATATGGATCGACTCGGGCTCGACGGACTCGGCCTCGGCGATGGCGGCGGGACTGACTCCCATCAGCTTGGTGTAGTCGCTCAGCGCGGTCACGAGTTCGCCCGTGCCGTAGCTTCTGGTCGTCGGTTCGTCACCACCGAAGACGCTGAAACCATGCGTGTAGATGGCCATCCGGTGGATGCCGAGATGACTCGCCGGAGGAATGATCCTGCGCTTGCCGCCGAAGAAGGCGTAGACACACGCCGACATGCAGTAGCCGGATACGACGTGGAGATCGCCCGTACCCTCGACCGCGCGGGCCCGCGCCACCAGCACGCTGGCGCCGACCTGGCGGAACAACAGGCCGAGCTTCATGGCCCCGACCACAGTACCGCCCGGCGAATTCAGGAGCACGAGGGGCCGGAAGTCCGGATCTCCGGCATGCTGCTGGATGAAGGCGTTGAACGCCTCTCCCGTGTCGTTGGTAATCTCTCCCTCGGCGCTGATCACATCGGCGCGGATGTCCGTCTTGGGGCAGCGCCGCTTGGCGCAAGGCGTCGGCCCAGAGATCGTCAGGAGATCGAAGGACATGGGCTCGGCTGTCGCAGCAACGGCGAGCGGCGCATAGCCTGCGCCTATCGCGACCGCTACCGAGAAAGCGAGGATCGTTCTAAAAGCCGAGCGAAGCCTTATGCCTCGCGAAGCCGTGGTGGTGGGCGGTGACGGGCTCGAACCGCCGACATTCTCGGTGTAAACGAGACGCTCTACCAACTGAGCTAACCGCCCGAACAGCCCGGATGACGCGAGGTCATAGCGCATTCGCCGTCACCTTCCAAGCCGACATCGGCGTTCGGAGCGAGACGCCGGTTTCGGCATCGAACACCGACTTGCGGCGCTGCACAAGCCGTGCTGCGGCACAAGTCGCTCCGCAGCAAAAAGGCCGCACACCTTTCGATGCGCGGCCTGTTTCTCGTCAATGGTCGGTCACGTGCTCAGTGAGCAATGACTCCGGCCGCGTCCTCTTCACCCACGGCCGGCTTGCGCACGGCCGTCAGATCCTCTTCCCAATGGATGGCAACAGGCTGCCGAACCAGGGCATGGATCAACACCTCATCGAGGCGAGACACCGGCACGATCTCCAGCGCGTTTTTCACGCTGTTGGGAATGTCGGCCAGATCCTTGGCGTTCTCCTCCGGGATCAGCACTTTCTTGATGCCGCCGCGCAGAGCCGCCAGGAGCTTCTCCTTGAGCCCGCCGATCGGCAGCACCCTGCCCCGCAGCGTGATCTCGCCCGTCATGGCGATGTCGCGACGGATCGGGATGCCGGTGATCACCGAGACAATCGACGTCGCCATGGCGACACCGGCCGAAGGTCCATCCTTCGGAGTCGCCCCCTCCGGCACATGAACGTGGATGTCGCGGCGATCGAAGAACGGCGGCTCTACACCAAAATCGGTCGCGCGGGAGCGGACGTAGGACGCCGCAGCCGAGATCGACTCCTTCATGACGTCGCGCAGGTTGCCCGTCACCGTCATCTTGCCCTTGCCCGGCATGGCGACGGATTCGATGGTTAGCAGCTCGCCGCCGACCTCGGTCCAGGCCAGTCCGGTCACGACACCGACCTGATCCTCGGTCTCCGCTTCGCCATAGCGGTACTTCGACACGCCGAGGTAGTCGGCGAGGTTGTCGTCGGTGACCTTCACCGACTTCGATCCGCCCATCATGATCTCCTTCACGGCCTTGCGAGCCAGGTTGGAGATCTCGCGCTCGAGATTACGGACGCCGGCTTCCCGCGTGTAGCGGCGGACCACCGTCAGCAGTGCCTCGTCGGTGATGGACCATTCGTCCTTCGTCAGACCGTGCTTCGACACCGCAACCGGGATAAGGTGAGTGCGGGCGATCTCGGCCTTCTCCTCCTCGGTGTAGCCGGCGATCCTGATGATCTCCATGCGGTCCATGAGCGGGCCGGGGATGTTCAGGGTGTTGGCGGTGGTGACGAACATGACGTTCGACAGGTCGTAGTCGACCTCGAGGTAATGGTCGTTGAACGCCGCATTCTGCTCCGGATCCAACACTTCGAGCAGCGCAGAAGACGGATCGCCGCGGAAGTCCTGACCCATCTTATCGATCTCATCGAGCAGGAAGAGAGGGTTCGAGGTCTTGGCCTTGCGCATCGACTGGATGATCTTGCCGGGCATGGAGCCGATGTAGGTCCGGCGATGGCCGCGGATCTCCGCCTCGTCGCGCACGCCACCGAGCGAGATGCGCACGAACTCACGACCTGTGGCCTTGGCGATCGAGCGGCCGAGCGAGGTCTTGCCGACGCCGGGCGGACCGACGAGGCACAGGATCGGGCCTGTCAGCTTGTTGGCGCGGGTCTGCACCGCGAGGTACTCGATGATCCGCTCCTTGACCTTGTCGAGCCCGTAATGGTCCGAATTCAGAGTCGACTCGGCCAGCGGTAGATCACGCCTGATTTTGGATTTCTTGTTCCATGGGATCGACAGCAGCCAATCGAGATAGTTGCGCACCACGGTCGCCTCGGCCGACATGGGCGACATCTGCTTCAGCTTCTTCAGCTCGGCTAACGCCTTGTCACGAGCCTCCTTGGAGAGCTTGGTATCCTTGATTCGCGTCTCGAGTTCGGAGAGGTCGTCCTTTCCGTCCTCGTCGCCGAGTTCCTTCTGGATGGCCTTCATCTGCTCGTTGAGGTAGTACTCGCGCTGCGTCTTCTCCATCTGCCGCTTGACGCGCGTGCGAATGCGTTTCTCGACCTGGAGAACGGAGATTTCGCTCTCCATTAGGCCCAGGCACTTCTCGAGCCTTGCTGAGACAGAGGTCGTCTCGAGAATCCCCTGCTTGTCGGAGATCTTGACAGCGAGGTGCGACGCCACCGTATCGGCGAGCTTCGGATAATCGGAGATCTGGCCGACCGCCGCCACGACCTCGGGCGAGATCTTCTTGTTCAGCTTGACGTAGTTCTCGAACTCGCTGACCACCGAACGGGCGAGCGCCTCCACCTCGACCTTGTCGAGCGGATCGTCGTCGAGCGCCTCGGCGTCGGCCTCGTAGAATTCATCCGTCCGCACGTATTTGCCGACTTTCGCCCGGCGCGATCCCTCTACCAGCACCTTCACGGTGCCGTCAGGCAGCTTCAACAGCTGCAGCACCGACGCCAGCGTGCCGGTCGTGAAGATGGCATCGGTGGCGGGATCGTCGTCGGTCGGGTTCACCTGGGTGGCGAGCAGGATGAACTTGTCGGCTTTCATCACCTCTTCGAGCGCGCGGATCGACTTCTCGCGGCCGACGAAGAGCGGAACGATCATGTGCGGGAAGACGACGATATCGCGCAGCGGCAGCACCGGATAGGTATCGATGGACCCGGGCGAGGCCGGAGCTCGTTTCTGGCTGGTCATGCTGCATCCTATCGGAGGTTAGACGCGTCACCGACGCTTCTCCTGAAGCCGCCAGTGTCTTCCGCCATGCCGACACCGGAGACGGACCTAGCCCGCCTGGCGCGTCGAATGGCGTGCCTCGGGGCCAAGTCAGCACCCCGACACGGGAGGTTCCGGAGCGGCAGCCATACTGTCCGCCCTTCCGTAACTCATGCCAAGATGGCGGTCATCCAATCGTCATTCAAGATCGAAGCCAGTGACCGGAGACCCGCACTCCCGCTTGGCACAAGCCCCAAAAGAAAAGGGCAGGATCGTCTCCGATCCCGCCCTTCAACGTCAGGCACTCGCAGCGCCGGTTCCCGTCTTCTCGGCACCGCGTTCGGAGTAGATATAGAGGGGCCTCGCATTGCCCTCCACCACTTCCGGCCCGATGACGACCTGCTCGACGCCGTCGAGTCCTGGGAGGTCGAACATCGTATCGAGCAGGATGCCTTCCATGATGGAACGCAGGCCGCGGGCGCCCGTCCGACGTTCGATGGCCTTCTTGGCCACTACGTTGAGCGCCTCGTCCTGGAACATCAGTTCCGTCGATTCCATCTCGAACAGCCGCTGATATTGCTTCACCAGCGCGTTCTTCGGCTCGGTCAGGATCTTCTTCAGCGCGTCCTCGTCGAGATCCTCGAGCGTGGCGATCACCGGAAGACGGCCCACAAATTCGGGGATCAGTCCGAACTTCAACAGATCCTCGGGCTCGACCTTGCGGAACACCTCGCCGGTCCGCCGGTCGTCGGGCGCCTGCACCTTGGCGGCGAAGCCGATCGACGTGCCCTTGCCACGGCTAGAGATAATCTTCTCGAGCCCCGCGAAGGCGCCGCCGCAGATGAACAGGATGTTGGTCGTATCGACCTGCAGGAACTCCTGCTGGGGGTGCTTGCGTCCACCCTGGGGCGGGACGGACGCAACCGTGCCTTCCATGATCTTCAGTAGCGCTTGCTGGACACCTTCGCCCGAGACGTCTCGGGTGATCGAAGGATTGTCCGACTTGCGGGAGATCTTGTCGATCTCGTCGATGTAGACGATGCCTCGTTGCGCCCGCTCGACATTGTAGTCGGAGGCCTGCAACAGCTTCAGAATAATGTTCTCGACATCCTCGCCCACGTAGCCGGCTTCGGTCAGCGTAGTGGCGTCCGCCATCGTAAAGGGCACGTCGAGGATCCGGGCCAACGTCTGCGCGAGCAGCGTCTTGCCGGAGCCGGTCGGACCGATCAGCAGGATGTTGGACTTAGCCAATTCGACGTCATTGTGCTTCGCTGCGTGGTTCAGCCGCTTGTAGTGATTGTGCACCGCGACCGAGAGGACGCGCTTCGCCTGCGGCTGCCCAATCACGTAATCGTCGAGCACCTTGCAGATCTCGCGCGGGGTCGGGATCCCGTCCTTACGGTTGACCAGCGACGACTTATTCTCTTCACGGATGATGTCCATGCAGAGCTCGACGCATTCATCGCAGATGAACACCGTCGGCCCTGCGATCAGCTTGCGAACCTCATGCTGGCTCTTGCCGCAAAAGGAGCAGTACAGCGTATTCTTCGAGTCGCTGCCGCCGGCTTTGCTCATTGTCGTCTCCACTCCGACGCGCCTCGCGCCGGGCGCGATTCGCGTCATTTTTAGAAATTAGCCGCGGCTGGCTAATGAAGGGTTCACCGACGTCCGAAGCGTAATAGCATCCGTCTCGGCGTTTCCACCTTGACCCATGATGCCACCACAGCTCCTCCGGGAGATCAAGTCCAGGGCCCGAGACGTTCGGCCCTGGCGACCCCCGGTCGCGCCTCACTTCGCCTCGGCCGGCTCCGCCCGTTGCGTCTCGACCCGGTCGATCAATCCGAACTCCCGCGCTTCGTCCGCCGTCATGAAATGGTCGCGGTCGAGGGTCTTTTCAATCGTGTCGTAGTCGCGTCCGGTATGCTTGACGTAGATCTCGTTCAGCCGACGCTTGATCTTCATGATGTCCTCCGCGTGGCGGAGGATGTCGGACGCCTGGCCTTGGAACCCGCCCGAAGGCTGATGCACCATGACGCGGGCGTTGGGCAGTGCGTAGCGCATGCCGGCCTCGCCGGCGCAGAGAAGCAGCGAACCCATCGAGGCCGCCTGGCCGACACAAAGCGTCGAGACCTTGGGGCGGATGAACTGCATCGTGTCGTAGATGGCGAGACCCGCCGTCACCACGCCGCCCGGGGAGTTGATGTAGAGGGAGATCTCCTTCTTCGGATTCTCCGCCTCGAGGAACAGCAGCTGGGCGATGATCACCGACGCCATATTGTCCTCCACCGGCCCGGTGAGGAAGATGATCCGCTCACGCAACAGGCGAGAGTAGATGTCGAAACCCCGTTCGCCGCGGCTCGTGTTCTCGATCACCTGCGGGATGAGGTAATTGTTGTAGATCGCGATGGGATCCTGCATCGGATTGACCCTCTTCCCTGTCATCGGCCGCACTGGCCGTTTGTCGAATATATGTGCCTCCTGCCGGATCGCAACACGCTCCCCGGTCGAGGCTTGCGGCGGGCTGTCGAGCCGGAGCACACCCGTGTCTCGCCTCCCGCCGAGAGCGGCATCACTCGGTTCGTAACCGCCGAAGCGACCCGAACCGAGCGCGTCCGGTCTAGGACGCTGTCTCGGCGTCGGCATCCTCGCCGCCCAGGACGGGTGCCGGGCCGCTCTTCGGCGCGTCGTT
>JBPBQY010000035.1:0-32586 GCA_050920985.1 Janthinobacterium lividum | reverse complement strand
GTAAGTTGCGCAGCCGCGACACCCGCCCCGTCGGGCCGCGCAGGGTTCAGATCTCCGTCCGTTCCGCGAGCGTCAGGGCGTCTTCGACGTCGACACCGAGATAGCGAACAGTGCTTTCGATCTTGGTATGCCCGAGCAGGATTTGCACCGCACGCAGGTTCCCCGTTTGCTTGTAGATCATGGCAGCCTTGGTCCGACGTAGCGAGTGCGTGCCGTAGTCCTCACGCCGGAGACCAACCCCATTGACCCACTCTTCCACGAGCCGGGCGTACTGGCGCGTGCTGATTGGCTTGGCGTGGTCGATCCGGCTCGGGAACACGTAGTCGGTCACCGCGCCTCCCCGGCGCTCCAGCCACGCGTTCAAGCTACCTTGTGCGTGGTCGAGCAACTCGAACTGAACCGGCCGCTTCGTCTTCTGCTGGACCACGATGGCGCGGGAACGAACGCGACCGCCCAGGACGATGTCGCCGATCTTGATCTTAACGATGTCGCAGCCTCGCAGCTTGCTGTCGATCGCGAGATCGAACATGGCGCGGTCGCGCATGCGCTTTTTGCTGTCGAGCCAGAACCGGATAGCCCAGACCTGCTGCGGCTTGAGGGCTCGCTTAGCCCCGAGCTTCCGTCCGGAGTTCCAGGCAGGTTTTCCCTTCGCGCCCGGATCGTGTTTTGACTGTCCCATGGTGCCGTCCTCCTTTGGCCATGTCGGCCGCAGGTAGAACCGGTCAGGGTCACAACCGTGAGCTGCGAAGCGCTGTCTCCCGTAAAGCTGAAAGGCTCGCCGGTGTCGACCCAAGTCGGGCGTAGCGCGGCGTCTCGCAGTAGTCCCATAGCGGTCGTTTGGGAAAAGCACATCACGCATGTGGGGACGGTCGATCATCGGTTCGCTTTGGATGGTTGTTTTGGAAAAGTTCGTTTTGGAAATGGGGCATGAGACCCGGAGCGAATCCCTCAAAGAAGCACTCTGCGCGACCGCGTGACGCAAAGTGCGTGAGCGTAGGAACTGCTGCTTAGCGCATTCGCGCCTATACGTGCACGTTTGTGCATGTTATGCGACGGCATGAATGCTGATCTCCCGCTAGCCCGACGTGATGCGATCGCCGCGCGACTGCTCAAAGGTAAGGCCGTGGTCGCGGCCGCGCTCGCCGCCGAGTTCAGCGTCAGCGAGGATGCGATCCGCCGCGACCTACGTGCCTTGGCGGCTGAAGGCCGTTGCCGACGCGTTTATGGCGGCGCCCTGCCGCTCTCACCCGCAACGGAACCTGTGATAACCCGCATCCGGGAAGGGGCCGAACGCAAGGACAGCCTAGCCCGAGCAGCGGTCACAATCGTGCAACCGGGCGAAACGCTGTTCCTCGATAGCGGGAGCACCAACTTGGCGCTTGTCGAGTTCTTGCACGAAGATGCCGATTTGACCGTCGTGACCAACGCGGTCGAGATCGCGGCAGCGGTGCTGCGACGCCAGGATCTCCGGCTGGTCGTTGTCGGTGGCCTCGCTGACCCGGTGATCGGCGGGTGCGTCGATGCTTCCGCGATGCAGACCGTCGCCCGCATCCGCTTCGACCGCGTTTTTCTCGGCGCCTGCTCAGTATCGGCCGAGTTCGGGGTCGGCGCTTTCCACTTCGCTGACGCCACGTTCAAGCGCGCAGTGCTGGATACCTCCCGCCATTCGACCGTGCTGGCAACGTCCGACAAGCTTACAGCACGGCCCCCCTACCAAGTGGCTAGGCTGGAGCGGGTCGACCTTCTCGTGCTGGAAGCCGCGACGACTGCGGAACAGCGCCTCCAACTCGAAGAAGCCGGCTGCCGCCTGCTCATCGCGTCCAACGATTGAACCTGAACAGGAGTTTTCCGTGAGTTCAGCCGACCGTCCAGCTACTAGGCTGGCAACCCGCCTCGCTTTTTTCGTCGCTGGCTTCGGCATCGCCTGCTGGGCGCCGCTCGTGCCTTTCGCCAAGGAGCGGCTCGGCGTCGACGATGCCACGCTCGGCCTCCTGCTGCTCTGCCTCGGCATCGGTTCGGTCGTGGCCATGCTCGCGACCGGACCGGTCAGCGCCCGCTATGGCAGCCGGCCGGTCATTATCGCCGGGGGTATCGGCCTCGCGGTGATGCTGCCCTCCCTGTCGGTGGCATCGAGCATCGTGACGCTCGGCTTCACGCTGCTACTCTTCGGCGCGGCCCTGGGATCGATCGACGTCGCGATGAACGTCCACGCGGTCGAAGTCGAACGTGCCTCCAGCAGGCCACTGATGTCCGGGTTCCATGCCTTGTTCAGCATCGGCGGCTTCGCAGGCTCACTGCTCATGACGGCCCTGCTCTCGGCCGGTATCGGCGCCTTGCCCGGCACGCTCATCTCCGCCGCCATTATGCTGGTTGCTATGGCGGTCGCCGAGCCGCGCCTGCTTCGGTCCTCAAAGGCCGAGGAAGGGCCCATGTTCGTACTCCCGCACGGTGTCGTGCTCGTGCTTGCCGGCCTCGCAGCCGTCACCTTCCTGACCGAAGGGGCCATGCTCGACTGGAGCGCCCTGCTCATAACCGACAAGGGCCTGGTCACACAGGACCAGGGCGGCCTCGGCTATATCCTGTTCGCCATCGCCATGACCGTCGGCCGCCTAGGTGGTGACGCCCTGACCTCCCGCATTGGCGACCGCCGGACGTTGATCTGGGGCGGCCTGCTGGCGGTCAGCGGCTTTGCGGTGCTGCTCTCTACGGAGGTCAAGTTAGTGGCCCTCACGGGCTTCCTGCTGATCGGCTTCGGGGCCTCGAACATTGTTCCCGTCTTCTTCCGGCTGGCCGGAGCGCAACAGGCAATGCCGGCAGCGCTCGCAGTCGGCGCAATCACGACGACGGGCTATGCGGGCATCCTGGTAGGTCCTGCCGGCATCGGCTTCCTGGCTCATAGCGTCGGACTGCCAGCCGCTTTCTGGATGCTGGCTGGCCTGATGGCCCTTGTCCCCATGACCGCGAACATCATCACGGGAAGGCGCTCATGATCACGGCAAGCATTCACCACGTTGCCCTATGGGTCCCTGACCTCGATCAGGCGGCCGAGTTCTGGGCCTCCTGCTTCGAAGCCAAAGTCGGCGAGCCCTACCAGAGTAGGCGCCGTCCGTGCTTTGTGTCCCGCTTCGCCATCCTGCCGGCGGCCCGCGCGTGGAGATCATGGCCGCGCCCTGGATCTCCATCGGCGACAAGGACGGCGAACGACAGGGTTGGGACCACATCGCTCTGTCTCTCGGCAGCCGGGATGCGGTCGACAGCTTCGCGGCGCGTTGTGAGGAGATGGGCGTGCTGGCGGCGAAGCCGCGAGAGACGGTGGACGGCTTCTATGAGGCAATCGTCCGCGCGCCTGATGGGTCTAGGATCGAGATCACAGATTGACGGAGTGTCATCCGCTCAATTCGAAAGGTACACGCGTCGTACTTGCCTACAGGTATAGCCAAGCGAACCGTGCTCCACCGGCCGGAGTCGACCCATGTCGGGCATACTACTAGAAACTGCGCGTGCTCCGAAGCAGACATTCGCGGCTCGTCGTACCGGCGGCTACGCGCCCATCGCAATCTCCCTAGGGCGAACGACAGCGTCTGCCAGGCGAAACCTCAGCGCAAGGCGTTCCCGGGCGACCGACGGATCCAGGGAAAGACACTGCTGGTCGGTCGGAGTGAGGGTCAGGCCGCACCGAGACGCCCTGCGGCGCCAGCTTACCAGAAAGTCGATCGGTGTTCGGGTCAGGCCGCCCGGAAACTGGCTACGATCTTCTGACTGTCGGTGTTGAAGATGCCCGGCTTGCGATGCCGGGCAAGCGCGTCCTGGCGTCGGCGTGACGCGGCGCCTGGCTGGGCCACCATTGTGGTCGGGCTCCTAATCCTGATCATCGTCGGGGGGTGGCTGTTCGACTGGCGGCCTTGAGGCAGTGCGGCCACTGCGATGGTGACCTCTTCAGGGGGCGACCTGCAGCACCGGGCGCATGAGGATCTCCTCGATCAACACATTCGGCGGCTGCGCAAAGGAGTACACTAGCGCCTGGGCGACATCCTCGGAGCGCAGAGCGTCAAGCTGGGCGCGGCGATGGTCGAGGGCTTCGGCGACGTTGTGGCCGAACTCCGTCCATACAGCCCCGGGCTCGATCACGGTCACGCGGATGCGGTCAGGGCCAAGTTCCTTCCGCAGGGCGTCGTGGAAGCCAACCACGGCAAACTTGGTGGCGCTGTAGACCGACCAGTTCTCGACGCCGTAGCGACCGCCGACGCTCGAGACCGAGCAGATCATAGAGCCAGCACGACGCCCTTTCATCAGTGGGATAGCAGCCTGAGTGCAGTGGAGGACGCCGTAAAGGTTGGCATCGATCATTCGACGCCAGTCGGCGGGATCGCTGGTCTCGAACTTGGAGTTCACGCCGAGACCTGCATTGTTGAAGAGGAGATCTACTCCGCCGTGATCGGCCCTCACGCGCGCGAACATCGCTGCGACCGAGGCCGGATCGGCCACATCACAGGCGACCGCGGTCGCGGCCTCGCCGAGTTCGGCCGCTAAAGCGTCGAGCTTTTCACGGCGTCGCGCCGCGAGTACGACATGGACGCCCTCAGCGACGAGCAGGCGCGCGGCGGCCTCGCCGATGCCGCTCGACGCACCAGTGATCACCGCGACCTTGCCGGTCAGGTCCTGCATCTTCATGGGTAAACCTCTGGCGCTTTCAGGAAACCCTGCGCAGCGCCGCTTGTACCCGAACGATCACCTGAGCGCTGCTGGGGCTGTCGCCTGCAAAACGCAGGACGCTTCTCCTGCGCTTTCCAAGTCGAGACGACGGCAGAAACGGTGACGGATCACGCTATATCGATGATCCGCCGCGCATCGGCCCGCAGCTCGCGCATCCGCCGAAACTCGACCAGCTCGCGGCTCCCGCCGCCATGGATCGTGACGGCCGCGCGATGGCTCTCGATCCCGGCGGCTGTATTGCGACCGGTCGACGCGTCCCACGCGGGCCAGGAGGCATCCAGGGCGGGTCGTGCGAAAGTCGACGAGGAGAGTGCGCGCAGAGCAGACGGATGCCTTGCCGAGGTGCATCGGCGCTGGTTCGCCCTCGCCTTCGACGCCCCCGCTCGTCAACCCGTCGACACCTCGAAGCCGTAGATGCCCGAGCCGAGGTCAAAGCCGGCGCAACGGACCCCGTTCCGCTCCAGAATCCGGTCCGGCTCGGCCGGGCTGCCGTCGCGACGCAACCGAGCGTCTTCGGGAAAGGGCAGCACCAACGTGCCGGCGGTGTTGGCCGGGAGCTCGACATTGTAGACGGTGACGCCCGGCCTCTGCCGCCAGGACGAGCGCACCCAGCCACGCGGCGAGCGATAGCCGGCGCGGCAATACCCGATGCCCGGCCCCGGCACGGGAGCGAGCCGCGGACGCGCATAGGCCGAGCCGTCGTCGGCAATTCCCGCCATGTCGGCCATCAGCCACTCGCCGACCGAGCCCAGCGAATAGTGGTTGAAGCTGTTCATGCGGGCCGACTGGAAACCCTTCTCCGCCGTCCATCCGTCCCAACGCTCCCAGACCGTCGTGGCGCCCTGGGTGACGGGGTAGAACCAGGAGGGGCAACCCTCGTTCAGAAGCAGGCGATAGGCCAGCTCGGCATGGCCGTGGCGCGTCAGCTCCGGCAGGATCAATCGCACGCCGAGGAACCCCGTCGACAGTTGGGTGCCGCGCCGTTCGATGTTGGACACGAGGTGGCGCACGGCCGCCCCGATCCGGTCGTCGGGCAGGAGGCCGATCGACAGCGCCAGGAGGTAGGCCGTCTGAGTGTCGCCCTCTAGCCGCCCCGCCGGCGTCAAGAACTTCGCCTGGAAAGCCGCCCGCACCTCCCCGAAAAGCGCATGGTAGCGGGCCGCGTCCTCGGGTCGACCTAGCACCTCGGCGGCCTCTGCGGTCAGGGTCGCGATCAAGGCGTGATAGGCGGTGGCGACGAGCGGTTTCGAGGTGGTTTCGCCCGCTGACAGCCAGTCCCCGAAATTCCAGCCGCATTTCTTCGTGCGGATGCGGTCCGGATTGTGGCGTGACACGAAATCGGTCCAAGCCCGCATGGCGGAGAAGCAGCGCTCCAGTAAACGCCGGTCGCCGTACCGGCGGTAGAGCGTCATGGGCACGATTACGCCGGCGTCGCCCCAGGCGGGGCCACCGTCGGGCCCGTGGGGGCCGCGGGGCGCTACGTCCGGGAAGGCGCCCTCTGACGACTGGGCGTCGAGCACGTCGTCGATCCACTTCGCCATGAAGCCCTGCAGGTCCATGGCATACGCAGCGGTGGGCAGGAACACGCCGACGTCCGCCATCCAGCCGAGCCGCTCGTCGCGCTGGGGGCAGTCGGTAGGTATGGACAGGAAGTTGCCGCGCTGGCTCCACAAGACATTCTCGCGCAGACGGTCGAGTGTCGGGTTCGACGTCTCCCATTCCGACGTCTCGTCGAGGTCGCTTCCGATCACTTCGCCGGTGATGGCGTCGAGGGCGGGCGCGTCGTCGAGGCCCGTAACGCCGATGTAGCGGAAGCCGTGCACGGTAAAGAGGGGCGTGAAGACCGCGGCGGCGCCGTCCGACACGTAGCGATCCTCGGCTGCTGCGGCGCGCAGATTGGCGCGGTAGAGCGCGCCCTCTGGCGTCAGCATCTCGGCGTGCTGCAGCGTCACGACGGCCCCCGCCTGCAGCGCCGGCAAGGTGATGCGCACCCGGCCCACCATATTCTGCCCCATGTCGACCACGTGCGACCCGTCCGGCGCGCGGGTGACAGCAGTCGGTACGAGGGTCCGGGTCACCCTCACCGGCGGGGCCCGCGACGCGCGGAGGAGGGCCTCGGTGCCGGCGCCCGTGCCGGCCGGCGTCCAGTCGGCGTCGTCGAACCCGGGTGCGTCCCAGCCCGGCGCGGCGAGGCGAGCATCGAAGAGTTCGCCTTTGAGCAGGTCGGAATAGACGCGCGGTCCGCGGCCGACGCGCCAGCTCGCGTCCGTGGCGACCGACACAGAGGTACCGTCGGCAAAGTCGAGCACTAGCCGGGCGCGGAACTGCGGCTCGGTCCCGTAGATGTGGCGTGGGCGGTGGGGGTAGAATCCGAGATAGCCGCTGTACCATCCCTCGCCCAGCAGCGCGCCGAGTACGTTAGGCCCCTGCCGTACCAGCGCGGTGACGTCGTAGACTTGGTAGTCGAGGCGCTTGGCGTAGTCGGTCCAGCCCGGCGACAGCAGGGCGTCGCCGGTGGCTTCGCCGTTCAGCCGCGCCTCGTAGACGCCGAGGGCCGTGGCGTAGAGCCGGGCGCGGACCACCGGCCGGTCGACGCGGAAGCTGCGGCGTAGGTGGGCGACCGCACGGGCGCGATGCGGATTGACGTAGGCCTTGTCGGACTCGTCGGGCCGGAAGCGCCGCGGAGCGGCTGGACCGGTCAGCCAGTCGGCTCCCCAAGGCTCGTCAAGCAGCCCGGTCTCGAACCGGGCGGGGGCGGCCGGGGCTGATGCGCGGCCGACCTCGTCCCAAACGAGCACGGTCCAATGGTAGCGCGTGCGCGGCTGAAGCGGTACGCCCGCGTAGGTTATATCGCGCGTCTCCGCCGAGGCGACGCGCCCGCTGCACCAGCTCAGCCGGTCGGTGCCGGCGAGCGAAGCAGGGTCCTCGGCGACGCGGATCTCGAAAGCGCTCTGGCGCCGGCCGCGGCCGTCTCCCTCAAGGATCCAGCATAGGCGGGGGCTCCGCTCGTCGAGGCCGAGCGGATTTTCGAGATGCTCGCAGGTGAGGAGGAAGGGGCGGAGCGGGTCCACGGTGGGCTTCCTTGGCGGATTGTCCCCGCCCCGGCAGGCTCAGCGGATGTCGGGAAGCGTCAGGGCCGGCACGTTATCGCGCTTGACGGGCCGAAGCCACACCATCCCGGCGATGTGCAGCCCCACAACGGCGCAGACGGCCCAGGGCTCCCAAAGGCGAAGCTTCTCGCCGACGCCGTCGGTCGACAAGGCCCAGGTCCGCGCCACGCGCGCCGAGGACCTTTACCCGACGCCACGACACTAAGCTGGGCATCAGCAGGCGTCAGCTTACACGGCCCTCAAAGCCGCATAGCCCAAACTACGCCGGAGGGAGTCGTCACTCGCGCTTCCTCAGGCTGCCGAGGCCGAAGCTCTTCGCCAACTCGCTCAACTTTCGCGCGTAGGCCGGAGCCACCCATGGGGGTAATCGTCAGCAGGCTGCACTTGGCCCGGTACTCGACTGGGGTTGGGCATGCTTTGAGAGATGGCGCTCGAGGTACTGGTACCGCGTACTGTCCACAGTCTGCGACATAGTGGAGCATGGAATTACAAGCCTGCGTCTAGTTGCGTAATGCATGAGCTAAATTAACTAATATGACCTGATTTATGGCATGCAAAACCTCCAGCATGGTTAAGCATCCGTAAATCAATCTGCGATTGCAAATAGCGTCCCGCCCAAGTTCATAATCTTTTGATAGTTTTCGCTCAACAAGTCCTCTGCGCGAAGCGTGCCAAATTGGCTTGCCCTGACCGCTGGACAGAGATCGATATGGAAATTCGGCCTTGCCCTTCAAACAGCCTCACGCCGGTGGCCATTCTCGACAAGACTGTGCTTTCGCTTCAGGGTGCGATGGCAGTTTATCTTGATACGCTGGGTCAAGGTTTATTTATCCTGGAGCGGGAAGGTCACGTTGTATTCTGCTCAGCAGAAGCAATGCGCCTGCTGCGCCTCGACGCTAACGTTGCGGGCTGGCCTTTTCGCAAATTTCTGACCGCATTGACGCTGAGTCGAGCACATGAGCGCAGTGTCGCGCTGATGCAGCTCAGAGGGCCTCTCGGGCGCGGGGAGGTCTGTACGGTGACGCTGTCGATAGGCGGCCAGAGCCTCCTGCTTGAGGTCACCCCCCTCAAAAACGCAGGATGGTCTGTCACGGTAGAGCGAAAGGCCGAGCGCGCCGACCGCCGGCAAGGTGGCCCCGATGGTGCCCTGGATGCCCTAACAGGGCTGCCGAACCGCATGCGATTCCACACGCGACTGAATGAGGCCAAGTCCAAGCTGGAGCGCAACGGCGAAGGCTTCGCAGTTCTCGCCGTCGACCTCGACCGGTTCAAGAACGTCAATGACACGCTGGGCCATCCGATCGGCGACGCGCTCCTGCAGAAGGTTGCCGAACGGCTGCAATCGTCGGTTCGGCCGACCGACACTGTGGCCCGTTTCGGCGGTGACGAGTTCGCTGTGATCCAGGGTAATGTTGGCGACGTAGTCGGCGCCGAGACGCTCGCCAGACGCATCGTCGATCTGCTCGGCCGCGCCTACATCGTCGATGGCCACCTCATCAACATCGGTGCCAGTGTCGGCGTGGCGATAGCGCCCGCCGACGGAGTCGAGCCAGACATCCTGCTCAAGAATGCCGATCTGGCGCTTTACCGTGCCAAAGCTGATGGTCGCGATACGTTTCGTTTTTTCGAGCCCGAGATGGATGCTCGCATGCAGGCTCGGCGCTCGCTCGAACTCGACTTGCGCAAAGCACTGGCGATGCACGAGTTCGAGCTGGTCTACCAGCCTCAGATGAATCTGGAGACGGATCAGCTCGTGGGCTGTGAAGCGCTGATCCGATGGAACAATCCAAGCCGTGGCCTGGTCCCGCCCGTCGACTTCATTCCGCTCGCTGAGGAAATCGGCCTCATCGTGCCAATCGGCGAATGGGTCATCCGTACGGCCTGCCACGAGGCGATACGCTGGCCCGCCGAACTGTCGGTGGCGGTCAACCTGTCGCCGGCTCAATTCAAGAGCAAGAAACTCGTCCAGGCCGTCGCCTCTGCGCTGTCGGCGTCGGGCCTTGCGCCAAGCAGGCTTGAACTGGAGATCACGGAGGGCGTTCTGCTTCAAGAAAACGAAGCGAACCTGGCCACGCTTCACGCCCTGCGCGGCCTCGGGCTACGCATCTCCATGGACGACTTCGGGACGGGCTACTCGTCATTGAGCTACCTGAGGTCGTTCCCGTTCGACAAGATCAAGATCGACCGATCCTTCATCTCGGGCGGGAAGTCGCAAGACGAGTCGATGGCCATCGTTCGAGCCATCGCCAGTCTCGGCGCATCGTTTGGGATGACAACCGTCGCCGAGGGCGTCGAAACACTCGAACAGATGAGCCGCATACGGCATGAGGGCTGCACCGATGTGCAAGGCTACTTCATCAGCCGGCCCATCTCGGCGACCGCTATCCGCACGCTATTCCAAGACCGCGCGACTGAAACAACCCCTTCAACGCAGCCTTCTAAAGCCGAGCGCTCCCATGAGTGATCTCTACCGTCTGGTCTATACGAGTCGAAACCATCTCGAAGGTGGAGAGGAAGAGCAGAAAGCCGCAGTTGCGGGTGTGCTCGCCGTGTCGAAGCGCAACAACGCTCGGGTCGGCGTCACTGGAGCACTGCTCTTCAACAGCGGTTCTTTCGCTCAGGTTCTGGAAGGGTCACGAGCTGCCGTCGAGACCACCTTCGAGCGCATCCAGCGTGACCCCCGCCACAGCGATGTGGCGGTATTGCAATGCGAGCCCGTGGAAATTCGCGCCTTCCCCAACTGGTCCATGGGCTTCATTGGCAACTCGCCGCGCGGGCGAGCGCTTTGGACCGAAGTCGCGCGTTTGACCAACTTCGACCTCAGCCGGCTAGAGGGAAACGTTCTCTTCAACACGCTGCTCTCGATCGTGAAGGAGGAAGAGGGTGAAGCCGTGCAAGCAGCGTCCAGTCCTGTTCCGGCCAAGCTCAACGTCGCGCAACTCCGCACTGAGTTAGCGGATCGGCTGCCGGGGGAACACACTGTCGCGTCGCCTGCCCTCGTCCGATCAAAAATTCCTGCGTCCAAAGCAGCAGAGGCGCCCACGCTCGTCGCACAGGAGATCGAGGCAGGCGTGCTGCGGACAGCGCTCGATGACGAGAGATCTCGGACTACGGCGCTCCGGGGGGAACTCGACGAGGCTCGGATCGCCCTGGCGACGTTGCAAGGTCAGGTCGATATCCTTGAGCGCGATCGCGATATTTGGGCGGATCGCAGCCAGCAGATGCGTTCCAGTCTGCAGCAAGCCAACGCCGAGCTTGTGACCAAGTCCCATGAGGTTGCCTCTTTCAAGGTTCGCTTTCGCGTCGTGGAAGAGGAAGGCGACGTCATGCGCCGCCACCGCGACATTTGGGCCGGGCGCTGTAAGGCGTTGGCGGCTGCGATCTGCCGCGATCCTGGGCTCGAAGCGGAAAGCTTGAACGAACCCGCGCGAGATCACTCCGTCGCCGAGCGTGGGATGAAACCGTCCCTGGTGAAAGCGGCGAACTGAAAAGGCTTTTCAAGGGCTCCGATTGCACTATCGATGTGCATCATCCATCCCGCTTAGTAAGCAGAATACAATCCTAGAAAGATCGGGTATCGATGACGTTTCAGAGAGAAGGCGGAGATGAATCCAGCATGGGTCCTGGTGGCGGTTTCTCCGATATTTCGCTTGCCGACCTCGAAACCCTGACGCCTGAGCAACTCGATGCTCTACCTTACGGTGTGGTTGGGCTTGGAAGCGACGGCATGACCGAACTCTACAATGCCACAGAGGCCAAGCTGGCGGGGATAATGCCGACGACCGTTCTTGGTTGGCACTATTTCAGCGAGACTGCCCAGTGCATGAACAACTTTATGGTCGCACAGCGCTTCGAAGACGAGGCTGAAATCGACGACATCATCGATTATGTCCTGACATTGCGCATGAGGCCGACGCCGGTCCGCCTGCGCTTGCTCAAGACAGCGTCGGTGCCGCGTCGCTACCTACTGATCGAACGCTGAGCGAGGACGCTCCATGAGCGAAGATCTAGAAGCCGAACTCTCCAACCTCATGCAGTTCCTCTACTCATGTCCGGTAGGGCTGGTGGATTTCGACGCGACTGGCGCGATCGGGTTGATGAACCCGAAGGCCATGCAACTGATGAAGCTGATGCCGGCTACACCTCAGGTGTCCAATCTCTTCACAGTGTTCGAGTCCTGCGGGCCGGAGCTACGCAATCTCGCGCAGGGCTTTGAGGGCCGGCGTGGGACCGTGTGCGAAAATCGGCGTATCTTCGTCCGGGACGGCTTCGGCGATGAAGCGAACGATGCAGTCGTGCTCGACTGCACCATGGTGAAGCTGAGCGCCGAGCGTTTCTGCGCGACCCTCGCCGACGTTTCGCGTCAGGTCGCGCAGGAGCGCCGTCTCCGGCAGGCCGAAGTGTGGTTCTCCTCCTTGCTCGACGACGCGGACGAGTTCGACGTCCTGTCCCTTGATGCCGCGGGCCGGATCGATGGCGTAAAGGCAGACCTGCTGGAAGGGACGGGGCTGCCTCGGGACGCCGTGATCGGCCGCATGCTCGATGTCTTCGAGTATCCCGATCCGGATGGCGCCCGCTCCGACATTGGAGACAAGATCGCCCTGGCACGCCGCGACGGTTGGCATCTCGACGAGGGTTGGCATTGGTCGAAGAACGGCGAGCGCCGTTGGTGCCAGCGTCTCATCGTGGTGAAAAGCGATCATGAGGTCAGCAGTAAGGCTTGCGAGCAGGCCGAGTCTGGTTACGTCGCGGTGCTTCGATCCACGACGAAGCAGAGCTTCGACGCCACCAAGCTGCGGCGCCTCCTGCAGACCGACCACCTCACCGGCGCGTGCAACCGAGCCCGGTTCTTCGAGATCGCAGAGCAAGAGCTTCGCCAAGGGTTGTATCGCGGGCAGCCGCTCTCCGTGGTGATGATGGACGTGGACCACTTCAAACGCATCAACGACACGCACGGCCACGCCGTCGGGGACGAAGCGCTTAAGGCCATCACGGCCGCGTGCCAGGGCGTCCTCGGCCCCTCCGACACGTTCGCGCGCCTGGGCGGCGAGGAGTTCGTCGCTTTGATGGTGACCGACATGGAGGGCGCTCTGGCGATGGCTGAAGCGCTGCGTGCCACGATCGCGAACCTGCAGATCCCCTCGGCGGCGAGCGTCCTCCAGGTCACGGCGAGTTTCGGCTGCGCCAGCCTGTCGCCTTCGCTCCGCTCGATCGCGGCCCTGCTCGCCGAAGCCGACAGAGCGCTCTACTCCGCAAAGCACGCAGGTCGCAACCGCGTGGGCATAGCAGGGCTAATCAAAGCCGTAGCTTAGACGGTCGAGCAAAATCTGATGCGATCCGGGATCGGCTTTCTGGGGCTTCTTTACCTTCTATAGGCGAGCACTTATTAGCCATTCGAGTACCTTTTATTTCGCCTTAAGCCCCTTCTTCGCTGCACCTTGTCTTCTACCGATCGACTGAAGCGAACTGTCGGCTCCAGACTTGGAGCACGCGGACGGGAGGCAGATCAGGTGGCGGCATAGGTCCAGCCAGCGGTCTCCGAGGCTGTCTGCGCGGCCTCTGATGGCGGGAGATCGGATCGCCACCGCTTGGCGTCGATCCGACGACCCGTGAATTGGCTCGACGCGTCAGACGCGAGCCAAAGCAAGGGGAGAACCATGATGGAGGGGCGAAGCATGGTGGCGCGCACTTCGGGACCGACCGAGGCCGGGATCAGCCCGGTCTCGGTGGCGCCCCCGGGAAGGAGTGCATTGACCGTAACGCCGGTGCCGGCCAGATCCTGCGCCCAGATGATGGTCTCGGATTCGAGCGCTGCCTTGCTCGGACCGTAGGGTGAGAAACCGGCGCGCCGCATGGTTTCATGGTTCATCGAGATGTTGATGATCCGACCGCGGCCCGAGGCGAGGAGGGCCGGAGCGCAGGCGCGAGCCATGAGGAAGGCGCCAGTGACGTTCGTGTCGATGATGTCGCGCCATACCGTCGGGGTTACATCCCAGAATTTTGTGGGTGCAGTGAGAAAGTCGTCGCTGACGAGCCTCATTCCGCGACCCGCATTGTTGACCAACACGTCGAGGCGCTCGAACTGATCAATGGCTGCGGCCACCACCGCGGCACAATCCTCCTCATTCGTAACGTCGGCCCGGACGGGGATGATCGTGCCGCCTGTGGCCTCGGCGGCAACGGCATCGACTTCGGCGAGGCTTCGAGCCGAGGTGGCGATCACGTGAGCACCCGCAGCCGCCAAGCCCAGAGCCATAGCTCGCCCCAGGCCGCGTCCGCCTCCCGTGACGATGGCGACGCGCCCGACGAGGGAATAGCTTGGTTCACTCATCATCGTGCTCTCCCGAGACGACTGTGCCGCCTGAGTGTGTAATCCTGTTGTAACATTTTCTGAACGTTGTCGAAGTGGCTTTGGCCGCAAGGCGCCTCCCACCTTCCTGTCCGGTGCACACACCTGCTGCTTCCGACCCATGCCAGTCGTTACGATGACCTTCGGCGCTTCCCTAAAGCGGTCATCAATCAGCGGCCCTGCAATTGCGGACCGAGGTGATATCGAAAGAGGATTGCGGTCGAACCCCGGCCGGGACTGACCCTTGGGTGCTCACGTCCGATTGTCGATCTCCGGCACACCGCTGCTCCTGTCCGCATAGGCTGCGATGAAGGTGGGCCTAGACTGCCAGCGCTGCCAGAAGGCATCGAGATGCTCGAAGCGCTCATCGAGTGGAGTGGCGTTCACCGGGAACTTGGAAAACGCGATGGCCGTCGCCAACGTGATGTCCGAGAACGTCGGCTGATCGCCTCCCAGTAGCCACGCACGACCGTCGGAGAGGTGCCGGTCGACCAAGCCGGCATGCGCCAGTGCCACCTTGCGGGAGTGCTCGCCCCAGGCCGGATTGCTGGTCAGTTCGAGCTTCGGGCCCAGACCCTGATGCAGGACATGGAATGCAGTGACGACGGGATAGAGGATCTGCACCCACACCCGGTTGTCCCACATTTGATCAAGTCCACGCTCGTGCGCCGTCTTGCCCATGATCTTGCGACCTTCGAACGTGTCGTCCAGGTAGCGGGCGATGGCGGAGGTCTCGCTCAAGTAAGAGCCGTCGGCGAGCGCGAGGGTCGGTGTCTCGCCCCAAGCGTTCATCTTGAGGTGCTTCCAACCCCGCTGCTCGCCGACCGGTGACATGTCGTAGACCGTCTCGTCGAAGTGACCAGCGATGCCCTTCTCGTGCATGAAGATCCGCAGGCGCTGCGGGTTCGGGAAGGCCGAGGGTGAGGTGAAGAGCTTGAGCTGGTCGGACATCGTTGTCTCGCCTTCCTGATGAGCTTGTCTGTCTGTCAAATGACAGATAGCAAGCTAGGGCCGACATCTTGTGCCGTCAAGCCCTGTCTTCCATATGACAGGTGGAGGTCAAAAATGGCAGCAACGTTGAAGAAGGATGTGCGGAAGGAGATCCTCGTGGCCGCGAGGGAAGCTGCAATGGCTTATGGGTACGGTGGCATTAATTTCCGCGACCTTGCGGAGGCCGTTGGCATCAAGGCTGCAAGCATAAACTACTACTTCGCCAACAAAGCCGTCCTCGGCGAGGCGGTCGCCCGCCGCTATTGGGAAGACATCGCCCGTGATCTCGACGCCATTTCAGCGGGTGCGCAAAGCCCGATGGACGCGCTGCGGCAGTACCCTCGCATTTTTCGCCTCTCTCTGGAGCGCGACAATCGCATGTGCCTCAGCAGCTTCATGGCGACAGAATATGACGTTCTTCCTGAGCAGGTCTTGAAGGAGGTTCAGACTTTTGCCGATGTTAATACGGCCTGGCTTTGCGACCAGCTAATTGCTGCAAAGCTAGTTGAGCCGAAGGACGGGGAGACGAAAGCCTGTGCCATCTATGCTGCTTTAGCTGGAGCTCAGATCATCGCTCGAAGCCGTTCGGACATAAGTCTCTTCGACTCGCTGGTCAGAAGCTATCAAGAGGCAGGGCTCCTGCCGAATTGATCAAAGCGCGCACGAGGACAAGGTCCGCTTCCATGCTTTGCCGACCGTAGGCAGTCGAGCCGAGGCTCACCCAAACGCAGACATTTGCAAGGTGGACTTCATTGGTTCCGCCTCTGAACGTGAGGGGTGGTGAGGCGCTTCACGGACTCCCGTCCTATCATTGCCGCGTCGAGGCATCGCCGCCGAGGCGCACCCTGAAGGCCCGCGATGCGATCGAGCAGCATGGAAGCGGCAGCCACGCCAAGGTCGTACGAGGGCTGAGCCATCACGGTGACGGTCGGAGAGACCGCGCTGGTCCAGTCCGCGTCGTCGAACGCCACCAGCGACAGGTCGCTCGGCACCAACATGCCGAGTGAACGCGTAGCTCGAAACACGTCGAGCGCGATCATGCTGTCGGACGCGATCAGCGCGGTCGGGCGGATGGGATCGGACAGCAGCTCGGAGATGACGCTCCGCGCCGTCGGGCCGTGGACTGCCCCGAGGCGGATGTATCGACCGGCATCCGCAAGGCCCGCCTCGTGCGATGTTTCGAGAAAGCCCGAGATGCGATCGAGCACGGTCGAGAGTGCGATCTGCTCTGGACCTTTGTAGCGAACCTCCGTGGCTGTTGTGGCGGTCACGTAGCCGATGCGCTGGTGGCCAGCCGAGATCAGGAAATCGGTCGCGACACTCGCCGCCTTTCTGGAATCGACGAGCGCCGAGTCGGCGGCGAGCCCCGGGACGTCCCGGTCGAGCAGCACGAGCGGACACCCGCGCGCCTGGGCATCACGCAGATGTGCGGCCTCCAACATGGCCGCAGGCGCAACGACGAGGCCGTCGACGCGTTTCGACACCAACGTCTGCACGGCCGCACGCTCGGCGGCAATGTCCTCGCCGGAGTTGCACAGCACCACGTTGAACCCGTTCTCTCCGGCATGGTCGCTGATGCCTCGCACAGCCAAGCCAAAGAAGGGATTTTCGATGTCGCCCACCACGACGCCGATCGTGCCCGAGCGACCCGTCGCCATGGTTCGCGCAAGCTCGTTCGGCCGATAGTCGAGCCGGCGTGCCGCTTCCGCGATCCGCACCCGCAGTTCGGCGCTGACCGAACCGTAGCCGCCGAGGGCGCGAGCTGCCGCAGCTCGCGAGACCCTCGCCTCTCGTGCCACATCCGAGATCGTCGCCGGCCGCTTCATCTCGAGCCCAACTGCTGCATCATTCACCTGAACGCCACGACCTATCGAGGCTGAAGTACAATCTTTAGGCTAGTGATACCGCTCTCACAATGGTATGAGACCGGTATCAGTCCTCATCGAGCCTGCCACGATATGGCTGGCTTCTGCGGGACCCGGCGTGCAGCCGGAACCAGATCGGCCGTGCTTCAGCGGCTCGACGGAGGAGATTGCGATGATGAAGGTCATCAACCGGCAAAGCGTCATAGCGGCTGCACTTCTTGGTACCCTGATGTGGTCCGCCGCGGCACCGGCCGCGGAAACCGCAAATCCCTACAACCTGATCGACCCCACTACGATCGGCGTGGGCACCATGGGTGACAGCAAACCCTACGCGTTCGTCGATGCGGATGGTCGCTTCGACGGCTTCGACATCGAGCTGTTCCGCGAGGTGGCACGCCGGATGGGGTTCGGGCCCGATCACGTTACCTTCACGGGCCAGGACTTCTCGGCGTTGCTGCCATCGGTGGCCAACGGTCGTTTCGACGTGGCCGTGGGAGCGATCGGCACCACGGAGATCCGCAAGAAGATGGTCGACTTCTCGGACGGCTACCTCGCCGGCTACTTGACCGTCCTGGCTGCTGATCCCGCGATCAAGGGGGTCGACGACCTGCCGGGGAAGCGGCTCGGTGTCGTGCAGGGCACGCTGCAGGAGACCTATGCCAAAGCGCATTTCACCAAGGCCGACATCGTCGACTTCCCCGATAACAACTCCGCCGTATCTGCGCTGAACAGCGGCTCGATCGACGCTCACTTCCTCGACTACGAGGCCGCCAAGCAGTTCGGCGACCGTTATGCGGGGCTGCGTCTCGCGGCGAACATCCCGTCCTTCGACGCGCCGGCCGGCTTCGTCGTCAAGAAGGGCAACGACGCCCTGCGTCAGGCCTTCGACAAGGCCCTGCACGACGCCATGCAGGACGGCACCTGGAAGCGGCTCTACGTGAAGTGGTTCCCCGGCTCGCCCATGCCGGCCCAGTACCTGCCGAAGTGAAGCCGAGGCGCGGGGCATCGATCCCCGCGCCGTCTTGCCGCCCCTTCCCATGGCCAGGATCGCTTCATGAGTTGGTTAGAGATCATCCAGAGAAGCTTCTTCGACTGGAGTGCCATGGCGGCCGTGCTGCCCAACATGGTGCTGGTCGGCCTCAAGAACACGCTGATCCTGGCGGCGGCTTCGACGTTGCTCGGCATCGTCATCGGAATGGTGCTGGCCGTGATGGGCATCTCCCGCTCGGCATGGCTTCGTGCTCCGGCACGGGTCTACACGGACGTGTTCCGCGGTCTACCCGCCATCGTGACGATCCTGCTCATCGGCCAGGGCTTCGCCCGCATCGGACGTCAGTTGTTCGGCCCCTCGCCCTATCCGCTCGGCATCCTGGCCCTCAGCCTGATCGCGGGTGCCTACATCGGCGAGATCTTCCGGGCCGGCATCCAGAGTGTCGAGCGCGGCCAACTCGAGGCCGCCCGAGCGCTGGGCATGGCCTACCCGAAGGGCATGCGCCTCATCGTGATCCCCCAAGGGGTCCGTCGCGTTCTCCCCGCCCTGGTCAACCAATTCATCGGCAACATTAAGGACTCGAGCCTCGTCTACTTCCTCGGCCTGCTGGCGTCCGAACGGGAGTTGTTCCGGGTCGGACAGGATCAGGCGGTGGTGTCGGGCAACTTGTCACCGCTCATGCTCGCCGGATTGTTCTACCTCGTCATCACGGTGCCGCTGACCCATGTCGTCAACGCGATCGACCGCCGGCTCCGCGTCGGCCGCCGTCCCACCGTGGCGACAAGTGGCCTGAAAGAGGTCACCGAGCTGTCGGAGGCAACCCTCGCTACAGTCCCGGCCCCGGTCGGTGCCGACCCGGTCCGCGTAGCTCGCAAGGGCGCCAGCTTGGACGTCGTCGCACTCGACATGGCCTATGGCGCCTTCCAGGTCCTGCACGGTGTCAGCCTCAGCGCCGCGCCAGGGAGCATCACCTGCATCATCGGCCCGTCCGGGTCGGGTAAGTCAACGTTGCTGCGCTGCCTGAACCGCCTGGCCGAGCCGACGGGTGGGGACATTCGCCTCGACGGCAAGAGCGTGCTGGGCATCAAGCCGGACCAGCTCCGCCGCCGCGTGGGAATGGTCTTTCAACACTTCAACCTGTTCCCCGACCATACCGCCCTCGACAACGTCGCTCTGTCGTTGCGCGAGGTGAAGGGGATGGCGGCGGCTCCTGCCCGAGCGCTCGCCGCCGACCGCCTCACCGAGGTCGGTCTGGGTCCCCGCATGGCCCACCGGCCGATCGACCTGTCGGGCGGACAGCAGCAGCGCGTCGCCATCGCCCGCGCGCTCGCGCTCGATCCCGAACTGATGCTGTTCGACGAAGTCACCAGCGCCCTCGATCCGGAGCTGGTGAAGGGTGTGCTCAACCTGATGGCGAGGCTCGGAAGTAGCGGCATGACCATGGTCGTGGTCACCCACGAGATGAACTTCGCCCGGCGGGTGGCCGACCAGGTCGTGTTCATGGATGAGGGCCGCATCATCGAGGTCGGTCCACCCGAGCGGATCTTCGGCGATCCGCAGAGCGCGCGCCTGCGACGCTTCCTCTCGGAAGTGCTCTGAGGTCGGCGGAGACGGTTTTTATCCTGCCGTTCCGAACGGACTCTGTGTCGAATACGCAAGTCATCGGACGAACCTGAGCCAGCATGGACGTCATTGATGGCGAGACCAAATCGAAGGAGACGACGATGGACAAGGTGAAGTGGGGCGTGCTCAGCACGGCCAAAATCGGTCTCACACAGGTGATCCCCGCCCTGCAGGCGTCGGAGCACGCCACGGTCGCCGCCATAGCGTCGCGCGGGGAAGCCGCCGCCCAGGCTGCCGCGGCATCGCTCGGCATTCCGAAGGCCTACGGCAGCTACGAGGAGCTGCTGGCCGACCCCGAGATCGAGGCGGTCTACAATCCCTTGCCCAACCACCTGCACCTGCCTTGGAGCCTCAAGGCGCTCGGAGCCGGCAAACACGTCTTGTGCGAAAAACCGTTGACGCTCGATGTCGGCGAGGCCGCGCTACTGGCCGAGGCTTCGTCCCGCGCCGGCCGCCTTGTCGCCGAAGCCTTCATGGTGCGTCACCATCCCCAGTGGCGCATGGTGAGGGACATCGTCGCCAGCGGACGCATCGGCGAAGCTCGTGTCGTGCAGACCGTCTTCTCCTATTTCAACGACGATCCCTCGAACATCCGCAACCGGGCCGACATGGGAGGCGGCGGCCTCTACGACATCGGCTGCTACGCCATCAACACCGCACGCTACCTGTTCGACGGCGAGCCCGAGCGCGTCGTAGGGCTGTTCGACACAGATCCGGCACTGGGCACCGACCGCCTGATGAGTGGGATGGCGGCTTTCCCTGGCAATCGTCATCTGGCCTTCACCTGCTCCACCCAATTGAGCCCCTGCCAGCACGTCCGCGTGCTCGGCACGAGTGGCCGGATCGAGATTGCGGTGCCGTTCAACGCAGCGGCCGGAGCCCCGACCCGGATCGCCGTCGATGACGGCCGCGACCTCCTCGGCGGTGGCCGGGATGAGATCGAGATCGAGCCCTGTGACCAGTACACGCTGCAGGGTGACGCCTTCTCGCGTGCGGTGCGCGGCGGGGAGCCACTCGAGTGGGGCATCGCCGACGCCGTCCTCAACATGCGGGTGATCGACGCCTTCTTCCGCTCGGCACGTTCCGCAGGCTGGGAACAGCCGTGAGCATGCCCTTTTCACTTCCTCACACGAGATCAGCAACCATGTCCGCTCGCTCCTACTCGCCGCGCTCTGTCGTCGTCGGCGGCGGCATCTTCGGAGTCTCGACCGCCCTCCACCTCGCCCGGTCGGGAACCGACGTCACGTTGGTCACCGAGACCGAGCCTGGCAGTGGCGCTTCCGGCCGCTCTTTGTCCTGGCTGAATTCCTCGCGGACACGCTCTGCCGAATATCACGCGCTCCGAATGGCCGGAATCGATCGCTATCGCACGCTCGCGGCCCGGCTGCCGGACGCGAACTGGTTGCGCTTCGACGGCGGCCTGACATGGGATGCCGACGATGCCAGCAACGGCATCGCCGAAGCCTATGCCTACGAGCGCCGCATCGCCTACGACGCCCAACTGCTCCGGCCCGAGGCGGTCGCCGCCGTGACGCCCGGTGTCGATTCGCACGCCATCACGTTCGCTGGTGCCGTCTTTAACCCCGGCGAGGGTTGGGTCGACCTGCCGAGCCTGATCAAGCTTCTTCTTCAGGACTACCTCGCCCTCGGCGGGCGGCTTGCGACCGGCGTGGGACCGTGCCGGGCAGACGTCACGGGTGGCCGCGCGAGGGGCGTCGTCACACGAAGCGGAGAGCAGTTCGCCGCTGACGTCGTGCTGCTGGCGACCGGGCCCGCCGTGCCTGCCATGGTGGCTGAACTCGGCACCCACATCCCTGACGCGACGCCAATCTCGTTGCTGGTGCAGACGGAGCCACTCGCCCATCCGCTGCGCGCGGTGCTGAACACGCCGCGCGTCGCCATCCGCCGCACGCCCACCGGAGCCCTGGTGCTCGACTCGGCTTGGTCCGAGGAGGAGGTGTCGACCCGTCCCGACGGCAGCTTCGAGGTGCGCGACTCCACCGTCGCCGGCCTGCTGCGCGAGGCTTCGGCCGTGCTTGACGGCCATCCGAGCCTCGTGCTGGCGTCCTGCGGCGTCGGCCCGAAACCGATTCCCCTCGACGGAGAGCCGGTGTTCGGCCCGCTCGACGGAGTGCCCGGGTGCTACGTCGCCTTCAGCCACAGCGGAGCGACCCTGGGTCTGATCTCGGGTGAACTGCTGGCTGAGGAGATGATCTCGGGTGAGCTGCACCCGATGCTGGCGCGATTCCGACCAGGACGCTTCACGAGCACCGAGCACGCATGACGCAGCCTCCATGCTCTTGGATTGACGCAGTGCTGTCGCCCTCTTCCACGTCAGAGCTTAAGCTTCTGACGACGGCGGTCTGGAATGCCGCGTGACCGGCGTCATCGGATGAGCCACACCAGACGGCCTCGCGGTCGCGTGATTGCACTATGACCCGCTACTTCTAGTCTCCCGCCTCCCAAAAGCCGGCATGCAAAGTACTTGCCTCTTCAACAAGAAGAGGACCGATGACCTCGAGTCTGCGTTGCCCAGCCGCAAATACCGCGCGGCAGGGGAGGTCAAGCGTCGGGTTTTCCGGATTGTCACCGGTGAGGACCTTTAGCTCGCTTTCCGGCAGGCCATAGACGACACGGCCCAGACCTGACCAGTAGGCTGCACCAGCGCACATCGCGCAAGGTTCGGCAGACGCGTACATCGTACAGCCCGCCAGGAAAGCGGGCGGATAGACTTCTGACGCCCGGGTCATCAAGACCCGCTCCGCATGGGCGGTCATATCGCGCCCGCCCGCAGACGCGTTTCCCTGCTCCATCAGCACCGTGCCGTCTGGGTCGACCAGGATTGCTCCGAAAGGATGATGGCCGGCCGCGCGCGCGGCTCGGGCTACCTCGAAGCTGCGGCGCAGGAAACGAAGATCGTCCTCACCTTCATGGCTGTCCATCTGGTCCACGGCGAAACTCCCCCAAGCTGTCTGGCACAAGCGTTGCTGGTCCCTCGTAGGTCGAGGGAACCACGCCGATGCCGATGCACTTCCACTGGATTGCCTTGCGGTACTTCCGAGAAACCGTGCAGGCGCGCTCGATCCGAAAAGCGGCCGAGCGGATCAACATCGCGCCATCGGCGGTCAATCGTCAGATCATCAAGCTCGAGGAGCAGTTGACGACCCCGCTGTTCGAGAGAAGCAGCAAGGGTCTGAAGCTCACCGCCTCGGGTGAGCTCTTCTATCGCTGGGTGTTGAAGAGCCAGGCGGATCTCGACCAGACCATCGCTGAGATCGGTGACTTGCGAGGTGCGCGACGCGGCAACGTCGTGGTGGCCTGCGAGGAAGGCATCGGCAAGGACTTCCTGCCGAGCGTCATCCAGTCCTTCCGGCAGACCTACCGTCACGTGGACTTCTCGGTCAGCGTACGCGACATGCAGGGCGTCGTCACAGCCGTGGCCGAGGGCGCGGCGGACCTCGGCATCGCGTTCAGCCCGACAGCCGATTCGCGGATCAAGCGCCGCAGCCAAGCCGAGGTCGCGATCGGCGCCGTCATGCATCCCGCCCACCCGCTGGCGGCGCGAGTCGAGATCAAGCTGTCGGACCTCATCGGCGAAACGGTCATCGTCCCCGATGGCGGGTTCTCGACCCGGCAGATCTTCAACGCTCAACTCGGCGGCGATGCCGAATTGTTGTTCGCCCGGCGCCTCGAAACGAATTCGTTCGAGACCATGACGGCGATGATCAAGGCTGGGATTGGGATCGGAGTACGCTCCCGCATCGGCATCGCTGGCGAGATCTGGCGGGGGGACGTCGTCTTCGTACCGTTCGACGCCCGCACCTTCCCGCGAGAGACTGTCGTGCTCATGGTCAAGGCTGCGCGCATCCTGCCCGTCGCGGGCGCATGTTTCGCCGAAGCGGTCGACGCCGCGTTGCGCCAGGTGGCCGGCGAACATCGGGAGCCCGGGCAAGCCGACCCGCCGGGCCTCGTCGGCGCAGCTGGGCGCGAGCGGCGGTAGCGCACAGCGGCTCCGGCCTCGAGCCGAAGTCGTCATGGAGAGCCGACCGGGCTTTCTGCCGAGGACATACCGCTATGATGCCGATCCTCGAAGTCGTCCGAGAGATCGAGATCCACATCCGCGTAGGCGGCAAGCCGCGTAAGGACATGCCCCGCTTCGTCGGCGAAGAGTCGCTTCGTCACGCCCCGGACGAGGCGGGGCAACGCGTGACGATGGCCGCTGATCGACGTGGCGTGGAGGCCGTGGCTCACCCCGCTGGCACCGTTGAAGCAGAACACCCGCCCGACCCAATCCGCATCGCTCGTTCGTGGAGCGAAGCTGAAATCCGCGTCGAGAAACGGATAGGCTCCAAGGCGATCGTCTCTCTCCTCGGTTGTGGGTTCGTAGCGGTCGCGCCAAAGCTCTACGCACGGCGCGAGCGTCGTCAGCTCGGGGCGTGACGCGAGATCGACCGTCGCCCCCGTGGCACAAAGTAGGTGATCGCTTTCGAGGGTGCCGCGTGGCGTGTCCACCCGGATGACGTCCCCCGCCATGGCGACGTCTCGCCAGGGGCTTGCGGGATGGAGATGGAAGCGGGGATGCGCCAGGGCGCGGTCCAAGGTCCGGCGAGGTGGTGGCTGATCGACGAGGCGGATGTGCCGCGCGATCTGCCATCGGATGGCAGGGTCGAGAGCTGGGTAATGGGTCATCATGCCCGCACTCTCGATGTGTCGGTAGGGATTGACGCGTGGGAGGCGGGCGCGGCGGAAGCAGAGATCGACCCGTGCGGCGCCGGCCTCCAGGGCGGCGTTCGCATTGTCGAAGGCCGAAGCTCCATGCCCCAGCACGGCCACGCGGGCGCCCCTCAGTCTGGCGAAGTCCACATGACCGTTGGTGTGATCGTAACGACCACGCGGCAGGGCCTCGCGGATGAAGGACGGGACCGCCCACCCCCCGGCGCCATCGTATCCCGTCGCGATCACGGCCGTCCGGGTGTAGCGGGTGCGAGGCCCCGCCGGCGTGCGGGTGACGACGGCGATCGCCCCCGCCTGTCCGTCGCGGATGTCGGACACGAAGGTGTCGCTCTCCACCGCGAGATCGAGGGTCGCGCGGTACCAGGCGAGGTAGCCTGCCCAAGCCGTGCGGGGAATGCGGTCGAGCTTGTCCCAAGCCGACGCGCCGTGATGTGCCGTGTACCAAGCCTGCACGGACAGGCTGGGACAGCCGAACTCCATGCCGTTCAGCCCTTTGGGCGTCCGGAGCTCTTCCATTCGGGCGAAGGTGTCCCACACGCCTTCGCGCCCGTCGGCCGCGCCGTCCAGGAGCACGACGTCGGTGACGCTCTCGCGCCGCAGTGCTGCTGCGATGGCGATGCCTGACTGTCCTGCGCCGACGACGATCGCGGCATGGATCGGGGCACCGTCCGGCATGGTTCCTGGGGAGACCCAGGGGACTGCAGGGTAGCTCAGTGCTGCGAGTTCATCGCGGGCTCTGGAGGCGAGGGCCGAGGCGGCAGTTGCATTCACGCGACGCGTTCCGTTCGAGCGAGAGAGGGAGAGCGGGTCGCGATTCCGCGCCGACGCGCGGCGCGGATCCGGCCGTAGCTTTCGGTCAGGACCACGATGAGGGCGGTGAGCACGAGGACGGACACCTGCATCGCATTGAGATCAGGGCTCAGCTCGCGGCGGAACTCAGAGGCAACGATGAGGGACAGGGGCTGGGTGCGACCGGCGAGGTAGAGGCCGATCGTCAGATCGGCGAGCGACAGGATGACGCCGACCGAATAGGCCGCCGTGACCGCAGGTTTGATCTGCGGAAAGACGACGCGACGGAAGCACGCCCACGGCGTGGCGCCGAGGTCGTGCGCCGCCTCTTCGAGCCGCGGATCCAGTCGCGCCAACACCGATGCGATGATGGCCGTCGTGAACGGAACCGCCACGATGACTTGCGCAGCGATCAGCGTGGCCGCGCCGCGATCGAGGCCCAACCGGGCCAGGACCATCGATTGCGCGATGGACAGCACCGTCTTCGGCACCAGGAAGGGGACGAGCAGCAGGCTCGCCAAGCCAAGCCGAACCGCGCGGTGGGCGGACACCAGAGCCAGCGCGGCGCCCAGGCCAAGCGAGGCGCTTAAGATGCCGACGGGCTGTGCGACGAGGAAGCTCGTCACGAAGCCATTCTGGAACTTGGTATTGGCGGCGAGCGATCCGTACCACTCCAAGGTGAAACCCGACAGCGGGAAGGCCATCAACCTCGACGCGTTGAACGAGAACACGGCCAGGATCGCAATGGGCAGGTAGAGGAAGGCCGCGGTCACGGCTAGGACGAGGACGGCCCTGCGTGTCATGACCGCCTCCGGACCGCGCCGCCACCGATCCGTAGGATCAGGAGGCTCGACAAGGCCGCAGCCGCGCCGAGGGCCAGCAGGAGCGCCAAAGCGAGCGCCGACGCGGTCGGCCAGTCGAACGCGGTCCCGAAGAAGTTGTCGATGGAGGCCAGAGCCGTCGCCCCGCTGGGACCACCGAGGAAGTTCGGCGTCTGGAGGTCGCCGGCCGACAGGGCGAATACTGCGAGGGATCCCGCGCAGAGCCCGGTGCTGGTCATCGGCAGCGTCACCCTGAAGAAGGCCGTGAGCGGACGGGCACCCAGGTCACGTGCGGCCTCGACGAGACGCAGGTCGAGCCTCTCGGCCGAGATCCACAGCGCCAGCGTCATAAAGGGTAGTTCGTCGTAGACGAGGGCCAGGGTCGTCGAGACTGGTGAGAACAGGATGAGCTTCACTGGCGCCTGTACGACGTGAAGCCCCAGAAGGATGCCGTTGACGAGGCCGTCGGTCCCGAGCACCAGCCGCCAAGCATAGATGCGGACGATCTCGCCCGTGTAGAGCGGCGTCATCAGAACGACCAAGGCGACGCTCTTCCAGCGCGTGGGCACGCGGAGGAGGGACAGGGCGATGGGATAACCGGCGAGCGCAGTGAGCCCCGCCGTCGTCAACCCGGTCAACACCGCCTTGCCGATGAGGTAGGGGTAGGTGGGGTTGCCCAGGACTTCGCGCCAGTTGGCCAAACCGAAGCCCGGGACAAGTTCGAAGGTGTCGAAGTCGACGCTCCAGAAGCTGATGACGACCAGGAGCGCGATGGGCAGGATCGCCCCGGAGAGCAGCAGGACGACGACGGGGAGCGCGAAGAGCGATCGACCGGCGGTCACGCGGGCGCCGTCACATAAGCCCGCTCCGCGACCACGGAGAGCGGGACGATGCTGCCGATGGGCAGGGGCTCCACGGTACCGAACCGGAGGCTTTGTCCTTGGGCCTCCGCCTCGATCGCATACCCCTGGCCCATGAACGTCACGTGCCGCACGGACGCTCGCACCATGCCTCCATCGCGCACCACGATGCTGTCGGGGCGCAGCACGAGCGACGCCGGCATTCCCTGAGCGAGCGCAGGATGCCCGGGGGCCTCGAATACGCCGAGCGTTGTGGAGATGGTGGTTCCAGCCGGGGTGACGCCGACCACGTGCCCAGGCAGCAGGCTCGCGCCACCGATGAACCCAGCCACGAAGCTGTTGGCTGGCCGACGATACACCGCTTCGGGCGCGCCCGCCTGAATGATCTGGCCCTCGTTCATCACCAAGACGGTGTCCGACAGGGCGAACGCCTCGTCCTGGTCATGCGTGACGTAGACGAAGGCGATACCGAGGCGGCGCTGTAGATCCTTCAGTTCGAGCTGAAGGTGGGCTCGCATGGCACGGTCCAGCGCCGAGAGCGGCTCATCGAGGAGGAGAAGCCGGGGCTCGGCCACCATGGCGCGGGCCACGGCCACCCGTTGCTGCTGGCCACCGGAGAGTTGCCCCGGGAAGCGGTCGCTGAAGCCCACCAAGTGGACAGCGTCGAGTGCGCGCCGCACCTTGGCGGCGACGTCGCCTGCGCCCGAACGCAAGGAGAGCGAGAAGGCGACGTTGTCGAACACGCTCATATGGGGGAACAGCGCGTAGGATTGGAACACGGTGTTGACCGGCCGCCGCTCGGGAGGGCGGTCGCCTAAGACGATGCCGTCCAGCGTGAGCGTGCCAGCCGTCGGCTTTTCGAAGCCCCCGATCATGCGCAGGATCGTCGTCTTACCGCAGCCCGAGGGGCCGAGCAGGGTCGTGAAGGCGCGTTCGGCGATGTCGAAATCCACGCCCGCGACGACGGGCGGGTGGGCGCCATAGCGTTTGACGAGGCCGCGGGCCGCCAAGAGGACGGGCGCGCCCTCCGAAGGGATCCGCGTCCCGGCCGACGCGCTCACGCGGCCTTCACCTCGTTCCAGACCTTGAGCCAAGCCGAGTAGTTGGGCGGTGCTACGGGCCACATGAAGGAGTTCATCACCGACATGTCGTCGACGAAGATCGCCTCCTGCTTGTCGTGGCTGAGCTTGTCGCGGATGACGCTGGAGGCCGTCGCGTAGTTGCCGATCTCCGCGATCGCCATGGCGTAGTCCGGCCCGAGCAGATAGTTGCCGAACTCGTGAGCCACCGCGACCTTGTCGTCCGGGGTCGAGGTCGGGATCGCGAAGGTGTCGCACCAGCCGAAGATCCCCGCCTTCGGCTTGGCCATGCCCATCGCCATCTTGTCCTTGAGAGCGTCGTAAGGCACTCGCCAGGAGAAGGCGCAGGTGACCTCGTTGGTGGCGAAGAGGTTGGTGAGGTCGCCGATCGTCTGCCAGTACGTGCGCAGCAGTGGCTTCTGCGCGATCAGCGCCTTCTTGGCCTCCGCCAGTTGGGCATCGTCCATCGTGAAGACCTGATCGCGTGGGATGCCGATGAATAGACCCGCTACCCCGATGCTCTCCAGGGCATAGTCGCGCATCGCGATCTGCCCCTTGTACTTCCCGTCGAACAGCGTCGCGTAGGTCGGTTCTTCCTTGTAGACGTCCTTGCGGTAGACGATGGGATTGAGGCCCCAAAGGTAAGGCACGGCATAGGTCGCGCCGTCCTTACCGACCACCTTGGACGTCTCCTTGAACGGCGCGTAGAGGTACTGCCTGTTAGGTATCTTGGCGAGGTCCAGCGGCCGCAGTACCTTGCCGTCGATGTAGCGCCAAGCGCCGTTGAGACCTGGATTGACCACGTCCCAGTCCTTGGCCGATCCGGTCTTCAGGGCCGCGAACTGTGCGTCCTCGCTCGACAGGAAGGATAGCTTGATCGCCGTGCCGGTCTCCTTCTTGAAGGGATCGACGTATTCGGGGTGTGCGTTGGAGTCCCAGGTGGCCCAGACGAGTTCGGAGATCGCCGCCTTGGCCCGCTCGGCTGATAGAAGGCCGGCCGAGACGCCGCCCATGATTCCCGCCAAGGTCTGGCGACGCGTGAACAAAATCGACAAGGACGTCTCCCGTTCATCGCCATTCGCGGCGGTGTGGTGAGCGTGTCCGATGCCGGGCACCCCCGGAAGGCACGTATTCCGCACGGGCCGTGCACGTTCCGGCAACGGCGTGACATGGCCATGGCCCGCGTGAAGGCACGATGGTGCTCGGGGTTCAGATCCCCGCAGTCCGTAGCGGTCGAGGGCTCAAGGAAAGACCGTTCGTCCCCGATGCCGGCCGGCGTCGAGCTGCTGGGCCACGGCGAGCAACTGGGCATCGGTACCCATGGCGCCGACCAGTTGCACGGCAAGCGGCAAGCCGGCGTCATCGAGGCCGTAGGGAACGGAAAGCGCCGGCACCCCGGCGACGTTGGCCACCATGGCGTAGGGCGCGAAGGCATTCATGCGCCGCCAGTTCTCGTCGACGTCGTCTCCGTCCATCGGGAAAGCGCCGAGCGGTGGGGGAGCGGTGGCCAGCATCGGCGTCAGTAGGACATCGATCTCGTCGAAGAGCCGCCAAAGTCCATGTGCCACTGCGACACCGGTGGCCAGGGCCGCCTGAAGCTCCACGCCACTGACGGATAAACCTCTTGCGACGACTGAACGCGTCAGAGGCTCCACCCGAGCCAACGCGACCGTCCCAAGGTCGCCGAGGTTGCGGGCTGCGTTCACTGCGATGATGCGGTCGAACACCATGGTGGCCTGCACGGTGAAGCGTTCGAGCCGCTCCGCATCGATGGGCACCAAACCATGGCCTGCCGCCGCGAGCACCGCCGCGGCTTTCCGAACGGCTTGTTGCCGTTCGGCCTCGACGGGGAAGTCTCGCGGACCCTCGAGGCAGAACCCGACGCGTAGAGGTGAGACCGGGCGAGCCAGTCGATGCAGGGCCGCTTCCCCGAGATCGGGATCGGGCTCCGGCCCTTGTGCCCGGCCCGCGACGGCATCGAGAGCGGCGGCGGTGTCGCGTAGGCTGCGGCTCAGCACCAGTTCGCAGGCGAGGCCGTGGAGATGGTTTCCGAACGCCGGGCCGCCGGGAACCGCGGCGCGCGTCGGTTTGAGTCCGACGAGGCCGCAGCATGCCGCAGGAACGCGCGTCGAGCCACCGGCATCACCGGACTGGGCCAGGGCGACGATGCCGCTGGCAACAGCTGACGCCGCCCCCCCCGAGGAGCCGCCCGGCGTCCGGCTGGGATCGACCGGATTGCGCGCCTTCGGGCCGATCGCCGGTTCCGAAGCCAAGGTCATGCCGAACTCGGGAACGGTGGTCACGCCGAACGGCACGAGGCCTGCGTTGTCGAAGCGCGTCGCGAGATGGCTGTTGGTGGCGGCTGGCGGGGTATCGAGGAGCAGGCGGGATCCGCAGACGATCGGAAACCCGGCCGCAGCGGCACCGAGATCCTTCAGCAGGAACGGGACACCGAAGAACGGCATCGCAGCCGCCCGTTCGGGCTCGCTTCGCAACAGCGCGTCGAGCGCGTCGGCGCGGCGAAGGCCCTGATCGGGGTCGAGTAAGCGGATCGCACCGAGGTGCGCTAGGTCTCGAGCTCGCTCCAGCGCCGACGTCATCGCGTCGCGTGCCGACAAGGTCCCAGCCCGAATGGAGGCGGCCAAGGCCAAGGCATCGAGGGGCAGGGCATCGTCGGCTTGGTCCATGATCAGGTCTCCGCCACGTCACGGCGTCAGTTCGGCAGACGCGCCAGTACGGCTCGAGTGTCGGCCACCGCGCCGAGCACGCCGCCCTTCATCGCGATCTGGCGCATCAGGTCGCGATGCACGGCGGGCGACGTCGACGCCGTGGCATCCGACACCGTCAGGCAATCGAATCCGCGATCGAGGGCCTCTGCCACGACCGTGCGCACGCAGCAGTCACTCGTCACGCCGCACACGATCAGGTTCCGGACGCCGGCCGCCTCGAGCGCCGGTCCGATCGCGGTAGTCCCGAAGGCGCCATAGGACGGTTTGTCGAAGACCATCTCCCCAGCGAGCGGTGCCACTTCGGGCACGATGGCCCATCCGAGCTCCCCTGCCACGAGGTGTCGACCCAGCGGACCATGGTCGCCCACGATGGGGTGCAGCCCGTCCGGCCCACGCCAGCGCCGGTTCGGTTGGACGTCGGACAGGTCACTCGAGAAGGTCTCGCGGGTGTGGACCACCGGAAACCCGAGGGATCGGAAGCGACGCAGGAGAGCCGCAGCTTGCGGCAACGCGGCCTGGAGTTCGCCGTAGGGGAGGCCGAGGCGGTCCATGAAGCCACCGGATCGGCAGAAGTCGCCCTGCATGTCGATTGCAAGGAGCGCCGTGTCGGCCGGTGAAAGTCGTCCATCGAGCGGAAACGGGTACGGCGCGCTGGAGATCACGATCCTCTTCCCTTCCCGTCACCGGCTCCGCACCGGCGTGAAGGCGGTCTGCTGGGAGAATACATCCATCGAGGTGTCTGCGACTTCGCGCAGCAAGCGAACCAGGGCCCGAGCGGCTCGCTCGACCTCCTCCCGTCCGCGCACCGCATCGGCCGCGGCGGCGTTTCCAGCGACGCCGGCTTTATGCAGATCCTGCGCCTGCCAGCCATAACCGACGCCATGCTCAGGAGTCAGCATACCGCCTCGTCGCTTGATATCCATCGAGCGCGGCTGAAAATCCTCTGCCAAGTCCATGCGGACGAGGTCTGGGTGCAGGTTCAGCATGACGCTGGTCTCCGACTCTCCCCCATGGATGCCGTGCCGCCGCTCGGTCTCGGAATAGAGGTCGGCGGTGTCGATGGTGCGGAACCAGGAGGCGCCGACCGCAAGCATGCCGAGCTCGACACGCAACTCCCGGCACACGATCTCCATCACCTGCGGTTGTCCGCCGTGCGAGTTCCAGAACACGATCTTGCGCACGCCAGCGCGCCACGCGCTCTTGGCCACCTCGAACCAAAGGCGGGCGAGGAGATCGTAGGGCAGGCTCAAGGTACCGGGAAACGCCAGATGCTCGTTGGACTTGCCGATCGGTAAGGCCGGTAGGATCAGGGCGGGCAGATCGTCGGGCATGAGTTCGACGGCCCGCGCCACGATGCCGGCGTTGATGGCGGCATCGACCCGAACTGGTAGATGCGGACCATGCTGCTCGATCGCACCGACCGGCAGGACCGCTACGATCCGCTCCATGTCGAGCGCGGCGAACTCGCGCGTCGACAGGTCCCACCACCAGCGGGACGACGGGCGGTTCACCTGGCCTCTCCAGACGACGTCGGGTCGCGCAAAGCGCCATCGACGGCAACGATCCGGCCATTCTTCAGGACCGTGCGTGACCGCGGCCGATCGAGCACCGCCTCGGCGACGCCCTTGCTCCGCAACAGCACGAGATCGGCAGCGTCACCGACCGCGAGCCCGTAGCCCGTGCGATGGAGCACCCCGGCCGGCAGCACCGTCGCCATATTGAACGCATGCGCCAGGTCGTCGTTCGTGAAGAAGCCTTGCCGGTACCCGATGACGTTCGCGCGGTCGAGCATGTCGCCGTCTCCGTAGGGCCACCACGCATCCCGGATGTTGTCCGAGCCCGCGAACACGGTCACGCCCGCATCCCTCAGCCGAAGCACCGGCGGCATCGGCCCGGTGCCCGGCGCATTGGTCATGATCGCCACGCCTGCCCT
>JBPBQY010000026.1:0-32862 GCA_050920985.1 Janthinobacterium lividum | reverse complement strand
TCTTCGCAGGCCGAGGCGCGCATGGCCTGCTTCACTTACATCGAAGCCTTTTACAACCCGCTACGCCTGCACTCGCGCCTCGGCTATCGATCTCCCATCGACTACGAAAGACCTATCAACAGGCGCAGGCCAGCGCTACTACGAGCCTACCCGAACAAGTCCACTGATCGTCTATGAAACCGGGTCAATCCCGGAGCGCATCCTAGTCGTCGCAGTCGCAAACGGTGGCGCAGACGACCAGCGACTGCACTTCGGACAGCGGATGGGCGACGCGCCAAGGCTTGCGCGGGTCCTCGATCTCGCCCAATTAGGTCGGAAGCGTGTTGACGCTCGACCGGGGCAGGCTTTCCCAAATCAGCAGGCCCATCGCAGCGCTCCACCCAAGCGCTGCATACAGAGTCAGCTTCGACTCCGTTCTTAAACCCGCGTCAACCCCAGTTCGGAGCCCTGTCACCATCGGCCCGTCCGACTCAATTTCTTCCTGGATGAGCTCTGGCCCATCGATCACGCGAGTCGACAGCCCACTGGATCTTTTGTAGATCTAAATGTGCGGAAGGGCGATCTTCGATCGTTACGCATCGGAAAACTGGGAGCGCAAGTTGTCAATGGACCCGTCAATAAGTTCTCCGACCGTGCCATGTATCCTTCATCAGACTGGAGCGACAAGCAACCTTACTTGGGAGGAGCGCATTCTTCTCCGCCGTACACGCCGCCTGTTCGATGGCTGGGACTACAAGCATTGGACTGACGACGACTTAGCTGAACTTTTTGCGAAAGAGTTCCCCCAGTGGTCTTCTCGCTACAATCAGGTGACAAAGGGCGTAGTCAAGGCTGATCTTGGACGGTATGCTATCTTATATGTCCACGGTGGGTTGTATATTGATACAGACTATAAGTTTTTGAGGTATCCAGTGGGCATGCTAAATGCTCGCTGTACGCTACCGATAGAAGATGGTGAAATGCGTGAGCAGCTAGACTCTTGCAGCATAGAGACCTTTCGTTTGGGAAATGCGTGTCTTGCAAGCGTTAGGAAGTATCCATTCTGGTTCGATCTCTTAGATTGTATTTTCCGAACGTGGTCCTCGAATGATCTTAATCTTGGTGATCCAATCGAGACGACTGGGCCCTTATCTCTCACGAAGTATTGGTTAAGCAAAAGTCACACTTACGAAGACATATCCACTCCTCGAAAAGTGGAGTTCTACCCAGACTTAACATGGTCGCGTGTTGGTATTGCACGATCGAAAGAGACGGCCGGGATACATTTATGTTGGGGTACCTGGCGCAGGCGAAACATGCTCCATAATGTAAAAACAATTGCAAGGCGCAAGGTCTCCTGCCTAAACTGATACGGGGTCCGCGACATTGACTCGTTGGGAGCGGATTCCGGCCGCGCCGAGATGGGTTTAGGCTTGAGGTGCTGTTGGAGGGCTCTGCCATGAGGGGCGTCGCGGATCACCTGGACATTTTGGAACTGGAGCGACGTTTCAGGACCTGCCCTGATCCGGTCGAGGCCCGTCACGTGCAAGTAATCTGGCCGTTGGCGCAGGGCCATACGGTCGGAGCAACGTCCAAGGTGACGGCTTTCGGGACGCGCTGGGTCGAGCAGTTGCTGGAGCGCTACAACGCGTCCGGGCCCGATGCTCTGGCCAACGGACGCCGGCATAACGGCCTCAAGCCGAGCCTTCTGACAGCGGAGGTGCTGGAGGTGGTGCGGCTGCGGCTGGCCGAGCCGCCGCCCGACGGTGGACTGTGGTCGAGCCGCAAGGTGGCCGACGTCATGGCAACTCATCTCGGGCTGGAACGCGTCCTGCCCCAGCGCGGCTGGGAGGCGCTGAAGGCGCTCGGCTGGTCGTTGCAGCGGCCGCGGTCCAAGAACCCGAAGTCCGCCACAACCGAAGAGGCGACGGCGTTCAAAAAAACTGGCGGACGCCGTCGCCGAGCAGGCGGCCGCCCACCCCGCCGTCGCCGTCGAGGTGTTCTGTACCGACGAGCACCGCCTCGGCCTGAAGCCGGTGCTGCGCTCGGTGTGGGCCCCCAAGGGGCAGCGTCCGACAGCCCTCGGCCACCACCGCTTCCAGTGGCTCTACGTCACCGCCTTCGTGGGCCCGGCCACGGGCGAAACGGTGTGGTACCTGACCGACACCGTGTCCAAGCCGCTCTTCGCCGACCTGCTCGAGGCCTTCGCAAGCGCGGTCGGCGCCGGTCCCAAGAAGCGCGTCGTGCTGCTGCTCGACAATGCCGGCTGGCACACCCTGCCCAACCTCGCCGTGCCGGACGGCATCAAACTGGTCTATCTGCCGCCCTACAGTCCCGAACTGCAGCCCGCCGAGATGCTCTGGACGCTGGTGGACGAGCCTATCGTCAACACCTTCGTCCCTAACCTGACCAAGCTCATCGACACCATCACCGAGCGGTGCAGCAACCTCACCAAGCGCCAACCTGAGATCAGTTCGCGCACCAACTTCGCCTGGTGGCCCAAAAACCACGCTCCGGCCTAATCTCGCGGATCTCGTATGAGAGGACCCAAGCTTTGGTGCTAGGGGCAGCCTTGTCAGCTTCGTCGATCTCGCACTCCTCGCTACTTAGCGGGTCACCGGAGCGCAGTCGGACTCGTCGACGCGGCCGAAGCGGCCTTGGACTCGTGCCCGACACATCCCGGCTTCGCGGCAGCAAAGTCATCCTCGCCGCAACGCTTCTTGGTGGCGACTGCCGTTCCGGTCGCCAGACGCTCGTTGAAGGCTTTCAGCTCAGCCGCGGTCTTTCGGACATCAGCCGCCAGAGGTCCGTCGTTTGGATCTATGATGAACGCGTCGCGCAAGGTGTTAGGCTTACTTCCAGCGGGGTGGAAGTCAAATATATCACGGGGGGAGGGCACGGCGGCGAGGTGAGCCTTCGAAACGGTTCTAAGATCTTCTTCATCGCCCTGCGCCCCGGCCGGTGTCGCCACGATCGACGCCTGGGCTAAGTTCTGGGTCTGCGCACAGCCAAGCAGCGCCGCCGACGAGGCGGCGATACCCATCCTAAAGATGGTCCGCTTTAGTGCGGTCAGATTCTTCATTATGGCCTTACCCTTCGTAGCTCAGGGTGGAGCTTACCCCGCCTGCGCATAGTTAGCGAATCGCGCAGGTTAAGGTTTCACCGCCCCGAAGCACGCAATCAAACACTTTGGCTCATGTCGCGTAAGTTAGCGGTGGCCAGTCGAGAGGGCTAAGTCGCGGGCTCGCGTGAAAGCGTCAGCCATCGGCGCGAGCAGCCTGCAGTGCGCGCTCGCGCTCGGACGCGATCGTGGTTTGCAGATCGCGATAGCTGCCCCGAATCACCGCGAGATCACTCAAGCGCTTCAGGCCTTGCATCAGCTGGCGTTCCGCTTCGACTAGTTCGACTTCAACTCTACCCTCGCGGTGTCCATCCGAGCCATCCTCCGAGCCCATCAGACCTCCGACCCAGGCGCGCAGTTCTTCGACGCGCCGTCCAAGCCCGGTCCTCTCGACGTCGAGGCCTGATAGCGCCTCCATTATCGCCTGCAATACCTTCTCGGATCGCTGCAGGTCAGTCTGGGCGTCGCGATTTGGATCGCGGAAGCCCTTGAACTGGATTAATCTCTTCCCCAGCATGCCGGATCAGCCCTGCTCGCCAACAGTCGACAGGTTTCCGAGGTCGGTAAGGCACATTCTCACGCTAGGGGGTCCGAACTCGATGCCGGCACGGAGGAATGCATCCTTGATGGTAATCTCCTCCGACAATGTCCCGCCAACGCCATCGGCGCTCGCCATTGAGTGCTCCACGATGGTCATCGGGAGCCCTGTCCATCGCTTCTTATGAGTCGGTCCCAACTCAGCAGGTCGCAAGCCTCGCGCTATGTCAGCCGTTGAGCATGGTAATTCTGCGCCTCCGTCGCCATGGCGCTTCACCGAAGCGGCGTCGCTCTCCGGCCGCCAGGGGCCCAGATTAAACGCTATCCTACCCACTCTGCCAGTTCCTCGTCCATGTCCACGACGTGCGAAATCCAGTTATTATCGGCGAACATACGTTCTGCTGGAGGCTTGTCGACCAGCTCCTTCGTGAACCACTCGGCTCCTCGTTTCGGTTCAGATACTGTGGATACCGCTCTGCCGTCTCCCGCGTACCGAAAGCGAAGTAGGTGTCGAAATGGTGGAAGATGTATCAGCCCTTCATAGCGGACCCATTTCACCCGTAGTGGATGGAAGGTCGTCGGTCAGCACGATGCACTCTGAACGAGACTCGTGACCTACTTAATTCATTCCGCGGTTGATCGCTTCCCGCAAAGCTGGTCGGAAAAGTCGGGACCGAGATGATTCTAGGAAGGTGTTGAAATCTGATCTGGAACCGCCATGGGGATCCCGGTCACCCGCTTGCAGCATATCCCCGTCGAGCGTCGCGAGACGATCTGGGAGCCGGGCCGCTCTTACCGGGACTGGGCGGAGAGCCGCCAGATAGCCTATAAGACATCGATCTGGACCGATCACATCGCGGCTGGGACGCATGAACTGATGATCGAGATCCAGGGATCCCGCGGGGTGAGCCATGCGATGAATATCCCGCTGTAGAAACGCGAGGCCACTGCGAACAAATCCGGCGGCTAGTTGCGACGGTGTTTGCCGAGCCGAAGTCCGCGACTCAGAAGGCTGGCTTGGCTTGCACGAGCGCGAGAGACATGCTTGTCACGGGACAGGGAGATGGTAGGCGCCAGCGCCGTGTGCTCCTTGCCGAAAACCGACCTAGGACAGACCACGATGACCGACGAATTCTCCGCTGATTCCTCCCGCGACGCCGCGCAGGTTCGCGGCGACGCGTCCAAGATCCTGCCCGTGATCATGTGCGGCGGCTCGGGAACGCGGCTGTGGCCAGCCTCGCGCGAAAGCATGCCGAAGCAGTTCATCCCGCTTCTCGAAGACCTGTCGAACTTCCAGGTCACCGCCAAGCGCTTCAGCCACCCGGCCTTCTCCAAGCCGCTGGTCCTCGCGTCGAACGACGTCCGCTTCATCGTGGCCGAGCAGCTCCAGGCCGTCGGCGTCGAGGCCGAGATCGCGTTGGAGCCGATGCGCCGCGACTCCGCCGCCGCCGTCGCGGTCGCGGCGTGCCTGGCCGAACGTCGCGAGCCCGGCACCGTCGCCCTGGTGGTGGCGGCCGACCATCTCATCAGCGACATGGACGCCTTCGTGGAATCCTGCATCGCGGCCGCCGAGGGGGCCCGGGCGGGCTTCGTCATGACGCTCGGCGTCACGCCGACCGCGCCTGCGACGGGCTATGGCTACATTCAGCCGGGCGAAGGGATCGGGGGGACGACGGCGTCTCGCGTCGAGCGATTCGTGGAGAAGCCCGACGCCGCCACGGCGGCCCGCTACATCGACATGGGCTACCTGTGGAACAGCGGCAACTTCCTGTTCCGCTCCGACGTGATGACGGCCGAACTCCAGGCCTATGCGCCCGAGGTGCTGTCGGCCGCCCGCGCCGCCGTGGACGCCGCGAAGACCGACCTCGACTTTCTGCGTCTCGACGCCGACGCCTTCGTCAAGGCGCCCAAGATCTCGATCGACTATGCCGTGATGGAGCGCACCGCGCGAGCCGGCGTGCTGCCGGTCTCCTTCTCCTGGTCGGACATCGGCACCTGGGACGCCATCTGGGACGCCTCGACGCGGGACGCCAGCGGCAACGCCCTGAAGGGCAGGGTCGAGGTCGTGGCGACGCGCAACAGCCTCGTCCATTCGGAGGGCGTGCTCACCACCGTGGTGGGGCTCGACGACGTCGTGGTGGTGGCGACGCCCGATGCGGTTCTGGTCACCTCCCGGGCGCGGTCCGACGCTGTGAAGGATCTGGTGGGCCAGATGAAGGTCGCCAAGCGCCCGGAGGTCGAAGACCACCTCTTGATGTACCGTCCCTGGGGCTCGTACCAGCGCATCGACATCGGGGCGCGCTTCCAGGTAAAGCGCATCACCGTCAAGCCGGGCCATCGCCTGTCGCTGCAGAAGCACTTCCACCGCGCCGAACATTGGGTCGTGGTGCGGGGCACCGCCGAAGTGACGATCGACGACCAAGTGATCCTGCGGCACGAGAACGAAGCCGCCTACCTGCCGATCGGCTCGGTGCATCGCTTGGCCAACCCGGGCAAAATCGATCTCGAAATGATCGAGGTCCAGGTCGGCAGCTACACCGGCGAGGACGATATCGTGCGCTTCGAGGATGTCTACGGGCGATAACTCATCCAAGAGGCTCGGCATGAAAACTCGGCGACGCTGCGAGGTTTGCGACAGCGAACGGTCGCGGCGTCCTCGTTCCAAAAATAAGCGTCAGCGCAATTGAGTGGATAGGCAGAGCGAGATGCTGATGACTGATTAACGGCGAATTAGAGCGGAAGCCGCCAGCGTCGAATGACCAGTACAAGAAGTAGACGGCCGCAGACTAATATTGTCAGTTAACCGTAAGCCTCATCTATAATTCGCAATACAACTAAGCTAATTTGCCATATTACTCATTTTAGATTACGAGAGAGTCAGCGCTCTTCGCCGATATGAAGGTCAGATAATGCTGGGGGGACGGGCTTGGCAGTGATCGGGCGTCGCAGCGGTCCAAAGATGCCTTCGAGGGTAGCTGCGCCTACGAGCCCGATGCCATAGCCCACCTGAGTGCAGACGACCAGCCCGAAGGCGCTGAAAAAAATCTCCCCGTAGCCTACACCGTTCAAAGCTGCCCACGCAGCACCAAGGACAGCTGCCAAGGAGAGCGCGATGGCGAAAGGGGCGAACGGGATGGCAAGCGAAGCCGCTATCCCGACTAACAGCGCGCCCCCACAAAGAACCATCATCGCGCCTCTCCCTTGAGATCCCGCCGCTCTGTTTACGTTGGAAACCTTTCCGGACACTGTCGAAGGCTATGCAAGACGGACATCTCCTGAGCTGGCGGCGACGAACCACGTTCCAACCAAGACTTTTGAGAACCATAGGGCAATCATGGCGCGCCGAACAGAGCGTCACGCAGTCCTTAAGTCGAATAAACCCCCTGTGCCAGCTTTCAGGATGGCAGACGCCGAGGCTCGGGAACGAGCTTCAGGATCGACCCTCCCCGGGTTCGCGCGAGTGCGGCGTCGATGAAGGCGCCCATCTCGGCTTTGAAGCGATCCTTGCCGAAGGCGGCCGCGTGATCGACGGCGGCGACCGGATCGAAGCTCATGGCCTCGCATCGCGCGACCGCATCGAGAAGAGCTTCGACGGTCTGCTCTTGGAAGAAGGTCCCTGTCACGCCCTCGATGACGGTTTCGGTCGCTCCGCCCCGGCCGAAAGCGATCACGGGCCGCCCGCTCGCCATGGCCTCGACCGGCACGATCCCGAAATCCTCCTCGCCTGGGAAAATCAGGCCGAGGCATCGGGCGTAGTGATGTTGGAGGGCCGCGAAAGGCTGCGGCCCCAGGATCGACACGGTCGGCCCCGCGAGCGCGCGGAGTTCCGCCAGCATCTCGCCGCCGCCGATGACCACCAGATTGCGCTTGGATCTGTTGAATGCCTCGACGGCCAGTTCGGGGCGTTTGTAGCGTACCTGCTCGCCGACCATGAGGTAATAGTCACCGAGTTCGTCCCGCGGCACCGGCGCAAAGCTCGCCGTGTCGACGGGAGGATGGATCACAGTCGAGTCTCGGCGGTAGTAGGTCTGGAGCCGCTGCGCCACCGTATGCGAGTTGGCGACGAACTCATGGACGCGGTTCGCCGAAATAGTATCCCAGTTGCGGATGTAGTGCGACAGCGGCGGCATCAACAAGCGTTTTAAAAGGCCGGTCCGCTCACGATAATCGTGGAACATGTTCCAGACATAGCGCATCGGTGAATGGCAATAGCAGACGTGAACGGCACCCGCCGGCGGTATGATACCTTTCGCCGGCCCGGATTCCGAGCTGATCACGAGGTCGTAGCCGCGTAGATCCAGTTGCTCCAGCGCCATGGGCATGAGCGGCAGATAGCTTTTATAGTTCTTGGCTGGGCGCGGCAGCTTCGAGATGAAGGACGTCGTCACGCGATGTGCCTTGATCCGCTCCGACATGGCCTCGGGCACGTAGACGTGGGTGAAGATGTCGGCCTCAGGATACATCTCGCAGAGCGCCTCGACGACTTTCTCGCCACCGCGTAGCCCCACCAACCAATAATGAACGATTGCAACTTTCATGAGCTTCTCGCGTTCGCACCTGCAGCATAGCTGCCCTGCGCTTGCCTTTAGTGTCATCACGGGATGATGACAATCTAGTCAGGTACTATCAGGGCATATGACATTTTGTTGTAGCAAACCTGCACAAAGATGACAGCCCGACGATGGGATCGTTAATAGCCTAAGTGAGGCTCGCTAGAAATTTCGATTAATGCGCTACTTTTGGTTGACCTCTGGTTAATGATGGGTAAATAGTTCGCAAACCGAAGCGACCGCTTACCCCTCATCCGCCTCAGGAGCTTCATCCCATGCCAAAGAAGTCAGCCAACCTTGTCGCTGCAGGTGCGAGATGGATCGAGCGAGGCGAGGGCAGTGCAGCGCTGGATCGTCCCTTGTCGGCTTGGTCCAAGCGGTCTTTTGACGTCGCTACGGCCGTGACCATCCTGTTGATGTTCCTGCCACTCTTGGCTGTGATCGGCTTGGCGCTCCTGGCCCAGGGCCGGCCGATGCTCATCCGTCACCGACGGATCGGCCGCGGCGGTGACTTGTTCCCATGCCTCAAGTTTCGCACCATGGTGGTCAATGGTGACGAGGTGCTGCGCCAGCACCTCGCCAACGATCCCGTCGCTCGAGAGGAATGGGCCAGCAGTCAGAAGCTGAAGAACGATCCCCGGGTGACTCCGCTCGGTCGGGTGCTGCGCAAATCCAGCCTCGACGAGCTGCCGCAACTCTTCAATGTGCTGCGCGGCGAGATGAGCCTTGTCGGCCCTCGCCCGATCGTGCCTGCCGAGGCTGTGCACTACGGCGTACACATCGAGAAATATCACGCCGTGCGGCCTGGGCTGACGGGGGCCTGGCAGGTGTCCGGTCGCAGCGACGTATCCTATCATCAACGCGTCAGCCTGGACTGCAACTACGTCGAGACACGGAATTTCCGCGGCGACATCGGCATCATGCTGATGACCATCCCGGCGGTCCTGAAGTCGAAGGGGTCCTACTGACATGGCGGTGCTCGGGGCCCCCAAAGCCCACCCGCGCCGGATGACCGCCGCCGGGCTATGGGGCGATGGCTTCGCGGGCGATAGTTTCGAGGCGTCCCGATCCATGACGAAGTGGGATGAGTGTTCGTCCGACGAATATGCCATGCTTTACCCGAAACTCGTACGCGCCGACGGCTTGCTCCCACCCGCGCTTCTCGGCCAACTCGAGATCTGCGTGGCGGTTCGCGCCTGGCGACTGACATGGCTCGATCCCGCCAAGCCTGCGCTGGATCTCCGCTCGGGCGTGCTCGCCGACGCGGCCCGGTATCACGGCACCTGGTTCGCCGACGATGGCACAGTCGCGTGCCTGCTGCGTCAGATGGGCTTGCTCCGCACCTCGCCCGAACGGGTGGCTTCCGAGCGCCTCCTCCTGGCCTTGCTGGACGACATTCTCTTTCAGGTTCAACTCGGCCTTGTTCCCGCCTGGACTGAGGACCGGGACGCTTGGTTCGCCTTCGGATCGGGGATCCATCCCGCCTATCTCTGGCCAGAAAGCGCTCTCGCGCCGGCCCGGGGCTGCACGGCGGCCTGGCTCGGCCATCTCGACCGCGGTCGTACAGCGCTCATGCCGGAGCCTGTTGCCGACTACCTCCTCGATGCCGTCCTCGACGGTACTCGTGCGCGTGACCGAAGTCTCGCCTCCATGGTTGGTTGCGCGGAGGACGCCAGACGTCTGCATCGCGCTGCAATACGGAGACTCGCAGGAAATGATCCAATCGTGAGCTTCGGACGTGGGCGCCAGCGCCGTGTGGCGACTGCTGGCAATTTCCGTTCCACGCCTCCCGTCCGAGAAGATGCCTTCGAACATGCTTGAGACGGTCAGGCGCCCGAAGCGCGAAGTGCATTGATCTAGCTGTCATTGAGCTTGCGAGTACTTCTATACGTCGTTAGCTGTTTGGACGTTTCGATTCGATGGCCGCTCAACTCGGGTGCGCTCGTCGAGCTAAGGTTACAACTGTACTCTCTTTGATGAGATAAAGTCGATGATGGCCGAGACGCGGAGCTAGACCAATCGGCGCACGCGCAAGTCGTTGAGCATATGTTTGACGGTGTCGTGCTAATGTCGAAGCCACTGGGCTAACGTCGCAGACCTTAACGAGGCCGTTCGCGCGCTGAAAGACGCGAGAGTGTGCATAATAGGCCTCGTAATAACTGATCATTTAAAGAGGCGGACGTACCTTGAGATACTTTATAAACGGCGACCGACTCCGACTGATTTCCGTGACGTTCTGGTTTTGCGCTGATCCAATGTGCTTCTGGCTTTGCCGATGCATTGAGACAAGCCTCGATAACGCGGAGAAATGTAACGGCTCAGGATCTCAGATGCGCGGCGCCGACGAGCAAGAGTGTGGGTCAGACGCTGCGTGCACAGGCGATCGGGTCCGTTCTGGGGGGAACTTCGTCGCGGCTCTGTCGCTAAGGCCGCCGGTTTGAAGCAGTTAAACACTACGCAACTCTCCCCGTCACTCGAGAGGGCGGCGGGCTTTTTCGCGTTTAGCAGCCGCTCTGCAACGACTAATCAGTGACCGTCTCGACTAGCACTAAAACAGTAGACGCTAAGTAGATGCTGCAAGTGGATTTAGTAGCGATGGTAAAAGCGTCCATCATATACTCCGGTGTCGGGCCGGAGTGACGAGACGTCAGCTGGAGGGTTTCGGTAGGCATTGCACCCATGCACTCGCCTCGAGGAACTACGGCACTCCGAAAAGGGCAACTACCGGTCAAAGCAGCCAGGTCCGGTAACCCTCGGAATAAATGCTGGTTATTGCGCTTTGCATCAGACAGATTGGTTGCCTCTAGGTGAGATAGGACAGAACTATGGCAGTGATGGTCACGGGTGGGGCGGGCTATATCGGTAGTCACATGGTCCTGGCGCTGCTCGACGCTGGCGAGCGCGTCGTCGTTGTCGACGACCTTTCGACCGGATTCCGCTCCGCCGTGCCTCCTGCCATCGTCCTGGTCGAGGGCGATTTTGGCGACCAGGCGCTGATAGAGCGGACGATCGCTGACCATGGAATCGACGCCGTCGCGCATTTCGCGGCGAAGATCGTTGTGCCGGAATCCGTTTCCGACCCACTCGGCTATTATCTCAACAACACCACGAAGGCCCGCAACTTGATCGAGAGCGCGGTCAGGAGCGGGGTGAAGCAGTTCATTTTCTCGTCGACCGCTGCGGTTTATGGAGAGACGGAAGCCGACCTAGTCACCGAGGAACGTCCATTAAATCCCATATCGCCATACGGGCGCTCGAAGCTGATGGTGGAATGGATGCTAGAGGACGCAGCCGTCGCCCACGATCTCCGCTCGGTGGTGCTGCGCTATTTTAATGTGGCCGGGGCGGACCCGCTGGGGCGGGCAGGTCAGTCGACGCGAGACGCCACGCACCTGATCAAGGTGGCGGTACAGACCGCGCTCGGGCAACGCCAGCGCATAGAGATCTTCGGCGATGATTACCCAACTCCCGACGGGACCTGCCTGCGCGACTACATCCAGGTGTCCGACCTCGCCCAGGCCCATATGGACGCCTTGCGTCACCTCCGCAACGGCGGATTGAGCCTAACCTGCAACGTCGGTTATGCCCGCGGCTACTCGGTGAAGGAGGTGGTGGATGTGGTGCGCCGCGTGTCGGGCGTCGAGATCGAGGCCGTGATGTCGCCGCGCCGAGTCGGCGACCCTGCCGCCATCGTGGCCTCCAACGACCGCATCCGGTCGGAACTCGGCTGGACACCGAAGCACGACGACCTCGACGCGATCGTAGGCCAAGCGTTGGATTGGGAGCGGCGGCTGCACAACGTAAGGGAGGGTAGGCGCTGACGTGTCGCGCGGACCTGTAGCCTGTACCCAAGTCTATTTACCCGCTGGCTCTTCGCGTCTCGAAGCCTTGACGCCCGCAGATCCGATGCGAGCTGCCGACTGTCTACACGGAATTCGGAGTGAATTCGAGTTACAGTTCAGAAGTAGCTGTCTTGCCTGTAAACAGGACAGGCTTGTAGAACAGGAGCAGGTGGAGTGAGCAGCGTAAAATTCGGGACCAGCGGGCTGCGCGGCTTGGTCGTCGACCTCGTCGGCCAACCCACTTACGACCATACGAGGGCTTTTGTCTCAGCCCTCCGGACGGAACTTGCGCCAGGCTCGCCGGTGCTGATCGGCCGCGATCTCCGGAGCAGTAGCGCCGGCATCGCCGCGACGGTCGCGGCCGCGGTGACAGCCTCAGGCTTCAAACCCCTGGATTGCGGGGAAGTGCCGACGCCCGCCCTGGCGCTCGAGGCGTTGAGGCTCGCCTGCCCCGCCGTAATGGTCACGGGCAGCCACATTCCGGACGACCGGAACGGCCTAAAATTCTACACCGCACGCGGCGAGATTACGAAGGACGAAGAAGCCGCGATCCTGCGCGCGCTGTCGTTCGGCGTCATGGCGTCTGGCGCGGCCGAGCCGCATCCTGAAGCCGCGGCGCGGTTCCTCGCGCGCTACCGTGAGGCCTTCAAGGGTGACGCTCTCGCGGGGCTGCGGGTCGGCATCTACCAGCACAGCACGGTCGCCCGCGATGTTCTCGTAGAACTCATCGCAGCACTAGGCGGGACGCCAGTTCCGTTCGGGCGCTCCTCCGCCTTCGTGCCTGTCGACACCGAGGCTCATCGACCGCAGGATCTTCAGACGTTGAAGGATGCAGCCGCCGCTACCGCGCTTAACGCGATCGTCAGCGCCGACGGAGATGCCGACCGTCCCCTGCTAGCCGACGCGAGTGGGACCGTTGTGCCCGGCGACGTAATCGGCACGATCGCTGCCCGCCACCTCGGCGTAACGGCCATCGCGGTGCCAGTCACGGCCAATTCTGCCATTGAGGCTGTAGGTGGCTTCACCCGCGTGATCCGAACTCGCATCGGCTCGCCCTTCGTGGTGGCTGGCATGACAGAGGCGCAGCGCGACGGCGCCACCGCGGTTGCGGGTTTCGAGGCTAATGGAGGGTTTCTGCTCGGCTCGAATGTGGTCGTCGATCACCATCACATTGACGCGCTCCCAACACGAGATTCCGTCCTGCCGTTGCTCGCCACCCTGGTAGCGGCCCGCTTGGCAGGCACGACCGTCGCGGCGCTGGCCGCGTCCCTGCACTTCAAGAGCACGTCGAGCCACCGCCTGCAGGAAGTGCCGCCCGCCCGCTCGGGTCCCTTACTCGACCGGCTGCGCGACCCCGTCGCTCGGTCCGCTTTTCTTGCGCCGCTAGGCCAAGTCGCGAGCGTGAACGAGGTGGACGGCGTTCGAGTCGGATTTGAGGGTGGCGCAGTCATCCACTTCCGGGTCTCGGGCAATGCGCCCGAGCTGCGCTGCTACGCCGAGGACGACACGCCCGCCAAGGCCGATCGGATCGTGCGGATGGGCCTTGATCTGGCCGCGAAGGCTATGGCACTTGCAAGCGCCTGATGCGCAGAAGATCCGAAGCGCATCGGGAGCCTTCTCACGACGTTTTGCGCCGCAAATCTTCCCCAGCGCCGAGGCGGCTTTGGGTTAGGCCGGCGCTTTGAGTGAAAGCGCCGGAGCAGCATCATGGCGTTAGTTGCGCTGAAATGGGCTACCAGGATCTACTGACGTCGACGAGCGGGGCGTGGGAGCGATCGGAGTCAATCGGAGTCGCATCCGAATTGCCCTTCTCGGAAAACTCACCGCAGACCTAACGAGCGGGGAGCTTGAGGAGGCAACCACCCTACGTCTGCTGAGCAAGGCAGCAAGGAGGTGGCGTGTCGCAGGACCGGAACGTAAAAATTCGCCCCTCCCCTGTTTGCGCGGCGGGGCGAAGACGTGGTAGCATTCTCATCGATCAACACATTCGGCGGCGGCGCAAAGGATAGACCAGCGCCTGAGCGAGGTCCTTGGAGCGCAGAGCGTCAAGCTGGGCGTCGCAGTGGTCGAGGGCTTCAGCGACGTTGTGGCCGACACGCGGATGCGGTCAGGTCCGAGTTCCTCCGCAAGGCGTCGTAGAAGCCAACCACGGCGAACTTGGTGACGCTGTAGACCGCCCAGGTCTCGACGCCGTATCGACCATCAACGTTTAAGACCGAGCAGATCATGGCATCGGGAGGAGTTCCACTCGCCGTGATCGGCCTTTACGCGCGTGAACATCGCTGCGACCGAGGCCGGATCGGCCACGTCACAGGCAATCGCGGTCGCGACCCCACCGAGTTCAGCCGCCAAAGCGTCCAGCCTTTCACGGCGCTGCGCCGCGAGTACGACATGGACACCCTCGGCGACGAGCAGACGCGCGGCGGCCTCGCCGATGCCGCTCGACGCACCGCACCGATGAGCACCGGGACCTTGCCGGTCAAGTCCTGCATCCTCATGGCTAAGCCTCTGGCGCCTTCCATGAATTCCCTGCACAGGGCCTCTTGTACCCGAACGATCACCTAAGCGCTGCTGGCGCTGTCGCGGCGCGAAACTGCGTGCTTAGGCCGGCCCTGGGCTAAGGGCTTCAAGTCTCGATGAGGTCGGCCCTGGCACATGTTCTGCTGCTCGTTGACCGAAGGTGAGGGCAACAGCAGTGGCGGATCAAATCGGGTCAGAGTCGTCCCACGATACGTGGCATGAGGGGGACCTCACGCTGGGCGAGATTACGTTCGCAATGGTACCCGGCCTTATTGGTCTATTCGTTGTCGCTCTCGTCGTTTTGGCTGAACTATGGTGACCGTTGCAGCGATCTCGATCTCGTTCTTCCTCGTCGCTGTCCTCGTGTTCCTCGTGTTTGATCACTCAGACGAACTACGAGCCCGATTTGGCTCCGCCAACAAGGCGCTGCTTCCACCGCTGAACTTCAGCCAATGGACCATAGTGGCCCTTATCATTGCGATCAGTGCCTTGGTCGCGGTGATCTTAGTACTCGGGGTTGTAAACGCAGGGCATCGGCTCACCTGCAACGCGCTCACCCTCTCCGGAGAGCTTGGGTGGTGATAATCCGTCGCCGACAGGGCCGGCCTGCGTGGCGGACCAGGTCGACCCAACGCGAGGTCGATCCGACCGGACCAGCATATGTCGCCTAATCGTCACACGCGGGTTGACCGAGGGTTAACTAAGGACCAGCTTGTTCATTAACGGTTCACCTATAGAACCGGTTGGGAAACGTTCGTAGGGCCACAAGCTATGCGCACACTGAAAGTCGGCAGCGTCCTATCCAGCTTACTCTGGGTCACAATCGTTTGGTGCTTTCTGTTGGTCCGTGTGGCTATGGGACACAACCGTTTCCATCTTTCAGCCCATGATTTCGGTGCATCCCTCCTCGGGATCGACCTCGCCTTCCTCGGTGCTCTCGTCTGGATAGATCGGCAACTGCGCGATCCACTCTGACGTGTGGTTAGAGCCAATGGACGACTGAGATTACCGCCTCGGCCGCTAACCAGAGCAAAAAAGCCGTCCATCCGATCAGCAATGCAGCCACGGCCGTCCCACCAAGGATCAATCCGAAGACCTTAGCTGCCCTGGTTAGACCACTTCGGGGTTGAACTGACACAATCTGGTTCATAAGAAAGTTCCCGCCTATCCATTCTCAGCGGTTGCAATCCTCATGTGACTCTTAGAGGTCCATGGACCTTCATATTTGGACTGGTTAACGTAATGCCGTGGCGGTTATGACAACGCCGCGGGAGTGACGGGGCTTCCCTTCGCCAGGACAAGGTCGTCCCCATCTCCGACCAATGACTCGTTAAGACCTGCACCCCGGCTTTGACCGTCGGCGTTAACCGTCAAAGCAGACGGGAGATCATCATGGCGGGCGATGCGACGGTACCGGCGGGCGCGACACTGAATCCAGGTGATCAAGCTCCTCCCGGCACGCCAGGAACCGGCGAGAACGTCCGTCCCACCTGCAACGGTGCCAAGACGCTCGACGCAAAGCCTTGCCCCACCTGCGGTGGAACCGGGATCGTTATGGAGGGTGTCGTGCGGCTAAGCCGGTTAAATCGACAGTGCGTCAGAGGAACAGCACACGCGCGCTCAACGTTCATCGCACAAAGCCTCCGTCACTGGCATAAACTGCTGGTGGACCGCCCCTGAGCCCTCTCCGCAAACTTAGGACCACTTGGGACTCGCATTCTGAAATAAATCAATAGATCGAAAATCGAAATCTTCTGGAGAAGATGATGGAGAAAGCTACTAGATTTCCTGTTTACAGTGTCATGGTATTTCAAGTTCTGGTTGGTGGCTTGATAATATCGGAGCCTGCAATCGCAAATAGCGTGACATCTGACAGTATTCATTGCAATGATTTGTGCCGATCGTGGATGGGGTATGACAAGGACAGGAGTAGAGCGGGTTCATTTACAGGAGAACGAAAACCTGCGGCTAACCCCCTAGACGACCATTACAGATCGGCTACGATTAAACAACCTATACAAATGCATCATTCCAAGCTGAATAACGTGAAATCCGACCGCGCTGTCTCAGTCACGGGCTCCGCGATTCTAGAGCCTCCCAAGGCTACAGCTGTGAAACTCTCACCATTGAAGCTCAGAGAAGCTCATGAACGTGCACCCCTTCCTGTTCCTCGCCCCGAAATCGTGAACAGTCCGCTAGCAATGGCTGTAGACGCTTCTCAAGCTGACGCCCTCCGACACTTAAGACTTCCCCACAAGCCGACCGAAGCTGCAGCCTTATCAAGGGCCGAGGTGATGCCGACCGTGCCGATCCGAGCGCCATTGATTCCTGCGCCTGATCTACCGATCACACCAGACACTGCGAATCTGATAAAAGGGCCGTCGAACATCGCATCCGCCCTGCCAGTGGTTGATGTGGTACCATCGCCCATAGTGTCTCATCCAGTTCCGATATCAGCCACGGCCAATAGTGCGGTCAAGCCGACAGCAGACTCGAATGCAGGTGCTGGAGCGCCTACGACTGCCGAACTCGCCAACAAGCCTAGTGACCGGATAGCGGCTGATCCCGCACCTACAACGTCGCCACCGACTATCGTAGCTTCGCTTCCGTCTTCGGTCGACACGGGAGCTGAATCTAGTATCGATGAACATTCGCACCCGGTCGTTCATGATAATAGTCTTCAGATTACCCCAGAAGCTGTCAGTAGCCCATTACGCGTAACCGTTGGCCAGATTAGCACAGACACACGCGGCACGGACATCCACGTAGTGGTGGTCAACGTCCTGCGTTACGAGGCGAAAGACGTCGACATCAGGTGCAGAGCGCGTGACGCACAAGGCCTGCAGGTGGCGGAAGCCTCTGCTCATATAGCTAGCATCGCACCGTCCGATGTCGCCTTTGATCAGGTTATACTTCCTTCCGAGATCACGACCCGAGACAACAGCTTCTCGTGTGAGGTCGGGTGGATGGCCGACGCTTTGCCATAGCGGCAGATCACAACCTCTCGATCAGGCGCCGCTCGTAGCTCGCGCACCCGCCGGCGAAACTCGGCCATCTCTCTCAACTTGACGCGGTGAACGAGCGTTGAGGTCAGATCGCCGACGGATCGCGGTGTCCACCTCGGAGTGATTGGAACACGGGAGCATCGGCCTGGGCTTCCCTCCCGATCGCCTAGACTACCTTCCATGTGTTCGGGGAGAGCAGGACAACGCGGGGTCTTCCCACCGTTCCCGAACACCGTGCCCTGCCCCGCCGTCCCCCGACCTAACAGATCACGCCATTTGAGACCGCAGATCTCCTGATGCCCGGTGACGGCAGCGCGGCCGAGTTCAATTTCGCCGCCCGCAACGTGTTCGGCCCGCCCGCACACCACCGTCGTCTTGGACGCCGTCCGGCGTCTCGGGCCTTATCCCATTCCTACCATCGAGAGGACCGCATCACCGACACGCCCGCTGCCCCCGCTCCGGGCACCCCGACGCCGCCCGCTCCATCATAAACCGGCCACCGCATTTCGGAGCCAGGCGATGCGATCTCCGATCGGGCGCGCCGACGAGTCGAACGTCGAGCCGCGCCAGGTCGGGCCCCTGCCCTACGGCGGGACGAAAATCATTAAGTCGCCAGGATGATGAGTTCTGTCCGGTTCCTCGACAGACAGGAGTCGCTCGGTCGAGCGAGGGGTACCCACAACGAGAAAGGGCCGGCTTTCGCCGGCCCCTCCAACAGTCGTCCTTAGTAGGCGTAGGGCGCGTACCTGTAATTGCCGCAGGCTGCACCGTACCGGCCGTAGGGGTAATCGTACCTACAACCGTTGTAGGTCGAGGCGAGGCCGTAACCGAAGCCAAGGCCGAGAGCTGCGGCGCCGACGCCATAGCCGAACCGGCCACCGCGGAAGCCACCATACCCGCCGCGGTAACCCGCGAACCGACACATGCCGTTCGACGGCCTTCGGTGCCGGCGTGACAGCGTCCAGCAGGCGCACGAAGCGAGCCGCCTCGAGCGGCGGGCGAGAACAATGCCGCGGTGACGGCGCTGAGGCTTGCGCGGACGGTGTGAGAACTAGCGCATCCGACGTACCGGTCGGCGAGCAGCAACCTTTAACAATAATTTCAACGTTTCTTAGCATCTTGCGATGCACCATTAAACTTCGATCCTGGTCGATCTATCGGTCGGAACGAATATCTAGCCTTGGTGGAAAACAAGGCCGAATGTTGAGGGCGCCGCGATGGTCAATCTTGCAGGATACAAGCTGACCTTTGATGATGAGTTTAATATTCGTAGCATTTCTCAAGCAGGAAGTAGAACAACGTGGTCTGATATTCGTCCGCAATGGCGCTTTGATGCGAACTCCGACATAGGTTTTGGGACATCATCCTTCGTGGACGCGACCTCCGGCTATGATCCTTTCAGCGTGTCTGGAGGAGCGTTGTCCATTACGGCCGTGCCGGATCGAACGACTTCGGGTTATCCTGGTTCAGAAGAGTCCGGTCTGATCAGCACTGAAGGAAGCTTCTCGCAAACCTACGGCTACTTTGAGATGCGGGCGCAGACGTCGGGCGCACCCGGGAGCTGGGATGCATTCTGGATGTTACCAGACCAGCCGGCGGCCAATCCAACGAACGCCCCAGGGTGGCAGGAGCTGGATGTGGTCGAGCACTATGGTGGCAACGATAAGGGTGTTTACAGCACAATTCACACCACTGACCAGACGCCGAACATCCCGTGGCAGGATAATCGGCAGGTTTATAGCGAAACTCCTGGCCTTTCGACTGGCTATCATACCTACGGTATGGACTGGGAACCTGACAGGATTAGCTTCTACGTCGACGGAAATCTTATGGGTTCGCAAGCAACGCCCAGTGACATGCATGGCCCTATGTACTTGCTGGCCGACTTGGCAACGCAGTCCAGCGCGTCCAGTTCACCGATGACGACGAAAATCGATTACATTCGCGCCTATTCGAAGGATCCTTCCGCGACTGCAGTGTCGCAGGACGTGGTATCAGCGCCGGATGGCCACGATCCTGGACTGTACGGTGCGACTGCCGCCACTGCGATTGTTGCGACAGCACCTACTATCTCCGCGCCGACCGCTACCAGCCCTGCGGCGACGACGGCGCTTGTTACCTCGACCGACACGCCACTTCCACAGACCGCAGACCCGAATACAACACCTGTCATTGCATCCTCTCAACCTGTCATGTCAGCTGACCCGACGGCAGTCGACCCATCCGGGGCTGCTGAAACCGCGACCGCTGCAGCCGCTCAGTCGCTGATTGGGCCTACGTCGACAACGGCACAGGACGACATCACTGCACTCGCCAACACGGCATGGAACATGCCGGCCATTTCGCAGCATGGAGATTTAGCGGTCGCAACAATGCGATTAATGTCGGTGCTTCAGCATGACAGTGCCGTGCTCGGTGAAGGCGCGAGCTTCAACGACGTAGCGTCGAACGCTTATTCGTACCTTACGGATCATCCCGGCTACGGCTTGGCCGTAACTCTACTTCAAGGTGTTATGTCGGGCCACGACGCAGGACCCGTAAGCGACCTAGCTAATAGCTTGGCTACCGACCAAAATTTCCATGTATTCACCGCAATGACCGGCTATCATTTGGGGCATACAAGCAGCCAGAGTGGAGCATAGTCGCGCGCCTGGCTTGTGAGTGGGGCGGCCGATGTGAGCGGAGGGCTGGGACGGCGACCTCTCAGCGCCTGCTTGTCCTCCATCCATCCAAGTGGGTCGGTAGGCCGAGCGTCGAAGGGCTAGTGCCGTCCATGGTCGGCATGCAGTCGCCGCTCAACAGCGCACTCAGGACGACCTCGGGATTGGGGCCGGCAACGAGCTGAGCGCCGTTGCAGCTCGCGACCCACTTCGTTTCGCCGTTCTCACCCCAAGCGTTGGGTTTGGCCCACTCGATGACGACGTGACGCTTTTGGGCAGTGTGTTCGTAGATCATTGCGGGATCCGTGCTGACATTGACGGCCAACGAAGGGCGCACTTTCAATCGCACAGCATGAGCAGACGTAGACAGACTGCGGTCGAAACGCGGTTACCGGGTCAGACTATGATCGCGGGGCGGGCCCATGAGAGCGGCTACTTCACCGAGAGCACGCTGCACTCTGCCGAAGGCCTGCAGGTGATGTGTCGGGAGGCGCTTCGATCGCGACTTCGCCAACCACTGTTGACAAGGTGCGCCGGCAACGATTGTTCGACCATGGCGGCGAAGCCCGGGTCAAGCAGCTGGAGGCCCGAGACGTTGATGGCGATCGGAGGCGGGGCCAATCCCTGGTCCTGCCATTCCCTACGTTGGCGCAGAGCACGTTCGAGCACCCAACGGCCAAGCGGCCCGATCAGGCCCGACGGGCAGGCCCGACGCGAAACGATCGGACGACACGTATGGCGTCGGTTCGACGCGGCATCCCCTGCCCGGACTTGAGGCCACAGCCCCCTGCTCTCCCCTCTCGCAAGCGATTTCCACAGGCCCCTGATCGGCTCTGACGCTCTCATCGGGTGACAATTCGCCGAGCGATGGCGAGGGCAGCGGTCAGACGTACGCGCGTGGGCTCTCTCAGGCGACCTAGATCGAGAGTCTCGCCCATCCGGCGCAGGATGCCTTCGTCGACATGGCTGCGAACGCCGGTCGCGTCGGGTCGATAGGGCGTCATCGCGCCAGCAGATGCTGCGCTTGCCCACACCACATTTCGCCCGTCCTCTTCGGCCAAGCACTTCGCCCCGGGCGGTAAGGCGGCCAAGCGCTCCTTCGAATCAGCCCGCCCGAAAGTTGCACGCCGTGCGCACGCGCGACCCGGTCGACGAGCAGATCATCGAATATGGGGGGGCTTCGACTTCGAGCACGTGGGCGATCATCGTCCTCAGCGTCGACCGATAGTCGCCGTCGTAGAACCGTTCCCGGTCGGACGGACCACGGCGGCCGGGTCGGCGAACTGGTAGGAGCCGACGGCGGGAGCGGCGACCTCGCGGTTTTGCTCCGATGCCTTGATCGGCGCCGGGGCATCACGACGGCCAGCCACGGCGTCGCTACCGGTTCGAGCGATGATGTCGCAGATCGCCTCGAGGGATCTGACCTTCTCGGACGCGACCGTACCGGACCACACACACGGCGGCACGCGAGTGTACCAGTCGGCCGGATCTACGATGCGCTGCTGTACGAAGGTCTCTATCATGGCCGGCCGGACGATGGATCGATGCGGCTCCCAGTCTGGCGAGCCGGGGTGCACGACTCTCCCTGAATTCTTCCAACGCTGCGACGGCTTCGGCCGAGCTCAATGAGCACTTCCCATCCGAGACCTCGCTTGAGGCATGCCCTTCGTCGATCATGTCGAAGGGTTCAGCCTTCTCCCTCCCACGCGTCGTCATCTCGCGCTACTTCCGGGGCCGCCACAGCATCCGCCTCGGCCACCGCTTTGACGTGTTCGACCTCGACCAGCGCGGCGGCCTCTGCCTGGGTCGGGCGGAGACCTTCCCCCGCGTCGTCGATGTCCGATGAGCCTTCCCCTTCTGGCACCGTGCCGCGGAGCGCCTATCGGCCGGCGACGTCCGGCGGCGGACGTCGTCTCAACTCCCCGAGTCTCTTGACGACCTTGTCGGTCTCGAGTTCGGGATCGTCGTACCAGTCCGTGGACCAGATCCGCACCAAGTCCCACCCGAGGCCGTTCAGTATCGCTTCGCGTAGTCTGTCGCGGTCGCGCGCGCTCTTGCTGGAATGGAACGCGACCCCGTCGCATTCGACGCCGGCGAGAAACCGGTCGAGATGGTCGGGATGGCGAATGCCGAGATCGATGCGGAAGCTCAAGACGCCCACCTGCATCTCGACCTCGTAGCCGCGCGCTCGCAGATGGGTGGCGACCTCGACCTCGAAGTCGCTGTCGGGCTCGCCGCCTATGCTGCGAACGGCGGCACGCCCGCGCGTCTCCGCTTAGGCGAGGTATCGCTTGAGTGTGTGCACGCCTTTCGAGCTCGGGTCGCTCGGTCGGACGTCGGCGAATCCGAAGGACGTGAAAAGGCCTATGCGCAGGCGGGCGCGGGTGGACAGCACACTGAGACGACGGTGGCCCTGCTTGCGCCCGATCGGTCCGAAGTTCTGCGGCAGGGTGGGTGCGCCCTGCCTCCGACTATAGGTCACGGAGATGAAGATGTGGTCGCCCTCGTCGCCCTGCACGTTTCGAGATTCTTGACGAAGAACGGTTCGCCCTTGGCCTTCACCTTATCTTTGTAGCGTTCGACGAGAGCGTCGTGAGCGCAGCGCTGAACCAGTTCCTCAATCAGCAGTTCGCGCTGCTCGGCGTTCACGGCGACGATGCCGAGCGACGGCGTGTCGCTTTCGGAAAGATCCGAGTGATGGCGCATCGAGGCGACCGCCTCCTCAGAGACCTGCGCCGCCTCGGCCGGGTTGCGACCCGAGCGATTGAGACCGTCGACCCGTATGAGGTCGCTCGAGAACGAGCTTGGCCTCGCCATGGGGAAGGTGATCAGCCCACCATCGTAGAAGGCTTCGTCGAGAACGCGATCAGGCTCTCGCAGCGGCTGCGAAAGTGCTACTGCAACCGCCGTCGTTCTCCGAACGTCGACTCGCAGGCCTCGAGGATCGATTCAGCGTCCATGTCGTCCTGGTCGTCGTCTTCACTTTGAGGCGCCGTGGTGGAACCACGGCTGAAGAAGTCGGTCGTCGGCAGCTGTTGGGCGTCACCGACCACGACGATCTGATCGGAATGGCCCCGCCGGTCCGAGGCAAGCCGATCTTGTGTCGTATTCCTTGCCAAGGCCCAACTCCCACGCGAGCAATCGCCGCTATACCCCTCAGAGATGCACGCCTGAGAGCCGAGCACGGGCTGCTGGCGCCGATATGTCTGACGCTGTCACGATCTTGCGGGAGAGGCCATGCGGGATTGGGTCGAGACCCTTTGCAACTGCCACGCTGCAGTCTGCCGTCGAATCCGCGATGCCGATCAGGCCCGCAGATGAGAAAGGTCAGGGTAGCTCGATCTTGCGCTACCTCGCCGAGCCACCCGCTCGGGGCGCAGAGGGCCCTGGGCCAGTTGCGGGGGGCGCCGAACTGACGGAAGGTTCCGCGTCCTGCTCGCTTCGCTTCGTAGAGGGCATGGTCGGCTCGGCTCATCAACTCATCCCTCGTGCAGGATGTGTCCACCGGCGCCGAACCGATGCTGACGCCGATCGCGGCGGGACCGGTCATAAGGTGATAGGGTGCGCAGACTCGCACGATCAGCGCGCTGGCGACCTCTCGCGCAGCTGCCGCAGCGTCGGCCCCGAAGACGATCATGGCGAACTCGTCGCCACTCAAGCGCGCGATGATGTCGCCGTCGCGTACGCCGCTCGACAGACGATGGGCGACGACGCCGAGCAACTCGTCCCCGCCTGCGTGGCCCAGCTTGTCGTTCACCGCCTTGAAGTGATCGAGGTCGAGGAAGAGCACCGAAAAGGCCGGGCCACCATCTCGAAATGCCTGCATCGCCTTGTCGAGCCGCTCGTTGAACAGCACGCGGTTCGGTAGACCGGTTAGTGCGTCGTGGCTCGCCATGTGACGGGCGACGTCATGGGCCTCCGCCACCCGTGCGAGAGCCGCTTTCATCGCCGTGATGTCCGACCTGATCGCGACGATGTTTCCTGACGGCGTGCGCTCCTCATGGATCAGGATCCAGCGTCCGTTGGGAAGTTGTCGCTCCGCGGTCTGACTACCTCGCTGGTGAGCCTGGACGAGGTCTCTCACGAACTCGTCCTCCTTGCCGATCGACTGAGGATACTGCCCTTGGGAGACGCCGTAGCGGATGACCGACTCGAAGGTTTTTCCTCGCACCAGGGCTGGCCCGCATAGGGCGTAGGTGTCTCGGAATGCCTGATTGCACAACATAAGGCGGTCACTCGGATCCCACATAACGAAGCCGCCGGGTACGGAGTCGACCACTTCGCGCAGTAGGCGTGTCGCCTGCCTCTCACGTTTTAATGCGAGCACGAGCACCGCCGCCAGCACGGTTGCAATGAGGGCGGAGAGGAGGAACATGTACAACATGTTCTCATCACGTCGTGATTCGGGTTACGTCGAACTGAACGAACTTGGCCAAGGCATCCTTAACGAGCATCTCGCTACCGTGTGTGTGCCGGCTCCGCCGGATCATGACTGGCGAAGTCGGAGCCACGGGTAGCCCAAGCCCTTCGGGTCCATCGATAGTCGACGATAAGATCCCCGAGCCGCCCGTCGCGGCGCCGTCTTCCCAGCATCATTCAACGTGGGCACCATGGCAGACCGATGTCGGAACTATAATGTGCAAGCTTGGCGGTGCAGTAAGCCTGCCATCGATACAAGATGAGGCTTTCACTGCCATTTGCGACCGCCTCCACGGCCGGCATCGGTCATTATCACCGTTCGCCGCTCCGGTTCCCAAGCCGTGGGATCAGGGGCTGCGCTTAGTTGGGTGCCTTTCGATGCATCGACGTTGTCGTACGTCGCGCAAGCATCGGGGATCTCGGGACGGCAGAGTCGCAGGGGTGATTGATGCTACCGAAGCAAAGGGACGCGGACAATTCAAGTCGTGATCCTGCGGCGAGCGACAGGTCGAACGGATCATCGACACCGAATCGTCAGCTAGGACCGCGCACCCATCATGTGCTATACGACGCGCCAAGCGTGAGGGCACCATGAGATCTTATACATACCAAGTCGGCGAAGGCATTGCCGATGTGATAACGACCCCCGTCCACTCGGAGTCGGTTACCGCCGACAGCCTCGGGGAGGCGATCGATAAGGCGAAAGCGATAACCAGGCTCCGCCCTCCGCATGCGAGAGAGGTTGTGGTCCGGCTCGTGCAGGATGCCGCTGATGAGTACCAGCTTTGGGCTTCATCGGCCGCCGAAGTCCGCAACGCCTGAAGGTCATATGCCGAAACCTCCGAATCCATTTGGGCCGCGAAAAGCTTCGTTGTCGGTGCGGACGTGCCTTATGTAGTCGCGTGTAGGAAACCTCACTCCCCGGTGTGCAGGAACTCGTTCCAGATCCTACATACCCGTTCGGCTGTGGATTCTAACACATCAGGCTCTTTCCGATCCGGCCTCTTGCACGACAGGCGCGGCTGGTTGAGCGGCCTTTGCAAGACATGGGCCGAGCTTGTCAGGCCTACGTTGGTCGGCTGCACCGCTTGTTCCATCCGCCCACTCCTTACATGACGGGTAGTTGAGCGCTGCCAGTCGTTTACGTTCCTATGTTGCGATAGGCCGGATACTCGACGATCGCGTAAAACGCGTGTGGCTCAATACTCGCCACCTTTTCGGGCGGTTGGGCGGATCGGGTGGCGAGGGCATGCTACAGATGGTCATCGTCGTCCTGACGGGTGCGGATGGTCCGGCCCTACAAAGTTGATACCGGACGACACAACTTCGATCCCGGCCGCCTTGAATGCTTTTACGATTGCGATCTTGGTCGCCAGCGGAACGAAGCGCGGCCCTATGCCTTCAGCAACCATGATCGCCTCGAGCGAGATCCCTGACGCCTTCGCCAGATCCGCCTGGCTCCAGCCCATAACCGCGCGCGCCTTTCGGGTCTGCGCCGCCGTAATCATGGCTAGTCCGCCATCCTGGGATTGGTACGTCGGGGCAGATTGACAAGGCTTGTCATTCTCTCGCCCCGAATCATAACCTGTCCAACTCCGCCAGCGACAGATTGTTGAGACCCAGCACCACCGCTCTTCCCTTCGTCGCATCGAAATCCCGAAGCACCATCTCTCCCCTGATCAAAAGTGGCTTCGCGATCAGCGGGGCGCGAACCCACTCGAAGGCCTCCAGCGCGTGCGTCGGCACGTCGTCGTCATCGAGCAGGATCAGGATGCACGCGACGTGGGTGAGCCTCATGTTCAAGTCGCCATTGGCGCTGAGTGCGCGAGACGCGTCGAGCAGGTTTCCCGGCAGCTGCGCATCAGTACGGCGGATCTTGCCGAAGTCTCACCCCATCCGGCGCGAACTCGACGCCAGCACGGAAAAATGCATCTTTGATGATGATCTCTTCCGCTACCGTGCCGCCAACGCCGTCAGCGCTCGCCATCGCCTGTTCCACAATGGCCATCGGAAGCCCCGTCCATCGATGCATGTGGTGTCGATTCCACCTTAGAAGCTCGCAACCCTCGCGGATCTGACAGCCGGTGAGCATACGGTGTTCCGTCAGCAGATCATTGCAGCGTCGTCGCGCCCGACGGTCCCGCTGTAGCCGCCCTCGCGGCGCTCGCAACGCATCCGGACTTGGCAGCGACCACGTCATTTTCCCCACAGCGTTTCCGGCCAGCGACTGCTCCGCCACCTTTCTGCTGCTCGTTGAACGCCTTCAGTTCGGCCGCGCTTCTGCGAACGTCCGCCGCCAAGGGGCCGTCGTTTGGATCGATGATGAAGGCTTCGCGGAATGTGTCAGCCTTAGCTCCGGCTGGATGGAAGTCGAAGATCTCGCGAGGCGATGGCACGGCAGCGGTGTGGGCAGTTGGAAGGACCTGCACCTCTTGATCCACTCCATCCGCGTTTGCGGCATTTGAGCGTGCAGCCGACCTGCCAACTACCGCCTGCGTCTCGTTGTATGTTGCCGCGCATCCCGAAAGTGCATGCGACAGCCCGAAGACGCCAACAAGCAAGGTCGTTCGCTGCAAAATGCCTGAGTGCTTCATTATCAGTTCGCCATTTCAGGGTCATCACGGCGAGGAAGGTAGCCGAGGCCGGTTCTGACCTCCAGCGTCTCGCTGTCCTTCGCACGAAGCCGGACACCATGCGGGCCTACCTCAACGCCCAGGCGATCTAGCGTTTGACGAATGGCCTCGTCTTGTTTCGCCGAGAGTATTGGCTCATCCTCGTTTTCCTCAGCTCGAATGATCACGCGCGTGGTCATGCGCCCGACCTTGTTCGCCAGGATGCTGCGGTTGATTCCCAAGAGGGTGCGCGCCTCGCGGATCTGGCGACCGGTGAGCATGTCAGACAGCCCCCTCAGGGTTGTCCGGCATCTCCCTTTGCCCGAGGGTGAAGGGTGCCGCATATCCACTCGGAGCGTGCGTTACATAGAAGTCAGCTCCGGGTTTAGTACGCCAGATCTCCGTTGCGGCCTCGTCAACCTGAACTAGAATGTCTTTGGACGCGTAGTCGTCGACCTTCTCCGGGCGTCCTAAAACATGCCAGGAAACCAGCATCTCAGTTCTCCATCTCGGGATCGTCGAGGGTCGGGAGGTAGCCAAGTCCGGTGAGCCAGTCGCGAAGAGCAAGGCGCACAGCTTCGGGGCGGCCTAGTTTTGGCTCGGGCTGATCGTCGATCCAGCGATCTAGCGCGCTCACGTCCTCTGGACGGAACGACGAGTTTATCTGCACGCCCTTGCCGATCGCCGGCCGGCCGAGCTTACGTTTTCCTAGGACCTTCTCCTGGCCAGCCATGGATTAAATTCTAGAACAAAATCTGTCGGACCGCAACGGCGCTTGCTACACCGTGCGGCCCCGACCATCACGCTCTCGACCTGGATACCGCAATGGCTATCCACGCCCATAGCACAGCCGCTCCCTCTCTTTAGCCGCACTTATTGCCCTTCACCTTCCTGCCCACCTCGCCGGTCGACGACCCCCGCGTCACCTCGACGAGCCCAACCCGGTGGAGGCACAACCGCCAGCGGTCCCCTACCTCATGAAGTTCGTGTCGGGGCCGCGCACGGCTTGGCGAACCGGTGAGGAGCGTCCGACCGCGCGGACGAAGCCGGTCGCCAACCGCAAGTGGCAGCCGCCCGATCGTCCCGTTGCGACGAAGAACATCTTGCCGGGACGGATCGAGGCCGAGCCATTCTGGAGATCGCTGGAATCTCTGAAGTGATTGAAGACCGAACATCCTGACGCTTTCACGCCCGGGCGAACGCGAACTTTGTCAGGCCATTTCGCCGAATGGCGTTCGAACGTGTTCGATGTCGTCGAACGACGTTCGCCGATGCGGTGGTCCTCGTTCGTTGAACGTTCGTTACGGCTCATTTCCGCGCGAACGCTTCGCGTTCGAACGACATCTTCGAAATGAAAGGAGCATTCGTGCCGTTCGCATGGCTCGCAACCTTTCACAGCCGGATGCCCCCCAGTCCCGATCCAAATAAAATATATTTACTCGCCTGAAGATTGCGTAAGACCTAACATTGCTGCAATGAACGCGTGTGGGTTGAGTCTTTTAGCTTTTTATTTTCGCGTTGTTGATTTCTTAGGTCGTTATGGCTAATCGCGCGACGCTCATTTTTGGTTGCCTTTGGTCGGCTCGCGGCAATCGCAAAGTGTCAGTCAAGTCCTGCTCGAAAAGAACACGTTCGCATGCGGCTTGCCTCAAGCGTGATGTCGTCGGTAGCCTTTCAACAGGACAGGACAAGACCTGGAGCAGGCAACATCAGTTTTCAGCGCACGGACGCTACACGATGAGCGATATCCAACATCGCTAATCAAGTGTAGCGCGAACGAACTCTGGGAAAGCACTGGATCGAGGTCTTGATGGCCTGACCTCAACAGGTCGGGACTGTCCAGCATCGGGGAAATCCCTTTACCACCGCGGCAAACGCACCGCGACTGGCCATCTCGGCCGATCGTGGACCTGCGCCTACGCGGACCCAAGACAAGCGAGGACGATACAGATGGCGACCTATTCGAAAAGTAAGAAGAGGAATGCACACTTTCCTTCCCTGCCACCCAAATGGGCGGCGTTCGAGCGCGCCTGCGGACCGCAGCTCTGGCAACCGCTCACGCCGCTGGTGCGCGAAGCGATCGCGAAAGGCATCGATCCCTGCGGCGTCGACGAAGCCCTTGTCCAGGCGACCCTCGCGGCGGCTCGTGCGCGAGGTGTCGTCTATCCCGACAACATCGCTATCTATGCGCGCCTTGCTTGGAACAGGGTGGCCGAAGCCTTGCCGGAACTCGGACTCGTTCCGCTGGAGAAGCCGGGCCGGCCGGCACCGCGGCGCCATCAGTGGCAGTCGCTCGAACCGGAACTACGCGACGAGATCACCGCCTTCATCGCCGGGCTCGGGCGGGCGCAGAGCGCCAACGTGGCGGTCAAGAACAAGCTCCTGCGGGCCCTCGAGGCCGCCGACGAGAAGGACGTCGAGATCGGGACCCTCGATGAGCTGTTCGGCGAGCGCGGCATCGCGGCTGTGCTTGGGCACAAGCGCTTCTTCGGCGTCGAGGGTCGGCAACACGAGTCGCGTTCCGATGTTCTCGAACTCGCGCGTATTCATGCCAGAATGACTGGCGACGTCGAACGCTACCTCTCCCTTCAGGACCTGATCGACGACAAGGCGACCTTGCCGACAACACGCTCTCCCGTGTCGCCGGGCGACCTCCTCGCCGTCGACGTTCTCCTCAAGAATGGCGTGAGCGAGCGCCTCGTCACTCATACCGTCGAGGTCGTCGACGCCTTCGTGGCGAAGCCGACACGCGACAGACTTATCCACGCGCAGGTCGGCCTGCTCATTCGCCTGACAATCTCTCTCAGCCTTCTTCGCAAGATCGCCGTGAACCTCGCCTTCGAGGGTCCGGAGCGACGGACCGCCTTCGGGCTTCGCCCGACGCTGGTGAGCGTGGAACACGGAATGACGTCGATCGAAGCTTCGGTGTCGGCTGGAACGGTCGACCTCCTCGACCGCTTCTTCATGGCTCACAGGTTGGCGTTCGGGGCGCCGGTGGTTCTCTACGCGCATGCTGACGGCAGCCCGAAGACCGCCGCCACCCTGTCCGAAGCTGTCAGGCGTTTCGGCCGCGTCCTCGACCTCGAGCTCTCGCCGACGATCTTGAGGACCTATACGATCGCGAGGCTCGTGAAGCACATGAGGGCGAATGGCGGGAACGTCGACGTGACCCGGCTTAAAGATCACCTCGACATCGGCCAGGCGATCAATTTCAATAGCCGCTTCGGCGCGCTGCTCAAAAGCGACGTCTTCGAGCAGGTCGCCCATTCGGCCCTCGGCTCTTGACGGATCGTCTCATGCGTCCCAGCCCTGCTCCGCCACCGCCTGGCCTGATCAGCCTCCACCCGACATCCTGGAGCGCCGCGATCACGGCCGATTTCGGTGCGGCCTTTCCCACCAACATCGTGGATCGCGTGTTCAAACGCGATCTTTCGAGGCCACGCCCGGCGGGTCGCCCGGCCTTCGCCCGCAAGAAGACCGTCCATAACGCGCGCTACGCGATGGCGATCTTCGAAGGCATGATCCACGATCGCTTCCCGGCTCGTCTCGGCTCGCCACTGGGCGAGCAGGTGGACGGGGACACGTTGCGCTGCTTCGTCGAGCACCTGCGGGCCACCAATTCGCCGCGGTCCGTCGTCGACCATCTTACCCGGCTGATCTACATTTTAAAGCGCCTCGGTCTGTCCTACCAGGCCCTCCTCGCCCGCATGGAGCGGGCCGGCATCAAGGTACCGGCCCGCCGCAAGCGCCAGGTGCCATTCACGACGGCACAGCTTTGGGTCGCCGGCGAACGGCTCATCGCCGAGGCGAAGACGCGCAGGCGAAAGGCGCCGCTCGGCCGCGAGCGCGCGGCCTTTCTGCGCGCCACCGGCGAGCGTTACCGGGACGGGCTTCTCCTGTGCTTTTCGGCGCTCTGCATTCCCCGCATCGCCAACACGGGGTCGATGATCATCGGACAGCACCTCTTCCATAGAGACAAGGTTTATCGCCTGCATTTCCCGCCCGAGGAGGTGAAGACCAAGCAGCCCATCGACGCCGCCGTGCCGGACATTCTCGTCGATCACTTTGAGACCTATCTCGACAGCTTCCGGGACCTGATCCGGCGGGACGGTCGCCAAGACCGCGGCGACCTCCACGACCGCGACAAAGACCATCTTTGGCCGTCGCGCTTCGGCGGAAACCTTTCGCTGGGCGGGCTTCATCAGGTCTACAAGAGGCATTTCAAGCGAATCCTCGGCGTCGACGCGGCATCGCACGACTGCCGCAGAGCCGCCGCCGACTGCGTGACGCTGGACCCGAGGGCACCCACGAACCTCGCCCAACTCGTCCTGCAGCATAAGAACGGGCGCACGGTCTGGCGCTACGTGTCGGTGAAGAGCGAGAGTCTCGCCAAGCTGGTCGGCCAGCTGACCGGGTGCTGACCCGGTCCCTTTCGCCGTTCCACGGCGCGTCCCGCCGAGGGATGGCCGCCGTCGCCGATCCGTCTGCTCGGCCGAACGACACGCCTCGCCGCGCATGGGATGGGGTTGGCCAGAGCGTCCCTCCCTGCCCCGATCCGGATAGCTGCGGACCGCGACGGCTCGCCCGAGATCCTCGTCGGCAGGCGCCCGACGCAGAATGACGCGCGGGCCCACAATCCTTCATCGTCGTTGCAGACCCGCTTACCCCATCTCTCCCGTTCCTGGTGTGTTCCTCAACGACCCGAAACCGGAGCTCGCAGGCGCATCGCCACCGTCGTGATCTAACGACGCCGACGTTGCGGCGCATGTCGACGAAGCGAGACGCGCGGTATGGGACGAACGATGATCCCGACGGTGCCGGTCTCCAGACGACCGACGATCGGCTCTGCTGAGATAGGCTCGAGAGGTGCACTGCGATCGACGTGCGATACGGGCCGCCCTGGCGGCACGTCGACACCTTCGTGGCCACTCGGGACGGTCGCCGCCTCCATTGCATCTGCGGCGGAGCGAGAGGGCCATGCCTGTTCACAGGCGGAGGTCGTCCAGGTCCCGATCCCTAGGAAGTCGGGTTTTCCACGCTAACCTCGAGAGGTGTTCCGATCCGACGTCATCGCCGAGAGCCGGGATGCTCCTAGCCGATCCTATTCACCGGGGCGCGGACTCGGCCTGTTGAGCGCGTCGTTGGATGCCGGGCGCGCGCGGGTTCGATCGGCGCGGAACGCCGTCGGTCGGTTCTTCGATGGGGGTTCGGCGCTGGAGGGACGGGGTTTGGCGTGAGGGGCTCGGCCCCGTCGCTCAGATCCTTCGCCGGATCAGGGCTGCGGTCAGGCCGGGCATCAGATCGGCCTCGGGACAGGCGGCCGCGAAAGCGATGCGGACGCGGTGGCGGGTCTCCACCACCCTGGCGGCGACTTTGAGGAGCCGGAGGCGCAACGTCGTGAACTCGGCTTTGGCGAGGTCGCGGACTTTGGGAATGGCGTCCCTGACGTCCAGCATCAGCCAGTAGGCGGCGGTGTGCAGCACGAGGCGTACCTGGTTGGCCAGTGCCGAACGGCATGAGGTGCGGTCGGATCGGAGCTGGGACTTGTGCAGCTTGATCAGGTTTTCGGCCTGGCCCCGAGCACAGTACAGGCTGTCGTAGACCCACTCGGGCGAGC
>JBPBQY010000050.1:0-33938 GCA_050920985.1 Janthinobacterium lividum | reverse complement strand
GCGAGCATTTCGGCGCTGCGTCCGAAATCGCCGTCGTCGACGGCTCCGAGCGCGTAGGCATGACTGACCGCGACGCGGCCGCTCAGCCCCGCGGCCAGGGTGCGACCTGCGATGCCACGCAACTCGAAGGTCCCGAGTGGCCCCGCGTCGTGAAGGTGGATGTCTACACCGACGCCGCGCCGTTCCGCGATGGCGAAGATGGCATCGAGATGACCATTGATGTCTCCGTCGATGCCTGCGGGATCCAGGCCGCCCACGAGGTCGGCGCCCATGGCCACGGCCGCGTCGAGCAGGTCTGCCGTACCTGGGTCGCGCAGGATTCCGCTCTGTGGAAACGCGACGATCTGAATGTCGATCACGTCTTGATAAAGCTGCTTCAGGCGCAGCACCGCCTCGAGTCCAGACAGTCCGACCTCGGTGTCGATGTCTACGTGGCTGCGAACCGCACCCGTCCCGAAGCTCACGACCTGCTCAATCAGTCGTCCGCCCCGCTCCTCGATCGACAAAGGCAGCGTCTTGCGCAGGTCTTTCTCAGTGCGGATCCGCTCAGCCACGGAGGCGCCAGGGCGGTGCGGAATCAGCGGCAGGCCAAGCAGCGTCTTGTCAAGGTGGATGTGCCCGTCGACGAACGACGGAGACAGCAGGTCCCCGTCGCAGGCCAGGAAAGAGTCCCCATCTCGCGTCAAAGATCCGACCGGTCCGATGGCCGCGATGCGACCAGCCTCCAGCAGGAGGTCAACCTGCCGTCCGTCCGCCAATGCGGCTTCCCGAAGCGTCAAAGAGGCAGTTGATGGGCCGCTCACGCGATCAGCCCCACCCGCCGGGCCGCCACCACCCGATAGAGAGGGTCTCCATAGACCTTCTCCTCCTCGCTCGCCGAGAACACGAGGCTGATGTCGTGTTCGTCGTCCGATGCCACGGCCGTGCGCATGATGACGGGCCAGTCCGGACAGGGGAGACGCCGCCACTTCTCGAGTTGTTCGGAGGTCGGCAGGGTCGGAAATCCGATGCTCGGCACCAGTGCCGCGATTGCCTGCCAGAAGTAGCGAAGCAGGTTTGGATCTGGACAGACAGTCGACACCAAGCGGACCCAATGGGCGCCCGTGACCGCATGAAGGGCCGCGAAATCCATGGTGGCGGCGTAGAGGGCGAGCGACGTAGCAGCGACCCGCGCCGGCGTCGCGGCATCGACGTGGAGCCAATCGACAACCGGGGCGAAGTCCGGGTCGGCCGCCGCGGCCCGGATGGCGTGCCACAGGTGATCGTAGGGCGGCAACGCCCGAAGCCCCGGAAACGTAGCGACGCGAGCCAGTACCGCGCCAGGATCGTCAGTCACTGGCCGCGCGCCCGACGCAGATGGGAGAGGGAGGTAGCAGCAGGCCCAATAGCCAAGCGCCGTGCCGACCTCGTCCGAATCCTCGTTGAGGATTCCATAGGCGAGCCGCATCAGCGGGTGCAGTGCGCTGCCTGCGACACCCGAAGCGAGCCCCGGCAGGTAGGTCGACACTGTCGCTGCGATCCCCAGCCTCGCGACCGCGTCGGCGAAGAAGGCTCGGGCATCGGCTTCTCGCGTACGGTCGCCCAACACCGAGGTCCAAGACGCGTCATCCATCGGCGCGATCGCGGTGGGTGGAGCGACGAGACCTTTGCCGTCACGATAAAGCGCGAAGAAGGCGGCCATGCGCTCGGGGCTAGAGCCAAGCCTATCGAGAGCGACCAGGATCATGGGCAGATGGTTGGCGAGCACATCAGGGAATTCGACGCTGTCTTTCCGAGATCTTTCGACCAGTGCGCTGAGATCAGCTTTTGGAAAGGTCTGAGACGTGAGGCTTGCAAATACCATGGGATCCAGTCGGGGCGTCGAGAGACCGGCACCTATGGGCCGCAGCTAACAGCCTCACAGGGGATCTCGCAGCCCGCAAGGCCACTTTTCGACGACGCGGCAGTGCCGGTTCGGCAACGGGCTAAATCGACCGGAGGATCTTTGGGGCTCTGAGTTCCTACATGCGCCCGCTGAAAAGCGACGGCGGTCACCTCCAGTGTCCGACGGTATTGAGTCCCAAGTCTGTGCTTGAGAGAGTACTTTTTCGTTTCTGCTATTGAACCTTCCTGTCCCAAAGCAGCCGGACCGCTGTCCACCCAGTTTTGCCGTTCGGCCGGTAACAGCCGAATTCGACCCTAGTCGGGCGTTGGAGTAACTTCATCTTAAGCCCGAAAGCGGTCGTTCCGACTTGAGACTTCTGAGGGCGGTGCACGCCGAACCAAGGCTATCATGGGCGAAGTTGGGCCTATCGTCAGCCATTTAGATTCCTTCAGATTTGTGTCGAGCGGATGGTCACACCTCCTCCCTCACAGCCACCATTTTGACAACCGGTGATTGCCTGCTCGCCATTTGATAGGAGCTGACAACGTCATTGGGAGTGATCCAGCGTTCATTCGCCGCCTTGGTTTGGACAGCGCTCGTTCCTGCATGGTTCTCACCCGCAAAAGCGAGTTACGACCATGAGGGGGCCGATGCATAACGTCTGGAACTGTGACGTTCCCGCGATCCATGACAGCGGTGGTATTGGCCGTCGAGGGCGATCACGTCGCCATCAAGTCGCCCATTGATGGTTCTGCGCTTTGGGAAGCGGACGTCTTTGCGCGGACAAGCACGCGCTCTCGAGTCGTCGCCTCGGAGCTCGCAATGTGGGCAAGTTGAGTGTGCTCAGTAGACAACGTGATTGGGCTTCCGTCAGCCTTTGACGGTGTGCACCCGATTGAGCAAGTCGGTGCGCATTCTTTCAAGATGTAGGCAAGCCAAGTGGCTAGTGTAGCCGTCTGACGGATCCGCAGCAGGAACGCGATCAACGACGGTACGATTCAGCAATAATTATGCTGAGCGGGCCGTTTTCCGTCGAGCTGCAAACAAGGAGCGATCCCGTGACGACCAATAGCATCGCCAACCTGATCGTGGAGACGTTGAGCCAGGCCGGCGTCAAGCGCATTTTCGGGGTCGTCGGCGATAGCCTCAACGGGCTAACAGAGTCATTGCGCCAACAAGACGATATCCAGTGGATGGGCGTCCGCCACGAAGAGGTGGCCGCCTTCGCGGCGGCCGGCGCAGCCCAGGTCACCGGGGAACTGGCGGTCTGCGCGGGCTCTTGTGGGCCGGGCAATCTCCATCTCATCAACGGCCTGTTCGACGCTCACAGGAGCCGCACGCCGGTCCTGGCCATTGCGGCGCATATTCCTTTGGGAGAGATCGGCGGCGGCTATTTCCAGGAGACACATCCACAGGACCTCTTTCGCGAGTGCAGCCACTATTGCGAGTTGGTCTCCGACCCCTCCCAGATGCCCTATGTGCTTGAGAATGCCATCCGGGCGGCCGTCGGCCTTCGGGGCGTTGCCGTGATCGTCGTGCCCGGAGACGTCGCGCTCCGGGCCGCGCCGGCACGGGCGATCTCGCCCAACCCGGGATTGCTGCCTCCCGAGCCCCGTATCGTGCCGGCCGAACGCGAGCTCAATGCACTCGCAACGCTTCTGAACGAGGCCGGACGGGTCACGCTGTTCTGCGGCCGGGGCTGCGCCGGTGCCCATTCAGCCCTGATGCAGCTCGCCGAGACGTTGAAGAGCCCGATCGTCCACGCCCTCGGCGGCAAGGAGTATGTCGAGTATGACAATCCCTACGATGTCGGCCTGACGGGATTTATCGGCTATTCGTCAGCCTATGCTGCAATGCACGCCTGCGACTTGCTGCTAATGCTGGGCACGGATTTCCCATACAAGCAGTTCCTGCCGACCCATGCGAAGATCGCCCAGGTCGATATTCGCCCCGGGAACCTCGGGCGCCGCTGCAAGCTCGATCTCGGCCTTGTCGGTGACGTCGGCCTGACGATCGAAGCGTTGCTGCCGAAATTGACCCCGCAGACCGACCGGTATCATCTCGATCACGCCGTAGCGCACTTCGAAAAGGACCGCCGCGGTCTCGACGACCTTGCCAAGGGAACACCCGGTCACAAGCCGATCCACCCGCAATATCTGGCTAAGATCGTCAGCGAGGCGGCCAGCGACGACGCGGTGTTCACCTTCGACGTCGGCACCCCGGTCATCTGGGCAGCTCGGTATCTCAAGATGAACGGCAAGCGTCGGATGGTTGGCTCGCTGGTTCACGGCTCGATGGCGAACGCCATGCCGCAGGCGATCGGGATCCAAGCGGTTCAGCCCAAGCGTCAGGTCATATCGCTGTCGGGCGACGGCGGCTTCACCATGTTGATGGGCGATCTGATCTCGCTTACACAGCTCAAGCTGCCGGTTAAGGTGGTAATCTTCAACAATGGGGTTCTGGGCTTCGTCTCATTGGAGATGAAGGCGTCCGGCTTCGTCGACAGCGGTACCGACCTTCAGAACCCTGATTTTGCTGCCATGGCGAGAGCCATGGGCATTCACGCGCAACGGGTCGAGGATCCGGGGGAGTTACCCGGCGCCATCGCAGCCATGCTGGCCCATGACGGCCCCGCTGTCCTCGACGTGGTGACGGCCAAGCACGAGTTGTCCATGCCGCCGACCATCGGAGTCGAGCAGATGAAGGGTTTCAGCCTGTGGGTGCTTCGCGCCGTCATGAGCGGCCGCGGCGACGAGGTGATCGATCTCGCCGAGACTAACCTTCTGGGCCGGTGATGCGGATGCATGGGGGGCATCGCCGAAAACTTCCCGAAAGGTTCGACGGACGTCGCCGCTCGAAGGTTCTGGCAATCTCGCCCATAAGCTTGCGAGTATAATCTGATCGTAGATTGAGTCAAAAGACTGATACGATCGTTTACGGTTTAACGGAAATGGCAACTACAACGACAAGAGACGGAGCTGAGATTTACTTCAGAGACTGAAGCTCCGGAGAGCCGGTCGTTTTCAGCCATGGTTGGGCCCTATCAGCTGACGCCTGGGAAGATCAGATGCTGTGCCTCGCTTCTGAGGATTTCGGCTGCATTGCTTTCGGCCGGCGAGGTCATGGGCACGCCAGTCAGCCCTGGAACGTCAACGAGATCGACACCTACGCCGACAACCTCGCAGAGCTGGTGACGGCTGGATTTCGGGCCGGCGGTGCACGTAGGGCACGGCGGCGAAGTGGCCCGCTACGTCGGGCGGCACGGGACGCGACGCATTTCCAAAGTTGTGCTGATCGGCGCCGTTCCGCCGCTGATGATCAAAACCGATGCTAATCCGGACGGACTACCGCCTTGCCTGATGAGATTATCGCCGCGGGTCTGACCGTAACTTGTTTGGTGTGGTGGGCCGCAGCGCGCGGCCAGCCCAACTGGGTAAGGCTCGCTGCAGCGGCCTGCCTCTTGGCGATGCTGACGACCTTCGTGTTCCGGAGCGTCGGAGCTCCGGTCAGGCCCTCGTTCAGCGGTAGCGCCGGCTGGGTCTTCGGACAAAAGGCGATCGTTGCCTTCTGGTGGGTGCTGGCCGCCAGGCTGATGGCCGAGATCGTGCGCTACGGTTTCGCCAGAAGTCCTCTCGGCCGCGCCGGCAGGCTGGTGCCGGACCTGCTGGCAGGGCTCCTCTATCTGGCTGCGGCCCTCGGCATCATCGGATCCGTGTTCGGATTGCCCGTCGGCGCTTTGGTCGCCACCTCGGGGGTCATCGCCATCGTGCTCGGCCTAGCCCTGCAGAGCTCGCTATCCGACGTCTTCTCAGGCATCGCCGTCGGGATCGAGCAGCCCTATGCGGTCGGGGATCGGATCCTCATCGACGGCCAGAGCGAAGGGACGGTGGTCCAGATCAACTGGAGGTCCGTCCGGATCCAGACTGATGGGGACGACGTCGCGACGATCCCCAACAGCATTGCCGCGAAGTCACGGATCGTAAACAGGAGCGTGCCTTCGAAGCGGCGGCGGGACACTGTCCATGTCCCCTGTTTGTCGTCCGTCCCCGCCGAGCAAGTGATCGCTCTCATCGGCAACGCACTTCTACTCTGCCCGACCGTCCTGGCGAAGCCTGCTGCCGCCATCGCGATCGCTGAGCTCGGCAAACACTTCAACACCTACCAAGTCTCCTTCTCGGCCATCGACGGGGATGCGCTCGGGGGAGCGCGCAATACATTGCTTCTGCAGATCGTACGACAGTTCCGGGCGGCAGGCATCGTCGGCGCTGAGATCCGAAGGTCGGATCCGAACGAGGAGAAGCGCGATGGCATCGCAATCCCTCTTTTCAGCAGCCTGACCGCTGAACAACTCGCCTCGCTGTCTGCCGCCACGCTCAGACGATCTCTCCTGCCGGAAGCCGTAATATTCTCGGAGGGAAGCAGCGATAATTCACTGTTCATCATGGTGTCAGGCGTGTTCGAGGTGACGCGCACCGTGGCCGGCGTTTCGACGATCGTCGGACGGATCGGTCCCGGCGACTATGTCGGCGAGATCGGTCTTCTGACGGGCGCGCCTCACGGAGCCGAAGTTAAGGCGCTGACCAATTCCGTCGTTCTCGAACTTCGGTCAGCGAATTTGCGCCCTCTTCTGGCCGCCCAGCCGGACCTCCTCCATGCCTTCGAAGCAGCGGCCAAGCTCGGCCAGACCTATTTGGAGCGCACGGTCGCCGCCAGCGTCGGCGTCGGTGCCAGCTCCGCGCCCGATCTCATCTCTCGGATCCGATCCTACTTCGCCGTGCACTGATGGGGGTCTCGGGTGAGGGACGGGCGACGTGCGTCCCCCGGCTCCGCGGCGAGCGCTCGAGCAACACCTACTTTTCACAACTTTTAACTCGCTTACTCAGCGCCGAACGTGAAACAAAAGTCTCGAGCCAGCCGCCGGGCGAGCGGCATTCGATGACGAAGGCCGACACCCTGATGGCACCTCTTGAACAGGCAGCCTGCGCGACCGCAGCTTGGTCCGTCTCCGCGATCTTCTCGCCCGAAAGGGCAGTCGCCCCGCAGAACTCGGAATCGCTTCTCGCGGGGCTGTTGGAACAGGCTATCGTTGTCCTGGATGGAGATCGGGAAAGAGCCAGCGCCTTTCTTACGCGTGCCTCGGCTCTGCTCGAAGCGGCGGTCGAGGCCAAATCGAGCAACGACAGGATGAAGTCGCGTGGGGGCTGCTTGGCAGCTTGGCAGGCTCGGAAGATTGTAGCTCACATCGAGAGTCATCTCGAAACGCCGTTGTGCCTGGATGAACTCGCTTGCACCATTGGCCTTAGCCGCAGCTACTTCACCCGAGCCTTCCGGCGCAGCTTCGAAACGTCTCCGCATGATTTCATCATCAAGCGACGTATCGAACGTGCCAAGGTGAGGATGCTGGAAGCTGCGGAACCCCTCAGCCAGGTGGCCCTCACCTGCGGCTTCACCGATCAGGCGCATTTCTCAAGAGTGTTCCGCCGCATCGTTGGAAGAGCTCCCTTCGAATGGCGCCGTGTTCGACTGTTAAACCGCAGTGGTATCGGTTCTGACTGAGTATTCTGTTTGACCGCAACGGATGTTCGCCATGTTCGACGCCTTCCATCTCGCGAGAGCGCAGTTCGGCTTCACCGTCGCCTTCCACATCATGTTTCCGGCCTTTTCCATCGGTCTTGCCAGCTTTCTGATGGTCCTGGAAGGCCTATGGTTGCGCACCGGTCGGCAGGTCTACCTCGATCTCTTCCGTTATTGGATCAAGATCTTCTCGATCGGCTTCGGCATGGGCGTGGTATCCGGCCTAGTCATGTCCTACCAATTCGGGACGAACTGGTCGCAATACGCCGACAAGGCCGGCCCTGTGATCGGCCCGGTGATGGCCTATGAGGTCTTGACGGCCTTCTTCCTCGAGGCCGGGTTCCTCGGCGTCATGCTGTTCGGCATGGAGCGGGTCGGACGGGGCCTCCACTTCTTCGCGACCTGCATGGTGGCGGGTGGTACCTTCCTGTCGGCATTCTGGATTCTCTCGGTGAACAGCTGGATGCAGACGCCGGCCGGCTTCGGCATCGGCCCTGACGGGCGCATGTTTCCCACCGACTACTGGCAGGTGGTGTTCAACCCGTCGGTCTTCGTGCGGGTCCCGCACATGGTGTTGGCCTCCTACCTCGTGGTGGCCTTCATCGTCGGCGGCGTCGCGGCTTGGCACATGTTGCGCGGCCACGCGACGCCCGCCGTGCACACCATGTTCTCCATGGCGATGTGGATGGCGGCGATCGTCGCTCCGGCCCAGATAGTCATGGGCGACCTGCACGGTCTGAACACGCTCGAACATCAGCCGATGAAGATCGCCGCCATGGAGGGCGACTGGGAACCCTCCGGGCCCGACGGCGCCCCGTTGATTCTCTTCGGCCTGCCCAACATGCAGAATGAGCGGACCGACTACAAGATCGAGATCCCGCACGCCTCCTCGATGATCCTCACGCACACCTGGAGCGGTCGCGTGCCCGGATTGAAGGAGGTTCCGCCGGGCGACCGGCCCTATGCGCCGATCATCTTCTGGACCTTCCGCGCCATGGTGGGGCTCAGCTTTCTCATGGTCGGTCTGGGACTGTTCAGCCTCTACGCGCGGTGGCGCGGTACGCTCTACTCCAGCCGATGGCTGCATCGCGCCGCTTTGGGCCTCTCGCTGGCGCCCCTGGTCGCCCTGCTCTGCGGATGGATGACCACCGAAATCGGCCGCCAGCCATATACGGTCTACGGCGTCCTGCGCACGATCGACAGCGTGTCACCGATCGCCTTGCCGGGAGTCGCGACCTCCTTCGCGATCTTCACCGTCGTCTACTTCATCGTCTTCGGAGCCGGCATCCTGATCATCCTTCGGCTAATGGCGAAGGCGCCGGTCGCCGGGGAGACGGGTGTCCGAACCGACCTGCCGACCCGGACCGCAGGCATCCATCCGGGCCTGCCTGGGGCGGTGCCGCCGGGAAGTGGCCAAGCGTCGATTCAGCCGGCGGAGTAGGCCCATGAGCACCGAGACCATCGCCACGATCTGGGCGGGCCTGATCGCCTTCGCCGTCATGGCCTACGTCGTTCTGGACGGCTTCGACCTCGGCGTCGGCATGCTGTTCGCCGCCGAGCGTGGCGCCGAGGACCGCGACACGATGGTGAACTCCATCGCGCCCATGTGGGACGGCAACGAGACCTGGCTCGTCCTCGGCGGCGGTGGTCTGTTCGGGGTTTTCCCGCTCGCCTATGCGGTGATCATGCCGGCGCTCTACCCGACCATCCTCGGTATGTTATTCGGCCTGATCTTCAGGGGCGTCGCCTTCGAGTTCCGCTTTCGGGCCGAGACGGAGCGGGGCCGCAAGCTCTGGGACCTGTCGTTCTTCGGCGGCTCGACCGTCGCAGCGCTCTGCCAAGGGCTCACGCTGGGCGGCTTGCTTCAAGGTATCCACGTCGTGAACCGGCAATATGCAGGCGGTTGGTTCGACTGGCTGACCCCGTTCACGGTCCTGTGTGGGATCGCGGTTGTCATCGGCTATGCGTGGCTGGGAGCCTGCTGGCTGGTGTGGCGCACGGAAGGCTCGCTCCAGAGCCGCGCCCGAGCCCAGGCACGGGTGCTCGCCTGGGCGACGCTGGCGCTCATCGTCGCCGTCAGCCTGTGGACGCCGTTTCTCAATCACACGTTCATGCACCGGTGGTTCGGCTGGCCGGGCATTCTGTTCACCAGCCCCGTCCCGATCCTCGTCGCTCTGATCGCAGTCTGTTTCCACATCGGACTTGCCCGCGGGCATCATCTGACCCCGTTCCTCTGCGCGCTGACGGTCTTCGTTCTCTGCTTCGTGGGTCTCGGTATCAGCCTGTTTCCGTTGATGATTCCGCCGAACATAACGATCTGGCAGGCCGCCGCGCCACGCGCCAGTCAAGTGTTCGTGCTCGTCGGCGCTTCGGTGCTAATCCCGTTGATCCTGACCTACTCCGGTTTCAGCTACTGGGTCTTTCGCGGAAAGGTGCAGGCCGGTGCGCACTACCACTGATCGAAGCGGCTCCAGGGGTCTTGTCAAGCAGCTCGGCTGGTTCGGCGCCCTCTGGCTCGGCGGCGTCTTGACCGTTGCCGGCGTCGCCGGCGTGCTTCGCTGGATCATGCATGCCATTTGATCCGTCCGCCACCGCGCGCCGGGGCTGCTTGCGCCCAGGCGGATGGCGGTGCCTCGGGCGCCCCTCTGGAGCTCACCTATGACGGATCAGCGCGCAGGCGATCGTCCTCCCGCGAAGGCACCGCGAACCTCGGCCGCTATCGTGATCGTGACCGTGGTCGCCATCGTCGGCCTGTCGCTCTGGTACCTTGTGCAGCCACAACCTCTACTAGTGCAGGGCGAGGCGGATGCGACGCGCATCGATATAGCGGCCCGCGTCGATGGGCGGGTCGCGGAACGACCGGTTGATCGGGGTGATAACGTGTTGTCCGGGGCGGTGCTCGTCAGTATCGACAACCCGCAACTCCTGACCAAGCTGAGCGAGGCGAAGGCCTCCGAAGCCGTCGCGCAGGCGGACCTCACGCGCATCCTGGTCGGCACACGCCCGGAGGTCGTGGCACAGCGTAAGGCGGCACTGGCGGCGGCGCAGGCCGATGCCACGCTGGCGCAGCAGACCTTCGACCGCACCAAGCAGCTGACGTCCCGCGACTTCGCGCCCGTGCAGAAGCTTGACGAGACCACACGCAGCCTCGACGTGGCCCAGCGCGGCGTCCAGCAGGCCAAGTTCTCCTATGACGAGGCTGTGGCCGGCTACACTCCAGAGGAGCGAGGCGTGGCCCGCGCTGCCGTGGCCAAGGCGCAATCCTCCATCGCGACGCTTCAGGCGCAGGTGGACGAGCTCACCGTCAGGGCGCCGTCTGTTACGCAGGTCTATCAGGTCGGCAGCGAAGTCGGCGAATACGTCTCCCCGGGCGTGCCACTCCTGTCGCTCGTCGATCTCGCCGACGTGTGGCTCCGCTTCGATCTGCGGGAGGACCTCGTTAAAGGCCTCAAGGTCGGGGACCGCTTCACCGTCAAGGTGCCGGCGCTCGGCGACCGCGCCATCGATGTCGCCGTGCGCACAATCGCGACGCGCGGCGAATATGCCGGCTGGCGGGCCACGCGCGCCACGGGCGACTTCGACCTGAGGACCTTCGAGGTCCGGGCCTATCCGGTCGAGAGGATCGCAGAGCTTCGCCCGGGCATGAGCGCCTATGCGGCCTGGTGGGGCGGCACCCGATGAAGCGACCGCTCCGTCCCGGCCTCCTCGCCGTCGCGGCCCGGGAGGTCGCTTGGATCCGCCGGGACCGGGTCGCGCGGCTGATGGTGTTCGTCGTTCCGCTGGTCGCCTTCGTGCTCCTCGCCATGACGTTCGGCAACGCCGTCATCAGACAGCTGAAAGTCGATGTCGTCGATCAGGACCGCTCGCCCTCCTCGATGACACTGGTGCAGGCAATCGATGCCGCGCCCGGCGTAACCGTGGGGCTTCGCTCGGCGGATCTCACGGGCGCCATGCACGCTATTCGATCGGGCGAGGCCATCGCCGCGACCTACATCCCGCAAGACTTCGAGCGCGACCTGATGGCGGGCCGGCGCCCACAGGTGGTGATCTTCTACAACAAGCAGTTCTTCACGCCGGGCAATGTCGCCTCCGGGGCCTTGCAGGCGGCCATCTCGGCAGCCGTCGCCGACCTGCCGAAAGGACCGAAGACCGCCGACAACACACCGGGGCCGCTGGTCGTCGAACAGTATGTCCTGACCAACCCGGCCCTAAACTACGCGCAATTTCTCCTGCGCGCGATCCTGCCGACGGTGCTGCACGTCATGATGGCGATCGTGGCCGGCTTCGCGGTCGGGTCGGAGTTCACGGGGCGCTCCGTCGCCGAATGGCTGGAGACGGCGGGAGGCGCGCCGCTCACCGCACTCGTGGGAAAGCTCGCTCCGTATTTCGGCATCTTCGTCGTCATCATGACGGTCGGGCTCGGCATCATCCACGGCATCTACCAGATCCCGTTTCGCGGCGACCCCGTCATGACCGCCGTCGCGGCCTGCCTGCTGATCATCGCCTATCTCTCGCTTGGCGCGCTGTTCCAGCTGCTCGTGGGCAACCTCGCGACAGGGCTCACCCTCACGGGCATCGTCTGCTCGCCCGCCTTCGGCTTCGCGGGCGTCGGCTTCCCTGTACTCGCCATGAGCGGCTTCGCTCGCACTTGGGGGGCGCTCCTGCCGCTCCGGTGGTACATCCAGATCCTCTTCGACCAGGCCGCACGCGGCGTGCCGATCCGCGACTCGGCCCCGCCTTTCGCCTACCTTGCGGCGCTCGCCGTCGCCTTCTTCGGCCTCGCTTGGCTTCGACTGCGTGTCGTGGCGCGCAAGCCATCACCGGTCGTCGAGGGCGGTGTGTCCCCCACGCCAGCGCCGCACGGCATCATCGGGTTCTTTGCCGCGGAGTATGGTCGGGTGCTGCGCGACAAGGGCGCCTTCGGATTGATCGTGCTGGGGCCGCTGATCTACGGGGTCTTCTACCCGCAGCCGTATCTTGGTCAGCTGATCCGTCACATTCCCATCGCGGTCGTCGATGACGACGGGACCGACCTCAGTCGAACTCTGGTCCAGGCGCTCGATGCAGACGAGGCGATCACCGTCGCGGCTCGTCCCACGACCCTGGCGGAGGCTCAGGCGGCGCTGGCGCGCCGCGAGGTGTTTGGCATCCTCAGCATCCCGGCTGGGACAGAGCGCGACGTGTTGAAGGGCGACCGCGCGCGCCTGCCGGCCTATGTCGATTCCGCTTATTTCCTGCTCTACAGCCGCACCCTGCAGGGGATCACGGAAGCGGCCAGCACGGTTTCAGCCGACCTCGCCGGCCGCGGTGCGCGGCCCGATGGCAGCCTCTACCGTGCCGCGCTGGCCCGCAGCTCGCCCGTCGAGATCCTCGACCAGCCCCTGTTCAACCCCACCGGCGGCTATGCCAGCTACATCGTCCCAGCCGCCTTCCTTCTCATCCTGCAGCAAACGCTTTTAATGGGATCGGCGACGCTGGGCGGCGTCGCCTTCCAGCAGGGTGGCTTCGCGGCGCGACGCCGCCGTGGCACGCCGGCCGCCGTGATTGGGCAGGCCCTCGCTCACCTGCTTCTCGCGCTGCCAAGCTGCGCGCTCTACCTCGTGGTGCTCCCCCGTCTCTACGGCTTCTCCTACACCGAGCGGGTCATCGATCTTCTCGTGCTGGTCATCCCCTACACTCTGTCGATCAGCTTCCTGGGTCAGTTGGTCGGCGCCGCCTTCCGGCGCCGCGAAACGGCAGTGCTGCTGCTGATCGCGGTCAGTCTGCCGATCTTCTTCCTGGTCGGCGTCGCCTGGCCCCCGGAGGCCATCCCACCCGTGCTTCGCGTGCTGGGCGCGGCCCTGCCGAGCACTTCGGGAATCGAAGGACTCGTCCGCGTCAACCAGATGGGAGCGTCGTTCCACGACGTCTTTCCGAACTGGGCGCGGCTCTGGGCGCTCGTCGCCATCTATGCCGTGCTGGCCATGGTCATGGCCCGCCTCGCCAGCCGGGAGGGGCGCGCCCATGTCGACTAGACAGGTTGTTGCCGCTGTCATTGTCTTGGCGGTGGCGGCCGGGGCAGTCCTTTACAGCTACCGGGACGGCGAAGAGGTCCCGCCCCTCATCGGCATGGTGCGGCAGACCGAGATCCGCATCGCGCCCGAAGTCGGCGGACGGCTAGCCTCGATCGCGGTCGCGCCGGGGCAGCATGTGAAGCGCGGCGACCTCCTGGCCGTGATCGACAATCCGGACATTACCGCCAGCCTGGCCGAAGCAAAGGCGGCGACGGACAGCGCCGCGGCGGATCGCGCGAACACCTATTCGGGCACGCGGCCCGAGCAGGTGTCCATCGCGGCCGAGGCGGTGCGGACGGCCGAGGCCAACATGCTGCTGGCACAGCTCCAATTCGATCGCGCCGCCACGCTGAATTCCAAGAGCTTCCTGAGCCAGCAGCAACTCGACGAGAGCAAGGCCTCCCTGACCAAGGCCCAAGCCGACCTCGACGGCAAGCGCGCCGCCGCCGCTGCGGACAAGGCCGGCCCGACCGTTGAGGAGCGGCGTCTGGCAGACGCCAAGCTCGTCGCGGCTCAAGCTGCGACAGCGAGCCTCCAGGCGCAGCTCGACAAGACGAGGCTGCTTGCGCCGACCGACGGAGCGGTGGGTGTGCGGGCGGCCGAGATCGGAGAGATCATGACACCGGGCAAGGCGGCGATGACGTTGGGCCCCGACGGCCAGCGCTGGCTCGCCTTCACGATTCGGGAAGACCGGCTCCAGGGTTTGTCCATCGGGGGCACCGTGACGTTGACGGCGTCCGATGGGAAGCGATTGGAGGCCCTCGTCGTCGAGATGAGACCGCTCGGCGAATTCGCGACCTGGCGCGCCGCCCGAGCCGTCGGCGACCACGACTTGAACAGCTTCCGTCTGCGCCTCGATCCGTCGGCGGGTAGCGCAGGGTTGGAACCCGGCATGACGGTCTGGTTGACCGCCAGATAGGGCGGTGCCGACGTCAGAGGTGGGCACGGTCAACCACCATGTCTGGGCCGTCACTGCAAAAAGAGCCCGATCGTACAATCAGTCTGACTCATCTTCGCTAGACTGACGAAGCTCAAATTACGAGCGTGACGCTCGACCGGTCAGGTCGACCCCTCTGGAGCCTCAGCCGTGCCTGAGCGCGATCACCGACCCGCAAGACTGAGTCGCAGGACGGCGGTTCTGGGTGGCACCGCGCTCCTGGCGATGACGGGGCTGCCCTCGCGTGTCGCGCTGGCCGAGGGGGAGCCGGAACAAGCGAAGATGAACGGAGCCGCAGCGATGGACACCATCAGGGTCAAGGACGGCACGGAGATTTTCTACAAGGACTGGGGGAGTGGGCAGCCGATCGTGTTCCACCACGGCTGGCCGCTGAGCGCGGACGATTGGGACGCGCAGATGATGTTCTTTCTCCAGCACGGCTTTCGGGTGATCGCCCATGACCGGCGTGGCCACGGCCGTTCGTCCCAGACCGCGACCGGCAACGAGATGGATACCTATGCCGCCGACGTCGCCGAACTGGCGGCCGCGCTCGACCTGCGGGATGCGATCCATGTCGGGCATTCGACGGGCGGCGGCGAGGTGGCCCGCTATGTCGCCGTGCATGGCGCGGGCCGCGTCGCCAAGGCGGTGCTGATCAGTTCCGTACCGCCGGTGATGGTGAAAAGCGAGAAGAACCCAGGCGGCCTGCCTATCGAGGTCTTCGACCAGATCCGCGCCGGCACGGCGTTCAATCGGGCGCAGTTCTACATTGATATCACCCTGCCGTTCTATGGCTACAACCGTCCAGGCGTGACGCCCGTCGAAGGCGTGCGCCGCAACTGGTGGCGCCAGGGCATGATGGGTGGGGTCAAGGCCCAGTACGACTGTATAAAGGCCTTCTCCGAGACCGACTTCACGGAAAATCTGAAGGCGATAACTGTGCCGACCCTCGTGATGCACGGCGAGGACGACCAGATCGTTCCCTTCGCGGATTCCGGGCCACTCTCGGCCAAGCTCCTGCACAATGCGACCACGAAGTTCTACCCGGGATTTCCGCATGGCATGCCGACCACGAATGCTGAGCAGATCAATGCGGACCTGCTTGCATTCTTTAAGAGCTGACAGCCGAATGAAAGCATCATCGCCCCATGATGCGTGAGGAAGATCCTCACCGGCGAGATCAGGCTAGGCTTTGCAGATCGGCCAGCAGATCCGACGCGGCGAGGAGATCCTTGGTCTCGAACCCCTCCTGGAATCGTCCCAGGACGGGAGCCAGGATGCCGAGCGCCGCTTGTGGCTCCTTGCCTTTCCGTTTGCACGACGCGAGCGAGGTCGCGGCGCGAAGTTCCCACGCCAGGGCCCCCTGATCATGTGCGACGACCATCGCTTCAGCGAAAAGGCTCTCCGCAGAAGATCGGGAGTTCATTTGGTTCGACCGGAGCTCATGTTCGCCCTCCGCCCGCAGCAGTTCGGCGGCGCACCAGCTGGGTTGCCTCGTGCGGTTAACGACGAGATCCGGCCCGCTGACCAAACTAGCTTCGATCGAGACCAGGATCTGCCGTTCGCGCCAAATCAAGCTGGCGAGCCCCGGTATCAGGCTGGCGTTTGCAACGTCCACTCGCTCGCTTCGGGCCGTCCAGATCCGACGATAGTGGTCTGCCCAGCCTTGAAGATAAGCGAACGCATTCTTCTCGGTTTCTTTGGCCAGCAGGTCGATGTAATGCGCCGCGAGACCATCGTGGCCGGCCCAGAGAGCCAGGGGACAGGCAGAGCTAGAGAGAATATAGCATAGGGAGCTGGGGTTGCGGGCTTGAACGGCGTCCTCGACGGCGCTCCGCACCATCTCCAAAGCGCGATCCGCGTAACCTTGAATCCATAGCACGCAGGCGAGACTGGCCCGCTCCGCCGTTGTCTGATCATAGCGGTAGACGCTGTAGAAGGACGGACTGGCGGGCTCGCCCCTCGCAACGAGCGCCTCACCGATTCGGCGCGCCTCGCCGAGGTTCCCCATTCGGAAGTACGTGAGAGCCAGGGTGTGGCTCGCGATGGCTGTCGTTTCTCGATTTCCGTTTGCCTCGCTGAGCCCGACTAGCCTGTTGCAGAGCGACAACGCCGTCACTGGGTCGCCCATGATCGCCCGCTCGCTTGCTAGGGCCCGTAAGGCCGTCGTCATGCTCGGGACATCGCTGAGGCCTTCTGCAATCTCCAGGGCACGCTGGAAAGCCAGGACCTGGGTGGGTCCAGGTCCGTGGATATGAAAGAAGAGGTGCCCAAGTGAGAGCTGGAGTTGCATCTCCTCTCTGCCGCCGGTGAGGTTCGTGGCGGCGAGTCTGTCGAGCGATTGAGAAACCCGGGTCCAGTATTCTCCCAGCTGAGAACGCCCGAGCCAGAGCGGCGCAGATGCAATCGTGAGTTCGATACCTGTCTGGGCGTCACCGTCTAGCGAAAACGCCCAATCAAGGGCGGCCTGCAGGTCATCGACGAGGTTGCCGTTGCGCTCCCACCAATCGGCCTCGGCCAAACGTATGCGGATATACCTCGCATGCTGGCGGCGAACCTGCCCCAGCCGACCAGAGGCGACGAGTTTCTCTTGGGCATAGGCTCGGGTCGTGTCGAGGAAACGATAGGTCGTGGTGGCGTGCGCCGTCTCCACGTGAAGGAGCGAGGCCGAAGCGAGTTGGTGGATGGCCAGCAAGATATCGGCTCTCGCTATCCGGTCCATCTCGGCGACGACAACCGCCCCCTCCAGCGTGAACGCGACCCGGAACACCGAAAGGCTGGCGAAAACGGTGTGATCTCTCTCGCTTAGGAGGTCGTGGCTCCAGTCCAGCATGGCCCGCAGCGTCTCGTGTCGCGCGATGGTCCTTTGCCCATGCGTCAGGAAATCGAGCCGGTTGCCGAGTTCGGAGGCTAGGACGTTCAGGCCGAGGGTCCCGGCGCAGGCAGCCGCAAGTTCTAGAGCCAGCGGAATACCATCCAACTGGCGGCAGATCCGGGCAACAGATCCGGCGTTTGCGAAGGTGACAGGGAAGGGGTTCAATGAAGTCGCAACTCGCGCCGCGAAGAGCTCGACGGCCGGGAATGCGACGATGTCGTCTACCGGGATTTCGATCTCGGCCGGCGGGAACCTCAACGATGGAAGCCGATAAACCGCCTCGCCCTTGCATCGAAGGACTTCTCGGCTCGTGGCCAGGATACTTACCCCGATACAGGCGTGCAGGATGGTCTCGGAGAGGCTCGCCGCAGCCAAAATAACATGTTCGCAATTGTCGAGTACGATCATCGCGGATCGCCCCTCGAGCCAGTTAAGGATGGCGGGAATGGGCTCGCCTGAAAGGGGCAGATACAGAGCGGCCGCAATCGCTGCTGCGACGCGCTCCTGATCGGTCAAGGTCGATAGATCGACGAAGTATATCTCGGTATGCCCCCTGTCAACGAGCCGCGCTATGCTCGAGATCGCCACACTGGTCTTACCGATCCCGCCAGGTCCGACGAGAGTGACCATGCGTTCCCGTACCAACCGTTCCACGACGTCGGTGATCGCCTCATCCCGGCCTACCAACGGTGATGCCGAGGGTAGCTCGCGCCAGCGGATTGAGGTGAGGCGGGAATGGGGGGCCTGGCGCAGGGTGGATGCAACGGTCGCTGCGAACCGGTAGCCACGACCAGGCTCGTTGACGATGAAGCGTGGGCGCTTCGTTCCGTCGCGCAACGCTCTGCGTAAGCCAGCGATCTGGACCCGAATGTTGCTGTCTTCGACGGACATATTGGGCCAAGCGTGCTTGGTGATCTCCTTCGTGCTAACGACCTCGCCAGCACGCCGGGCCAGCAGGGTGAGAATAGCTAGTGCTCTGCTGCCGAGTGGGACGCGCCTGCCGCCATCGAGAAGCGCCGCCTGCTTCGGTCGAAGCTCGAAGGTTGAGAAACGAAGAACTTCTTCAATCATGAATTGATCCTCCGCGCCATCTCCTCATTCGTACAACGGCTGAAAAACCAATGCACGAACTTGTCAAGCTGCCGCCGGGACGGTTCACCGGCACTCGGGCTGTCAAAATAGTATCTACATTCAGATACTTGGTTTCAGGAATCCACTTTGCTCAGTGGCTTCATTCTATTCGAATGCAGGGAGCATTGGTCCGTACCTGCACAATAACGGCACGGCCTTTCACGCTTTCTCGGTGCAGCGGAGACGAGACGCGAATTAATTTTATCGCCGCCACCTGTAATGGCTGCTGCATTTATCTCTGCGTCCCAATATAGCCATGACTCAAGGGGGCAACGTCTGCTTCAGCGGTTTCGCTTTTCCGAAGCGGCCGGACCGCTTTCCACCCCAATCAGACACACAAAGGGGGAACATGGCCGCCGTAAGTCCTCTCGCTCATCGTCTCTCACTCCAGCGCACCTTCATAGACCGCCGCAACATTACGATCTTCGGTTGGCTCCTTTAGTCGAATGATAAGCGCGTGCGTCAGCTCCCAACTATGAGCCGGTCCCAACCATCATCGGTCCGCTGCGACAAGCGGTGCTTCATGATCCTTTGGCTCGGCGTTCGCTCGAACTCTTCGACAATTGCGAGATAGCGAGGCACTTGGTAGGGAGCGAGCCGTGCTGTCAGCCAAGCGAACAGATCAGTAGGGTCGATTGTCGCCCCGGCCTTGGGCTTCACGACAAGCTTAATGTCCTGCTCGCCGATCTCCGCCGTGACGCCAAACATCGCGCAGTCCTCAATGTCGGGATGACCGCCGGCGACGTGTTCGACTTCCCAAGCTGACACGTTCTCGCCGCGGCATCGCACGCTGTCATTCATGCGGCCCAGGAAAGTCAGGTTGCCCTCGGCATCCATGCGGCCGAAGTCGCCCGTGTGCAGCGCCCCATCCCGCAGTGCCAGCGCGCTCGCCTCTGGATTGCGGAAGTAGCCCGGAACGAGAGCGCCGGACAGGCTGGTCCGAACCACGATCTCGCCCTGCGAGCCTAGCGGTACGTCTTCGCCATAGGCGTCATGCAGGGCCACGGTGAACCACGGGAGAGGACGTCCGACCGAGCCGACGACGCGTCGGTCGTTGCAGGTTGTGAGGCTCGACGCCTCCGTCATTCCGTAGCATTCGCGGATCTCAACGCCGAACCAATCCTCGAAGTCGCGCCAGATCTCCTTCGGACAGCCCCCGCCCCAGGCGATGCGCACCGAATGGGCGCGATCCGTGGGCAGCTCGAGCTGCTTGAGTAGGAGTTGGAGGATGCCGCCGAGGTAATGAATGTGAGTGGCACCTTCCGCCCGCACCTGGTCCCAGAACCGGCTGGCGCTGAAGCGCTCCACCATCGACAGCTGAACGTCTCGGATGAGCGGGAGCACGATGAGTTGCGCTCCCCCGATGTGGTAGAGCAGTTCCCAGACGAAGAAGACGTCGCCGGCTCGCGCTTCAGACAGCTTGGCGACGGCTTCACCGGCCAACCGCATCATCAGGTGGGTGACGATGACCCCCTTTGGTCGACCGGTGGTGCCCGACGTGTACATGATGGCGAAGGTGTCGGTGGCGGCAGGACTTTTCGGTGGCGGGGCTGTCGAACCCCGCAGGACGACGCCAAGCTCGTTGCCCTCGCCTCCCGCCACGATCGTCCGCACGCTAGCGACGTCGAAGCCGCTCTCGGCGATTGCGGACAGGAGGGTCGCGTCGGTGACCAGCATCGCCGGCTCGCAATGCTCTAGAATGTAGCGAAGCCCCTCGTCCTTCAGCCGCGCGTTGACCGGCACCCATACGGCGCCGGCCCTGGCGATGCCGAACAGGACGGCCAGAGTCTCGGGCGAGTTGTTCATCATCACAGCTACGCGCGCCCCCGGCCCAAGGGGGGTGAGCGTGCCGGCGAATGCGCTCGAGAGCCTCTCCAGAAGACCCACCGTGATGGGGCGACCGTCGAACCGCGCGAACACGCGGTCTGGAGTGCGGGCAGCCGCTTGGAGGAACAGCGGCAGGAAACCGTCCGGATGAAGCATCGTGGCTAACCGCAAGTCGGAGAAAACGCGAATCGGTCAAGCCGTGCGGCGGAACCGCTCGGCCGCGAGCAGCAGCAGCGTGATCACGACGAAGATCACCACTGACACCGCCGCCAGCGTGGGATTAAGCTGAAGGATCATGTCGTCCCACATCTGCTTCGGCAGCGTCGTTTTCACCCCGCCCGAGACGAAGAGCGCGATCGTCAGTTCGTCGAAGGACGTGATGAAGGCGAAGAGGAGCGACGCGACGATCCCTCCGCGCACCATCGGCATCGTGACGTGCCACAAGGTCCGCGCGCGATCCGCGCCAAGGGTCGCGGCCACCTGGTCGAGACGCCAGTCGTACCCCTTCAACACGGCCGTGACCGCGACGAGCGCGAACGGCAGCGCCAGAAGCGTATGCCCGATCACCAAGCCGACGTTGCTGGCCACAAGCCCGATCTGGGCGAAGAGATAGCACAGCCCCACCGCTAGCACGATGCGCGGCACGATCATCGGTGCGAGGAAGAGCGCAAAGACGGCCCCGCGCCAACGCGAGCGCGAACGAGCCAGCCCCAGGGCGGCGAAACCGCCGATCAGGGTCGCCAAGATGGCGGTCGCAAAGGCCACTCCGAAGGAGCGGACCGTCGCACCGATCCACACATCCGAGCCAAAGTAGGTTTGGAACCAGCGCATCCCATACCCGGGAGGCGGGAACTCCACGAACGAGGAGCTGCTGAACGCCATTGGGATGACCGCCAGCGTCGGCAGGATCAGGAAGGCGATGGCCAGCCCCGCGTAGCTGGGGAGCAGGGCACGCCCGAAGCGTGGGCCCGTCCCGCGCGCCAGCCCCTCGCCAACGATCGTCCAAAATCGCGCCATATGAAACAGGAGTGCCAAGCCCCACACCCGCGCTCGGCCTGGGGCACGGGAGCGACCCGGCGCGTCGCCCGAGAGGCTCGAAAGGCCAAAGAGGCGGTCATAGAGCCAACAGGTCAGCAGCGTGGCGACCAGCAGCAGCGCGGAGAGCGCTCCCGCAAAGGCCCAGTCCAACACGTCCTGGATCTGTGTGATGATAAGCTGCGCCAGCATCGTCTGCTGGCGCCCGCCCAGCAAGGCCGGCACGATGAAGACTCAGGCCATCAACGCTGCGCGCCCATCTTGCGAAACTCGGCACAATCGGGGCGGCCGGCACCGCTAAAACGGCCTCCCTGATCAAGATCGTGCGCGACGAGACCGACAACCGTCTCCCTCAGGCTGCCCGCTTCGCCCAGACCGAAATCGCCGATCAGATCGAGGGACTGAGGGACTGATACTGTCTCCGCGAGATTAGGCCGGTCCATGATTTTTAGGCCACCAAGAGAAGTTGGTGCGCGAGCTGATCTCGCTCTGGCGCTCGGTGAGGTCGCAGCACCGGGCGCCGATCGTGTCCACGAGCGCGTCTAAGGTCGGGACGAGCTTGTTGACGATAGGCTCGTCCACCAAGGGCCAGAGCGTCTCGGCGGGCTGCAGTTCAGAACTGTAGGGCGGCAGGTAGACGAGCCTGATGCCGTCGGGCACGGCGAGGTTGGGGCGCGTGTGGAAGCCGGCGTCGTCGAGCAACAATACGATGCGCTTTTCGGGCCCGGCGCCGACCGCCTTCGCAAAGGCGGCGAGCAGGCCGGCGAATAGCGGCTTGGACACGCCGTTGGACAGGTACCACACCGTTTCGCCCGTGGCCGGCCCCACGAAGGCTGTCACGTAGAGCCACTCGAAGCGGTGGTGGCCGAGTGCCGTCGGGCGCTGTCCCTTGAGGGCCCACACCGAGCGCAGCACCGGCTTCAGGCCGAGCCGGTGCTCGTCGGTGCAGAACACCTCGACGGGCACGCCGGGGTGAGCGGCCGCCTCCTCGGCGACGGCCTCTGCCAGCTTTTTTTTAAAAGCCTGGGCCTCCTCGGCTGTGGCGGACTTCGGGTTCTTCGGCCGCGGCCGCTGCAGCGTGTAGCCGAGCATTTTGAGCACCTCCCAACCGCGCTGAGGCAGGACGCGCTCCAGTCCGAGATGGGCCGCGATGACGTCCGCCACCTTGCGGCTCGACCACAACCCATCGTCAGGCGGCGGTTCGGTCAGCCGCAGCCGCACCACCTCCAGCACCTCGGCCGTCAGCAGGCTCGGCTTGAGGCCATTGCGGCGGCGCCCGTTGGCCAGGGCCTCGGGGCCGAATGCGTTGTAGCGCTCCAGCAGTTGCTCGATCCAGCGGGTGCCGAAGGTGGTGACCTCCGAAGTCGCCCCCACGGTGCGGCCCTGTGCCAGCAGCCAGATCACCTGGACGTGGCGCGCCTCGACCGGATCTGGGCAGACCCTGAAACGACGCTCCAGTTCCGAGACGCTCAGGTGATCCGCGACACGCGCCATGACACAGCCCTCCAGCAGCGCCACAAGGCTAAACCCTTCTCCGCACCAGGGGAATCCGATCCAGACGAGTCAATGTCGCGGAGGCCGTATGAACCGAAAGATCGGCAAACTGGAGCATGCCATCGTGATGGAGGCCAAGCGTAACGACGACATGCGGCGTCTGTGCACGATCCCCGGGGTTGGTGTCATCATTGCCGCCTCGATCAAGGCCATGGTTCCCGATCCGGGTGGCTTCACGTCCGGACATCATTTCGCAGCCTGGCTCGGCCTGACTCCGAAGTCCCATGCCAGTGGCGGCAAGGAGCGGCTCGGCGGGATCTCGAAGATCGGCAATCAACGTTGCGCTCGCTCCTCGTTCTCGGCGCCACCTCTGTCCTGCGACACGTCCAGGGCAATGCCAGCGCGCCGGCGCGGCTGAGTGCGATTCTGGCAAGGCGCTCCTTCAAGGTCGTCGCTGTCGCGCTGGCCAATAAGATGGCGCGAATTGTCTAGGCGCTCCTGACCAAGGGCAGACTTACCGAACATCTGGGACGACAAGCGCGTCGGCTGCCGTTTGAGCGTTTGAGCCGCCAGTCGACCAGGACTAGCTGGTCGGCGAAACGCACCGGCCAGAGGCAAGGTGCAGTAAAGATTGATGAATCATCGGGACGAAATCCCGACGTGAGACAGGCCTCGCGCGACTATGCGCTTACAGCGCGTGTGATTGATCAGGCCACTCGCATCGCGGACTTCATCAAGGCCAGCGGTTTGGCGCCGCACGTAAAGGCCGGACACATGACAGCACCGTCCAAGATGGCACAATCGTCTCAAATAGCCCTTGCCTGCGGAGCCGTTCCGCATGTGTCGCGCTATAGTCAGTCTTGCGAGCTGCCGCGCGCTCGGCAATGATAGTTCCGCGGTCGTCTGCTCCGGCGTCCGGACGCTACCGCCTTGGCGCTTACGGCCCGAACAGTTCAGCTTTGTCCGCCGCTTGGCGGACCGGGCTGTGTATCTCACGGCCGGCGCAGGGGTGGCCGCGCTCCCGGGCATCGTGCCAGATGCCCATGGCATTCTCGCTGCCTTCACAGATCCGGCCGACAATATTGTCCACACGCAGATCGAGCATGCTTGGACCCGGGCCGAAGGGCAGCCGCGCCGGAAGGTGTTGGCAGCGGCGTTGTCGCCTGCGGGCGTCCCTTCGGCCCTTTTTGATGAGAGCGGGCCGCCCGTGCAGCGCCAGATGGCACCTCCTGAAGGGTCGGCTGGTAAGCGAACTCGCCTGCAATTGAACGAACATCCTTCACAGATCGCGGGATGGTTTGTCATAGGATGACCACCAGAAACGCAACGACGGCGAGGTGTAGAAGCCCTGGCCTGCGGCTCTCGTCACGGATCTCGTGGAGCCTGCAGGGCTCATGGTTGGAGTACGATGGTGAAGCTCGCCCATTCTTCTAGGCCCATTAAGACCCAACGCGCCGCCATCTACGCCCGCTATTCCTCGGACGAGCAAAGGCCGGAATCGATCGAGGATCAGGTCCTAAAGTGCCGCCGGTACTGCGAGGCGATGAGTTGGGAGGTCGTCGCCACCTATTCCGATGCCGCCTTCACGGGAGCTACGGTCCTACGTCCCGAGTATCAGCGCCTGCTCCAGGACGCGGAACGGGGCGTGTTCGACATCGTCGTCGTCGAGGCCGTCGATCGCCTGAGCCGCCGCCTGGCCGATCTCGCCAATTTCCATGACATCGTCGAGTTTCGTAAGGTCAGGCTGTTCGCCACGGATCGCGGCGAGATCAACGGACTGATGATCGGCATCCTCGGCGCTATGGCGCAGGCTTTTCTCGACGACTTGAAGGGCAAGACAAAGCGCGGCCTGACCGGCAAGATCCTGGCCGGCCTGAGTGCCGGGTCTCTGGGCTATGGCTACCGGGTCGATCCGGAAATGAAGGGCAAACGGCTCATCATCGAGGATGAAGCCAAGGTGGTCAGGCGCATCTTCGAGGATTATGCGAGCGGTGCCTCCCCGCGGGCCATTGCGGCGACCCTCAACGCGGAAGGCATCCTAGGCCCACGAGGCCGGGAGTGGATCGACACCACCATCCGCGGCCAGGTCGATCGCGGCACGGGGCTTCTCAACAACGAGCTCTATGTCGGCCGGATCATCTGGAACCGGACGTCCTACGTCCGTGATCCGGGGACCGGCAAACGGCTGGCCCGCGTGAACCCGGAGGACGAATGGGAAGAGTCGACCGACGACAGCCTGCGGATCGTCGACGACGCGCTCTGGCAGCGCGTCAAAGCCCAGCAAAGCGAGGTCCGCACCGCGATGGCGCGGGACGGGAACGGGGTTGCTCTCAACCGCGCTCACCGGGCCCAGCATCTCCTGTCCGGACTGATCCTGTGTGGCGACTGCGGATCGCCTTTCGCCATGCGCGACGCGCGCCACTACGGCTGCTCGAGCTTTCGGTCGAAGGGCACATGCTCGAACAGCCTGAAGGTCAAACGCGCCGATCTCGAGCGGCTCGTCGGGGATGCCATCCGGCATCGCTGGATGAACGAGGACGCCATGGCGCGGCTCCGTGCCGAGGTGATCGAGGAGCGTGAGAGGCTCCTCGGCTCATCGGAGGAGACGCGGGCCACTCTCACGGCGAGAGATCAAAAAGAAGCAGGCTCAGGTCCATCGCGTCGTGAACGCGATCGCCGATGCCGGACACAACCCTGCCCTGATCACCAAGCCCAAGCAGCTCGAGGCTGAAGAGGTCGGGCTGGATACCAAACTGCGAGCCTTGGGGAATGTCGAGCCCCCCGCACCTCTCGACATGACGGAGGACGTCGACGCGATGATCCAGGCTGCGGCGCAGCAGATCGAACATGCGATCAGCCACCCGACCCATCCCGACGCGCCGAAGCTTCGCGAGATGGTGCGGGGCATGATCGAACGCATCACGATCGGCCGCCACGAGAGCGGCGCCATCGAGGTCGGAGTGAAGGGCGCTTTCGCGGGCGTCATGCAGGCCGCGGGCCTAGTGGAGCGTCATGCGCTCCGGACGACGAAGGTGGGGAGGGATTGGAGCACTGGGGCTGCTCAGTCGGTGGTTGCGGGGGCGCGCAGCCAACTTGAGTTGCTAACCCGAGGATAGAAAATTTTAGGGCCGCAAGCAGGCCGCGCAATCTGCTGTTCTGCCTGGACCTTGCGGCCGCTCTCGCGATCTGCGCTACCCCGCAATGGTGATTGGATCCAGGAGTGGCACGAACTGCTCGTCGGACGCCGTGCCGTCCACGAAGGTGAGCACGACGAAGCGAGCCTCCCTCTCGAGCGCCGCGAGCGGATGGTGCCAGGTGTCCGCCCGATAGTTGATGCCGGTGTCGCCCGGTACCCGGAAGCCCCGAAGTCCGGCCATGTCCGGCAGGCCGTCTGCTCCGTGAGGCGCCACAAGCACGAGGTAGCTCGCGCAATCCACCGGCACGAAGGCCTGCGAGGAGTGCACGTGCCGTTCCATTTCCAAAGCCGTGAGCGGCAAGGCCTTTGATGCGACGCTGGCGAGGCTGAGGCGGGGTTTCGCGCTAGCCCGGCCGTTCTCCAATTCCTCGATCAGCTCCAGCCGGGCGGAGCCGGCAGGACACGGTGGCAGCAACTGGCCGAAGGGCGCGAAGGCCTCGGCCGTGATGGGTTCGAGCGTCAGGCGCCTCATGCGGCGGCCTCGGCTGGGTGCTGGGCCAGCCAGTGGCGGGCGAGATCGATCCGCTTGCAGATCCAGACGTCACGCTTGGCTTTCACGTAGTCGAGGAATTTCGCCAAGCCATAGGCGCGGCCCGGGTGGCCGAGCAGGCGCATATGCATACCGACGTTCATCATCTTCGGCGCCGTGCGGCCCTCTTCGTAAAGCATGTCGAAGGCCTCGCGTAGGATCGTGAAAAAATCCTCGCCACTACCGATATTGCCGGTTCCCCACTTCAAGTCGTTGTTGGTCAACGTATAGGGCACGACGAGGTGCGAACGGCCCTGGGCCTGAACGTAGTAGGGCAGTTCGTCCGCGTAGCTGTCGCTGTCGTAGACGAAGCCGCCTTCTTCCATCACCAGCCGGCGCGTGTTGACGCTCGGCCCATAGCGGCAATACCAGCCGAGCGGCCGCGCCCCCACGGTTCTTTGCAGGCTCTCGACCGCGAGCCGAATATGCTCGCGCTCCTCCGCCTCGCTCAGCTTGAAATGCTCGACCCAGCGCCAGCCGTGGCAGCAGATGTCGTAGCCGGCCCCCTGAATAGCCGCGGCGGCAGGCGCATTGCGTTCCAGCGCCAGTGCACAGGCATAGACGGTCATCGGCAGGCCCCGCTCCTGGAACAGGCGATGAAGGCGCCAGAAGCCGACGCGGCTGCCATATTCGAACATGCTTTCGGCCGCGAGATCGCGGTCGCCGCGCGGCACGGCGGCGCTGGCGAGTTCGGTCAGCGCCATGTCGCTGACGCCGTCCCGATCCATCATGCTGTATTCCGAGCCCTCTTCGTAGTTCAGCACGAAGTTGAGGGCGAGGCGGGCGCCCCCGGGCCAGCGAGGGTCGGGCGGCGTGCCGCCATAGCCGACGAAGTCGCGGTCGAGCGAGTTGGGGATCACGATCGAAACCTCCTTAGAACTGCTGTTCCTGCCGGCCGCGCACGAGTTGCGACAAACAGACGGCGATCACCAGGGCGCCGCCGTAGAACATCTCCTGGATGAAAGAGCTGAAGCCCAGGAACACGAGCCCCGTGATGCCGGTGACGAGGAAGTAAACCGCCACCGTCGAGCCCCAGGGATTGAAGCGGCCGGGCACGATGCTGGTCGACCCTAGGAAGGCGGCCGCGAAGGCAGGCAGTTGATAGGACACGCCGGACACCGGATCGGCCGCGCCCTGCGTGCCCGCATAAAGAACGCCCGCGATGGCGCCGAAGAGTCCAGAGACCGCCATGCAGGCGATGCGGACCCGGTCGGTATCGATGCCGCTCAGCCGCGCCACCTCGCGGCCTCGCCCGACAAAGAGGATGCGGCGGCCGAGCGCCGTATAGTCGAGCAGGTACCAGATAAGCGCTGCGAGCCCGACGGCATAATAGAATTCGAGCGGAACGCCGAAGAGCCGGTCGATGATGACGACGTCGATTAGTGATTGTGACACGCCGCTGATGGTCATCGAATCGCTCATCCAGAGCGTGAATCCGTGCAGGAACGTGCCGGTGCCGAGCGTCACTATCAGCGAATGGATGCGGAAGACGGTGATCAGCAGCCCGTTGACGACGCCGAACACGAGCCCGAAAGCGAGCGCCGCCAGCACGGCCCAGCCGATCCCGATGCCATAATTCACGTTGAGCACCGCAACCATCATGGAGGCGAGCGTCATGGTGAAGGCGATCGACAGGTCGAAATCGTTGGCCGTCAGCGGGATGATGAGGCCGAGCGTCACCACCACCAGAACGGCCTGAGATCCCAGAATGGTGGACAGGTTTGGCCAGGTTAGGAAGGTTTCGGGGCGCAGCGCACCGAAGACCGCGATGAGCAGCAGCCATACCACGATGAGGCCGAACTGCTCGGCCCGGTGCACGAACCCGCCGCCGCGCCGAAGGCGGGCCGGCCTGTCGATCGAGCTATCCTGCGACATGCACGAAACCTTCCTGGCCCGACCCGCCGAGACTGCGTTCGGCGATAGCCTCCTTGCTGATCGCCGCGCCTTCCAGCGTCGCCACCACTCGGCCTGCGACGAAGATCAGCACGCGGCTGCAGATCGAGGCGAGTTGTTCGTAGTCGGAACTGGCGCAGAGTACGCCGGCGCCCGATGCCGCCGCTTCGGCGATGTGGCGGAACACGGTCTGGCGCGCCCCGATGTCGACGCCCTGCGTCGGCTCGTCGAGCAGGATCAGGCGCGGGTTCATCTGGAACCACTTGGCCAGCACGACCTTCTGCTGGTTGCCGCCGCTGAGAGAGGCGATCGGCAGGGTCGCGTCGGCTGGCCGCACCTCGAAGCGGCGCCCCATCTCGTCCGCGTGGGCCACCATGGCACCGCGGTTCAGGCGCCAGCGCTTGAAGCGAGTGCCGAGTGTCGGCATGGTGACGTTGTCGCTGACCGAGAGCGGGCCGATCACGCCCGCATTGGCGCGGTCGGCCGGGATCAGCACGACCCCGCGCGCGATGGCGGTCCGCGGTGTCATATCGGCGAGGTCCGTGCCGCGACCGCCGATATCCAGGGAGCCGCGATGGGCCGGCTTGGCGCCACAGATCAGATAGGGGATCTCGTCGTAGCCCGAGCCGATCAGGCCCGTCAGGCCCACGACCTCTCCGGCCGCGATCTCGAGCGAGAAGCCCGAGATACTTCCCCCACCGAGATCGTTCACCATCACATGGCTGCGGCCCCGCGCGCGGGGCGGTGCCGGCGGCGGTGAAGCGCCAAGGCGGCGGCCCACGATGGCCTCGATGAAGTCGGTCTTCGATACCGAGGGTGTGTTCAGCGTCGCCACGACGCGGCCGTCACGCAGAACGGTCGCCTTGTCGGTGATCTCCATCACTTCGTCGACATCATGCGACACGAAGATCACGCTAGCGCCGCCCGTGATCACGGTGCGGACGAGACGGAACAGCTGGTCGACATCGCGGCGCGGCAGGAAGGGCGTCGGCTCATCGAGCACGAGAAGGCCGTTGCCGATCCCGCTCTCCTCTCTCATCTCGCCCACAGCCCGCACGATCGCCAGAAGGGCGCGCTGCACGGGCGCGAGGTCGACCACCCGAGCACCAGGATCCAGCGACACGCCGTATTCCTCGAAGCGCCGCATAGCCTGTCGGCGCTCGGCGCCCCAGTTGATGGCCCAGTTGTGCCCTTCGGCGAGGCGGCCGAGCAGCAGGTTTTCGAGCACCGTCAGAGGCGGGATAAGCCCTAGGTGCTGGTGGACGAAGCTCATACGATAGTGCCGGAACGCGCCGGGTGCCAGCGGCAACGGCACGTCCTGGCCGCAGATCTGAAGACGGCTGCCCGGGTCCGGCGGGTGAAAGCCCGCCAGGACTTTGATCAGCGTCGACTTGCCCGACCCATTCTGCCCGAGCAGCCCGTGCACTTCGCCCTGGGCCACATCGAGGGACGCGCCGTCGAGTGCCTTCTGGCCGCCGAACGTCTTGCTCAGGTCCGAAAGCTGGAGGGCGGCCGCGCCCCCAGCGCCGGATGCCATCAGTGCAGCTTCCACAAGTCCGCGTAGCCCTTCACATAGGCGTCGCCGTAGCCTTGCGAGAGCTGGGGCGGCGTGCCGGCGTCCTTCGCATTCTCGCCCGTGAACAGATAGAATGGGATCTTTGGGTCGGCGACGAGCGGCAACCCGCACACGCGACGCATCTCCGCGTCGACCAGCGCATGGCCGATCCAGTCGAGGTTCTCTCCGATGTCCATCTGGACCTTGCCCTGCTGGACGAGGCCGAGGACGAAGGGGGTGCCGTTGAAGGCGTCTATCTTCACCCGGTCCTGAGATCCCGTGATGGTGACGGCCGGCACGACGAACTGAGCCATGCTGTCGTAGATCACCATGATGTAGTTGATGGTCGGATCGGCCAGCAGCGCCGCCTGTACAGCGGGGGTGATACGGGTGCCCCAGTCGGGCACCGCAAAATTCATGACCTTGGTCTTGCAGTCCGTGCAGTGCTTCAGTTCGGAGTCGATGCCCGCCATCATCGAGTCGGTCGAGAGGGGCCCCGTGGCGATCAGTTCGAGCGCGTTCAGATGGCCTTTGGTCTGAACGACGGCCCAGTCGGCCAGCATGCCGCCCGCCTTGAAGTAGTCGATCGGAACATCGCCATCGGCGTATTTCATCACCTCGGCGGTCTGCTCGATGCCGTTGTAGTGGGACGCGATGACGGGGATCTTGGCCGCGCGGGCGGCCTGCACCTGGGGCACCAGCACGCGCGGGTCGGCCCCGGCCAGGAGGTCGATGAGGTTCACCTTCTGGTTCACGGCCGTGTTCATGCCTTGAACCCACTGCGAGCTCTGGCCCTGGTTCTCCCATGTCGTGAATTTGAAACCGACCTTCTTGGCGGCCGCCTGCATGGCCTTTTCGATGTTGGCCGTGAAGGGATTGGCGCTCGAAACCGGGATGCTCAGGATCGACTTGCCCTTCATGCAATCGGCGGCGTCGAACGCCGGTCCGGCACTTACGAACTCCGGCTTCTTGACGAAGGGCTCGATCTGCTTAGCGAAGTAGGCGAGGTCGTCGGCGCGGGCGGGTGCGCTCCAGGCTACGGCGGCCACGAGGGCTGTCGCAAGCAGGCTCGATCGGAACGTCATCGTGTCTTCCCCAACTTGGCGCTACGTCCGTCGCAAGTGCCATGCCATGCACGGCGCCGAACTTGGTTCATCCAGTGCCTTGCGACGCTCCGGGTCAGACCAACGTATGCGACGGATCACACGATAGGCATCTTCGACGCTTTTGCCGCTTGAAGCGTCGGCGCTTGCTTGCTCTTTCATCTTGCTCGCATGCAAAGCCTCCCTTACTTTCATTGCAAACGGTACAGCTGAACCTTGCCTTCTCGCGAGACGTTGCCTGTTCCGCTCAATGAGGCAGCATTCTCACCAGACCTGCGAGGATGTCGGCCTCGACTCTATCGGGGTTGGCGAACGACATCCCGATGGCAACGATGGCAGTCAGATCAGGTCACCGATGCATGGCCGGATCGATAGGCGTCGCGCTTCGCTGTATCGGTCCTCACCCCCACGATGCGGTCCCCCAATTGGGCGCAAGTCCAGCAAGGTTCGTGTCGCGTGCGTTGAGCGCCGGTCTCGGCTTTGCCGGCTTTGCAGCAGGAGTCGTGAATGTCGGCAGGGAAGTTCCATCTCGGCTGGTTTCTCGGAAACAGTTTTGGGGTTCACGGCTGGAAAGATCCGTGGGGCGGCGGGCTCGCGGCCGAATGGACGCGACCGGACATGCAGATCGACCTCGTGCGTGCCCTGGAGCGCGCCTGTTTCGATTTCCTGTTGCTGGAGGACTCTGTCTTCGTCCCGGACAACTACGGCTCGTCGATGGACTTCTACCTTCGGCGGGCCGCGCGGGTCCCCAAGAACGATCCGCTCCCCCTCGTGCCTTTGCTCACCCAGGCGACGCGGCATCTCGGTATCGTGCCCACGATCTCGACCTCCTTCTACCCGCCCTATCTGCTGGCGCGCCTCATCGCGACGCTCGACCTCATGTCCGACGGGCGTGTGGGCTGCAATTTCGTCACGTCGACGGCACTCCGGGCGGCGCAGAATTTCGGGCTCGACGAGCATCTGGAGCATGATCGCCGCTATGAGATGGCCGACGAATTCGTCGACGTGGTCAAAAAGCTCTGGTCGTCATGGGACGCCGATGCCGTGGTCATGGATCGCGAGGGGGACACTTTCGTCGATCCCACCAAGGTTCGGACGATCGACCACAAGGGACAGTTCTTCTCCGTCCGCGGGCCGTTGAACACGGCGCGGCCGAGCGACGGGCGGCCCGTCCTGGTCCAGGCCGGAGGGTCGCCCCAGGGCCGCCAGTTCGCCGCCAAGCACATGGACGTGGTGATTGCCGCTCTGGGTACGGTCGAGGAGATGAAGGCCTACCGGAGCGACATGCGCGAGCGGGTCGCCGTGCAGGGGCGCAACCCGGACGATTGCAAGATCTTCTTTCTGCTGACGCCGACCCTGGGCGATACCGACGCGGAGGCGCAGGCCCGTTACGAGCGCGGCCTGCGCGCGCGGCGAGACTCTCCAGAGAGCGGATTGGCCTTGATGGCGAGCCTCACCGACATCGACTTTGCAAAGTTCGATCTCGACGAACCGCTCGAGGCTCTGACGACGAACGGGCAGCAGGGAACGCTGAAGCGCTTCCTGTCACAAGGGCGCACTCTGCGCGAGATCGCCGCAAACTTCCGGTTCGGTTTCGAGGATGTCTTCGGTTCGCCGGAACGCGTCGCCGAGATCCTCGGCGAGGTGATGGCGGAGGTCGGCGGCGACGGCTTCGTCATCAGCGCCCCGATGACGAGACGCTACATTACCGAGATCACGGATGGTCTCGTGCCCGCACTGCAGAAGCGGGGCCTCGTGCGCAGCCACTATTCTCAGCCCGGCTTCCGGCAGACTCTTTTCGAGTTTTGACCTTCAGCTCCTTGGCAGCTCTGCGCCGTCGCGCGACGACGCCTAACAGGCTGCTGAAAATGGGCCTGTCTTCTCTCGATCGCCTTCGTTGGGCGTGGTTTTGCGACGACGGTGGCATCCTTTCTTGTTCGGGACGGACCCGGCTCGCCGATCATAGTCTCAGCGACCTCTGATCCGCCCTGAGCGGAGGTCCAAGTGCAGCCCTGGCTCCTATCCCAGGCCTTCACGCCGCCATGCCGTCCTCCAACAGCTTTGGCAGGCGGATGAGGTGCAGGCCGCCGCCGTGAAGGCGAAGGCCATGTCGACGCGCTCGCGGCCCCGCACCCGGATGCGGCGCAACGGCCCGATCTCCTTGCCCCAGCCGAAGCCTTCCTCGATCCGTTTGCGGATGCGCTGGCTGACCGCATAGCCGGACTGGCGGGTCGTGCGCTCATCGATGGCGGAGCGCCGCCCTGCGGTATTCTGGGCGACATGCGGCGTCACGTTCATGGACCGCAGCTCGTTCACGAAATCTTCCGCGTCGTATCCCTTGTCGGCCCCGAGTGTGATGCGCCCCGACCGGTCGGCCCGCTTCTCGATCATGGCGAGAGCGGCGGTGCGCTCGGCCTGACCGTTCGCCTCGGTCACGCAACCATCGACAATCAGCCCGTTGCGGTTCTCCATGAGGGCGTGCCCCATGAAGCTGAGCTTGGCCTCCCGGCCTCGACCCTTGCGGTAGAGCCGCGCCTCGGGATCCGTGGTGCTCCGATGCGTGTCGTCGGAGAGGCGCTGGCCGTGGAAATCCACCTCGGCGTTGCGGCCACCAGACGGGGGCTCGGGCGGTGCGGGAGGTTCGGGCGTGGTGCCGTCCTTGGGCTTGAAGCTCTTCATCGAGGCCCAGGCCTGGATCAGCGTGCCGTCGACGCTGAAATGGTCCTGCGACAGCAGCCGTTTCACGCGAGGAATGTCGAGAATGGCGCTCAGGAACGCTGCCGCCACGCTGCCCTCGAGCAGGCGATCGCGGTTCTTCGAGAAGGTCGACGGATCCCACACCGGATCGTCGATGCCGAGCCCGACAAACCAC
>JBPBQY010000006.1:0-34321 GCA_050920985.1 Janthinobacterium lividum | reverse complement strand
CGCGTACTACATCCCTATCCGAACCAGCGCTTCGCGTCATGACTCAAGGCAGGAGCCGTATGCGGTAGTGCCGCACGTACGGATCTGTGCGGGGGGCGTGGGGAAACCCACGTCCCTACCGCAACCGGTGAGGCGTCAACTCAACTTCATGCGCGCTGTCTTCGCCTCCGGCAGGCCGAGGTTCGGCTCCTGCGCCCTGCAGGTCGCAGCGGCTGGGGGCAGCGTGGGTGAGAACAGTCGGGACACGATGTGGCCTTCGCGCGACGCATCACGGTGACGGCGGAAGGGCGTCCGCACCCACTGCTCGACGGTCGACCAGAGGTGTACGACGTTGCGTCCTTTGTCGTGGGGGCAGCCGCATCGACACGTAGCCCTAGGCTGCCTCGGCTCCGACGTAGCAGGCGCCGGCACCGCCGACCTCGCATGTAAGCGGAACCATTCCTTTGTGCTGACGGGCCGCGTTCTTCGCGCCTTCGTCCGCTCCTTCAAACTCCGACGAGAAGCGGAAGCCTAGCACATCGTATTTCGTCACAACATGTGGTAAGTCCGCGTCGGATCGCTACTTAGCATTGCAGGATAGATCGCCGCCGGGACACTTGATCTGGCTTTGGAGGTCTCGGATTCGTTGCTGCGTGAGGGACACGGCGCATTCTCCGAGCAGCATGGGCATCATCGTGCCGTTACGCCCGACCTGCGTCGGATCGTTCCCAATTTCTAGGTTGCACTCGAGGTCGCGAAAATTGATCCATGCATTCTCGGCCAATTCGAGGTTGCGTCTTCCCACGACGTCGAGCTTGCTTTTCAGTTCGACGTAGGTCCGGTTCAGGTCCCTGTTCGCCTCGACCAGCTTGTGGGCGGCACAGGACGTGCCTTCGGCTTGGTTCGCGGCGCCCGAGCAGAGGGCGGGCACGGCCGCGAAAGCAGCCGATGGTGCAAGAAGAACAAGGACGAGTACCTTCAGCATAGATCTTTCTCTCACGTGGGGCTGTTGTCGGCAGGATCGCGGTGGTGCCTCGATTGCCGATCTCGTCGGTAGTCAAGCAGGTCCGGAACAGCTCCTAGTCGCTCGCAAGCCGACCGCGACACCCGACGATGCGGGTTCGGGCCGGGCTTCAGACCTCGCTGAGGCACCCTGACCGACACCCTAGGTCAGCTCAGGGAGAGGCGAGCCCTGCTCAGCGGGCTTCTTCATCGCGCAGCGCTGTCGAAGGACTCACCCCTACCTACCGCCGTCGCCATTTCGACGATGGCGCGAGATCCTCCGCGAGAGCCGATCCACCGGCTGACCCGGCACGCCGCCTTAGCGTAGAGTTCGTCGTTCTGCGCCGTCTCGATCCAAGCCGCACGTCCGATCGGCAACTCGCCCTGAGGCTCGACCAGGCATCGGTCGCCGTTCCGATCGGCCGCGAGGTAGCGGGGATCATCCGAAACGACCACCGCAAGACCCTCGTCGAACCATTGCGGCACTGCCTTCAAGACCGTCCGCGCCAAGCCGATGCGGCTGTGGAGTTCAATGTGCGCGAGTTCGTGGGCTGCAATGGCCACGTCCGTGCCGCGGGGTGAAAGGAACAAGGCCACGTTCAGAAGGGCCAAACCGCGCGATCGTCCGCCGAAGCGAGCGTAGCAGCTCTCCGTCGAGCAAAGCAGAATGCGAGGACGAGACGTCAGGGCGCCGTAGAATGCAAGGACACGCTTCCGTGCTGCATCGACGACGTCCTCACCCGCACGACGCTGATCCCGTGTCGCGTTGCGCTCGACGAAGATACCGTCTTCGTCTGACGCAAAGCCATAGCATGAGGGGCACGCCACCGCCGCCGCGGCTGGAAAGGCCGACACCAAGACTGCCCCACTGACTGCGAGCAGTACGAAGATCAGGAGCGCGCGTCGTCCTATTTTAACCTCCATAGGTCTCGTTCACCGTGACGATGGAACATCACCACATGGCTGGATCGTCTTAAGACATGGCGATCGAACGCTTTAGATTGCAACTCCATCTGGCCCAGCTCGCTATCAATGGCAGCACCGCCGCCACGTATACTGCTATAGGACGCTTGAATCCACTTCGATGACGAAACCCACGTCAACGCCACCGTACCTCAACGTCCGTCTTCCTGCCGCTGCCGCCCTGACCTACGTGCCTGGCAGCCCAGGCTCCTACAGGTTTAATCTTACATCTCTCGAAATCCTCCGCGTATCGGTTTGCTCCGCTATGCTCGCCATGTCCTGAAGCGAGCTACCGTCGTCGCGATCCTGCAAGTCCACGTTAATTAGCAAGCTGACCCGGGGTGGATCTCAGCCTTCCTGGCATCAGAGGCGACGCCCTACAGCACAGGGGAGGCGACGTCGTCGAAGCCTAGCGTCTGACCCGATGTGAGCTCGGTATGAGGTGCTATGCGTCGAGTGCGATGGCGTACTTGGCCGAGTTGATAGAGGCGTCTCCGGGCGGCCCGTGCGGGTTCTCCGTAGCGAGCGCGTATCGAGAGCTCTTCCAACGGGTTCGTATGGCGTCGGCTCTATGCGCTCATGGTCACAAAAAGCGGCAGCAGTTGGATGCGGTAAGTCTATAGATGGCGCACTGCTTGCGGCGTGGGTCACCGGCTTTCGACAGCAGACCGCTGGCGACCAACCGCTTGAACCGGTCCGCGAGCAAGTTGGAGGCAATGCCTTCTTCGGAGCGGGTCAGCAGCTCTCGATAGCGCCGACCACCAATCGACATCTCGCCCTGGGTCGACGCCCCCGGTGCCAAACTGGACCAGATCGACCTCGCCCGAACTGGTGTGACGCCGTCCCGAAAGCCTACGAGGCCACTCCAGATATGTCGGTGGACGCCACTGCCGACAGCGGGTCTACGAAGAGTGTCATTGGCAGTCGCAGGCTTCACGGGAGCTTACGGGCTCCTGCATCGCCGGCCCGGCGACGCGATCCTGTGTGATGCGACGTGACAACCACTCGCGAAAGGCAACCATCCCTGCGGTGACAGGTCGGGACTTCAGCCGGGTGAGCCAATACGAGCCAACGTTGATCTGGATGTCGAACGGCCAAGCCAGTCGCCCGTCCGCATCGGCACGTGCGAACATGCAACGCGGGAGCAAGGCCACACCTATGCCGAGAACGACTGCCTCGGCCAAGGTGATGGAGGAGTCGAAGACGGGTCCTCGGGCAACAGGGAGCACCAAGTTGGATCTCGCGAACCACTGCGGCCACTCGTCGTCACGATAGGAGCGAAGCAGGGGTTCGCGAAGGAGGTCAGCAGGCGAGCGAAGCCGCTTGGCTAGGGCTGGCTGGCAGGCTGGAGACATCGGGGCATCGAACAGCGGCGTCGCTTCCGTACCATGCCATGCGCCGTTTCCAAACCTGACCGCGTAGTCAAGACCATCGCCGGCCACGTCGACCCGATTGTTGTTGGTCAACACGCGCAAGTCGACGAACTGGTGATCCTTGTGAAAGTCGTTGAGGCGAGGCAGGAGCCACCCCGTCGCAAAGGTTCCAACCATTCCGATTGTAACGACCTCTTGGACCTGTCCTCGCTCGACGCGATCGAGCGTCGCTCCGATGCGATCGAAGGCATCGACGAGCCCCGGAAGGAGCACCGTTCCCTCGTCGGTCAACGCTAGTCCACGTGGCAGCCTCCGGAAAAGGCGAACGCCCAACAACGTCTCCAGTCCCTTGACCTGGTGGCTGATCGCCGTCTGCGTCACCCGGAGCTCCAGGCCCGCACGGGTGAAGCTGAGATGTCGCGCAGAGGCCTCGAAGGCTCGGAGAGCGTTTAAGGGAAGGTGAGTCCGGGACATCGATCAGGCCAACTTTTTCTATGGTCTCACCGAAGATTTGGCCGTTTGTCAATATGGCTGGCTTGCTTCATCTCACTCATCGCAGGAGGACGCGCAATGCTGACGAGACGGTTACTTGTTCTTCGTACTGGTCTGACCCTCATGGGGGTTGGGCTGCTAACGAAAGCCCAGATCGCCTCGGCTGCGCCCGAGGGTGAAGAGTTCGTTCGAGCCATCCGAGAGATCGAAGCGGGCAGCGGCGGCCGCCTCGGGGTGGCTCTCCTCGACACGGCAACCGGCACCCGGATTGGGTACCGCCCCGATGAAGCGTTCCCAATGTGCAGCACCTTCAAGGTGCTGGCCGCGAGCGCCGTGTTAACCCAGGTGGACGCCGGAGCCGCACGACTCTCCTCACGCGTACGTTTCATGCAAAGCGAGGTGGTTGCCAACTCGCCCATCACCAAAGACCGGGTCGGCGGCGACGGCATGACGCTAGCCGAACTCTGCGCCGCAGCGATCCAATACAGTGATAACACTGCCGGCAACATGCTGCTCGGTCAGATCGGCGGTCCTGCGGGGCTGACGCGATTTGCGCGATCCCTCGGGGATCCGGTCACCCGTCTCGACCGCATGGAAACCGAACTGAACGAATCCTTGCCCGGTGACCCCCGCGACACGACCACTCCCAACGCCATGCTGGCGGACCTCGATGCTCTGGTTCTCGGCTCCGCGCTGTCGATAGGGTCGCGCGATCAATTGATCGCATGGCTTTGCGGGAACACCACCGGTGGAACGCGGCTTCGCGCCGGCCTGCCGGCGTCGTGGTCCGTCGGCGACAAGACCGGCGCGGGCGAGCGCGGGTCGATCAACGACGTCGCGGCGATTTGGGCACCGGATCGAATGCCGGTGCTGGTCACCGCCTACCTGACCGGGACCGCGGCGCCCGCCGATCAACGAAACGCGACACTTGCCTCGGTCGGTCGAGCGGTCTCGGCCGCCATCCGGATCTGATGAGAGCATGCGTCGAAAACTCGCGCATCACAGGTCATGCTCGCAGCACGGTTCGAACTAGAGGAACTCTCGTATGAAACTCTCTCGGATGGCGGGACACCTCCTTTGCGGATGGTGCGTCTCCGTATCTCTCCCCGCCCCAGGCCATTCCGCAGAGCGAGGCCCTGGCGCACTAGACACGATCGTGGCGCAGACCGTCGCCCCCCTGATGAAGAAGTATGATGTGCCCGGGATGGCGGTCGGAGTCGTCGTAGACGGTCATGGCGCTGTCTTCAATTTTGGCTTGGAGTCGAAGGCAACGGGGAAACACGTCGACGACCAGACGCTTTTCGAGCTCGGGTCCGTGAGCAAGACGTTCACCGCCACTCTTGCCGCTTATTCCGCGGTGACCGGTCATTTGTCGCTCGATGACAAGGCAAGCGCGGACTACCCTAGCCTCAAAGGAAGCGCGTTCGATGACGTCAGCTTGCTGGACCTCGGCACTCATACGCCAGGCGGGATGCCACTTCAGCTCCCCGACGAGGTCACCACCGAAGCGGACATGATGCTATTTTTCCGGAACTGGAAGCCGACCTATGCGCCTGGAACCGTTAGAACATATGCTAACCCGAGCATCGGTCTGCTCGGCCTGATCGCCGCCCGAAGTATGCACGCCCCCTTCGAGGAACTTGAGGAGCGGACCCTGTTCCAGCCGCTCGGTCTCACACACAGTCATCTCTCGGTCCCGTCGAGCGAGTTGGACCACTACGCCCAAGGCTACACGAACAAGGACGTCCCGACTCAGATGGCGCCGGGCATGCTCGCTGCCGAGGCCTATGGCATACGAACCACCGCCGCCGACACGATGCGCTTCGTGGAAGCGAACATGGGTCTAGTCGACCTCCCGCAAGACCTCCGGCGCGCGATCTCTCTCACGCATACCGGCTACTTCAAGGTCGGGGCGATGACGCAGGATCTGATCTGGGAGCAGTACCGGTATCCCGTCACCATGCAAGAGCTGCAGTGGGGGAACTCCGCCAGGATCAGCTACGAAGCCAATTCTGCCGTCAGGTTGGATCCTCCTCTACCGCCACAGGCAGACGTAATCATCGACAAGACCGGATCGACCAACGGTTTTGCGGCATACGTCGCGTTCGTGCCCGGCAGGAAGATCGGCGTCGTTCTGCTGGCGAACAAGAACTATCCGATCGAAGCGCGCGTCGACGTCGCATATGCGATCCTCGCGCGGATCGATGAGGTCGCGGTCCAAAAGCCCTGACAGCTCTCCATGGAGATCATGGCCAAGCCGGTTTCGATTGTGATGTCCACGGGGATGGCGAAATCCGCCAGACCCCGACCTTTCCGAGATGGACGATGGACAACACCTTGATGATGTTGAAGCCCCTAGCACTACTTTGGCAGACAGGGTGGAACAGGGTGGAATCGTCGCGGATTCGTGTGCCATGGTTGGCTGGCGCGGGCGGCGGCGATGTCTTCAGGAGAAACTTGGCGAGACGATCTGAGGCGTTGGCTTGAGCCGTTTCTGGCCGGGCTCTCGCATCCGGCGCGCCGCCGGATGTGCCCACTCTACATCGCGGGGTTGATCGGTCCAGGGGACCGGAAGAGCGTCCAACCCATGGCGACCCGTAGTGGCGAGGTCGGCTATGATCAGCTTCACCATTTCATCGCCACGGGGGTCTGGGACAGTGCGCCGCTAGAGGCAGCTCTGCTGAAGGAGGCGAACCGCTTGGTTGGCGATGAGCGAGGTTTTCTCGTCATCGACGACACGGCGTTGCCGAAGAAGGGGCAGCACTCGGTCGGGGTCGCGCCGCAGTACGCCTCGGCGCTCGGCAAGACGTCCAACTGCCAGTCGCTGGTCTCGGTGACTTTGGCTTCGCGCGAAGTGCCGGTGATGGTGGGCCTACGTCTTTTTCTGCCCGAGACCTGGACAAACAACCCCGAGCGGATGACACGAGCGCACATCCCGAGGGATCGGCAGGTTGCTTTGACGAAACCGGAGATCGCCATCGAAGAGATCGACCGTGTCATCGCATCCGGAGCACGTTTCGGCTGCGTCCTTGCCGACGCCGGTTACGGATCCAGTGGTGTCCGCCAAGCTTTGAGCGAGCGCGGCCTCCTGTGGGCCGTCGGGCTTTCGCGGCGCCAGACCCTCTACCCGGCCGATGTCGCCCTGATTTTCCCCGTCGCAAAAACCGGGAAGCGACGCAAATATCACATTCCTGATCGACTTCCGGTCTCTGCGGAAGCGATGCTCGCCGAGGAGAAATGGCAAAAGGTCACTTGGCGCCGCGGCACCAAAGGTCGGCTGACATGTCTTTTCGCAGCCCGCCGTGTTCGATTGGCCGACGGACATCGGCATCGCATGAGCGACAACCGCGTCCAGGCCATGCCGGAAGAAGAGGTCTGGCTTGTCGGCGAGCGGTGCTCGACCGGCGAGCAGAAGTACTATGTGTCGAACCTACCGGCCGATGCCACGCTCAAGATGCTCGCCACCGCAATCAAAGCACGGTGGGTTTGCGAACAGGCACATCAGCAACTCAAGGAGGAACTTGGCCTCGACCACTTCGAAGGCAGGTCTTGGACCGGGTTACACCGACACGCCTTGATGACAATGATGGCCTTCGCCTTCCTCCAATCCTGCCGCCTTAAAGCGGCGGGGCGGAAAAAAAAAGAAACGGGGGCCCACCGCCACAACCGAGCATGCCTGCCATCAGGCAAGCCATTCTCGATCTCTTCGCACGACCGCCGCCCCTACACTGCCCGCACTGCTCGCATTGTAAAAGGCTCCTCGCCGGTGCCGTCGATCCAAATCTGCCAAAGTAGTGCTAGGGTCTGGACTCAACCATCATGGGTAAGAACGTTGACCAACCGACCGAACGGGTCACGGACGTAGAAACGCGTCACCCCCCAAGGTTCTAGCGCCGGCCCATACTCGATGGGCAAACCCGCTGCCTTCACGCGGAGGAGAACCTCCTCGAAGTTGTCTACCTCTATCGAGATGTCGGGAACAGATGAGCCTGACCCGCCTTCGCTAGCCACGCTGATCTGTGGTGTTGCTGACGCGTCGGTAGCCGCGAACGTCAGGATCCAGCCGTGGTCCATGACCAACTCAAGGCCGAAGACGCCCACGTAGAATGCTCGCGCCGCATCAACCCGCGTCGCTGGGATATTGGTCACAATCCGCTTGACCCCCATAGTTGTCTCCGTTCCGCAGTCTCTCAGTGCGTATTCCAACGAAGCCGGCCGGCTGCGTCGGCAGCGACGTCGTCGAGGCCTGAGTAGTCAATTCTCGTGATGACAAACGGCCTCCACACGGTTCCCCGCTGGGTCAATGAGAAAGGCAGCGTAATACGACGGGTGATAGGCCCTGAGCCCAGGTGCGCCGTTGTCGGTTCCACCGTTAAGAAGCCCTGCTTTCCAAAAGGCCTCGACGGCAGACCGGTCGGACGCCTTAAAGCAGCAATGCCGACGTGGGGACGTCTCGGGTTCCGGCCCCAGACGGATTGAAAAGTAGGTCCTGTCTGGATGCCGTGCGTCACATCTCAGCCCGTAACCGATCCAAGCATCGGCATGATCCGAACCGACCTTTGCGATCCCGAGCGCCGCCAGGGCCGCATCGTAGAACACCTCGGCGGCCGCGAGGTCAGGTACGGTGATGGAGACGTGGTCAAGCACGGCTGGATCCATCACTGAGGTTTGGAGGCTGCCCGTCGACTCTCTCGGGCTGATAGCTTGGCGCGCGACCTTGGCGACGTCGCGACTCAGTTCGAGGCCTGCATCCTCGAGCCGATCGACGCCGATCCATCTCGCTTCCAGGGCGTCGTCCCCCGCAGAAGGGTCACCGTCGATCCATCTGCACAGGACCGCGACCAGGATGAAGTGGTGGCGAAGCCGCTCCTCGACATCATGATCGAACGCATCCACGACCGTAAGCACCCGAATGGCTTCTGCATCGACGCCCGTCTCCTCATGCAGTTCGCGTATCGCGCACGCCTCTACGGTTTCGCCAGCCTCGATTCTACCGCCCGGGAAGCCCCAGAGACCGGGGTCTGGCGGGTTCGCTCGGCGGACGAGGAGCACCCGGTCCATATGGACCAGAACGGCGATTACAGCGGCGATAGGACGAACGGCGTCGTCGGCGTGACTAGGGGCGGGGCGATCGACTGACATGGCGGCCTCTTGGACGGGATCGACGGCGGTGACGACGGCTTGCGCGTGTGCGGTCCGGCAATGTGCGCTGGTGTCTTCTGGCGTGCTTAGATGGGACTAGGTGCGGCTTCGCTTCGGGGCGCTTAGCCGAACCCGGTTTGGATCCGATCGGGGTCGGTCCGGTTCGTGGCGTCTCGCTGGAGCGCGACCCGCGTCGGCTCGTCCGCCGGGAAGAAGCATTCGAGTGCCAACTCCGATAAGGTGACGTCCACTGGCGTCCCGAAGACCATCGTCATGCTGATGAGCGACAGCACCTCTCGCTTGCCCGCAACGCGTAGGCGGAGGGGCACGGCGATGCCGGCTAGGTCGGCGGGTCGGGCGACGCTGGCCCTGGATGGATAGGTGGCAAGCTCCGCATGAAGAGCGGTCAATCGAACATCTCCCGATCGGTCAATCTGGTGCCGGAGGCGGGCCAGCAGGTGTCCGCGCCATTCGCCGAGGTTGTCGATGCGCGGCGCGAGGCCTTCCGGGTGCAGGCTCAGCCGCAGGACGTTGATGGGCGGTGCGAGGAGGCTCTCGGACACACCCGCGAGCAAGGGAGCGACCGCCGAGTTGCTGGCCAGGAGCGTCCAGTGTCGATCAACCGCCAACGCCGGAAACGGGGCGTGCGCTGCCAGCACGGACTCCACTGTGCGCCGCGCTACATCCAGTGCCGGGTCGTCGAATCGACGCTCCGGGCAGGGTGCCGAAAAGCCAGCCGCGTTCAGCAGGTGATTGCGAGCCCTCAACGGCATGTCGAGGTGCTCGGCGAGGCGAAGCAGCACGTCGCGGCTCGCAGACGAGCGACCGGTCTCGATGAAGCTGAGGTGCCGGGTCGAGATATCCGCCTCCCCGGCAAGGTCGAACTGGCTGAGCCCGCGCCGATGCCGCCATTCGCGCAGAAGGTCGCCGACGGTGGAAGGTGGTTGGGTGAGGCTCGTCATGGTCGAAGGTTAGCACCGACGCGATGGATCGCCATGACCTCGGAGGTAATGGATAGGCTCCCGCCACCAGCGGATCTTCGAGGGGTCGCGCCAATGGCGACGAACAGAGGATACCCCGATGACCGACGTCCAATCCGTCGCGAGCAGCTACCTCGCCACGTGGAACGAACCCGACCCCGAGCGGCGTCACACCCTCGTCGCCGCGAGCTGGGCTGCCGACGGCCGCTACGCCGACCCACTCGTGGAGGCGCACGGCCGTGACCGGATCGCGGCGATGATCGACGGCGTTCGCGCCCAGTTTCCGGGTCACTACTTCGCCTTGCGGGGGCAGCCCGACGGCCATGGACCGTTCGTTCGCTTCTCGTGGTCGCTCGTCTCGGCCGAGGGCGCACCGATCGCCGGTGGCACCGACGTCGCACGCCTCGACGTCGAGGGGCGGTTCGCCGAGGTCGTCGGCTTCCTGGACGCGAGTGCCATCAATGACTGATGCGAGCGTCGTCCGTACGCGCTCCGGCGCCGACATCTTCGTCCGCGACTGGGGCTCTGGTCCGCCGGTTCTGCTGCTGGCTGGCTGGGGCATGACCTCGGACCTCTGGGGATCAGTCATGCTACGGCTGAACGCGGCGGGCCTGCGTGCGGTCGCCTTCGACCGTCGTGGCCATGGCAGGTCGAGCGATCCCGGCATCCTCGACTACGACCTTCTGGCCGACGACCTCGCTGACGTAATGACCGCGCTTCGCCTCACGGGATGCACGGTGGTGGCCCATTCGGGCGCCGGCGGCGAGGTCGTTCGATGCATCTCGCGCCATGGCGACACGCGGATCGCGAGGATCGTGCTCGTGGGCGCCACGCTGCCTGCCCCTACACGCACGGCTGACAACCCGGAGGGAATAGACCCTGCTCTATTCGCGGCCATGGCCGAACAGATCGCAGACGATCTGGCGGGCTGGATCGATGTCAACGCCCGCCCGTTCGTCTCGCCGGAGACCTCGACGCGGACGATCGACTGGCTGGCGGCGATGGTGATGAACTGCTCGCGGCGCGCCCTCGTCGACTACTATCACGAGGTCGCGCGAACCGATTTCCGGGAGGAGCTGAGGCGCGTGAGGGTGCCCATTACGGTCATTCAGGGAACGCTCGACGTCTCCGCACCAGAAGGACTCTGCGGCCGGCGTATCGCATCGCTCATGCCAGAGGCGGAGTACCTATCCTACGAGGGCGTCGCGCACGGCCCGATGGTAACCGACGCCGAGCGGCTCGCCGGCGACATCGCCGCACGGGCGAAAGTCGAACCGCCGGCGGAGCCTGGGGCGGGTGGCGACGGCCCCGCAGGGCCGCCGACATACGCCGTCGCGCACCTGCGCGAGGTTACGATGGGACAGGACATCGTCAGCTACATCGAGTCCATCGACGCGACCCTGCGCCCGTTCGGCGGTCGCTTTCGCGTGCACGGCGGCGGGGCCGAGATCCTGGAAGGCGACTGGTCGGGCGACCTCGTCATGATCGAGTTCCCCGACCGGCGCAGCGCACGAGCTTGGTATGCCTCTCCGGCCTATCAGGCAATCCTGCCGTTGCGGCGGGAGAACAGCATGGGCGAGGTGATCCTGATTGACGCGGTGCGACCGGGTCACCGATCGATCGACGTGCTTGCGCGATAGGAGAGCGGGATCCTTCGGGTAGGCTCTGCCAGCCGCGCGGGTCGGGTAGCCCGTTCGATCAACCGCGCGAGCGCCGGCCTCGGCTCGACGCTCGCAGTGCGGCAAATCGTTTCCGTTAAAACGTGCGTCGGATGCCCCAGCATCCCGGAAACGGCTCCAGGCCGATCCTGCGATAGGCGGAGTCGGCACCTAGCGCGGCGACGAGGACCAGCGTCGTCTCGGGGCCCGCCGCGGTGCGCGTCTCGGCGATGAGCCTACGACCGACGCCCTGCCGCTGCAGCTCCCTGTCGACGGCGAGGTCGGAGAGGTAGCAGCAGTAGGCGAAGTCGGTGATCGCCCTGGCGACGCCGACCAGTCGACCGTCGACGCGAGCCGTGACGACCAGGTCAGCCTGGGCCAGCATCCGTGCGAGCCGAGGCAGATCGTCGAGCGGGCGCCGGGCGCCGAGCCCGGAGGTGACCAGCACCGCGCGGAACTCTTCGGCCTGGAGGTCCGACTCGATCGAATAGCGGACCGGTACCGTCAAGGCGCCGTCACCGGCAACTCGGCGGGTTCCGCCACCCTCGCGTAGCGTCCGGCCATCACCGGGATGAACGCGGCCGCATCCGCGGGCCTCGTCTCCATACTGCAGATCAGGTCGTCATCCCGCCGCTCGAAGGTCACGCGTCCGACGCCGCGAGGGGTGACCTTCTCCAACTTCAGCACCCTTCCGTCCCAACCCCCGCGCGACGGCGAGAGCGGGGGATGGCCATAGGCGTCGAACCAGAACCAGAGAACGTCCCGTGTCGCGGGATCCACGGTCAGCACGCCGTGGGCGTCGAAGAGATCGCCGCCTCCGCGCTCCTCGGTGTAGTCATGGATCAGGTTCAAACGCCGACGGTCGAACCGGAATTGCCATGCCCCGACCGTCGCTCCGGCGGCACCCCAAGGGTTGGGGTACGTCTGGCCCTGCCCCCTCCAACCGCCCTCGAGGCAGGCCAGAGTGACGAGGTTTTGTTCGTGCTCGATGCCCATCGTCGTGCTCCTCGGGAATTGGTGGCCTTCGGTAGCAAGGACTCGATGTCTTGGCTTGCTTTGGAGGGCCAAGGACGGGCGCGCACGGGCCAATCAGCCGTCGTGGAAGGCGAGACGCATCTATTTAGGAGAGAGGACGTCGATGCAGGTACGCCCGTTTCGCCATGCCTCCGGCGGCTACGCCGCGAGCCACCGCCATGCCGAAGGTCAGCTCTTCATTCTGAAAGAGGGTACGTGCGAGTTGAGGGTCGGCAACGGCGAGTGGCTGATCACGCCCGAGCGGCCTTGCTGGATTCCGCCAAACCAGGAACACTCGGCCATGACGCGCGGGACGGTCGACGGCGTCAGCGTCCTCATCCCCGAGGAGGCCTGCGGCGGACTACCCGCCCGTACGTGCCTCCTGCGCTACCATCGGCTGCTGCTTAATGTGGTCGAGCGATTGGCAAGCGTTCACGACGATGCCGGCCGCAGGGCCCGCCTGTGTGCGGTGCTGCTCGATGAGATCGCCGATAATGACTGGGACGCAATGTACCTGCCGATGCCACTGCGGCCCTCGCTTCGCGAGGTGGCGGTCATGGTCGCGCGCCAACCGGCCGACAGAAGGAGCGTGGCGGCATGGGCCCGGGAAGGCGCCGTCTCTAAGCGGACATTCACCCGCCTGTTTCGGGCCGAGACGGGGCTGAGCTTCGGGGCATGGCGCCGTCTGGCGAGGGCCGTCCGCGCAGTCGACCTGCTGGCGTCGGGGGCCAGCGTCACGGAGGTCTCACTCGAGGTCGGCTACGATAGCGTCGGCGCGTTCTCGGTCATGTTCAGGGAGGCGATGGGCTGCTCCCCTAGCCAGTTCGCTGGTCGTGGCGCAGGTTCTCGAGTGGTCGCCCATCCATCTCGCACATCGCTCCGACCTACGGTGGAGTAACCCCCGGGCCCGACGTCTCTGGCGTGCCTCCGACGTCGGTCGGTCGGAGCAAGGGCGGGCACACGGCGTGAGAAGGCAAGGCCGCGAGATCCGCGAGGAGAGAGAGGAAGCTGTAGGTAGGAGGCCGTTGGCGATCGTCATGGCGCCATTGAACCTCGGCCTGCGACCCGCGGCCGGGGCACGTACCTCGTGCTGGCTCCCGAGGCGCCACGCGCCGTCGGGCTGCTTTGGGCGCTGTGCTCCGTTAAGGTAACCGGCCATGCCGAACGCGTTGGCTCGGGCCTTGGAAGGACGGGAGAGTTAGTAGATGTGGGACGAAGACGTCGAACCGATCCGCGTCGCGACCTTCTGCGGGAGCACGCAAGCCGCGTCGGTTAACCGGCGGCTCATCGCCGCCGTCCGGGGCCTGGCTGGGCCCGGGTTCAACTTCGAGGCGTACGAAGGTATGGCGGCGCTTCCGCACTTCGACCCCGACCTCGACGGCGGGAACCCGCCTCCGGAGGTGGACGGCTTGCGCGAGGTTATCGCAAGGGCTGACGCGGTCCTGATCAGCACGCCGGAGTACGCCCTCGGGGTCCCGGGCACGTTGAAGAACGCGCTCGACTGGACCGTGTCCTCCATGCGGTTCTCGGGTAAGCCCGTGGGCCTAGTAACGGCCGCGACGGCTGGGTTCCGGGCGCACGCCTCTCTGCTCGGCACGCTCCTGGTCATCGAGGCCCGCATGACCTCCAAGACGCAGCTTCTGGTCTCGGGTGCGAGGGCGAAAGTGAGGGACGACGAGGTCGTGCACAACGAGACGCGGGCCGGGCTCGTCGCCCTGGTGGACGAGCTCGCTGCGATGGTGAGATCGCCCGAGCAGCCACGCGACTACCTCGAGGCGCCCCCAATGGTGCCGTAAGCGCGGGAGCAGCCGGCCGTTCGCGGCTGAGAGGCGACGAGTGCTGTGTCTCCGGAACGGACCTATGACCGGTCGGCGCAGCGCCACCGACGCGTGAGGTGGCTCCGCATGTCCAGCCCCTACGCTGCCATCTGAACGTACGGGCCTTCCAGTAAAGTCGGCCCGTGCACCATCCCGAGTGGGAACAGTAGATGGCCATTCGTATCCGAAGGACGATCAGCCCACGCGATCAGCACCATTACGGACGCGACGCGTGATCCGTGGAGAATCATCGCCAGCTCGGCGGGTATCCGTTTCCACTCTCCATTCGGTTAAAGATATCTCATATGTGCCTTGGAACCGCCGAAGGACTTTCATGCCCAAAGTTGACACAAGCGCCGTCGCGCCCAAGCTCGGCAGCGATTATCCTCACCCGTTCAATTTGCCCCTTGATGGCCGGCAGGCGCGCAACGTCACGACCGGGGCTGGCGTGACCGACTTCAACGCCAATCATGTCATCGTGCCGCCCGGCTGTTGGTCGTCCCAAAGGCATTGGCATGAGGGAGAAGACGAAATGGTGGTTGTATTGTCCGGCGAAGGCATCCTGATCGATGACGAGGGTCGGCATGGAATGACGGTGGGCGATATTGCCGTGTTCCCGAAAGGTGACTGCAACGGCCACAAGCTCGTCAATGAAAGCGGGAACGACCTAGTGCTGCTTGCAATGAGCCGACCGGAGGCTTCGACTGTCCATTATTCCGACATCGATCTTATATGGTCTCCGCAAGGTGGTGAGCAGCACCGGGACGGAACACCATACGCACCAGCGCCGTCCGAAATTTCGGAACGCTGACGCGTTTCCCGCGCGGCGATGTTGGCGCCCACGGCGACCGGTGCGGCTGCCACGATGGTGCCGCCTGAGAAGCGTGGCTTCACACTCGCCGTGGTCATCACGGGCCTGACCGCCTCCACGGCCCTGGGCACGCCGATCGGCGCGATCATCGGCGGGTTCCGTGACTGGCGTTGGACGATCGTGTTCCTATCGGCGCTCGCCGTGGCGTCCGGCCTCGGCGTGTTGGCCCTGCTCGCCCACATCCCCTGCCGCCAAGCATCAGCCTGCGACAGCGGATCGCCCCCGTTGGCGACACGCGCGTCGCCTGACGCTCCTGACCACGCTAAGGTACCAGACCGGTTACTGCATTACTTACCCATACTTCACGGTCGTCTTCGACCGCGTCCTCGACCACAGCACGATGCTGGCCAGCGCCCTCCTGGTGCTCTGAGGTTCGAGCGGCATGGTGGCAAACCTCGCGACAGGGCGCCTATCGGGTTCCATCGGCAACCTGAGTGTGATCTTCGTCATACTGATCGCGCTCATCATCGTCATGGCCTTAATGCCCGCGGCTAGCGCGAACCTCTGGACCACCGTCATAGCCGTCGCCGCTTGGGGGGCGCTCGCCTGGGGCTTGCTCGTGCCGCAGCAGCATCGGCCTGTAGCAGTGGCTACGAAATCGGCGCCAGTGGTGCCGGGCATCAACACGTCCTGCACCTACCTCGGGGTGACCGCGGCCGGCGTGATCGGCGCACTCGGGCTCCCGATCGTCGGTGCGCATGACCTCGGCTACGTCGGAGCCATCTCCATAGTCGTGACCTTCGGAGCCGCCGAGTGGGCGACCTTGAAGATCAACGCGTCCATTAAGCCCACGAGCAAGGAGCTGGCGACCGCCTGACACCTCGGTGTTCCCGGCGATCCTATCGACGGGCGGCCGTCCGCAATGGATAGGAGCTCCAAATCCGACGAGGTCGCGTCGTCGAACCAGCGGTGCCTTCTCGACACGTTCCCTTCCGCTCTGGCCCTCGCTCCCGTCCGCCGAAAGCGTGACAGACCGGCTCACGTGTCGTTCACCCGGGCCCGACACGACCCGATCCAGCGCTCCGGTCCGCGGGCTCGCCCGAAATAGCGGAACGTTGAACCTCGCGACCGGTATGGCGATCCCGGCCCGGGGCAGACCGACGCCGCCCCTCAGGCCGCTTGGCTCACCCGGTCTCGCCCGCCCCGCTTAGCCTCGTAGTCGACGGAAGGCGGCGTGCGCCTGCGCGGACGACGAATAGGCGTCCAACGGCCATTGCCAAGCGCGGGGAGATGGTCGGTCGATGTAGATATCGGCGCTAATTGGCGCGCGCGAACCGTTGGACTTGGCCGTCAACTAATAGTCTCTTTCGGGTGAGCGGCAGCTTAAAGCGGGCGCGGGTCATGGGGCATGATATCTGCCACGGTAGTTGGAGCGAATACGATGACGGATTATGTGGCCTTGCTCCGCGCCGTGAATGTAGGCGGCACCGGTAAGCTGCGGATGACCGTGCTGTCGAAAATGTGCGAGGCAGCCGGGTTCATTCGGGTGCGAACCTATATCGCAAGCGGCAACGTCGTTTTCGAAAGCGATCGGCCCGAGGATCAGGTGCGGTCCGCCCTTGAGGAGCAGCTACACATATTTGCAGGTAAAGCGATCGGCGTGTTGGTGCGGACGGCCTACGAAATCGGCGACGCGCTTGCCCGTAATCCCTTCGCGGACTTGCCCGGCAATCGTGTTATGGCGCTGTTCATTGATGGACCGCTCCCAAGCGATCCGCTCAATGGCGTAACGGGCGTCGAGAACGAGCAGATACGCTTGGGCAAGCGAGAACTGTTCATTTTCTACCCGAACGGTATGGCCAATACGAAGCTCCGAATACCTAGCGAAAAGCACGGTACGGCAAGGAACATGAATACGGTCGCCAAGCTGGCCGAGATGGCCGCCGCAGTCACTCAGACCGGCAATGTATAGCGAAATCACTCGATAGCGGCGATGCGCGGCGAGCTTCCTTCTCCGGTCCCGGAAAGGCTGGTAGCCCGTCGCGGTGACCGCAAGGACGAGGCGCCCGGCGGGATGGTGGTCGCCTTGCGCAAATGCTGGCCCACGCGAGCTTCGTCACTGCGAGCGTCGAGGAACAGCCGATCGGGCCAAAGTCGGACAGTTACCGGCTTTGCCTGCTGCTGCCTCTTCGGCCTCGGCGCGGACGCAGCGGTCAGTCGGCAGGGGATCGGACGGTGAATGATCGCGGAGTCGCACGGCGCGGCGAGCGCCGATGCGGTGCTGCTCCTCGTCGCCGCGCCCGGAGGCGCGCTGGCTCAATAGGCTAACGCCGACGAAGATCCGCGAGCAGCTCCTGGCTTACGACGTCTAACAGCGCGCCGACGCGCTGCGACCTCTTTCTCCCGCCATTGTGCCGCCCGCCGCGGACTCGTCGGGAGCGGCCCGCTGGTCCGGATTTTCAAGACTTTTGGTCTCCTACGACCTGGTCAACAAAAGTGTGCGAGCAAGGCCGTGGTCCAAGGCTGCAGCGCCCACAACATGGGAAAGGGCCCGCGTCGACCTATGCCGAAGGTGCACGTTCGACCTTAACATCTCCGAAGCGAGGTGCCCGAGGGCAAGGAGACCGTCACGAGATCCTGTCCAGTCCCAACCGCCTCCCAAAGCGCGCCAGCCGCCGCTCGTCGATTTCCACTCTTCTCAAGGTCCGTGGCAAGGTAGGCGCAGTCTCTACCCGACGCATGTGGGATCCCGCTCCGTCATTTTGGGCTACGACGAGACCGTCTGCTTGCTGATCGTGCCTCGAACCTGGTCGCCCCTCCGCTGGGACGACGCGGGCGCTTGAAGCCTCGAACGAAGCAGTTTCGAGCGGTGACGAGTGGTTGTAACCCTTTTCTCTCGACGTGTCGCAGGAGGTGCCACCTTGAAGCATGTTGCTGTTCTCGCCGATATCCATGGCCATCTTCCTGCCCTCGAAGCCGTCCTCGCCGAGCCCGACGTCCAGTCTGCCGATTTGATCGTGTTGAACGGCGACCTGGCAGACGGACCTTTTCCGTCCGAGACGTTAGACCGCCTTGAGGCGCTCGGCTCACGGGCGCTCTGGCTGCGCGGCAACGGTGACCGATGGCTCGCCGAGGCACACGCCGGCCGATTCCGGCATCCGGACGCGGCGACTGACGCACTGATCCAATGGGCCGCCGGCCGGCTCTCCGACGGTCGTCTCGATCGTCTGGGCGCGCTCCCACTATCCGTCACACTCGAAATCGCGGGTCTTGGCCGAGTGGTCATCTGCCACGCGACGGGTCGGAGCGACAACGAGATGCTGCTCGTCGACAGCACAGTGGCGCATGCGCGTGCGGCTTTCGCCGACAGCGATGCAGATCTGGTCCTCGTCGGCCATTCCCACATGCCCTTCGATCGGCTCTTCGACCGGAGGAGGTTGGTCAACGTGGGATCAGTCGGCTTACCCTATGGGCATTCTGGTGCGTCCTGGGCTCTCCTCGGTCCTGACGTCGTGCTCCGTCGGACGTCCTACGATCCTCAAGGCGCTGCGGACCTGATTCTCGCGACCGGAATGCCGGATGCGCGCGACTTTGTGGCGACCTGCATTATGGCCACTGCGAGCGACGTCGAAGCGCTAGACGCATTCCGTCGGACCATGGAGCGACAGCAAGCGAGCGGCTGCTTCGACTGACGCAATGGATGAGGGATCGACCACAATGGCTCGAAACATCTCCACCTCATCCCTCGATCCGAATTCATGGCTGGATGTTGTGGCCCTGGTCCGAGGCCCAGGCTCTCACGCCCCCGGGGCACAGTGGTTCGACGCTATGTCCGAATGGTACGGGACCATGGCACCACCATTCTCGATCCGACCCAAATGACGTCCGAAGCGGTGGGAAGCGCCGACACGAGCCATGACCCAGACTGGGGTGACGGCGGAGACCAGCGGCGCAGTCTGATCTCTGCCGTCATCGCGCCAGCACGAGGTGGGTCGCCAGTTCCGTAAGGACCGACTCTTTCAATCGATAGCCGAGGTTTGGCAGGTCAAGGTCTGCGAACAGGGATTCACCACGGCCCAGAAAGACTGGCGACAGCGCCAGGTGCAATTCGTCTACCGCCCTTGCCAGGAGGTATTGCCGGACGGTCGAAACTCCGCCGCCGATCTTTACGTCCAGGTCGCCCGCGGCGGCCTTGGCCTGCGCGAGAGCCGACTCGATCCCGTCAGTGACGAAATGGAAGGTCGTCCCGCCCTCCATGACGATGGGCGCCCTAGCGTGGTGAGTGAGGATGAAGGTCGGCGCGTGATAAGGGGGATTGTCGCCCCACCAGCCCTTCCAGTCGGGCCCGCCCCAATCGTCGCCGGCCGGCCCGAACATGTTCCGGCCAATGATGAAGGCGCCGAAGCCCTCCATGGCGCTGCGGGCGAAGCGATCGTCGGTTCCGCCGTCTTGCCCGACCATTGATCGAAAGGTCCGCGTAGGGAAGAACCAGTTCATCACCTCTCCTCCGCGCTGGCCGAGCGGATGCTCCAAGCACTGGTTCGGGCCGGCCCCGAAGCCGTCGACGGAAACCCCAAAACCCGCGACACGCACCTTACACATGGAACCTCCGTTCAACGACCGTGTAGACTATAGTAGTTTTGAAGCACTCAATTTTGTTTACATTTTCTATCTATAAACTGTCGTCTCTCGCATATCGCGGTAACTACCGAAATGCGCTAAATTTCTCACTGATTTCGACATGATGTTCGGTTATCGTCGGCACTGCCTTGGCACTGACTCGCGAGATACAGCGATCTAGACATCATCGTTACGACGTGACTGCTGGGAACTCTCAATCCCGGTCGGGCGCGCCGAGCGGGAAATAGGCGCGGTATGGTCGCGCCTCCTCGACGCAACGCGCCACCGAAGGGCGGGCCAGCAAGCGAGAGCGATAGGATTTCAGCGTGGCAAGCTCATCGGCGATCGGGTGCACCCAATCGGCGTAGAAGAGCGAGGGGGCGGCGGCACAGTCGGCAAGGGTGAAGTCCGCACCATGCGCCCAGTCGCGCCCCTCCAGTTCGCCGTCGAGCCAAGCATAGATCCTATCCAGGTCGGCGCGGGCGCGCTCGACGCCGTACGGGTCGCGGTGTTGTTCCGGGCGCATCGCATCGCCGACGACCACTGTCATCACGTTCATCACGTAGTTGTCGAATACGCGGTCCATCATCCGAACCTCGACCGCCGCCTTGCGGTTGGCAGAGATAAGCTGTACCGGGCCAGGATGGGCCGCTTCGAGGTATTCGATGATCGCGGTCGCCTCGAACACCGCGACGTCTGCGTCGACGAGCAGTGGGAATTTGCCGACCGCCGAGCGACGGGAAAGCTCGATGCCGTTCTCAGGATGTTCGGGATCCAGCATTCGGAACTCGAACGGAATGTCCTTCTCGTAGAACGCTATCTTGGCCTTCCACGTGTAGGAAGAGAAGGGGTGACCGAAGAGCTGGGCTACCATGTTCCGTCCTCCATTCTGGTCTGCCGTTCGTCCTCACGCGCGCTCTCGACGGATCCGAAAGATCCCGTTTCGACCCGACCGGCAGGTTCGTAGGTCGCGATGACGGCGCCACCCGGCGCCACCCGATGATCGATCAGCCTGAGCGTGCCGGACGGCGTCCCCTCGCCGAACAGCCGCTTGCCGCTGCCGAGAATGATCGGGAACATGTAAAGCACCAGCCGGTCGAGCAGGCCCGCCGCGAGTAGCGCGGGATAGATCGTGCTGGAGCCCTGGATCAGCAGATCAGGTCCTTCGCCCCGCTTGAGCATCGCGACGTCGTCCACACCGCGCAATTGGTGGCTGTGCGCCCAGGGTAGTGGATGCAGGCCTTGTGTCAGGACATACTTGTTTGCCGCGGTGAACGCCTCGCCCATCGCCGTGCCCTCACCTTCCACATAGGGCCAGTAGGCGGCGAAGATGTCGTAGGTCCGCCGTCCGAGCAGCAGGTCGTAGGGCCGCGAGAAGAAGTCGCCGATCGCCGCAGCGACCTGCTCGTCGGCCAGGGGAGACATCCAGCCGCCATGCCCGAAGCCGCCGGTCGGGTCTTCGGAGGGCCCGCCCGGCGCCTGGACGACGCCGTCAAGCGAGACGAACATGCCGCCGACAATCCTACGCATCCGTCGTCTTCCCGGCGCGCGCGCGTTCGATACCGGCGATGTCGATCTTGCGCATCGTCATCATCGCCTCCATCACGCGCTTGGCGGCCGCGGGGTCGGGATCGGCCATCCCGGCCATCAGCGCGCGGGGCACGATCTGCCAGGAGAAGCCCCAGCGGTCCTTGCACCAGCTGCACATGCTCTCAGCACCGCCATTGCCGACGATCGCATTCCAATAGCGATCAGTCTCTTCTTGCGTGTCGGTGAAGACCTGGAAGCTGACCGCCTCGTTGGGGCTGAAGCGGGAGCCGCCGTTCAGCCCGACGAACGACTGACCAAGCAGAGTGAATTCGACCGTGATCTCCTGGCCGCGCCTGGTCGAAGGGTTGTCTGCAGGCGAGTCGAGCGCCGCACCAACATGCGTATCGGGGAACACGCCGGCATAGAACTCGGCGGCCTCTCGGGCCTGCCCGCCGTCGAACCACAGGCAGGTGGTCATCCTCGCCATCCTCTCGTCCTCACCTTCCGCCGACCAGCGCGAAGGCGGCGCCTTGCGGGTCAATGCCCATCACGATGTGCATGCCGCCGGGCACCTCATGCGGGCCCATCGTCACGGTGCCGCCATTGCTGGTGATCTTGGGGACCGCGGCGTCGATCGAGGGCACGTTGAAATAATAGGTCGAGCGCGTTGTCCATCCGGCACCCGCGGTCATCGTCGCACCGATCCGCTGGCCGATGTGATCAATGAAGCAATATTCGCCCATCTCGCCCATCGGCATCGTCTCTTGGTTCCGCCAGCCGAACACTTCGCCGTAGAACGCGAGCGCGGCTTCGTGGTCGCTGGTGACCAACTCGTTCCAGCCACAATGCCCGGGCGCAGTGACATGGAAAGCCTGTGGATCCTGCGGACTGTCGCCGCGCATGATGTAGAACATCAGGCCCTGCGGATCGGCGACCATCGCGAAGCGACCCACGCCGGGAATGTCCTCCGGACCCCTATGGACGCTGCCGCCGAGCGATTTGATCTTCTCGGCCATGCTGTCCACGTCCCGCACGCTGATGTAGCAAAGCCAGCCGGGCTTCATCGGCGCGCCGTCGGGCAACGTCATCAACCCGCCCACGCCTTGACCGTCGGGCGCGGTAAGGATGCGGTAGTCTCCAGTCCCTTCCATGCCAGAAGGCGCAATGCTCCAGCCGACGACATCGGCATAGAATCTCTGCGCGCCCTCGGCGTCAGTTGTTAGCAGCTCGTACCAAATCGGGGTGCCTTCAGCATTGGCCATCTTCCCTCTCCTTCCGTTGGATGATTACCGGTCGACGATCGCGCGGAAGCCGTCGAAGACCGTGCGCGGGCCGTCGAGCGGTATCGCCTCGCCGCTTGGCTGCATCCGGGCGTCTTCCATGGCTTTCTTCAAGCCCGCGTCGCGGGACGCCTTGTCGGGCCATTCCATCCACGAGAAGGCCACGGTCTCGCCGTCTCTGACCTGCACGGCGCCGTAGAATTCGGTGATAATGCCGTGTAGAATATGGTCGCCCCAGCCCCCGACCATGCGGGTCGCGCCGCGATCCTTGAAGATCGGCACCTCCATGTCGGCGAAGACGCGATACGCCTCTTCGGTGAAGCCGGCCAGGATCGGGATCGGGAATCCATCGACGTAGATCACCGTTTCTCTCCGATCGCCTCGGTTCAGGCCGGCACCGGGTCGGCGTAGAGTGCGAGCTGGTCGGCCATCGCCTTGCGGTGCGCCGGCCGCGCCTCGCCGCGTTTGACATAGGCGGCGAGCTTCGGGAAGCGGTCCAGTTGCGCCGACCCGCGCAAGCCGCCGAGCACCGAGATCAGCATCAGATCGCCGATGGTGAACGCATCGCCGTCGATCCATTCCTCGTCGCCGAGCGCGACCTCGAGATCGTGGAGACGGACATGCAGATCCTCCACGATCTTGGCGCGACGCGCCTTCGACCAGTCGCGATCGGCCTCGAAGATGTCGTTGACTGCCACGGCCATGACGAACGGCTCCACCGAACTGAGCGCCGCGACGAGCCACTGGATCGCACGGGTACGCGCCGCGGGATCGGCCGGGATCAGTTGCCCGGCGCGCTCGGCGATCCGCAGCGCGATCGAGCCGGACTCGAAGATCGAGACCTCCTCATCACGATAGGTCGGAACTTGACCGAAAGGCTGAAAGCCGCGATGCGCGGCGCACTTCGCGTCGGCGATCAGGATGACCTCGTAGGGCTGCCCCACTTCCTCGAAGGCCCACCGTGGGCGAAGATCGCGCACGAAGCCGCGGGCGAATTCGGGAACCGAGGCCAGGGTGGTGATGGTGGGGACCTTAGGCGTCATGCGCGGTCTCCGGCGCGAGATGCCGCTCCAACTTGTCCAACGCGCCGTTCCATCCCCATTCGTGGCTGTCTCGGGACACCACGGTCTGCAGCCGGTCGTGGGTGAACGTCAGTTCGGTCCCGATGGAAATGGCGCGAATGTTTATCTCCACGCGGGATTGCCTGCTGGCCTCTACGGCTTCGCCGCCCTCGGTCCAGCGCCAGCTCATGACCAGGCGCGTTGGGGGCGTCACTTCTATGTACTCGCCGCTGCTCTCATGCTCCGTGCCGTCCAGCATGCGAAATCGCACGCGGAAGCGGCCGCCGACGCGAATGTCGGTTTCAGCGACCAGCACAGGACCATCATCCGGGCCCCACCAGCTTCGAAGACCGTCCGGCATGGTCAGGGCATCGAAGACGATCGAGGGACGGGCCGCGATGCGGCGCACGAGCGTAAGGCTGGTCATGAATCCTCATCCGGTGGCTCTGCGGCTCGAGCTTTTGCTTCCATGAATTCCGCATGGGCGGCGAGATGGTCGAGCCGAGCGGACCAGAACCGCTCGTAGCGGCGTAACCATTGCATTGCTTCCTCCATCGGTCCTGCGGCGAGCTCAATGGCGACGGTGCGGCCTGTCTTGGTTCGGCTGATCAGCCCCGCATCGGACAAAACGTCGAGGTGCTTCATCACTGCTGGCAGCTTGATCGTGAACGGGCGCGACAGCTCTCCGATTGACACGCTGCCCTCCTGCTCGAGGCGCGTTAGAATTGCCCTTCGCGTTGGGTCGACGAGTGCCGCAAAAGTACGATCTAGGACTGACTCTGGAAACTTCACCATATGGTGAACTGATAAGGTTCTAGAACAGCTCCGTCAAGCTTCATTCGATGCGAGATGAACCGCAAAGGTTCCCGCCGAGACCCGTTTGAACGGCGGCTTTCGATTGCAAAACCTAGATCGCAAGATGACGGCTAAGGGCGCACTGCCGCCGCCTGATCGCTCCGTGGAACGTCTGCTCTCGAGCAAGCGACGACCGGCCCGCGACAACCTGGTTGGGTCGACTCCAGCTGTAAGCTGCCGACCGGCGAATTCGGGTGGGGAGCGAATAAGCCGCTTACCGCTCAAAAGCTGTAGATAGCGGACTTTCAACCAACGACTCGGTCGAGCCAAAGCGGCAGCGGGTCATTTTGGAACTCAGTTGGATGAGCGGCGCCGAGCCGGCCCGTGGTGTGAGTGTACGGTTGCCGGGTCGACATCGAGCACCACCGACGCGCCGGTGAGCTTGCCGACTTGCCCCGTCAGCGAACGGCGCCGAAAGTCAGGCCGCGTGCGAACTGCCGTTGGGTCAGCCAGCCGACCACGAGGATTGGGGCGATGGCGATCAGGGACGCAGCGGAAATCTCGGCCGGCAACGGGCCGCCCGACAGGCTTGCGATGTAGGCGCTTAGGGGAGCGCCTTCGGCGGAGGTCATCTGGATACTCCAGAACGCCTCGTTCCAGCAAAGCACGATCGACAGGAGAGCGGTGGAGGCAAGGCCCGGGGCGCAGAGAGGCAGCAGCAGAAACACGATCTGTTGCGGCACGGAAGCGCCGTCGACCCTCGCGCTATCCAGGATCTCGCGGGGGACGTCGCGCATGTAGGAGTAGAGCATCCAGATCACGATCGGCATGTTGATCATGGCGTAGATCAACATCAATCCGATTTGAGTGTCGATGAGTCCGGTCGCTTTGAAGATCAGATACATCGGAATCATGATGCCCACGCCGGGCATGAACCTCGTCATGAGCAACCCGAGCAAGACGGCGTTCCGCGTCCGGCCCGCGTGGAACGCCAGCCCGTAGGCGGCCGGGATCGCGAAGAGCAGGCACAGGAGGGTGCCGTCTCCCGCCTCGACGACGCTGTTGAGCACCGGCCGCAGCATCCCGACATTGGCGTTCTGCGAGGCGAAAGTCGCGAGCGTGGGGGTAAACGAAGCGAAGGGACCGAGATCCACGACGGCGTCGGGCTTGAAGGCCGTCACGATCATGAGGACGATCGGAGACGACATCAGCAGGGCTACGGACCAGGCTAGCCCCGTGAGGCATAACTTCTTGGGAAAAGCCACGACCGCACCCTCGCTTCGACGCAGCCCCGCTCGGGCTTTCATCGACGGGCAGCGTCTCACGTAGATCCTCTTGATCCCACAGAAATGATGTGCGTAGGCTGACGCGAGTTTACGCTCTGCGAGCGTCGTGTCGCGCCGGGGTCCGCCGATGGTCGATGTTGCTTCGCCGTTCCGCCTTCTGGTCTCCGCCCGTGAGAACGACTACCGCGCCAACCTGCAATTTTGCTGCGATCACTACCGTTCGGTGTCCGAGGTCTGCCGTCGTCTGAAAGTGAACAGGCAGCAGTTCAATCGCTATTTGGCGGGAACGGCGGCGCCATCACGCCACAATCATAGGCGCATCAGCAACTTCTTCGGGCTGGAGGGGCACGAACTCCTAATGCCGCGTGAGGCCTTCGCGGCGACCTTCGCCCAACGAGCCGCCATGAGGACGCCTGTCGCAGCCTTCGACCGCCACGCCACCCTTCTCCGCGATAGGTGGCGGTCGGGTTCGCGCGAACTTCACGCTTATGCCGGCTTCTACTTCAAATATTTCTATTCCTATCTCGGCAATGGGCGCATCAAGCGCGAACTCGCTCACTGGTACTACGACGGTGATACGCTTGTATCTTCGGTGAAGCAGCGTTTCACTGGGGAGGACGAGGACGGCGAAGCCTCAATGCGGTTCGCGACCTACCGAGGTTTCGTCGGCGCCATCGGCGACCGCCTGACGACCATCGACGTCCAGCGTGGCGGGGCGGGCGAAATGTCGATGATGATCCTGCATCCGAAAGGACGGCAGCTTAGGCAGCTTCACGGTATGACCATCGGGGTGAGTCATGGCTCGACCCGCGCCATTGGCGCCGCGCGGGTCGTTATGGACTTCATCGGGACCAAGGTCGACATCCGGACGGCGCTTGGTGCACTCGGAACCTTCGAGGCCGACGATCCATCCATACCGGAACCGGTGAGACGCTCGGTCGAAAACGAGATCCGGCCCGACGAAACCCTGTTCCTCGCTAGGCAGTGACCCCTGTCTTCGTCCTTTGCGGACTGCACAGGCGCTCCGGTCGAGCAGGCTGTCCCGGCGGTCGTGGGTCTGCTGCTTGTTTGAGTGGACGAGCCGAGCCTTCGTTAGATCGACCAGCGCGGAAATACCTTGGTCGGGTAAGACCAAGATGCGCCAGCGGCTGCCTCGACACGGCCTTTTTGGGGGGGTTCGCCACATAGATTGACAGGCCGAATGTCCAGGAGGCGTCGACACCGGCCGATCGCAGAACGTCGGACCGGGGTGGAGAGCCGTCCGGCCGCTTTCGGAACTCGCGTTCACCAAAGCGGGCGTTCCCGATCCGGCAACAGCGGCGTGATAGAATCGTCTCGACTCCGCGCAGACTTTCCAGTCAAGCAGCGCGGTAACTTTCACCTCAGCGCCTTGTATCTAAAGCACCTGACCTTGGACTAGGTTGTGCTCGGTAGGACAGGTAAGCTTCTGTCAGAAGGACACCGACCGTCTATCGACGTCAACTCCCGACAGCCTCCAGCGACATTGCCTTTTCAGGCTCCCTTCCATTGTAGGATGTAGAGGCCGGCGTTGTAATCAGTGATGTACATTAGTCCATCTGTTTGGACGTTGACATCGCAAGTGTGGATGACGCGATGGCGATCAGGTCGCGTATCGAGCCATTGCTCGGGCTCGCTTGGGACAAAAAAGCCGATCTCCTGCGGCTGAAACTGATTGCGGATGTCGAACACGCGAACACCGGCATTCTGGTATGTTGCGAACACGATGTCGGAACTCTGAAACGTCTCAGGCCGGTTCTCGTGAAGGTTGTGTGGGCCGAAGTGGCCGCCCTTGGCCACATAGTCCTGGTCGGACGGGGTCGGGAAGGTCGCAATCGTAACCGGGTTCTGCGGTGCCCGAATGTCCACCACCCAGGTGTGCTTCATCGGCTCCTGGTCGACGTCGAGCACGGCCTCATCGGCCACGATGCAGAGACCGCGGTCAACGAGTGGCAGGGCGCTGTGGGTGCCTCCCCCGAAAGGCGGCGACCAGTTGGTGTGGGAGATAAGTCTTGGCGCCGTCTTGTCCGAGATGTCGAGGAGGGTCAGGCCGCCGTCCCGCCAGGACGCATAGGCCGTGTCGCCTGCGATCACGGCGTGGTGGAGGGCCACGCGCCCCGGCAAGGCCAGGGTTTCGCCGCCAGCGGCCCACATACCCGGTAGCGCCCAGCGGCCGACTTCGCGCGGATGTGCAGGATCCTGCATGTCGATGACAATGAACACATGGTCGGTGTAGCCGTCGAGCAGCGCGGACGCGTATGCGTAGCGGTCGCCCACCCACCAGATGCGATGCAGACCGAGGCCTTCCACCTCCATGAAGCCGATCGGGATCGGATGGGCGGGATCGGAAATGTCATAGACCCGCATGCCGGCCGTGTAATCCTCGCCGCGGGTACCGAACTTGCTCGAATGCACGCCTTCGATCGAATGGCCGTAATATTCGGACTCTTTCACGTAGACCGAATAAAAATTGAACTCCTCCACGACCAGCAGGATGTCGTTGGCAGTCTGAATGTGGACCGACCACGAACGCTTGTGCGTTGGCAAGAAGTTGACAGGCACGGGGTTGCGCGGGTTCCGGACGTCGATGACGCTGACGCCACCACTGAAGACATGGCTCACGAACGCATGACCCTTGTGAATCATGCACTGAATGCCGTCGGCGCGGCCGGCTTGGTTGGTGCGGCCAACGAACTCGATATTTCGGGCCGCGTCGAAGAGCTTGGTCATATGTTCTCCCGCTCGTGTGGTGCGTGATGTTCGGCCCGTGACGACGAGCTTAGGCCTGCAGGGCGAAGACACCGCCCTGCGTCAGAAGCTCTTCGTAGGTATCCAGATACCGGTTCTTAGCCAGGGGCAAATGGTCTCGCACCAAGGCGACTAGCCGAGCGCGGTCGCAAAGGCGGCAGGCGTCGATCATCGCCCAGTGGTCGCCGCAGACTCGTTCTAGGAACGATCGATCCATGTAGGGGTGGAAGCGCACCGTCAGGGCGCGTGTGGCACATTGCTCGATCAATTCGACAAGGACCGGATTGCCGCACTGCGTGTAGAGCGTCCGGTGGAACCGATTGTTGTGATCGAAAATGCGCCGCAGGTCATTGTCGGCAACCGCCTGCTGGTGGTCCCGCTGAATCGTGACGAGCGTCTCTAGTGCGACCGGGTCGAGGGGAAGCGGCATGGTCCCGGCAGCGGTCGTCTCCAGCAGCATGCGCACGGCGTAGAGCTGCTCCACGCGCTCGGGGTTGATGTCGAGCACCGAGGCACCCTTATTGCGCTGCCGATCCACAAGACCGGCCTGTTCCAACGCCGCGAGGGCTTCGCGGACGGCAGCCCGGTGAGAGCCGAACCGCTGCACGAGGTCAGCTTCAACCAACCGTTCGCGCGGGTTCAGCCGCCCGAATACGATGTCGTCACGCAATGAGTCGAAAATCTCCTGGCCGGAGCTCGAAAGGGATGAGTCCGGCCTTGGCTTCACTGGCCGAACTCGGCCAGCAAGCTCTTGGAGGCAGCCGTCATGATGCGCAGATCCGAGCCAGTGACGAAAAGGCGGTACCCCATCCCATGCATCCGCTTGGCATAGGCAGAGGTCTCACATGCGAGCCCTGCCATGATGCTGGCGCCGATGGCGCTCTTGGCGATGCGGTCGAGAGCCCCAACCACGACGTCGTCATCGGTGTCCATGCGTGGTGCCCGGCCCAGGCTCGAGGCGATGTCACTCGGCCCAGCGAACAACCCATCTATGCCGGGCACCCGCGCAATGGCGTCGAGCTGGTCCAGACCTCCCGGGGTCTCGATCATCGCTATGGCCAGCACGCCATCGTTGGCCCTGGCCACGTAATTGTCGCCGAACAGCAGCCGCGCCCGAATCGGCCCGATGCTACGGTTGCCAACGGGCGGGTACCGGCAGGCTGTAACCAGAAGTTGGGCTTCCTCGACCGAACTCACCATCGGGCAGATAATGCCGCTCGCACCGGCGTCGAGCAGGCGCCCGATCAAAGCTGGATCCAGAGCGGGCGGACGGACCAGGACGGCAGCCCCGAGGTTGGTCGTGACCTGAAGTAGCCGCACCATCTCCTCAAAGCCCGTCATGGAGTGCTGCATGTCGGCAACGAGGCAATCCCATCCGACCCGCGCGATCATCTCGCACGAGAGTGTGGACGCACTGTGTAGCCACGTCGTCCGGATCCCTCGGCCACTTGGGCCACTCAGCGTCTTGAGCGTCTCGGTCTGCATCGGTTTCTCCTACGCAGAATGGATACGATCCCGTCTAAAACTTGTCAAATAAGATTGTTTGACAATTTGGTTCAACGACCTTCTAGTGCCGCTCAGAAGCCCACGACCGATGGGTTTGCCTGGGGAGCAACGATGTCGCTAGAAGCCGACCAGGGCCGCAGCGCTGTGCACGAGTCAGCAGGCGCCATCTCGATTGCGTGCCGCCTCGTCGGCGCGGGCAAGCGGTTTGGTGGCATCTGGGCCTGCCGCAACGTCGACCTGGAGATCCGACCCGGCGAGGTCCATGCGGTCATGGGCGAGAACGGCGCCGGTAAGAGCACGCTGATGAAAATGCTTCACGGCATCCATGTCCCTGACGAGGGACATGTCGAGGTCGCCGGACGCGTCGTCTCCCTGACGTCACCGCGGGCAGCCGAAGCTGCCGGCATTGCCATGGTGCCACAGGAACTCGACCTGTTTCCGGATCTTTCCGTCGTCGAGAACCTGTTCGTCGGGCGAGCTCGCCCGCGTACTCGCCTGGGCACCTTCGATTGGGGAACGATGCGCCGGCAGGCCTCGACGGCCTTCAAGCGACTCAATGCGGCTTTCGACATCGACGCGCCCGTGCGCTCGCTGTCGGGCGCCAATGCCCAGATGGTGGAGATCGCGCGCGCCCTGATGCACGACGCCAAAGTCGTCATCTTCGACGAGCCCACGGCCGCCCTTACGGAGCGCGAAGCTCAGCGCCTGTTCGGAATCGTCAACGAGTTGACCCGGCGTGGGGTCGCCGTCGTCTACATTTCGCACCGGCTGGACGAGGTGTTCCAAATCGCCGACCGGATCACCGTGATGCGGGACGGTGAGCGGATCCATACGGGCCGCACCGTCGACCTCGACATGGCGCGGCTGATCCAGATGATGGTTGGCCGCCCGCTCAGCAAGCTATTCCACCGCACGCCCCACCCGCCTGGCGAGGTACTACTCGAGTTACGGGGCTTGGGCCGCACGGGCACCTTCATGGACATCTCCCTCACGTTAAGGCGGGGTGAGATCGTCGGCATGTCGGGCCTGATCGGCGCCGGAAGGTCGGAGGTGGCACAGGCCATTTTCGGCATCGCTCCCTCCAACGAGGGCAGCATCCTCATCGCTGGGCGGCCGACCGTCATCTCCAACTCGAGCAGCGCCATCGCCCAAGGCATCATCTACGTTCCCGAAGAGCGGCGCTCGCAGGGTCTGGTCCTGGACTATCCGATCGACTGGAACATCGCCTTCAGCGGCCTCGACCGGATCTCGCGGTTCGGTTTTGTGTCGCGGCGGCGTGAGCGAGAGGTCGCCGAGCGCTTCCGTGCCTTGTTCTCCATTCGCAGTAGCAGCCTGAAGGCACCGGTCCTGTCGCTGTCTGGCGGCAACCAGCAGAAGGTTCTGCTCGCCAAGGCTTTGGTCGTCGAACCCGAGATCATCCTGCTCGACGAGCCGACGCGCGGGGTGGACGTCGGCGCCAAGGCCGAGATCTATCGGATCATCGACGATCTCGCGGCCGCCGGCAAAGCCGTGCTGTTGGTCTCGTCGGAAATGAACGAGTTGCTGTCGATGTCCGATCGTGTCTTGGTGATGCACCAGGGCCGACTAACCGGTGAGTTCCAAGGACCGGACTTCTCGCCAGATGCGATCGGTGCCGCGGCGGCGGGGGTCGTGGCCGAGAGAACCGAAGATCCCGCTCTTCATCCGGGATCGATACATTGAACGCGCCATGGTTTGATCGCGCGGTCAAACGGCCGGAGGCCGCCCCGTTGGGCTTTCTCGCGATCGTATCGCTTCTGCTGAGCCTGACGACCCCGGGCTTCTGGTCGGGCGTCAACTTACTCAATATCGTCAGCCAGGTCGCGGTCGTCGGCATCGTCTCGCTCGCGCTCAACCAAGTGATCTTGTCCGGTGAGATCGACGTCTCGATCGGCTCGTTGCTGGCCGCCTGCGCCTTCACGTTCGCGAATGTCGGCCATCTGACCGAGAATCCACTCCTGCCGTTGCTCGCCGCACTGGGAGTGGGCCTCGGCGTCGGCGCCCTCAATGGCGCGATCGTCACAGTGGGTCGCGTCCCGTCGATCATCGCCACGCTCGGCATGTTGCTGGCCCTGCGCGGGGTCGTCCTACTGATCGGCGCCAATGGCGTACTGCTCGTACCGGACGGCGCGCGCGCCTTCGGGCTTGGCAGCATCGCCGGCCTGCGTGCGCCCATCGTCAGCCTAGTCCTAGTCTTCGCAGCCTTCGATCTCGTCAACCGCAACACCGAGTGGGGTCGAGATATTCTCGCGGTGGGCAGCAATCGCAGGGCAGCCGATGCCGTCGGGCTACGCGCAGGTCTCGTTAAGTTCCGCTGCTTCCTAGCCACGGGTCTGGGCTGCGGTCTTGCCAGCGCGATCTTCGCGGGCCAGATCGGCGAGATACAGGCCACCGCCGCGACCGGCTTCGAACTGCAATGCATCGCGGCGGTCGTGCTGGGCGGAACCAGCATCACGGGCGGGCGAGGCTCCACCTTCGCACCCGTAATCGGAGCGGTGCTGGTTGGCGTCATCCTCAACGCCCTCACGCTCAATAGCGTACCCGGGACGTTCGAACAGTTGGTCCTCGGCCTGCTGATCCTCCTGGCGATCTCGGTCGATGCCCTTCGCTTCCGCGCATCCAGGAGGCTTTCGTGAGCCAGCCGACGTCGCGTCTCACAGCCCCCGCGGAGTCGCCACCGAGGCGACGCTTCGCATTCACGCGGACGCACGGGCTGTTCCTGCTGCTGCTCGTCGAACTCGGCGGCTTGGGCGTGCTAGTCCCCGGATATCTCGATCCGGCCAGTCTACTGGACACCTCTCGTACCTTCATCGAGACCGGCATCCTGGCGCTCGGCATGACGTTCGTGATTGTGTCCGGGGGCATCGACCTGTCCGTGGCCTCGCTCCTCGCCCTCGTGTCGGTCGTCATGGGTATGTCGTACCAAGCTGGACTGCCGCTTCCGGCCGCGATGCTGCTGGGGGTGGTGACCGGGATCACGGGCGGCCTCATCAACGGTGCCGCCGTCGCCTATCTCGGCCTGCATCCATTCGTCGTGACCTTGGCCACGATGGCCATCTACCGTGGAGGTGCCTACGCAATATCCAATGCGGCGGCAGTGTCGGATTTCCCGCCCTGGTTCACCAGCATCGGCCAGTCCTACTTCGCGGGCGGTCTGGTGCCGGCGCAACTGCCCGTTCTCGTAGTCGCGGCCCTCGCGTGCTGGCTACTGCTCGACCGTACGACGTTCGGGCGACGGGTCTACGGCATCGGAGCCAACGAACTCGCGACCCGCTTCTCCGGCGTGCCGGTCGAACGCATCAAGCTCGCCATCTACGGCCTCATGGGGGGGCTCGTCGCGGTCGCCGCCATCATTCAAACCGCACGGGTTTCGACAGCCCGCGCCAACGCATCGATGGGGCTCGAGTTGCCGGTCATCGCCATGGTGGTGCTGGGCGGCACCAAGATCACGGGCGGGGCCGGCACCATTGCGGGAACGGTGCTGGGCGTCCTGGTCCTGGCCTACCTGCAGGACGGGTTGGTCTCAGCCGGCGTGCGCAATGATTGGGGGCTCGTCATCGTAGGTGCGTTTCTCATCGTCGGGGTTTTGGCCAACGAATTTTTCCGCCGCGCGCCTCGCTGAGCCGCCGCGTCGACATCGGATTCCGCCACTGAGGCGGGCTGCTCCTCCGGCAAGCCGACCGGACAATAATGTACTGAGAGGAAATGCCATGTCACACGACAAAGAACGCCTGTCCAGACTTCTCCATCCCACACGTCGACAAGCCTTGCTGGGCCTGGGAGGCGGCCTGCTGGCCAGCACATCCGGCGTTCTGAGCGTCCCGGCCTTCGCGGCCGGCCAGACTGTCGCATTCGTGCCGAAGTTCACGAGCGACCCCTACTTCGTCTCGGCCAACCAGGGGGCACAGGAAGCCGGCAAGGAGCTTGGACTGACCGTGCAGTATAACGGGCCTGTGGATGCCAACGTGGCTGGCCAAGTGGACATTGTCGACCGACTCGTGCGCGGCCGCGTCGACGCGATCTCGATCTGCGCGCTCGATCCGACGGCGCTCGCACCGTCGCTCGCCCGCGCGCAGCAGAAGGGCATTAAGGTCAACACCTGGGATGCCGACGTCAAATCCGACGCACGCCAAGTGTTTCTCAATCAAGCGTCCTACGACGCCATCGGCGAGACGATCGCCGACATCATGGCGAAAGGTGCCGGGACGTCTGGCGACTTCCTGATGGT
>JBPBQY010000049.1:0-34774 GCA_050920985.1 Janthinobacterium lividum | reverse complement strand
TCACCCGTCCACTCTCGGGTTTCGTCAGACGACGTCCCCTGCTGGCGGCGGGGCGGCGATGACGCTAGCCTAATCCCATGATCTCTCACCTCGACATCGCGATCCGCCTCGCCGTTGCGGCGCTGTTCGGCAGCCTCATCGGTTTCGAGCGCGAAAGGCGCCTCTGGGCGGCCGGCATCCGCACCCACATGCTGGTCAGCGTCGGCTCCTGCCTGCTGATGATCGTCTCGGCCTACGGGTTCCAGCACGCGACCGAGATGGATCACGTGACGCTCGACCCGTCGCGCATCGCCGCGCAGGTCGTCTCAGGCATCGGCTTTCTGGGCGCCGGCTCCATTCTGGCCCGCGGACAAATCGTGCGCGGCCTCACAACGGCAGCCAGCATCTGGGCCGTCGCGGCCGTCGGCCTCGCGACGGGCGGCGGGCTGTTCTTCGCGGCCGGCCTGTCGACGGCCCTGATCCTCGCCATCCTGGTCGGCGTGAAGCCGCTCGAGGAAGCCTATCGGGCGCGGATCCAGAGCTGCACGCTGGATATCGAGGCGGAGCGCGAAGCCGTGACGGTGGACGAACTGAAGCGCATCCTGGGCGTAAGGGGCGGGCAGATCAAACGCGTCACCGTCACGCCGTTGCCGCCCGACCTGGAGCGGACCAGCGTGGCCCTGACGCGAGTATCTCGGCGCGACATCGACGCCGGCGCCGAGAAATTGAAGGACGCGCCCGGCATTCATCGCGTCGACGTGACCAAGACCAAACGCGGCTGAACGAGCTGATTCGCACCGGCGGCTCCGTTCCGCCCTCGACCGCGGCGTCGTGACCGCTTATCTCCGGTCTATGAAATTCCTCGACGAAGCCAAAGTGTATATCCGCTCCGGCGACGGAGGCGCGGGTTGCGTCTCCTTCCGCCGCGAGAAGTTCATCGAATTCGGCGGCCCGGACGGTGGCGACGGCGGCAAGGGCGGCGACGTCGTGGTCGAGTGCGTGGGCGGGCTCAACACCCTGATCGACTACCGCTACCAGCAGCATTTCAAGGGCAAGACCGGCATGCACGGCATGGGCCAGAACCGCCATGGCGGCAAGGGCGCCGAGGCCAATCTGAAGGTGCCGGCCGGAACGCAGATCTTCGAGGAGGACGGCGAGACGCTGCTCGCCGATCTCACCGAGGTCGGCCAGAAGATCGTCCTGGCGCGGGGCGGCAACGGCGGCTTCGGCAATACCTATTTCACGACCTCGACCAATCGCGCGCCCACCCGAGCCAATCCCGGCCAGGAGGGGATCGAGCGCACCATCTGGCTGCGACTGAAGCTGATCGCCGAGGCGGGGCTCGTCGGCCTGCCCAACGCCGGCAAGTCGACCTTCCTGGCTACGGTGTCGGCCGCGAAACCCAAGATCGCCGACTATCCGTTCACCACGCTGCGGCCGGGCCTCGGAGTGGTGCGGGTCGGCGATCGCGAATTCGTGCTCGCCGACATTCCCGGGTTGATCGAGGGAGCTCACGAAGGGCTCGGCCTCGGCGACCGGTTCCTCGGCCATCTCGAGCGCTGCAATGTGCTGCTCCATCTCGTGGATGCGACGGGCGATCACGCCGGCACCGTCTACAAGACTATCCGCCACGAACTCGAAGCCTATGGGGCAGGCCTGACCGAGAAGCCCGAGATCGTCGCACTGAGCAAGGTGGACGCCGTCGACCCCGAGACGCTGAAAACCCAGATGGCGCGGCTGAAACGAGCCGCCGGGCGCACGCCGCTGAAGCTCTCCGCCGTCGCCGGCATCGGCGTTCCGGACGCGCTGGGCAACCTCCTGCAGATCATCGACCAGCGCAATCGCGACGCCGCCGCCGCCGAAGCCCCGCCCTGGCGTCCTTGATCGGGCGACTGGGCGACTATCGGGGCGTGCTTTAGCCACCGATGCGCTAGACCGTCTGACCCGCCCCCAGAATGTCCTCCGCCAGGGCCGAAACGGCGGCCCGCAAGCGCGTCGTCTCATCGAGGCCTGCTGGTGACGACAATGGCCGCTTGGTCGTGACGATGTCCTGCGACGCTTTGTTCATCGCGTCCCGAGCCTTGATGGCCTCGGTGGCCCGTCGTTCGGCGGACGCCGCCTGTTCGGACATGAATGCGAGTTCGGTCTTCAGGCTCTCGACTTCCGCATGATGATCGGCCAAGTGCCGCGCCTGCGCCGCAGTGTCTCGCTCGGCCGCTGCCAAGGCTGACCTGCGGGCCTCGGCGAGGTCGCGCGTCAGATCCTCGTTGTGCGTCTCGGCGCCGACAAGGCGGGTTTCGAGCCCCGCCACGCGGGACCGGTTGCGGTCGACCTCCTCGACCAGACGGTCGCGTTCGGACTCAAGCGCATTACGGTCTGCTTGGAGGACGGCGATGTCGGAGAGCCGCCGTTCGGCGAGTTGCGACAGACCGTGAAGCGCGACCGCCTCGGCACCGCACTCGGCCCAAAGCCCGGCCAACTCGCTTTGCAGCCTTCCGATCTCGGCCTCTAACACCGCCATGGCCACCTGAGCCCGGGCGCCTTCGGCGTCGAGCGCCAGGATTCGCTGTTCTCGTCGCGCGGCTTCGAATTGCAGTGTTGTGCGATCTGCTACGGCGCGTTCGGCTCGCAACTCAACGCGGCGCAGTTCGACTGCGTGGATGGCGCGAAGGTGATCCCGCTCGGCCGAGACCTCCTCCGGCGACAGGGGGACGAGTCGTGACAGGCGCTCCTCCGACAACCGCAAGGCGCGCCGCCAGACCGCGGGCAGCACGGCCAACGCCAGCAGCCCGGCCACCAGGAAGCCGAGCACGAAGACCAGGATGTCGAGGATCACGCGCCGTGCCTCATAGCCCGAAGCAGAGGTGTCAGAATGGGTTCCATGTCGGACGCGGCGTAAACTTCAAGTAGGACAGGGAGACGCCGAGCCGCGCGCCGACGCCCGACCGGATCGGCACGACGACGATCTTCTCGTTGGTGAGCGCCGTGAAACCGAAGCCGCCGATGAAATAGGCCGAGCCATCGATGCCGCCGAAGCGCTGGAACACAGCCTGGGTGGAGGGCAAGCCATAGACCAGCATCATGGTGCGGTCGCCGTTGGCGCCCGCGTCGAAGCCGATCGACGGCCCCTCCCAGTAGACCTTCTGGTCACCGGCATTGCGGGTATACATCAAGCCTTCGCCGTAGCGCAGGCCGCCGATGAAGGCCCCGCCGGCCTCCTGGCCCAGGACATAGCCATTGGGCTGGCCGAAGCGCCGCGCCGCTTCCTGGATGGTGAGTGCGATGCCGCGCGACACGGAACCGAAGAAATGATGCCCCTTGTCGACAAGATCATCGTTCGAGAACCGCTCCGGCGCGGCTTGCGCCCGGGCCCGGGTCACGACGGCGGCCGAAGCCGACAGGCCGGCAAGGCCCGCCAGGATGGATCTCCGCGAACACTCGACCATCGGTTCCGCCCCGCCACCTCGATCGCGGCCCAGATGGGATCGCGGTTCACGCTCCCTTATGGAGCGCGATTCGAGGACGGGCATAGGGCATGATCGTGTCGCATGCGTGGCTGATCCGTTGCCTGGCCGGGCCTGTAGGAGTTTAGCGGATTGCGCCCGTCTCGTGAGCCTTGTCGAGCGCGTGAATTGGGCTCGAATCGACGGGCGGAGCCGAATGTCCCGAGGGGGTCAAGGCGGCGGCCGGATCGCCGTCGACGCGGCTCGTGTGCTTGACCGATACGGCGAAGGCGGGAGCCGCGGTCGCCGTCAACAGGCTTGCCGCCACTGCGACGGAGAGGATCTTGGAAGAGGTCATGTCGGTCTCCTCGACGATGATGGACGATGACCCGCTTTAGGTGGCTATCCGGGCAAAACCTGGGCTATCCCGCGTCATCAATAGTGCGGCGGTGGCGCGTCGGGCTCGGAGGGCAACCGTCGTTCGGCATCGGCCAGGCGCTCCACGAAGCGGCTCAACTCCCGCCGCAGACCATCGATGGCCGCCCATTGCGCTTTGACGGTGGTGTCGAGGTCCTCGATGACCCGATCCTGCTCGGCCAATCTCATCTCCAACCTGTCCACGCGGTGGCTGTCGTCGTTCATCTTTGGCTCCATTCGGTCTGCGCCACCCTATCGTGCCGTGCCACCCGCGTGCGCGGGAAAGCGAAGCGGAGGCGCGACGGTTGACAGCGAGGGTGTCACCCGGTAACCAGCCGCCTTCATCCGTGCGGGCCTTCTCGGTCCGCGGGGTGAATTTGTCTGGAGCCGCAAGGGCTCCGGCGACGCACCCGCGGCCGTTCCCTTTTCATCGGTGAGCTGCCTGTCGGCCGGACCGCGAGGTCCGGCGAAGGAGGGCGCGTTCCTCATCTTGTGAACAGAGGACGCGATGACCAAGCGCTTACAATCCAAGTACAAGATCGACCGCCGCCTCGGTCAGAACATCTGGGGCCGTCCGAAGAGCCCGGTGAACCGCCGCGAGTATGGCCCCGGCCAGCACGGCCAGCGCCGCAAGGGCAAGCCGACCGACTTCGGCACCCAGCTCAAGGCCAAGCAGAAGCTCAAGGGCTACTACGGCAATATCTCTGAGAAGCAGTTCCGGAAGTACTATGCCGAGGCGATCCGCCTGAAGGGCGACTCCTCGCAGAACCTCGTCGGCCTGCTCGAGCGTCGTCTCGACATGGTGGTGTACCGTTGCAAGTTCGTCGCGACGATCTTCGCGGCCCGCCAGTTCGTCAACCACGGCCACATTCGCATCAATGGCAAGCGCGTCAACATTGCCTCCTATCTCGTCAAGGTCGGCGACCGGATCGAGGTGAAGGAATCCTCGCGCGAACTCGCCTTCGTGATCGAGGCGGGCCAGCTCGGCGAGCGCGACGTGCCGGATTATTTCGAGCACGACGACGCCAAGAAGTCGGCCGTCATGACCCGCGTGCCTGGCCTGACCGAGGTGCCCTATCCGGTCCAGATGGAACCGAACCTCGTCATCGAGTTCTACTCGCGCTGATCTCAAGATCCACGCGACGTATCGAAAGGCCGCCTCCGGGCGGCCTTTTTCATTCGCCCGGCGGCCGCGTATGGGTGTGGCCGTATCTCTTGTCGAATTTCCGGACCTGAAGCCACATCCAAAGGATTCCGCAGCCCATGAAGGCGGCCACGACGAGTGCCATCTCGACGATCTGCGTGTTCATGATCATTCCTCGCTTCGCAAGAACTGAAGCACCGCGTGTGCCCCGAAATGTAGGGTGAGCGCGACCAGAACCAAAGCCCACGGCCCCGACGACAGAAGCACGGCGGGGTTCGCCAGAGCGGGCACCAGGAAGGCGGCACCGAGGATCGCCAGCGCGACGGCGTTCAGCGAGGTCACGATCAGCTTGATGCGCTCGTTATTGAGCTTGGCGAAGAGTCGCCGCTCCTGGTCGGGCGTCAGTGATGTTGTCATCACCGCGTCAGCCCGTAGATGAAGCAGTCGCGCGGCTCGGCCGATATGTTGGGGTGAACCATCCAGCGCTTGAGCAGGCCCTCGCGCAGGAGCCCGGCCTTCTCCATGACCCGGGCCGAGGCCGGGTTGCCGACGTCACAGACGGCACCGATGCGGAACACACCCGGCTCGGCGAGAGCCCATTCGCTCGCGGCCCGCAGCGCTTCGGTCATCAGCCCGCGTCCCCAGAAAGGCCGAGCCAGGACATAGCCGGCGTCGATGCGATGCGGGGCAGGCAGCCGCAGGCGAAGGGCGCCCATCAGTACGCCGTTCTCACGTCCGACCATGGCGTAGACACGCTCCGAAGCGGGCGACGAAGCCAGGCAGGTGGAGAGATAGGCCTGGGTGTCGGCGATGGTCCGGTGTGGTCGCCAGATCAGATACCGCGTTACCTCGCGATTCCGTGCATAGCCGTGAAAAATCGCGTCGCCGTCATCGGGCGTCACCGGGCGCATCAGGAGGCGGGCAGTCTCGATTTGCCGAGGGAACATGGCGGCACAATAACTTCAACGACCGCGTGCATCAAGCGTCGCCCGAGCCTGGTTCCCCGGCGGTGGGCTCATTTTATCCACCTGCCGTTCTCGCCCTTGCAAAAGAGAACAAACAGAGTACATTCGCGTCAGTTGCAGGGCGGTTCCGCCCGTGTCAGAAGGACGTCACGCCGTGAGTCAGAGCGCACTTCGCCTCGTTGAGGGAACTTCCGTGGACAAGACCAAGGCGCTCGACGCAGCGCTCTCGCAGATCGAGCGGGCCTTCGGCAAGGGCTCCATCATGCGGCTCGGCAAGAACCAGAAGGCCGTGGAGATCGAGACGATTTCCACCGGCTCGCTGGGGCTCGACATCGCGCTCGGCGTCGGTGGTCTGCCGCGCGGCCGCGTGATCGAGATCTACGGACCGGAATCCTCCGGCAAGACCACACTGACGCTGCATTGCATCGCGGAAGCGCAGAAGAACGGAGGCGTCTGCGCCTTCGTGGATGCCGAGCACGCGCTCGATCCGGTCTACGCCCGCAAGCTTGGCGTGCAACTCGACGATCTTCTGATCTCCCAGCCCGATACGGGCGAGCAGGCGCTGGAGATCACCGACACGCTGGTCCGGTCGGGTGCCATCGACGTGCTGGTGATCGATTCCGTGGCGGCGCTGACGCCGCGGGCCGAAATCGAGGGCGAGATGGGCGACGTGCAGCCCGGCCTCCAGGCCCGCCTGATGAGCCAGGCCCTGCGCAAGCTTACGGCTTCGATTTCGAAGTCGAACACGATGGTGATCTTCATCAACCAGATCCGCATGAAGATCGGCGTCATGTATGGCTCGCCCGAGACCACGACGGGCGGCAATGCGCTGAAGTTTTACGCTTCGGTCCGTCTCGACATCCGCCGCACGGGTTCGATCAAGGACCGTGACGAAGTGACGGGGAACTCGACGCGCGTGAAGGTGGTGAAGAACAAGGTGGCGCCGCCCTTCAAGCAGGTCGAATTCGACATCATGTACGGCGAAGGCATTTCCAAGGTCGGCGAACTCGTCGACCTCGGCGTCAAGGCCGGCATCGTGGAGAAGTCCGGCGCTTGGTTCTCCTACGACAGCCAGCGCCTCGGGCAGGGGCGCGAGAACGCCAAGGCCTTCTTCAAGGCCAACCCCGATGTGGCCCGCAAGGTCGAATCCGCCATTCGCGAGAATTCCGGCCTGATCGCCGAGCGCATCCTCGAGACGGGTGGCCCCGAGGGCGACGAGGACGAGGACGGCGTCGCCGAGGCCTGAGTCCGGCTCCCAATCTGAAGGTAGAGGCAATGTGACGGTGTACGGCCCCGTCGCTCGACACAGGGAAGGGGCGCAGCTAAATGGGGCTGCGCCCCTTTTGCGTGGCCTGTGCCACCGCCTCCAAGCTCTTTCGAGTCCCAGTGCCATGACCAGCGTCAACGAGACCCGCGCGGCCTTCCTCGACTTCTTCCGCCAGGCGGGTCACGAGGTCGTGCCGTCGGGTCCACTCGTTCCTCGTAACGACCCGACGCTGATGTTCACCAGCGCCGGCATGGTGCAGTTCAAGAATCTCTTCACCGGCGTCGAGAAGCGGTCCTACCAGCGTGCCACCACGGCGCAGAAGTGCCTGCGCGCCGGCGGCAAGCACAACGATCTCGATAACGTCGGCTATACGGCGCGCCATCACACGTTCTTCGAAATGTTGGGCAACTTCTCCTTCGGCGACTATTTCAAGCCTGTCGCGATCGAGAATGCCTGGAAGCTCGTGACCGGGGAGTTCGGCCTCGACAAGTCCCGTTTGCTCGTTACCGTCTATCACGACGACGACGAAGCCTACGATCTGTGGAAGAAGATCGCCGGCCTGCCGGACAGCCGCATCATCCGCATCGCGACCTCCGACAATTTCTGGGCGGCGGGCGACACCGGCCCTTGCGGCCCTTGTTCCGAGATCTTCTACGATCAGGGCGACAAGGTCTGGGGCGGCCCGCCCGGCAGCGCGGATGAGGATGGCGACCGGTTCTTGGAGTTCTGGAACCTCGTCTTCATGCAATACGACCAGATTGGCGCGGGCCAGCGGGTGCCGCTGCCGCGACCCTCGATCGACACCGGCATGGGGCTCGAGCGCATCTCGGCCATCCTGCAGGGGGTGACGTCGAACTACGACGTCGACCTGATGCGCACCATCATCCAGGCGGTGGGCCATCTCACCAGCGTCGACCCGGATGGTCCCCAGGCGGCGAGCCATCGCATCATCGCCGACCATCTGCGCGCCTCCTCGTTCCTGGTGGCGGACGGGGTCGATCCCTCCAACGAGGGCCGTGGCTACGTGCTGCGTCGCATCATGCGCCGCGCCATGCGCCACATTCAGCTCCTCGGCGCACCCGAGCCGCTGATGTGGCGACTGGTGCCGACGCTGGTCCAACTGATGGGCCAGGCCTATCCCGAACTGGTGGAAGCGCAGACGCGCATCAGCGACATCCTGCGCTCGGAAGAGACGCGCTTCCGCACCACCCTGGCGCGCGGTCTCTCGATCCTCGAAGACGAGACGCGCGATCTTGTCGCCGGTGGGCGGCTCAAGGGCGATGTCGCCTTCAAGCTCTACGACACCTACGGTTTCCCGCTCGATCTGACCCAGGAGGCGCTCCGCGCCCGCGACATCGCCGTCGACGAGGAGGGCTTCGCCGCCGCGATGGCGCAGCAGAAGGCCGAGGCCCGCAAGGCCTGGGCGGGCTCGGGCGAGGCCGCCACCGACAGCGTATGGTTCGCGCTACGCGATCGCGTGGGGCCGACCGAGTTCCTCGGCTACGCGGCCGAGCGGGCCGAGAGCAGCATCACGGCGCTGCTGTCGGGCGGCCACGAGGTGGAGCGTCTCAACGCAGGCGGCAAGGGTCAGGTACTGCTGAACCAGACGCCTTTCTACGGCGAGTCGGGTGGGCAGGTCGGTGATACCGGCACGCTCTCGGGATCGGGTGTCCTGCTCCGGGTCGTCGACACCGGCAGGAAGCTCGGCGATGTCTTCGTTCATGAGGTCGAGGTCGTGGAGGGCTCGGTCACGGTCGGCACAGCCGTCGTGGCGGAGGTTGATCACAGGCGCCGCGGCGCCATCCGGGCCAACCACTCGGCCACCCACCTGCTCCATGAGGCCTTGCGTCAGGTGCTGGGTCCTCATATCGCCCAGAAGGGATCGCTGGTCGACGGCGACCGGCTCCGCTTCGACTTCTCCCACCCCAAGCCCATCACCGCCGAGGAACTCGCCGAGGTCGAGGACATCGCCAACCGCGTGATCCTGCAGAACGAGCCCGTGGTGACCCGCATCATGGGGATCGACGATGCTCGCGCCAGCGGGGCGCGGGCGCTGTTCGGCGAAAAATATGGCGACGAGGTCCGCGTCGTGTCGATGGGCCGGACCCAGGAGGGCAGGGGCGCCACCGACGCCATCTATTCGATCGAGCTCTGCGGCGGTACGCATGCGGCACGGACCGGCGACATCGGTCTCGTGTCGGTCGTCGGGGAGAGCGCGGTCGGGTCGGGCGTGCGCCGCATCGAGGCCCGCACCGGGCACACGGCGCGGCGCAGCCTCAACGCCGACAGTGGCAGGTTGCGGGATCTCGCCCAGTTGCTCAAAGCCTCGCCCGACCTCGCGGCCGAGCGGCTGACGGGGCTCATCGAGGACCGCCGACGCCTCGAGCGCGAACTCACCGACGCCCGCAAGAAGATCGCATTGGGTGGTACCGGCGGCGGCAAGGCCGAGGCTGCGCGTCAGGTGGCGGGCGTCAATCTGATGGCCCGCGTCGTGACCGGCATCGACATGCGTGACCTGAAAGGCCTGGCGGACGAAGCCAAGACGGCACTGGGATCCGGGGTCGTGGCGCTGGTGGGGGTCGGCGAGGACGGCAAGGCGGGGCTCGTCGTCGGCGTGACGCCGGATCTCACCACCCGATTCAACGCCGTCGACCTCGTGCGCGCCGGCGCGGCGCTGCTCGGCGGCAAGGGAGGCGGTGGCCGTCCCGACATGGCGCAGGCGGGAGGGCCGGATGGCGCCCAGGCCGAGGCCGCACTTGCCGCCGTCGAAGCGGCTTTGGCTTCGAACACCGCCGACGCGGCGGAGTAGAGCGCTCGTCACGAGGGCGGGAGCCGTCTCAAAGGATGATGTCGGGACCGCAGAGCTTCGGGTCGAGCGGCTTCTTGAAGAGAAACACCATGCCGAGCGCGATACGGCGGCCAGGTGTGACGGGCCGGCTGCCCACCATCGCGATGTCGGCCGGTGTTGAGTCGGCGAGCTCTGCCTCGATCGCGACCCCGGTCTGCGAGATGTTGATGATCCGCGCGAAGATGCGCTTGCCCGTCGCCGTGGTCAGCACGGTCGAGACCTTGTGCGGAACGAAGCGCTCCGCACCGCGTGTGTCGGTCGGGCCATCGTCGGTTTCGTCCCAGACCGGCTGCGAGACAGCCTGCTTCATAGCCCCGAGATCACGGGGAATGGTCGACAGCGGCGCCGCACCGGCGCTACCCTGACGACCGCCCGTGACGGCCTTCCAGACTTTTCCGAGACCGATCATGGTCCAACGTTGCCCCGTCTCGCTGCGGGATCGATGGTGCGGTGCACACGATCACGTTGGCCACGGTACTCGACGGAGTCTTTACGGATCGTGACGACCGACGCGGAGACAAGCCTATCGGAAGGTCTTGCGCGGGTCGAAAGCGTCGCGCACGGCCTCGCCGATGAAGATCAGCAGCGACAGCATGATGGCGATGGTCAGAAAGGCCGTTAGACCGAGCCAGGGGGCCTGCAGGTTCGAGGTGCCCTGAAGAAGCATCTCGCCCAGCGACGGCGAGCCCGGTGGCAGGCCGAGACCGAGGAAGTCGAGCGACGTCAGTGTCGTGATCGAGCCCGAGAGAATGAAGGGCAGGAAGGTCAGCGTCGCCACCATGGCGTTGGGCAGGACGTGCTTCCACATGATCCGGAGATTCGACAGACCCAGGGCGCGGGCGGCGTTGACATATTCGAAGTTTCGCGCCCGCAGGAACTCGGCCCGCACCAGATGGACGAGGTTGACCCAGGAGAACAGCAGCAGGATCCCGAGCAGGACCGTGAAAGAGGGCGTGATCACCGCCGCCACGATGATCAGGATGTAGAGATGCGGCAGCGACGACCAGATCTCGATGAACCGCTGCATGATGAGGTCGGTCCAGCCGCCGAAATAGCCCTGGATGGCGCCGGCCGCGATGCCGACCGCGGATGAGATCCCGGCGAGCAGCAGGGCGAAGACAACGCTGAGGCGAAAACCGTAGATCAGGCGGGCCAGCACGTCGCGGCCGTGGTCGTCGGTGCCGAGCCAGTTGGTCTCCAGCGCCGAACAAGGCCGCGAGGCCGGCGAGGTAATGCCCTGGTCCTGAAGCGCGTGGAGGCATTGATGGTCGCTCAGCATCCAGGTCGGCGGCGAGGGTAGGGTGGTGGGAGGAGACAGGTTGCGGGTGGCGTTCGAATAACGGTTCGGCGCCCATATCATCCAGCCGTTGTCGGTGATCTCCTTGGCGGTGTCCGGACTGCGGTAATCCGTATGCGCCAGGAAACCTCCGAAGCGCTCCTCGGGATAGTCGTTGAAAACCGGGAACAGGATGTCGCCTTTGTAGGAAATGACGAGCGGCCGCTCGTTGGACACGAGTTCGGCACCGAGCGACACGACGAACAACGCCATGAAAATCGCGAAGGACCAGTAGCCGCGCCGGTTGCGCTTGAAGTTGTCCAGCCGGCGGCGGTTCAGCGGCGTCAGGCGAAGCCATCCACCGCGGTTCGATGGGGGTGCGAGGAGGCGGGGGTCGACGAGCGCGTCCATCTCACACGCCCCGGGTCTCGAAATCGATGCGTGGATCGATCCAGGTGTAGGTGAGATCCGAGACGAGGTTCACCACGAGACCCAACAGTGCGAAGATGTAGAGATTGGCGAAGACCACCGGATAGTCGCGGTTCATGATCGAATCGTAGGACAGCAGACCAAGACCCGGAAGGTTGAAGATCTGCTCGATCAGAATGGCGCCGGTGAAGAAGGCCGAGATGAAGGCACCCGGGAAGCCCGCCACGACGATCATCATGGCGTTGCGGAAGACGTGGCCGTAGAGCACGCGCCGCTCCGACAAGCCCTTCATGCGGGCGGTCTGCACATACTGTTTCTTGATCTCGTCGAGGAAGGAGTTCTTGGTCAGAAAGGTCGAAGTCGCGAAGGCGCCGACCGACATGGCGATCACCGGCAGGGTGATGTGCCAGAGGTAATCGGTCACCTTGTGAAACAGGTCGAGCTCCGCCCAATTCTCCGACACGAGGCCCCGCAAGGGGAAGATCTGGTAGAAGGAGCCGCCGGCGAAGAGGATGATGAGCAGGATGGCGAAGAGGAAGCTCGGCACCGCATAGCCGATCGTGACCACGCTCGACGTCCAGATGTCGAACCGCGACCCGTCCCGCACCGCCTTGGCGATGCCGAGCGGAACCGAGATCACGTAGGACAGGAGCGTCATCCAGAGTCCGAGCGACACCGACACCGGCAGACGCTCGCCGATGAGCTGCAGAACCGGCACGTCCCGGTAGTAGCTCTGGCCGAAGTCGAAGGTCGCGTAATTGCGCACCATCAAGAGAAAGCGCTCCCAGGCCGGCTTGTCGAAGCCGAACTGCTTCTCGAGCTCCTTGACGAACTTCGGGTCGAGGCCCTGGGCACCGCGATATTTCGAGCCTTCGCCGCCAAGGGCCGCCTGGGCGCCTGCCGAGGAGCCGATGTCGCCTCCCCCGCCGCCGAGGCTCGAGGCGCCGCCCGACAGACCCTGCAATTGAGCGACGACGCGCTCGACCGGACCGCCCGGAGCGAATTGCACGATGACGAAGGAGATGAAGAGGATGCCGAGCACGGTCGGCACCATGAGGAGCAGCCGGCGGAGGATATAGGCCGCCATGTCAGCCCTTGGCCTTCATCTGCTTCGCCTTGGCGTCGTCGTACCACCATGTCGAGACGACGCCGGGGTCGAGCTTCGGCCGCCGCTTCGGCCAGCTGAACTGGTCCCAATAGGCGAGCCAGTGGGCCGGGTTGTTCCACATCGGAACCCAAAGGTAATGGGCGCGCAGAACGCGGTCGAGTGAACGGCAGATGGTGGTCAGTTCAGCCCGGCTCTGGGCATGCAGAGCCTTCTCGATCAGCGCATCCACCGCGGGATCGGCAAGGCCGGTCAAATTCTGCGAGCCGGGCGTCTTGGCGGCTTCGGATCCGTAGACGACGCGCAGGCCCTCGCCGGGGGTGTTGTCGGCACCGTAGCGTTGGGTGACGATGTCATAATCGAAGCCCTGCACGCGCTGCTGGTACTGGGCCGCATCGACGACGCGGAACGAAGCCTCGATGCCGAGCAACTGCAGATTCTTAATGAAAGGCTGCGTGTGGCGCTCCAGCGATCCACCGAAATCCAGGAACTCGATGCGAAAGGGCTCGCCGGAGGGTAGTTTCAATACGGTTCCATCGCGCTTGCAGCCGGCCGCCTGCAGCAGCTTGAAGGCTTGAGCGAGCAACGCTCTGTCCTGGCCGGAGCCGTCCGACGCGGGTGGCAGGATGGCCTCGCCGAAGGCGCCTTCCGGCACCTGACCGCGAAGCGGCTCCAAGAATGCCAGTTCCTCTGGTCCGGGAAGGCCCGAGGCCTCCATCGGCCCGTTTTGGAAGAACGACACGGTACGGTGGTAGAGGCCGTACATGATGTTCTTGTTGGTCCAAGCAAAGTCGAAGCAGAAGCCGAGGGCCTGGCGCACACGAGGATCCTTGAACTTGTCCCGCCGCATGTTGAACCACCAGCCCTGGACACCCGAAGGTGACTGGTCCGGAACGGTGTCGCGCTTGACCCGTCCGTCGAGGGCGGCCGGAAAATCGTACCCCTTGGCCCAGACGTAGGAGGTCGCGTCCTCATGGAAGGTGGTCGCGCCGGACTTGAAGGCCTCGAAGCCGACCTGCCGTTCGCGGTAATATTCGTAGCGGACCTCGTCGAAATTCGCCTGGCCGCGGCTGAGCGGCAGATCCTTCGCCCAATAGTCGGGCACGCGCTGGAACGTGATCGTGCGGCCCTGGTCGACGCGCCCGACGCGATACACCGATGAGCCGAGCGGCGGGTCGAGCGTGGTCTGGTCGAAGGGGTGGGCCGTGTAATAGGCCTTGGAGAGGATCGGCAGTGCCGCGACCGTCAGATGCGTGTCCCGCGTACGCGCCGGGTCGAGCTTCACCTCGAGCAGGTCGTCGGCCAACGCCGTGGCGGACACGAAATGGCGCAGGCCGGTGCGCAGGTTCGGGTGACCCTTGGTCTTCAAGAGGTCGAGGCTGAAGGCGGCATCGCTCGCCGTCAGTCGAGATCCGTCGTGGAACCGCGCCTCGGGCCGCAACAGAAAGCGGTAGGTCAGGCGATCGGGTGACCACCGGACCGATCGGGCGACGAGGCCGTAGAGCGCGTCGGGTTCGTCGAGCGTGCCGCCCATCAGCGTATCGAAGATGAGCGTCATGCCAGCGGCCCCGTCGCCGCGCAGGATGAAGATGTTCAGTGTGTCGAAGGTGGTGAAGTTCTGGTTGAAGGCCGTCACCGTCGGTTCCAGCACGATGCTGCCGCCTTTCGGCGCCGACACGTTCACGTAGGCGAGAGCGCTGAAGTCGGCAGGAAGCCCGAGTTCGCCGAAAGCCGAGAGGCCGTAGCTCTCGGTCCAGCCGTCGGGCAGCCTGTCGGGCCAGACCGCCGCGGGCTCGTCGGCCAGGGCCGGCCAGGCCCGGGTGGCGGCGGCTGCCGCGAGTGTGGAGCTGAGGACGAGAGCCGAGCGGCGGGTGAGGGTCGGCATCTGTACAACGGCTCCTGTGGCGCGCCCGGCGATCGGCGCGCCATCAACACCGGCTCATTATGTCGGTTTTCAGGGAGAGCGTCGACGCCCTCAGAACTCCTGCCAGTCGTCCTCGGCCGGTTGGGGCTTGCGCGCCGCGCCGCCGCGCCCCGTGGTCTTCAGCGCGGTGGCGGCGGCACGGGGACGCTTCAGCGGCGCGACACGAGACGCGCCTGGAGCGGCGCTGCGATAGGTTGCCGGAGCGCTCCGGCCCGCCTGACCGAGCGAGAATGTGCCGATGAGAGAGTTGAGCGCGTCGGCTTCCGCGGCGAGCGCGTGGCTGGCCGCTGTCGATTGCTCCACCATGGCGGCATTCTGCTGGGTCACCTGGTCCATCTGGTTGATGGCGCCGTTCACCTGGTCGAGGGCGGTCGCCTGTTCGCGCGAGGAGGCGGCGATCTCACCCACGATGGCGTCGATCTCCGCCACCTGCGTGCCGAGCTCGCCGAGCGCCGAGCCCGTCTGGCCCACGAAGGCGACACCCTGTTCCACCTGTGCCGTCGAGGTCGAGATCAGGCCCTTGATCTCCTTGGCGGCGTCGGCGGAGCGCTGCGCCAGCGCCCGCACCTCGGAGGCCACGACCGCGAAGCCACGACCTGCGTCGCCGGCCCTGGCCGCTTCGACGCCGGCGTTGAGCGCCAAGAGGTTCGTCTGAAAGGCGATCTCGTCGATGACGCCGATGATCTGGCCGATCTCGCGCGACGACCGCTCGATATTGCCCATGGCGTCGACGGCCTGGCGCACGACGCGGCCGGATTGTTCGGCGCCCGTCCGTGCCGCCGCCACGACCCGATGAGCATGGGTCGCGCCTTCCGCCGATTTCCGCACCGTGGCGGTGATCTGGTCGAGAGCGGCGGCCGTCTCCTCGAGCGAGGCCGCCTGCTGCTCGGTGCGGCGCGATAGATCGTCGGCCGCGGCCCCGACCTCGCTGGCCCCGCGGCTGATGGCCGAAGCGTTGTCCGAAACCTTCAGCAGCGCCTCCTGCAGGGTCTCGGCCGTTACGTTGAAATCCGCCCTCAACGACTCGAAGTCCGCGGCGAACTTGTCGTCGATCCGGCACACCAGGTCCCCGGCGGCCAGACGTTTCAGGCCCGCCGCGAGGGACGTGACCACCTGCATCTGGCTGTGCGAAGCCGCGGCTTCCCGGGCATCGCGTTCGGTGCGCTCGGTCTCGATCGCTGTAATGTCGATCGCGAATTTCACGACGCGAAAGACGTTGCCGTCCGCGTCCGACAACGGATTGTAAGACGCCTGGATCCAGACGACGCGCCCGTCGCGTCCGATGCGCTTGAACTTCTCCTGACAAAACTCGTTGCGGCGCAGACGCGCCCAGAATTGTTCATAGTCCTGGCTGTCACGAACCCCGGCTTCCACGAACATACTGTGATGCCGGCCAACGACGTCCTCGAGTTTGTAGCCCATGACGGAGAGGAAGTTGTCATTGGCCGTGATGATCTTGCCGTCCGGCTCGAATTCGATGACGGCCTGGACACGATCGATCGCGCCGACCTTGCAGAGCATGACTTTCAAAACCTCGGGCGTGAAGCCAAAAGTGGTCTGCGGACGGCGGAAGAACATGGATCGGGAACCTCGTCTTGGTGAAAGAAAGGCTGCCCGATGTTGATTAAAATTCAAGTCATCCATCGCTCGTGCTGACAGCGCCTTGGCGCGTCGGATTGTCGCTTGGTCATGACTCGGATCCGCATGGCGCGCCCAGCCGTCGGCACTCGCAGGCGCAAGCAAGCGGTGGCTCGACGATGAGCGCCCCGTTCCGCGCCCGGCGGGAGGTGGGAGGAGCGAAACGTCCACCAATCGACGGACCGTCTCGGCTTCGCCATCCCGCCGCGCTATGTCGAGACAACGGTCGCCCTCATGGCGCGCCGCCGGAGCCGAACCCATGATCACCTTTTACTACAATCTCGCCCCCAATCCCATGAAGGTGGCACTATTCCTCGAAGAGGCTGGGCTCGACTACACGACCGTGCCTGTCGACTCGCGCAAGGGCGAGCAGCATTCGGAGAGGTTCAAGGCTCTCAATCCCAACGGCAAACTTCCCGTTATTGTCGATGGCGATACGACGGTCTTCGACTCCAACGCCATCCTGCTCTACCTGGCCGAGAAAGTGGGCAAGTTCGTCCCGAAGGTCGGCGACAAGGCGCGCGGGGACCTCTTGTCCTGGATGATGTTCGTAGCGTCCGGCATCGGCCCCTACTCGGGCCAGGCCGTCCACTTCAAGCACTTCGCTCCGAAGCCACAGGATTACGCGGTCGAGCGCTATGATTTCGAGGCGCTCCGCCATTGGTCGATCATCGATGCCCGCCTGGCACGACACCCCTTCATGCTGGGCGACGACTATTCGATCGTCGACATGGCGGTCTGGGGCTGGGCGCGCATGCTGCCCTTCCTGATGGGCGAGGACGCCTGGAGCAAGCTGCCGAACGTCAAGCGTCTGCTCGACACCATCAATGCGCGGCCGGCGGCTCAGCGGGCCGAGGGCATCAAGGGAAAGCACGGATTCAAGGCCGAGATGGACGATGAGGCGCGTCGCCACATGTTCCCCGCGACCGTCAAATCGGCCGCCTGAGAGATACATTCGGTCTCGCATGTTCCAGCACGTCGTCCACTGCGACTGGAGCATGCGCGCGGCCGGGCGCTGGATGGCGACGGCACGGCGGGCGCCCGACGGTTCCTGGTCGGCCGCCGGGCCGTGTCGCGTCCCGGAGGCCTCCGCCTTTCTCGACGACCTCTTCGCCCTGGCCGAGGCTGGGACGACCCTGGCGGCGTTCGATTTCCCCATCGGATTTCCGGCGGACTATGGGGCGCAGACGCCCCATCGGGATTTCCCGGCCGCGCTCGACGCCATCGGCCGGGGCGCTTGGCCGGAGATCTTCGAGGTCGCCTCGGCGCCTTCTGAGATCGGGCCTTTGCGGCCCTTCTATCCGCGTCGGCCCGGAGCGGCGCGACTGCGGCATCTGCTCGATGGCCACGGGGTCGAAAGCCCGGCGGCGCTGGTGAGAGCTTGCGAGCGACCCGGCTCAGACGGCGGGGCGGCCGGGTGCATGTTCTGGACGCTGGGGGCGAAGCAGGTCGGCAAGGCGGCGCTGTCGGGCTGGCGGGAGGTGATCGGGCCGGCGCGACACCGCGGCGCGACGATCTGGCCCTTCGACGGCAACCTCGCCTCACTGGCCTCGGCTGGAGGGCTGGTCCTCGCCGAATCCTACCCCGGCGACGCCTACGGACAATTGGGGCTCTCCTTTGCGGGGAAGAGCAAACGACGCCTCTCGGACCGTGCCGCCTTCGCCCCCGCCATCGCGCGTTGGGCGGCGTCGCGCGCTATCAGGTTCGACGACGGCTTGGCGTCGGCGGTCCGCGATGGATTTCCGGCCTCGTCGGGACAGGACGACGGCTTCGATGCCGCCCTGGGTCTCCTGGCGGCGGTGGCGGTCGCGGCAGGCGAACGTCCGGATGGCGCACCCACGACCGACGCCGTTCGACGATGGGAAGGCTGGATCCTTGGGAAGCGGATCGCCGCTTAGCTAGGCAGTTACGGCGATCCGCGCCTTCCGCTTGGGGGCAGCCTTGACCGGCGGCGGGGCAGCCGCGGCGGCCTCACGATCGGCCGATTCCTTGGCGAGGCGCATGGCCTTCAGCCGCGCGGTCTTTTGGCTTTCGGCGTTCTTCAGGGCTCGGACTTCGGTCAGCGCCTGATCGGCCTCGGTCTTGCGACGCTCGGCCAGATGAAATTTCGATTCCGCCTTGGCGCGAGCATCCGTCGGGGCCTTGGAACTGAAACTCATTGGCGCGTCCTCCAGTAGCCGAACATCTCGACAGTCGCGGCGCCCGTCGTTGGCGGCGGATGTCGGCCGAGGTCCGGAGTTTAACCAGTCTCGGATACGCCTCTGTCGAACATACGATGCTCGCCGATCACCGTCGATCGGCCTTGTCGTGCAGCTTTGAATTCCAGCAGTGGCGCGTCCGGTCGATCCTTAGCAAATTGAGGCCTTTTCAACGGTTATGTCAAGGCGATCTCTTGCAAGATAAACGACTGAACAGGGTTTCTTTGGCCCAGTCGATGGCGCTGTCACTGCCTATTCTCGCGAGATCCTCTCTGGCGGCAGGCAGCGCATTGGCGCCGCACTGCATTGTCGCAAGACCGATGGCCTTTGGATCGCAGGTCCGGACGAGGATTTGGAAGCAGGATCCCACGAAGGCCGCGCGCGTTGTGCCTTGAGGACGACCGTCCGGATCCGATCTTCTGGATCGCAACGATCGAGGTTTAGACATGCGCAACATCACCACGAGCGCCCTTCTGGTCTTGGGCCTTGCCGCCGGAGGCCCGGCAGCTTCGGGTGCCCTTGCCCAATCCACCACCACTGCGGCTCCGGCTGCCACCGCTTCGCCGGCCACCGCGGCTTCGCAGGGTGCGGGTGCCGACCAGGTCCAGCAGATCGCCTTGACCCCTGCGCTGGTCGACCAGTTCATCGCCGCCAAGAAAGACATCGATGCGGTGTTGGATAAACTTCCCGATGGGGTCGATCAGCCCGATCCCGCCACGATGACCAAGCTCGACGCTGTCGCCAAGACCAACAAGTTCGATAGCTTCAAGCAGTACAGCTTGACCGAGAGCAACATCGGCATCGTGATGGCCGGCGTCGATCCCGAGACGAAGAAGTACATCGGTCCGGAGGCGGTAATCAAAAAGCAGATCGCCGAAGTTCAGGCCGACAAGCAGATCGCCGCCAAAGACAAGAAGGACACGGTGGATCAGCTCAACGCCGCGATGGCGACAATCCCGAAGCTGCAGAATCCCGGCAATGTCGATGTCGTCGTGAAGAACGTGGACCGGCTGAACGAGGCCATGCCACAGGATTGAGGTTCACGCCTCCGGACGCGCGCGAAGGTCAGTGCCCGAAGAGTTTGAAGAAGGCCGCGCCGGCGCCGAACAGCGCCGCGCCTGCCGTCAAGGCACTTTCCGTCAGGATCATCGGCGCGAAACAAGCATCACGCTCGAGCTTGTAGACCTCGGCCAAAGCTTGTGTCGCTCGGCGACGAACTTTTCCGTCTCGGCGATCGACCGGTTGATGCGGATGCGCTTCTCTTCGATGTCGACCGTATCGGCTGCCGAAGTGCCGGTCACGATGGGCTTTTCGACAGGTCGGACGCCATCCGAATGATCCGCAAGCTGCGAACCGGATCGACGCGCGTCAAGGGTCGATGGCGCGGCTGCCCGGCTGCAGACAGCCAACCGGATCCGTTCCGCGGATCTCAGGTCGAGTGTAGGTATCCCGGACCCTCGGTCATCCTCAGAGAAGCAAGGTGACATCGTGATTCTGGAGACAGCGGACGACCCCGCGATTTCGGCCCTCTTCAATCGTCTCGGCCTGGCGCCGCAGCGGATCGAGCATCCTCCCGTCCATACCGTCGAGGAAGCCCTGCCGCATTGGGGTGGCCTCCCCGGCGAAGGCACCAAGAACCTTTTCCTGAAGGACGGACCACGACTCTATCTCGTTACGTTGCGCAGCGAGACCCGTGTCGACATGAAGGCCCTGGCGCCCCTGCTCGGGGCGAAGCGCCTGTCCTTCGCCAGTCCTGAGAGGCTCATGGAGCATCTCGGGACGGCGCCAGGCGCGGTCGGCTTCCTGAGCCTCGTTAAGGATGAGGCTCGCACCGTGCGCTTCGCCCTGGAGCGGAGCCTGTGGGAGGCGGAGCGTGTGACCGCCCATCCGCTCCGCAATACCGCGACCGTGTCCCTGACGCAGGCAGAGTTCCGTGCCGTCCTGGCGGAGCTCGGGGTCGAACCGATCCTGCTCGACCTCTGACTTCGGTCAAAGCCCGTCGAACAGAGCCGTGGAGAGGTAACGCTCCGCGAAGGACGGGATGATGACGACAAGCTTCTTGCCCTCCATGCCGGGGCGGGAGCCGACTTCGATGGCGGCCGCGACGGCGCTGCCCGACGAGATGCCGATCGGGATGCCCTCGAGCCGTGCCACCAATCGCGCCATGTCGAAGGAGGCTTGGTTGCTCACCGTCACGACCTCGTCGATGAGGTCGCGCGCCAGCACGCCGGGGATGAAACCGGCGCCGATGCCCTGGAGCTTGTGCGGACCGGGCTGGCCACCGGAGAGGACCGGGGAATCCTCGGGTTCCACCGCCACGATATGCAAAGAGGGGCGGCGCGGTTTCAGAACCTGGCTCACGCCCGTGATGGTGCCGCCGGTACCGACGCCAGCGACGAAAATGTCGATCTGTCCGTCGGTGTCGGTCCAGATCTCCTCGGCGGTGGTGTTGCGGTGGATCTCGGGATTGGCTGGGTTGTCGAATTGCTGGGGCATGATGGCGCCCGGCGTCGACTCGACGATCTCGATCGCCTTGGCGATGGCGCCCTTCATGCCCTGCGCCGCGGGGGTCAGGATCAGTTCGGCGCCGAGCAGCAGCAGCATCTTGCGACGCTCGACCGACATCGACTCGGGCATAACCAGCATCAGCTTGTAGCCGCGCGCCGCCGCCACGAAGGCGAGGCCGATTCCCGTATTGCCGGAGGTGGGCTCGACCAGCGTGTTGCGGCCCGGCGCGATGCGGCCGGACTTCTCCAGGCTGTCGATCATATTGACGCCGATGCGATCCTTAACGCTCGACATCGGATTGAAGAATTCGAGCTTGGCCAGGATCTCTGCCTTGCAGCCCTTCTCGGCGGCGATGCGCTTCAGCCGGACCAGCGGCGTGTGGCCGATCGTATCGGTGATGGACTCATAGATCCGGCCACGGCCCTGCTTGGCCTTCGGCGCATTGTCCTGGGGGGCCGAACCCTCCGGCTGACCACTGAGCGACGCGAGCGACATGAGGTTCCTCCTGGACATCATCGATCCGGGGCGACGGACCTTGGCCTGATGATCTGGAAGATGCTCGCGGGCTTGGGCCCCGTCAACGCCGAGGTATAAGCATCGTCCATAAAAATGGTAGAGTTGAAGGGTTGTTGCACAGACCCGCCACGGCTCACCACACCACGTCGACGGCCGTCGGACCGTCCCCGGGCTCAAATCCCGTCAGCCGGACGCTGTCGCGCTCGACTGCTACGCGGAGGTCGCGGCCGCCGGCCCTGGCCAGCAGCACCGGGCCATGGATCGCCGGAAGGCGCAGGAAGCTGTCCGACTGCGCCGCAGCCTGGAGATTGAGGGAGACGCGGCCCGGCTCAAGCCGCAGGTCTGTCAATAGGCCGGGGAGATCGGTCTCGATCAGGAGGGCGTCGCCCTTCCGAATGGTGAGTACCCGGCCTGCAATCGCTATCGTGACACGACCGGCGGGGCTTTCGATCGGCCCGAGCACGACATCCTCCCCGGTATTGTCGACCTCCCAGCCGGACCAGGGCGAGACGTCGGTCACGTCGCCGACCGCCATGGTGGGGATCAGGGCGCCCCAGCCGTAAAAACCGTCCGTATCCGGCTGATCCAGGGGGTGGCCCGTCGTGGCGTTGTAGTTCTCCGGGCAGAGGCGATGTGCCCAGGCCTTCTCGAACATCGCGAAGCTTCTCTCGGCCAGGAACCGCGCCTCGGGCCGACGTCCGACACGCCGCAGCCCCTGCCAGACCCAAAAGTTGAGCGGAGGCCAGATGCGACCACGCCAGTAGACGTTGTCGCCGAAGGCCGGGTCGTCACGAGTGACGCCCGGCAGTCCAGGGGAGCCTCCGAAGGTGTCGGGGTCGGACAGGTGGACCAACAGGGCCTCGGTCTGCTCCGGCGTGGGGATGCCGGCTGCGAGAGGGTAGAAGCTCGTCGGCCCGAGGCTGCGCACGAAGGCGCCCGACCAGAGCCGGTTGGCGAAGATGGCTCGAGCGGGATCCCAGAGTTCGGTCCGGATCTTGTCGCGCGTCGCCGCGGCCAGCTCGGAATGGGCCTGTGCCGCTGCCGCGTCACCGAGTTCGGCTGCGATCAGTGCCAGCATCTCGGCGTCGAGCGCCAGGAGGCTGTTCAGCCCGACGTCCAGGCAGTCGAGCACTCGGGTCGCGGGGTCGTAGCGGGCCTCGTCGTGGATCGGCGCGTTGTCCATCGAGGATTCGTTACGGGCCCCGAAGGAGGTGCCCTTGTAGAGGCCTTCCCCGACGTCGGAGGTGCCGTATGAGACGAGGCCCCGGCCGCCGGGATCGCGGTTCGCCCACCACCAGGCATGGTTGCGCCGCAACGCGTCCGCCATCAGGGTCAGAACGGATCGATCCCGGCTCCGGAGGAACATCGACCAGACGACGAAAGACGCGACGGGAAGCTGGGTGCGGTCGACCCAGGCGTCGTTGGCGGTGACGAGACAGGCGAAATTGCCCTGCGGTGTCGCGCTCGCCAAAGCGACGCGCAGGTTCTCGCGCCCGACGTCGGGCGCCAGCATTCCGGTCATCAAGGCGGCATAGAGCTGGTCGTCGAGCCAGACCCCGAAGCCGCCGAACTTCTGCTGGTTCCAGTTGCGGCTGATGGAGGTGTAGGGGCGGGCGTTGATGCCATCCCACACCGTGTTCCAGGCCATGACGTCCCGCATGGCGTCGAGCGCGCCGGCGTGCCGACCGGTATGGATCGGCGTGTGCTCCGCGGGGGCCAAAGACAAAGCCTCCCAGGCCTGCGCGATCGCGAGGTCCCGCCGGTCCGCGACGGCCAGAGCAAAACTGCCCTCGCGAAACATCTCGAGATTGTAGCGCAGCGCCAGCACCGGCGCCCGCTCGGCCCGCGACGCGAGATGGAAGTAGCCGTGCGCCTCGTAGTCCGCCGCGACCGCCGCGAGGCTCGCGTGGCCAGTCACCTGGACGGCGGGCTCGGCCCCGACCAGCGCCACGAAGCGCGTGCCGACCCTGACCACGGCGGCGCCGGCCTCGACGTCGTAGACGATCTCCTCGCCGCCTTCGGCGGACAGGCACAGGTTGACCCAGAACCGCAGACCCCATTCGCCGAGCGCGGAGGCGCTCCAGCGCCCGACGACCCGGAACGGATCGGGTTTGGCATAGGACCACGCGAGCGTGGTGCCGGCATGGGTCAGATCGAGGCCGATCTCCGTGCCGGCCAGGTCGTGCCGTCCGAGCTTGAGCCCGTCGCCGGGCGGAAACAGCGTCGCGGCGTTCCGGCTTCCCGCATAGGCGACCGGGGTGAGGCGTACGCCGAGCGGCAGGAAGACCATCTCAGCCGGGCGATCCGACCAGGTTGACCAAGCCCGCTTGGGCGGGATCGTGGCGTTGCGGAGCATTTAGCGAATTTCCGTTCAGGTGGCGGCAGCAAAGTCAGGCGAGCCCGATCAGGAGCGCAAGGGCGCGGTTGACGCGCAGCATCAGCACATCATCGGCGGTTCCGATCGTGTTGCCGATCTTGCTGGCGGGAACGACTGTGATCTTGTCTACGGCGATCTGAGAGAGCTGCCGCAGGCCATTGACGGGCGATGGATCGACCGGGATGCGAAGCAGATCGGCGTCGTCGCGCAGCGTTGTCGTGAGCGGGCACACCACGAACGAGGGTAGCTCCGCAAAGAGGTTGCTTTGTACGACGAGCGCCGGACGTGGCTTGCCGTAGTCTCCGGCCACGACAACCGTCACGAACTGGCCGCGCTTCGTCACGGCTCCGGCCAGTCCTGCACAGATGCGATAAAAAGGTTCAAGTCGTCGCTCGCAGCGTCGAAAGCCGCGATAGCGAGGGACTGCCTCCGACAAAGCTCGGCAAAGCCGGGCGCGCGCGTGTCCGGCACCCAGATCTGAATAAGCCGCAATCCGGCGGCCCGCATACGCTGACGGTAGGTCGGCATGCGGGATGTCGGCTCGGAAGGACTCTTGTTGGACCGGGTCATACGCCCTCCTGGTCGGTCACATATTACGCTTTGTGCGCTCGTAGCCTCCGGGGGGCAGTCTCATCCGGATTAATAGACACTAGGTCGAGCCAGCTTTCCAACCCTCATCGACTCCGCAGCACGATTGTATGAGCCGGGGACCAGGCGACCCGCAGCATGGCGCCGGGCTCGGCCGTTGGAACGTCGCCGCTCGGACAGAAGGCCTTAACCTCGGTGCCGTCCTGCATCGTCAGGAGAATGGTCGAGGTCGCGCCGGCATAGACGACGAGGCGCAGCGTCGCATCGATGCCGTTCAAGCCCTCGGGCGCGACCTGGCCGGGGGCGAGCAGCAGGAGCTTCTCCGGCCGAACCGCCAGCGTGACGGGCGTGCCATCAGCGGGCAGCGGGGTGGCGGAGCGGAGCGCGCCCTGCGGGGTCTCGACCGCACCCGACCGCACGGTCCCGGCGAAGAGGTTGGCATCGCCGAGGAACGTGGCGGCGAAGAGCGTGAGGGGCCGCTCGTAGACTTCGCTCGGCGTGCCCTCCTGGATGATCCGCCCGCGGTCCAGGATGGCGACGCGATCCGACAGGGTCAGCGCCTCCTCTTGGTCGTGGGTGACGAAGATGGTGGTCAGGCCGCTCTCGCGCTGGATGCGCCGCAGCTCGACCTGCATGGTCTGGCGCAGGCGGCGGTCGAGCGCCGACAGGGGCTCGTCGAGCAGCAGAACGCGCGGCTTGGTCACGATGGCGCGCGCCAGGGCCACGCGCTGCTGCTGTCCGCCGGAGAGCTGCTTCGGGCGCCGCGCGTCGAAGCCTTCGAGTTCGACCAGGGCCAGCGCCCGCGCCACCTCGGCCTTCGCGGCCGTGCCCCGGATGCCCTGGCGATGCAGCCCGTAGGCGACGTTCTCCGCCACCGTCATGTGGGGAAAGAGGGCGTAGGATTGGAACACCATGCCGATCCGCCGACGCCACAGCGGCGTGCGGGTCACGTCCTCGCCGCCGATCGTCACCGTGCCGGCGTCGGGAGCCTCGAAGCCGCCGATGATGCGCAGCAGCGTCGTCTTGCCGGATCCCGACGGCCCGAGCAGGCTCGTGAAGCCGCCGTCGGCGAAGCCCATGGTGATGTCGTCGAGCACCCGCGTCGGCCCGAAACTCTTCGCGATGCCCCTGACCTCGACGCCGTTCACTTCTCGCCTCCGACCTTGGTCAGCACGGCGAAGACCAGGAACAGCGCCACCGAGGCGCCGAGTAGAATCGTCGACACTGCGTTGATCTCCGGCGTGAAGCCCTTGCGGATCGACGAATAGATCTCGACCGGCAGCGTCGAGACCCCGGGCGACGCGAGGAAATAAGATACGACGAATTGGTCGAGCGACACCGCGAAGGCGAAGAGCGCCGCTGCGACGAGGCTCGGCGCGAGCAGAGGCAGCGTCACGGCGCGGAAGGCGTGGATCGGCGTCGATCCGAGGCTCATCGCCGTCTCTTCGAGGTCGGCGCGGAGCGACGCCAGCCCGGTGCCCACCACCAGCACCACGTAGGGGAGCGCCAGGGCGACATGGCCGAGGATCATGGCATGCAATCCGCGCCCGATGCCGGTCCAGTAGAAGAACACCAGCATGGCGGTGCCGGTGATGAGCCAGGGGATGGCGATGGGCGGCAGAAGCAGAAGGCGCAGCAGCGTCCGGCCGCGAAACGTCCGGCGCGACAGCGCCAGCGCCGCCAGTGTGCCGAGCGCCGTCGCCACGACGGCGGTGACGAACGCCACAAGGACGCTGTTGCGGCTGGCGGCGATCAGCTTGTCGTTGCCGGCGAGTTCTCCGTACCAGTGAAGGCTCGGCGTGAAGGGCAGGGCGTAGAGGTCCGACGCGTTGAAGCCCATCAGCACCATCACGGCGATGGGGGCGTAGAGGAAGAGCAGCACGAGGGCGATGAAGCTGCGGCCAACCAGCGTCATGCGGCGAGCCGGCCGCGCAACACGCCCGAGAAGACGGCGAAGATCAGCAGCACCACGCCCAGCATGGTGAAGGACAGGGCGGAGCCCAGCGGCCAATTGTAGGCCTGGGTGAACTGGTCCTCGATCACGGTTCCCATGGTGACACCGATGCGGCCGCCGAGGATGCGCGGCTCCATGAAGCTGCCGATGACGGGCACGAAGATCAGGATCGCGCCCGAGACCAGGCCCGGCAGCGCGAGCGGCAGGATCACGGTGGCGAAGACCGCGGGGAGCCGCGCGCCGAGGCTGCGGGCCGCGTCGATCAGCGCGTCGTCGATGCCCGCCACGGCGAGGTAGCAGGTCAGGATCATGTAGGGCAGGTAGGCGTGGACGAGCCCGATCACGATGGCGGGAAAGCTGTAGAGCAGCCCGACCGAGCCGGCGCCCGGCACCACGAGATGGACGAGGTCGTCGAGAATGCCGCCCTGCCGCAGCAGCATGGTCCAGGAGAAGATACGCACGAGGCCGTTGGTCCAGAAGGGCAGGATCGTGAGCAGGAACACGGTCTGGCGCACGCGGCCCCGCGTGGCGCGGGCGATGGCCAGCGCCGCCGGCAGGCCGAGGGCGGCGCAGATGCCCGTGGTCCAGAAACCGAGCTTCAGCGACGTCCAGGCGACGTCGACGAGATAGGGCCGGCTGACGAAGGCAAGGTAGTTGTTGGCCGTCCAGACCAGCGGGGCCTTGGAGCCGAACGGATTGGTCCTCAGGAAGGAAAAGACCAGCATGGCGCCGAGCGGGAGAAAGACTGCGAGCAGAAGCCAGCCATAGGCGGGAAGGAGCAGCGCCGCCGTAGTCAGGCCGGGCCGCCGCCGCTCGACCGTGACCGTCGGGTGTGCGCTCACGCGTTCAGCCCTGGGCGTAGAACGCCTTCACCTCTTCCCAGAGGTCGTTGAAAGCCTGCCGCCGGTCGTCGGGCAGCGCACCCATGAACTGCAGCGTCGCGAGATACTCCGGCTTGTGGATCTCCTTGTTGAGATCCCCCGCCGGGAGTGCCTCCATGGCGGCATTGTTGGCGGACGCCGGCGCGCCGGACTTGGCCCATTCGGCGTAGAACTGCGGCGACACGATATAGTCGATGAACTTCAGCCCGGCGTCTTTCTGGTTGCTGGTGGCCGGGATGCAGAGATTGTCGAGCCAGCCGACCGCGCCTTCCTTCGGGATGACGAAGGTGACGGGCTGGCTGTGCAGGTTGACGGCCCGCGTGATGGCGCCCGACCAGAAGACCGAGACGTCGAAGGCCTTGGCGGCGAAGGCCTTGTTCCACTCATCCTCGCTGGACCAGGTCAGCTTCACGCTCTTCTTGAAGCTCTTCAGCGTATCGGCGATCTTCTTCATGTCGCTCGGCGCGTTGATGTTCTGGCCCGTCATCAGGGCCGCGACGGCGATCTCGGTCACGGCATCGTCGAAGAGAGCGCCGCGGCCGGCGAGGCTCGGTGCCTCGAAGACGTCGTAGCTGTCCACCTTGAGCCCCGAGCCGGTGCGCACCGCGAGGGCATTCATGCCCCAGACCCACGGCACCCCGTAGGTCTTGCCGTCGATGAGGATGTTCGGATTGGTGCGGAACGCCGGGGCGAGCCCGGCGGCGTTGGAGACCTTCGCGAGATCGACCGGGTCGATCAGACCGTCGGCCTGGGCCTGGGCATCGCGCGCCGAGTTGACCAGGACCACATCGTAGGCGCCGGGATTGGTCCTGATCTTGGTCAGCATCTCGGGTTCGGAGTTGTAATAGTCGTGCTTGACCGAGATGCCGGTCGCCGCTTTGAACTGGGTGAGTCCCTCGGCGAGATCCGTGCCGTAACCCTGCCAGTTCAGGACCGTGATGGTCCTGGCCTCGGCGGCGCGGGACGATGTCGGCCACGACGGCACGGCTGCCGCCGCGAGACCGGCCCCCAGGGCGCCCGTGACGGCACGACGGTTCCACTGTGACGCGACCATGAGCTTGCCTCCCGGGCAGACTGAGATTTTATTGTGCAGCAAACGCGCGGTCCCGAAAACCTCGGGTCACCCAGGACCGCGACGCGTGATGGTCAACGGGGGGTGAAGTCCGTGTCGGGCTTCACCTGGCGGCAATAGCCCGCCATGAGCCGCGCGCAATCCTCGACATCCTTGAGGCTCAGGAGCTCGACGGGTGTGTGCATGTAGCGCAGCGGTACGCCGAGCAGCCCCGTCGCCATGCCGGCCCGGTTGAGTTGCATGGCATTGGCGTCCGTGCCGGTCCCCGCCGCGCTGACACTGACCTGATAAGGGATACCGGCCTCGCGCGCCGCCGCCGTGATGAGGTCGAAGGTGACGTGATTGGTATTGGGGCCGCGGGACACGCTGGGGCCCTTGCCGAGTTCGAGCGAGCCGTGCCGCGTCTTGCTCGATCCGGGAAAATCGGTGGCGTGATTGACGTCCACGGCGAGACCGGTCTGGGCCGCGATACCGTAGCTCGCCGTCCTGGCACCGCGGAGCCCGATCTCCTCCTGCACGGTCGCCACGGCATAGACCCCGACGTCGGGGTGGAGGCCACCCTCCTGCTTCAACAAGCGGAGCGTCTCGGCGACCACGAAGGTGCCCATCTTGTTGTCGAAGCCGCGCGCCGTGGCGCGATCGCCGAGCAGCGGCTGGAACTCGCACTGGTAGGTGGCGACGTCGCCGAGGCTGACGAATTCCTCGGCCTCGGCGCGCGATGCGGCTCCGATGTCGATCCACATGTCCTTGATCTCGGGCTTCTTCTTGCGCTCCACTTCGTCCTGGAGGTGGATGGCGGTGCGGCCGATGACGCCGGCGATGCGTTGCTTGCCGTAGATCCACAGCCGCTGGCCGATCGCGACCGCGCTGTCGTGTCCGCCGATGGTGCGGAAGTGCAGCTGCCCCTGGTCGTCGATGTGGTGAACGATGAAGCCGAGCTCGTCCATGTGGCCGGCGAGCATGATGCGCATCGACGCTTTGGGATTGAGCACGGCCGTCACGTTGCCGTGCACGTCCGTGCTCACGGCATCTGCGAGCGGCTCCGTGTAGGAGCGGTAGACTCGCGCGGCTGGCTGTTCGTAGCCGCTGGGGGACGGGGCATCGACGATGCGCTTTAGGAAGTCGAGTGATTCTTGTCTCATGAGGCCGTAGTAGCGGGCGGGCTTGCGGCGGCGTCAAGGCGCGCGTTCGCAACCGCGGTACTTCGGATGCCGCTCACCCCGTGCATGTGGGAGCCGAGCGTAGGACGTCCGGCCGCAAGCCGAGCCCGAATCGTGACCGCATCATGGTGCGCTGTCGAACCTCGGTGGATCGCCGAGGAAGCCTCTCCCGGTGCGAGACACCTCGCTACCCTTAGTTCATACTCACACCGGGCCGGCGGAGACCGGGCGCAGACAACTCTGGGGAGTCTACGATGAAGCGCATCAACACGGTCGGCGTCGCGATCCTGGCCGCCACGGTCCTGTCAGCCCCTGCTTGGGCAACCGAGCTGAAGCAGGTGGGCACCATCGCGGTGCCCGGCGCGAAGCTCGCCAACTTCGACATCAGCTATATCGACCCAGCGACGGGCCGCTACTATCTGGCGGACCGCAGCAACAAGGCGATCGACATTTTCGACACTGCAACGGATGCCTACGTGGGTCGCGTGGGCAGCTTCGTCGGAACCGTGATGAAGGACGGCAAAGTCGTCAGCGACATCTCCGGGCCGGACGGGGTCGTGGCGTTCGGGCAGGAAATCTGGGCGGGCGACGGCGACAGTACCGTCAAGGTGATCGACGCCGCGAGTGGCAAGACCATCGCCACCTTGGATTCCGGGGGCAAGACGCGCGTCGACGAGATGGCCTACGATCCCAAGGATCAGGCGTTCATCGCGGTCAACAACGCCGAGGACCCACCCTTCGCCACCGTGACGTCGACCAAGCCCGATCATGCTGTCATCGGCAAGGTGAGCTTCGAGGACGCCGGCGACGGCGCCGAGCAGCCGGCGTATAATCCCGACGATGGCATGTTCTACATGTCGATTCCGCAGGTCGGGAAAGACCCCAAGAAAGGGGCGGTCGCCGTCATCGATCCCATGACCGGCAAGCTGTCCAAGATGCTGCCCGTCGATGGCTGCCATCCCGCGGGTCTCGCCTTCGGGCCGGCCGGCAATTTCGTACTGGGCTGCACGGCGAACGGCAAGGACATGCCGGCCCAGACCGTCATCATGAACGCCAAAAGCGGAGCCGTGGTGGCGACCGTGCCGGGCATCGGCGGGGCCGACATGGTGAACTACAATAAGCGCAACGGCCAGTACTACACGGCCTCGCGCGACAATCCGGGCGGTCCTGCCCTTGGGGTGATCGACGCGGCGACCAACACGCTCGTACAGACCATTCCGATCAAGGGTGGTACGCCGCATTCCGTCACCTCGAGCGAGGCGAACGGCCATGTTTACGTGCCGGTCGGGGTGGTCGGCGGTGGGGACGGGTCGATCCACGTCTTCGCTCCGGCGTCGTAGATCGGCACGGTGCCGACGCGATCGCCTTGGCGACTCCGCCCGGCACCCCCGTGAGCGATCGTCAGCCTTCGACTTGCCTTTCCGAACCGAGGGAGCTGGAGAATGACGATGCGATCGATCGGTCTGTCGGCAGTGCTCCTCCTTCTCCAGTTCGGGGTCGCGGAAGCGGGCGACGTGGCGATAGCGTCGGCTGCCGCCGTCAGAGCGCCGCTCGAAGCCGCGGCAGCGCTTTCGGAGGCCGAAATCGGCGAGCGGCTCCGGATGACCTATGGGACAGCCGGGGCCGTGCAGGATCGCGTCGTCGGCGACGGCACGATCGACATCGTCGTGCTCCCACCAGCGCGTCTCGACGTCCTGGTCCGGCAGGGGCTCGTCGACCCGCAGACCTCGCCGTTCGGTAGCGTCAGCCTCGGCTTGGCGGTCAGGACCGGTGCGCCGAGACCCTCATCGCGACGCAGGCCGACGTCGAGACGGCTTTGCTTGCCTCGCCTTCCATCGGCCTCGCCGATCCGGGATCCGGCGCCACGACGGGACTGTTCTTCGCCAGGCTCCTGCGTGATCTCGGCATCGCCGACGCGCTGAAACCTCGCATCCGGCTCTTCCCAGACGGGACGGCTGCCGTGGAAGCGCTGGCCCGAGGAGAGGTCACGCTGGTCATGGGGCAGATGAGCGAGATCAAATCGGTGGCTGGCGCAGACCTTGTTGGTCCGCTGCCCGAGGGAATGCAACTCCGGACGGTTTACGCTGCTGGCGTGCTCGCGCATGCGCCGCGGCCCGGTGCGGCGCAGGTTGTCATCGCTTTCCTGCGCTCGCCGCGCACCGCACCAGCATTCGCCGCGGCCGGTTTCGATCTACCGGAGGCTCGACCGGCAAGACCATGACGGGGGTATGATCAGGACCAGGCTCGTGCAAGCGTCTCGCCGAGACCTCAACGTTTAGAGTAACGCCGCCCTCCACCATGAGGCGATCTTGAGCCGTCTTGTTGCCGGTTCGCCCGAAGCCGGTGCCGGTCAGGCCGCCGTCGTCCTTGTTGGTGTCGGACATTTCGACAGGGGGATCCTCGTCGCGCACTACGACACGATTGAAGGTGAGGGTCTGGGCAGCGTCGATCTTGTAGGAGATAAGACCGGTGAACCAGTCGATCTGCTCCGAAAACAACCTGCCGATCGTTCGGACGCATGGCGCTCATGGTCGTTGACGCAAACAATAGCTCTGACGCATTGCCGCAATAACGCCTCTTCCCGTTGCGATCTTATGGGCGGGCAAGCGCAGCTTTATGAAGATCTCGTGGGGTGCGGCGCCGTGGCGATGCGCCTTCCGTTGCCCGCAGCGCCGCAGTTCGGCTGTAAAGCCGGCATTTGACCTCGGACTGAAGGCCTGCGCTCGCGCTTCGGCAGCGATCGATCTGCCCGGCATCAGCCGGCATGACCTCGTTTCCTTTATGAGATCTTTATATCCGGCGCCCCTCGAGCCTCTCGAAAACCTATGCCGATCTTGCGATGTCAAGGTCTGCAGACCGGCAGCGACGGTTGGCCGGCTCTCGCGCGGCTCTGGCTGTCTCGACGTCCGCTTTCGACAGAACACAAACCAGGCGCACATGCCATGCTCGATGTCATCTTCATTATAGGCGGGCTCGCATTCTTCGCGATCTCCGTCGGTTACACAATACTTTGCGAACGGCTGTAGGAGATATCGAATGTTGCTCGATTACATCTTGGGAGGAGCCGTAACCATCGGGCTCCTCGCCTACCTCACCTACGCCCTCGTCCGCCCTGAGCGGTTCTGAAAGGTGTCGTCATGACTTCGATTGGTTGGATACAGATCGCGCTGTTCTGCGTGATCATCGTTGCGCTCACCAAGCCTCTCGGCGGCTACATGACCCGTGTGTTCTCGGGCGAGCGGACGCTTCTGTCACCCGTGCTGCGCCCTGTGGAGCGCCTTCTCTATAAGGTCTCGGGCATCAGCGAAGCCCAGGAGCAGAGCTGGATCTCTTATCTCGTCTCCATGGTGTTCTTTCATGTTGGCGGGTTCCTGATCCTCTATGTCCTGCTGCGTCTGCAGGGGATGCTGCCGTTGAACCCGGCCGGGCAGGGCGCCGTCGCGCCGGACCTCGCCTTCAACACGTCCGTCAGCTTCATCACCAACACCAACTGGCAGAACTACGGCGGCGAGAGCACGCTCTCCTACCTGTCGCAGATGCTGGGCCTGACGCATCAGAACTTCCTCTCCGCCGCCACCGGCATCGCGCTGGCGGTGGCGCTGATCCGCGGCTTCGCCCGGGCCTCATCGAAGACCGTGGGGTCGTTCTGGGTCGATCTCACCCGTGGCACGCTCTACGTGCTGCTCCCGCTCTGCGTCGTCTACACTCTCTACCTCGTCTGGTCCGGGGTCCCGCAGACACTCGGCGCCTCTGTCGACGCGACGACGCTCGAAGGCGCCAAGCAGACTATCGCGCTCGGACCGGTAGCGAGCCAGGTCGCCATCAAGATGCTCGGCACCAACGGCGGCGGCTTCTTCAACGCCAATGCCGCGCACCCGTTCGAGAATCCGACGGCGGTCTGCAACTTCGTCCAGATGCTGTCGATCTTCGCCATCGGTGCGGCGCTGACCAATGTCTTCGGCCGCATGGTGGGCGACCAGCGCCAGGGTTGGGCCATTCTCGGCGCCATGGGCGTGCTCTTCGTCGCCGGCGTCGCGGTGCTCTACGGCGCGGAAGCCGCCGGAAACCCGCTGCTGCATGCCATCGGCCTCGCTGGCGGCAACATGGAAGGCAAGGAAGTCCGCTTCGGCATCGTGGCCTCCGCGCTCTTCGCCACCGTCACCACGGCCGCCTCGTGCGGCGCCGTCAACGCCATGCACGACTCGCTGACGGCGCTCGGCGGCATGATCCCGCTGATCAACATGCAGCTCGGTGAGGTCGTCATCGGCGGCGTCGGCGCGGGTCTCTACGGCATGCTGATCTTCGTCGTCGTAGCGATCTTCGTGGCCGGCCTGATGGTCGGGCGCACGCCGGAATACCTTGGCAAGAAGATCGAGGCGCGCGAGGTGAAGATGGCCATGCTGGGTATCCTGATCCTGCCGCTGATGATGCTGGGCTTCACGGCGCTCGCCGTGCTGATCCACTCCGCGGTGGCGGGGACCAACAACCCCGGCCCGCACGGCTTCTCCGAGATCCTCTACGCCTATACGTCGGCGGCCGCGAACAACGGCTCGGCCTTCGGTGGTCTGTCGGGCAATACGCTTTTCTACAACACGACGCTCGGCATCGCGATGCTGTTCGGCCGTTTCTTCATCCATATCCCGGCGCTCGCCATCGCGGGATCTCTGGCGGCGAAGAAGCGGGTCCCCGCCTCGGCCGGCACCTTCCCGACCCACGGCGGCCTGTTCGTCGGTCTCCTCGTCGGCGTCATCCTGATCATCGGCGGGCTCACCTTCTTCCCGGCGCTGGCGCTCGGACCGATCGTCGAGCATCTCGCCGGCCAGGCCGGGCAGACCTTCGCCTCGGCGCCCTGAAAACATCCCTCCTGCAGGCCAGCGTCGACCGCGGCCGCGGGATCACGAATCCCTCGTTCCTTTCGTTTCCGGAGCCATGTCCATGGCCAAGACTCAGTCCAGCATCCTCGACGCCCGCATCCTCGGGCCGGCGGTCGGCGGTGCCTTCAAGAAACTCGACCCCCGCCTGCAGATCAAGAACCCGGTCATGTTCGTGCTGGAGGTCGTGGCAACCTTCACTACGATTCTCCTG
>JBPBQY010000061.1:0-35748 GCA_050920985.1 Janthinobacterium lividum | reverse complement strand
CGGATCGTACGCAGCGGATGATCGGAGCGGACCCGCTGCTCAAGATCCACATACGAAAACAGCGACCCGCTCCGGCTGTCCTGTCCGCGCACTCGACACCCTCCCGCTGAACCCAGAAGAGTGAATCGCGGACAGACCAAAACCGCGACGCCTTTCTCAGCAGCCTGCTAAAGGAAGGTCTTGGCCAGCATCATGTGAATGCCTTTGTTGCCGTCGACCAACTGGGTCACGCGCAGGTTGCCGGCGAGCGAACACAGCATGTAGGCTTGGTTGCGGGTCAGCTCCGTGCGGGCGCAGACATGAGCCACCATCTCGCGCACCGCCTGTTTGGCGGCCTGGTCGAGATCCTCGTCGAGGCCGATGGAGATAAGATGCGTGGCCGTCTCGGCGAAGGGGTGGGACAGCTTCATGTCCTTGCGCACCGTCAGGCGGAACGTGCCGGTCACACCCGTCTCCAGCGCCGTGATGCAGACCTCGCCGTCCCCCTGCACGCCGTGCCCGTCGCCGGCGAAGAACAGGGCGCCCTTGTTGAACACCGGCAGGTACAGAGTGCTGCCGGGCCGGAGTTCCTTGTTGTCCATGTTGCCGCCGAAGCTGCGGGGCACGGGCGAGCCGACCCGGCCCCAGGCCGGGGGCGGCGCCACGCCCATGATGCCGAAGAAGGGATCCAGCGGAATCTCGATGCCCCAGGGCAGCACGCACACGTTGCGGGCGTGGTCGACGGTGGGATGGATCGTCTCGTAATCGGTGAACTCGTCCGGCAGGGTACCGAGCAGCGGCAGGATCGAGACGAAGCCCCAATCCATGCTGACTTTCACGTCGAGGACATCGACCTGCAGCACGTCGCCTGGTTCGGCACCCGTGACATAGACCGGCCCGGTCATGAAATGCGGGCCGGGACCCGGGGGGAGCGCGTCTAGGGCTGCGAGATAGTCGGCCGGCACGGTCGCCTTGTCGGCGGGCAGGCATTCCTTCCCGCCGGCCGGGAAGGACGAGAGGGTGACGCTGTCGCCCGAGGCGATCTCGAGCACCGGCGGCGTGGTGCTGTCCAGGTAACCCAGCACCATGTTCTCGGGCTTGGATGAGATCTCGTGACGCTTGGACATGATGGAGACTGTACTTTCGCTAGACGGAAATGTGCCGGGTGAGGTGGTCGCGCGTCGTATCGGCGGTGCGGCCGCCGTCCACGACGGCACCGCGCGACAGCACGGTGAAGCGATCCGCGATGCGGAGCGCGAAATCGAGATATTGCTCGACCAGCAGGACCGAGATGCGGCCCTTCAGCGAGAGCAGGACGTCGCCGATCGCCGCCACGATGTTGGGCTGGATGCCCTCGGTAGGCTCGTCGAGGATCAGCACGTCGGGCTCGGTCACGAGCGCCCGGGCGATGGCGAGCTGTTGCTGCTGGCCGCCCGAGAGCGCGCCGCCGGGCCGGCGCCACATCTGCTGCAGGATCGGGAACAGCGCCAGGGTCTCGTCGACCAGCGGTGTCCCAAGGGTGCCGTGGGCGCGGGCCGCGGCCTGCAGGTTCTCGCCGACCGTCAGTTCGGAGAAGATCTCGCGGCCCTGTGGCACATAGGCGAAGCCGCCCATGGAGCGCCGGTTGGGCGACCAGCCCGTGATGTCGGTGTCGTCGGCGAGGATGCGCCCGCGCGTCACCGGCAGAACACCCATGATGCATTTCAGAAGCGTGGTCTTGCCGGCGCCGTTGCGGCCCAGCACCGCCATGCATTCGCCGGGCGCGATCTCCAGCGCGACCTGGCGCAGCACCTGGGCGCTGCCGTAATGCTGGTCGAGGGCTTCGATGTAAAACCGCATGGTTCAGCGCCCCAGATAGACGTCGACGACGCGGGAATCGGCCCGCACCTTGGCCATGGATCCCTCGAACAGGGTGCGACCCTCGTGCAGGACCGTCACCCGGTCGGCGATGCGGTCGACGAAATCCATGTCGTGCTCCACCACCACGATGGCGCGGTTCGGCGAGCGAAGGCTGCGGACGAGCGCCGCCGTGCGCTCCGTCTCCTCGTCGGTAAGGCCCGCGACCGGCTCGTCGAGCATCAGCACCTTGGGGTCGGAGGCCAGCACCATGCCGATCTCCAGCCACTGCTTCTGGCCATGGGCGAGATCGGCGGCCGGGCGATGGGACTCCGCCGTCAGGCCGACCGCGTCCAGCACTTCGGCGACCCGGTCGGTCAGCGCGGCTTTGCTCAGCCGCGAGCGAAACCCGGCCTGGGCGCCGATCGCGATATGCTGGCTCACGTCGAGGCCCTCGAAGATGCTGGGCTTCTGGAACTTCCGCCTCACCCCGGCCTGGGCGATGGCGGATTCGCTGGCGCGGGTGATCTCGGTCGCGCCGTCGAGAACGACCCGGCCCGAGTTCGGCCGGCTGATCCCGGAGATGACGTCGAGCAGGGTTGTCTTGCCGGCGCCGTTGGGTCCGATGACGGCGCGGACCTCGCCGTAGTCGATGGCGAGCGACAGGTCGTCGATGGCGCGGAAGCTGCCGAACTGGACCGTGACGGCATCGACCAGGAGCGCGACGCCGGGCATCAGCGGAGCTCCTGTGCGTCGGCGGCGAGGCGATTCGGCCCCATCGGCCGGATGAGCCTGAACTTGGCGAGATCGACGAGGCCGTTGGGGAACACCATGACGACGAGCACGATCAGCGCCGACAGGATGAAGGGCCAGAGCTCGGGCGCGGCCGCCGAAAGCCAGAACTTGATGGCATTGACCAGCAGAGCCCCGAGCACGGCGCCGATGAGATTGCCTCGTCCGCCGACCGCGACCCAGACTGCGATTTCCAGCGACAGATCGGGGGCCAGCAGACGGGGATTGATGATGCCGACCTGCGGAACGTAGAGCATGCCGGCCAGCGCGGCGAGGAGGGCCGCCAGGCACCAGACCGCGAGCTTGAGGCGGAGCGTGTCGTAGCCCAGCGTGCGCAGCCGCACCTCGTCGTCGCGCGTCGCCAGCATCAAGGCGCCGAAGCGGCTGCCGAGCAGCATGCGGCAGCCGAGCAGCACGAGAGCTAGCACCACGACCGAGCCGACCGCCATCCCCACCACGACCGTTGGCGATCCGATCGGCCAGCCGAACAGCAGGGTGAAGCCCGTCATGCCATTGTTGCCGCCGAACCCGGTGTCGTTGCGGAACATTAGCAGCATGGCGACATAGACCAGCGCCTGAGTGATGATGGCGAAATAGACGCCTCCGACCCGCGAGCGGAAGGACACATAGCCGAACAGGCCGGCGATCAGCAGCGTCGCCACGATCGCCATCGCGACGGCGTAAGGGAAGAACCCGAACCCCGACCAGTAGAATGGCAGGCTGGTCCAACCCATGAACTGCATGAAGTCCGGCACCTTGCCGGTGACGTCCAGCGAGCGCTTCAGGAGGTGCATGGCGACGACGTAGCCGCCGATGCCGAAGAACAGGCCCTGTCCCAACGACAGGATGCCGAGATAACCCCAGATGAGATCGAGCGAGAGCGCCAGCACCGCGAAGGCGGCGAGCTGGCCGACGGCATTGGCCAGGAAGGTCGAGACGCCGAGCGGCACCACGGCCGAGGCGGCGAGAAGCACCGCGACGGCGACGAGCAGCGCCAGCACGGCGAGAAGCGGACGGTCGGTGTGCCAGGGCTTCACTTGCGTCGTCCCTTCACGGCGAAGAGACCTTCGGGGCGAAACTGCAAGAAGCCGATGATCATCAGCAGCACGATGACTTTGGCGGCGACCGCGCCCCAGACCGGTTCGATCAGCACGTTGACCTGGCCGATCCCGAGGGCCGCCACCACGGTGCCGATGATGGTGCCGACGCCGCCCAGCACCACGACCATGAAGCTGTCGATGATGAAGTTCTGGCCCATCTGCGGATTCACGCTGTAGATCGGCGCAAGCGCCAGCCCCGCAAGTCCGGCCAAGCCCGAGCCCAGGCCGAAGGCCAGCATGTCGACGCGCCGCACCGGAATGCCGATACAGGCCGCCATGGTGCGGTTCTGCGTGACGGCGCGGATGTTTAGTCCGAGCGGCGTCAGTCGCAGCACCCCCCAGGTCAGGAGTAGCGTCACGGCCGCGAAGGCGATGGCGAACAGGCGGTTCCAGGTGACGATGAAGTCGCCGATCACCGGCACGCCTCCGGTAACGTAGGACGGCATGACGAATTGCAGATTCTGGGTGCCGAAGACGACCCGCACCAGATTGGTCAGGAACAGGCTGACCGCCCAGGTGGCGAGCAGGCTCATCAGCGGCCGCTTGTAGAGGTGCCGAAGCAGGACCGTCTCGAGCAGGATGCCGATCGCGGCGGTGACCAGAAAGGCCACCGGGATGGCCAGCAGCAGATAGTAGTCGACGAGGCCGGGCGCGAAGCGCTGCAGCGCCTCCTGCACCATCCAGGTCACATAGGCGCCGATCATGATCATCTCGCCCTGAGCGAGATTGATCACGCCCATCAGCCCGAAGATGATCGAAAGCCCGATGGCCGCCATGAACAGGATGCTGGCAAAGCTCAGGCCGTTATAGAGGGTGGCGAGCCAGTTCCCGATGGCTATCCCGCGCCCGATCTTCACCAGCGCGGCGTCGACCGCCTGCCTGAAGGCGGGATCGCCAGCATAGGCCGGATCGCTCGTCAGCGCTTGGATCCGGGTCAGAGCGCGTCCGTTGGGTGTGCCGGCGATCTCGGCGATGGCGGCGATCCTCCGTGCGGGATCGGGGGCATTCAGGGCCGCCGCATCGGCGACCGACAGGATCTGTTGTTTCAGGCCCGCGTCGCTTTCGCTTTTGGCGGCGGCTTCGAAAAAGCCGTCGGGCAGGCTCGTGACGTGGCGCGAGAGCGTCGCCAGCGCGGCCGAGCGACGGCCGAATTCCGTTGCTGCCCGCAACGCCAGGGCGGCATCGGCGACTTCGAGGATGCCGCGGTTCTTGAGATTCAGGGTCGGTGAGCGGGCTGCGGCATCGACCTCGCGCGGCGTCCGCGCGAGGGCGTCGACGGACGAGCCTTCCCCGGTCAGCACGGCGCCGTCGGCCTCGCAGGAGAGTTTCCGGTCGATGGCGGCGTGCGCCAGGGGCGCCGCCCAGGCGCGGTCCTCGTCCGAACCGCCGTAAGCGAGCGTGATCAGCGCCTGACCGGCCTGGCCCACGGCGGGTCCTTCGCCGCAGAGACCCGCAATCAGCGCCGGCCGACCCGTCTCCTGCGCGAAGACAAGGGCCGGGTAGGCCAGGGCCGCGATGGCCAGAGCAATCAACTGAAGGAGACGAAGCACCATGAAGACCTCGGGCATGATCGGTCGACGCGACCGGACATGCCGGTTCGCGTTCAGCCGAACTGGCTGAACGGCACGGGCTTCGGCGTATCCTTGGACTGCCAGAGCACGTCGAAGCCCTGGCTCTCGTTGACCGAGCCGATGAACACGCCGCGGGCCACGTAGTTGTTCTCCGCCGTCATGGCGAGCTTGTAGCCCGACGGGTCGTCGAAGGTGAGGCCCGCGAAGGCCTTGCGGACCTCAGGGACCGAGAAGGAGCCGGCCTTGGCGGCGGCCATGGCCCAGAGGTGGACCGAATCGTAAGCCGAGACCATGGGGTCGATGACCACGTCGCCCTTGAATGGCACCTTGTTGGCCTTCACGTAGTCGGCCCACTGCTTCAGGAAGGCGACGTTCTTCGGACCGTTGACGTTCTGCAGGTAGGCCCAGCAGTTGAGATGGCCGACGAGCGGCGCCGTGTTCAGCCCCTCAAGGTCGGATTCGACCATGTCCAGCGCCAGCACCGGGACGTCGGTGGCCTTGATGCCCTGGTTGGCGAATTCGCGCAGGAAGTCGGGGATCGAGGAGCCCACCACCGTCAGCACCACGATAGGCTTGCCGCCGGGCTGGTCGGCGAAGGCGCGCACCTGATTGACAAGGGTCTGGAAGTTGGAGAAGCCGAAGGGGACGTATTCCTCCTTCCAGGAGGTCTCCGAGATGCCCTTGGACTTCCAATAGCCCTTGAGCTGCTTGTTGATGGTGCGCGGCCAGACGTAGTCGGAGCCGATCATGAAGAAGCGCTTGGCGCTGACCCCGTCGTCGCCCATCAGGTAATCGACGGCCGGCAGCACGGAACTGGCTGGGGGCGAGTTCATGTAGACAACGTTCTTCGAGTTCTCGTCGCCCTCGAAATGCAACGGGTAGAAGAGCAGGCCATCGGCCTGTTCGACGACCGGCAGCACGGTCTTGCGCGATACCGAGGTCCAGCAGCCGAATAGGGCCGCGACCTTGTCCTGTTCGAGCATCTGCTTGGCGGTTTGGGCATAAAGCGGCCAATCCGAGGCGGGGTCCGACACCGCGACCTCGACGGTCCGGCCGTTGACGCCGCCCCCGGCGTTGATCTCGTCGGCGGCCATCTTGACCACGTAGTTCAGCCGGCCCTCGTTGTTGGCCATCGTGCCCGAGGAGGAAAATAGACAGCCGAGCTTCACGGTGCCGCTGGCGGCCTGGGCCGAGCGGATGATGGCCGGCATGCCGAGCGGTGCCGTCAGCCCCGCGGCGGCGAGCCCGGACGCCTGAAGAAAGGAACGACGTGAAAACGTGCTCATGGGCCGACCGCCTGAATGGGAGGAATGCTGCCGCATGTCAGTCGGAGCTCACGAGAAGCGCAACTTCAAATACTGTCCATCGCCGGTGAAAGAATCGCCACGTGCCGAAGGAATGGAGCGCATTTGTCACTGGCGACATTTGGCGAGGGCCGCAATGCTGCTAGCATTGGATTTCCACTGTGGACCGCCCGGCCACCGGCCGGGTGACAAGGCGATACGCTGATGCGGCAGTCCAAACATACGGAAAGCGAAATCCTGCATTTGCTGGCGGAAGTGGGCGCGGGAGAGTCCGCCGAAGCGATCTGCCGAGCGGCCCAGATTTCCAACCGCACCTTTTATCGCTGGCGCAAGCGCTACGGCGCACTCACGCTGCCGGCCGCGCAGGAGTTTCGCGAGTTGCAGTGGGAGAATCGACGGCTTCGATCACTGGTGACCACGCTCTCGGCCCGATTGGCCGAACTTGGCCCCGACCTCGCGACTGCCGACATCGGCGGTGCGGCGGATCCGGACCTGCACGATCGCGCGCTCAACAAAACCGCCCAACGAAGCGGCGAGTCACTCGGCCGGTTCGCCGCGGTCCGCGGCTCGCGTTAACGGAAGGAAGACATGGTCGGACAATGACCGGACGCGGACGCTCCCTCCGAGCGTCTCTGCGTGGTTCTTTGATTACGTCGTCGTGCCCATCGACGTGTGGTCGATCGAGTGTCGGTCGCCGGATCTAGCCTTGAACGTCTGCTGTCGACCCGTGCAGGGCAAAAATGCTCTGATGCGGCTAGCCGAGGGGGACGTTCGGAGTTCAGCATCGGCGCCCACCCAGAGCCTTACGGTCGCGGCGCGCCTCGACCGGACATTGGCATGAGACGAGATGGGTCGCGGCGCCCAGAGGAGCGCGGCAGCATTCAGGAGGCGATTGGTGCCCGAACTGTCGCCGCGAGATCTTCGAGGCTACGGCCCTATACGTCCGAAGTCGGCTTGGCCCGGCAATGCACGGGTGGCCGTCAGTTTCGTCCTCAACTATGAGGAGGGTGGCGAGCGGAGCGTCGAGGACGGGGACGCTCACTCGGAACACTACCTTGTCCCCGACATCGTCGGCGTCCTGCCGCAGCCGCGGCGAAACCTTTTCGTCGAGGACGCTTTCGAGTACGGAAGCCGCGCCGGCGTCTGGCGCCTCCTCGGCCTTTTCGAGGAGCGCCGCATGCCCTTCACCTGCTGGGCCGTCGGCCTGGCGCTGCTCCGCAATCCGGAGGTTGGCCGCGCCATGGCGGCGGCCGGACACGAGGTGGCGAGCCACTCCTGGCGGTGGATCGACTATGCCGAGATGCCTGAGGAGCGCGAGCGCGACGACATCCGCAAGGCGGTTCGCGCCATCACAGAGATAGCCGGCACGCCGCCGTTGGGCTGGTATACCGGGCGGGGCAGCGTCAACACGCGCCGCCTCGTCATGGAGGAGACCGAAACGCTCTACGACTCGGACAGCTACAACGACGACCTGCCGTACTGGACCTCCGTGGGAGAAACACCTCGGCTGATCGTGCCCTACGCGCTCGACACCAACGATTTCAAGTTCGCCCTGAACCCCGGATGGACCTCAGGCGAGGACTTCTTCCTCTACCTCAAGGCCGCCTTCGATCAACTGTATCGCGAGGGCGAGCGTGAACCGAAGATGATGTCGATCGGATTGCACCCCCGCCTGACAGGGCGCCCGGGACGTGCGGACGCGCTTGCCCGCTTCATGGATTACGTCGGTTCACACCCCCGGGCCTGGGTCTGCCGACGGGTCGAGATCGCGCGACATTGGATGGCGGAGCACCCCTTCGACGGCGACGCGCGCTGAGCCGGGATCAGTAGGCCATCGCGTAGAGGGCACAGAGCGCGTCGAGATCCTGGCCCTCCGCCATTCCGATCTCGCCCCGCTTGTGCATGAGGTAGGCCTCAGCCAGCGTCGGGCCGAGCCAGTCGAGGGCGGCGGGATCGGCCTCGAGAGCGTTGAGCGCCTCGCCCAGCGAGGATGGCAGCACGCCGATGCCGCGCACCCGGCGCTCGTCTGACGTGAGGTCGCCGGGATCTCCGGTGGTGAGATGCGGGGCCGGCAGGTTCCGGCGGATGCCGTCGAGACCGGCGCGAACCAAAGCGCCGAGTTGCAGGTAGGGGCTGGCGGTGGCGTCTGCGGCGCGGAACTCGAGATTGAACCGCCGCGCGACGTCGACGCCCTCGACTTCCGGGTAGGGGCAGATGCGCAGGAGGGCCTCGCGATCCCGGTCGGCCATGTTGATGTAATGTGCCGACCAGGAGTGCGGCTTCAGCCGCTCGTAGGAGATCACGCTCGGTGCCGTCAGGGCGCAGAGGGCGCGCGCGTGATCGAGGATCCCCGCCGCGAAGGAGGCCTGGACGGCGCTGAGCCTGCCGGGACCATCCACCGAGAAGGAGGCCGGAACGCCATCGCTGTCGATCAGGCTGAAGCACGACCGCAACGGCCGACGCGAGCGCAGCCGAGTCGGTGACGTCGCCCACGACGACCAGCACACCATCCTGTTCGCGCAGCACCGGCAGCAACGCGCATCGGGTCCAATCGCCGGTACCGACGAGACCGCAGCGCAGGGTCATCTCCGATGCCTCTGGAGCGGGCCCCCGCGTCGATGATGCGGGTCTAGGACCTGATGACGGCCCGGGACAGGCAACACATCGAACGCCGCCGACCGGATTACCGAGGTTCGGTCGAGACTCCCGTCCAAATGGAACCAGGTCGCCGACAGGGGATCGACCCAAGGGGTCCTCGCAGCGCAGGCCGTCATCGCAAGCTTTCTCGAGGCAGGATGGTCCGGGCCAGGATAGGCCGGAGCCGGTACGTCTCGTGGGCGTCCGCGGCAATCGTCGTGCCTAGAAATGCCGGCTCGTCGAAGAGAGCCCGCCGGATCTTTGCACAAGGTTTGCAGAGTGCACGATCGGCAGCGTGCGCCGATGACGTCGACGGAGGAGGACCTCTATGCCGGATGCCTGCGCCCTCAGCGCCTTCGCCACGGTCGCCGACCTCGGTGCCGCCTACCGAACGGGCGCGACGACGCCGCTCGAGGTGATCTACGCCGCGTTGGCCCGTGCCGACATCGCGGAGCCGCGGCTGAACGCCGTGATCGACACGATGCGGGATGCGGCCCTCGTGGCGGCCGAGACGGCGACGAGAGAGCTACGAACCGGTGTCGACCGCGGACCACTCCATGGTGTTCCGATCGCCATCAAGGACATCATCGACGTCGCGGGCGTGCCGACCACCTACGCCACCAAGGCGCGGCTGCCTGTGGTTCCTGCATGTGATGCCGTGCTCGTCGCCAATCTGCGCGAAGCGGGAGCCGTGCCGGTCTTCAAGACCAACCTGCTCGAGTTCGCCTATGGGGTCGCGCATCCCGCCGTCGGGCAGACCAACAATCCCTGGGACCCGACGCGGACCTCCGGCGGCTCGAGCGGCGGGTCGGCTGCTCTCGTCGCGGCCGGTGTTGTTCCTTTGGCGGTCGGCACGGATACGGGCGGCTCGATCCGAGTTCCTGCTGCATATTGCGGCATCGTCGGGTTGAAGCCGAGCTATGGACTCGTCTCGACCGATGGCGTTTTCCCGCTGTCGTGGTCTTTGGACCATGCGGGTCCTCTGGCGCGGTCGGTGCGCGACGCCGCCATTCTGCTGGGCGGGCTGACGGGGCGACCGCTCGCCTTCGCCCCGAGATCGCTTCTGGGGCTCAGGATCGGTCTCGTTACGGCGCATCTCGACTCTCACCTCGTGACGGAGGGCGTGCGAGCCAGCGTCGCGGTCGCCATAGAACGTCTGGCAAGTGCAGGCGCCGTGCTCGTTCCCGTGTCGATCGAAGGCTTGGAGGCCGTCAATGACTGTCTCGAGACCGTGCTGCTTCCAGAAGCTGCGCTGATCCATGCGCCCGTGCTCGCTGGCCACGATTCCGGTTACGCGGCCGGAACGGCCGCGCAGATCCGGGCCGGAGCGGCGGTGAGCGGAATCGATTATGTGCGCGCCCAACGCCTGCGCCGGTCATTGACGGAGGCGGTCGAACGCTTATTCGGCAGGGTGGACGTGCTGCTCAGTCCCACGGTCGCCTTCGTGGCGCCGCGCGAGGACCCGGCCATGGACGATGAGAGCGGCGCCGGCGAGGTCGTATCCACGGGGCTCGCCAACGTCACCGGCCAACCCGCTCTCAGCCTGCCCTGCGGTCTGAGCGAGGGCCTACCGGTGGGGATCCAACTGGTCGGCCCGGCCGGCCGCGACGCCGATCTGCTCGAGGCCGCCGGCGCGGTCGAGCACGGACTGGGTGGCCCGTTTCCGCGACCGCCCCTGTGAGACCCACCATTCATGACGCTCTGGAACCTCTACCGGTCGACCCTGGCCGGCGCGACCTTCACCGACCTGAGCCACACCTTTCACCCTGGCCAGCCGCATTTTTCGGGCTTTCCCGACGAAGCGACCAGCACTTTGCTCGACTACGACAAGGGTGATGCCTTTCAGGTGCACCGCTACGGGTTCGTCGGGCAGTGGGGCACTCATGTCGATCCGCCGATCCACTTCATCGAGGGCGGTCGAACCGTGGACGCGATCCCGGTGCGCGAGATGCTGCTGCCGTTCGTGATCCTGGACATCAGCCGGCGGGTTGAACATGATCCGGACGCGGTGCCGACGCTCGACGATGTGAGCGAGTGGGAGGCGCGCAACGGGCCGATTCCGGCGGGTTGCTTCGCGGCGCTGCGAACGGACTGGTCGAAACGCTGGCCGGATGTCGAGCGTTTCGCCAATCGCGGTGCAGACGGGGTGTCGCATGCCCCGGGCTGGTCATCGGCCGTGCTGATGCATCTCTTCGAGCAGCGCGGCGTGACGGCCATCGGTCACGAACAGATCGACACCGATCCCGGCCTCGCGGTGTCGGTCGGCGATTACGCTCTTGAGCGCTACGTCCTGGCGCGCGACCGGTGGCAGATCGAGCTGTTGACGAATCTGGACCGGGTGCCTGAGGCCGGCGCCCTGGTCATGGCGAGTTGGCCCAAGGCGAAGGACGGCTCGGGCTTTCCGGCCCGGGTCGTTGCGATCCACACCGGGCGCTGATCTCGATCAGGCGACCGCCTCTTCAGCGGACGCCCGACCATGGGTCGCAACTCCCATCGCCGCCAAGGTGTCGGCCAGAGCCGCCAGAGCCTCGCCGATATCGGCCTCCGTGACGTCGCCCATGCATCCGATGCGGAACGTGTTCTCCAGTGCGAGACGGCCGGGGAAGATGATAAATCCGCGCTGCTCCATCCCCTGGTAGAGGGTGGTAAAGTCGAACGCCGGATCATCGGGATTGTGGAACGTCGCCACGATGGGCGACGCATGAACGTCCGGCACCACCGTCACGAAGCCCATCTGCCGCATGCCGTCGACAAGGCGTTGCCAGTTTCGGCGGTAGCGGGTGAGCCGGGCCGGCACGCCGCCTTCCGCCTCGTGCTCGTGGAGCGCCTGGGCGAAGGCCGCGAGGACATGCGTGGGCGGCGTGAAGCGGAAGGTGTTGGTGCGGTCCATGTGCTGGTTCTGATCGTAGAGGTCGAGGCTCAGCGACCTGCACGTGCCGCTCGCCTGTTCCAGCGCGGCCCGCTGTACGACGGCCCAACCCAGACCGGGCACGCCCTGCAGGCACTTGTTGGATGACACGGAGACCGCCTGCAGTCCTAACGCGATCGCGTCGATCGGGACCGCACCGAAGGAGGCCACGGCGTCGACGAGGAAGCCCTTGCCGAACCTCAGGCAGACCGCGGCGATGTCTTCGAGCGGGTTGAGAATGCCGGTGCTGGTCTCGCAGTGAACCATCATGACATGGGTGACTGCCGCATCGGCCTGCAGGGCCTGTGCCACGTCGTCTCCGGTCGGTGGCGTAAAAGGCGCCGTCCGGATCACTGCATGAGCGCAGCCCAGGACACCCGCGATCTCGATCAGGCGGTCGCCGTAGACCCCGTTGGTGTGGACCAACACTTTGCCGCGTGGAGCCACCAGTGTGGCCATGATGGCCTCGTTGGCGTAAGTGGCGCTGCCCGGCACCGGGATCGCCGCATAGGCGTCGCCGCCGCCCATGATCGCCGTCATGTAGGCCCGGCTGAACCGGATCTGCTCCTCGAGTTCCGGACTCCAGCCGGCGCGATCGCGCATCATCGCCTCCCGCGTTGCGCGTGAAACGCTGACCGGTCCGGGTGTGAGCAGAAGCGGGTCAGAGGAGTCTCTCGGCACGGCTGTATCCTTGCGTCAGGTGAAGTCGGTCGGGCTTCAGAGACAGCAACAATCATGCCGCTGCACTCTTGGCACAAGGCTTGCTGAGTAATTCTACAAGCGGCGCTGGTCGACTGCAAGGCGTCGGTATCGATGGTCTGACTGTCTTTGGAGATAAAGATGCGGCGTCTAGCAGCTTGTCTTGGCTTTATGGCGGCGACGGCTCTGGTCGCCGCTCCCGTAAATGCAGCAACACGCGGGGGATCTCTGACCTTTGCACGGCAGGCTGACTGTCTTTACCTCGATCCCGTGCACATCTCCATCAACGCCGACATCTGGATGGCGTTGAATATCTACGACATGCTGATCCTGCCGACTCTGGACGGAAAGGGGCTAAGGCCCGGCTTGGCCACCTCCTATGATGTCGCGTCGGACGGGCTCTCGGTGACGCTCAAGATGCGACCCGACATCAAATTCGGTGACGGCTCACCGATCACCCTCGAAGACGTGAAATGGTCTCTGGAACGGGCCAGCAATCAGGACAGCGGTGGCACATTCGCCTTCCTGCTGAGCTCGATCGATCACGTCGATACGGCAGCGCCTGACACTGTGGTGGTCAGGCTCAAGCATCCCGACCCGGCGATCCTACAGGCGCTGGCGACCTTTAACGCCGCGATCGTGTCGAAGACGCTTCTCATGGCGGCGCCAGGCGCGACACTCGATGACAAGTCCAAGGCGTTCGCCGAACATCCCATCGGGTCCGGGCCGTATCTGGTGAAGAGTTGGACCCACAACAGCGAAATGGTGCTCGAGCGCAATCCCTACTATTGGCAGAAAGCCAGTGACGGAAAGCCGTTGCCCTATCTCGACGAGCTGCGATTCCCGATCATTCCCGACGATGCCACGCGCGTGCTCAAGCTGAAGGCTGGCGAGATCGACGCGACCGAGTTCGTACCCCTGTCGCGGGTCGAGGAGCTCAAGGCCGACCCCAACCTGTCCATGACGCTGTTTCCGTCGGAGAAGGTAATCTACCTCAACCTCGACAATCGGCCAACGCTGCCGGATGGCCGCAAGAACCCGATGGCCGACGTCAAGGTCCGCCAGGCCCTCAACTACGCGACCGACAAGGAGGCACTGATCCAGGTCATCACTTACGGCGTCGGCACGCTGCAGAAGAGCGTCATGCCGATGTCGACGCCACTCGCCTATTCCGACGGCGTGCCGTACCCCTACGATACCGACAAGGCCAAGGCGCTGCTGAGCGATGCCGGCTATCCCAACGGCTTCGAGATCACGGCCTCCGTGCTGGCCGGCGCGGCGGACGATATCTCGGAACTGACGGCTGTTCAGCAGATGTGGAGCCAAGTCGGCGTGACCATGAAGATCCAGCAGCTGGAAAACGCGACCAAGACCGCCGAAGAACATGCCGGGCACTTCGAGATGGAGACCCAGCTCTGGACCAACGACATCAACGATCCCAACGAGATAACCTCCTACTTCATGGTACCGGAGACTTCGGATTCAAACTATAGTGGCTTCGTCGACAAGGACATCGTCGGCTGGTACAACACGAGCCAGAGCGAAACCGACACCGCCAAGCGCGCCGACCTCTACAAGAAGATCCAGCAGCGTTACGTTGCGGATGCTCCGATCATATTTCTTCTCGAGATTCCGTACCCGATCGGCACACGAAAGAACGTAAACGGATTCGTGCAGATTCCGCTCGGCGACAACATCTTCGTGGAAACGTCCAAAGAGCATTAGTGAGCGGCCATGCAGGTCCTCAGCTTCATCGGTTGGCGTCTGGTGCAACTCGTTCCGACGATCCTTCTGGTCGCCGTGTTGATCTTCGGATTGATGCGGCTCCTGCCAGGGGACCCGGCCTTGACATTGCTTGGCAACCACGCCACGCCCGAGACCCTGGCGGCGCTCCGCCACCAAATGGGATTGGACCGCTCGATCGGGTGGCAATTCTGGAGCTTCATCGGCAACCTCGCCAGGGGTGAGTTCGGCACCTCCGTGACGATGAGCGCCCCGGTCTGGCAACTCATCGTCGACCGCACACCCATCACTCTGATGCTGACCACGATGGCGGCGGTGATCGCGATCGTGATTGCGGTGCCGGCCGCCTTCGCGGGAGCTCTGCGCCCGAACGGGTGGATGGATGCCGCGATCCAGAGCGCAGCGCAGATCGGCCTGTCGATGCCGGTCTTCTACATCGGGCTTCTGCTGCTGATCACAGTGGCGGCCGGGCTCGGCTGGTTTCCGGTCGGTGGCATCGGGCGAACCTGGTTTCAGGATCTTTACTTCCTGTTCCTGCCCGCGCTGACGATGGGCGTCAGCCTCGCCGCGATTTTAATGCGGAACCTGCGCGCCTCGCTGTCCGACGTCCTGAGCGCCGATTACGTTTCCTTCGCCAGGGCCAAAGGACTGCGTCCGAAGGTCGTGCTCGGACGGCACGTGCTGCGCAACGCGCTCGTCTCGACATTGACGCTGTTCGGGCTGCAGACCGCGACGCTGGTCGGCAATGCCGTGATCACCGAAACCGTGTTCGGCATCCCCGGTATCGGCCGGCTGATGATCGACAGCATCTTCTCGCGAGACTACGCCGTGGTGCAGGCCATGACGATCGTCATCGCGGTGCTGGTCGCGCTCATCTTCCTGATGGTCGACACGGCGCAGATGCTACTCGATCCACGGAGTGCCCGATGAGCGCAACCGTGCTCGATCCACCCGCCCCGCCGCGGGCGCGACCTCGCTTGACCATCAGGCCCGCGACCGCTCTGGCCTGGATAATCCTGATTTGCCTGCTGGCCTGCGCGTTTTTCCCGGGCGCCATCGCGCCTTACGGGCCTCTGAAGTTCGACTACCGATCTCTTCTCAAACCGCCGAGCCTCGCGCACCCGTTCGGCACCGACAATTTCGGCCGGGACATCCTGTCCCGCGTGATCTGGGCCACGCGAGTCGACCTCCAGATCGCGATCTTCTCAACCCTGTTTCCGGTGTTGTTTGGCACCTTCGTCGGCGCGCTGGTCGGCTACTTCCGCGGCGTGTCCGAGATCATCCTGCTGCGTCTCGTCGATCTGCTCCTTACCGTTCCCTTCCTGGTCCTGGTCATCGCCATTGTGGCGGTCCTCGGCCCCGGGCTGGTCAACATGTATGTGGCAGTCAGCGCCGTCGGCTGGGTGTTCTATGCCCGCTTGATGCGGGCCGAGATCCTCGGCGAGATGAGGCGGGACTATCCCTCCGCCGCCCGCGGGCTCGGCTATGGCTGGACCAGGATCCTGTTCTGGCATCTGGTGCCTAACGCCATCGTGCCGATCGTGATCTATCTGATGACCGACATGGCGCTCTGCATCCTGCTCGGCTCGAGCCTCGGCTATCTGGGTCTCGGGGCGCAGCCGCCGACGGCCGAGTGGGGCGTGCTGATCGCCGACGGTAAGAACTTCATGACGACGGCCTGGTGGATGTCGGTGTTCCCGGGCATCGCTATCGTCCTGGCGGGCATCGGTTTCAGCCTGCTCGGCAACAGCGTGGCAGCCCTGCTGAGGCGCCGTCCATGATCGCCGATGCGCCCCCGCTTTTGTCCGTGCAGGATCTGCGCATCGTGATCGGCGGTAAGGTCCTCGTCGACGGCGTGAGTTTCGATCTGGCGAATGGTGAAGTGCTCGGCCTCGTCGGCGAATCAGGGTCGGGCAAAAGTTTGTCGTTGCGAGCGTTTCTCAAGCTGCTGCCACCCAGCGCCACGGTAACCGGCCGAGTGCTATACAAGGGCATCGATCTGCTCGGCCTATCGGAGGCGGCCGTGCGGCCGATCCGAGGCCGCCAGATCGCTATGGTCTACCAGGAGCCAATGACGGCTCTCAACCCGGTCCTGCCGGTCGGGCGCCAGATCGTCGAGAGCCTGACCGAACATCTCGGTCTGACGCAACAGCAGGCCCGTCGACGCGCGGCCGAACTCCTGGACCTCGTGGGCATCCCCGATGCGCGCCGACGGCTCGACAGCTTCCCGCACGAATTCTCGGGCGGCATGCGCCAGCGGGCTATGATCGCCATCGCGCTCGCCCCCGAACCGAAACTGCTTCTGGCCGACGAGCCGACGACGGCGCTCGACGTCACGATCCAAGATCAGATCTTGAAGCTGCTGCTGCGCCTGAAGGACGACCTCGGCATGAGCATCGTCATCGTCACGCACGACCTCGGCGTCGTGGCGGAGACTTGCGACCGGGTTGTCGTCATGTATGCGGGCCGAGTCATGGAAGCTGGTCCGCTCGACGCTGTCTTCGATGCCGCCGCGCATGCCTATACGCTGGGCCTCATGCGCTCGGTGCCGGATCCGCGGCATGCCCGTGAGCGCCTGGCCTCGATCCCGGGCAGTCCCCCGGAGCCTGGGCGGCTTCCACCGGGCTGCCGCTTCCACCCCCGGTGCGATTTCGGCACCTCCGCCTGCACGCTGCGGCCCCCGCCGCTCGCGCCGTTCGGGCCCGCGCACCTCTCGGCCTGCCTTCATGCCGACAGGGTTCGCCAAGCCTCCACGGTGCCGGCATGAATGCACGCCCGCTTCTCAGCGCAGACGACATCACCAAATCTTTTCCCGTGCGGCGAAGCCTGCGCGCCGTCCTGTCCGGCGCTCCGCCTCTCGCGGTCCGAGCGCTGAACGGTGCCAGCCTTTCGGTCCGCCATGGCGAGACTCTCGCAATCGTCGGAGAATCCGGTTGTGGCAAGTCGACCCTGGCGCGCGCGATCGTACGGCTGATGGACGTCGACTCCGGGCAGATCGACTTCGACGGCGCCGATGTGCTGCGCCTCGGCGGTCGCCACCTGCGCGACTACAATCGCTATGTGCAGATGGTGTTTCAGGATCCCTACGGATCGCTTAACCCACGTCGCACGGTCGGCGAGGCACTGACGGAGGCGATCAGTGTCCATCGCCTGATGCCGAAGGCCGAGATCCCGGCACGGATCGCCAGCCTGCTCGACCTCGTGCGCCTGCCCGCCACCGCTCTGGGCCGCCTGCCTCACGAATTTTCCGGAGGTCAACGCCAGCGGATCGCCATCGCCCGGGCCCTGTCGGTCGAGCCTCGGGTGCTCGTCGCCGACGAAATCGTGTCAGCGCTCGACGTCTCGGTCCAGGCGCAGATCATCAACCTGTTGCTCGAATTGCAGGAGCGATTGGGATTGTCCATTCTGTTCGTCTCACATGACCTGCGCGTCGTGCGCCATATCGCCCACCGGGTCGCCGTCATGTATCTCGGGCGTGTCGTCGAGAACGGCACGGCCCAGGCGGTCTTCGACACGCCGCGCCATCCCTACACGCGGGCGCTGATGCGGGCCGCGCCCAAGCTCAGGGGCGGACGACGCTCGACGACGGCCGAAGTGCCGGGCGAATTGCCGAGTCCCCTGAAGATTCCGTCGGGCTGCCCGTTTCATCCGCGCTGTTCGATGGTTCAGCACCGCTGCACGGTGGACCTTCCCTTGAGCCGCGTGATCGAAGACGATCACTTCTCGGCCTGCCATTTCGCTGAAGCCGTGACGGCCTAACCGATCTCGACTCCGACAAGCTCAGCTGGCCCGGTTCCTGTACAAGGGACAGCACACGCGCCTCGAGCGAGACGGCTGGGCCGAGAAAATCCGCGCGGAAATATATAAGGCAAAGGCCTGCCTAGACTCGATCACCTCAACCGCCGCTTGGCCGATCTCGCCAATTTCCACGACATCGTCGAGTTCCGGGGGCGCGCAACCAACTTGAATTGCTGACGCGTGGGTAGAACGTGCCTGCCGCTCGCCGGGCTGGCACAATCACCTGTTTCACCGACTGCCTCGGACCGGGTTGGCCTCCCGCCGACGGCTCGAATTGGGGATGTCGCCTTCGATCAGACCATCGCCACCGTTCGGTTCCGGAGCGCGCCGCGTCATGGGTCTGCTGAACGGCTCCTGTCGACCCAAGGGGGCCGTAGCATCGGGCCTACCCCATGCTTCAAAGCAGACGTTAGCCGTCCAGCCATGGCAGCGGCTTCTCGCCTGTGACCCTTCACCATGGCAGTAATCACCACACACACCAAACGGAAATTCGGATCCCTCCGCTGACTTCAATCACCGTCAGCAATCAGGTGAGGCGATCTCTCAGCGCGTAGGAGTCAACCCGAAGAACTCGCGTTCCGGATGCATTCGAGGGCGGCATCGAGAGCGAACGTCTTGGCCTCGAGATCGGCGAAGCTCAGCGGTGAAGTCGTCGGCAGCGTGGGGCTGACGGTCTGCAGGCGCTGGACGATCGGGTCGCTCTCGGCCGCCTCGACAGCCAGGTACCAAAGCGTGTTGAGGCGTGGTGCTTCGACCGTCCCACGCCCCGCACCAAGTCGGCGTTGAACCGCTAGCCCGTCGGCGCGCCAGGCTGCGGCGTCGGGGCTGTCATCGGCCAGGGCCAACTTCACGAGGACCACGAGGAGCGCATGCACATCGGCGTCCGTGCCGTTCAGATGCACCGCTGTCCCGCCCGTGGCCGCGCTCAATAGACGTCTGCCTGGTAGCGCCCGGCCTTCTTCAGCGCGGCGACGAAATCCACCGCATCTTCGCGGCTCTTGCAGCCGAAGTCCGCCACAATATCGACAAGGGCGGCTTCGACGTCCTTGGCCATGCGTTTGGCATCGCCGCAGATGTAGAAATGCGCCCCCTGGTCCAGCCACTGCCAGAGCGCGGCGCCGACCTCTCGCATGCGGTCCTGCACGTAGAATTTCTGCGCGCCGTCACGCGACCAGGCGAGCGACAGGCGGCTGAGCAGCCCCGAAGCCCGCATGGCATCGAGTTCGTCCCGGTAGAGGAAGTCGGTCGCCTGGCGCTGGTGACCGAAGAACAGCCAGTTCTGCCCCGGCGCCGCGATCGCCCGGCGCTCGTGCAGGAAGGCGCGGAACGGGGCGATGCCGGTACCCGGGCCCACCATGATGACCGGCGTCTTCGGGTCGGACGGCAGGGAGAAGTTGTGTGCCTTCTGGATGTAGACGCGGAGCCGGTCGCCTGGCTTCGCCCGCTCGCCGAGATAGGTCGAGGCCACCCCCAGCCGCCTGCGCCTGCCGATCACGTAGCGCACCGCGTCAACCGTCAGGCTCAAGGTCCCGGGGTCGGTCTTGGGCGATGACGAGATCGAGTAGAGCCGGGGCTGCAGGAGCTCGAGGGCGTCGACGAAAGCCTCGGCATGGGGCCGGGCACTGGGAAACTTGTGCAGCGCCGCCAGAACGTCGGTGGTGGCCGCATCGCCATGCGGGTCCTCGCCACGCGCCAGGGCTCGCGCGACGTCCCGATCCCGCCCGCCGAGAACATAGGAAAAGAGTTCGAACAGGGCGTCGGGCGCCGCCCCGAGCGCCACCTCGTCGATCAGCACGTCGCGCAGCGTTCGGCCGCGGATCTCGGCCCGGGGCGAGGCGCCGAGCAGCGCGATGATCTGGTCGACATGACCCTCGTGGTTCTTGGGAAAGATCCCGAAACTGTCGCCGACCGCATAGTCGAGATGCGGGCCGAGCTTGAAGTCGATGTGGATCGTCTCCTTTTCGGAGCCCTCGAGATTCAGTCTGTACCGGGACAGGAACGTCGCCTCGCCCGGCGCCTCGCGCGAGGTGCCGACCGCCAGGATGGGGTTGGACCCCGGCTTGGCCGGGGGCAGTGCGACCGCGAAGGCCGGCGCAGCCTCGGCCGTGGCGTCGCGTTCGGCCACGAGGCCTTTAACGAGCCGCGTCGTGTCTTTTCCGCCAGGAGCGCAGAGGTTCAGGCGCGCCTCGTTCTTCAGGAAGATTGCATTGGCGTAGTCGGCGCAATTGTAGCCACACTGCCCGCAATCCTGCTGGGCCATGGCGGCCATGAGGCGCGGCGCAAGTGGCCGGCCTTCGGCCATCGTCATGCGCTCGGGCGCCGGGAGAGACGGATCATGCCAGGGCGCCTCGTCGTTGCTGGCGAGCACCGGGCCGGAAGGTGCCGCAGCTGGCCCTGGAGCGCCGAGGCCCAGCAGCGCCGCCTGCGACAGGGCCTCGGGCGAGGCGATCGGTCCAAGCGCGGCCGAAAAGAATCCGCTGAGCCAGAGGCGCTGATCCTCCGAGAACGGCGCTGATTCAGGGACCAGATCTCTGCGGGCAACGAGAAACGGCAGCGTCATGCGAGCACCTCCGCGGCGGCGAGCGCGCGCAGCCGGTCGGGGCCGTGGCGGCGGGCGAAGGCCGCGAATCCCTCGGTCGGCTCGGCGCGGGCCGCCAGATAGGCCTTCAGCAGGCCTTCGACGCGGGCCGGCACATCCTCCGCCTTCACGTCGGAATAGAGCAGCTGCGCGATGGCGGCATCGGTGCCATAGCCGCCGCCGACGTGGAGGTCGTAACCCTCCACCGTGTCACCCTCCTCGTTGATCGCCACCTTGGCGCCGATCAGGCCGATGTCGCCGATGTAATGCTGGGCGCAGGAGTTGTGGCAGCCGGTCAGATGGATATTGATCGGCTGATCGAGGGCGACGCGCGGCTCGCAATGCTCCGCGATGGCGAGCGCATGGCCCTTGGTGTCGGCGGCCGCGAACTTGCAGCCGCGGCTCCCCGTGCAGGCGATCAGCCCGGCGCGGATCGGCGTGGTCCGCCAATCCAGCCCGATCGCCTCGATCCTCGCCTGAGCGGCGGCGACGAAGTTGTCCGGCACGCCCGAGATCAGCAGGTTCTGCCAGACCGTCAGACGGATATCGCCGTCCCCGAGCGAGTGAGCGATCCCGGCCAGTTCCCGCATCTCATCGCAGGTCATCCGGCCCGCCGGCAGCACAAGGCCGATCCAGTTGAGGCCCGGCTGGCGCTGCGGATGCACGCCGATATGAGCCAGCCTGTCATAGGCGGGCCGCGGCGGGATCGTGGCGGCGTCGACGCGGGTGAAGGCTCGGCCCAGGAGGGTCTCCACCTCGGCCAGAAACTTCTCGAAACCCCAGGCGTCGAGCACGTATTTCAGCCGCGCCTTGTTGCGGTTGGTGCGGTCGCCCTGCGCGATGAAGACTCGCACCACCGCATCGGCGACGACCGTTGCGTCGGCGGGCCGGACGATGACACCCGTGTCCCGTGCGAAGTCCCGGTGGCCCGTGATGCCGCCGAGAGCCAGTCGATACCAGACCCCGGGTTCGACCGGCGCCCCCCCTTTGTCCACGGTGTCGTCCGGCACCAAGACGGACTGGAAGCCGATATCGTTGGTGTCCTCCAGCGTCGCGATGGCGCCGCCGCCGTCGAAGGCCACGTTGAACTTTCGCGGCAGTCCGAACATCTCACGGCTGTTCAGGATGTGGTGGTGCCAGTCGCGGGCATGGGGCCGCGTGTCGATGAGCTCATGGGGATCTATGCCAGCGGTTGAGGAGCCTGTGACGTTGCGGATGTTGTCGGCCCCCGACCCGCGCGAGACGATCCCGATGTCCACCAGACCTTCGAGCAGCGCCGGTCCGTTCTCGGGCAGGATCTCGCGGATCTGCAGGTTGGCGCGGGTCGTCACATGGGTGAAGCCACCTCCCAACCGCCCGGCAAGGTCGGCGATGCCGGCGAATTGCCAATGCGTCAGAACACCGTTCGGGATCCGCAGGCGGCACATGTAGCTGTCCTGTGCGGGTGCGACATAGAACAGGCCGTGGTAGCGCCAGCGGAAGTTGTCCTCGGGTTTCGGCTTGGCGCCGGCCAATGCCTCGGACTTGAGACGCGCATAGGCTTCGAAGGGGTTCTCGGCTCGTTTCCATTTCTCCTGGTCGGCGAGCTTCTTGCCCTCGGCCACCGTGCGATCCTGCGCCTTGAGATGCTCGGCCTCGGGGCCGGTGGCTTCCGCCGGCAGGGTGCTCGGCGCGGGAAGCACGCGAACGGCGGCGGCGCCCGAAGTGAAGCCTTCGAGCCATCGGCGCTGTTCGGGAGAGAATGCGTCGCCCATCAAGGCTCTCCTGCGCGGCCGGTCACGGCCGTGGTCGTCGGGTGGGGTGCCGCCCGAACCGTGTCGGGAAGGCCGAACGCCCCTGCGAGATGCAGAAGGCTCGGCCGTGGGGCGGCGCTGTTGAACGGGAGCCCGTGCGTCCGGGTCGAGCACTCAGGCCTTCGTTGGCCGACGCGCCACGCGGGCAAGCCTTTCGCAACGGCGACGCTCGATCCGCATCCTGTCGTTAGCACGGCCGAAAAAAGCAGTTCAAGCCGAAGTTTTAGATAGGGAAGTATACTTTGTGGGCAGATGGCTCAATTATCAGCAGAACGCTGCGAACGGCAGCCATGGTGTCCGACCGAACTGGTTCTGCATTGCACAATCCGACTTCCTGCCGGACACTGGGGCATGACCGATGGCGACTACCGCATCCTGGTGATCGACGACGACGCGTCGCGCGCCCTCCTAATCGAGGCGGGTCTGCGAGAAGCCGGCCATACGACCGTGACGGTGGTCACGGAGATGCATCACCTTCTCCGGCGCATCGTCGAGATCGATCCCGAAGTGATCGTCATCGACCTCGGCAACCCGAACCGGGACGTGCTCGACGCCATGTTTCAGGTCTCGCGGACGGTGAGGCGGCCTGTGGCCATGTTCGTGGACCAGTCAGATCGCGCCTGCATCGAGGCGGCGATCGATGCCGGCGTTTCGGCCTATGTGGTCAACGGCCTGAAGCCGGAGCGGGTGAAATCGGTTCTGGACACTGCGATCAGCCGGTTCAACGCGCTGAACCGCCTCCATGAGGAGCTCGACCGCGCCAAGCAGGCGTTGGAGGACCGCAAGGTGATCGACAAGGCTAAGGGGATCCTGATGAAAAACCGTGGCCTCTCCGAGGAGGATGCCTATGCGCTGCTGCGCACCACGGCCATGAAGGAGAGCCGCCGGGTGGCCGAGGTCGCCCGAAGTTTGATCACAGCCATGAAGCTGCTGGCGTGACCCGCGTGCCGCACGAGCCCGCCCTGGTGGTCGGGGGAGAACCATCCGGCGATGGCGTCGAGGCGGGCGCCCTGACCCTCGGCTTCATGCCGCTCATCGATTGCGCCCCGCTCGTGGTGGCGGCTACGATGGGGTTCGCGCGTCTCGAAGGGCTCCATCTCACGCTCAAACGCGAAGTGTCCTGGGCCAATATCCGCGACCGCCTGGCGGTCGGCCACTTCGACGCCGCCCATATGCTCGCTCCCATGCCGATCGCCGCAAGCCTAGGGCTAGGACGGCCGCCCATTCCCATGGTGGCGCCGGTCTCCCTCGGCCTCGGCGGCAATGCCATCACGCTCTCGACCGATCTGTTCGCCGCCATGGCCGAGGCGGCCGCAAGCTCGGCGGACTTCGACCGTTTCGAACCGGCGGCGGTCGGTCAGGCCCTCGCGGCGGTGCTCCGCGCCCGGCGTGTCACGGGCCGCGAGCCACCCACATTCGCGATCGTGCACCCGTTCTCGGGCCACAACTACGAACTGCGCTATTGGCTCGCAGCGGCGGGCCTCGACCCCGACAACGACGTGCGGCTCACGGTGCTGCCACCCTCGCTGATGGTGGACGGCCTCGCGGCGCGGCAGATCGACGGATTCTGTGCCGGGGAACCCTGGAATGCGGTCGCCGTGGCGGCCGGGGCCGGCGTCATCGCGGTCACGAAGTCGGCCCTTTGGCGGCAGGGTCCCGAGAAGGTTCTGGGGCTGCGCGCGGCGTTCGCGGACCGCTTCCCCGCGCAGACGGCCGCATTGGTGCGCGCGCTCGTGCAGGCGGCGCGCTGGGCGGACGACCCTGCGAACGCCGCCGATCTTGCGGCACTGCTGGCCGATCCGGCCTTCCTCGACATTCCTGCCCCTGTCCTCGAACGCGCTCTCCGGGGTCGTCTCATACGGCGGCCCGGGCGGCCCGCCGAGCCCCTGCCGGATTTTCTCGTCTTCCACCGCTCTGCGGCCAACTTCCCCTGGCTCAGCCATGCCCTGTGGTTCTACGCCCAGATGGTCCGTTGGGAGCAGGTCGCCCATACGGTCGCCCATGCCGAGACGGCGCGGGGGGTGTACCGGCCGGACATCTACCGGGCTGCCCTCGCTCCGACCGGCGCCGACCTGCCGCGGGCCAGCGCCAAGGTCGAGGGGGGGCTACGGTTTCCGACGCCGGTCGCCTCGCGCCTTGGTACCATGACGCTCGGGCCCGATGGTTTTTTCGACGGACGCCTGTTCGATCCGGATCGACTTGACCAATACATCGGCTCTTTTGCGTCGCGAGTCTCCGGCGATGCAAGCTAGTTAGGCAAACAGAGCCTATATTTTGCTCTTGCCGCTTTGCCGCCTCACCTTATCCTGAGGGAAGGTGAGAGGAACGAGCGTCTCGCCCCGCCTCGGGACCAGTGTCGGTCCATTGCGCATGTCTCCTCTGCGGGCTCGGTCCCGAAGAGCTCGGAGATATTGCTTCAAGCAGCGTCATCGGACCGCTGCCATCGTCGGCGTCGCTCAACGGGCGTGCCGACAGTCCTTCATCTTCTATCCGCGGGGTGGGTTATGCTTTCCAAGAAAGCGACCGGCATCGATCTTTTCAGCTTCTCGACGCCACAGATGCGCGCCTTTCACCTGAGTTGGCTGGCCTTCTTCGTCTGTTTCTTCGCCTGGTTCGCGGTCGCACCGCTGATGCCGGTGATCAAGGGCGAGTTCCATCTCACGGGCGACCAGATCGCCAACATCAACATCGCGGCCGTGGGTATCACCATCCTGGTGCGGCTCGTGGTCGGTCCTCTGTGCGATCGCTACGGCCCTCGCCGCACCTACACGGCACTGTTGGCCCTGGGAGCCATCCCGGTTGTCGGCATCGCGCTCGCCGACTCATACATGAGCTTTCTTGTTCTTCGGCTTGCGATCGGCGCCATCGGGGCGAGTTTCGTCATCACCCAGTTCCACACGTCGGTGATGTTCGCGCCCAACGTGGTCGGTACCGCGAATGCGACGGTCGGCGGATGGGGCAATGCGGGTGGCGGCGTCACCCAGACCGTGATGCCGCTCCTGCTCGGGGCCATCGTCAGCCTGGGCGTGAGCCAAGCCTTCGGCTGGCGCCTCGCCATGATCATCCCGGGTGTCATGATGCTGATCGTCGCGGTCCTCTACTGGACGCTGACGCAGGACACGCCCGAAGGAGACATCGTCGACCTGCGCCGCAGGGGCATCGCGGTCGAGACCGGCAAAAAGGGCGGCTGGGCGGTGTTCCGGCAGGCCAGCGCCAATTATCGTACCTGGCTGCTGGCGCTTTGCTACGCGGTGAGCTTCGGCCTCGAACTATTCATCCACAACGTCGCAGCCAGCTACTACGTCGACAAGTTCGGGCTCGACCTGACCCACGCGGGTCTTGCGGCCGGCAGCTTCGGCCTGCTGGCCCTCTTTGCTCGCGCCGTTGGCGGACTGTCGTCGGACCGGGTCGCCCGAGCGGGCGGCCTTCAGGCCCGGACGCTGCTGCTCGTCGTCTTTCTGGTCGGCGAGGGCGTCGGCCTTCTCGCCTTCTCCCAGATGACGGCCGTCGCGCCCGCTATCGCGGCCATGCTGGTGTTCGGCCTGTTCACCCACATGTCCTGTGGCGCGATCTACGCCCTCGTACCGTTCATCGATCGCAAGGCGCTTGGCGGTGTGACGGGCATCGTCGGTGCCGGCGGCAACGTCGGAGGCGTCGCAGCCGGATTCGTCCTGAAGGGTGCCGGCGGCCTGCCGCAGGCGCTGCTCATCCTGGGCTGCTGTGTGATCATCACCGCAGTGCTGGCCCTTGCCGTGCGCTTCTCGGCGCAGCACCGGGAGACCGAGCGGCTGCTCTTCGACGAGGCGGTCGCCCAGCGGAACGCGACCCGGCGCGCCGTCGCCGCTGTCGCCAACCCCGCATGACGACCCGCATGCGTCTGGTCGTGGTCGGCAACGGCATGGCGGCCGGCCGGGCCATGGAGGAGCTCTTCGCCCAGGCTCCAGGCCGCTATGACGTGACAGTATTCGGCGCCGAACCACGGTTCAACTACAATCGAATCATGCTGTCGCCGGTTCTGTCGGGAGAGACCGCCTTTGCGGATATCCTGATCCACGACGAGGCCTGGTACGATCGACACGGGGTGACACTGCACCGGGGCCGCGAGATCGTCGCGATCGACCGCGCCGCTCAAACCGTCGCGACACGCGACGGACTGGTGGTTCCGTACGACACGTTGCTGATCGCGACCGGATCGTCGCCTTTCGTGCCGGCGCTGCCCGGATCCGGCCTGCCAGAGGTTCGCGTCTATCGCGACCTCGACGACGTGCTCGCCATGCAGGAGGCCGCGCGCCGGGGAGGCCGAGCGGTGGTCATCGGCGGCGGACTGCTGGGCCTCGAAGCGGCGGCGGGTCTCGCTATGCGCGGCATGCACGTCACCGTGGTCCACCTCATGGCCACCTTGCTGGACCGGCAGCTTAATCCCGAAGCCGGACTAATCCTGCAGCAGACCCTTGAAGCGCGCGGCATCGAGGTGCGCTGCTGCGCCAGTACTGCCGCAATTCTCGGAACCGATCGGGTCGAGGGCGTCCGGTTCTCCGATGGAAGCGAAATACCTGCCGACTTGGTGGTCATGGCGGTCGGCGTTCGCCCGAATGCGGCATTGGCTAAGACATCGGGTCTCGTCGTGAATCGTGGCGTCCTCGTGGACGACGCCTTGCAGACCAGCGATCCTTCGGTTCTGGCGCTCGGCGAATGCGTAGAGCACCGCGATCAGTGCTACGGCCTCGTGGCGCCGCTCTACGACATGGCCAAGGTCGTCGCGGCCCGGCTCGCCGGCGACGAGACGGCCGTCTATGAGGGTTCCGTGACGGCGACCAAGCTCAAGGTCACGGGTATCGACCTGTTCTCGGCCGGCGATTTCACTTCGGGCGAGGGCCGTGACGAGATCGTGGTGCGCGATCCCGCCCGTCAGGTTTATCGGCGCTTGGTCCTGCGGGAGGGTCGCCTGCTCGGTGCGGTGCTCTTTGGCGATACGGAGGACGGCGCCTGGTTCTTCGAACTCATCCAGAACCACGCGAATGTTTCGGGATTGCGCGACGGCCTGATCTTCGGCCGGGCGTTTGCCGATCCGGCCGCGCTGGCTCTGCTGACGCCTGCACTCGCTCCGGCTGCCGCTCGTGATCAACGCAAGGCGGCCTGATGGACAATATCGCCCCCTGCCACCCCCGTGATCGCGCTGAGCCTGGGAGCCGGAGCGCAAGGAACGACGCTTCTCGAAGCGCGACCCGCACCGTCAAGACCACTTGCCCCTATTGCGGGGTTGGCTGCGGCGTGCTGGCCGATGTCGCCGGAGACGGCGCCGTAGCGGTACGGGGCGATCCCGACCATCCGGCCAATTACGGGCGGCTCTGCTCGAAGGGGTCGGCTCTGGCCGCGACCCTGTCGCTCGACGACCGGCTCTTGTATCCGGAAGTGGATGGAGCACGGACCGGGTGGGACGACGCTCTCGATCTCGTGGCGCGGCGCTTCTCCGAGGCCATCGCCGAGCACGGCCCGGATTCGGTCGCGTTCTACGTGTCCGGCCAACTGCTGACAGAGGATTACTACGTCGCCAACAAGTTGATGAAGGGGTTTATAGGCTCGGCCAACATCGACACCAACTCCCGGCTCTGCATGTCCTCCTCCGTGGCCGGGCACAAGCGGGCCTTTGGAGCCGACACGGTACCTGGCACCTATACGGACATCGAAGAGGCCGATCTCGTCGTGCTGGTGGGGTCGAACTTCGCCTGGTGCCACCCGGTCTTGTTTCAGCGCGTGATGGCGGCGCGCGAGGCGCGGGGCTTGCGTCTCGTCGTCATCGATCCGCGCCGCACCCCGACCGCGCAGCAGGCCGACCTCCACCTCGCCATCCGGTCGGACGGCGACGTTGCCCTGTTCAACGGCCTCTTGGCACATCTTGCCGGAACTGCAGCCGATCGCACCTTCGTCGATGCCCACACGACTGGCCTGCCGGAGGCGCTCGCGGCTGCATCGAGCCTGGACGCAGACGGGGTGGCGCAGGCCACCGGCTTGGCCCCTCGCGACATCGCGGCTTTCTTTGACCTGTTCGCCGCGACCGAGCGCGTCGTCACGGTGTACTCGCAAGGGGTCAACCAGTCGATCAGCGGCACCGACAAGGTCAATGCCATCATCAACTGCCATCTCGTGACCGGCCGCATCGGCCGGCCCGGGATGGGGCCGTTCTCGATCACAGGGCAACCCAACGCCATGGGCGGTCGGGAGGTCGGCGGGCTCGCGAACCAACTCGCGGCCCATCTCGAGCTCGACAACCCGGCTCATCGCGATCTCGTGCGCGACGTCTGGAATGCGCCGCGCATGGCCACGCGCTCGGGCTTCAAAGCCGTTGACCTGTTCCGCGCCGTGGCGGATGGCCGAATTAAGGCGCTCTGGATCATGGCGACGAACCCGGTCGACAGCATGCCGGAGGCCGACGGCCTGCGCGACGCGCTGGCGTCCTGCCCGTTCGTGGTGTGCTCCGACGTCGTCCGCCACACCGATACGACCGGCCTCGCCCATATTCTGCTGCCCGCGGCCGCCTGGGGCGAGAAGGACGGCACGGTGACGAATTCCGAGCGCCGTATCACCCGGCAGCGTCCCTTTCTGCCTCTGCCGGGTGATGCCAAGCCTGACTGGTGGATCGTCGATCAGGTCGCGTCCCGCATGGGGTTCGCGGCCGGTTTCGGTTTCGCCAATGCAGCCGCCATCTTCAAAGAGCACGCCACGCTCTCGTCGGCCGGCAATGCGGGCACGCGAGACTTCGACATCGGCGGGCTGGCGGACCTCTCGGAGGTGGATTACGCCGGGATGGCGCCCGTGCAATGGCCGGTGCGGGTCGGCGAGCCTGTGGGCGTCCGTCGCTTCTTCGACCAGGGCCAGTTCTTCACACCTGATCGCCGAGGCCGCTTCATCGCGGTCCGGACGCCCGCGCCGCGCACCATCGATCCGGCTTTCCCGCTGGTCCTCAACACCGGCCGCATCCGCGACCAATGGCACACCATGACGCGGACCGGGAAGTCCGCGCGCCTATCGGCGCATGTGACCGAGCCTACCATCACGATCCATCCCGACGACGCGCGCGAGGCGGGCATCGGAACGGGGGAACTCGCCGTGTGCGAGAGCCCTTCGGGCCGGATCGTGGCGCGCGCGCATGTCGATCCCGACCAAGCCCGCTCGACGGTTTTCGTGCCGATGCACTGGACCGATCAGTTCACGAGCGGTGGCCGGGTCAACGCGCTTGTCCCCTGCCGAACCGATCCGGTCTCCGGCCAGCCCGCATCAAAGATGGGGGTAGCCCGGATCTTGCCTTTCCCGACGAAATGGTACGGCTTTGCCATAACCCGGCACCGGCCTGCGCTGCTGGATGACCAGGATTACTGGGCGACGGCGCGCGTCGCCGACGGGTTCCAGACCGAGCTCGCCGGGCTCGGCTGCCCCGACCACTGGCAGGACTTCGGCCGCAAGGTGCTCCACGCCGCGGACCCTGATGCGCAGATCATCACCTATGACGACCCGGAGACCGGGCAGCACCGCATGGCTGTGTTCCGCGCCGGCCGATTCGACGCAGTCCTCTTCATCGGGCCGACCCCCCTCGGCATTGCGCGCGCGTTTCTGGCGACGATGCTCACGGAAGCGCCGAGCGAAGCGGATCGGCTGCGCATCCTCGCTGGTCGTGCCGGGGCTGGGCGAGCCGATCGCGGCGAAACGGTCTGCTCGTGCTTTCAGGTCGGGGTCAATCAGATCCGGGCGGCCATCACCGATGGTGGCTGCACCACGGTGGCAGCCGTCGGAGCCTCCGCGAGGGCGGGCACCAACTGCGGCTCATGCCGGCCAGAAATCCAGCGCCTAATTTCCGATACGGTGTTGCGCATCTCAGTGGACCGAGAGGAGGCAGAACAGGCCGACCAATCGTCAGAGCTGGTCTTCTAAAGTTCAGCGGATCGCGTCCTAATGGCAGCCCAGATGACCTCCCAAATATCGACGTTGTCAGCCGCCTTGTATTGCTTTGTACGCTATCCACGCGACCCAGATAGTAGTTCGTAAGTTGAGCAGAGAAATCGTGCGATGTAATGCGTTGTAATTGGCCCCTCGATGTCAGGGCAGGTCCGACGCGTTTCTCGATGCATCGCGATTCGATGTCTGCGTCTGTAACACCAAGTGCTTGTTCAGCCTGTCGTTACACAATCTGAGCAGGCGTATCATCCCTTGAACAAAGATTTGTGTCTATCAGCATTCGTCTGCTTCGGCCCAAAACTGTCCGTAACCGGCTATTGCGGAACCACTCAGCCTTGCCGTCCAACAAGATTACAGCCGGAGTCGACCCGATTGGGTCGTAGCGCGATGGTGATGGATTGGCTGGAAGCGGTCGTTCGAGGGCGGAGAATCTCGCATGCGGGAATGCCGATGACCGGTTCGATTTAGATGGTTCGTTTTGAAAAGTTCGTTTTGGATAGGGGGTCTTGAGACCCAAAACGAACTGAGAGGACGGTTCGCTTTGGGTACACTCAAAGCGAACCAGTGGATCCAGGGTAGATGCCTCTGGCATGCGATCCGCGATGCATGAACTTTCCCAATTGGTAAGCCGGCCTTCACGTCATTGGGTGGAACATCATCCGATATGGAGCAACGAAAAGCTGTGAGGCTTCGGGTGGACGACCAAGCCTTGCTCGCTCTTCAAAAGGTGCACCTACCCCTCGTGGCGCGTACGAACGGATGGGTTATGTTCCGCATCGGCACGTTTTCCGGTGTCGCGGCGGCTGTTTGCCTTCTCAGTGCGGTCGCATTCGGCGCCAGCTTGCTGGAGCATCAGTTCGCGGGAGCGATCCTCCCGGTGCTGCTCGGCCTCGCTGCCAGTCTGACAACGGGTTTCTACTTTCTCGGCGTAACGTTCTGGTGCGTCGTTGAGGCCCTGCGCCGGTCGCCACGGCTCGTCATCGAGGCGGCAAAAGTCAGGGGCGATCGATCTCGCGTGTCTCTTTCTTGGTCGTCGGTCGCAAGCGTGCGGCCTCTGCACACTCGGGCCGGCATCACCGCATTGCGCTTTGAGTTTAAGGCGCCGATTGCTGCGCGTCACAACCCGTTTCTGCCCGGCTCTCCATTATTCTGGCGACGCAAGCCGCACGAAATTCATATTCCGGTGGTTGGTCTCGACGTTGGCCCGGACGCTCTAGCCTCAACCGTTATTGATCTGGTCAGACATCATGGAGGAGCCGTTTTGCCACGCCGTCCGCTCTGGTGAGGGCAGCGGAATGACAGTGTTGGAAACGTGAGAAGCGTCGCTCGCATGCGCCGGTTCACGAACCGGACTGCCCCGACGCGGCGGTTCGTTATGGGCATACCCAAATCGTACTGGACGATCCGGATGTTATGGGTGAAGCGCGGAACGGCCGCTTCCAATCCACCGTCGCCAGAGCGGCTCGGGGGCAACCTTTAGCCACAACCCAACCCTTGACGTCGTCCAAAGGACAGCAGACTTGAATCTCTTGGCAGAAGAATGCGGGGTGTCATCGTGGATGGAGCGAAATCACACTCATGGGCTCATCCATGGCCAATACAAATACTGATACTTGTTCTTGCATACCTGATTTTTATAATCATTTCAGACTACCTCATCGGGTACATTTTGATTTTCATGGATCGATGTTTTCCTTTTCAGTTCTTCTATCACCTTCAGGATGGCGAAGAGGCTGGTCCCATCGGAGATCCGATGATACTGGTCAACATTATATGGCTTTATGCCATACTGTATTGGATAACATTTGCACCTGTTGCTTTGTATTTGGAAGTATGGAGCGTCGCTCTCGTGATTGCCACCCCGGTCAGTGTCATATTCGTGCTGATTGTTTCACTCTGGTTTAATCTGATCTTCGTGCATACCTAAACGCTCATTTCGCCAGCCGCTTCCGCGGAATATCCCACGACACTTCAAGGCCCACTTGGGTCAACAGCGGCTGAATCAGCTAGTTCGCGTGAGGTGTACTCAAAGCGAACTGAGCGACCGACCGCAATGGCAGAGAGGCGGCAGGGCGAGTGTCCGGGCAGCGGCTGAAACGCTGGCCAGTTCAGCGACGCGCACGAAGGCACGAAGGTCGACAAGCTGCATCTTCGTTCCCATTTCGCAACGCCCTGTCGCGGTTCGGCGACCTTACTTCAACTTGGGGAACGACCAGATACCTGTCTCTACGTCAGCACATCGAGGCATGCGAGAATGCATACGGATACGAGTTTCCAGAACCGCCACACCATCGTTATGGCCGGCGCCGGCGGCGACCTCGGCCAGCGCATCGCCAAGGCGTTAGTCGCGGCAGGGGCAGACGTCCGCGCTCTGGTGCGGCCCGGCCTATCCACATCCAAGCGGAGCGCAATGGCGTCGGTTGGCGCATCGCCTGTCGAGGCGACCTACGACGATGCGGCTTCTCTGAGACAGGCCTGCGATGGCGCGGCCTGCGTGGTCTCGGCTCTGAACGGCCTGGGGCCGGTGATCATCGGCGCTCAGGGCCGCCTGCTCGACGCCGCCGTCGCGGCCGGTGTCCCACGGTTCATCCCGTCCGATTACTCGCTCGACTTCACCAGAACGCAACCGGGCGACAACCGCAACATGGACCTGCGCCGCGCTTTCATGCAGCGGCTCGACGCGGCGCCGATCTGCGCGACTTCGGTGCTCAACGGCGCCTTTGCCGACCTTCTCACCGGAGACGCCCCGATCATCTTGCAGAGGCCGAAGATGGTCCTTTACTGGGGCAGCGCCGATCAGACGCTCGACTTCACCACCAAGGACGACGTCGCACGATACGTCGCTCTCGCGGCGCTCGACGAAGGCGCGCCGCGGTTCCTCCGAATAGCGGGTGACGTCGTCACTCCTCGTTCGCTCGCCGCCACGATGACGACGCTGAGCGGCCGTCGCTTCGGGCTATGGCGCGCCGGCGGGATCGGGCGGCTCAGTGCACTCATCGCCATCGTGCGCACGGTGACGCCGCGAAGCGACGCCCCGTTCCCGGCTTGGCAGGGCATGCAGTATCTGCGCGACATGTCGAGCGGACGGGGAAAGCTCACCTCCCTCGACAACGATCGCTACGGCGTCCTGCCCTGGACCTCGGTCGAGAATGTCCTGCGGCGGGGCGCGTGAAAGCCACCTTTGCGATTCAAAGGCCACTCTTGCTGGATCAGTCGTCCCAGCGACCCACCTCCCGAACACCGACGTCAAGCTTATGGGCGGCTTTAGCCAGCAGGTGGCCAACGCCGAGTAGTCGTTTCGGTCCGCGATGTCGCCGATAAGGACCTGAGGGGCTGAACCCAATTAGATCGCGGTGCCTGCGCCTGCTGTCGACCCACTTCGGTCATACCTGTGCCGACAGGCCCACCGATAAGCGGACGCTGGAAGCCTCATGCTTCGGCACGCAGGACGTCGGGCCATGATGATTCACGTGCAGGAGAACCGTCCAATTCAGATCACCTCGGTGACGCAATCCGTGCGGCTGCGTCGGACTTTGCTCACCGCCACGAGCCAGTCTCCTTCGACCGCGCGGTAGCTCAGGGGCAGCATGACGACGCTGCGCAGGTTCCTCGATCTCAGGCCGAGGATGTCGTCGACCGCCGCTGAGTCGAACCCCTCCATCGGAGTAGTATGACTTCTTCGAAGGCCGCTGCGCCTAGCGCGATGCCGAGCCCGATGTAGGCCTGACGCGCGGCCACGTGGTGGTTGCTCACCGTTCCACGCTCGGCGACGATGCCCAGCAACTGGCGCCGATAAACTTCCCCACCCTCGTTCTGGCTGTGAGCTACTGCTAGGGTATTCGACAGTTCGCAGCAGCGCGATGGCGTATGTAAGTCGCTCTTCTGTCAGAGCCAATGCGCGGCGGCCCTCTAAACTCTGTTTTGGTCTCTGCTCACATCGGGGCGAGTGGGGCCGACAGGCCTGCTCCGACAAAACCCGCCGATCCAATCGCGATCCCACAGGCTGCGGAAAGAGAAGCTGTTTGGCCTTAGGCCTTTTTCGCCTTGTCGATGAGTTCGGGGCGGCACAGCCACGGCGCGTCGGCCAGATGTCACCCTGGTTCGACACGCACTTGCCCCCTGCCTTTCGCCGCGGCCAGCATCGAGAGTCCAACGAGGCACATCCGGCAGCGACGGGCGAACGAGCCCAAGCGATAGGGAAAGGTGCCCTTGACGTCTTTACGTCTGTAATCATCCCGACAGGGATGGACACGCCGCCGTAATTCGGAAGGCTAAAAGGCTTGGTGAGGTAATCGTCGGCACCGAACTCGAGCCCCAACACCCTGTCGACCTCGTCGCTTAATTGACCTGTTACGATGATCACCGGCAGGTCACTCTGGGCGCGCACTTCGCGCAGAAGATCAAGCCCGTTATCGGCGCCGAGTCGAAGATCGAGTACCATCAAATCGAAACTGTCTCGGGTGAGAAGGCTCAACATATCCTTCCGGTTCGCCGCCACTGCCGTATCGGTCCCATGCGCATTGAGGTAATCAGCCACCATGCGCTGCATGCCGAGATCGTCCTCAACCACCAGCACTCGAAACCGTATACTAACGCCTTCGGCATATGGCGCGAGCTGACTGCTCGTTCTATTCATTTTGCATTTTACTCCTAAAAACGAATCAGATGCTGTAAGGTGACTCTCAGGCGCGCCGTCTATTGATGATTACTTTAGCGAATGCGCCAGTTGTTGGCCGCGCTTGTTGGCGTAGACAACGAGAGATAAATTTAGCCATTCGATGCCCGTTTATGCACATAGTCTTTTGTTCTTGTCCGGGATCGGCTATGTGGGTATCTCTACACCGTTGAATGCACCGGGCGCGCGCCAGTGTGTTCACGAACGGGTCGCCGATGGAAATGTTAGGGGACCAGCGGCTCAAGTAGTCGGCTCACACCTAGTGCTCTGAGTCATTCGGCTGGTTCAACCTGAGCTTGGCCATAATGCTGGGGGCTGAGGCCGTCCACCTGAAGGGCTTGGGATCGTCGTTGGTGTGGGCGATGTAACGATCGATCGTCGCCAC
>JBPBQY010000048.1:0-36871 GCA_050920985.1 Janthinobacterium lividum | reverse complement strand
CATCCGACAGACATAAGATAAGCTTCAGCTCTTGCACGATAAATCATGCTCGATCGTACGTGTTAACATCTCGATTATATCGTTTGTTAATATCCGTAGGATTTAACTATGCCTGTTAGCCCCGTTCTGTAGGTAAATAGGTGTTTCGTAGACGCTGGCGTCAAGACGCTGCGTTCACGAACCACTCACGTCTGCCGTGGCACGAGCGTTCACGGCTCATAAATGCCGCTGCAACCTACCGAGGCACGACCATGACACTGACCCGAGCCGCCCTTTGCACCGCTCTCCTGCTGTCCGCCGTGGTGCCAGCCGTCGCCGCAGGTCCCATGAACGAGAAGGAGAGGATGCGTGCTCAGGCGGAGCATGACTGCTTCGACGACGTTCAAAAGCTTTGCTCGGACGTCACCTCGGATGAGGAAAAAGTGAAGGCCTGTATGAAGGCTCACCATTCTCAGCTTAGCCCTCAGTGTGCCAAGGCGTTCGGCACAGGCATGTAAGGGCTGACTTGGCGAAGGGCCGATAGGCCCCTATCCTCAGTCGAAGTCAGGGACAGTTGAAGGTAATGCGATCCAGCTCCAAATGCAGAAAGTTAGCTCGACTCTCGATACGCTAATCCAGATTACGAATAGTGCGCTGTGCGCCTTGTAAAAGACATCCAGAAAACACACATAAGGGCGGTAGGCGAGCGCGATTAGTTATGCGGTTGTCATATATTGCCTCGGAATAAGCATCAAATCCGAAGTGACTCTCAGAGGACGTTGTATATGAAAAATGCACTCTCATTCGGCATCGCTATAGTGATTCTTTCCTCTTCTGCCTGCCTCGCAGGACCGCAGAACATCAGCTCCGAACTTCGTGAACAAGCTATCCAGAACTGTGGAAGTGACGCTGTGCGCCTGTGTCCTCAGGCTCTAACGGACGAAGGTCAAGCGGTCTCCTGCTTGGCGACCAAACGCCCCCAGCTAAGTCAGTCATGCCGTGTGGTGTACGATCAGGTCGCGCGCCTTCTTAAAGACTGAGGGCCTGTACTGCACTTAAATCAGGGACGGCAAGAAGCGTACATTTGGGCGGGTCGATTTGCCCAGCTCCGTCATGTCTCAATCGAGAATGCTGCAATACCGTGGTCATTTCGTCGAGGGCGAATACATGCAAGTCGCAGAAGTCGCCTGGAAGTAGATAGGCTAAGATCTGGCGGGCGCCGTTGGGCAGCAGCTTGTAGCGGATGGCGAAGCCCGACGTGATGAGGTGGACGTCGCGCGGCACGTCACCTTCACGGATGATGTCATCGTGCGCCGCCACAATGTGCGGGCGGTCTGCGATGTCGGCGATGAGCGCCGCATCCTCGAGGTTCAGGGGGCAGAAGCTCCCCAGCTTGCGCAGCAGTGCGTCGGTCACGATCGTCCCGTGCCCAAACTACTCTGGGGCAACATCGAGGCCACAATCTCACGTCGGCCTGTCAAAGAACCAAGCGATTTTGTATTCCGCCTCACCGACGTGACGATGCGCTCCTCCACCTTTCAGCACGGCGTCGTCGTTCGACACGACAGGATCGTTGAGGTTCGTTCCGGCCAGTGAGCCTCCGATAGGCTTCGTGCTTCCGAGAGGGTGCGGAATTGACTCATTGAACCGGAGCGAACGATCGGTCGGCGCGTCCGAAGTCCCGAGCAGTCGCTTCGACTGTGAGATGATGCGTGATGTCGTAAGAACGCAGCCAAATATTTTCGAATAGTCGAAACGCAAATTTAGACGCGTGTCAAAACGCATCCCGCCGTCATTCCCCGCGTATCTGAAAGGCGATGTAGGCCAGGCTCTTACTCAAGACCGAGTGACGACACGGGAGATGACATGATCAGAACAGATAATGACCGACCCTCTTCGGGCGTGAATTCACGTCGGACCGTACTGAAGTGGGCCGGCGCCACCGCCGTCGCTGCCGTCGCCTTCGGCGTCGATGTGCCGGGCCTGAAGCTCAGCCGGGCGTTTGCCCAGGCGGGAGTGGACCTCGGCTCGGGCGACCTCGGCGTTCTCAACTACGCCTACGCATTGGAGCAGCTCGAAGCGGCCTTCTACACGCAGGTCCTCGCCTCGCCCTATAGCGGCATGACCCGGAGCGAACGCTCCCTCCTCAAGGACATCAAGGCGCACGAGATCGCACATCGGTCGCTCTTCGCCCGGGCACTTGGCGGGAACCGCATCCCGGACCTGACGCCGAACTTCTCGGCCATCGACTTCGCCAGCCGCGACTCGGTGCTATCGACGGCCGTCACCTTCGAAGATCTGGGTGTGGCCGCCTACAACGGCGGTGGCGCCGCCATCCAGAGCCCGGCGTACCTGGCCGTGGCGGGTTCCATTGTTTCGGTGGAAGCGCGGCATGCGGCAACGCTCCACTACATCATCGAAACGTCGGACCCCGTGGATGGGAAGGGTCTCGATCAGGCACTGGCCCCCTCGCAGGTCCTGCCGATGGCCGCTCCCTTCATCGCGACGCCCATCACCGCCTCGCAGCTTTCCTGATCCCAGTAGAAAAGGGTCCACAGATGTCCAACGACGTCGCCATTCTCGACGGGATCGATCCCGACCTCTCCTCTCGCCTTGGCACCAGGCGGGACCTTTTCGGTCGCGCCGCCCTCAAGCTTGGGGCACTCGCGACTGCGCCTTTGATATTAGCAAGTGTCTCGTCAGAGGCCTTTGCCCAGGTACCGCAGCAGGTGGCGGATATCCTCAACTTCGCGCTCACGCTCGAATACCTTGAGGACGAATTCTATCGCACCGCGCTCGCGCAGGGCGGGCTCATCCCCGACTATGCCGCCGGCACCTTCCAGACCATCAGCCAGCACGAGTCCGAGCACGTCGCGTTGCTGCAGTCGGTACTGGGTGGGGCAGCGGTCGCCAAACCGCAGTTCGACTTCACGGCGCGCGGCAAGTACCGGGACGTGTTTAGCAACTTCAAGACGTTCGCGGCCGTCTCCCAGGCGTTGGAGGACACGGGTGTCGCGGCCTACAAGGGCCAGGCTCCGAACCTTACCGGCGGCGGGGCCCTGCTCACGACGGCGCTTCAGATCCATTCGGTCGAGGCTCGGCACGCCGCCCAGGTGCGTCTTCTGCGGAAGCAAAAGCCCTGGACGGGCGCCTTGGACAAGCCGCTCAGCAAGGCTCAGGTGCTGGCTATCGCAGGTCCTTTCATCGCGGGCTGATCTCGCATTGAAGGCATAACAGGGGAAAAAACATGACCATGATCAAGACCAAGAGCCTCATCGTCGCGTGTGCGGTCGTCGTTGTTTCGCTGGGCGGCGCTATCGCGCCTGCGTCCGCTCGCATGATGATGAAGAAGCCCATGATGCACCATCATATGATGCACGGTAAGATGATGCATAAGAAGATGATGATGCACAAGAAGATGATGCATCGCTTGTAAGGTTCTACAGGACGCTCCTCAATCAGAGGGGCGTCCACTTCTGATAGCCATCAGCCTTCTACGCCTTTGTCAGCGTCAGAAAGATGAGCGTCGTACGCGCCGTCGAGAATGCGTAAAGAGTGCCTCAGTAGGCATGTGCAATCTCCAACGCGACGTAGAAACCCAAGCCTAGTCCTTGTCGGCCGGATCGACTAGCGCACCCCGCTGAACGGCTCGAGTATCCTGCCCGAATCCGCCGCGGTTATCGGTTCGCCGGATTCTGAACTGAAGGTTCGAATCCGCGGCTATTCGTGCATGCCCGGACCTGGTCGGGAATACTGCCAACGCCACACGTCAGCGCGTTGACGAGCAGGTTGCCCACGAATTGTCCGAAGCGTCGGCGTCGCACCAGAAGCCTTCGATCGTACTGAAGGCGACTATATTCCCTTCAAACCGCGCCGGGTTGTCCGACCAAAAAGTAATCACCGCATGAAGCGTGATAAGGACTGAGCCTGTCGAGCCATCATCCTCATTCCTGGCCCACTTCCCTCATCGCCCAAGAACTCCACACCAGCAGCTTCAAGAGCACCGCGGATCTGGCTGACTGTGGTCGGCGAGACAAGGGCCATTCTGCCGTCCCCGACACGCTTCACGGTCGAGACAGACACCCCGGATGCTTTGGCTAGGTCCGTCATGGACCAATCGAGCATGCCGCGAGCGCCACGGATCTGTGCGGGGGTGATCGTGGGCATGCTCGGTGACTCCTCTGCTGTATCAGTGAGCTATTTGGTATTAGGGTCGGCTGCATGCTTGGCGTATATCCTTATAGATCACTTATTCGGTTCGTTAGGAAGCGGGATGGGTGTCAAGAACCATAATAGCTCCCATATACAGAACATCGTCGTTCCGATTCATGGCATGCGACGCCTGGGGGACACTTGCACCCTTGCCTAAAAGGCAGGAGGTGCAAGTGCCTCGATATTATTTCGACGTCCGCGACAGCAAGGGTTTCCTTCAGGATGATGTTGGAGACACCTTCGACACCTTCGAGGAAGCGCGGGCTCAGTGCCAAAGTCTTCTCCCCGACATCGCCCGCGAGGAACTTCCTGACGGAGAGCTGCACATCATAACGTGCGACGTGCGTGACCAAACGGGCGGCGTCGTCTATCGAGGCGAGCTGACCTATCGAGGGACACGCGATCCAACCTGACGGAACCTATCTGGCCAGATGAATCGATAGCTCAAACCGCTGCGTGGCTGAGCGGTTATTCTCTGAACGTCACACCACGAGCCGGGCCCTGCTCGCCCGTAGAACGACGACGACGCCTTCTGCGGACCATTCGAAGGCGATAGCGCCGCCGAGTTGCCCCGATACGGCGTTGGTGACCAGTCGACTGCCGAAGCCGGTATGCCCGTTCGGTGGAGCCACTTCGGGGCCGCCTCGCTCCGTCCAGGTGATCACCGCGTCGTCGTCGGTGGCGACGCATGAAACGTCGATCGTCCCGCCCGTGGCCGACAGCGCCCCGTACTTGATCGAATTCGTGGCCAGTTCGTGGACGACGAGGGACAGGGTCGTGGCGGACGCCACGCCGACGAGCAGCTCCGGCACGGCGAACCGTACGCGGTCTTCTTCGTCGCCGGCATAGGGGGCCATCAGCACGGCAAGCAGGTCGCCGAGTTGCGCAGCCCTGATCAGATCGCCCGAAGCCGGCCGAACGAGGTCGTGCGCACGATTGAGGGCGTTCAACCTCAGCCTGAGGTCGCGGGACATTCCCTCCGTCGTGGTCGACGAGCGCTCCGCGATCACCGTCAGGGCGGAGGCGATCGAGAACAGGTTCTTGACCCTGTGCGCCATCTCACCGGCGATCATCTCGCGCGCCTCCTCGGCCATCTTCCGCTCGGTCACATCGAGGAAGACCCCGAACATCAGGCGGCCGACGATACCTTGGTCGTCGCCGCGCCCCCGGGCGGAGACCCAACGAACCACCTTGCCGTGCAGAATGCGGAAATCGACCTCGTAGGCGCCGAGCACCTCCCGCGTCGCTACGAATGCGGCCCGAACCCTGTCCAGGTCCTCAGGATGGATGCGCGCGGATAGGTGCTTGAACGTGACCGGCCCCATCGGAACTCCCCACAGGCCGTGGGCGCGCTCGTCCATAAGAATCGCATCGGTATCGACGTTCCAGGACCACAGCGCCACGCCTGCCGCATCCGTGGCAATCCGCAGGCGTTTGGCGTCCCATACCGCCAGCGACGATCTCTTCTCGGGTGCCTCGCAATCCCCTTGGACCAACAGCGTCCCGAGTGCATCCCCCAGCGCTGACCGCTTGTAAGGCTTTTGCAGCATCGGGACGTTCGCATAGCGATCCTGGAGACCTTTCCGCCCGTAGCCGGTCGAGAACACGAACGGCACCCCGCCTGCCGTCAATGCGTCGGCGATGGGATAGCTCTTCTCCCCGTTCAGGTTGACGTCAAGAATGGCCGCGTCGATCTCCTCATCGTCGATGATCGCAAGGGCTTGGTCGACGCGCGCGGCGGGGCCGAGGACCCTGCAGCCCAGTTGCCCCAGCATGTCTTCCAACAGCCACGAAACCATCACTTCGTCCTCGACGACGAGGATGCGCCGGCCGGAAAGCCCGTTCGTCGCGCTCACTGGCCCATTCTTTCAGAGGCGGGCATCACGATCTCGCAAACGACTCCGGTTGGTTCGAAGCCGAGGCGCACCTCGCCATTTAAGTCCTGGGCCAAGCCTCCCTCGATCAAGCGGCGACCGAAACCCCTGGACGAGGGCATCGACACCGAAGGCCCACCGCTCTCGCGCCAACGCAACCGGACGCGGTCACCCGTGGGAGCCTCTTCGAGCCACCAGGAGACATCGACCCTCCCTCCGAACGGGGTCGACAGCGCTCCGTGTGCGACGGCGTTGATGGCCAGCTCATGCACGGCCAGTGTGAGGGTCAACGCCTCCTTCGACTGAAGAGGAACCTGGCCCCCCTCGATCGTGACTCGTTCGCCGAGTCCGAGAGCGTCCAGTGTACGGTCGATGACGTCCCGCAATTCGACGCTGTCCCAGTTCTCGGTGCCTAGCAGGGTGTGGGTGTTCGACAGCGCGAGAATACGTCCCTCGAAGGCGTCGATGGTCTGCTCGTCCGCCATGCCGCGCAGTGTCTGCCCGGCGATCGCCAGGACCGTCGCGAGCGTGTTCTGCGTCCGGTGATTGAGTTCGTCGAGCAGGGAGCGAAGCCGCTCCTCTTCCCGCTTGTGCCTTGTCACGTCCACGAAAGACGCGAAGTGCTGCACGATGGTCCCGGCATCGTCCCGTACCGGACTGATGAAGACGGAGACCCAAATCGCGCCGCCGTCCTTGCGGCTGAAGCGGACAGGCGTTTCGAGGTCGCGGCCGCCTTCGAAGGCCGTCCGGATCTCCGTCAACGCCTCGGGGCTGGTACCCTGCAGTATCAGGAAGTCGAACTTCTGGCCGAGCACTTCCTGCTCGTCGTAGCCCGTCAGGTCGAGAAAGGCCTGGTTGACGAAGACGATCGGATTGTCCGGCACCTTGGCGTTGGAAAACACCATCGGCATTCGCGTCGTCTCGGCGGCGACGACGAAAGGACCCAGGTTTTCGCGAAACCCTTCGACGTCGGACTCGGCGACCTTCTGCTCACCGGACTTATCGGCTTGGTCCGACATGGTCATCCCTCTCGCGATGTGGCGCAGGAGGGCGGGTGCCATCCAGCGGCTCCTCCCGGTCGAGCATCCGCAAGGCGGCGCGGACGACCTCGCTCGCCGTGCGGTAGCGGCCGGCGGCGACCCGGGCGGAAACCGAACGCTCAAGCTCGGGCGTTATCGAAACGTTCATGGTCTTGCGTGTCGGCATGGATTTCGGTCCCGTCGTGATTTCATCTGGACCTGTGCCAGGCATTGTCACAAGACCCGGCAAGGGCGTTCGACCGCAAATATCCGCATAGTCGAAACGCGTATTTGCATCCTGCTGGTCTTCAATGGATTGCTCGGTCCTTGCCACTGGGATAGCTTGGACTCTGATGGCAGGTGCCGAGCCTACCGATCTGGCGTCCCGCTCAACGAGCCAAAAGAAGGCGTTGATCGGGTTGCAATGACGCTGGACGGACTGCGATGCTCGACTGGGATGATCTCCGTTTTTTCCTGTCCATCGCCCGACACGGAAACCTGATCGCGGCCGCCAAGGAGCTGCGCGTCGCTCAATCCACGGTCGGACGCCGACTGGCGTCCCTGGAAGCGAGTCTGGGCGTCCGTCTCCTCAATCGGACGCCTGACGGGTACGTCGTTACCTCGGCGGGGGAACAGGTGCTGCGGGAGGCCGAGCGGTTCGAGACGGGGTCGCTGGCGCTCGAACGCGAGGTCGGCGGCCGGGACGGCCGGTTGTCCGGCTCGGTCCGTGTCACCTGCGCGGAGAGCGTCGCCAGCAATATCCTGTCGCCGTGCCTCGCCGCGATGCATGGCAAGCATCCGGACATTATGGTGGAGCTGATACCAGATCCAAGGGAGTTGAGCCTTTCGATGCGGGAGGCTGACATCTCCGTCCGGCTTAAGCAGTCGAACCAGCACGACCTCGTCGTTCGCAAGATTGGAATCCTGGGGTTCGGCCTGTATGCCAGCCCCGGATACCTGGACAAGCACGGCGAACTAGACGTCGAGGCGGGCTGTCCGGGACACCACATCGTCGCGCAACTGGATGACCTTCAAGACTCCGATCAGACGGACTGGCTTGCTGCGCTTGCCCCTCGTTCCCGCATCTCCCTGCAGACCAGCAGTCACGAGGCGGCGGTTGTCGCCGCACTGCACGGGGGAGGATTGGCGTGCCTGGCCCGTTTCCGCGCCGATCGCGAGGAAGGCCTCACCCGCCTTGCCTCTCCCTTACCTGTTCCGGATGCGGGGATCTGGCTCGTCGCCCACAAGGACAACCGAGAGAACGCAAGGATCAGGGCCGTGCTGACGCGGATCACCGAGGGCATTCGAGCACAAGCGCCCCAACTGAATCCAACAGGTTGACGAAGACGCTGCTGGGACGTCGGCACTAACCGATCTACGCCTCGGCCGGCGGCCACTCGTCATAGCGGGCGAGCAGGTCGGAGGGGCCTCGATACCGCGACGCTTCCCGGCAACCTGGTGCTGCGATTATTGCGTCGGGTTAGTCTCGATCCCGATGCTGACCGGCTCTTGTTCGGACATCTCGCCACGTTTCACGGCCGTCTGACCGAGCACCACAGACCTACGTGACCTCGTGCAGGCCTATGGAATGACGGATTGCCTTCGGACTCTACAACGGCTTCCATGCTACTCGCGCACACCCTGACTTTCCCGAGCACCCCATGTCCGACTCTGACCAGACCACCCTCGCCAAGATGACCTCCGAGGTGGTGGCGGCCTACGTGATCCAGAACCACGTTCAGGCGGCCGAGATGCCGGCCCTGATCGCGTCTGTGCATGCGGCGTTCGGCAGCCTGGGTAAGCCGCCCGTGGTCGAGGCCGTCGCCGAGCAGCTCAAGCCTGCGGTGCCGATCAAAAAGTCCGTCACGGACGACTACATCATCAGCCTGGAGGATGGGCGTAAGTTCAAATCGATGAAACGCCACCTCGGGCTTCTCGGCATGTCGCCGGCGGACTACCGAGCGAAATGGGGTCTGTCAAAGGATTATCCGATGGTGGCCCCAGCCTATGCGACGCAGCGTTCAGAACTGGCGAAGACGATAGGGCTCGGTCGAAAGCGCCAGGAGGAGGTCGTTGAAGCGGCCCCGGAGCCTGGGGACCAGCCCCAGCCAGTAGCCAAAAAACCCGGTCGTCGCGGCGGGAAGGCGACGGCCTGACCTACTGTATGGCCTCTGATCTCGACAATCGTTAGGCTGTCGTCACTGTGAACGGTGTGGCGTTTTCCCCGTGTCGGGGCGTGGATCATCTGGTGCCCGGACGCCATGAGGAATCAGGAGCCAAAGCGTCACCTACAATGACTTAAGGGTCCTTTCGGAGCTGTAACTGGCCGGGGGAATCGCTCGTTGATCGCCTCTTCGTGGATGGCATTCTCGACGCCCGACAGCATCCCGCCGCCCTGGCCTATGCCGCCTTGCGTCGCCGATGCGACCGCTCCGGCGGAGCCTTTCGGTCCTGGTGAGATCCTTGGACCTACCGGACGATGCGTGCAGGCCGTGAAGCGGAGCCATGCCCGTCTGATCCGGGCGGCCGGCGCCGAGCGGTTTGTCCTCAATCGGCTGTGCCTGGAGAACGACGAGCCTATGGCATGTCATCTGGAGAAGGTCAGGGCGGCTTTGGAAAGGGTGGCGGCTGTGAGAGAAGCCGACGACACAGCGCAATCAGGGTGTCTGGCCCGCCGCCTGAAAGGGTGGCGGGGCATTTTTGAATTTCGCCCGCTTCAGACCATGCCCTTATCGGCGCCGGAGGCGTACCTCCGCGGTTGAAGCCAAGTCCGCTGCTGATGATTATGCCGGTCTCGGATTCGTAAGGATCCAGTGCTCCGCAACTCGAACAGGGGGCGGAGCGTAGTCCGCGTGAGAGTGTTTTCACCTGACCGTAGGGAGTGGGCAATGCCTTGGGAAGCTTTAACCGATCGCGATAACGTAGATGTAGGGGCACTTATTCACATCGACCGTGGCTATAGCGATGTCCCTCCGCAACCGGATGAGGAAATATTAATCGCGAACAGAAATACCGGTCACACTGTCGCTACAACAGTTGTCTCTGCGAGCGGGGATCGTTTGGAATTGAGCGACGGCATGCAGATTATCACTCTTAAGCCCTCGTCTGCCAAGCGGGAAAATATTTTGGATGCAGACGGAAAGTATTACGAGTCCTGGATCGTCTTGTAGCCCGGAAATTTTCAATTGAGCTACACTCGTTGCGGTCCGGGTAGTTACCGAGAAAAGCGCCTATTGGAGGTAATTGGCCAAGGAATTGAGAAACACGTTGAAGTCTGCCACTTAGTTCCGCAGCTAATTATTTTTTGAATCTAATGAATTTATTGTTTTGGGTGATGTCAGGATCGGCGCCGTTCTTGACCCCACCCCAAGCTGGATTTATCTCGCGGGTTCATGTGCTTAGACTGCGTTGGGAGCGGGGCCAAAACTTCAGCCGTTATTCACCTGCAGCCTTCGCCCGGTACGGGTTCGATGCTCACGAGCCGGGAACTCCATCAGGAGCGAGATGACGCGGAGGTCGCCTTGGCGAGCGCCTCATTGAGCCTGCCCCAGGTGAAAGGCTTTGAGACGACCGGCACGTGAGGATATTCCCTCTCGACGCCCGTGGTTCCGTAGCCGGTCGCGAACACGAACGGTATGCCTCGATCGGTGAGCACGGCCGCGATCGGGAAGGACCGGGCGCCGTTGAGGTTCACGTCGAGGACTGCGATGTCGATAGCTTCAAGCTCGGCCAGCCGCAGGCCGTCGCTGAGCCGGTATGCGGGACCGACCACGTCAAAACCCTCGTCGACGAGCATGTCCTCGACGAGCATGGCCACCATCATCTCGTCCTCAACGATCAGTACCCGCCGCGCGTCCGTCACGCCTGTATGCTCTCGACGTAGAATGGGAAGGGAGCCGTGATCGTGCAGACGAGCCCCGCGGGACGGAAGTCCAGGTTCGCCTCGCCGGCCAGTTCGCCGGCGAGCCCATGCTCGATCAGGCGCGACCCGAAGCCCTTGCGGAAGGGCTGGACGATGGCAGGTCCGTCTCGCTCCGACCATCGAAGAACCAGGCGATCCACGTCGCCCGGTTCCTCGATGGACCAGCGCACATCGACTTCGCCCGCAGAATTAGACAAAGCGCCGTACTTCGCGGCGTTGGTCGCCAGTTCGTGGAAGGCCATGGATAAGGCGACGGCCATTTTAGGCGTAAGCCTGACCGGCGGACCCGAGAGCCGGAGGCGGCTTTTCCCGGCCGGGTCTCGGTGGACGGCGGCGACCTTGGCGACGACGGCAGTGAGATCGGCGCCGTCCCAGCTTTCGGCGGTGAGGATGTCGTGAGCGTCGGCGAGGGCCATCAGTCGGGCTATGAACGCCTCGCGTGTCTGGGGCGACGTATCCTCCCCCCGGAGGGTCTGCATTGCGATCGATTGGATGATCGCCAGCGTGTTCTTGACGCGGTGGTTCAACTCGTTGATCAGCGATTGCTGGTGACGCTGCGCTTCCTGGGTCTCGGCCAGCGCGTTCCGTAGAGCCACGCGATCGTCCCGCTCCTGACGAAGGAGGGTCAGTTCGTCGTAGAGGCGCTGTCCGACGCCCGTCCTTCCGGCGTCCTCTGCATCCAGTAGCAACGAAGCGAGTTCCTCATGCACGCGCATGAGGTCCTGCATGTCGTCCTCGAACTGGATCTCGGGGTGGGTCTCCGTCCAGTAATGCGCCGTGCGGATGAACGCGAGAAAGGCAGTCAGTAGTTCGTTCGATTCTCCTCCGAGCGCCTTTCGCAGGGCGCCTCGCGCGCGATCCGACCCGTTTGGGTGAAGGAAGACGACGCTCGCCGCCGCGAAGACGTCGGCTTCCTCTTGCGTGCCAGCTCCCGGCACCATCATGGGAGAAGTGCGGGATTCGAGGCGCGACAGGCCTGCGTCCAGGGCCTCGGCGTCCGGGACCCCTGGCCGCCGCAGCAGGTCAACGACGTCCTCAACAGTCTGCGTTTTGGCCCCCGGGTCGCCGGCCGGTCGCCCGTTGCCGACGAGGAACCCAACGTGGCGAACGATGCAGTATCGTACCTCGCAGAAGCGCGAGAGGTGGACGAACAGCCTCTCCTTGAAGAGGGACGGAAGCGGATTGTAGATGTAGGCCGACTTGGCGAAACCCCACAGTTCCTCGATTAGGCCCGGGGCCTCGGATGCCGACTGGAAGAAGTTGGGCAGAAGGCCGAAACGACTGGTCACCTCCGCCTTGAAGGCCGCGCTTCTGGCCACGTCATCGTCAGTCGAGTGCATTACCAATGACTGCTTTCCTTGGCCGCAAACCAACCGTCAGGCGGGGCAAACCAGCCCGCATCCGTCGATAATGCACTGTCGCCCCATTCGTGTCCGCTCTCGAAATCCTGAAGCATTCCGTACGCCATCGTCGAGCCACCAAGACGCCGCGCGTCATGCGACTGATCAGGGGCTTGGGTCACTGCCGGAGAGCGGCATCCGGAAGGTGAAACGCGTCTCCGCTTCCTCAGAGTCGACAGTGAGCGTTCCCCCGTGTGCCTTGGCGATCTCGAACGCAATGTGCAGGCCCAACCCCAATCCCTGTCGGCTTGCGCGGGCCTCGCCTCTGAAGAAGGGCTGGAACAGCCGACCCATGACCTCCGGCGGGATCGGCTTGCCGCCGTTTTCGACCCGGAGTTCCATCTCCTCACAGAAGACGGCTGCATGGATGCGGACCGGCTCGTCCCGCGAACCATGCGTGATTGCGTTGCCGACGAGATTGGATACGAGTTGCCCGATCCGGGTAGGGTCGCAGTCGATCCGCCCCGGCAGGTCGAAGTCGGCGACGATCTCCCGGTCCTGCTCGCCGACGCGAAGTTCCGCCACGATTTGTTCCAGCACCGGGACCAGCGAAACGTCCGACCGCCGCGACAACGGGATGCCCCCACCCAGGCGCCCACGGGCGAAGTCGAGGACATCGTCGATTAGCGCGGACATCCGGTCGACGCTGCCCTGCATCAATCCGAGGATGCGGGTGCCCCTTTCGGTCGCGACCTCCTTCGCCAGGAGGTTTGCACCACTCTTGATCGACGCCAGTGGATTCCGGAGGTCATGACCGAGGACCGCGATGAACTGCTCGCGCAGTTGCGCAGTCTCGCGCTCCGTGTCGAGGAGCCGCTGGGTGGCCGCCTCAAGCGCCTCTATCTCGGTCCTGGCCACGTCCGAGGCGTCGCGTGCCTCGACGATCTGCCGTTCGTAGCGACGCCGCTCGGCCGCTTTGAACACGGTCAGGCGGGTGAACAGATGCCGTCCTGCCTCGTCGCGGCGCTCGACGGCGTTCGCAAGGATCGGCAGGCGTTCGCCGCTTGGCGTGATCAGGTCGAGCGGGGCTTCCTCGAAGAAGCCCTGAAGGCGAAGCAGGGGAGCGACGTTGGTCTCGAAGAAGATGCGCGTGCCGAAGGACAGGAGTTCGGGCAGGCGCTTCCCGACCAGGACGTTTGCGGGAAATCCCGTCCAGGTCGCCAGCGTGGCGTTGACCTTGAAGATCCGTCCGTCGGCGCGGAGAGAAAGGTACCCGCAAGGGGCGTTCTCGTAGAGGTCCTCCAAGTTCTCGGTCGGTCCGTCTTCCGGTTGGTCGCTGCGTGCCTCAGACAAAGGCGCGGATCGCCGAGATGACCTCGTCGGGTGCGCTGAGGTTTGGACAGTGGCCCGTCGCTTCCAGGTACACGATCTCGCTGTCGGGAATGCTGCGGTGGACGAACTCGCCGACCTGCCTGGGGGCGATGACGTCGTCACTGCATTGAAGGATCAATGTGGGCGTCTTCACGCTCACCAAGTCCGCGCGGTTGTCCGAGGTGAAGGTCACCCGGGCGAAGTCCCGGGCGATGGCCGGGTCCATCCGGCAGAAGCTCGCGGTCAGTTCCCCCGCCAGTTCGGGTCGGTCCGCGTTGCCCATGATCGTGGGTGCCATCGCGGCCGACCAACCCATGTGGTTGTGACCCAGAAACTCCAGCAGTTCGTCGATCTGCGACGCGCCGAACCCGCCCGCGTAGTCGCCATCGTCGATGTAGCGTGGCGACGGACAGACGAGGACGAGGTTGCCGAACATGGCCGGTGCATTCAGGGACGCCAGGACGCCGATCATGGAACTGACCGAGTGTCCGACGAACACGGCGTCGGTCAGGTCGAGTTCCTGCCCGATCTCGACGAGGTCGTCGGCGTAGCCGCCCAGCGTCGAGTATCTCGCGCGATCGTAGGCGGCGCTGTCGGAATTTCCGGCCCCCACCTGGTCGAACAGCACGGTGCGGAAGTCGCGCTCGAACGCGGGCGACACGAAGCGCCACATCGCTTGGTCGCAGCCGAATCCATGGGCGAACACCATCGTGCGATGCCCGGTCCCGCTGATGCGGACGTTGTTCCTGCTGAGGGCGGACAAGGCTCCTGCGTCTCCTGTTCGACCGTACTCTAGCAGTTCCCCGGTACCTGGCCAGCGACGAGCGGGCGAACCTGAACCGGCTGTTTAAACACCGTCGTCGGTTGCACGCCGAGCCATTGGCCACACCCTCGTTGAGCCTAGGGAAGACCAGTAAGGATTCAACCTCCCCGACCATCTGCCGCAAGGGTCCAAACGGCCGATCAACTCCTTGTAGGGCACTAAAGTTGACGGGGTTCTAAACGACCGAATGGTGCCCGCGGGCCATCGCTGGACGGCGAACGACTGCTTTGAAGCACAGGGCAGGCCGGATGGTACGTCCTGCTTGGGTCGACTCCGGCTGTTTCGCCGGAACGGGTGAGATTAGGCGGAACCCGGATGGACTGCTTCGAGCCCGCAAGCAACGGTGAGCAGACATTCGTAGACACGCGCGGTCGATCAGTTCCGGCCTTCTAGGCAAGCTCGGACGAGCTTACGGCGTCGCAGTAATTGGCATGTCGGCGTGCACGCAAGTGATCAGCGTGGGCGTTGATCATTCGACGGCACCGCACCGTCTCGCCAAGGTCCTATGATCAAGATCAAGGCTGGACACAAACCCGAGAAGAGCGGGTTCACCAGGAGGCAGCCTTGGGCGCCGCTGAGGCTCAAGGACACCGCCGATCTTTAAGCTTGATCAGACGAGCCGCGAGCCGCCGTCGATGTGGAGCGTCTCACCGTTCATGAAACCATTGCTCATCAGGAACACGACGGCGGCCCCCGCCTCGGCAGCGGTCCCGAGGCGGCGAAGAGGGAGCTTCTCTGTTAGCGACGCCACATAGGCTTCCCGATGCTCGCCGAGGGTCCGCGCGAGCAGCGGCGTGTCGGTTGTGCCCGGTGAAAGCGTGTTGACCCGGCGCGGTGCCAGCTCCAGCGCCAACCCGCGGGCGAGCGCCTCCATGGCAGCCGATGCAGCGGCCAGCACGGCCGTTCCCTGGGCACTCGGCCGGTCGGCAAGCGCCCCCGAGATGAAGGTTATCGAGGCGTCCGAGGCTAGACGGTCGCCAAGCGCCCGGATCGTCTCGACCGCCGCCCAGACGCGTTCCTCGAAAGCCCGACGCAGGTGAGTGACGTCGGACTCCATCACCTTTCCCGCTACAAACGTGCCGGCCAACATGACGAGGTGGTCGACCCGTGGAAGGTCGGCAAGCGCGGCGACGATCGTCTCGCCGCGTGTCACGTCGGCAGACCGCCATCCGGCGAAGCCGTGCTCGGTCGCCACGCGCTCCGCACGATCGCGCTCGAAGCCAATCACGATGACCTTCGCGCCCGCCGCCTTGGCCTGCGTGGCGGCCGCGAGGCCTATCCCCGAAGTCCCACCAAAGATGACGACAGTTCGATCGCGCAAGACGCTGTCGACGATCGACGGCGTCGGCACGGCTGTGATGACGGTCTCGTTCACTCTGGGCTCCAGACATTTCACATCGACGACGGGCCGAAGCCGCAGGATAGTCATGCAGCGTGGCTTGATAAGCGGGCCGGATGTCGTTTGAGATATGCCATGGCAGCACAGATCAGCCTCGACAGGCTTACAGGCATCATCGCCTTCGCGCGCTCTGCTTCGCTGGGTAGCTACACAGCGGCGGCACGATCGTTGGGCGTGTCCCCGTCGGCGGTGAGCAAAAGCGTGCAGCGCCTTGAGCAGCAGTTCGGAATGCAGCTATTCCACCGCACGACCCGGTCCCTAAGCCTCACCCCGGAAGGTCGCGATTTGCAGGAACGCGCCCAGCGCCTCCTGAGAGAAGCCGAGCAGATCGAGCAGGCGGCCCTTGCCAGCCAGGCGGAGCCCGCAGGCTTCCTAAAGATTGCGGTCCCCTTGCCTGTCGGCGTGCACATCCTGGCGCCCGCACTGCCCCGCTTCCGGTCTCTCTATCCCAAACTGTCGCTCGACGTGCGCTTAGGCGATAAGTACGTCGACCTGATCGAGGAAGGCATCGACGTCGCGATACGGATCGGGGACCTCGGCGACTCACGGCTCATCTCGCGAAAGCTTGCGCCCACCCGGGTCTGCGCCTTCGCGTCGCCCGATTACCTTGCGTCGCGGGGGACGCCGCGCCATCCGGACGACCTCGCGGGGCATGATTGTGTCAACTTCCGATTTCAGACTACCGGGCAATCCTTGCGCTGGCCCTTCCGGATTGGGGACCGCACAGTGGAGCGGGATCCCGATACCGCCATCGTGATGGATGTCAGCGACGGAATCATAGCCGTTCTTATCGCGGGAGGCGGTATTGGCCTGTCAGCGACCTATATCGCCGCACGCGCGGTAGAAGAGGGCAGGCTGGTACCTCTGCTTTTGGACTACGCCGTCGAACGACACGATATCAGGGCCGTATGGCCGGAGAGCCGGCGGGGGAGCCCCAACGTGAAGGCATTTGCAAACTTCCTTGGCGAGTTGTTTCCCTCGCCCGCCCCATGGGATGTCTCGATGCAGAAGGCGTTCGATCACTGATTCCTCAGCAGACTCGGAGGCCTGAGACACTACTCCAATGGACTTGCAATCGTAACTCGATCTGCATGGAACACGCTCGATCTTCTATGCGGCACTTGGTCGAGAGCGGCTTAATGGCCAAACGGCGGATCGGGATGGAAAGCGGAACGGCTGCTTTGGAATGCAGAGGTGGTCTGAGCAGACCATCAGGGGAACACATGGGCGCCTTCGATGTCACGCGGTACCGCCTGCGTTTCAGATAAACTGAAGCACCAGTTCAGCTTTTTGTGATTGCGGCTCTGTAGTCCGCTCTTATGCTCAATCTGACTATCTCAGAGGGATGAGTGTGATGATTCTTGAGATCCGGCTGCTGACATCCGCTGCTGCGTTGAGCTTCGCGTTGACCGTCCCTGCCCTGGCCCAGAAGGCGGATGTCGTCCATTATTGGACGAGCGGTAGTGAATCGCAGGCCCTGAGAGTTTTCGCCGACGCGTTCAAGCAGCGCGGCGGCACCTGGATCGACAGCGCGCTCGGCGGATTCGACGATGCCCGCGCGGCCGCGATGAACCGCGTCGCCGGCGGCAACCCGCCTGCGGCGCTGCTCGACAATATCGGCGAAGTGAAGGAACTCGCGCAGCGCGGCATCCTGAGCCCGCTCGAGCCGGAGGTCGCCGATGCGGTCTCCCAGCACATGCCGCCCTTCCTGGTGAAGCGCATCACCGAGGCCGGCAAGATCTACGCCATCCCGGTCGACATCGGTGGCGGCAACTGGATGTGGTATTCGACGAAGGCCTTCGCCGACGTCGGTGCCAAGCCGCCCGCGACCTGGGACGAGTTCTTCGCCGTCGCCGACAAGCTGAAGGCCAAAGGCTATATTCCGCTGGCGCTCGGCGGTCAGCCCTGGCAGGAGGCCTCGCTCTTCTACGACATCATGCTATCGAACGGCCGCGACTTCTACAAGAACGTGCTGATCGACCATAATCCGGCGGCCTCCGGCGGCGCGCTCATGATCAAGAGCTTCGAGACTTTCCGCAAGCTCACCGCCTATGTCGACGAGGGCAGCCAGGGCCGCAACTGGAACGACGCCACCTATCTCGTCGTCACCAACAAGGCGGCGGTTCAGATCATGGGTGACTGGGCCAAGGGCGAATTCACCGCCGCTGGCCTGAAGCCAGGCCAGGAGTTCGGTTGCCAGTTGTCGCCCGGAACCGGCGATTCCTACTTAATGGTCGTCGACCTCTTCGACTTCCCCAAGGTGACCGACGCCGACCAGGTCAAAGGCCAGAAGCTGATCGAGAGCGTCCTCGTCGACAAGGATCTCCAGGCCAAGTTCAACCTGGTTAAGGGCTCGCTGCCGCCGCGCCTCGACGCCGATCTCTCAGCCGCCGATATGTGCCTGAAGTCCGGCCAAAAGGCCCTGAGCGATCCGGCCGCACAGGTGCCGAATTTCGAATTCGTCTTCACCGCCGACCAGGAAGGTCAGATCAAGGACCTCGTCTCCCGCTTCTGGAGCACGCCCTCCATGACGGCCGAGGAGGCCGCCAAGGAATTCGCCGCCGTCGTCGCGCAGTCGCAGTAACGCGACCTTCAGCCTGACTCCCGCGCGGGCGGAGGACGGCTCTCCGCTTCACTATCGTTTGGGTGGGGACGCACGAGATCCGGTCGGCCTGCGGCCGGCTTGTCACGCTACCGCCCCGCCTGCGCGGGAAAGATTGGAAGAGGTATTTGATCAGATGCGTGGAAGTCTGTCGCGAACCACGGCCAAGCTCGTGGTCGGCCCGACCGTCGTGGCGATGCTCGCCTGTTTCTACGCGCCGATCCTGTGGAGCGCTTACATCTCTTTCACACGCTCCACGCTGTTCCCGGATTATAGCTTCGCCGGGCTGTTCCAGTATCAGCGGCTCTGGGCGACGCTGCGCTGGCACGTCGCCTTCGAGAACATGCTCATCTTCGCGGCCCTCTTCGTCGTCTTCGCGCTGGCGATCGGGACGCTGCTGGCGATCCTGATCGACCAGAACATCCGCTTCGAGAGCTTCTTCCGCACGATCCTCCTCTATCCGCTGTCGATGTCCTTCATCGTCACGGGCCTCACCTGGCAATGGCTGCTCAACCCCGCCATGGGCGTCCAGCACCTCGTGCGCGAACTCGGCTGGACGGGCTTTCGCTTCGACTGGATCGTGCAGCAGGATACCGCCATCTACACAATCGTCCTCGCGGCCATCTGGCATTCGTCGGGACTGGTGATGGCCAAAATGCTGGCGGGCCTGCGCGGCATCGACGGCGACATTTGGCGCGCCGCCCGGGTCGAGGGCATTCCGAAATGGCAAACCTACCTCAGCATCGTGCTGCCGCTGCTCCGGCCCATCACAGTCACCTGCGTGGTGCTGCTGGTGATCAACGTCGTGCGCAGCTACGACCTCGTCGTCGCCATGACGCAGGGCGGCCCGGGCATCGCCAGCGACGTGCCGGGCAAGTTCGTCGTCGACATGGCCTTTCAGCGCAACAACATCGGCCAGGCCTCCGCCGCCGCCATGATGATGCTGCTGACCGTGCTCGCGGCGCTCGCCCCCTACCTCTACCTGGAAACCCGGCGGAAGGCCTGAGATGACCGCCCAATCCACACCGGCGCCGCGGACCGCCGTCGCGCTGCGGAGGCCCCTCGGCGCGCGCGTCGGGATCTACGCGATCCTGGCCGGCGCGGCCCTACTCTTCGCTCTGCCGCTGCTGATAATGCTGATCACCTCGCTGAAAACCATGCCGGAGATCCGCGAGGGCACCATCTTCAGCCTGCCGAAGAGCCTCGACTTCAACGCCTGGATCAAGGCCTGGACCAGCGCCTGCACGGGCCTCAGTTGTAACGGCCTCTCGGTCGGCTTCTGGAACTCGGTCTATATCGTCATTCCGGGCGTGATCCTGTCAATCTTCTGCGGATCGATCACCGGCTACGCGCTCGCGATCTGGCGCTTCCGTGGCGCCGATCCCCTGCTCACGGCGCTGATGCTCGGGGCTTTCATCCCCTACCAAGTGGTGCTGTTCCCCCTGGTAAAGCTGACGAGCTTCCTCGGGCTTTACAACACCCGGCCCGGCATCATCCTGCTCCATGTCGTCTTCGGCATGCCGCTGACCACGATGCTGTTCCGCAATTTCTATGTCGGCATCCCGCTGGAGCTGGTGAAGGCGGCTCGGGTCGACGGCGCCGGCTTCTTCCGCATCTTCTTCGAGATCATGCTGCCGATGTCGGTCAACATGCTGATCGTGGCGTTGATCCTGCAGACGACCGGTATCTGGAACGACTATCTGCTCGGGCTGATCTTCGCCGGATCGCAGAACCTGCCGATGACGGTGCAGCTCAACAACATCGTCGTGAACGCTCACGGCACCGTCGAATACAACGTCAACATGGCCGCCACGATCCTGACGGCTCTCCCTCCCCTGGCGGTCTACGTCCTGTCGGGCCGCTACTTCGTCCGCGGCATCGCATCCGGCGCCGTCAAAGGCTGAACTCTCCGATGTCCGGTATTTCGCTCCACCGCCTGCATAAGTCCTACGACGACGTCACCGTGCTGCGCGACATTAACCTCGATGTCGGGCAGGGCGAATTCGTCGTTCTGCTCGGCCCATCGGGCTGCGGCAAGTCCACGCTGCTCAACGCCATCGCGGGGCTCGACGAGATCACGTCCGGCGAGGTCCGCATCAAGGGCGCCGACGTCAGCCGCCTCGACCCGAGCCGGCGGGGGATCGCGATGGTGTTCCAGTCCTACGCGCTCTATCCCACCATGACCGTGCGGCGGAACCTGTCCTTCGGCCTGCGCGTCGCGGGCCTCGCCAAGGCCGAGATCGAGAAGCGCGTCGCCTGGGCCGCGAACCTGCTGCAGCTGACGACGCTGCTCGACCGCAAACCTGGCGCCCTCTCCGGCGGGCAGCGCCAGCGCGTCGCGATCGGCCGCGCGCTGGTGCGCCAAGCCGATGTCTATCTCTTCGACGAGCCTCTCTCGAACCTCGACGCCAAGCTTCGCACGGAGATGCGCGTCGAGCTGAAGAAGCTGCACCGCGACCTCGGCTGCACCATCGTCTACGTGACGCATGACCAGGTCGAGGCCATGACGCTCGCCTCCCGCATCGCCGTGATGCACAAGGGCGTGGTCGAGCAATATGCTGATCCGGCGACGATTTACGACCGCCCGGCCAGCCTCTTCGTGGCGGGCTTCGTCGGCTCGCCCGCCATGAACTTTCTGTCGGGCCGCCTCGCAGCGGGCGATGGCGGCCTCGCGGTCGAGACCCTCGGCATGGCGCTCCCGGTCGGTGCCTATCCATTCGTTGAGACGCCCCCGGCGCTAGGCACCGAGGTGGTGCTCGGCCTTCGCCCCGAGGACATTCATATCGGCACCGCGCCCCTCGGACGCGCTTCCACCGTGGCGGAGCTCGCCTTCATCGAGCCTATGGGAGCCGACACGCTGGGCTGGTTCGATGTCGCCGGCAAGCGGCTCTCCGTCCGGCTCCAGCCGCAGCAGGCGCGCGAACTCGCCGGGCCTCAGACGCTGCATTTCAACATGAGCAAGGCGTCCCTCTTCAGCGCCGCCTCCGAACGCCGTCTCTGACGTCCCGCGCGCCGCATCAACACGAGAACCAAGCCTATGACCCAGCCGAGCGCCGCCCATAACAGCGCCGAGGCCCTCGCCACTCTCACCGACGAGGAGAAGGTGGAGTTGCTGAGCGGCTTCAACATGTGGAAGACGCGGGCGATCCTGCGGCTCGGAATCCCCTCCATCGTCATGACGGATGGCACCTACGGGGTCCGCTACTCGATCGACCAGATCGACAACGACAAGGCCGGCGGGCAGGACCTCGACGCCTTCCTGGCGGTGGTGAACCAGCGCGCCGATCACGTCGCCACCGCCTGGGGCCAGATGAAGCCGGCGACCTGTTTCGCCAACGGCTCGAACTTCGGCTGCTCCTGGGACGTCGAACTCGCCCATGAGCTCGGCGCGGCGCTGGCGCGCGAGTGCCAAGCCTATAACGTCCAGCTCCTGCTCGGACCCGGCATCAATATCCGCCGCACGCCGCTCGGCGGCCGCAGCTACGAATATTACGCCGAGGATCCGGTCGTCTCGGGCGACATCGCGGCCGGCGTGATCAATGGGCTGCAGAGCAATGGCGTCGGCGCCTCGCTGAAGCATTTCGCCTGTAACAATTCCGAAGTCGAGCGCACCACCATGAATTCGGTGGTCGACGAGCGAGCCCTGCGCGAGATCTACCTCCTCGGCTTCGAGCGGGCGATCGCGAAGAGCGATCCCTGGACGGTGATGAGCTCCTACAACCGCCTCAACGGCGTCCAGGCCGCGGAGGACCCCTGGCTTCTCACCACCGTCCTGCGACAAGACTGGGGCTACAAGGGCCTCGTCGTCTCCGACTGGAACGGCATCAAGGACCGGCCCGCCTCGCTCCGCGCCGGCAACGAGCTCGACATGCCGGAGAACAGCGTCCGCAAGGCCGCGCTGCTCACCGCCATTCGCTCGGGCGCGGTCGATCGCGAGTCCGTGGATCAGGCCTGCGGGCGCGTGCTGGCGCTGGTGGACCGCGCCCTGGCGGGCAGGCGCTCCGGCACGGCTTTCGACCAGGACGAGCATCATTGTTTGGCCCGCAAGACGGCCGCGGAATCGATTGTCCTCCTCAAGAACGATGGCGTCCTGCCGCTCGTGGCCGAAAACCTAAGGCGCATTGCCGTCGTGGGCGCGGGCGCGGTCGATCCCGTCATCCAGGGCTCCGGCTGCGCTACCACGACGCCCACGCGTGTCGACGTTCCACTCGACGAGATCCGACGCGTGGCCGGCGCCGGCGTGACGGTCGTGCATCTCCCCGGTACCTCGACCGAGGCGGCCGAGATCGAGCGGCTGCGCGCCGAGGCCGTGGCGGGCGCCGCGACCGCCGAGGTGGTGATCGTGTTCGTCAGCACCGAGGTGGGCTACGACGGCGAGAACTCGGACCGCCGCGACCTCGCCCTCGCTCCGGGGCACGATGCGCTCGTGGCGGCGCTGGCCGCTGCCTGCCGCAAGGTCGTGGTCGTCCTAGCAAACCCGGACGCCGTGCTGATGCCTTGGCTCGGCGAGGTCGAGGCCGTGGTTGAGACCTTCTTCGCCGGCCAGGGCATGGGCGGGGCCGTGGCTGAGATCCTGTTCGGCCACGTTAATCCGTCGGGCAAGCTGACCTCGACCTTCCCGGCGCGGATCGAAGACATCCCCGGCTATCTCCATTATCCGGGCGAGAATGGCCTCCACCTCTACAGCGAAGGCAACCTCGTCGGCTACCGCACCTACGACAAGCGGGGCATCGCGCCGCTGTTCGCCTTCGGCTTCGGGCTAAGCTACACGCGTTTCACCTACGGGAACCTGCGCCTGTCACGCGACGCGGTGCAGCAGGGCCAGGACCTCGTCGTCACCTTCGAGCTGACCAACAGCGGGGCGGTCGACGGCAAGGAGATCTGCCAGATCTATCTCCAGCACGGCCAGCCGCGTCTACGCCGCGCACCGCGCGACCTGCGGGCCTTCCGCAAGGTGACACTCGCGCCGGGCCAAACCAAGACGGTCGAGATCCGGCTCGAGGCGCGCGATTTCCAGGTCTACGATCCCGCGGCCAGCGCCTGGGTGCTCGACAACGACGCGATCGCGGTCTGCGTCGGCACCTCGTCGCGTGATATCCGGCTCAGCGCGCCGCTGCGGACCGATGCCGGCTTCATTCGCCATCGCCGCGTCGCCCGCGACACGCAGCCTGCCTATCTGATCGACAATCCCATCGCCCGGCGGGCCCTTATCGCCTTTCTGCAGAGCCAAGCCGGCATCACGGCGGACGAAGCCGAGCGCACGCTGGAGCATTGCCGCAACTCGTTCTTCGGCATTTTCACAACCCTCGACCGCCGCCTGCGCATTACATTCGACGAAGCTGCCGTCCAGGCCGTCTGCGCCGAGATCAACAGGAACATGGCGGCCGAGGAGACAGCGGCGCGGCCGAACTAATCGGCACTAGCATGCGCGACATTATCCGGCTCGGCTTCGAGGCCCAGAAGGCGGACGGGCGCCTTGCCGACCGGCTGGAAACGATGCTGGCGCTGTTCCCGCGCGTCCGGGACCGAATCAACCAGCGCGCTGGGACGCTGTCGGGCGGCGAGCAGGCCATGGTGGCGCTGGCCCGCGCGCTGATCGGCGGACCGCAGCTCGTCATCATGGACGAGCCCTCGCTCGGCCTCTCGCCGAAGCACATCGACGAATGTTTCGACACGGTCGCCGAGATCGCCCGCCGCGGCACCACCGTCCTGCTCATCGAGCAGCATGCCGAAACCGCTTTGTCCATCGCGCATCGCGGCATAATGCTGGTCAAAGGTCGAGTCGTGGCGACCAGCGAGGCCGCAGACATGCTCGACAGCGACGCCGTGAGGCATCTCCACCTATGAACACCTTGGACCTGCTCGACCGGCTGATCGCCTTCCCGACGGTCAGCTGCAACTCCAACCGGGCGCTGATCGACTTCGTGCGCCAGTTTCTGGCCGACCGCGGCATCGCCTGCGAACTCTACGAGGCCGAGGAGGACCGCAAGGCCAATCTCTTCGCCACGATCGGGCCCGCGGACCGGCCCGGGATCATGCTGTCGGGCCATACCGATGTGGTCCCGGTGGAGGGCCAGGCTTGGACCAAGGACCCCTTCAACATGACGGTGAACGAAGGCCGCGCCTACGGCCGCGGCACCACCGACATGAAGGGATTCCTCGCGAGCGCCCTGGCGCTCGCCGACCGGGCGGCGGGCCAAGCGCTGACGACGCCGATCCATCTCGCCTTTAGCCACGACGAGGAGATCGGCTGCGTCGGCGTGCGCTCGATGATCGCGGGCCTCGCGGACCGTCCGCTTCGGCCGCGCTGCGCCATCATCGGCGAACCCACCTCCCTGCGCATCGCCACGGGCCACAAGGGCAAGATCGGCGCGCGGGCGACCTGCTGCGGTCTCGAAGCCCATTCGGCCCTGGCGCCCAAGGCGCTGAACGCCATCCACCTCGCCTGTGATTTCATCGGCGCGCTGCGCGACCGGCAGACGCTGATCGCCACCGAGGGCCTGCGCGACGACGATTACGACGTTCCGTATACGACGCTGCATGTCGGCCGGATCGACGGTGGCACGGCGCTCAATATCGTGCCGAACCGCTGCACCGTCGATTTCGAGATCCGCAATATCGCCGAGGATGACGCGAGCGCGATCCTCGATCGCCTGATGGACGATGCGGCCAGGATCGCGGAGGCGCGGCGCAGCGCCTTCCCGAAGGCCGACATCCGCATCGACGTGTTCAACACCTATCCGGGTCTCGCCACGCCGAAAGACTCGGAGGTGGTCCGCCTCGTGCAGAGCCTCGTCCCAGAACAGGACCTGTCCAAGGTCGCCTTCGGAACCGAGGGCGGACTCTTCTCGGAGCACCTCGGTGTCCCGGTGGTGGTCTGCGGGCCGGGCTCGATGGACCAGGGCCACAAGCCTGACGAGTTCGTTTCCCTCGCGCAGATCGATGCCTGCGACCGCATGATGGACCGCCTGCTGGAGAGCTGCGTCTGATCGGATCTTGGGGGCCGAGCACCTCCTCACTCATCCGTTCTTCTGGAACTGCACCCAGGTAGCGGCCGGAACGAGATCAACCACGAGTTCGGCGAGTTGCATCATGGCCTCGCCCGGCCTGTTCAGGCAGTCGCCGAGCGCTAACTGCTTCTGGGCCGCGGTATCGACCTCGGGATGATGGTGCCCGAGGATGATGGGACCCCAGGAGCACATGAAGTCGACATATTCATTGCCGTCGACGTCCCACAAGCGGCTGCCGGCGCCTCGGGCGAAGAAATGCGGATGTCCTTCGGGAAGGGCCACGGATTCATGTGCCCCCACCTGCCCCCCGGCACGACAGCCTTGGCGCGCTCCCGAAGCGAGCGGTCCTGCGAGTTCGCGAGTGCGTTCATCCCCGAGCGTCCTCATCGAAGCCGGTACGATGATTTCAGGGTAGGCCGCTCGCGCCGAGCCGCGCAATCAACCGAAAGTCGGACGCTGTGCATCGGAAATCGGCTCCACCGCCCGAGCGCACAGATCAATCCTGCGACGCGACATCTCGAAGGTGCGCTACGGGCGAACCTGGACGTGGTGACCGGTCGACGCTACCGTGAGAGCGGTGATGTGAGGCCGCTACCTGGTCGGCCGGCATCCGTCTTCGTGGCAGTGACCGATCTTGACGAGAGTGCGACGCGGGATCGCCGCGAGCCGGCAGGACCTTCGACTCCGTCGACTAAATCAACCTTGAAACCATCGACAAGGCTGTGTCGACTTCGCGATCGTTCGGCGAACGTTCGCTCGTTCGGGCATTGGCCTCGTCGTTTCGTACTGCTACCGGTCAAGAATGTCGGAAGGCTCATCTCGACGCGGCGGCACCCTCGCCCAGTACGTGGCTCTCGGAAGCTCCTTTGCGGCCGGTCCGGGCTTGGGCGCACGCGATCCCGCCGGTCCACTCGTCAGTGTCCGGAGCAGCCACGGCTACCCGACCTTGCTCGCGCGGGCCCGGAATCTGTCGCTCACGAACATGACGTCCTCCGCGGCGAAGGCGTCACACCTGCTTCGCCATCGACAGTACGGTATCCTGCGACCCCAAATCGAGGGTTTGAGGCCCGAGACGACGCTTGTCACCATGACCGTTGGAGGGAACGACGTAGGTTACGTCGGCGACTTGACGAGAGTGGCTCACCGCAGTCGTCCAACGCTGGTCGGGATGGCGCTCCGGTGCTGCTGGAAGGGGCCTCGGCCGTTGCAGTCCCGTCCCTTCCAAAGACTTCACGACGAGCTTCTCCACATCCTGCGCGAGGTATCTCGACGCTCGCCGAGGGCCCACGTGCTTGTGGTCACCTATCCGGTGGTGCTTCCGCCGGAGGGTGCCTGTCCAGAATTCGGCATCGGGCGGAGCGATGCGGCGCTCATGCGTGCGGTAGGGGAACGGCTCGCCGCTGTGACGCGATCGGCGGCTGAGGCTGGCCGGGCCGAAGTCGTCGACATGGATCTCCTGTCCGTCGGCCACGACGGCTGCGCCCGCGAACCTTGGGTCAACAGACTGGACCGCACCAGAGCGGCACCCTTTCACCCGACGCTCGTGGGTATGCGGGCGACGGCCGACGCGATAGGGCGAGTTCTCGACGCGTCGCTCGGTGTCCCGTGGGTAGCGGTCACAACGTGAGTGGCAGGTCGCGGTAGTGCGCGGATGCATGGTTGGCGGGTAGCCTGGGCGGCGGCCTGACGGATACCGGCCACGACCTTCTCCAGCACGGCTTTCTACGGGCGAACCACGAGACGCATTCGACATAAGTGTTAGCGAAGCGGCGACCGCGGCTCTAGGCACCGGCCTGGTAGAGCACTGGCGTGCGTTGCGACGTGGCTCGCAGAGGCGAATGGCTGGGATTCGTAATAGCTGCCCATGGGCGATGGGGTGGACCTTGGCGGGATCGGTGAAGACGCCGCGCGCGCGCGATCCCGCAGGACGGCACCATCCTCCCAGGAGCCCTCCCAGAACTCGTAGCAGACCTCCAGATATCGTCGGCGACTTCGTAGCGATCGTCGTGGGCCGCCTGGTTGCCGAAGCCGATGTTGCTCGCGCCGCTGTCGAGATGAGAGAAGACGATGTTCCAGCCACCCCATGGTGAGGTGGTCGAGCGTCGAGAGGCGCCGGGCGAGGGTGTAGGGGTGCCGCCAAATCCACGCCTCTGGGCGGCGATGCGACGGCTGGGCCAATTCGCTTTTTCCGAAGCACAGGATACGAAAAGAATGCTTTCCGCTCGGGCCGAGTGCGAGCAGGTTCACCCGAAGAGTGAGTTCGTTGCTCACAGTGTGGTCGTGCACCAGACGCCCATGGCGAACAGACCGTGCGCTGGACGTCATGACAGGGCCTCTTGTCTCAGGAGCTGAAATGGCAGTCGAGACCACCGACACCCTGGTGGTGGGAGCAGGTCAGTCTGGGATCGCGATGAGCGAACATCTCACCGCGCATGGCGTCCCCCACATCGTTCTGGAACGTAAGCGGATCGCGGAAAACTGGAGTTCCCTGCGCTGGGACTCGCTCGTAGCCAATGGTCCGGCCTGGCACGACCGTTTTCCGGGCCTCGCATTTGAGGGGGTCGATCCGGATGCTTTCCCGCCGAAGGATCGCGTCGCGCAATACTTCAACGATTATGCAAAGATGATACAGGCGCCGATACGCACCGGCGTGGGTGTAAAGAGCGTCCGGCATAACGACAGACGTCCCGGCTACACCGTCATAACTTCAGACGGCGTGATCGAGGCCCGCCGCGTGGTGGCCGCGACCGGCCCATTCCAGATACCGTCCTTCCCGCGCATCGTTCCGGACGATGCGCCGGTCCGCCAATTGCACTCCTCCGCCTACAAGAACCCGGGGCAGTTGCCGGAAGGACCGGTCCTGGTGGTCGGTTGCGGCGCCTCAGGGTCGCAGATTTCCGAAGAGCTCTGCAACTCGGGGCGCACCGTGTACCTATCGGTCGGAGCGCATTACCGGCCGCCGCGCGCCTACCGCCAGCGCGACTATTGCTGGTGGCTGGGGGCGCTCGGCCTCTGGGACGAAGTCAAAGCCAAAGGTAAAAAGCGGCACGTCGCGTTTGCGGTAAGCGGGTACGAGGGTGGGCGGACCGTCGACTTTCGGCGCCTAGCCCATAAGGGCATCACGCTGGTCGGCTCGACCACCTCCTACGAGGACGGCACGCTCCGGTTCGATGACGACCTCCAGAGGAACGTCGCGGCCGGCGACGAGGCCTACTTCGACGTTCTGCGCGAGGCGGACGCCTATGTCGAACGCAAGGGCATGGATCTGCCGCCCGAGCCCGAGGCGTGGCAGCGCCTTGAGGATCCGGGCTGCCTCGTCCATCCCATCCTGAGCCTCGGTCTGGCGGAGGCGGGCATCAGGACCATCCTCTGGGCTACCGGCTTCAAGTACGATTTCAGCTGGCTACAGGTCGACGCCTTCGACGAGGATGGCCTGCCCTTCCACAAGCGCGGGATCTCGGCGGAGAACGGCATCTATTTCCTGGGCCTGCCGGATCTGACCAACCGGGCCTCGGCCTTCATCTACGGATGCTGGCGCGACGCCAAGTACATCGCGGATCACATCACGATCCAGCGCGGCTACGACAGCTATACCCGATAGTGACAAGCGCGACCTAAGCCGCCGATCCCTTTCCGAGAGGGACGGAAGCTCCGCCGGGCGGCCTCTACGCCTCCGCCAAAGACACTCGACGAGGACGCCTTACCGATGACCGTGCACAAGCGCATCCGCTCGTTCAACACGCGCGACACCTATCCCGAGCAGGCGCTCGACAACGACCTCTGTCAGACCGTGGTGGCGCGGGGCAGCATGGTCTTCGTCCGCGGCCAGATCGGCCAGGACCTTGACACGTCCGAGAGCGTCGCCATCGGCGACGCGGGGGGCCAGGCCGAGAAGGCGATGGCCAATATTGCCATGCTGCTCGAGGAAGCGGGCGCGAAGCTCGAGCACGTCTGCAAGATCACCATCTATCTCGTGGACCCGCGCTACCGCGAGGCGGTCTATCGCACGGTCGGGCGCTGGCTCAAGGGCGTCCATCCCGTCTCCACCGGCATCGTGGTCTCAGCACTCGCCCGCCCGGAGTGGCTGGTCGAGATCGACGCAATAGCCGTCATCCCGGACGCCTGACCCATGACCTTCTCGATCGTGGCGCGCTGCACGTCCACCGGCCTGTTCGGCGTCGCCGTCGCTTCCTCCTCCCCTGCGGTCGCGTCGCGCTGCGCCCATGTACGTGCCGGAGTCGGCGCGGTCGCGAGCCAGAACGTCACCGACCCGAGCCTCGGTCACAAAGCCTTGGATCTCCTGGGGCAGGGTGCGAGCGCGGCCGAAACGGTCGGGATCATGCGACGCAACAATGCTCACATGGACTACCGCCAGCTGCTCGTGGTCGACGGGACCGGCGGCAGCGCGATCCATTCCGGCGCGAATGCGCTGGGGGTCTGGGCGGAAGCCAAGTCCGAGAACGTGGCCTGCGGCGGCAACCTGCTGGCGAGCCCGAAGGTGCCCGGAGCCATGGTGGAAAGCTTCCTGTCCTCCTCCGGGCCGCTCGGAGACCGGCTGATCCTCGCCATGCAGGCCGCGCTGGCGGCCGGCGGCGAGGCCGGGCCGGTCCACTCGGCCGGCATGATGCTGGTCGACAAGGTAGCCTGGCCCGTCGCCGACCTCAGGGTCGACTGGACCGAGGCCTGCCCGGTCGGGGAACTCGCCGCGCTCTGGAGACGGTACAAGCCGCAGCTCGACGCCTACGTGACTCGCGCGCTCGATCCCACAGCGGCCCCGAGCTACGGCGTTCCCGGCGATCCCTGAACGCAGCAGGCCCGAGCTCTCGCCTTTGCGGCCGCCGCGCGCCTACCCTAATGTCGGAGGGATGAGATTCACGCTGCGCCAACTCGAGTATTTCATTGCCGCCGGCGAGACGGGCAGCATCACGCTGGCCTCCGAGCGCATCGCCATATCGCAGCCGTCGATCTCCTCGGCGATCTCGCATCTCGAGCGGGAACTCTCGGCCCAGCTCTTCATCCGGCATCATGCGCAAGGGCTGTCGCTGACACCGGTCGGGCGCGAGGTGTTTCGCGAGGCCAAGGTGCTAGTCGCCCAGGCCGCGGAGCTCTACACGGTGGCGTCGACGACCGGCGACCGCGTGCGCGGCCAGCTGTCCCTGGGCTGCATGGTGACGCTGGCCCCGATGGTGGTGCCCGAACTGGCCCATGCCTTCACGACAGCCTTTCCGGCGACCAGCATCCGGCACGTCGAGGGCGATCAAGAATCGCTTCTCGTCGCCCTGCGCCGGTCGGAGATCGACGTCGCCATCGCCTACGACCTGCAGGTCCCGGTGGACATCCTCTTCACGCCCCTGGCCGACCTTCCCCCGCATGTCCTGGTAGGCGAAACGCATCCGCTGGCGAACAGCCAGGCGGTGTCGCTGTCCGACCTCGCCGGCCTGCCGATGATCCTGCTCGACCTGCCGCTGAGCCGGGAATACTTCTTCGCCCTGTTCATGACCGAAGGGCTGCAGCCCCGCATCGCGGCCCGTTCGGCGCATCAGGAGGTGGTGAGGACCATGGTGGCCAATGGCTACGGCTACACGGTGTTCAACGTTCGCCCGCGCTCCGACCTCGCCCTCGACGGCAAGCGCCTCGTCCGCCTGCGCCTGGTCGGAACGCATCGGCCCATGCGCATCGGGCTCGCCCGCCTGAAGCAGGTCAAGTGCTCCCGGATCGTCGAAGCCTTCGCGACCCATTGCCGGGCCTTCATCTCGGACGCCTACATTCCCGGCATGGTGGCCCCGGTCATCGAGAAGCGAGTGCCGCGAAGGTAACCTCTCTGCCTCAACCGCGACAGGATCCCCAACGCCAGATCTGGCGCTACGCTCGACGCGTCCCCTCCCTCTCGTGGGGATACGTAAGGGGTGAGGGGCCGTTGGGGGCGACCACGGCGCGTTTCGCTGCCGAAGCGCCATGGCCGGCGAGCGTCGTCCACCCTCACCCCCGCGCCCTACCCACAAGGGAGAAGGAAGTCCGCGCCCGGCGCCCCATCGTCGGCCAGGTCTCGCATCGATGGGCGGTCCCCGAAGACGACAGGCGTCCACGCGCCGGCCTTTCCTCAGCGACGGTCGAGGGGACAGCCTCACATCTCCCGGAGATACCCAAATGATAGCTCCCGTTTCCGTCCTCTTCCTCAACGGACCGAATGCTAACCTTTACGGGCTGGATCCGAGTGGGATCTACGGCTCCGAGAGTTTCCCGGCCCTGCAGGCGCGCTGCGAGGAGCACGCCAAGGCGACTGGTGTCGCGCTGGATTTCAGGCAGTCGAACCACGAGGGCGTGCTGATCGACTGGATCCAGGAGGGGCGGGGCGCTGCCGACGCGCTCGTGATCAACGCCGCCGGGCTGACCTATACCTCCATCCCGATCCTCGACGCCCTCCTGGCCTTCCCGAAGCCCATCATCGAAGTGCATATGAGCAACATCTGGAAGCGCGAGCCCTTCCGGCATCAATCCTACGTGTCGCGGGCCGCGACCGGCGTGGTCGCGGGTCTCGGCGCACTCGGCTACGAACTTGCTATCACGGCGGCCGCTACGCTGGTGTGGGAGAAGGCGCGGTGACGGAGACCCTAGTCTTCGCCAGCGTCGTCGATCCGGTCGCGCCGTGGCGCAACGCCCTCGCGGAGCTTCTCCCCGACCTACGCGTCCGCACGCCGGACGAGATCGGGCCCGACGACGTCGTGCGCTACGCCCTGGTATGGAAGCCGCCGGCCGGCTTCTTCATGCGCTATCCGGACCTGCGCCTCGTCACGATTCTCGGCGCGGGCGCCGATTCGCTCGCCGGGCGCGACGACCTGCCCGACGTCCCCGTGACGCGGCTGTCCGATCCCGGCATGGGGCGGATGATGGCGCAATACGTGCTCTTCGCGGTGCTGCGCTATGCCCGTGACATCCCCGCCTTCGAGGCGGCCCAGCGCGAAGCGCGCTGGCACTACATCCATCCCCGCGAGGCGCGCGAGATCCGCGTCGGCGTGCTCGGCGCGGGCGAACTCGGCGGGCTCGCCGCCGGGGAACTGGCGCGGCAGGGGTTCCAGGTATCCGCCTGGTCGCGGAGCCGCAAGGACCTGCCCGGCATCCGCTGCCACGCCGGAGCCGACGCCCTGATCCCGTTCCTGCGCGACGCCGAGATTCTGATCATCATGCTGCCGCTGACGCGAGACACGCGGGGCCTCATCGGAGCCGCCGAACTCGCGGCGTTGCCGCGGGGCGCCAAGCTCGTCAACGTCGCCCGCGGCCCGATCGTGGACGAGGCCGCGCTGCTCGCCGCTCTTTATTCCGGCCATCTCGGCGGTGCCACGCTGGACGTCTTCGAGACCGAGCCGCTGGCCGAACACCATCCCTTGTGGCGCCACGAGAACGTGCTGGTAACGCCCCATCTCGCCTCCGTGGCGATTCCAGCTTCGGCGGCAAGGCAGGTGGCCGAGAACATTCGCCGCGTCGCTGCCGGAGGCGAGCCCGCGCACAGCGTCGATCTGGTTCGGGGATACTGACTCCCCGCTCGAGCGCACGTTGCCGCCCTACGAATGCAAGCGGCCCGGGTGTGCATCGGGAAAACCGATCCAGTGCATTGTTGAATAAGATTTTGCCCAGTCTTGGACGTGGGACACACTCGACGGCGGCCAGCCTCATCAGACGATCGAGCTGATGAGGAGACCATGATTCCGTGCAGAAATCGCTGACTTTGACGCGAGAAGGTCAAAGACGTCACAGTAGTTGGCACGGCTCTTGCCAGCATAGACACCATCCTGACACGCCGGAGATCAAGTAATGAAAGTGCATGTTTCGGCTCTGATGATGGCAGTGGCCCTACTCAGCGTTACTACTCCGGCGACGGCTGCAGAAAAGCTTGTCATCAGCACGTGGGGCGGGAGCTTCCGTGATCTGATCGAGGAAAACATCGCCGCGAAGTTCAAGGCCGAGACTGGAGCCGATGTCGAATATATCACCGGCGGGACCATCGACCGGCTCAACAAGGCCAAGCTCGCCAAGGACAACCCGGAAAGCGACATCACTTTCACGACGGCCCATGTCGGCTGGCTCTATGTGAATGATGGGCTGTTCGAGAACCTCGATCTGAGCAAGATCCCGAACGCCAAGAACCTTGTCGACCAGGCCAAGGTCAGCCCCGCCCACATCGGCACCTGGGGCTACGTTTACACGATCGGTTACCTCGAGGACTCGCTCCCGAAGGGCGTGACGTTCAACTCGTGGAACGACCTGTGGGATCCGCGGCTGAAGAACAGCATCTCCGCCCCCGACTTCGATCCCAGCCATCTCATCGCGGTCTCGGCGCTCCTGTCCGGTGGCGACCCGGCGCACTGGGAGAAGGGCGAGGATAGACTGAAGGCACTGAAGCCCAATTTCCGGGCCTTCTACACCGACGACGCCAACAGCCAGCAGCTCTTCGCCACGGGCGAGACCCCCGTCCAGGTCGTGCTGACGATGAACGCCTACTACATGAAGGACCAAGGCGTGCCGATCACCGTGGTGATCCCGAAGGAGGGCGGTGTGCTCGGCATCGACACGGTCGCGATCAACAAGGGATCGAAGCACATGGACTTGGCATACAAGTTCATCAACATGGCGCTCGATGCGGACGTGCAGGGCAGGATCGCCGACCTGAAGAAGGGCAGCCCGACCGTCACCAACGCCAAGGTGTCGCCGGATGTCGCCAAGCTTCCCGGCGTGTTCACGACAGCGGAGCAATGGAACAAGCAGACGATCAACATCGATCCGAAGCTGCGCGCGGAAGACACGGCCGTCTGGCGCAAGTGGTTCGCCGAGAACATCATCGCGCACTGAGCTTATCGCGATCCGGGCGGCAACGCCTGATCGCTCACGGGCCGGACAGACCGGGCGCTGGACAACTCAAGCGTCCGGTGACGGGGAAGCGTCTCCCGAATCTCTCCGCTAGCGCGAAGAGCGCCCCGTCCATCGTCGACAGAGAAGCTCATGAAATCCGTCACACACCGCCGGCCGTTCCTGCGGTCCTTCGTGACTCCGGCCCTGCTGGTCGCCCTAACCATCGCGGCGGCGCTGGCCTCGATCCTGCGCTACAGCTTTCACGCTTATGTTCCGGGATCCCTCGACGTCGGCGGCTTCACGCTCGCCAATTTCGCCGATCTCGACAAGCCCTTCGTGCTCCAGGCCGTGCGGGAAACCGTGTGGGTCTGCTTCGAGACGGCGGCCATTACTATGCTGGCAGGCTATCCCGTCGCCTATGCGCTGGTCCGCACCCGCTCGGCGCTGCTCAAATCCGTGATCCTGATCACCTCGGTGACGCCGCTGTTCCTCGGCGAGGTGGTGCGGACCTATGCCTGGACGGTGGTGCTCGGCAACAACGGCTTCGTCAACGCGGTGCTGCGTCAGACCGGGCTGATCGCGCGGCCGATGCAGTTCATGTTCACCGAATTCGGCGTCATCGTCGCCCTCGTGCACGTGACCCTACCGATCGTGGTCATCATGCTGACGGCGGCGCTGACCCACATCGATTTCGACTACGTGAAGGCCGCCCAGAGCCTCGGCGCGGGACCCGTGCGCGCCTTCCTGACCGTCACCCTGCCGCTGTCGATCCCCGGCATTGTGGCGGGCTTCACCACGGCCTTCGCTTGGACGTTCAGCGCCTTCGCGACCCCGCAGGTCATCGGAGGGGGGAAGGTCGAGGTAGTGGCGACGCTGGTCTACCGGCTCGGCCTGTCGTCCTTCAATTTTCCGGTCGGCGCGACGCTGAGTGTCGCCGGCCTCGTCCTGGCCCTCGGCATCATGTGGGCGCTGCGCCGTGCGGCCCGGCCGATCGAGGCCCTCGGAGGTCATTGATGCGTCGCAACCTCGGTCCGCGGATCCTCGCCGTGTCGGGCAAGCTCCTCGTCGCTCTCATCATCGCCTTCACGGTGCTGCCGGCCGTCGTGGTCACGATCGCGGCATTCAACGATCGTGCGATCCTGAGCTTCCCGCCCGCCGGCTATTCCACCCGCTGGTTCGTCCGAGCGCTCACCTACCCCGATTTTCGAAATGGCTTTTGGAACAGCCTCATCGTGATGGCCTGGGCTTCGACCATCGCGCTCGCGGTCGGCGCGGGATTCTCCATAGCGCTCAAGCGCTATGCGTTCCGCTTCAAAAACGCGCTTGAGGCCGTCCTCCTGTCGCCACTGATCGTGCCGCATTTCACCATCGGCCTGGGCCTCCTCGTACTCGCCTCGGGCTTCGGGGCGGGCCGCGGCTATGCGGTCGTGGTGATAACGCATGTGATCATCGTGCTGCCCTTCGTCATACGCAGCGTCTACATCTCGCTGCAGAACATCGACGAGCGGCTCGAACTCGCGGCCGAGAGCCTCGGGGCCCGGCCATGGCGCGTGCTCACCACCATCCTGCTGCCACTGCTGGCTCCGGGCCTCTTCAGCGGATGGCTCTTCGCCGCGATCCTGTCGTTCAACGAGTTCACGGCCTCGCTCTTCGTCACCGGGCAGGCGACCCAGACCCTGCCGGTCGCCATGTACGGCTACGTGCGCGAGTTCGCCGATCCGACGCTGGCGGCGGTCTCGGTCATCTACATCGTCGCGGCGGCAGCCTTGCTGACCTTCGCCAATTTCTTTCTCGGGCTCGGTAAGGTGCTGAATGTCGAGCAAGGTCGCTGAACCGGCGTCGCCCGCCGAACGCTCCGTCCCGCAGGCGAAAGTGCGGCCGGTCCCGGCCGTGCGCCTCGACGGCGTCAGCAAGCAGTTCGGCGCCGCCACGGCGCTCGAGGACACCTGGCTCGAGGTGATGCAGGGAGAGTTCCTGACGCTGCTCGGCCCTTCCGGCTGCGGCAAGACCACGCTGCTGAACATGATGGCGGGGTTCCTGGAACCGGACACGGGCGAAATCTTCATCGGCGGCGACCTCGTCACCGCCACGCCGCCTTATGAGCGCGAGGTCGGCATCGTCTTTCAGAACTATGCCCTGTTCCCGCACATGGACGTAGCCAGGAACGTCGGCTACGGCCTGCGGATGCGGGGCGTGCCGAAGCGGGAGATCGACGAGCGCGTCAACGAGGCGCTCGATCTCGTCAGACTTCAAGGATTCGCGGACCGCCGCCCGAAGCAGCTCTCCGGCGGCCAGCAGCAGCGCGTGGCCCTGGCCCGCGCCCTGGTGATCCGGCCCAAGGTCTTGCTCCTCGACGAGCCGTTCTCGGCGCTCGACAAGAATCTCCGGGGCTCCATGCAGGTCGAGCTCAAGGAGATCCAGCGCCGCCTCGGGGTCACCACCGTCTTCGTCACCCACGACCAGGGCGAGGCGCTCA
>JBPBQY010000092.1:0-40068 GCA_050920985.1 Janthinobacterium lividum | reverse complement strand
GAGGCTGCCGAACAGCGCCGCAACGGCGAGGCGGATCGCGATGTCGAGGTGAGAGATCATGGGATTAGGCTAGCGTCATCGCCGCCCCGCCGCCAGCAGGGGACGTCGTCTGACGAAACCCGAGAGGCTCTCGGTGACGCGAGAGTGGACGGGTGAGCTCAGCTCGACCGTCAGGCGACCGTCATGAGGAACGAGGCTACCTTCACGCTGACGCTCGATCAGAACCTCCGCGACCGTTTCATCGCCGGCGCCGATGCCACCTTACAGGCCTCAGAAAACGTCCTGCGTGACCTCATGCGGACGTCGTGGCGCGCCAGCGGTCGGCTAGCGCCGAGATTGATCGTGACGCGGGTCCGCCACTGAAGCGTCGAGGACCGCGAACACACGAAGCCATGGGTTTCTCCGACGGCTGGAGTCGCTGCGCCGACCAGATGGCGCGGGTAGCTGCCGACCTATGAGCCCTGCGCCACCTCGGCGCCCGCATCGGCGGGAAGCCGTAGCGCATCGATCGCCGCCGCCACGGCTGCGAGGCTGACGAGCGCGAAGGCGATACGGAACTCGAGCGGCGTCGCATGGGTGGCGCCGTCCGGTCGCCAGAGCTCCGCGACACGCAGCGCCAGCGCGCCGAGAGCCACGCCGAAGCCGAAACCGAGCTGCTGGAACATATTGAACAGCGTATTGGCGCCGCTCATCGCCGCCGGCGCGATCTCGGCGAAGGCGAGCGTGTTGACCGTGGTCAGCCCCATCGAGCGCGTCATGCCGGCAAAGACGAGGAGCAGCAAGGTCAGTAGCAGCGGCGTTCCGGGCGCCAGTGCCGCGAGGCCCAGGATGGCGAGCGCCGACAGGCAGGCGTCTCCGATCAGCACCGCCTTGAAGCCATAGCGGCGCAGGACGGCACTCGTCATCGGCTTCATGGCGACATTGCCGCCGAACAAGGCCAGGACCAGGAGCCCGGACCGGAAGGCGTCGAGACCGAAGCCGATCTGGAACATCAAGGGCAGCAGGAACGGCACCGCACCGACCGCGACGCGGAACAGCGTGCCGCCCACCATAGACACATCGAAGCTCCGCACCGCGAAACCGTCGAGGCGGAGGATGGCGGAGGGGTGGCGGCGGATATGACGGAACGCCAGAGTGCCGAGGACGATGGCGATCGCCGTCGATCCGGCGACGACGGGCCACGCCACGACCTCGCGGCCCAACAGCTCGACCGCCGTTAGCAGCGCCAGCAGGCCGAGGCCGACCAGGAGGAACCCGGTAAAGTCGAAGCGGCGGGGCGCCTCACCCCGCTCGGCCGGCACCACGCGGGCCGCGAGCCAGAGCGCCAGCAGACCGAGCGGCAGATTGATGAAGAATATCCATCGCCACGACGCCACCGTGACGATGAAGCCGCCGAGCGGCGGCGCGATCACGGGCGCCGTCAGGGCCGGCCAGGTCAGGATGGCGATGACGCGCATCAGATCGGATTTTTGCGTGACACGCAGCACCGCAAGACGCCCCACCGGCACCATCAAGGCACCGCCCGCGCCCTGAAGGATGCGGGCCAGCGTGAAGCTCACAAGCCCGGTGCTGAAGCCGCAGGCCACCGACGCCAGGGTGAAGATTGCGACGGCGGTCATGAACACGCGGCGGGGCCCGAACCGTTCCGCCGCCCAGCCGCTGGCAGGGAGCAGCACCGCCAGGGTGAAGAGATAGGCCGAGACGCCGACCGACAGATCGACAGGCCGGACGTTGAAGCTCTTCGCCATGGCGGGCAAGGCCGTGGCGATCACCGTGCCGTCGAGGAATTCCATGAAGAAGGCCCCGGCAACCAGCAGGGGCAGCGTGCGGGGATGGCTGAGAAAGGACATGGCCCGCTGTAGCGGCAGATGCACAGGGGCGGAAGGTGCTTTGCACAAGTGGAGGCGGCCGAAAGCGACGGGACGCCGGCGCGAGTGCCTCTGGCGTCAGTGCGGCGGCTCGATGCGCCTGGTTCCGGCGGACTTGAGCTGTGCCAGTTCGTCGTCGACGGAGGCCGCGGCCTTGAGCGCGTCGAGCTCGCGCTTGGAGCCCGAGCGGTCGTCGAACTGGTCCGTGAGGAGCCCATGGTCCAGCATGCGGCCCATCGCGTCGGCCTTGTCTCGCATGCCCTCCACCCGCTCGGTGGCGCGCCGCATGGCATCACCGGTCGATCCGAGATGACCGCCGAGGCCAGTGAGAGACTCCGTCACCTTCACCTGCGCCTGGGCCGCCGTGTAGGTGGTCTTCATGACCTCCTTCTGCGTGCGAAACGCTTCGATGCGGTCGGACAGCTTGCGCTCGTAGTCCAGGAGTTTCTGCGCCTGCGGGGCGATCGCGTTCAAGGCCTCGTCGAGCGTGCGACGCTTGGCAAGCGCATCTTGTTTGTGGACCAGCGCCGCCCGAGCCAGATCGTCCCGGCCAGCATTCACGGCGACCTGCGCGTCTTCACCGGCTTCCGCCACTTCGGCCTCCGCCTTGCCGATCTGGCGATGCAGGGACTGTTCCTGGGCCACCACGTCGGCGAGATGCCGCTTCGTCTCCTGCAGCCCGACCAGCATCTTCTCGTAGGAGAGATCAAGGGTCTCGTTGGGATCCTCGAGGCTCGTCAGAAGCTTGTGGGTCTTGGCCTGGAACAGGTCGGCGATGCGCCCGAAAATGCTCATGGGACTGGCCTTCAGCTGTTGACCGACAGCACGAGCTGCGGATCCGGGATGGCGTCGGGGGCGAGTTCGGCCGCGATGGGTTTCACCGCCGTGCCGACCGCGAAGAACTCGATGACGTGCGGGCGCCAATTGTGCGAGCCCTCGTGCAGCTCCATGCCGACGACACCCTCGGCTCCGGCCGCCGTGGCCTCGTGCTGCATGCGCTCCATGGCGATCTCACGCGCGTCGTAGAGGGCCTGGGAGAAATTGGTCATCTCGGCATTGCGGCCCATCTGGCCCAGCGACTGAAGCAGACCCTGATGGGCGACGTGGTAGACGCAGGAGCCCATGACGAGTTCGAGCGGCCGGTAGCCGGCCTGAAGCAAGGTCCAGAAATCCTGTCCCGACAGGTCGGACGTGAAGGGAGCCCCATTCGGCCCTTTGAATCCCGGGTGACCGGCCGCGTGGACGATGCCGGTGCCGATCGCCATGAACTCCAGGACGTTCTGGTCCCATTCGAGACGCTTCACCGTCAGCCGCACGCCCACGATGCCGTCGGCGCCCATGTCGCGGGCCTCCTCACGCATGCGCGCCATGGCGAGTTCACGGGCGTGATACATGGCCTGCGAGAGAAGCGTCAGTTCCTGGTTCTGACCCCAGGCCCCGTACTGGATGCCGACATGGTAGACGCAAGTTCCGACGCAGAGCCCCACCGGCTCGAACCCGGCCTTGCGGACCAGTAGGAACTCGTTGACGCTGAAGTCCGAAGTGAAGATGCCACCTGGGTGGCCCTGCCCGCGCAGTCCTTTCAGACGCTCGATCGCATGTTGCGGAATCGCCGACATGGCGTCGCTCATCAGATCGCTCCCTCTTGGTCGGCTTGGTCGCCATAGGCGGTGTGGCTGCGAGGCGCGACATCGTCGAGCGGCGACAGTTCGTCCCGCATGTCGACCACCATCTGGATGCCATGCGGCACGGAATCGCCCCGCCCGCATTGCACGGCCGTGCCGAGCACGATGTGGCGCCCCAACATCTGCGGTGGCTGCTTGTCGCGTTCGATCTTGAGCAGTTGGGCGAAATGGGTGTGGGCCAGAACGCCGTTGCCGAGCCGCGCCGTGTCACGGCGAAGGTCGTCGATCGCGCTGCGACGCACACCCTCCCAGAAACGCGTGAGGTCGCCCAGGGCGCCGTTCGACCCATAGCCGCCCAGCGTCGACCAGGTCGCCGTCAGCCAGTCGTACCGCGCCCCGATGGCGACGCCCGTCGCCACGATCCCAGCTTCGAGGAGCCTCACGAATTCGATGGCCCCGACGGTCGCCACCACGGGGTCACGGCTGGGCGGCAGGCCGTCTACCGCGACCGCCGTGCCGAGCACCGTATAGTCCATGCTGTCACCGGTGCCGTGCAGCCGGACCGTGCGGAGCTTGACGTCGACGATGGCATTGGCGCCGGCCGCCACCGCCTCAGCCTTCATGCGCGCCAGGGCCGTGTGCCAGCCCTCGGCGTGGCCCTCTGTCCAGGACCATCCGTAGTGGTACCAGCAGGTTCCAGACACGGCCGCGACCGGCCGCAGGCCATGGCTGCGCGCCAGCAGCAGTTCGGCCGGTGTGAGGGTGGCCAGCCAGGGCACGCGGCCCGCCGCGGCGTCCTTCAGCCGGGCATCGACGAAAGGCGGCAGACGCCCGCTGTAAAGGGCGTGGCCCCAGGCGTCCGAGCGCTCCCGCGCCTGCTCCCGGCGGCCGGCCTCGTCGGGATGGGACGCGCTAAGCCAACTCATCGGGCCCTCACGATAGAAGGAAATCTTGCAGCGCCGCATGGGCGGCGCCGGCGCCCTCGCCCAAGGCCTGCGTTCGGCGCACGAGGTCGTCGAGCCAGGCCGGGACGGACACGTCCTCGCTGCCAATCGTGACGCCACGCACCACCTTGGCTCGCTTCGCTGCCCAGTGACCGTGTTCCATCGCCAGGGTGAAGAGGCAGCCGTCGAAGGAGACCGCGAGACGTGACACGTGGCTGGTTGCGGAAAACAGGCCGTCGCGCCGTCGCTCGATCGCGACCCGACCGGGCAACGCCGCTTCGAGCCGCGTCGCCAGCGCTTCCGCGAAGGCCCGGATGTCCGTGCCGGCCCGCCGGCTCCACGCCGCCGCGAGATCGAAGCCGGGCGTCTCGGCATCCATGAACCCGCCCTCCCGCCCGCCGGAGCATCGGCCCCTCTGCATGGCATAATTCTACCAGCACGAGGTGTGCGAGGGAAGCGGCTCCGAGCCGTCTGCAGATGCGAGGTTACGACGCGTGGAGCAGTCCTGACGAGAAGACTACGCCATCAATCGTGAGGTTCGCCGATGTTCGCAGGATCCCGAACGCGATTTCTGCGTCATCCTCCCGCAACCCGGTCGTGGCCGGGCGCCGCCGCTTCCGCCGATTCGGCCTGGCTACGGCGACGCGCGGCTTTTTGGGAATGGTGTCAGATCATGCAATTCACGAACGTCTTCGCGAAGGTCGTCGCGGGTGTCGGCGAAGCCACGGTGGCGTGGCGGCGGATGCGCGGGGCTGCCGATCACCCGCAGGCGGTCGGTACCGCCCCATCGATCCCGGCCGGCAAGCCGCAGGGCCGGATCCCGACGCTGAAGATGCCCACAGCCCAGGGCTGGAGCGCGGGGCAGACGCCGACGGCGGCTCCGGGCCTCAAGGTCAACGTCTTCGCGGCCGGGCTGAAACATCCGCGCTGGATCGACGTGCTGCCCAACGGCGACGTGCTGGTGGCGGAGGCGCTCATGCCCAGCGTGCCGATCGGCAACGTCTTCGACTATGCCATGTATGCCACGATGAAGCGGGCCGCGGCGGTGGGCGTAAGCCCCAACCGGATCACCCTTCTGCGCGACCGTGACGGCGACGGTGTGGCGGAGACCCGCGAAGCCTTCATGGAGGGGCTGAACCAGCCCTTCGGCATGGCGCTGATCGGCGACACGTTCTACGTCGGCAACACCGACGGCGTGATGGCCTTCCCCTATCAGGAGGGCGCGACCCGGATCGCCACAGAGGGTCGCAGGCTCACCACCTTCAAGACCGGCGGCCACTGGACCCGCAGCCTGCTGCCGAGCCCCGACGGTCAGAAGCTCTATGTCGGGGTGGGTTCACTGAGCAACATCGCCGACAGCGGTCTCGAGGCCGAAAAGGGCCGTGCCTGCATCTATGAGCTCGATCTCGCGGCCGGCACGGACCGCATCTTCGCCTCCGGCCTGCGCAACCCCGTCGGTCTCGCCTGGGAACCGTCCCGCGGCCATCTCTGGACCGTGGTCAACGAGCGCGACGGCATCGGTGACGAGACGCCGCCGGACTATCTCACCTCCGTGCGCGACGGCGGCTTCTACGGCTGGCCCTATAGCTATTGGGACCGGGTCGTCGACGACCGTGTCCCCCAGGATCCGGCCGCCGTTGCGGCATCCGTCCAGCCCGATTACGCGTTGGGTGGCCATACGGCGTCGCTGGGGCTGTGCTGGATGCCGGCCGGCACGCTTCCCGGCTTCCCGGACGGCATGGTCATCGGCCAGCACGGCTCGTGGAACCGCAGCAAGCTCAGCGGCTATCGCGTGGTCTTCGTCCCCTTCGAGAACGGCAAGCCGTCGGGGGCACCGCGCGACATTCTCACGGGCTTCCTCGCCGCCGATGAGAAGGTCTCCTATGGCCGCCCGGTCGGCGTCACCATCGGGCCTGACAAGTCGCTGCTCGTCGCCGACGACGTGGGCGACGTCATCTGGCGCGTGACGGGGGCGTAGAGCCGCTCGAGGCGCCTTGGGTTGGGACCTGTCCCAGCCTCTGTCGCCTCGACACAAGCCGTCGACCTCGCGGAGGTCGGAAAAGTGAGGAGACTCACTCCAATGACGAGAGAACCCGCTCCAGCGACTCATCGACGATGTAGTCGGGCGCTTTCTCGACGAACCTGCCATTTCGGCTACGAAGATCGAGAGTCCGATATTGAGAGCAGCAGACTACGCCCGTCGTTCTCGTTCCGGCGCCCGTCAAGCTGACAGCGAAGCCTCGCTCGCGATCGAAACGACCGCCCGTCGAGATCGGAACAACGCCAGGCATACGAAAAGCGTGATTGAACTCGTCACGCGTCAGGATCAAAACATAATGTGGCCCATCCATCTCGTGTCCTGACGATGGATGCAGGTCGATGTGCCAAATCTCGCCTCTTCGCAATTGGCTCTCCCGACGATTAGATCAACTCATCTCCAGATCTCGGACCAGCATCGAATCCAGCCAGTTCTGCACAAGCGGGTGCCGTCAGATCGCATTGTGCTAGAAACTCTGCCAGAGTCCGGCGCTTCTTGGCGTGTCTAATCACCAACGCGCCGTTCTCGACACTGATATTCACATCCATATCGATCTCGAAATTGACCTCTCTCGCGACCGGCGCAGGAATGGTCAGGGCGACAGAACCACCGAGCTTCTTCAACCGAGCAATGGGCATTTCGCACCTGACGAACGCGTTGTGATATGACAAAATTATATATTGCCGCTGCGCGTTTTTCAAGCTGCGGAAACATCATCGGAAACTCGCCGCCGATGTTGAACACGCGCATTGAGCTACGGCGACGCACGCACGAGGCGTGGAGCCTCATCTGCCACCGCGATTACCCGGCCGACGGCGAGCGCCAGCCATCCACCCCGACCGGAGTGCTGACGTCACGCTGGCCCGTGGCTTGTGAAGCGTCAAAGACAAACAAGGCCTTCACCGGCTTCGCCATTCCTCGGATGCAGGCCTCGCCTCAGCTCCTGAGACCCGGCGCCTCCTGGCCGGTGCGGGCCACATATTCGGTGTAGCCGCCGCCATAGGTGTGAATGCCGTCGGGCGTGAGCTCCAGAACCCGGTTCGACAGCGCCGCGAGGAAGTGGCGATCATGGGACACGAAGAGCATGGTGCCTTCGTATTGCGCCAGCGCAGCGATGAGCATCTCCTTGGTGCCCATGTCGAGGTGGTTGGTGGGCTCGTCGAGCACGAGGAAATTCGGCGGGTCGTATAGCATGCGGGCCATGACGAGGCGGGCCTTCTCGCCGCCCGACAGCACGCGGCAGCGTTTCTCGACGTCGTCGCCCGAGAAGCCGAAACAGCCGGCCAGCGCCCGCAACGAGCCCTGGCCGGCTTGCGGGAAGGCGCGCTCCAGCGATTGGAACACGGTATCCTCGCCGTCGATCAGGTCCATGGCGTGCTGGGCGAAATAGCCGAGCTTGACGCTGCCTCCGATCGCCACCGTGCCATCGTCGGGCTCGGTCGTGCCGGTCACGAGCTTCAGCAGCGTCGACTTGCCGGCACCGTTGACGCCCATCACGCACCAGCGCTCGCGCCGCGACACCGAGAAGTCGAGCCCTTCGTAGATGGTGCGGCTGCCGTAGCGTTTGCCGACCTTCTTCAGCGCCACGACATCGTCGCCCGAGCGCGGCGCGGGCGGGAAGTCGAACTGCACCGATTGGCGGCGCTTCGGCGGCTCGACGCGTTCGATCTTGTCGAGCTTCTTCACCCGGCTCTGGACCTGGGCGGCATGCGAGGCCCGCGCCTTGAAGCGCTCGATGAACTTGATCTCCTTGGCGAGCATCGCCTGCTGGCGCTCGAACTGCGCCCGCTGCTGCTTCTCGTTCAGCGCCCGCTGGGCCTCGTAGAATTCGTAATCGCCCGCGTAGCTGGTAAGGCCACCGCCGTCGATCTCGACGATGCGGCCGACGATGCGGTTCATGAACTCGCGGTCGTGCGAGGTCATCATCAAGGCGCCGTCGTAGCCCTTGAGGAAATCCTCGAGCCAGATCAGGCTTTCGAGATCGAGATGGTTGGACGGCTCGTCGAGCAGCATGGCGTCGGGGCGCATCAGCAGGATGCGGGCCAGGGCCACACGCATCTTCCAGCCGCCCGACAGCGCCCCGACATCGCCGTCCATCATCTCGGGCGTGAAGCTCAAGCCTCCCAGGACCTCGCGCGCCTGCCCTTCTAGCGCGTAGCCGCCGAGTTCGTCGAACCGCGCCTGGACGTCGCCGTAACGCGCGATGATCTCGTCCATCTCGTCGAGGCGGTCGGGGTCCGCCATGGCGGCCTCGAGATCCTTCAGTTCGGCCGCGACTTCACTGACGGGGCCGGAGCCGTCCATCACCTCGGCGACCGCGCTGCGACCGGACATCTCGCCGACGTCCTGGCTGAAATAGCCGATGGTGACGCCACGATCGGACGAGACCGTGCCTTCGTCGGGCTGCTCCTGGCCGGTGATCAGGCGGAACAGCGTCGTCTTGCCGGCCCCGTTCGGCCCCACGAGGCCGACCTTTTCACCGCGCTGCAGCGCCGCAGAGGCCTCGATGAAGACGATCTGGTTACCGTTCTGCTTGCCGATCTTGTCGAGGCGGATCATGGGGACTCAAGGTGCGGGAAATGTCCCGCGCCAATACGCCATGGTGCGCCGCAGCGCAAAGGCGCGCCGTTATCGTGAGCGCAGCGAAGCGACCCAGGCGCCTGACCCGGGCGGTCCTGCCCTGAAGCAATGCCGCTCGGCGGCTCACGACGGGACTGGGTCGCGTCGCTCCGCTCGCGATGCCGAAATTCAGGATGCCGCGCCAGCTTCTCCGATCTTGTCCTGCGTCCGTGTGTCGAAGTCGCTGGCCTCGTGCCGTTCGCGCAACTGGCTCGCGGGGTCGCCCGTCATGCGATTGACCATGCGGCCGCGCTTCACGGCTGGGCGCGCCGCGATGGCGTCGGTCCAGCGCTGCAGGTTCTTGTACTCGGCGGTGGCCAGGAACTCCGCCGACTCGTACATCACGCCTTGTTGGAGCTGGCCGTACCAGGACCAGACCGCGATATCGGCGATCGTGTAATCGGATCCGCCGAGATACTCGCTCTCGGCGAGGCGCCGGTCGAGAACGTCGAGTTGGCGCTTGGCCTCCATGGCGAAACGGTCGATGGCATATTCGATCTTCACCGGCGCATAGGCATAGAAATGGCCGAAGCCGCCGCCGAGGTAGGGCGCGCTGCCCATCTGCCAAAAGAGCCAGGACAGGCATTCGGCGCGGGCTGCGGGCTCGGTCGGCAGGAAGGCGCCGAATTTCTCCGCCAGGTACATCAGGATCGCGCCTGATTCGAAGACCCGGACGGGCTTCGGGCCGCTGCGGTCCAGGAGAGCCGGGATCTTGGAATTGGGGTTCACCCCGACGAAGCCGCTGCCGAACTGGTCGCCGTCGCCGATTTTGATCAGCCAGGCGTCATAGTCCGCGCCGGCGTGGCCGGCCGCCAGCAGTTCCTCGAGCATGACGGTGACCTTCACGCCGTTCGGCGTCCCCAGCGAATAGAGCTGGAGCGGGTGGCGACCGACCGGCAGTTCCTTGTCGTGCGTCGCACCAGCGATCGGCCGGTTGATGTTGGCGAAGCGGCCGCCACTGCCCTGTTTCCAGGTCCAGACCTTGGGCGGGGTGTAGTCGGGCAAATCACTCATGAGTCGGGTTCCGGCGACGCGTTGAAGCGAGGCTACACGATCGCGACGGCCGAGGGGAGCAGCGTCAAAGCCGCCTCGTCGATGAAGCCACCCGACTGGCGATGCCACAGGTCCGCGTAGATGCCGCCGCGCCCCAGGAGCTCGGCATGGGAGCCGGTTTCCAGGATCGCGCCCTGGTCCATGACGATCAAGCGATCCATGCGGGCAATGGTGGAGAGCCGATGCGCGATGGCGATCACGGTCTTGTCGCCCATCAGCGCCGTCAGGCTCTCCTGGATGGCAGCCTCGACCTCGCTGTCGAGGGCGCTGGTCGCCTCGTCGAGCACCAGGATCGGCGCGTCCTTGAGGATTACCCGCGCGATGGCGATGCGCTGACGCTGGCCGCCCGAGAGCTTCACGCCACGTTCCCCGACCTGCGCGTCGTAGCCGCGCCGGCCCTGCCAATCCTCGAGGCCGAGGATGAACTCATGCGCATGGGCGCGTTTCGCCGCCGCCACCACCTCGGCCTCGGTGGCGACGGGCCGCCCGAAGGCGATGTTCTCGCGGATCGAGCGATGGAGCAGCGACGTGTCCTGCGTCACAACCGAGACGGCGCCGCGCAGGCTCTCCTGCGTCACCCCGGCGATGTCCTGGCCATCGATCAGGATGCGGCCGCCCTCGAGCTCGTGGAAGCGCAGCAGGAGATTGACCAGCGTGGTCTTGCCGGCGCCGGAGCGGCCGACGAGGCCGACCTTCTCGCCCGCACGGATCGTGAGCGAAAGCCCGTCGACGAGCGGCGTCTCGCGGCCATAGCCGAAGCGGATCGTATCGAAACGGATCTCGCCCCGCCGAACGGCGAGCTCTTCCGCGCCGTCGCGGTCCAGGAGCGCGATCGGCTTGGCGATCGTCATCATGCCCTCCTGAATCGTACCCAGGTTCTCGAAGATGTCGGTCACCTGTACGGCGACCCACCCCGCCGCCGAGGCGATCTGCCAAGTCAGCGGAATCGCCATGGCGACGATGCCGACATCCACCCGGCCGCTCTGCCAGGCCATCACGGCCAACGTCGTCTCGCCGACCAGCATCAGGGCATTCATGGCCTGCAGCGACATGAACAGGGTCGCCATGAGGCGCATCTGGCTGCGGTAGGCGATCGTATGCTGATCGAAGACGTCGCGGACATGCCGGTCCTCCTGGGCCATGCGAGCGAAGAGCTTCACCGTCAGGATGTTGGTGTAGCCGTCGACCACCCGGCCGACGACGAGCGACTTCATCTCCGAGGTGCGTTTCGAGCGGTCGCGCAGGCGGGGCACGATGAAGCGGAGCAGGACCGCGTAGGAGCCGAACCAGGCGAGGATCGGGATCATCAGCACGGCGTCGACGCGGCCGAGCACCGTCAGGGCCGTGACGCCATAGACGATGATCCCCCAGATGGCGGTGATGGAGGCGATGGCGCTCTGTCGCACCGCCGGCCCGGTGTCCATGACACGCGACGCGAGCCGGCCGGCGAAGTCGTTCTGGAAGAAGGGCCAGCTCTGCCGCACGACATGCCGGTGACTCTGCCAGCGAATCATGTTGGTGACATTGGCCATGATGGCCACATGCGAAATCATGTTCTGCGTCGCGATGGCGGCCGGGCGCACCAGGAGCACCACCGCCACCATGGTGAGCAGCAGGGTGTGGTTCTCCGTGAAGAACAGCTCACGCGATGTCGACGTGATGGCGCGCACGAGGTGGCCGATGAACCAAGGCACCGAGGCATCCAGCACGGCGACGCTGAAGCCCGCCACGAACAGCGCCGCGAAGAGCGGCTTCGCCTGGCGCACGAAATGCCAGTAGAACTTGATCAAGCCTGCCGGCGGTTGAGTGGACCGCGCTTCGGTGGATTGCGGCACCCCAGTGGGCGAGATCAGCGATTCGAAGAAGCGGAACATGCGGCCGTCCGATGTGTCGGGGCGCTTCCGTTAAGGTCCAACAGCGGCGGCCATGGGGCCGCTGGAACATCGCCGTCCGCGGCAAGTTCTCAGCAGGCAATCACGGGAGACGACAATGAGCGACATCCACTACGAAGTCGTGGAACACGACGGAGGCTGGGCCTACCGCCTCAATGGCGCTTTCTCCGAGACGTTTCGAAGCCGGGACGCGGCCCATGCAGCAGCTGAGGCGGCTGCGACCGAGCAGGCGACACCGGGCGAGAGCCAGGTCATCTCTTACCAGGACGGTGCGGGCCAGTGGCATGAGGAAGTCGCCAAGGGTGAGGACCGGCCAATCGCCGATGTGACGGACGTGGCCTGAGCCACGGTCCGTCGATGCTTCAACGCGAAACTTCTGCGTCTCGCGTTGAAGCGTGGTCAGCCGAGTCGACGATCACCGTCGCTCTGAGCTCATCGCCATGACAGTTGAATTGCATTTGAGGCGCTTGGTGGAGCCAGACGGAATCGAACCGACGACCTCTTCAATGCCATTGAAGCGCTCTCCCAACTGAGCTATGGCCCCAAGCTTTAGTCGCGGCCGCTTGGGAGCGACGGCGTCTTGCATCCTCGAGAAACGATCTCAAGGTCATCCGTTTCTCGGGACCGTCGACGCTCCCGGAGAAGACGATCAACGGTGTCGTGGTGGAGCCAGACGGAATCGAACCGACGACCTCTTCAATGCCATTGAAGCGCTCTCCCAACTGAGCTATGGCCCCACTTTACCCAGCACAGCACCGATTGGGATCGGCACTCTCCTGATCTTACGATGTCGCTGTGAAGCTCGGCCGCTCGATCCGGCACCGCTCGGAGAGCGGCGGCGAGGCCGGTTCTATATCGTCGGCACCCCGACCGCACAAGACCGAAAATCCACGCGACACCTTTTTTCAAGGCGCCGCGCGGAAGGAGGTCCGGTCAGGCCTCCTCGTCGTCCTCGATGTCGCCATCGATGAGGTCGGCCACGTCGTCTTCGCCCTCTTCCTCCTCTTCGAGGAAGGTGTTGTCGTCCGCAGGCGTATCCTCGATCTCGACATCGTCATCGGCGACCACCTCCGGCTTCTCTTCGGCCTCGGCCTCGTCGAGCGAGACGATCTCGACGCCCGCCGTCTCGGGCTCGACTTCACCCTCGTCACGCGCGACGACAGCCGAGGCCCGCGCTGGAGCACGGGCGACCGGCAGGGGAACGAACACGGCGCTGCACTTGGGGCACAGGATCGGGTCGCGGTTGAGGTCGAAGAATTTCGTCGCGCAATTTTGGCACTGATGTTTTGCGCCGAGTTCCGGTTTTGCCACAGTCCATCCTCACGGCACCGCGCGCGCGGCGCCGCTGCCCTTCTTCAATCATCGGAGGCAAGGGGTTAAGGCCCTGAAGGCGGCGACGTCAATCGGAAAGTGCCCAGCGCGCGCCCGTCGGATGACAGGTCTGGTCCGACATGGTAGGAGCGCGGCGGTTTCGACCACCGCCTGGAGAGCCTGCTCTTGCCCAAGCCGTCGCCCCATCAGGGTGCTGATATCATCCGCGCCACCGCCTTGGGTCGAGCCTCGTGATCATCGCCATCGACGGGCCTGCCGCTTCGGGCAAGGGTACGCTGGCCCGCAAGCTCGCCGACCATTTCGGGCTGCCTCATCTCGACACCGGCCTGCTCTATCGCGCGACCGCGCGAGCGCTGCTGGACGCTGGGGAGCGGCTCGACGACGCCGCGGCTGCGGTCGCTGCGGCCCGCGGTCTGGCGCTGACCGACTTCGACGAGGCCCGCCTGCGTGGCCGAGCCATGGGGGAGGCCGCCTCGATCGTGGCGGCACTGCCGGCCGTACGATCGACACTGGCCCAGGCCCAGCGCAGCTTTGCGCTGAGGCCCGAAGGCGCCGTCCTCGACGGCCGGGATATCGGGACCGTGATCTGCCCCGAAGCGGATGTGAAGATCTTCGTGACAGCGAGCCCGCAGACGCGCGCGCAACGCCGAGCGCTCGAACTCGCCAATCGCGGCGAGCCGGTCGATTATGCGGCGATCCTGGACGATATTCGGATCAGGGACGAGCGGGACAGCACGCGATCGGTGGCGCCGCTGCGTCCTGCGCCCGACGCGCATGCGCTCGACACCACCGTGCTCGACGCCGAAGCCGCTTTCGCGGCTGCCCTGCGCTTCGTGCCCAAGGTCGACTGACAGAATCCTTGGCCGGCCAAAGCCGAGAAGGAGGCCTGGACGGCTCAGGGCCGCCCGGCCCCGTTGCCGCGGCTGACTCGGCTTCTAAACCCGCATGGGCATAAGAACGTAGAGCGCCGGAGCCCCCTCGCGGTCCTGGACCAGCGTCGGCGAGCCGGGATCGGCGAGCTTGAGATAGGCCGTATCGGTGTCGAGCTGGGCCGTGATGTCGAGCAGGTAGCGGGCATTGAAGCCGATATCCAAGGGGCTCGAATCGTATTCCACGTCGAGTTCCTCGGTGGCGGAGCCGGAATCCGGATTGTTGACGCTGAGGATCAGTTTGCCGTCCGACAGCGCCAGTTTCACGGCGCGCCCGCGCTCTGCGGAGATCGTCGACACCCGGTCGACCGCCGCCGCAAAGGCGGCTTTCGACACAACCAGCATCTTGTCGTTGCCGGCCGGGATAACTCGGCCGTAGTCCGGGAAGGTCCCGTCGATCAGCTTGGTGGTCAGCACCACAGTGCCGAGCGTGAGACGGATCTTGGTGGCCGACATCTCGATCCGGACGTCGCTGGCGGGATCTTCGATCAGCTTCTGGATTTCCGCCACGGCCTTTCGCGGCACGATCACGCCCGGGATACCGGCCGAGCCCTCCGGCGCCGGCATTTCGACCCGCGCCAGGCGATGGCCGTCGGTCGAGACGACACGCAGCACGGTCGCGCCGTCATGCTCCATCGTGTGCAGATAGACGCCATTGAGATAGTAGCGCGTCTCCTCGGTGGAGATCGCGAAGGAGGTCTTGTCGATCAGGTGCTTCAGCTGGCCGGCCCCCAGGCTGAAGCGATGGCTCATCTCGCCCGCCGCGAGATCCGGAAAGTCGCTCTCCGGCAGGCACTGGAGCTGGAAGCGTGAACGGCCGGAGCGCAGCACCAGCTGGCCCGTGTCGCCCGACATGTCGAGTGTCACCTGAGAGCCGTCGGGAAGCTTGCGCACAATGTCGTGCAGCGTATGGGCCGGCAGCGTGGTGCCGCCCTCCTGCGCGACATCGGCGGCGAGTTCCTCGGTGACTTCGAGATCGAGGTCGGTTGCCTTCAGCCGCAGCACGCCCTCGGAGGCCCGCACCAAAACGTTGGACAGGATGGGAATAGTGGTGCGGCGTTCGACGACGCGCTGAACGTGCCCCAGCGCCTTCAAGAGGGCCGCGCGTTCGAGAGTGACTTTCATGACGGGGCCCGTTCCTCGACGACATGGGCCGGGACCCTGACGACAACGGCGGGACCCGGAGGTTGAGACCTTCGGCGGAAAGCCGTGAAGGGCGGAGACTTTTGCGCGGCGCGCCGAAATGCGCAAGCGCCCGCAAGCGATCGGCACGGGAAAGCGTCGCCTCGGGCGGTCCGTCGTGGTAGCCACGTGGTATGACCTTTTCACTCCTCACCGTCTGCGGGCTGGACGAGCTCGACTCCCACGCGGACCGGGGTGTGACCCACGTCCTGTCGATTCTGGATCCCGCCCGAGAGGATCATCCCGCCTTCAGCCGCTTCGGCGATCACCGCCGCCTCGTGTTGCGCTTCCACGACGAGATCGAGCCGGCGGAGGGCATCGTTTTGCCCGAACGGGCCGATGTGGAGGCCATCCTGGCCTGGGGCCGGGACGCCTATGCGGAACAGCGCGACGGGCACATGCTGGTCCATTGCCACATGGGCATCTCGCGCTCCACCGCCGCCATGGCGATGCTGCTGGCCCAGGCGCATCCCGAGGAGACCGAGACCGGCATTGCGGCGCGGGTGCAGGGCATTCGGCCGATCGCGTGGCCGAACCTGCGCATGACGGAATTTGCCGACGACATCCTCGGACGCGACGGCCGCCTCGTCGCCGCCGCGGCGACGCTCTATGCTGGCAACCTCGCCCGCAAACCCGAACTCGCCGACGTGATGGCCGGGCTGAACCGCTCCCGCGAGGTGGCGCTCGGCCTCGTCGCCGTCCCGGCCCCCTGAGGCCCGCGCGACATGGCGATCCTGGCCGGTCTCTGCGGCGTGCTGATCGTGGTGTTTGGCCTCCTCACCACGCGCCACTCGCCGACCGATGCGCAGTTCGGCGTCGAGGTGACCTGCCTGGTCGGCGGCTTGGTGCTGATCTTCCTCGGTGTGCTGCTCGGCCACGTGAGGCGGCTGTCCCGCGTGCTCGAGCGCGCAATAACAGACATCGAGAAAGACCCGTCCACCAACGACACCGGATCTCCTCGGGCCTGATACACGGCCGCGATTGAGCGGAACCGGGACGCGGACCAGCGCCATCCGCCTCAGACACCATCGGAAGGCTGTTCGCCGGTCGCCTCGAGAAGGCTCGTCGCCGTCACCTCGTCGGTGACCAGGATGGTGGGGCGCGCCAGCCGGATGGCACCCAGCATGGCGTCGACCTTGCCGGGGCCGCCGGAGGTGAGGATCCGGACAGGCGCCTGCAGCATGTCGTCGACCGGGGTGGCCATGACGCGATCGTTGACCGGATGGTCGAGCACGGTGCCATCGATATCGAAGAACCTGTAAAGGAGATCGCCGACCGCACCCGCGGCCAGCAGCGAACGGCGGTCGGCCTCCGAGAAATAGCCGAAGCGGTAGGAGGTGTTCTCGGGCCCCATGCCTCCGACGCTCATCACCACGATGTCGAGAGCCCGGCCGAGATCGAAGATCTCCTCAAGGCCGCAATGGTCGATGAGGGCTCGCTTGGTCTCGAGACTGTCGACCACCGCAGGCGCCGGGATCAGGAAGCAATCGGCCTGCAGCAGCCGCGACAATTGCCAGGCGAAGTCGGCGGGATTGTACTGCAGCACCTTGGCGATGCCGCCGAGCATCGAGACGACGGAGAGCCCCGCCAGCGGCCGTTCGTCGATGGCGTTGAGGGCGGCGATCAGCGTCTTGCCCCAGCCGACGCCGATCCTCATGCCGGGCCGCAGCAGGTCGGACAGCGTGCGGCCCGTCGCGGCCCCGATGGGGAGGGTGGGATCGGCCTCGAGCGAAGACAAGGGCGCCACGACGGCCTCCCCGAGGCCGAACCGGCTCTCGAGCGCCCGTTCGAGACGCGTGAGATCCGCGATGTCTCGGGTGAGCGAAATTCTGACCTCGTGAAGCGCCTGGGCGTCGGACAGGAGCCGCACGACCGTGACGCGACCGATGCCGAGCGCTTCCGCGATGGCGCCTTGGGTCATATCCTCGACGTGATACATCCAAGCGGCCCGCAGGCGCAGCCGCTGCGATCGACGTCCGGCCTGCGGCAGGCTCTCGCGACCCGGGGCGTCGCGCTTGCCGCTTCTTTCCTTGACCATACGCCGGACTTTAGCGCGACGTCGATGACGTCACAACGGGTACGAGATCAGCGTTGCGAAGGCCAGAGCAAGAACCAGCCGAGCGCGCCGACCGCGACCAGGCTCGCGAGAAACGATGCGATGTAAACGGTGACAAAACTCACGCTTCCACCTCCGGGCAGATGAACAGCGCAACGGTGGAGCGTCGATCGGAACGGGCGGCGCAACCGGCGTGGCTGGACATCACGCCGCAGGTACCGCGTCCATTCGTCTATGTCGTTCAACTATGATGCGTTGCGATACTTTCCGCTCGCCGCCGAAGAGGCGAGGTCACGGGCGACAACGGGCCGTGATGACATCGCCAACTCTCCGAGCCTAGGCTTTCAGCCGGCCCCTGGAACGGAGCGGTGCGAACGTCAGGGTGCGTGGACCCCATTCTCGATCCGAACAGAGTCGAGGGGAAAATCGACCTCGTCGGCCTCTCCCGTCACGGCCAGGATCAGGCCCATGATCCGGCGCCTTACGTCCGCGCCGGAGATGTTGGAGAAGGCCCGGATCAGGCGGATATTGTCCTTGCTCAACAGATCCGTCCAATCAGCGCTGTCGCTCGCCCGTTGTTCGATGGCATCGAAGAAGCTTCGAACCGGCACCGTCAAGGCATCGGCGATCAAGAGGAGCGTGCTGACGGCAATGCGGTTCTTGCCTTTCTCGTACTTCTGCAATTGCTGAAAGGTGACCCCAAGCTCCGTCGCGAGCTTCGACTGGCTCCACCCCGCCTTGACTCGGGCAGCCCGGACGCAAGCTCCGACACGTTTGTCGGCTTCAGCAGTTCGCTTGGACAACTGTTCGTTCATCGCGCTCTCGACCGCAAGTCAATCCCGGCAGTCGCGGCGACACGGCGTGCGAACTGCGTTCTCCGCAGCCGAGTATCAAGAGAAGAGCTGCCCTCCGTCAACCCAGGAGCACAGTCGACAGTCCCACGGCGGATCTTAAGGCAACATCGCCGCTCTCCGAGTGCTTTTCAGCATCATCAACCCACGATGACTTTCCAAAGCAGGCAGACTGCGATGATCCACAGCGCGGTGCCCAACCATGCCATGCGGGTCGATTCGCGCGTCGTCGCTTTCTCCAGCGCGGCCCGCGAGAGAGGTCCGCCATCTTCCACGGCCTGTTCGAAACCGAGGACGATCTTCTCGGCCCGCAGCAGAAGGTCCGGCAGGCCAAGCGCGCCCTTGGCCAGGGCCGAGATCATGAAGGCGGCATCACCGACCTTGCCGGCGGGACCGAGATTGTCTTCGATCCAGGTCCGGACCACCGGCTCGGCCGTCTCCCACATGTCGAGGCGAGGATCGAGCGTGCGCGCCACGCCCTCCACCACCACCATGGTCTTCTGCAGCATGACGAGTTCGACACGGGTCTTCATGTCGAAGAGCGCCGTGATCTCGAAGAGCAGCGTCAGGAGCTTGGCCATCGAGATCTCGTCGGCCCGGCGCGCGTGGATCGGCTCTCCGATGGCCCGGATGGCCTGGGCGAAATCCTCGACGCGATGCTGGCCCGAAACATAGCCGGCCTGAAAATGCACCTCGGCAACCCGCATGTAGTCGCGCGTGATGAAGCCGTAGAGAATTTCGGCGAGGAAGCGCCGCTCGCGTCGCCCGAGCCGCCCCATGATGCCGAAATCGACCGCCGTCAGCCGTCCCTCGATGTCGACGAAGAGGTTGCCCTGGTGCATGTCGGCGTGGAACAGCCCGTCCCGCATGGCATGACGAAGGAACGACTGGATCACGGTGCGCCCCAGCACCGGCAAATCGTAGCCGCGTTCGCGCAGGGCCGGCACGTCGGTCAGCGACGTACCATTCACCCACTCGAGCGTCAGCACGTCCTTGGCGGTCAGCGTCCAGTCGATGCCGGGGATGTGGAAATCGGGATCGTCGCGGACGTTCTCGGCGAATTCGCTGGCCGCCGCCGCTTCGATACGGAAATCCATTTCCATGGTGACGGATCGAGCCAGCGCGTCGATGACCTCGACGAGCTTCAGCCGCCGTGCCTCGGGCACGAAGCGCTCGGCGGTGCGCGCCGCGAAATAGAGATCGCCGAGATCGCGACGGAAGCTGCGCTCGACGCCGGGCCGCATGACCTTGACGGCGACCTCGCCGCCGCCGCGCTCGGGCGTGAGCCGGGCACGATGAACCTGGGCCACCGACGCCGCCGCGACGGGTTCACCGAACTCCGAGAACGTCTTGTCCAGCGGCCGGTCGAAGGCCGCCTCGATGATGGCGACGGCGGTCGCGCGCGGAAACGGCGTAACGCGATCCTGCAGACCCTCGAGGTCGCGCACCGCCGCGGCGCCGACGAGATCGGGCCGCGTCGCCAGGAATTGCCCGAGCTTGATATAGGAGGGCCCAAGCCGGCCCATGGCGATGCCGAGGCGGCTCCCCTTCGTGGCGGCTCGGGGTCGCGCCATCATACGCGCCAGTGCCAGTGGCGGCCGTCCCGCGACCGGCACGTTCTGCGGGTCGATGCCGGAGAAGACGCCCTCGCGGGCCAGCACAAAGGCGGCGCGGGTCAGCCGGCCGATATGCCCAACGGTCGCCAGCATCGCGGCCTCAGAGTTTCCAGGCCGAATGGATGGTGCAAACACCTCCGGTCAGCCGTGTGGCGGTGACGCGCCGGAAGCCCGCCTCGGCGATCATGTCCGAGAAGGTCTCGACGCCGGGGAAGCGACGGATCGACTCGACGAGATAGCGGTAGGGCTCGCCGTCGCCGGCGATCATCTGGCCCATGCGGGGAATGACGTTGAACGAGAAGGCCTCGTAGATCTTGTCGAGGCCCGGCACGTCCACGGCCGAGAATTCGAGACAGAGGAAGTGGCCGCCGCGCTTGAGAACCCGATGGGCTTCGGCGAGGGCCAGCGGGATTCGCGGCACGTTGCGGATGCCGAAGGCGATCGTGTAGCAGTCGAAGCGGTTCGACGGCAGGGGCAGGCTCTCGGCGTTGCCGGCCACGTAGCGGAAGTCACGCGCTCCATCGGCCAGCCTGTCGCGACCGACGCGCAGCATGTCGTGGTTGATATCGAGCACCGTCACTTCGGTGAGCGGACCTCCAGCTCTGGCGACGCGTCGGGCGACATCGCCCGTGCCACCCGCGACGTCGAGATGCCGGAAGGGAGCGGAACGCGACGGCTTCACCATGCCGACCAGCACGTCCTTCCAGACGCGGTGCAGGCCTCCCGACATGACGTCGTTCATCACGTCGTAGCGTTCCGCCACCTTGTGGAACACGTCATCGACGAGGCTCTGCTTCCGGTCGAGCGCTACGTCGGCGAAGCCGAAATGCGTCGTGTCGCCGGCACCGGGCCGCGTGGCGCCGGAGGGGATCGCCCGAAGGGGAGCGGCGGGCCGGGACTGTTTCACGTCGGTCATCGTGGCCTTCTGGACGGAGCCGGCGGCATGGCGCCGCCGCCCTGCCGCCCCTATCTCCCGGACAAGAGAGGCTCCGCTTTAGCATCATGCCCGAACTTCCCGAAGTCGAAACCGTCCGTCGCGGTCTGGCCCAGGCCATGACAGGCGCGACATTCACGACCATCGACCAGCGCCGCGCCGATCTGCGCTTCCCCTTTCCCGAACGGTTCGCCGAGCGGCTCGGCGGCCGCCGGGTCGAAGAGGTGGGGCGGCGGGCGAAATATCTGGTCATCCGCCTCGACGACGGCAGCACGCTGGCGGCGCATCTCGGGATGACGGGATCGTTCCGGGTCGTGGCGGGCGGAGCCGCGGCGTCGATCCCCGTCGAAAGCGTGCCGGGGTCCTTCTATTACGGCCGGGGCGCCGCAACCGCTCCCGGAGCCGCGAGCCCGCACGATCACGTCCGCTTCGCTTTCGATACCGGAACCACCATCACCTACAACGATCCGCGGCGCTTCGGCTTCATGCTGCTCGTCGATCCGGGCGGTTTCAACACCCATCCACTGTTCCGCGACATCGGCGTCGAGCCGCTGAGCGACGGATTCGACGCTCGCGTACTGGCGCGGCTTATGGCCGGCAGGGCGGCGCCGCTGAAAGCCGCGCTACTCGATCAGCGGCTCATCGCCGGGCTGGGCAATATCTATGTCTGCGAGGCGCTGCATCGCGCCGGCCTGTCGCCGCGCCGCGCGGCCGGAACGCTGACCCGGGCGGATGGCGCACCCACGGCTCGGGCGGTGCGGCTGGCCGAGGCCATTCGGGCGGTGCTCGACGAGGCGGTCGCGGCAGGTGGATCGACGCTCAAGGACTATCGCCATACAGACGGCGAACTCGGCACGTTCCAGCACGGCTTCCGTGCCTACGACCGCGAGGACGAGGCCTGTCCCAACCCGGGCTGCCGGGGGATCATCAGGCGGATCGTGCAGTCGGGTCGCTCGACGTTCTTCTGCGGCGAATGCCAGAGATGAGAGCGGCGCCTGTATGCCGGAGGGTCAGTGGCCCCGTTCGATCCGGGCGTAGACCTGTTCGGTGAACAGGAACATCTGCGAGCCGATGAAGGAGGCCGTGAGCGTCAGGACCACCAGCATGGCGACGATCTTCGGTACGAAGGTGAGGGTCGCCTCCTGGATCTGGGTCAGCGCCTGGAACAGCGCCACCGCGATCCCAACCACCATGGCGGTGGCAATCGCCGGTCCGGACGCCAAGACGATGGTCCAGATGGTGCTCTGCAGGAGACCGAGGGCGTCGGCCTCGTTCACGCCGTGGTTCCCGTCGTGGGGATCGTCGTCGCAGCACTGATGGTCACGGTATTGTCGAGCGTGAGATTCTGGCCGGTGCTGAGCGTCGCCGTGACGCTTCCGTCGCTGCCGAGACTGACCGACTGAACGGTTCCGGTCACGGATCCGTCGGAGGAGGTGGCCACCTTGCCGATCGCGCCCTCGGCTTGTGTCAGGGAGGATTGCGTCAGCATCGAATCGAGTTTGGTGTTGGTCAGGATGCCCTGCTGCACGCTCGACATCTGCGAGATCTGGGCAAGATACTGGGACGGATCGGTCGGGCTCGTCGGGTCCTGGTTCTTCATCTCGGCGATCATGAGCTGAAGGAACGAGTTGAAGTTCAGCGTTGCGGCCGCGGCGGTCGAGGCCGTCGTGGCGGCATTGGTCGACGACGAGGAAGACGAGCTGGTGGAGGCCGTGGTGGCGGGGACGGTCGTCATGGATGGGTTTTCCCGTTCGGGTCCCGCTCAGGTCTAGAGACCCGGCCCTGTGCGAAGCTTGCCGGGGTTCGAGCCGTGTCGAGACGGGCTCCTTCGGCTTCAGCCTCGCATCGTGAACGGCCTCAGCAGGCCGTGGCGAGCCGTGGAGGTTCGACGGGCGTCGGCTTGATCCGCACGCTGGCCTCATGGGCGCGGCCCGTGAGCGCGGCCTCGACCGGCAGCAGCCCGCGGATCACCTTGAGAGCTTCGAAGTGACGCCCGCGACCCACCAGGGCGACGACTTTGTCGATGCCATCGAGGATCGTGAGATCCGCATAGACCTTGGCCATGGCGGCGCACTGGCCCGAGAACATGGAGCGGTTCTCGGAGCGTTCGCGCGCCTCCATGAGCATCAGTTGCACGATGAAGTAGAGCTGGCGCAGCGGGGTCGTGGCATCCCGCTCGATCATGACATGGGCCTCGAGGAGGAACACCGCGTCGTTCAACAGCTCGATGGACGTCTTGCGATCCATCTTGAGGACGGCGCCGTTGATATAGATCTTCTCGTTGGCGCGAAGCGTGATGTGCATCGAAGCGCCTCAGTTCAGGCCGTCGCGGACGATGCCGCAGATATCCGCGACAGCGGCGATGTCGCGGGACTGGCCCGACATGATGCGCGAACACTCTCCCAAGACGCCGAGACCGATCGACATCAGGTCCGCCCTGAGCTGGTCCGGCAGAGCATTACCCGGATGGGCGAGATCCTGGATGAGGAGGACCCAGAGTTCGGTGGTGAAATCCAGCGCGCGCGTGACCTCGGGAGACCGGGACGCGGAACCGGCGGCATGGGTGAGAAGCGCGACGGCCTTGTCGAGCAGTTGATGCTCGCGGGCGCGGGCATCGTCGGCATCGTCGGCCAGGATGTCGGCATAGGAGAATTGATACATCATCGATCCTTCGGCGAGGCGAATCACATGTTTCCAGAGCCTTCGTCCGCCAGAGGACGCGCTCCTTCCCTCAAGCTTGGCCGGACGGCGGAGGCCATCCGGTCCGGAACGGATCACTTGAGATAGTTGACCAGACTCAACTGCTGGAGCTGAGACGTGATTTCGTAGGAGGCCTGGATCTGCGTCTGCAGGCCTGAGATCTGGGTCGACAGCAGAGACGGATCGACCGAGACCATGTTGGTCGACTGGGTCGAGAGGTAGTCGATCTGCGACGACATCCGGTCGTTGGCGTTCGACACCGCCGTCTGCGACAGGCCGATGCTGGCCTGGGCGCTGGTCAATCCCGCGATGGCGCTGGTCACGAGCTGAGTTGCTGCGGTGATCACCGCCTGGTTGGCATCGCTGCTGAAGCCGGAGCCGCTGAAATTCTGCACCATCGTATAGGCTTGCGCGAGTTGCCGGAACGCATCGTTATTGGCGCTCACCGACGTTTGAACCGTATCCGACGCGGTCGAAGAGATCTGCGCGGTCGGCAAAGTGTCGGAGGCCGATGACCAAGATGAACCTTCGAAGACGCCGGCGAACGCTCCGCCCAGATAGCTCTGCATCGCGTCCTTGCTGATGGCGCTCGTATCGGTGCCGCTGAACGCGTTGCTGACCGTCACCTGATTCTGGGTGGCCGAAGCCTTATCGGCCGAGATAGGGACTTCGCCAGACTTGATACCTCCGAAGAGCGAGGCGCCGCCGACGGTTGTATTCAATGAAGAAATTAGAGAATTCAGATTTGCTGTGGCGGTATTGACGAGGGTCCCGGGCACACTTCCCGCTCCCGACGACTGGGTCAGAGATGCCAGAAAGCTCGTGGCCGTGGTCCGCAACGCGTCGAGTACACTGTTTGCCGTGGTCAGCGTGGTCGCCGTGGTGCTGTTCGAAGCCGTGATGGCCTGCAGACGACTCTGCTGCGTGTTCAGCGAGATATAGCTGCCGGTCGCGCTGCCGAGACCGAGTCCGATGTCGGCAAGCCTGCCGCTCGACAGTTCCACTTGGGCCGTGGACAGCGCCGCCTGGGCTTGAGCCACGCTCAGGCGAGGCGCAGTCGTCAGGGCGTATGACGAAATGCTGGTCATGGCGGGATTCCGGTTCGCGTCAGTTCACGGCCGACAGCAGCGCATCGAGCATCGATTTCACCGTGGTGATGAGCTCGGCCGAGGCCTGGTACGAATGTTCGAGGTCCAGCATCTTGGAGAGCTGTTCGTCGAGGTTGACGCCCGTGACGCTGGACAGGTTGGTGGTGGTCTGCGTCACCAGAGCGGTCTTGTTGGTCGAGGCCGTCGAGGCTGCCTGCCGGGTCGTTTCGAGCCAGGACACCGAGGAGGTTGCATAGGCGGCCAGGGTACCCGAAGCGACGCCGCCCGAAGGCGAACTGAAAGTCCGGCTCGTATTGAGCTTGCTCAGGAGCGCATTGAGTTGTGTCGCATCGCCGGCGGCCGAGGTCGTGGAGACCGTCCCCGTATGGATGACCCCATCGCGAAGCAAGGTGGCGCTGCCGCCCTGGCTCGAGTCAACCGCGGACGGAACGGTGATCGATGCCGCTGCCCCGTTGCCGACACCGTAGGTGAAGAGACCCGGCACAGATATGCCGTTGCTGGATTCCGAAAAGGTTTGGACGAGTCCCTGGGCGATCTGGTCGAGCTGGTTGCCGTAGGTGACGGCGGTCGTGTCGCGGAGTTGCGCCAGGCCGGCGATCTTGCCGCTTTTCGACGCCATAGTGGCATTCGTCCCCGTCACGGCGACACCGTCGACCGTGACGGCGCCGCCGACCGTGGACGACAAGAACGCGGGCGTTGCCGTGAAGGCGACGGTCCGCGCCGAGCCCTGGAACAGGGTGGCGCCACCGTCCGTGTAGATGGCAAGGCTGCCGTTGCCGGCGTCGGCCGTGCTGATGCCGATCTCGGACGACAGCGACTGCAGGATGGCGTTGCGCGAGTCGATGGCGTCGGTGGCATCCGTGCCGGCAAGGGTGGCGTTGGTCACGGCGGTATTGGCGGCGCCGAACTGGCCGAGCAGCGAATTGATCGTCGCGACCGACGTCGCCATGGCGCTGTCGGCCTGCTCGCGTACGCCCTGGACCGTGGCCGAGGCGCTGTTGAGGTTGGCGGCCAGCGTCTTGGCGGCGGTCACGGCCGCCGTGCCCAGTGTGGCATTGGACGGCGAGGCCGCATATTGCTGCAGCGCATTCGTCAGATTGCCGAGCAGCGTCGCCGGCGAGGTATCGGTGGAGGTTCCGTCGGTCGCCGTGGTGGTGGAGAGGCCGAGCGACTGCTCCAACGTTCCGAGCCCACCGGATAGGGCCGACGCCGAGGCCGCGTCCGAGTTGGCCGACAGCAGGTTCGAAAAGAGCGCCGTGTCGGTGGCGCTCCGGATCCCGGCGAGCTTGACGCCTCCGCCAGCGATCGACTCGACTTGGCCGGTCTTGGTCGAATAGTTGGGATCGTTGACCCCCGCGATGTTGCGCGACACGATCGTCGACAGTGCGGCATTGGTGGACAGTGCCGACTGAGCGATGCTGAGTGTTGTCGACAGAGACATGACAGGTTCCTGAAGCAGTATCGTCCGAGCTCAAGCGACTTCGCGTCAGGCGAAGTCGCGGGAGGCGCGCCAGTGATCAGCCGTTGAGCTGCGACACGACCTTGAGCAAGTCCGAACTTGCCTGAATGACCTTGGAATCGGCCTCGTAGGATCGCTGGGCCGAGATCATGTTGGTGAGTTCCGTCGCGAGATCGACCGTCGAATTTTCGAGCGTGCTCGAGTTGATCTTGCCGAGCGATCCCGTGGTGGCGCTACCGATCGTCATACCACCCGAGGCGAGGCTCGGCTCGTAGACGTTGCCGGGAAGCGCTGTTAGGTTGTCCTCGCTCGGCACGTCGGCCAGCGGGATGCGGTAGGTCGCCTGCTGGACGCCGTTGGCATAGACAGAGGTGATGGTACCGTCCGTCCCGATCGTGACATGATCGAGCTTGGAAGGTGCGCTGCCGTTGACGGTGGCGCTCGTCACGTTGAAGGCCGAGGCGAGTTGGGTCGACTGGCTGACGTCGAGGCTGAGTGATTTGCCCCCGGGGATCGGGACCGTCAGGGCCAGAGGGCTCGAAGCCCCACCCACCGATGTCAGCTTGCCGGTCGTGTTGCTGTAGACCAGTGTCTGATTGCTGAGCGCTGCACTGCTGTAGGGAAAGCCACCGCCAGCCGACGCATTGGCTTGATTATAGGTCGTGGCCTGCCACGTGCCGTCCGCGGTCTTGCTGAGATAGACGTCGAGCGTGACCTGATTCCCGAGGTCGTCGTAGGTGGCGACCGACGTCTTGGATGTATAGGTGCTGGCGGTCGAGTTGGCTGAGGGAAGAGGGCTCGTCACAGCCGTGGCGTTGGACGACACGTTAAACACCATTGAGCCCGAGGTCGTCGGGTTGGCGGTGAGGGACTGGCGCGACAGGTTGACGACTTGCAATCCGCCGGTTCCGTTGGCGGTGGCCGACGAACCGTCCGTCAGATTGTAGCCCATGAGAGAATAGCCGGCAGTGTTGACGAGGTTACCGTCAGGGTCCGGCACGAAGGAGCCCGCGCGCGTCAGTGCCGTCGAACCATCGGGGCCTTGGACGACGAAGAAGCCGTTACCTTGAATTTCGAGGTCGGTGACCGATTGCGTCGACGTCGTGGTGCCTTGGGTGGCGATGCCGTATCGGACCTGGGTCTGAACGCCGCCTGCCGAGTAGCTGCCGGAGGACTGTGTTCCCAGCAACGTCGAGAAGGCTGTCGACGCTTCTTTGTAGCCGGTGGTCGACGAATTGGCGATATTGTCGCCGATGGTGCTGAGATAGTTGGCCTGCGCCGCCATACCGGACACGCCGGTGTTCAAGGTTCCGAACAAACTCATGGGTGAACGACCTTCTCGTCATCATGGCGGGAGTTGGCCAGACGCGGTGATCGTAAGTCCCGCCGGCCTTCGTTGACGCCCCGACCATGCCGCAGAAGGGATTATTTAAAGTTAACGGCAAAGAAATTTTGGTTGCAGATGTCGTGTTCAAGCGCCCGGCATGCCGCAGAAACTGCGAGCGTTGTCGGTCCAGGAGCCGAAGCCGCTGCTGACCATCTTCTTGATCACGCCGCACACATACTGCTTCTGTGCAGCATTGTTGTTGGGACCCGCGTTGTAACGCGCGACCGCGAGGGTCCAGGTCTTCTCCCGCGTCTTGAGTTCTCGAAGGAAACGCGCCGCATAATCCACGTTGTGCGCGGGATCGAACATCTCCGTCACCGATGCGAAGTTCTTGCCGTGCCAACGGTAGTTGATCTGCATGCAGCCGATGTCGATCAGCGAGGCCCCGCGTCTATGGGCCGTCTCGAAGGTGGCGAGAGCATCGGACAGGGTGGCGTTGGGAGCCGCGCGGCCTTCGATGTTCATCGTGTAGGGCTGCAGGCCGTCGCGACCGCCCGTCTCGAGCAGGCCTACGGCATAGAAAACGGCGAGCGGGATGTCGTACCGTTTGGCGGCCGCAGCGACCTGCGCCTCGCAAGTATGTGCGCTCCTCGGCCCGGGTTGGGCCGGGGCGGTGCCTTGCACCGGAACGGCAATGGAGCTCGGACCTGCCAGAGCTGGCTGCGCTGCCGCGAGGACAGCGGCCAGGAGAACGATCCGACTAGACATAGAGGGCCCCTGTCCGCGTCGCGTCCGGGATCGGCAATCCGGCATCGGCGGCATCGTCGCGCGTCGCCGAAGAGGACGGGCGGGGGTCGCGGCGCCGATGGCCTCCTGAGGAATTGCCCGAGGCCGAGGCGCTCCCGCGACCGTCCGGCATGGGGCCTGGCTGGTCATTCGGCGTCGAAGTGCCAGGCGTTGCGGACTTCGTCTCAACGGTCCCGTGCTCCAGCGTCAGACCGTCTCCGGACAGGCTGGCCGACGCGACTGCGGCGCTGAGAACGTGGCGGTCACGGTTGAGCACGTCGAGCGTATGGGCATCCGACACCGTGATGGCGACGTCGACCTTGCCGCCCGTCATCTTGAGGCGGATCGACACGCTGCCGAGATGCTCCGGATCTAGCTTGACCACAACCTCCTGGCCGCCATCGGGCAGGGTCCGCACGGTGCCGACAGTGTCCACCGAACGCGGCGCCGCAGTCGCGGGCGCGGCGGACTTCACAGCCGCCGGGCTTTCGGGCGCCGTGCCGGCGAGCGACGAGAGGGCTGCGGCGACCTGCTGGCTCGCCGAGGCGAATTGACCCGCCGCAGTAGAATCGACTGCGGCGGCCTGGGGGGCAATCGTCGCGGGGCCCAAGGTCGTCGCGGCCGTGCCCTGAGCCGCGACGTCGGGAGCCGCTTCGCTCGGGTCCGACGTGTCCCGGTCCTCGGTGTCGGCCTCAGTCGTCCCGGTCCCAGTCCCGGAAGCCATTGTGTTCGACGCGACAGCGGCGGGCGTCATCGATGACCCTGCGAGGGGCAGGCTTGCCGTGGCGGGCTTCGCGCCGGGCGGGCGCGCCGCCACGGCTCTAGGGGCGACGGGTGCCGTCGGCAGCGGAGCGCCGTTCGAAATCGCGACCTGCTGGGGCGTGGTCGCGGCGGCAACGGCAGGCGCGACCCGATCGGCAAGCGCAGGCACTCCCAACGACGCGCTTCCCGCGGCCTGCGGTTCAGGAGCCTTGGCGACGCCCTGCGACGTAGCGCCAGGCAATGCCGATGCCGAAGCCGGACCGGTCGTGCTCTCCTGAGCCGCACCGGGCGTCACGGGAGCGTGGATCGAAGGCGGCCCCGGGGATGGACTCGGCACCACGGCTGTGGCGGAGGCAGCATCGGCCGTCCCGCTCGGCTCGGTCGACGCCGCCCCCACAGCATCGACAATCGTCGAGGCCACGAGAAGGGAATTCGGGCTGCTCGCCACTGCTGGCTCAGATGCGGCAGCGGCACCGGTCCCGGCCGACATCGGGGGAAGGACCGGTGCGGGCGTGGCGAGCAATACCGCCTGGGCGAGGGTCGCCACGTCGACGTTTCCCGCACCCGTCGTGGTCGTCGAAGCGGCTGCGACGGAAGGTGGCTCGTCGCCGGCCTGCTCGGCTTCGTCGCTGCCGACGATCGTCGTACTCGGAGAGACAAAGCGGTGCGGCGACGTCGTGGAGCCCGGGACGGTGACGCCGGGATCGGGGGCCTGTGCCGGCGCCTCGACGACATGGCGGATCGCCTGGCCCGCGGTTTTGCCGGCCGGAGTGCTCGGCGCCACCGGGGCAGTGATGGCACGAGCCATGGTGTCGAGAAAGCCGCCGAAGCTCGATGAGCTTCCGGTATCGGTCGGGGCGTTGACGGGCTGAGAACGGGATCCTCCGCCAGCGAAGCCCGTCAGTCGGAACGCGAGATCGGCGCTCATGGCGTGGTCCCGGCTGGTGCTGCGGCGGCTTTCGCCGTGGGAGAGACAGCGCTGCCAGGATCGGCGGCGGTGACTTTCGCGGCTGCGCTCAGGATGGCGTCGCTGGCGTCCATGGCGCGGTGAGCCCGATCCAACAGATCGGTCGCGGAGCCGGTGGACGCCAGCCCTCCACGATCCGTGTCCCGTGCCTGCTCTCCCATGCCGACATTGACCGAATCCGCGACAGCTTCGGCGGCCATCCGCAACTCGGCATCGCGCGGCGTCAGGCGGGTCGCGTCGAGCCCCGACAGGGCGGCGCGCGCCGTCGGTGCAGCGTCGGAGGCGACCCCGGCGGCTGCCGTGTAGAGCCGGGCCCGCTCGGTCTCGGCAGGATCGAGTGCGAGGCCGGCAGCGCGCGCCGCCGCGTAGCGGGCCGCCTCGGGCCGGCCGGCCAGGACCGCGTCGCGCGCCAGCGTGAGATAGAGGCCGCGCCGCTCGGCTTGCGGCAGTTCAGTGAAGACCGGCTCGAGCCTGGTGAGCGGTGCCACATCGCCTGCAACGGCGAGCCGCACCGCGAAGGAGGTCAGTCGCCCCTTGAAGTTGGAAGCGAAGACCGAACTACGAAAGCGTCGAATATATTGTCGAGACAGCGCGGTGAACTTGTCGAGCGTGGCGATGTCGGCGACGAGGAAGATCTGCCGACGCAGAGCTGCCTCTTCGACCAGCGTGCCGGGCACGATCAGCCGTGCGGCGTCGAGCATGGCGCCTGCGCGCACGGGATCCTGATCGGTGAGGAGCGTCGCCAGGACGAGCGCGAGATGGCCGCCCAGGGCCGGCGGCAGTGTCCTGGGATCGAAGGAGCCCAGCTGTCTGCGGGCGAGATCGTCCTGCCCTTCGGCATAGGCCAGAGCGCCCTCCACCAGCCGCCGACCATCGGCCGTGAAGGCGGCATCGTGCTCCAGCACCTCCCGCACGACGGCGGCATGCCCGGCGCTGAACAGGTAGAGCGCCGCCGCATTGGCGTTGCGGCCCTCCTTCCAGACCGTGGGATTGACGGTCGCGAAGACCTCGGCGATGTGGTCCAGCATCCGGCCCTGCGCCGCCTGCGCGGCCACGTTGCCATGGGCGATCCGGTCCTGCAGCGTCTGAAGCGCCCGCACCGCGACATAGGGGGCCAGCGCGGATTCGAGAGGCCTCGCGTCTGCCTCGCCCGTCGCGGCAGCGGCAAGCCCCGGCGCCGTGGCGGCTGCCTGCACGATCGACGAGGCGCAGAGGCTGAGGATCACACTCGCGGCGAGCGCCGCCGGGCGGCGGACCCTCATGGCGCATCCCTCAGCAGGATTTCGATGCGCCGGTTCTCCGGCGCCTCCGGGTCCTTGGCGTTGCGCGGCAGGCGATCGGCATAACCCTCGATGCGCTCGAAACGCGCGTCATCGAGGCCGCCGCGGACCAGCATGTAATGGGCGATGTCGGCCCTCGCGGACGACAGGCGCCAATTGTCGTAGGTGTCGGACCGGTATTTGCGGCCATCGGTGTAGCCGCGCAGCACGACATGGCCTCTCTGGGTCTTGAGCAGGCGGCCCACCTTCTCGAGCAGCGTAACGGCGCGGGGCGACGGCTCGGCCGAAGCGCTGGCGAACATCGAGAATTTCGCATCATCGGTCAGACCGATCAGCAGGCCTTCGCTCGTCGCCTTGACGTCGATCTTCGGGCCAGGACCGGAAGCAGCCGACTTCACGATCGCGTCGATGCTCTTCTTGAGATCGGCGGCCCGCGCGACCGGATCGGTCGGCACCTTGGAGTCGGCGGGCAGCGGCACGGGATCGTCGCCCGGTGTCGGGATCGAACCCATCGAGGCAGGCGGGGCCGCGGTCGGTGCGGTGCTGTCCGAGCGGCCCGAATCGGCGGCCCCCTCGACCGAGCCCATCGAGGTCACGGAGACCGGGTCGAAAGGATCCCGGTAGGCGTTGCCGCCGAGGCCTTGAGCAGCTCCCGCCGAACCGGCGCCGCCCTTGGAGCCATCGGTCGGTGCTTTCAGGCCACCCCGAGACGGCGGCGCATCCTTCAAGCCGATCTCGTTCAGCGCCGCGTAGGGGTCCTTGAAAAGGGCCTTATCGTCCTGAGTGGCCTCGGCCCTTTTGGCTCCCGCGTCTCGGGCTTCGCTGTCCTTGGCGGCGTCCCTGTTTTCGCTATCCTTGACCGAGCCGGCCTTGGCCTGCTTCTCGGGTGCGGGCTTGCCGGTGCCCTTCTTGGGATCAGGCAGCTTTTCGTTGGGGTCGCCCAGGCCGGGCGGCTGCGGGGTCGTATCGACGAGCTGGATGGGATTGAAATATTTGACGAGCGACGCCTTGGTCTTCTCGTTGGCGGAGAGCAGCCACATGACCAGGAAAAAGGCCATCATGGCGGTGACGAAATCCGCGTAGGCGATCTTCCACACGCCGCCGTGATGGCCCTCCTCGTCGTGCCCGCCTCGGCGCTTGATGATGATGATTTCGTGGGGGTGGGTCTCGTCGCTCATGCGTCATCCCCGAGGCGACTCTGCAGCGTGCGGGCCCAGGCCCCGAGCCGCGTCTCGATCGTACTGGTGTCGGAGGTCACGGTGACTTCGGTGGCGTGCGCCGCGGTGAAGTCGAGACCACGCAATTCCGTGCCGGCTTCGGCCAGCGCGGCCTGCAGGGCCTCCAGAAGGTCCGCCGGTCCCGACACCGCGATGCGACTTCCCGAGCCGCAGAGCACCAGATCGCCGACGGCGCGGCGCAGCTCCGCCACGGCCGCGACACGCAGGGTTTCGCCGATCAGCGGCTCGATCGCCGCACCGACGCCCTCCGCCAACGTCTGTTCCAGCGTGGCGACGGCCGCCTGAAGGCCTTCCGCCAGGACCCGTCCCTCGTCGGCGGCCCAGCACAGGCGCGCCTCGGCAAGCTGGGCGGCATGGCGATCGTCCGCGGCCGCGAGCGCAGCCGCATGGGCGACCTCGGCCTCGGCGAGCGCCGCCGCGACCGCCTCGGCTACCGGATCGGCCCAGAGGGACTCGGCGAGATCGTCCGTCGCGCTTCCAAAAACATCGGTGGGACCGCCGAGCGGACCGGCCTCCGAGTTTGCCGCCGCGGGAGGTGCAGGATCACGCCCGAGAAGCGGCCAAGCCCCGCGCGGCGTGGTGGGACCGTCGAGGTCGAATTCGACCAGGAAGCGGTGGAGCGCGCTCATCAGGCGGCTTCCTTCCTGTGGATCCACTGCTTCAGCACCGCCGCAGCCTGCTCCTCGTCGAATTCGATCATCTGCTCCAGCCGCTTGTGCGGCGAGCGGCGAGGCTGGCTCGTGATGTCGTCGATGAGGCTGACCTCATCGCCCCACCCGCCGACCTGCAGTGACGATGACCCTTCGCCGAGCCCTTCGAGGTTCATCGGCAGTCCGTCCAAGCTTCCGAGCTCGCCCGGCTCCGGCAGCATCAGGGGCTCGCTGTTCATGCTGAGCGCCGGCAGCCCATCGTTCGCCGCCTCGCTGGCGGCCGGGCCGCTCAGCGCCCGCACCAGCGGGCGAACCACGAAGACCACCACGATGCCGGTAAAGATCAGCACGAGGCCGGCGTTGATGAGCGTGCCCGACTGGCGCATCACCGCCTCCATCAGGCCGGGAGACGGGATCGGCTCGAGGTCGCGGGTGTTGTCGACGAAATCGACCGCCATGACCTTGACGCTGTCGCCGCGCGCCTTGTCGACGCCGGCGGCGGTGCCGACGAGCTGCTCGACCTCGGCGAGCTTCTTGTCGACCTCGGCCGCGGGAGCCTTGTCGCCAAGCGCCGCCGCGAAAGCGGCGCGGTTGATCACCACCGCGATCGACAGCCGGTCGATGTTGTAGCCGGCGCTCGACGTCGTGACGGTCTTCGACGAGATCTCGAAGTTGTTCAACTCCTCGCGCTTGTCGTTCTGCTCGCTCGAGGTCTTTCCGTCGCCGGACGAGGGCTTCGGGCCAGGGAGGTTCTGCCCGACGGTGGCGGGGGCGGAATTGGTGGAATTCTGCTGGTTCTGGACTTCCTTGACGGTGCGGGTCGAGCGCTCGACGCGGCCATCCGGATTGTAGACCGTCTCGGCGGTCTGCTTCGTGTCGGTATTCAGCCGCGCCGTGACCGAAACCTGCAGGTTCTTCGATCCCAGCGACGGCGTGAGGGTACGGCGGATGTTCTCCGCCACGTTGCGATCGATCACCTTCTCGAGATCGAGCATCTTGGTCGGCGCGCCGTTGGAGGCATCGTCGCCCGAGGCCAGCACATTGCCGTCGGTCGACAGCACCGTGACCTCGTCGATCGTCATGCCCGGCACGGCGGAGGCCACGAGGTGGCGGATGGCGCCCGCCACATGGGCGTCGTCGATCGTGGAGGCGCGGATCACCACGGAGGCCGAGGGCGGCTGCCGGGCGCGGCGGAACGAGCCTTCGTCGGGCATGACCACATGGACGCGGGCCGCGCGGATGCCCGCCATCGACTGGATGGTGCGGGCGAGTTCGCCTTCGAGTGCCCTGACGCGGGTCACGTCCTGCATGAAGGACGTGAGCCCGAGGGAGCCCATCTTGTCGTAGAGTTCGTAGCCGGCATTGCCCGAATGCGGCAGGCCGCGCTCGGCGAGGAGCATGCGGGCCTGGGCGGTCTGGCCGTAGCGGACCGCGACCGCGCTGCCATCGGGGCTCACGTCGAAGGGAATGTCGGCGTCGTGCAGGGCCGCGCCGATGGAGGCGACATCGCCGCGATCGAGGCCGGAATAGAGCGTCTCGGTGGCGGGCCGGCTGAGGTAGTAGCCGCCGACGCCGACCAGCGCGAAGACCGCGACGCCGATGGCCGCCAGTGCGCCGAGCTTGCGGCCTCCGAGCTGGAGCAGGTTCGCCCACAGCCGCTGCACCTGATCCATCGCGTTCATCAAAGCCCCTGACGGCATTCGGCGTCGGGATCAGTCTCGCCACCGGAGCTTGCGCGGGGGTGGGCCGGAGAGGGCGCCTTCGGACGAGGTGTGCGGGGTCGGCAGGCGCCGACGGACTAGGGGCGACGCCGGACTGGCCCGCAACCGGTCCGCTGCGCTCCGTTCGGCCGTCAGGCCGGCACCAGCCACCGACAGCAGGGTGGTCGCCGATCTCAAGCGAACGAGCCTTCGACGATGAAGTACAACCTCGGCTGCGGCGTCGATTATCGCTTTGGCTGGATCAATGTCGATCGCGAGGCATCGGTCGCTCCGGACCTCGTGTGGGATCTCCTGTCGTTTCCCTGGCCCTTTGCGAACGAGACCGCCGACGAAATCGCCCTCATCCACGTCCTCGACGAGGTGCAGCCTTCGCCCGACACGATGTCTCGCATCATGAAGGAGCTCTATCGGGTGTGTCAGCCCGGCGCGACGGTCTCGATCCGCAACACCGATCCACGCCATGCCGATGCCGCTCTGGTGGCAGGGGGCAGCGGCGGCGTGACGATGGCGGCTTTCCAGTCCTACGATCTCGTCACCAACGAGGACTGGATCGCCAAGGGGCTGCGCCATACCCCGTCCGCCTTATACGCAAGAGTGGATTTTCCGACCGTCGGAGCGACGCGGCATCTCGACGCCCGATGGCACGAGCAATGGCGGTCCGGCAGTGTGGGATCCGAAGCCCTGGCGACGGCCATCCTGGCTGAAAATAACGTCGTGGCCTCGTCCGATATCGTGCTGCGCGCCCGGAAGCCATTCGTGCCAGGCCGGTCGCTCGCCCAATGCGACGCCCTGGTCCTGGTGCGGATGGGCGGCTTGGGAGACGTCCTGATGGCTCTTTCGGCCTGCAAGGCCGTCAAGTCGCTCGTCGCGCGCCCCGTCTACCTCCTGACGGCACCGGCCTACCGGTCCTTCGCGGAACTCTGTCCCCACGTGGACGCCGTCTTCACCGATGAAGCCTCGCTGTCGGATCACCTCAGCGCGGCGGGTCAGACGGCGCCCCGCGTCGTGGACCTCTCGCCAGCGCGCTTCGGTCTGTCCCGGCTGCACGAGGTCGATGCCTTCCTGCAGGCGCTGTCGATCGCACCCGCCGAAGACGCCAAGGGCCTGGAAATCGACCTGTCACAGGCCGCGATCGAGCCTTCCGTCGCATCGCGACTGGCGACACTCTCGCCCGGCCGTCGGCGGATCGTTCTTCATCCTGGCATTTCCGACCCCAACAGGACATGGCCGGAAACGTTCTGGCGAGACCTCGCGCAGCACTGCATCGACGAGGGACACGGTGTTGTCATCATCGGGCGGAGCCACAGCCAGGACGGCAGAGGTGTCGTCAAGCTAGGCGACGACCGGACCCTGGATTTCAGCGACGGTCTCGACCTCGCGTCGTCGCTGGAGGTGATGCGCAACTGCGACCTTCTCATCAGCGCCGACAGTGGTCCGATCCAGCTCGCCGGCGCGTCCGACATCGCGATCATCGGTCTGTATTCCGTCGTGGGTGGGGAGAAGCGCCTGCCCTATCGCTCCGGCTCGGTCCGCCACAAGGCCCTGGCACTCGGCCCGGACTGCGCCTTCTCGCCCTGCTACCGATGGATGAGCGATCCTGCCACGCAGGCGGAGTTCAGCCGGGCCACCGGGGTGGGGACGACCGACCTGCCCGCTCTCTTCTCGCGCTGGTGCGTCAACCCCACACCCTACGCCTGCGTGCGGGAGGTCAGCATGCTCGACAAGGTCAAGGCCGCTCTCCCAAGCATGCTGGCCCAGTCGTCGCCGGCGTCGGGAACGGCACGCGGCAGCCAACCGGCACAGCGGTTCGACTGAACCGCGACTCCTCCAGCCACGAGTCCCGTACTCGTGACCCGTTCAAGCGACCGGCCATCCGGAGATAAGGTGTCGACACTCACAAACAGCGACGCCCAAGACTTCGCCTTCACCGACAGTGTCGATCGACACTACGTAGCGGCCGCGTACCGGGAGCGGGCCGCGAGCTTCGCCTTCCCCGCCCAGTTCTGCCTTCCCGCCCCGCTCGCGCGGCAGATCCAGGACTTGGAGGCCCGTGTGAAGACCTTTGAGCACTGTATGGGTGCCATCCGAAAGATCGCCGAGACCGCAGTGACCTGATACCGGACCGGCCACGGTCCTGACGTCCATCGGATGTCGGGCCGGCCGGCAGGGGCCAGCCGCAACCTGTGCCGACCTGCGGCTGACCCCGGCGTGCGCCCCGGCCTCGCCTCACAGGCGAAGGGCCCTCCGATCGCGGAACTCGCCTCCGGCATCGTCGTCGACCGCGAAGGGGGCGGGTGCCTGTCCCGCCTCCCGCCGCTCCACCATCCGCTCCAGAGCCGCCTCGTAGTTCCGCACGTAGCGCGGCGTGTCGAACAGCGGCGCGGTGAGCCGGTTTCGCGCGAGGCGGTCGCGCAGCGCCCCGAGCCGCGCCGGATCGCGCGCCAGGGCGAGCGCTTCGCTTTCGTATTCGGCGAGAGTCGTGGTGATCAGTTCCGGCAGACCGACGGCCGTAAGGAGGCTCCCGGCAACCCGTCCGACGAAATGCGGCCCGAGACAGGTCAGGACAGGGAGGCCGGCCCAAAGGGCTTCGCTTGCCGTGGTATGAGCACAGACCGGCAGGGTGTCGAGGAAGAGATCGGCCAGTCCCATGCGGCCGATGTGATCCTCGAAGCTCATCCGCGGCGCGAAGACGAGCCGCTCGGACGGCACGCCCCGGATCTCCGCCTCGCGCCGCAGATTGTCTTGGACCTGTTGATTAATGCTGATCGACCAGAGCACCGACCCTGGGACGGCTCGCAATAGGCGCATCCAGATATCGAAGACCAGCGGGGTCATCTTGTAGTTGCTGTTGAAGCAACAGAAGACGAAGCCGGTCGGGGGCAGGCCATGATCCCCGCGCCGCGCCGTCGCGTTGACGCCCGCCCGGTGCCGATCGTTCGGCTGATACGAATTGGGGAGGTGGACGACCGCCTCGTCGTAGAACGCCCTGTGCTCATCGGGGACCACGACCCCATCGGCGATGAGGTAATCGATGAGCGGCGTTCCCATGGAGCCGGGATAGCCGAGATAATTGACCTGGATGGACGCTGGCCGGTGCGCCATGATGCCGGGCCGCCCGTCCTTGGTGTAGCCTTTGAGGTCGATCAGGATATCGAGTTCGTCGTCGGCGATGCGGCGGGCCGCCTCGTCGTCGCGAAGTCCGGCGAGGTCGATGAAGCCGTCGAAGGCCCGGAGCACGCGGCGGCAGCGCGGACTGTCGTCGACAGCGCCGATATTGTACCCGAAGACCTCGAAGCGCTCCCTATCGTGGGATTCGATCATCTCGGTGATCAGCAGCACCGTGGCATGGTCCTTGAAGTCGGCAGAGAGGTAGCCGAGCCTGATCCTGTCGTGAGGCCGAGGTCGCTCGCTGCGGTCGGGGCGGGCCAGAGGCCTGCGTCCGACACCGACATGCTGTTCGCCCCAGGCCCGCGTCCACATCAGCAGATCCGAATTTGAAATCCCGAAGGCCAGAAGCGTGAAAGGCGCGAAGGGTCGTCCTGCTTTGAGGTGCGCGTCGAGGCTTTGAGCGAAATCGTTGTCCAGCCCGTTCCAGTCGCAGGCCATGAGGCGAAGCCAGCACAGATCAGCGGTGTGCCCGACGCGGTCGGGATCGAGCGCGATGGCGTGACGCAGAAGGGCGATCCCCTGCCCGAGCTCGCCGCAGGCGGTTCTGGCTAGGCCGAGTTGCACATAGGCGTCGGCATGGCTGGGGTTCTGCGCGACGACTTGCAGAAAGAATTCGGAGGCGGCGGCAGGCTGGTCGAACAGGTCGAAGAATCGGCCGATCGTGAACAGGACTTCGGTGTCGGTGATGTCGATCGCCAGGGCGCGCTTGAGGTCGTCCAGCGCTTCGGCCATGCGTCCGGCACCATGGAGCAGCGAGGCTCGTTCCAGGCGATAGGCAGCGACGTCCGGTTTGCGGTCCACCATCATGTCGGCCAAGCACAGGGCCTCCGCCCTGCGCTCGTCCGACACCAAACCGATGCAAAGATTGCGGAACGTCGCTCCGTCGGAGACGACAAGCGTCGACAGTCGGTGGGCCTGCGCGTCGGCCTCGACGGGATCTCGGGTGAGGAGAAGCAGATACCGTTCGGCCTGCGCCGCCATGTCGCTCGGCTCTCGGGCGAGAAGCCGCTCGCAGGCCGCGAGCGTCTCGTCGAATCGTCCGAGGCGCCGGAGGACGGCGGCATGCCGGGCCAGCAGCGAGGGAGGTGGGGCTTCAAGATCGAGGGCTTGGCGATAGGCCCTCTCGGCCTCGTCCAGATCGCCGCGGTTGAACAGCGCATGTCCGAGGGCGGTCCGGGCGGCCGCGGAGGCGGGCGCCAGGCGAACCGCTTGGCTTGCCGCATCCCACGCAGCACCGCTGTCGCCGATGTCGCAGAAGGACAGCGCCAAGTTCACCCAGACGGCGGAATGCGTTGGATGCCGGGCCAGGACGTCTCGGAAGTGTCCGATTGCCGCGCGAGCTTCCCCGTCCCGCAGCAGGACGACCCCGAGATCGTGACGCGCTTCGACGTGGAAAGGATCGACATCGAGGCAGGCCTTGAAGTGTCGTCTCGCTTCGGAGAAGTGCCCAGCCTCGGCCGCGGTGACGCCCCGCCGATAGGCGATCCGGCTTCGCTTCTCGACAGGTCGACTGGCGTTGAGCGCCTTTCGCTGACCCTGGTTCCGGCTCATCGCTTCGATAATCCCGCAGCTTCCATCGTCTGCGACGATGGCGGCTTCGCCTTGCCCGGACCTGATAGCGGGACCCAAACGCGAAACACCGGCCAGACCCTGGCCGGTGCCTCAATCGTGGCGAAGAGGTCGAAGCTTACTGGAACAGCTTAAGAATGAGCTGGCTGTTCTGGTTGGCCATGGACAGTGCCTGGATGCCGAGCTGCTGCTGGGTCTGCAGAGCCTGGAGGCGGGTCGAGGCGACGTTCATGTCGGCATCCACCAGCGAGCCCACGCCCGACGTCAGAGCGTCCGAGATCGAAGAGGTGAACGAGATCTGGTTGTTGACCGTGGTGGTATACTGGCCGAGCGTCGCCGCGCCCGTCGTCACGCTGTTGATCGCCTTGTCGATGGCGGAGGCCAGGGTGCTGA
>JBPBQY010000034.1:0-42190 GCA_050920985.1 Janthinobacterium lividum | reverse complement strand
CGTCGCGGCCGAAATCGTCCGTGCCGAACCAGTTGCGCGCGCTCGGCGGCTTCAGCCGGTGCAGGATGCTCATCTCGTCGAAGCGATAGGGCGCGATCCAGGGCGCCGCGAGCGCGATCCCGACCAGGAGAACGATAAGGAGGCCGCCCGCGACGAGCTTCACCGGAAGGCTCAGCCGCCCGCGCCTCGCCGCTTGTCGCGTCGGCGCCGCGGCGGCGCTAGAGAGTGCCATAGCGGATCTTCGGGTTGACGGCGGAATAGAGCAGGTCGGCGCCGAGGTTGGCGAGGCAGTAGACGGCGGCGATCAGCAGGATGCCGGCCTGGAGCAGCGGCAGGTCGTGGCGCTCGATGGCGAAGAGCAGCAGGCGACCGATGCCGGGGTAGGAGAACACCGCCTCGACCACCACGATATTGCCGAGGAGCCAGCCGACGTCGATGGCCAGCACCGTGATGGTCGGCATCAGGGCGTTGGGCAGCGCGTGCCCGTAGACGACGCGGCGCTCCGACAGTCCCTTCGCCCGGGCGTTGCGGACGTATTGGCTCCGCAGAGCGTCGATCATGCTGGAGCGCGTCAGGCGCGACACATGGGCGACGAGCGTGAAGGTCAGGGTCAGCACCGGCAGCACCAGATGCGACGCCCAGGACAGCAAACCCTGCGACAGGTCGCCCTGTCCGCCGGACGGGAGCCAGTCGAGATAGCGGGCGAAGACGATGATGCCAATGATGCCCCAGAAGAACTCGGGCACCGCCACGCCGAGGTAGGACACCATCGCCAGTCCGTGATCGACCGCGGAATCCTGCTTCACCGCCGCCACGATGCCGAAGCCGATGCCGGCGACCGCGACCAGCACGAAGGCCGCGATGGCCAGGATGGCGGAGGAGCGGAAGGCGTCGAGCACCAGGGGCCCGACCGGGCGCTCCATGACGAGCGACTGCCCGAGGTCGCCCTGCAACACCCCCGAGATCCAGTGCCAGTATTGCACGTAGGCGGGACGGTCGAGGCCGAGCTTCGCCTCGAGCGCCGCCACGGTGGCGGGGTCGGCGAACTGTCCCGCCAACAGGGTCGCCACGTTGCCGGGCATCACCTGCGTGATGGCGAAGATCAGCACCGACATCACCAGCAGGATGGCGACGATGCCGAGCAGTCGCTTGACGATGTAGAGAAGCATGGGGGCATCCTGCGCCGGATCGCGGCCGCGGCCGCGATCCGGGCGATGTCAGGGACGGGCCGTTAATTGACGGTCGTTTCGCGCAGGTCGAGCCACATCATCGGGCTCGACTTGAAGCCGGTGACGCCCTTGCGATAGGCGTTGACGCTGTTCTGCACGTAGCCGATGGAGCCTGCCGGATCGGCGGCGACGGCGGCCTGGAACTTCTTGTAGAGGTCGATGCGCTCCGGCTCGGATTTCACCGTGCGGGCGTCTTCGAGCAGCCTGTCGACTTCCGGGTTCTTGTAGTTCCAGAGCTGCGTGTTCCACGATCCCGCCGAATCGTAGAAGGGGAACACGGAAGTGTCGATCGTCGGGCGGCTGTAGAAACCGTCGACGTAGAGGCCCGCCTTGCCCTCGATCTCCTTCAGGAACTTGTCGAAGGGAACGCGCTGGATGTCGGCATCGACGCCGATCGCGGACAGGAACTCCTTCGCGGCGACGCCGAAGCGCTCGCGCGTCGGGCGGCCGCTAGGCACGTAGAGGGTGACCTTGAGGCCGTCGCCGTAGCCGGCCTCGGCTAGCAGCTTCTTGGCGGCGGCCGGGTCGGGCGCGCCGATTAGGACGTCCTTGTTGAAATAGGGCGACGAGGGCGGGATCATGGTGTTGGTCGGCGTGCCCTGGCCGTAGAGCGCCACGTCGACCAGGGCCTGCTTGTCGAAGGACATCGCGAAAGCCCGGCGGACCCGGGGATCGTCGAACGGCTTCTGGGCGGCGTTCATGATCAGACCGTCCCAGGTCGAGGTCGGGACCGAATCGATCGTGACGGTGCTGCTGCCCTTAAACTGGTCGACCGCTTCGAGGGGCAGGCTCCACACGAGGTCGAGTTCGCCGGTCTCGATGGCCGACACCTCCGACGTCGCTTCCGGCATGATGCGGAACGTGACGGCGTCGAGCTTCGGCTCGCCCTTGACGTAGTAATCCGGGTTGCGGACGAGCTCGACGCGGTCGCCGGGGCGGAAGGACTTGAACTGGAACGGGCCGGTGCCGACCGGGGCCGACGCCATCGCGTCGAACTTATCGCGCGGCAGGATCCGCGCCTGGCGGTCGCCGAGGATGTCGGCGAAGCCCGCATAGGGCTGCTTCAGCTTGAACACCACCGTGGCCTTGTCGGGCGCGTCGATGGACTCGACGACGTCGAAGTTGACCCGGGCGGTCGAGCCCGTGGCCTTGTCCATGACGCGGGCGATCGACGCCTTGACGTCCTCGGCCTCGAGCTCCCGTCCGTCCTGGAACTTGACGCCCTGGCGCAGCTTGAAGGTCCACGTTTTCAGATCGTCGCTCGACGTCCAGCTCTCGGCGAGGTCGGGCTTGACGTGGCCGAGCCCGTCAACCTCGGTCAAACCGCTGAAGATCAGGAAGCTCATGATGTATTCCTCCCCGCCTTTCATCTTGGCGGGGTCGAAGGTGTTGAGGTTCGACGGGATCGCGACCCTGAGCGTGCCTTCGGCCCAAGCCGGAGCGGTCGCGAGGACGGTCCCGAGTGCCGTGGCACCGAGGGCGAGGGTGGCCAGGGCCGTGGCGCGCAGGGCGCCCTTCAACGTCGTCATCGCGGAGTGATCCTTCTCAAGACTGGCTTGCGCTGTCGCCGGACCCGAAGGGCCGGTCGATCGGAAGTCGGGGGGTCTGGGTCGGCTTCGCCGATCGGGTGACGCCGCAGTCGGGCAGGTCCTCGTCGTCGCCCCACCACGTCTGCAGGTCGCGCAGCCGCGCCTCGGTGTCGCGAACTGCGGCCGGCACGTCGCCGGCCTCGCGGGCCGCCACGAGCGCCACGAGGATCTCGCAGGCCGCGAAGGCCGGCGTCATCGTGTCGAAGAAGGATGGCGAGCGGCTGCCCACGATCACGGCGCGATGTGCCATCCGGCCGGTCGGGGAAGCGTGGCTGTCCGTGATAGCGATGACCGTCGCGCCGCGCCGCCGCGCATAGGCGGTGATCTCGACCACGTGGCGCGCCGCCGGCGTGATGCTGACGACGAGGAGCACGTCGCCTTCCCCGATGTCGAGCGCGCTCGCCGATCCCGTGCTGCCCGCGGCGTCGAGCAGATGAGCCCGCTGATCGAAGAACCGCAGCACGTGGGCGAAGTGATAAGCGGGCGGGAAGGAGGAGCGCTGGCCGAGGCAGAAGACCCGCCGTCCCGCGCCGAGCGCCTCGGCAGCCTCGACCATCTGCTCGACGCGGAGCGACTGCTGGAGGTCGGCGACTTGTGTCGACAGGCTCTCCACCATGGCTGCGGCGACGCCGAGCAGTCCCACTTCGCGGTGGCGACGCACGAGCCCCTCTGCGCGGTCCGAATAGTTCTCCGGCCTGTCGCGCAGCGCGGCTGCGTGGATCGCGCGGATGTCCTCGTAGCCGGTCAGGCCGAGATGCTGGGCGAGTCGCGTCATGGTGGCGGGCGGGACTTCGGCGCGGCGGGCCAGCTCGCGCATCGACAGCAGCGCGACGTCATGGGGGTTGTCGAGGACGAAACGTGCGGCGGCCTGGATGCGGCCGGGCAGGCCGTCGAAGGCTCGCTTCACGTGGTCGATGAAGGCATCGCGTTCCATGAAGACAGGCTAGTCACGTCCCCTCCGTCGTGCAACAAGTGTTTCACAGATGCGGAATATTGGTTCATATGTCTCATCTTGAGGCAAACGGCTCGAAACTTGTGCATCGATGCGGAGGCAACGCTGACCGCTTCGGTGGCGGCCGTGCTCCGCCGTCTGACCGCCCAAAGCGCCGTGATCGACCCGGAGACTTGCAATGACCCATGTTCCCGTTTCAGGGCTGGGCGTGCCGGCAGCAGGCGCGGCGGAGCGCATCGCCGCGTGGGCGTCCGCGTTGTCGGCCGCCGACATCCCCGGACCGGTGCTGGCCATCGCGACCTCCTGCCTCGTCGACACGGTCGGGGTGGCGGTCGCCGGTACGGCGACGGCCGTCGCCGCCATCGCCCGCGACGTCGCGGCACTGAGTACCGTTGTTGGTCCGTCGCGCCTGATCGGCCGGGACGAGAGGATGGCGGCCCCTGCGGCGGCCTTCGTCAACGGCACCGCCGCACATGCGCTGGACTTCGACGACAACTGCTACGCGGGCGTCGTGCACGGGTCGGCCGTCATCGTGCCGGCGGTCCTCGCAGTGGCCGAGATGGCCGACGTGTCAGGGCAGGATCTGCTGGTGGCGATCGTGGCGGGGTCGGAAGCGGAATATGCCGTGGGGGCCGCCGCGGGTCTGTCGCTGTACGAGCGGGGCTGGTGGACCACCGGCGTGCTCGGCCCGCTGGGGGCCGCCGTCGCGGCCGGGCGTGCGCTCGGGCTCGACACGAGCCAGATGACGGCCGCGATCGCCATCGCGATGGCGGGCACGGGCGGCGCCAAGGCCTGCTTCGGAACCGATGCGAAGCCGCTCCTGTGCGGTCGCGCCGCGGAGGCCGGCGTCGTCGCGGCCCTCCTGGCGCGGGCCGGCGCCACGGGACCGGGCGACGTCTTCGAGCATCCGCGCGGCTTCGCCGGCCTGATGAACGGGGGCCTGTTCGACGCGAGCGAGGTCGCGTCGCTCGGCCGGGTCTGGCGTCTGCAGCAACCGGGCATCGACGTGAAGCGCATCCCGGTCTGCCTATCGTCCCATGCCGCGGTCGATGCGGTCCAGGATCTCGTGGCCGAGCACGGGATCGTGCCCGCCGACATCGCCCGGATCGCCTGCGACGTGCCACCGGTCGTCGTGGCAAACCTCGTCCACGACGACCCCCGCACGCCGCAGCAGGCGCAGTTCTCCATGCCCTTCGCCATCTCGGCTTCGCTGCTCTTCGGACGGATCGCCCTTTCACACCTCCGCTACGAGGTGATCGATGATCCTACCTTGATCACCTTCATGCAGCGCGTTTCCATGGAGACCGGGGCAAGGTGGGCCCAACCTGGCGCGGTCACGGCAGCCCCCGAAGGGGCGCATGTGACGATTGAGCTCCGTGACGGTCGCCGGTTTGCGAGTCTTCGCGCGTTCCCGCGCGGGTCGGCAGCCTTCCCGCTGAACGCTTCGGACCTCGACGCCAAATTCACCGCCTGCGCTGGACCCGTCCTTGGCGAGGCACCAGCCCGATCCCTGCTCGGCCGCTTGCGAGGTGTCAACACAGCGCGCACCGCGCGCGCCGTGCTGGGCGGCCCCCATGCTGATCCGTTGTAAGCTCGAGCGACGCGGCTCCGTCGGCCCTTCTCAGCATGAAGGTATCGCGACGCTGCATTCCTGTATCGGTGCGAGATCCCTGACAGGCGTCATGGGAGAAAACTCCTGGTCACGGCGGAGGCGGCCGTTGCGGGCGACCGGCGCCTCAGGCCGGGGCAGCAGCCAGCGGGGTTGCATTGTGACGTAGCCCGGGGCGGTCGATCGCGTTCCGGAGCTTCGACTCATGACGGCGACATCCCTCGGACCTTGTAGAACTGGTTGGGGTGGTGGTGTCCTGCTGCAGGACCACCTTCGCGAGGTCCTGAGATCGTCTGCTGTCGCACGACCGCGTCTCGAAAGCGGCCGGACCGCCTTCCACCCACTTTGTCGAGCCGCCGACAGGTGGGCTGGAGAACGGCGGTTTCAGTTGCCACGCGGTTCGAAGCTGCCGCTACGTCCCTGGTTGAGTTGCCGACGTTTGGCCGACCTTCCCCCGCTCTGCAAGAAAATCGAGTAGTGCCCGCACCCGCGAGGTCAACGGTCCGCTCTGGCCGACATGGATGGCGTGGAAGGCTTCCCGGTCGCCGGGATTCAGGTGCTCGAGCACAGGCCTGAGGCGACCAGCCGCGATGTCATCGCGCACTGTGAATGCGGCAAGGCGGACGAGGCCGCTGCCGCCGAGTGCGATCTGGCGTAACGCCTCGCCATCGCTCGCCTTCAAACGTCCTGTGGCCGGAACGACGACAGTCTCATCGCCCTTGCGCAGCGGCCAGCCATCGACCCTACGGACGTAGCCGAAACCCAGGCGGTTGTGGCGCTCGAGCGTTTCGATCGTCTCCGGTACGCCGAAGCGGTCGAGGTAAGCAGGCGCACCGACGATCACCATGGGGGTGTCGCCAAGCTTGCGGGCAACCAGGCTTGAGCTCCTCAGTGGCCCGGCCCGCACCGCCACGTCGGTCCGTTCGGCCAGTAGGTCAATGACAAAATCGGTCTGCACGATATCGAGCGTGACGCCGGGATGTCGGTCCAGAAACTCCGGCAGGATCGGCGCCAAGATGTGGGTGGCATAGGAGGCGCTGGTGTTAAGCCGGATGCGGCCGACCGGCTGTTCACATGCGCCCGCGCCCCGCTCAGCATCCTCGATATCTGCGAGGATGCGTGTCGCACGCTCGTAAAAATTACAACCCTCGGGAGTGAGTTGGAAGGCGCGGGTCGAGCGATTAACGAGCCGCGCGCCAAGGCGAGCCTCCAAGCGGGCGACGAGCTTGCTCACGGCCGATGGTGTCATGCTGCACGCGCGAGCCGCGGCCGAGAAGCCGCCTTGTTCGACCACGCGGGCGAACACCTCCATCTCACCGGAACGATTGACGTCGGCGCGCGCCATTGGTCCCCGAACTCTTAAGTGATGTGCCAACCAGCACACTATATCGCTGCGCGGATAACACCTAGGCTCGCTTAGTCATCACCGGCCCAGGACGGATCATGCCATCGGCGCTCTATGCCCTGACCGCGGGGGCCTTCGGCATCGGCCTGACCGAGTTTCGGGACCTGGTCGGGCGGCGCGCTGACCGACCATGGTCCCGGTCTCGGGTTCGTACCGCTCCTCGCCGCGATCTTCCCAATGGCCGCCATGGCGATCGCAGCCATCGCGGTAAGGTTCGGCGGCCCCTCCACTCATCCAGCCCTCGCGGGCCAGTTCACAGGATCAGCCAACAATGTCGACTGAAAGCCGCGCGGCCGCCAGCCGCCGTAAGCGAAGAGGCATGTCTGTCGGCAAGCTCATCGGCGTCCTCCTCCTTGGGGCCGGCCTTCTCGGCCAGTCACCGGCACGCGCCGAGCAGGGCCGCTGGATCGGCACATGGATGGCGAGCCCGCAGCCTGTTTGGGGCACGGAGTTCGCCTTTCCGACCAAGATCCCGGCCACAGTGAGGGACGAGACGTTCCGACAGATCGCGCGGATCAGCATCGGCGGCTCGCGCCTGCGCCTCGTCTTGTCCAACGCCTATGGCGATCGGCCCTTGAACATCGGGACGGTGGGCGTGGCACTTGCCGGTCCAAGCGGAACGACGCAGCCCAACACCAGCCGCAAGCTCACCTTCGGCGGCAAGGACGGTATCGATATCCCACCCGGAGCATCGGTCGTCAGCGATCCGGTAGACATGGTCGTCTATGCGCAGGCGCGGCTCTCGGTTTCCATCTACCTTCCCTCTGAAACGCCGTTGTCGACTTTTCACTGGGACGGTCGTCAGACGGCCTGGTTCGGCAAGGGCGATCTCACGAACATTGAGCAATTCCCCGCGGCCACCACGACTGATGCTCGCGTTCTCTTGAGCGCGATTTTGGTCGATACCCCGAATGAGGGTGCGGTCGTCGTGATCGGCGATTCGATCACGGACGGGAATGGCGCAACCGTGGATGCGGATGCCCGCTGGCCTGATTTCCTGGCAAAGCGGCTGGCCCCGCGCCATGTCGCTGTCCTCAACGCCGGGATTTCCGGTGACCGACTTCTGCGCGACAAGATGGGCGCGAATGCCGTGGCGCGGCTGGAGCGGGACGTCTTCGCCCAGCCGAACGTGAAGGCTATGGTCGTCCTGATCGGCATCAACGACATCGCCTGGCCCGGTACCGCCTTCGCGCCGAATGAGGCACGCCCGACCGCCGAAGCAATGATCGCTGGCTACGAGCAGTTCATCGCGCAGGCGCATGCCCACAACATCAGGATCATCGGCGCGACGCTGACGCCCTTCGAAGGCGCGCTGACGGGCACGCCGCTTGCCGACTACTCCAATCCCGACAAGGACGCGCTCCGCCAGCAGGTGAACCGCTGGATCAGGGAAAGCGCCGCCTTCGACGGGATCGTCGATTTCGACCTAGCTCTACGCGATCCCGCGCACCCGGCGCGCCTCATCCCTGCTCTCGACTCCGGCGACCATCTCCACCCCGGCGACGACGGCAACAAGGCGATGGCTGACGCCCTTGACCTCGAGGCGCTACTCGGCCGCTAACCCGGCCTCAACCATCAAAGAAACATCCCATGGAGTATCGTTTTCTCGGGCGCTCCGGCCCCAAAGTCTCCGTCCTGAGTTTTGGAGCTGGCACCTTCGGTGGGACCGGGCCATTGTTCGGGGCCTGGGGCAACACGCCAACTTCCGCTTGCGCCTTGGTCGCGCTCGAAAGCAGCTACGCCGGTGTCCACCCGTCCTTGCCAGCCGTCGCAGCCGAGCCGCCATCGGCTCTGGGTGTTGTAAGTTGCGCAGCCGCGACACCCGCCCCGTCGGGCCGCGCAGGGTTCAGATCTCCGTTCGTTCCGCGAGCGTCAGGGCGTCTTCGACGTCGACACCGAGATAGCGAACGGTGCTTTCGATCTTGGTATGTCGAAAAGTTCGATCTGTTCCTCTCGATCGCCGACAGGTCCCTCGCCGCGCGCAGCCCTTCGGCTATCAGTCAGATCGTCGGCGATGTCGCCGGCCTGCTCCTCATCCTGCTCGGGGGTGCCGTAATGGTCCTGGCCGCGATCCGTTTCCGCAAGACCGCGCGGGACATCGATCGTTCCGAGATCCTCCCTGGCAGCGGCACGCGTCTCGACCTGGTCCTCGCGGGGCTTCTCACGCTGTTGGGCGCTGCCCTGTTCGTCTATCTGTCCTACACGGTGGTCGAGAGGCTCTGAGCTTCTTGTCGGCCGCGCAGTGCCCGTAGGTTTGCGCATGCTTCTCGCTATGGCGGTGCACAACGAAGGCAGCGTCCGCCTTTATCGCACCTGCAATTCTAAGCAGCCGTTCCGCTTTCCACCCATCTTCACCGTTCTAGCGAAACAGCCGCTGTCGACCCATCTACGAACTTCGAGGCTGATCCCGGGTTGCTCCGAAGCGGACATTCTACGGTGCCGTTGGGCGTCGGCATACCCTCGATTTCAGACCCTGCAGCAGATGTGCAGACGTGAATGGAGACGCAGGCCAGCAGTCTTTCAGACTGCCAGCTTATTGAGCTGCGCTCTCCTCCTGCCAACCGATTGTCTCCTGCTAAATGAGTTTTCCAATTCGTTCGCAGGCGGACCAAACGGTCGAGACAAGGCTGCCGACGTCGGCGTCCTGACCGACGCGGTCGACATGCGCGACGATGATGGAGGCCGCAGCCTGACCGTCGAATCGCAGGATGGGGCAGCAGATGTCGGTGATGCCGACGAAATCGGTGCTTTTCGCAACGACATGGCCAAGTGTCCGAATCGCATCCAGAACAGGCACGATCTGCCTCCGGTCAACGGGCTTGTTGCTCTGCAGATCGCATTCGGCCAGCATGCGTTCGCGACGGTCAACCGCTTGGAATGCCATGATGACGCGGCCCGACGTTGCATCGCTGGCGAGCCGCCCGTAGCCTGGCTTCATGTTAAACGTGAAATCTGTTTCCGCCCGCGCATGGCCGAGCGTCACAGTCCGTCCGTTATGCACGACGACCAAGTGAACGCTCTGCCCGACTTCGAGCGCCAGCTTGGCCATCTCGGGCAACGCGGCCTCGAGTATCGAGCGTGACTGCGGGGTCCGCAGTCCGAGCGTGAAGAGCTTGTTGGTGAGCGCAAGCTCGTCCGTCTCGCTGTCGCGCTGCACGTAGCCTCTGGCGATCAGCACGTAGATCATCCTGAAGAGCTCGTTCTTGCTGCGCCCCAGACGCTCCGCGAGGTCTCGGACCGACGTGGGCGCCGTCTGCCCTGCGAGACCCTCGAGGATGTCCAAGCCCTTTTCCAGGGCCGGAGCCGAGTAGGCCTTGTCCGCTGTCGCCTCATTCTCAGCCATGTTGCCTCGCCTTTCATCGAAACGCTTCATATAGAAATCGCACTTTACAAGTGAAGCGATCTGGTGTCGCTTGTCGTTGTGCCATCGACGAGCACATGCGCCGACGCCCAAGTAGGAATCGTCCGAGGCGTGTTGGATCATTCGTCCGAAAGGGATTTGCCATGACATCGACACGCACGCTTCGGGGCCTGTTGCTCGCCGCCGTTGCCGGCGCCGCCCTGCATGCACCATCCGCCAACGCCCAGGACAAGCTCATCGGCGTCGTGGCGATCGATCTGCAGAGTTCGTTCTTCGTTCGCATGAAGGAAGCCGGCGACAAGGCTGCCAAAGACTACGGCGTGACGACGACGTGGCAGAGCGCCGAGGGCAGTCTGGAGAAGCAGGTCTCCCTTATCGAGAACCTGATCAACCAGCACGCCAGCGCAATCCTCGTCGACCCGATCGACAAGAACGCGCTGATCCCCGTCTTGAAGAAGGCGGAGGCTGCTGGCGTCAACGTCATCACCATGGGCAACAAGGTGATGGCCGACGGCAACTATTCCACGCTCTATCCGGACGCTGCCGACGCGGCCGTTACGGCAAGGGCGCTCGGAACTGCCATCGGCGGCAAGGGCGAGATCGCCATGCTCATCGGCGCGCGGGGCAACTACGTTTCAGACACGCGGGAGAAGGGCTTTTCCGACGCCCTCGCGAAGGACTTTCCGGACGTCAAAGTCGTGAGCATCCAGCCGGCCGGCTGGGATCCGACCAAGGGAGCGGACGTCGCCCAGACGTGGATGACCACCTATCCCGACCTCAAGGGGATCTGGAGCATGTCGGACACGCAACTACTCGGCGCCTCCTCCGTCGCCGACGCCGCCGGCAAGAAGCTGAAACTCGCGGGATTCGATGGCGACGCCGAGATGGCGCCCCTTTTCGAAAACGGGTCGATGGTCATCGACGTCCTGACCGGCGCCTACCGGGTCGGCTACTGGAACATTGCCGTGGCGGCGCGCCTCGCCAAGGGTGAGACCCTGCCGAAGGACCTCTACATGCCAACTTACTTCGTCGCCACGGACGCGGTCGCGGCAACGCTCGCCAAGGACGCGCATCCGATTGCGACGATTACGCCGGCCAAGGAGGCAACGGTGGCCGGAGACTATTCCAACGAGTTCGGCCCGTCGAAGCCGGCCTCCGCGATCACCGTAGCGCCCTGAGGTCTCCGACGGAGCGACGGACATGGCGGGGATCGCACCGAACGGAGCTGGTCGAACGCTGGCGACTGCCAGCCGCTCGACGCTTGCGGACATCCGTGACGAGCTTCTCCTCCTCGTCCTCATCGCCTTGGCGGTCACTGGCTTCACGCTTGCGCGGCCGGAGTTCCTGACGCTCTCCAACCTGCTGAACATCGGCCAGCAGAGCGCGATCGTTGCGATCGTGGCATTCGGCATGACGGGCGTGATCATCGCACGCGGCATCGACATCTCCGTCGGCGGCACCACGGCGGCGGCGGGCATCGTCGCGGCCCTTGTCCTCGCCGCGACTGGTTCGGGGCCGCTGGCCATCCTGACTGCCGTGGCGGCGGGGGCGGCTTTTGGCGTCCTGAACGCCGCGCTGATCGCGGGCTTGGGCATCAGCTCGTTCATGGCGACGCTCGGCACCATGGCGCTGAGCAAAGGTGCGGCGCTCAGCCTCTCGCATGCCGCGAGCATCGCGGTCGCGGACCCCTGGATGCTCTGGGCGGGACAGGCGAACGTGTTCGGCGTCCCGGCCGCCTTCGTCTTGGCGATCATCCTCTGCGTGGCTTGGCGCTTCCTCCTGCGACGGACCGTCGTCGGGCGGTCGATCTTTGCAGTCGGCGGCAACGATGTCGCGGCGCGGGCCTCGCTGGTCCCGGTCAAGGCGGTTCAGTCCTTCACCTACATCGCCTGCGGCGCCTCGGCCGGCATAGCCGCGATCGTCGGCATCGGCCGGCTCGGCTCGGCGCAACCGCTCGCCGGGATGGGGCTCGAGTTTGCTGCCATCACCGCGGCCGTGGTCGGCGGCGCCAGCCTCGCCGGCGGGCGAGGCTCGGTCGTCGGCACGTTGCTGGGCGCCATCGCCATCGGGACGATAAACTCTGGACTCGCCTTCCTCCAGGTCTCCCAGCAGATCACGTACATGGTGTCGGGAGCGCTGATCCTGATCGCCGTGCTGTTGCGCGGCGACCTTCCCTGGGCCTCGCTGTTCTCGATCCCGCACTCCGCAACGTCGGCCGCGACAGGCATGGCCAAAACTGTGGCCCGTTCGCTGACGATCACCGGACTGACCAAACGTTTCTCCGGGATCGCGGTGCTGAACGACGTCTCGTTCGCGCTCGGCGCCGGCGAGGTCGTGGCGCTGTTGGGCGAAAACGGGGCCGGCAAGTCAACCTTGGTCAAATGCATCTCTGGCGTGTACGAGCCCGACGGCGGCGACGTAGCCTTCAACGGGGCGGATGCGGAGTTCTCCTCCAATATCGCCGTGATCCATCAGCACTTCAGCCTCGTGCCGGACCTGTCGATCGCCGAGAGCCTTTCGCTCGGACGCGAGGCCTCGACCTTTGGGCTCCTGAGGCGCTCGGTGATGCGTCGCCGGGCCGCCAATGCGCTTCGCGAGGTCGGGTTGCAGCGGAACGTCGACACCCCGGTTCGCGACCTGACGGTGGGCGAAAGGCAGATGCTCGAAGTCGCCAAGGCGCTGCTCGCCTCGGCCTGGCTGATCGTTATGGACGAGCCGACGAGCGCCCTGAGCAACCGCGAGCGCGACCAGCTCTACGCCATCGTCCGCAAGCTCTCTGCGCGCGGGTGCTCCATCCTCTACATCTCCCACAAAATGGAGGAGGTCCGGGAACTCGCAGCCCGTGCCATCGTGCTTCGCGACGGTCGTCTGGTCGGCGACGTCTCGATGGCCGGCACCGGTGACCGCGACCTCGTCGGCATGATGGTCGGCCGGGAGCTTGGGACCGTGTTTCCCTGGGTTCAAGCTCCCTTGGGCGACACCTTGGTCGAGATCCGCAGTCTCGAGACCGCAGGCCTGCTGAACGACGTCTCGTTGACGGTCCGGCAGGGCGAGGTCGTCGGCCTCGCGGGCCTCATGGGGAGCGGGCGGACCGACATCCTGCGCTGCATCGCGGGCCTCGACGGCTTCACAGGCGGCACCATAGCCCTGCGTGGCGAGTCGCTGTCCTCAAGGGCGCAGGCTCGTGCCGCAAGGGCCGGCGTGGCATTTGTCCCGGAGGACCGTCGCGCCGAGGGCGTCGTCGGCGGCCTCAGCGTGGGCGACAACCTCGGTCTCGTCTGGATGCGGCGCAACAACACGGCCGGCATCGTCTCGGTCTCGGCGATGCGCAGGACGGCGGCGGAGCTGATCCGCCGTCTCGACGTGCGCCCGCCCGTGTCCTCCAAGCTGGCTGGCACGCTCTCGGGTGGCAACCAGCAGAAGGTCGTCATTGGTAAATGGCTTGCGGTCGGGCCGCAGATCATCCTCCTCGACGAGCCGACGAGCGGCGTGGACGTCGGCGCCAAGTCGGAGATCCACAGGATCATCGGCGAACTGAAGGCGGCGGGCGCCGCGGTGCTGCTGGTATCGAGCGAGCTTCCGGAACTCCTGGGCGTGTCCGACCGCATCGTCGTCATCCGCGACGGCCGCACCGTCGGCGAACTGCCTCGCGGCACGAGCGAGCAGGCGGTGATGGAACTCGCCTTCGCCACGACCAGCGACGTTGTGCCGGCACCAATCGCGAGGGCAGTCCCATGACGCTTTTGCGGAAGCTGACCGCCAATGCCGGGCCCGTCGGCCTGCTACTGGTCACCTTGATCGCCTGCGGCCTTCTCGACACGCGCATCCTCGCCGCGCAGAACCTCCTCAATGTGCTGATGCAGAGCGTGCCGGTGCTGATGCTGGCATTGGGCGCGTTCATCGTGCTGCTGACCGGCGGGATCGACCTGTCGGCCGGCGTATCGGTGACCCTCGGCAGCATCGTGATCGCGAGTCTCCTGAGCGGCGGCGCGGACTTGCCGGTCGCGCTCGGCGCCGGACTGGCGACCGTCGTCGTGGTCGGCGCGGTCAACGGCCTGCTGGTCACGACCTTTCGCATCCCGGCCTTCGTCGCCACCCTCGCCACCATGTCGGGTGTCCAAGGAACCTCGCTTCTCCTGGCGACGCGGGGCGTCTACGTCCTGTCCAACCCGACCCTCAAGCAACTCGGGACCGGCCGGATCGACGGCGTGCCGATCTCGGTTATCGCGGCGGTGATCGTGGTCTCCGCAGCCTACGTCCTCGTGCACCACACGCGGTTCGGTCTCCGGGTCTACGCCGCCGGCTCCGATGCCGCGGCGGCGGCCCTCGCCAACGTCGCGATCCGGACCGTGCTGCTGCTCGCCTACGTCGCGGCTGCCTGCTTCACGTTCCTGGCCGCCATCATGCTGATCGCCCGCACCCCGATCGTGACGCCGAACCTCGGCGGTCAATCGCTACTGCTTGATGCGATCGCAGCCTGCGTCTTGGGCGGCACCAGCATCTTTGGCGGACGCGGCACCGTGATCGGGGTCGTGGCGGGCAGCCTTATCGTCGGCCTGTTCTCCAATGCCCTGCGCATTGTCGGCATCGACCCGTCGAGCCTGGATTTCATGAAGGGAGCGCTCGTGATCGCTGCCCTGGTCTGCGACGTCGGCATCACGCGTCTCAGAGGTGAAGTGTTCAAGGAAGTATCGAGATGAGACCGAGCGAGAGTTTCCCCGGCCCGTTCCGCGATCGGGCGAGCCAGCCGACTGAGGCGGCTATCGAGATCCTGAGTCGTCTCGTAAGCTTCGAGTCGGTCACCGCGGCCCCCAACCACGACGTAATAACCTTCATCGCAACCTACTTCGAAGGTCTCGGCGCTTCCGTCCGGAGGCTGCAGAGCCCCCGCTTTGATAAGGAGAACCTCTGGGTGACCTTCGGCGAAGGTCGGCCCGGGGGGATCGTCCTGTCGGGCCATGTCGACGTCGTCCCGGTTGCGGGGCAGGATTGGACCCATCCCCCCTTCGAGATGACCCGCGAGGCCGGTCGGCTCTACGGCCGGGGCACGACCGACATGAAGGGTTTCCTCGCCTGCGTGATGACGGCAGCGGCCCGGATCGATCCCTCCAGGCTGGCGCGGCCCATCCACGTGGCGATCACCTTCGACGAGGAGGTCGGCTGCCTGGGCGCGCGTGAACTCGTCGACTTCATGGAAGAAGCGGCGATCCACCCGCGGGCCATCCTCGTCGGCGAACCGACCGGCATGGCGGTAGTGGACCGCCACAAGGGGTCGGTCGGGTTCACGACGACGATCTCCGGTCGCTCTGCGCATTCGTCACAGGTCCATCTCGGCTTCAGCGCCATCGCTCTTGCGGCGGAGCTGGTCGGCTTCCTCGTCGCGCTCGGGACCGCCCAGACGCAAGCCGCCGCCGACCCGAGCTTTCCCTATCCTTTCCCCTCGATCAACGTCGGCACGATCCGTGGCGGGGAGGTCCGCAACATCGTGGCTCCCAGCTGTTCCTTCGACTGGGAGATCCGCCCGATCCTGCCCGCGCAGCTGACGACGCTACAAAGAGCCTTCGAAGCCCATGTCGAAGACAGGCTCGCCGGGTTCAGGATGGCAGGTGGTTTCGTGCCGACGATCGTGACCCGTTGCGTCTACGACACGCCGCCGCTCGTCGCCGATCACGCAGCCGCAGCCGCAGCCGCCGGACTCGCGCTCCAACTGATGGGGAGCAACGAGACGGCGGCGGTCTCCTACGGCACCGAGGCCGGTCTCTATCAGGAGGCCGGTCATTCGGTCGTCGTCTGCGGGCCGGGCGACATCCAGCAGGCGCACACGCCGGACGAGTGGATCGGGATCGACCAGCTCGAGGCCTGCATGGCCTTCCTGGACCGCGTCGTCGATCACTGCGCCCGACCTTAGAACCGATCGCGAGGACCATCTGCATGCGCGTCGCACCGAACATTCATCTGGTCGCCTCCGGTGTTCAGGGCTGCTCCCTGACGGACGATGTGGACTGCAACTGCTGGCTGTTCGACGTCGGCGGAGCACTGATCCTGTTCGACACGGGCGCGGGCCTGGATGTGGATGGCATCTTCGCGGTCCTGCGCGAGGACGGGCTCGCCCCGGAGCGGCTGACCCACGTCTTCCTGACCCACGCACACGCCGACCATTCCGGGGGCGCCGATGAGATCAAGCGGCGCACAGGATGCAAGCTGCTCTGCAGTCCGCTGACGGCGGACCTGCTCGGCAAGGGTGAGGACGCATTCAGCCTCACGGCGGCTCGAAGGGCCGGGGTGTATCCGCCGGGCTACGTCTACCGGCGCCCCGTCCCGGACGCGGTCCTAACGCCCGACGAGTCCATGTCCGTCGGCGACGTTCGTGTCTCGGCGATCGCGACGCCGGGTCATAGCCTCGATCACACTTCGTTTCGGATCGAACAGGGGGGCGTAGCGTCTCTCGTGACCGGCGACGCGGTGATGCACTCCGGGCGGATCATCTACCAGGACATCTATGACTTCGACGTCCGGCAGTCGGCCGACAGCATTCGTCGACTGGCGTCGACCACGTTCGACACGCTGCTCCCCGGTCACGGCCTGTTCGTCAGAACCGGTGGGCGCCGGCATCTCGAGGCGGCGATCGCGCACATGGATCAGCTCAAGACGCCGCGCGCCGTCGACTTCATCCCGCTCTAGCCGAGACAACCGAACATGCCGAGATTTCAGGACAAGGTGGTGGTCGTCACGGGCGGCGCGAGCGGCATCGGAGCGGGCGTGGCGGACGCCTTCGCCAAGGAGGGTGCACGTGTCGCGGTGCTGGACATCAAGCTGCCGGACGGCGAGGCGACGACCGACGGCATCCGACGGTATCGCTGCGACGTGGCAGACGAGCGTGAGGTGGAGGCGACCTTCGATCGGGTGACGGCGGAGTGCGGCAGCGTCGACGTGGTCGTCCACTGTGCCGCGGTGCTCGGTGTGAGCGGCCTGTTTCACGAACTGACCCTGGATGTCTGGAAGCGCTACATCGACACGAACCTCACAGGCGCCTTTCTGGTCGCCCGCGCCGCAGCCTCCCGCATGGTGGCGTCCGGGACGCGCGGCCGGCTGATCCTGCTCGGCTCGGTCAATAGCTTCGCCTCGGAGCGCCTCGCCGCCCCCTACGTCGCGAGCAAGGGCGGGATCAGGATGCTGACGCGATCGGCCGCGATTGACCTGGCGCGCTACGGCATCACCGTCAACATGATCGCGCCCGGTCCGATCGCGACGCCCGCGACGCAGGAGCGTTTCGACGAGCCCGATCTTCGGAAGACGATCAAACGCGTCGTGCCGGCCGGTTCTCCGGGCAGTCCCGCGGACATCGCAGCGGCCGCCCTGTACTTGGCGTCGCCAGACAGCGGCTTCGTCACCGGCACCGATCTCGTGGTGGACGGCGGCCTGCTCGCCCAGATCCTGAACTGAGCCGGTGGCTCGACGCCGGGTTCTAACCGGAACTGACCTCGACATGGGTGGACCGATGCAGGACGTGCGACGCTTCGACGTGATCATCGTGGGCGCCGGAGGAGCCGGGGCGGTCTTGGCCGCTCGGCTCAGCGAGGACGGGCTCCGCAGCGTGTTGTTGCTGGACGCGGGACCGGACTACCGGAGCGCCGACCAGCCCGACGAGATGAGGAGCCCGAACCCCTTCAACCTCCTTCTGCCGCCGGCCTTCCAGCGGCGCTTCATGTTCGACGATCTTATGGCGCGCCGCACGCATCGCCAGGAGCCCCGCCTCTACTGGCGTGGCAGGGGTGTCGGAGGCAGCACCGCGATCAACGGCCTGCTCGCGATCCGTGGGGTATTGGAGTCGTTCGACGAATGGGCCGCCTATGGCGCGACCGGCTGGTCGAGCCAGGACGTGCTGCCCTTTTTCGTCGCGCTTGAAGACGATCTGACGCTCGGCAATCTGCCCGGGCACGGCTCGGGCGGACCGATCCCGATTCATCGCGCGCCCCTGTCCGAATGGGGCCCGGTGGACCTCGCGCTGCGTGAGAGCGCGCTGGCCGAGGGGTACGCGTGGCACGACGACCTCAACGCCCCCGAGGCCACCGGCGTCTGCACCTTTGCGATGAACAGCCGCGGTGGCCGGAGGGTGTCGAACAACGACGCATACCTCGAGCAAGCGCGCGGGCGGCGCAATCTGACGATCATGGGTGATGCCGTGGTCGACCGCCTCTCGTTCGAGGGGACGCGCTGCACCGGTGTCACCGTCGCGCTTCCCGGCGGCCCGCAGACGTTCCAGGCCGGCGAGGTGATTCTGTCAGCCGGCGCTATCCATTCTCCCACGATCCTGCAGCGCTCGGGCATCGGCCCGGCTGCGTGGCTCACGGACCTCGGCATCGCGGTGCGCGCCGACCTTCCCGTTGGACAAGGGTTCTTCGACCACCCGTTTATCCGGCTGGAGCTCAAGTTGAGGCCCGAACTTCGCGCGAGCGATCTCAACGCCCGCCATATCAATTGCTGCGTGAAATACAGCTCCGGCCTGCCGGGCGCGGCGTTCAACGACATGTTCCTCGTGTCGGTCAACCATGGCGGGATCGGCGTCGCGCAGGACATGGCGCAGTTCGGGGAGGCCGGCTTGCACGCCATGCTCTACGAGTGCCGCAGCCGAGGCACGGTGCGTATCACCTCCGCCGACGCTTCTTATCAGCCCACCATCGACGAGAACATGCTGGGGGACGCGCTCGATCTCGCCCGCATGCGCGACGGGGCGCGCCGGATCGCGCGCCTAGCTCGGCAGGCCTCTTTCCAGGGCATCTGCAGCGACATTCAAGTCGGCAATACGGGACGACCTCTGGCCGAGTTCTTCGCCTGGTCCGACAGCGAGGTCGATGCCTGGCTTCTCGCCGATTGCAACGACGGCCAGCATGGCGCGGGCGGATGCTGCATGGGTCCGGAAGGAACGACCTATGCCGTCGTCGACCCCGACTGTCGCGTGCACGGCTTCGACGGCCTACGCGTAATCGACGCCTCCATCATGCCGCGGGATTGCCGGGCGAACACCGCCCTGACCACGATCATGATCGGCGAGAAGATGGCCGCCGCGCTGCGCCGATAGGGCAGAAGAACCGCTTCTTCTCACTGGCTCCTTGGCGCTCCGCGTCGCGGGACAAATCGGCACGTCCGGTCTCAGCCCCACATAGCGGGACGACCCGCATGCAGTCAGGTTGTTTCTCATCGACGATCCATGAACGCTACCGCCCGCCGACCGGTTTGGCGCTGTCTAGAATAGTGTCAGCCCGGGCTGGCCGCGCTTCCTTCGCACTCCCGCCACCTTCCGCCAAATTGCCATAGTGCGGGGTGCCCCCGCGCGTTAGTCCGTGAAAGGGTCAAAGGGTCGAACACGATGTCATAGTTCGAAGACAGATCGTGCTCCAGCGCATGAGCAACGCGGCTCGTGTCAGACGCCGACACGTCGCTGACTACGGTGCAGCGGATCTAGCGCTCGCACGGTCTCGAACCCCACCGCCTCCGCACCTTCAAGCGCTCGACTGATCCGCGCTTCGCCGCTAAGCTTGACGACGTCGTAGGGCTTTATGGCACCGCCGCGTCACACGATCGTGCTGTCGGTCGACGAGAAGTCTCAGATCCAGGCGCTCGACCGCACACAACCGGGGCTGCCGCTCAAGCCCGGCAAGTGCGCGACCTTCACCCACGACTATGTCCGCAACGGCACCACGACGCTGTTCGCGGCGCTGAACACGCTGGAGGGCACCGTCTTCGGCCGTTGCGCGCCACACCATCGCCATCAGGAGTTCATCGCCTTCCTGGACGAAATCGAGAACGGCGTGCCGGCCGGAAAGGTGGTCAACGCCATCATGGACAACTATGCCACCCACAAGCATCCCGAGGTGCTGTCCTGGCTGGCCGAAAATCCACGATGGACATTCCACTTCACGCCGACCTCGTGTTCCTGGCTGAACGCCGTCGAGGTCTTCTTCTCCAAGCTCACCCGCCAAGCGCTCCAGCGCGGTGTCTTCCGATCCGTCGACGACCTCGTGGCCACCATCGATCGCTACATCGCCCACACTAACGACGATCCCAAGCCCTTCAGGTGGACGGCCTCAGCCCCCAGCATTATGGCCAAGCTCAGGTTGAACCAGCCGAATGAGTCAGAGCACTAGCTAGGCTGACCCTAAGACGCTCGATCAGAAAAGGTCTTTTTCGGAACCTCTAATGGGCGTTCAGCCGAAAAAGGTAGGATAGGCGGCCATGACACGCCCGTTGCCATCGACACCGAACAGCACCCGGTAGAGGTGCAGACACGTGCACGGATGCGAAATGCCGAATTCGACGACGTCGCCCACGTCGAGATGAGTCCCCGGCGGGACGGTCAAGAAGGCGTGCTGGTCGTTGAGCTTGGCGGTCCGCAGCGGCTCGGCCGTGGAGGGCAGGTGCCGGCCGGCTCGAAACACCCGCAGCGGGACGGGCAGGTCCTGGTCGAAGGACACGTCACGCATGCCCATACCGACGATAGCTTGGCCGTTTTCCGGACAGGACAACACCTCGGCCCAGAGCCGGAGCACCGGCCGGAACGCGGTTGCCATCGGCACGGCCGCATCGTTGAGGCGGAAGCCGCCGCGGGCATCGATGGCCCTGAACGCGCGCTCGTAGATGCCGTGGTCGTTGAAGAAGATGGCGCCGCTGCGCAGCACCAGCGTCGCGTGACCGTCGGCCGCCACCTTCGGGGTGAGCCGAGCTATCACCCGATCGAAGAACACCGAGCCGCCCGCCGTGAACACCAGGGGGCGGGTCGGGCCCACCAGGGCCCGCGCCCGGGCAAAAAGATCCGCTGCGAGATTTAGCAGCCCGTCGATCACGACGAGGCTGCGTTCGGGCGTGGGCTGCGCGGCTGCTCCCTCGTAGGTCGCGATACCGGCCAGGGTCAGACCGGGCGCGCGTTCAGCGACGTCCAGGAGCGCGGCCGCGGTCTCGATGTCGCGGGCCCCGGCGCGGGCCGCCCCAACTTCAATCAGCACTCGCAGCGGCGGCACGTCGCCCATGGCCCACCGGCGTGCAAGCGCATCCAGCGCGGCCGCCGAGTCCACGAACACATAAATCTCCGCCTCGGGCCAAGCCTGGCACAGCGCCGCCAGACGGCCGGCGCCGCCGGTGCCGCCGATCTCGTTAGCGAGGATCAGGCGGCTTAACCCGGCGCGCAGCATCACGGAGGCCTGGCGGATATCCGCCACCGTGGTGCCCCAGGCGCCAGCCGCCACCAGCCGGTGTGCCAGGGCAGGGGCCATGGGGGTCTTGGCATGGGGCGCCATGGCGACGCCCTGCTGGCTGGCATAGCGCATCATCTGGGTGACGTTGCCGTCGAAGCCCGCTTCGTCGAGCGTCAGCACCGGCAGGCTCATGAAGCCCTCGGCCGGATGCCAGTGCTGGCGCCCGACCTCGTCGATCGGCAGACCCTCTGTGCCGGGCGGCACACCGCGGATGCGGTCATCCAGGCTGAACTCGGAACGCGATGCAGTCATGATGCGATTCTCAAAGGATAGGAACCCGGCATGGTTAGGCGTCAGCGCCTCTTGGCTTCGCGGCCCGACAGGAGCAGCAGCCCCAGGATCAGGGTGCCGAACAGGATACTGCGCCAGCCCGGCGACGCGTTCACGACTGTGATCAGTCCCGTAATGGTAACGAGCAGCACCGCTCCGGGAATGGTGCCAACATAGCCTCCCAGCCCGCCAAGGATCGAGGTGCCGCCCAGCACGACGGCCGCGATAGAGGTGAGCACGTAGGGGTCGCCGATACCCACATAGCCCTGGCCGTTCATGCCGAGCACCAGGATGCCGCCGAGCCCGGCCATTAGGCCGCTGGCGCCGTAGAGCGTGATTGTCGTGATGGGCACGTTGACGCCCGACAATGCGGTCGCGAGCGGATTAGCCCCGAGCGCGTAGATCCGCGCCCCGAAGCGCATGCGGCGCAGCACCAGCACGGTGACGATCGCCACCACGATCCACAGCAAGATGCCGGCCGGCACCCCGCCAGGGCGCGCGTTGCCAAGCACCCGGACCGCCTCGTTGTGAACCGAAACGGCGCTGCCGCCGGCGAGCAGGATCAGAGCGCCCTGCAGAAAGGTCGCCATAGCCAACGTCATGATCATCGGATGCACGCGCAGGTAGACCACGCCCACCCCGTTGCCGAGGCCGATCAACGTGGCCACCGCCAGGATGGCCAGAACGGCGCCAAGTCCGCTCGCGTCGCCCGCCGTCGTGAGCAGCGGCAGTCCGACGGCGCTGACCGTCACGATGGCGCCGACCGACAAGTCGATGCCGCCCCCAATCATCACCAGGGTCTGCCCGGCCGCCACGATGCCGATCACGGCTGCGAGTTCGACCAGATAGCGCAGGTGCCCCCAGCTGCCGAAGCCACGGCTGGCGGCGCTCGCCATGATCCAGACCGCGGCGACCATCAGCAGCGTCAGCATCGCGCGATGCCGGAGCAGATGGCGAAGCTCGCTCGAGCCCAGCCGGGGCGACATGTGGACCGTCCGCTCGCTGTCCCGGCTCATGAGGCGGTCCTGCGGCTGCGCAGCCGGGCCGCAACCTGGGGCAGCGCCACCGCGCCGACGATGATGAGCCCCTGGGCGATATATTGGGCGACGGGCGGCAGCCCGAGGAAGAACATCACGTTGATCATCACCGTGAGGAGCAGGCTGCCCAGCACCGCGCCTCGCATGGTGCCCTGGCCGCCGAGGAAGCCCACGCCGCCCAGCACGGCGGCTGCGATTGAGTTCAGCGTGAAGGCTTGTCCGATCACGGGGTCGCCCGACCCGGTCTGCGCCGCGACGAATAGGCCCGCCGCCGCGGCGAGCAGGCCGCTGATCGCGTAAGCGGCGATCAGGGCTGCGTCCACAGGGGCGCCCGAGCGATAGGCCCCGACCGGGTTCTCCCCGGCCGCATAGAGGGTGAGGCCGAGCGGCGTTGCGGCGTAGAGTTTCCAGGCCAGCATAACGAGAACTAAAAGCACGAACGCGGTTGGGCTCGTGCCCGCTACAATGTCGGACAGCCACGACGGCACTGCGCCGCCCGGCCGGGGTAGGATGAGCAGCGCCGCGCCTCCAATGATGAATGAACTAGCCAGCGTCACGATGATGGCGGGCAGGCGCAGCCGCACCGCGACAAGCCCGGTCATAGCGCCGACCACGAGTCCCGTGGCTGCGACGGCGAGGAGGCCGCCCACGACACCGAGCGGACCCGCCATCGTGGTAGAAGCCACGACAGCGCCCAGGCTTACGGTGGCGCCCATCGACAGGCTGATGCCGCCCGCCACCATCAGCATCGCCTGCGCCATGGCGGTGAGGGCGAGCGGGAACCAAGTCTGCGAGAACCGCGCGAACCCCGCCACGCTCAAGAGCCCGGGGAACAGGCCCGCATAGACGGCCAAAAACACCGCCACGACGAGCGCGAGGCCGAAGACGCCCCGATTGCGTCTCGCTTGCACGGCCCAGTAAAGGTGCCGGGGCTCTGGCGCCGCGGACACGCTCATGCGGCCTGCCGGGCCGGCTCGGCCGCCATGGCGAGGGTCACGATGCGCTCCTCCGTGATCTCATCGCGTTCGAGCACGGCGACAATCCGCCCCTCGCGCATCACCGCCACACGATCACAGAGGTGCACGAGTTCGGACGTGTCGGAACTGGCGAGCAGCACCGCCCGGCCTTCCGTCGCGAAGCCGCGCAGCATGGCGTAGATGTCCCGTTTGGTTTCAATGTCGACCCCGCGCGTCGGATCGTTGAGCAGCAGGATGCGCGGATCAAGCGGCATCCATTTAGCAAACGCGACCTTCTGCTGGTTGCCGCCCGACAAGGCCTCGACGGCTCGTCCGAGGTCACCCTTTATGCTCAGCTGTGCCGCGAGGCTCTCTGTCTGGCGGGTCTCCGGCTGGGGGCGGCGCCACCACCAACCCGTGCCCCGCGCCAGCCCCGGCAGCAGCAGATTGTCGGTGATGGAATGGGTCAGGTGGACACCCTCCCGCTTGCGATCGGCGGGAATGTAGGCAAGCCCCCGGGCATTAGCGGCCGTGACGCTCATCGGTAACCCTTCGCGTCCGCCCATGCGGGCTTCCCGGGCGGCGGCCGGAATGGCGCCGTAGAAGCCGAGCAGCAGATCGTCCTGACCCTGGCCGACGAGGCCGCCGAGGCCCAGCACCTCGCCTGCCCGCAGGTCGAGATCGACCGCCGCGACCCGGCCGGCCGCGAAGCCGCGCACCTCGACCACGGGCTTGAGGTCGCGTCCGGATTGCCAGGTGGGAAACAAATCTCCGGGGTCACGCCCGACCATAAGGCGGACCAGCCCGGCCGCGTCGACGCCCTGCAGGGAGCAGTCGGCGGTACGGGTTCCGTCCTTTAGCACGGTCACGTAATCGCAGATCTCCATCACCTCGGCGAGGCGGTGGGAGATGTAGAGGATCGCGGTGCCGCTGCGTTTGAGCGCGGTCACGAGGGCGATTAGCGTGCGAGTCTCGTGTGCCGACAGCGACGAGGTCGGCTCATCCAGTACAAGCACGCGGGGTCGACGGTAGAGCGCCTTGGCGATCTCGACGAGTTGACGACGCCCGAGCGAAAGCTCGCCCACGGGCCGCGCCACGTCCTCGTCCAATCCAACCTGTCGGCACAGGGCGGCGGCCTGCCGGCCGAGCGCTCGGTAGTCGATGAGGCCGAAGCGGCGGGGGTACGCCCCGAAGCCGATGTTCTCGGCGATCGACAGGTGTGTGGTGAGGCTCAGTTCCTGCTGCACCACCGCGATGCCGTGTTGCCGCGCCGTGGCCGGAGTCAGAGCCGCGGGCTCACCATCCACCAGTACGGTTCCGCTGTCGGGCGTCAGCGCGCCCGACAGGATGTTGATGAGCGTCGACTTGCCCGCGCCGTTCTCTCCCAGCAGCGCGTGAACGCGCCCCGGCTCCAGCGCGATCGACACGCTCTTCAGCACGGCATTGCCGAAGAAGGCCTTGTGAACATCACAGGCTTCGAGAACGGGCGAGGGCACCGCCGTCATCCTACTTCTGGCTGACCAGCTTGCTGAACAAGGCCTGATCGTAGGGCGAGTAGATGTAGCCGTCGGAGGGAAAATCCTTGGCACGGTCGATGTAGCTGCCGATGTTGCTGTCGTCGATGACGGGCAGCGGCACCTTGACGTAGGCGGGCACGTCCTTGCCTTGCAGGGCTTCCACGGCCGTGTAGGCCGCCAGAGCGCCCAGCCAGTTCGGCTGCATCGTGGCCCAGCCCTTGAGGCCTTTGTCCTTCCACAGCTGCAGGAACTGTCCGTAGTTCTCGCCCGTCATAGGCACGAGGGCGCGTCCCTGCTTGTCCATGGCCAGCACCGCCCCAGCCGACAGCGCGCCGCCAAGCGACAGCACGCCGTCGATCTCCTGGTTGTTGAAGAGCAGGTTGGTCATTGCCTCCTGAGCCGGGGCGACGTTGTACTCGGTGTTGGTTTCTGTGAGGATCTTGATGTCGGGGTGCGCCTTCAGGACAGGCTCGGCCCCCTTGCGACGGTCGTCGCTGACCGAAATGCCGGCCGGTCCGTTCATAACGATGATCTTGCCTTTGTCGCCCAGCTGCTTAACCATCCACTCGGCGGCCTGCTTGCCCCACTCCACCTGGTCGGTGTTAATCTTGGCCGTGAGGTCGTCGGTGTCGACAAGACTGTCGAAGTTCAGCACCGCAATGCCTTTAGCGCAGGCGTCCGCGATAACTCGGTTGAGCGCGGTCGCCGAACCGGCGTCGATCAGGATGGCGTCGACCTTGGCGTCGATCATCGACTGGATTTGCTGAATCTGCGTGTTGGCGTTGCCTTGCGCGTCCGTGATCATCAGCTTGGAAACGAGGCCCTTCTTCTTCAGCTCGTCCACTTCCTGGGTGATCGTGTCGGTGGTCTGCTTCATCCAAGTCGGCACCGAATAGATATTGGCCCAGCCCAGCGTGAAGGGCGACTTGTGCTCGCCCTTGATGCACTTGGCAGCCGCCTGTGCGGACACCGATCCCACCAGCAGAGCGACGCAAGCCATCCCGGCTGCGAGAACTGGAAGCTTCGACATCTGGTTTCCCCTCGAATCGCGAGTGAAAGGTCGGTCCCGCCCGCTCCGGTGTCAGCGTTGCATCGCCGCCGCATCAGGCTGGTCGCCTTGTCCGAAATATCAGACGCTCGATTGAAATATCGGACAAGGAATGCTAGACGCGAGTTATGTGGCCTGCAAGTTGATTTGCGAGGCTTTCGAGGACCGAAGGCCAAGAATGGACAAACGTCATCCCCTGCCGGCCGGAACATTGCCGTATTCCGTGGCGAAGGCGCCCCCCGGGGGCGACCGGCAGCGCGGCATTGACCGGGTGATCGGCGTACTCGAACTGCTGCTACGGCGACGTCATCCGATGAGCGCGGGCGATATCGCCCGGGCGCTCGGGGCACCTCGCTCCACTGTATACGAGCTGGTCAACCGCCTCCTGGACGCACAGATGCTGGAGCCGGCCGGCGCCGAGGGGCAGGTTTTCTTTGGGCGGTCCATGCACCTTTTCGGCGCCGCCTACCTCCAGGCCGATGCCGGAATGCGGCGCGTCGGGGAGGCGCTCGACTGGCTCGGGGCCGAGACAGGGGCCACGGTGCAGTGCTGCACCCGGCGGGGCGACAAATACGTCGTGCTCGACTGTCGCGACGGCACGGGTGCGTTCCGCATCACCAGCGAGATCGGCGCGGAGGTGCCGCTGCCCTGGACGGCGTCGGGTCGCGTGCTGCTGGGCCACCTAACTGACGAGGCCATTCGGGTACTCATCCCGCCGGAAGACCTCAGCCTGCCGGACGGCCACTCCTTGCCGATGGAGCAGTTCCTCGACGATATCGCACGGGCCAGGCGGGACGGATTCTCGCAGACCACGGGGCTCGCCAGCAGCTATACCTGGTGCCAGGCCGTGCCGGTGCGCGGGCGCGCGGGCGTGCCGGACTACACACTCTGCTTCGTGCTTCCCATCGATAGCACGGACGCACAACGTGCTCGTTGCCTCTCGCTGCTAACCGAGAGAGCCCGCCTACTCAGCCATGCCTCGGGCGACTGAAACGAGTCGCCTTGAACCGCAGACCACCATGCGCATCTTCACGGCATCGTTCGCGACCGAAACCAACACCTCGTCCCCGGTGCCGACTGACCGGGCAAGCTTCGAGGCCGCGTTCTACGCTGCCCCCAGTGCCCGTCCCGACACGCCCACGATGTGCTCCTCGCCCATGGTGGCGCTGTGCCGCAGGGCGAAAGCCGACCACCTTGATAAGGCGGAGGGTACCGCGACCTTGGCCGAGCCCGGCGGCCTATTGATCTAAGACGCCTGTTAAAGTCTGCTGGACATGATCCTGACCGAGGTCGCGGCGGCGATGCCGGTCGGTGCCCCTGTGCTTGGGCTAGTAGCTCAAGGAAGCGACAACTGCGTGTCTGGTAGGCTGGCGCTGCAAGGCGTCTCAGCGGCGCCCGACCCGCATATGATCGACCAGCTGTGTCTGTCCGTGGATCCGTCGGTCGCCCTGGATACTCTTGCCTCAAGGTTTCACCTCGCCGATGCCCCCGCATCAGCTGCGAACCTTCTGCAGGCAAGCGCCACAGCACGCGCGGGGTGGACGGAGCACAATCGCGAGCTTGGATTGCTGCTCTGCACAAAGCTGCATCTCAAGTCACTTGGACGCTTCTTGCCCTTGGATCTGATGGCATCAGTTGTGGCTCTTCCAGATGACCGTGTAGCCGGATGGCAAGTCCTGAGCTGACCCAGGGTGGTTGAGATGCGGATGAGCGCGTCGTGCAGGTTGCCAAAGAACGGTCACCACTTCATCCCCTTCCTCACTTAGCTGTCGAAGAAGCGCACTTAGCTCATTGATGTCATCCGGGCATTGGCCGGCTTCGTATCTCGCCATCGTCTTCTCTCATGCTTGCCGTTTTGCATACAAAGTGACAGGCGTCGGCCAATCTTGAGGTCGAGCCTCCCGGATCGCAAACCGAGTCTTCTGTTCGGCCGCGAGTTGATTTGGCCGAAGGCCTGGTTCTTCCCTGCAACCAGCGAACTTGATCCTGCCTCGGGGCGGCCGGCTTCATGTCTCTGCTCGGAATGCCACCCCGGGGCCGCGTATAACCTTTGTTGCACGCAACGTCGCTACCTTTTCCCGCTGCCCAGCAATCTCCTCGGAGAGACATGGGAGGCAGTTATATCTAATCCATAATGCGCTAGAGGCGGTACAAGGCCTCGTTCGGCCGGCGGGAGCAACTCATGGCACGGCACGGCGGCAAGTCTACGATCCTCGGCGACGCCGCGGACGCCCCTATTCCACGCTTCACCGAGCACGACGTTATAGGGTTCCTGCTCGACCACCAGGCCGAGCTGTCCCGCTCGCATGGAAAGATCGCGCAGGCAATCCTCGAGGATCCTACCGGCTTTGTCGAGAAACCCATCGAGGAGCTCGTCGGCTGGATAGGCGTCTCCGCGCCGACCATTACGCGGTTCAGCCGGGTCATTGGCTGCGATGGTCTGCGCGACCTCAAGCTGAAAGTCATGAGCAGCATGCGGGTGGGCGCCCGCTACCTCGAACCTGTTGCGCCGCCGGCGACGCTGGCGGAAGTTAGCCAGCGTGTCGTGATGCGCGGCCAGCGCGCCATTTTGGAGGCTCAGCGCAGCATCGACATGAACCAACTGGACCGCGCTATCGATCTGCTGACCCGTAGCCGGATGATCTACGCCTTCGGCAGCGGCGGCGTGTCGAGCTGGCTGATCGAGGAGATGCACAATCGCTTGTTCCGCTTGGGCCTGCGTATTAACACGAGCAGCGACCACCAAATGCAGATGATGATCGCGGCCACAGTGGAACGCGGCGACGTCGTTTTCTGTTCGTCGCTGAGCGGCAATAACTGCGAACTGATCAAGGCGGCCCGGATCGCAGCCGATTACGGCGCGGTGACGATCGGCCTCACGGTGAGCAAAACCCCACTCGTCGCCGCCGTGGCCGTGCCGCTGGCGCTCGACGTCGCAGATGACGGCGACGTGCTTGGGCCGACGAGCTTGCGTTACGCCTTCCTCACCATCATCGACATGCTGGCCTACGGCGCTGCCATCCGTTGCAGCCCGCAGGCGCAGGAGAAGCTGCGCCGCATCAAACAGCAGTTCACGACTTATCGCGACGCCGACGACTCCCAGCCGGTCTCAGACTGATCGGCAACGACGCATCTCTTTTGATTTTATGTTCATAAATGTAACAGAGTGTCGCCGTACCAAGCACATGCGCTATCTCCGCATTTTTTTTTGATCGCAAAATCAAAATTATGTAGCGGACCCGGATTCCGCGGGTCATGATGACGGTACGAAAAGAGTCGACGGGCAAGCGGAGTGATTGCACCGCCTACCCAACGGGTCTTGGTACCGCCCTCGCGGCAGTCACTTTCGTATTCGCGCGAGCGCATCAGGCGTGGGGACCGCTTATGAAAACGTCACTTGACCGTTATCTGCTGTCGCGCCGGCGTATCCTGCAGGGAGCGGGGGCGCTCTCGGCCAGTGCACTCGCAGGACGCGCCGCCTGGGCCGCGCCGTCGACGGCACTGTCATTCATCGGCTGGCAGTATCAGCCGCAGATCGTCACCGAAAACGTTGACACCTTTAAGAAGCTCTACGACGAGAACGTGACATACGAACTCGTATCGGGAGATTACCATCCAGTGGTCGAGACCAAGCTGACCGGCGGCCAGCACATCGACATGATGTACTCCGAAGAAGATCACATCGCCCGCTGGCATACGGCCGATTGGACTCGCGAGCTCGACGGCCTGCCAGACGTCGAGGCTATCAAGGCCGGCATGTTCCCGGTCAGCGTGACCTCGCTGTCGCTGCCCGATGGCAAGTTGATGGGCCTGCCCTATTATGCTGGGCACAATGCTTTCATCTACGATGAATCGCAGCTCGCCAAAGCCGGCGTTGCCGTGCCCGATAGTTCGGACGCCCTGCTCGATGCGTGCCGCAAGCTGAAAAAAGACGGCGTTTCCGACGCGCCCTACAACAGCGCCTGGGGCCAGAAGTGGTCGGAGCTGTCGTGGAGTATCTTCGCTTGCTGGTATGCGGAAGGCGCGCCAGTCTTCAACGAGACCTACGACCTCGTGCCGGATGCAGCGTTCCGTAAGGTGCTGGAATTCCACCGCGCGCTCTACAAGGAGCAGCTTGTCGCGGGTGACATCATGACAATGCCGGACGAAGGCGTACCCGCCTATTGCACGGGCCGCCACACTTTCATGATCCTGCACGACTACGACCAGAAGGTTGCCAACGATCCAAAGTTGTCCAAGATCGCCGGCAAAGTTAAGAACGCGCTGATGCCGTTCAAAACTCATTCGACGTTCGCCTGGACCGCCGCCTATGTAATGGGCAAGCAGCCCGTCGACGCTGACCGTGCCTGGAACCTGCTGCGCTTCTTCGGCGGCAAGGCCAAAGACGGACAATATCATGTTATCAAGCGCTGGGCGCTAGATTTCGGCCTGGGTTCCGGCTATAAAGAAGTAATGGCCGATCCGGATATTGTCGCCAGCTTCTCCAAGTGGCGCGATGTCGATACTGCTAGTAAGCAGCTGCAGTTGGCGACCTCGCGAAGGGTTGCTAAGATGATCTGGTTCTCCGAGTGGGACCTGTTCATGATGCAGCATGTGCAGGATTATATTCGCGGAAACGGTTCTACTGACGAACTCTGCGACAGCCTGGTCAAGAAGGTCGCTGACCTGAAGACGCAGTATCAGTAAAGAACGGCCTAGAGCTGGCGCCGCACTAGGATGCATCGACCAAAGCCCAGCCCGGACGACGACTTCGGGGTGCGGCTACCATCGGGGAGGTCTTTATGAGCGTGTTGCAGACCGTCCCAAAAGCCGAGAAGGCATCCTTGGATCTTGTGAGCGGGGCGCCGCGTCGCCGCTCCCGCATCGGGCGCGTCCCGTTCTTTGCCTATGCCTCGGTCGCGCCCACGCTGCTTATCGTTCTCACAGTCGTCGGGCTCCCGCTCGCTTACAGCCTCTATCTGAGCCTGCATCGAACTAACCCGATCACCAAAACCTTCATCTACGTTGGCGTCGGCAACTACACCGCGATCCTGGGCAACGCCGAGTTCTGGGCGGCCTTCGGCCGGACGGCTTATTTCGCGGCTTTCTCGGTGATCGGCACGACGCTGCTCGGCATGGGAATGGCGCTGTTACTCAACGAGCGCTTCATCGGCCGCGGGATCCTGCGCAGCGTTGTGCTCGTGCCCTGGGCCATGGCGCCCGTGTCGGTGGGCGTGCTCTGGTCTTTCATCTATGCCGGCAACTATGGTGCGCTGACCGGCCTTCTCAACGACCTTGGTCTCGGCAGCTTGGCTATCCCCTGGCTAGGCGACGGGTTCAGGGCGCTCAACCTTGTTGCCCTGACCAACGTCTGGAGTCAGGCGCCGCTCACCGCCCTGATGTTGCTGGCGGGTCTACAATCCATGCCACCGAGCCTCCACAAGGCTGCCATGCTCGACGGGGCAGGGCCGGTCGCTCGCTTTCTCGCCATCACCTTGCCGTGGCTGCGGCCGAACCTCCTGTTCATCTCGATCATCGCGACGATCAACGCCCTGATGTCCTTCGACATCCTATGGATCATGACGCGTGGCGGACCGGGCGCGGCGACGACCGTGATTTCCTGGCTCGGCTACGTCTATTCGTTCCAGTTCCTGCGCTTCGGTGAGGGCGCCGCCATCCTCTATTGCCTGACGGCGTTGAGCTTCCTGCTTGCGATCGGCTACTTCGCCTTCTTCGGAGCCCGCCGGTCGCGGCCCGTCATCGCGGCCAGCGTCGCTCAGCTTTCCACCGGTGGCCTGATCGCCCGGCAAGGACCACCGATGGTCAGCCTGCCGCCACCGCCGCCGCGCTTCCGCCGGCCGCGGGCGCTAGAATCAACACTCGGGCGCGGCGGGTTCGGGCTGGCCGCGATCATCCTATTCCTCTGGTCGGCGCTTCCCGTGCTGGCCCTCGTGCTGATGAGCCTGACACCCGCGTCGGACCTGATCCGCACGCCCGCCACTATGATACCCAGCGGCTTCACGCTTGAGAACTTCAAGACCGTATTGATGCCGCAGATCAGCGCCGGATTCTCGACCAGCGTGCAGGCCAAACGTGTGCCGCTCTCGCTGTTCAACAGCCTCGTGGTCGGTGCTTGCGTGGCGCTGATCAGCGTCGTGCTCGGCACCTTCTCCGGCTACGCCTTCGCCCGCTACGGCCGGAAGCGCTTCTTCGGCGCCAGCATTTGGATCCTGATGCTCACGCGTATGACGCCGGGGTTGACGCTGGTCCTGCCGTTCTTCGTGATTTACCGCAGCTTCGGCCTCATCGACACGCGAACCGGCTTAATCATCGCTTATTGTAGTTTCCTGCTACCGCTCAGCGCCTGGATGATGCGCAGCTACTTCGAAGGCGTACCCGCGAGCCTAGATCGGGCGGCGTTGATTGACGGCTGCTCGCGGATGACCATGATGTGGCAGGTGCTGCTGCCCGTCGTGCGGCCCGGCATCATTGCGGCCGGCATCTTCTGCTTCCTGGCGAGCTGGAACGAGTTCCTCTTCGCCCTAATACTCACCTCGACACCGAACGCTCAGACTATTCCCGTTGTTATCTCGGGTTTCCTCAGCCAAGCCCAGTTCTACGAATACGGTCCGATGTTCGCCGCCAGCGTGCTGTCGATACTGCCGCCGGTGCTCGTGGCCTTCTTTTTTCAGCGCTACCTCATCCAGGGTGCCCTTTCGGGCGCCGTCAAGGGCTGACGCCAGGGCGGAACGGCACGTATGACTTCCATTTCGATCCAGGGCGTCTCGAAGAGCTACGGTGCAGTCTCGGTGCTGAAGGGCCTCGACCTCGCTATCGGCGACGGCGAGTTCATCTCCTTCCTCGGCCCCTCGGGCTGCGGCAAGAGCACGTTGCTGTTCTGCATCGCGGGCCTTGAGGAGATCACGCAGGGACGAATCCTGTTCGACGACCGGGACGTCAGCAGTCTCGCTCCGCGCGACCGCAATATCGCCCTCGTATTTCAGGATTACGCCCTCTATCCGCACATGTCCGTGCGCGAGAACCTCGCCTTTCCTCTGCGCCAGCAAAGGATCGCGGACGATCTCGTGCGCAAGCAGGTGGAGTGGGCCGCCGGGCTTCTCGGCCTGGAGCCCCTGCTCAACCGCTCGCCCGCTGAACTATCGGGCGGACAACGCCAACGCGTCGCCGTCGGGCGCGCCATCGTGCGCAATCCGGCGGCGCTGCTAATGGACGAGCCGCTCTCTAACCTTGATGCCAGCTTGCGGGTGAAGACTCGAACCGAGATCAAGCGCCTCCAGCGCGCGCTTAAAACAACTGTCGTGTTCGTCACGCACGACCAGGAGGAGGCGATGGTGCTGTCCGACCGTGTGGCCGTGATGAACGAGGGCGTGCTGCAGCAGTTCGCTGAGCCCATGACGATCTATCGCCAGCCCGCCAACCTCTTCGTGGCGGGCTTTATAGGCAGTCCGCAGATGAACTTCCTCGCGGGATCGGACGCACCGGGCGGCCATGGACGCGACCGCGTCATCGGCGTGCGCCCGTTTGACCTGTCGCCGGCCATTGCCGGGGTGGACGGCTTTCAACTCTCGGGCGAACTGGCCCTCATCGAGCCTGCCGGGCCGGTCCACTACCTCGACGTCCAGGTCGGCCCGATGATGATCAAAGCCACCTGTGCCGACCCGACTGGCCTCAGTCCGGGGGCGCCGCTCACATTGTCAGCCCCCGGCAACTGCCTGCACGTCTTCGATCGGGACAGCGGGGCCCGCCTCGCCTCCTGAACGATGAGCTCAACCGCATCGTTTTCGGATGCCAACCAGCGATTGATTCGAGATGCCTTTTGACCTCGTGCTCCGTAACGGCCGCGTCATCGACCCTTCTCAACAGATCGACCGCGTCATGGACGTGGGTTTTACCGACGGAAAAGTTGCGGCGTTGGCCACCAGCCTCGACGCCGGCACCGCCACAGTGCGGGACGTCACCGGACGCATCGTCACGCCCGGCCTGATTGACCTGCATACCCACGTCTACTGGGGCGGCACCTCGCTCGGCATCGACGCCGAGATGTTTGCCCGCAAGAGCGCTGTGACGACCTGCGTCGACACGGGCAGCGCGGGCCCGGGGAACTTTGCGGGCTTCCGCAAGCACGTCATTGAACCCAGCGCCATCCGCATCCTGCCTTACCTGCACGTCTCCTTCGCGGGTATCTACGGCTTCTCCAACAAAATCATGGTGGGCGAGGGCCACGACATTCGCCTGCTCGCCGCCCGCGACTGCCTGGAAGTCGTGGAAGCCAACCGCGACCTCATCGTTGGCATTAAAGTCCGCCTCGGCCGCACGGCGAGCGGCACGGCCGGCATCGTGCCCCTCGATGTCGCCGAGGAGGTGGCGGACCAGACCGGCCTGCCGTTAATGGTGCATATAGACGAGCCGCCGCCCTCCTACGAGGCCGTGGTGGCGCGCCTGCGGCCCGGCGACGTGCTAACCCATTGCTTCCGCCCCTTCCCCAATTCGCCCATCAACGGCAAGGGCGAGGTGCGGCAGGCGCTGATCGAGGCCCGCAAGCGCGGCGTGATCTTCGACATCGGCCACGGCATGGGCTCGTTCTCCTGGACCACGGCCCGGGCCATGATGGACAACGGCTTTCCGCCCGACACGATCTCGTCTGACATTCATGCGCTTTGCCTGGAAGGACCGGCGCACGACCAGGTGACGACGCTCTCAAAGTTCCTTGCCCTCGGTATGCCGCTCGCGGACGTCATTGCGGCCTCGACCGTGACGGCCGCCAAGGCGCTGAGCCGGCCGGATCTCGGCACCTTCAAGCCTGGGAGTGCCGGGGACGCCAGCATCCTGTCGCTCGAGGACGGCGCCTTTTCGCTCGAGGACGTGCGCGGCGAGATCGTCACCTCGAAACAGAGACTCTTCGCCCGCGGCGTCGTCGTGAATGGCTGCTGGTGGCACGGCGACTGAGGTCGCATCCAGTCGCAATCGGAGCTCGGAACACAGCATGTCCCTCGACACGATCGAAACTTTTCAGAACTTCATCGCAGGGTCCTGGGAGGCTCCCGCAGAGTCAATGTCGGCCATCAGCCCGGCAACGGGCGGCGAGATCGCCCGCGTGCCGAAGAGTGATCGCGCTTGCGCCAACCGTGCTGTCGCGGCCGCCAAGGCCGCCCAGGCCGGTTGGGCTGCGCTATCGGTGTTCGACCGCGCCGCGATGTGCGTCGCCATCGCGTCCAAGATCGACGATGCGCGGCCTCAGATCGCCCGCACGCTCAGTATAGAGCAGGGTAAACCCCTGGCGCAGGCTAATGGCGAGGTAGCCAAGGCGGCCGACGGATTCCGGCTCGCCAGCGAACTCGTCAAGCAGATGGGCGGCCAGACCCTGCCGGCCGAGGACCCCAGTAAGCTCGTTATCACCCTTCGCCAGCCGCGCGGCGTCTATGCCGTGATCACGCCCTGGAATTATCCCGTCAATATTCCAGTGGAATATCTCGCGCCGGGCATCGCAACCGGTAACACCATCGTCTGGGTTCCGGCGCCGACAACCTCCATGGCGGCGGTCGAACTGATGCGGGCCATCGAGAGTGCAGGCCTGCCGAAGGGCGTTATCAACCTCGTCATCGGTGAGGGACCGACCGTGGGCGACGAGATCGTGGCCCATCCCGACGTCAATGGCATCGGGTTCACTGGCAGCGCCGCGACCGGCCAGCGCATCGCCGAGCGGGGTGCCGGTAAACCGATGTTGCTCGAACTCGGCGGGAACGGTCCGGTTCTCGTTTTCGAGGACGCCGACCTTGATCGGGCCGCACTCGCGGCCGCGAACGGCGCCTTTTCCAACGCCGGGCAGATCTGCGCGGCGACCGGTCGCGTGCTCGCCCATCGCAGCGTCGTCGAGGCTCTGGCGGCTAGGATTGCCAAGCATGCCCAGGGCTACATTCTGGGCGATCCGCTGCACCAGGGCACCACCATGGGGCCGCTGAACAACCCCAAGGTCGCCGCCAAGGTCGCCGAACACGTCGGAGATGCGATCGCGGCGGGCGCCACCGTGGTCACCGGCGGCAAGGCTCGGCCCGATCTTGGCAGCGCCATGTTCTTCGAGCCCACGGTGCTTACGGGCGTCACACCGACGATGCGGATCAATAAGGAGGAGACCTTCGGTCCAGTTGTTCCGATCGTCGCCTTCGACAACGACGACGAAGCCATGCGCCTCGCGCTCGATAGCGACTACGGCCTCTGCGTCGGCGTGTTCACTGAAAACATGAGCAGAGCCCTGCGCTTTGCCGAGACGATCCCTGCTGGCATTGTCAATATCAATGACGGCAGCACCTATTGGGAGATCCACCTGCCCTTCGGCGGCGGATCGGGCACCAAAAGCGGCGTCGGCCGCCTGGGCGGCCGCCTGACGCTCGAGGCGATGACCGAACTCAAGATGATCACCATCACACGGTCGGCGTGATCGCCGACGCGAAGGGAGAAAGCCTCATGTTGTCGAACTCCCCGCTCGACACTACGCCCGATGCAGATGAGCGAATCACCCCGAAGGCCGCCGCCGACCTCCTGGACGATCTCGTCGACGTGCTGCTGCCTGGAGACCCATCCTGGCCCTCGGGCGCGGCGGTCGGCGTGCAGTCTTTGCTCGCGCTCCGCCTTTTGGAACAGAGGGGCAAGCGCGAGTTCGCCAAGGTAGCCGAGGCGCTCCTCGCCGCTGGCGGACCGCTGGCGGGGCACGACGAGGCGCAGCGTGTCGCCATCGTCCAGCGTTTCGAGACGAACGAGCCCGCGCTCTTCGGCTGGCTGCGAGACGCCGCCTACGTCACCTATTACGAGAACCCCTTTGTGGCCGAGGTCATCAACGCCAAGGGTAATACCTACGAACTGCGCCCGCACAACAAGGGATACGCGGTGCCGCGATTCGATCTGACCCGCAACACACCGCGACACGGGCGCGGGCGCTACGTGCCGACCGCAGCCGTGCAACGCGTCGACACCTCCGCCCTCGATCTCGCCGGCGAGCGCACCCAAGCCTGGGGACTGAAACGATGAAACCGAACCCCGACTGCGACGTCCTCATCATCGGCGCAGGCGCCACCGGATCGCTCGCCGCCACCGTCCTGGCGCGAGCCGGCCTCGATGTCGTCTGCCTCGAACAGGGTGCCTGGGTGGAGCCCGGCGACCACCCCCACTACAGCTCCGACTGGACCTGGCAGCGCCGCACCAACTGGAACTCGGACGTCAACAAGCGGCATCATCCCGACGACTACCCGGTCGAGAGCGACAGCTCCCAAGTGCTGATGTGGAACGGCGTCGGCGGCTCCACGAACGTCTACGGCGCCATCTGGCCCCGCTACCGGCCGTCCGACTTCCGCAAGGGCGACGAACACGGGCTGCAGCCGAATTGGCCCATCGCCTACGAGGACCTCGCCCCTTTCTACGAGGCCGCCGACCGGCTGATCGGCACCAGCGGTCTCGCTGGTGACCCTGCCATGCCACCGCGCGAGCCCTGTCCCACCGGCCCGCTACCTTTCACCCGCGCGGCTGGGCGCTTGGCCGAATCCTTCGACAAGCTGGGCTGGCACTGGTGGCCGGCCGAAGCTGGAGTGATCTCGGAAAATTACGACGGCCGACCTGGCTGCAACGGCTGCGGCATCTGCAACGGCTGCCCGCGCGGCTCGATGAGCAAATTCTCCCTGTCGATCGTGCCGAAGGCTTTGGCCGCCGGCATGAAGCTGCGCACCCACGCTCGCGTGCTGCGCATCGAGAAGGGGTTAGACGGGCGGGCGAAAGGCGCCACCTTCATCGATCGCAATACCGGCCTCACCGAGTTCCAGGGCGCCAAGATCGTCATTGTCGCGGCCAACGGTGTAGGCACGCCACGCCTGCTGCTGGCGTCCGGCAATCTCGCCAACAGCTCCGACCAGGTCGGGCGCAACCTACTGCACCATACACTGGTTAGCTCCGAGATGTGGGTCGACGAGCCCATCGAAAGCCATATGGGCTACGTCGCCTCGCTGATCGGGCGCGAATTCGCCGAAACGGACATCAGCCGGGGGTTCGTCAACGGCTTCCAGTTCAACTGCCTCACCGGCACCTCTTCAGCTGGCGAGACGGCGGCCGGCTGGGTCACGGACACCAAGGCACCCTGGGGCCGCGACCATCACGGCTGGTTCGAGCGGCACTTTGGTCACGTGATCGGCGTGCATGCCATCGGGGACGACCTGCCCAACCCCGAGAACCGCGTCACGCTCGACCCGAACGCGACCGACAGCGACGGCATTCCCGCCGCCAAGCTGCACTACACCCCCGGTGAGAACGATCGGCGCATGATGAACTTTATGCTCGACCGACTGGCCGATATCAGCGATGCCGCCGGCGCCTTCGAGGTGAAGCTGACGGACTATCGCGATTTGGACGGCGTCTACCGCACACCGGCCTGGCACATGATCGGCACCTGCCGCATGGGCGAGGAGGCGGGCTCTTCGGTGGTGAACAAGTGGAACCAGAGTTGGGATGTGCCCAACCTCTTCATCGTCGACGGCAGCGTTCTGACGACCGGCGGCGTCGTTAACCCGACGCCGACGATCTCGGCCCTGGCACTGCGGGCGGCCGGCTACATCCGCGATAATTTCGACCGTTTGACCGGCACCTCGCGCACGATTGCGGCTTGATCCATGCTGCAACCACCGCCCGCCGAACCCGGCATGCCGATCGACGAGATCGACACACCGGCCCTCGTCGTCGATCTCGACGCTTTCGAGTTCAACCTCGATAGTATGGCGCGGCTGGCCGCAGAGGCCGGCGTCAAGCTCCGGCCTCATGCCAAGACTCACAAGTCGCCCGTTGTCGCGCACCTACAGATGGCGCATGGCGCGGTCGGACAGTGTGTTCAGAAAGTTGCCGAAGCCGAGGTGCTGGCCTGGAGTGGCGTCCCCGATATCCTGGTCAGTAACGAGGTGGTCAGCCCGCGGAAGCTCGCGCGGTTGGCGGCGCTCACCCGGATCGCAAAGGTCGCGATCTGCGCCGACCATGTGCGGGGCGTCGAGGCGATCGAGGCGGCGGCCCGGGACGCCGGCGTCTGCATGACGGTGCTGGTAGAAATCGATGTCGGTGCCGGCCGCTGTGGCGTGCCGCCGGGGCCGGCAGCCGTGAAGCTGGCGCAGCGGATCGACCATAGCCCGCATCTTCATTTCGGCGGGTTGCAGGCTTATCACGGTAGAGCTCAGCACCAGCGGACTCCGCAGGAGCGCAGCGCTAGTATAAGCGCCGCCGCGGGAAAGACTGGCGACCTTGTCGAGGATCTCAGGAGGGTCGGGCTCGACTGCGCGATTGTCGGCGGCGCCGGGACCGGCACCTTTGCGCTAGAAGCAGCGAGCGGCGTCTACACCGAATTGCAGGTCGGCTCCTACGTCTTCATGGACGCCGACTACGGGCGCAACACCCCGGCACCGCCTTTTCGTAATGCGCTCTTCGTGCGCGCCACCGTGATGAGCGTGCCCCACCCCGGCCTCGCCGTTGTGGATGCAGGGCACAAGGCGGTGGCCGTCGACAGCGGACTGCCGCTTGTCTGGGAGCGCCCAGGCGTCACCTATGTCGGCGCGTCCGACGAGCACGGCAATCTGGCGCTCGCGGCCGACGCGGAACCTCTTCGGCTCGGCCAGCAGGTCATGCTGGTGCCGGGCCATTGCGACCCCACGGTCGACCGCTACGATTGGTATGTCGGGGTGCGCAACGGCCGGGTGGAACGTCTTTGGCCGGTCGCGGCCCGCGGCGCGATGGCGTGAGGATAGCTCATGCGCATGCTTGAGGGCCGGCGCGTCCTGATCACCGGCGCAGGCGGCGGCATTGGCCGCGCCATGGTCGAAGCCTTCGCAGCGGCGGGCGCGCAGGTGGTCGCCTGTGACCGCACGGCGGAGATCCTGGCCGGGGTGACGGCTGCCGAGCAAGAAGCCTTCGACCTAACCGATCCGGCCGCCTGCCGTGCGTCGCTCGAGCGAATCGAGGCGGCCGGCGGCCTGCCCGACATAGTTGTCAGCAATGCCGGCCACACCCGGGCAGAGACTTTCGCCCAGGTGAACGATGCGGTCTGGCGGCAGGAACTCGACGTCAACCTAACCAGCGCCTGGAACCTGACGTCCCCGTTGCTGCCTGGAATGCGGGAGCGCGGGCAAGGCACCTTCGTCTTCACCGCCTCGGTCAACGCCTTCTCGCATTACGGCAACCCGGCCTATTCGGCGGCCAAGGCCGGGCTCCTGGCCCATATGCGGGCGATCGCGACGGAATACGGCCACTACGGTATCCGGGCCAATGCGGTCTGTCCGGGTTCCGTGCGCACGACCGCCTGGGAGCATCGCCTCGCCAAGGATCCGGGTGTACTGGAGCGGGTGTCACGCCTCTATCCGCTCGGGCGCATCGTCGAACCGGCCGAGGTGGCCAACGCCGCTCTGTTCCTAGCGAGCCCGATGGCGTCGGGTGTTACCGGTGTCGCCCTGCCGGTCGACGGCGGCTTGTCGGCCGGCAATCTGCCGTTCATCGCCCAAATCGCGTGATGCACACGCCGACGTTGAAAGGATTGCCGATGCACGCCGCGATGTGGACCTACCCTTGGGATATCCTCGACCTTGGCGCCGATGTCGTCCTTGGCGAACTTGCGGGCGCCGGCCTCGACACGGTGAGCCTCGCAACCTCCTATCATGCGGGCCGCTTCCTCCAGGCGCGCAGCCCCGTCCGGAAATCCTATTATCCTGAGGACGGGACGATATATTTCCGGCCGACCCCGGGACTTTGGAGCGATGCCCGTATCGTGCCGACTGTCGCGAGCGTCGTTGATGAGGGCGACGTACTGGCCGATCTCGTCCGCCGCCGCGACGCCGGTCGAGGCCCGCGCGTGGGCTGCTGGACGGTGTGCCTGCACAATACCCGTCTGGGGATGCTGCATCCCGAAGCCGTAACCCGCAACGCCTTCGGCGATCCGAACTACTACAGCCTGTGTCCCTCGCATCCTGATGCGCGCGCCTATGTTACAACGCTCGTCCACGACGTCAGCACCCACTACAGGCCCGATGTGATTGAGCTCGAAAGCCCGTCCTTCATGGGCTTCGCGCACGGATTCCACCACGAGAAGGACGGTGTGGGCCTTTGCCCGGAGGATGATTTTCTCCTGTCGCTCTGCTTCTGTCCGGCCTGCCTCGCACGGGCCGCCAAGGCGGGCGTCGACGGCGAGAAGGCGCGCGTTACTGTCAGGCGCTGGATCGCTGAGACCTGCGAGTGTGAGATGCCCGCGCCCCGCTGGCCCGACTTCCCGGGGTGCGGGCTAGACGTGTTCCAGCCTTGGCCCGAGGTCTTCGCCTATGCAAGCTGGCGTTTCGAGCCTGTCACCAGCCTCATCGCGGCCATCCGCGAGCGCACAGCCCCTGCGACGCGCGTCCATTTGATCGATCTGAAAGATGGTTGGCTCGGGGGGTGCGACCTCGGTCAAGCAGCGGCGGCCTGCGATGGTGTCGTCCTATGCGCCTATGACATGGATGAAGCGGGCGTCTCCCGACTGGTCCGGGACGGGCGAGTTACCATCGGTCCCGACAAGCACCTTTCAGTCGGCTTTCGTGTGTTATTTCCGGAGATGAGCGGGCAAGCCGCCTTTGTGGCCCGCGTCCGTGCCGCCGCTAATGATGGCGTCCAGGGCCTTCAGTTTTACAACTATGGTCTTATACCCCGCGCGCGCCTCGACTGGATAGCGCGAGCGATGGGCGTTTAAAGGGCTTTGTCGTCAACATTGCGCTGCGCGGCCGTTCGGCGCTGTTCTCGCCGAAGCGCACTGTTCCGCTTCTGCCATGGCCGCGCTTGAAAGCAGCCGGTCCGCTGTCCACCCGTACGCATCCGACGAAGGCCGCCTTGCGGGATGACGGGCTTGCGGCCGACCTTATGAGCTTAAGGCTAGCCTAAAGGTCATCAGGTCGATGCGGGTCGAGGTTCTGAGCGGGGTCGAGCGCCGGCGT
>JBPBQY010000005.1:0-48804 GCA_050920985.1 Janthinobacterium lividum | reverse complement strand
GGGGTCCGTTTTGGAGTTTTCTCCAAGGGAGCGAGGTCTGCCAGCAATCTCGGGCGACGCGCTTTGATTGCTTCGGTTTTCTCCTCAGGAGCCTATTGCATATCGGTGGACGCTACGGAAGGCTGGCTCGTTTTAACTTGGCGAGGTACCTTTGGGGCTGGGCGCTCCGGAACGGTCTGAACCGTGCCAGCAATCTCGGGCGACGGGGCGTGATTGCTCGATGGAGGTCTTGGACGATGGCTCTCGTTTTTAAGAGACATGCGAAATGGAGCGCGGCTCGGGGCGCTACGGGACCGGCGCGCCGCCATAGACCGTGAGGTGAGGTTGAATCCCTTCGAGTAACCAGCTCGATTTCTGGTCTCGCAGTCAGGACGCAGGCGAGATCGAATGCGTCACGCTCTATAAAATTCGCGGCTCGATAGCGCATCTTCTTGGTAAGCACCTCCTCTGGTGTCTCCGAGGCTATCGTTTGACCTCGGAAGGTCTCCAGTGTGAAGCTAGGCGAAGTTTGCAGGGCCGAGGCTAGGAAGTCGATTTTCCTAGAGCGTGCTCGGACTTCAGGTAGTGTCCTGTGCCCGCCAAGTCGCGAGGTCGGCCTAGGTCGGGGCGGGGGAAAGTGTTTGTCGAGGACGATGCCTCGACCGGTGTCGGCGCGTTTTCGAGGAGATACAGCACCTCATCGAGATGGGCATCGCCGAAGGCGTGACCCTGGTCACCGGCTGATTCGAACGACCAGAGCACCTGGATCGCGGCTATTACGTGCGACCCACGGTCTTCGGGCTGAGGCAGGACATGAAGATACCCGAGAATAGATCTTCGGTCACGTGTTGGCTATCCTATCCTATCGCGACGAGGAAGAGGCGATCGCGATGGCAAACGACACCGTCTACGGTCTGGCAGCCTACGTGCAGTCGGGCGATCTCGCCCATGCGCGCCGATTGGCGAGCCGGTTACAAGCCGGACAGGTGCAGATCAACTATCCCGACTGGGACACCCCCGCACCCTTCGGCAGCTAAAGGAAATTAGGTAACGGACGCGAGTATGGCGATTTCGGCATCCACGACTTCCTCGAGCAGAAAGCCAGCGTGGGATACGGCGCGGCGCCATGAGCCTGTTCGTTTCAGGCTCGGCCGCTCGTGGTCACCCGACCATGGAATTTGGGTCAGGCTCAGAACTCCGCAACGAGAGCCGCCGACCTATTTCGAACCGGCGGTTATCGGCCCAGAGGGGCGCGGGTCACAACGAAGTTCTCCCTACGCGTTGATGCTGCCCGCTTGACGGCTCCTGGGTCACCGCGGGCATTGCGGCAGCATATCGATCTATCAACAGGTCCACCCCGCCCTCCCGCAGCTGCCGTACCGACGTGACCCCCATCAGAGCCATGGTGAGGTCGATTTCGCGCCGCAGGAGCTCGATGACGGCGGCCACTCCGCTCTGTCCGTTCGCCGCTAGCCCATAGGCATAGGCTCGCCCAAGCAGGACGCCGTGCGCGCCGAGGGCCAGTGCCTTGACGATCTGCGCTCCGCGACGGATTCCTCCATCGAGCAGCACCTCCGAGTCCATGCCAACCGCTTCTGCGATGCTACGTAGGACCGAGATCGTGGATGGCGCTCCGTCGAGCTGGCGCCCGCCGTGGTTGCTGACCACGATGGCATCGGCGCCGGCCGCCACGGCGCGGCGGGCGTCTTCGGCCGAAAGGATGCCCTTCACGACCAAGCGCCCTCTCCAGCGATCCCTTAGCCAGCGCAGGTCGGCCCATGTGAGGCCCTGCTCGATCTGCCGCGCCAAATTTCCCGATTGGGCCAGCACACCTGAGCCGTATTCCGGGCGCCCTCGAGCCACTCCCACCTGAGGCAGACCACCGGCAAGCACCTCGGCGCACCAGCGTGGTTTCGTGGCAAACTGCAGGGCGAGGCGAGGCGTGATCCGCGTGAGGCCTCGGAAACCGTTGCGCTCGTCGCGCTCACGCAACGCGGTCACGGCTGTGTCCACCGTTAGGACCAGCGCATCCGCGCCGGCGTCGACGGAAGCCTCGATCAAAGTCTCCATCATGCTACGATCCCGCAGCACATAGAGCTGCATGAAGAGCGAGGCACCGCTCGCCTGACGAACCTCAGCCAGGGTCGCGATTGCGAAATTGGACAGGCAGAACGGGATGCCAGCGGCTGCAGCCGCGCGAGCAGCCGCGATCTCTCCGCTTCGCGAGAACAGCCCCGTATAGCCGACCGGCCCCAGCCCGAACGGCATGGCATGGGTGCGACCCAGAAAATGGGTGGTGAGATCACGCTCGCGTGCATCGACCAGCACTCGCTGGACCAGCGCATAGCGCTCGAAATCGGTCTCGTTGGCCCTCAGCGTGGCTTCGCTGAACGAGCCGCCGTCGATGTAATCGAAGAAGATCTTCGGCAATCTGCGGCGCGCCCTTTGCCGCGCGTCCTCGACCGTGATCAGCGGACCGGTCATTGTCTCCCGCCGAGGATGGCGTCCCGCATCTCCGACACTGCGTTCTCGTGCGAACTGAACCCTTCGTAGCGGGCAAGCCGCCGCGCATGGTGGGCGAGTTCCGGATAGGCCGACGAGGTCACATAACCGATCGAGGAACGCTTGAGAAAGTCCGTAACCGAGAGGGGGCCGTAACTGCGGGCCCAACGGCTCGTCGGCAGAACCGCGTTGGGCCCGAGCACGAAATTGGCGATGGTGATGGGCGTATGCGCTCCCATCAGGATTTCGGCAGCCTCGGTGATCGAGCCTAGGTGGGCGAACGGCTCCGCCGATAGGATCTCGAGATGCTCGGGCGCGTAGGCATTGATGAAGTCGTAGCTCTGCTGGAGCGAGTCCGTCAGCACGATTCCCCCACGCCGGCCACAAAGCACGGACCGGGAAAACTCGGCGCGCTGCGGCGTCATCTTGGCCCAGTAGTCGGGCAGAGCCGCCATCGCGGCTTCGGCCACCGCACGGCTGTGAGTCACGATGTAGGCGGAGGAATCGGGGCCATGTTCCGCCTCGATCAAGACGTCCAACGCGGCCAAGCGCCCGTCGAGGGTAGCGTCGGCGAAGATGATCGCCTCGGAGGGGCCAGCCGGCAGGCCGGTGTCGATGACGTCAGCCAGGAGCCGCTTGGCGGCCACCACCCAAGGGCTCCCCGGCCCCACGATCTTCAACGCTGGCCGAATGGTCTCGGTGCCATAAGCCACGGCTGCCACAGCCTGGGCGCCACCGCACTTGTAAACCGTCGAGATGCCGGCGATGCGGGCGGCCACCAGAGTCGCTGCATCCACGCTGCCGTCGGCTGTCGGCGGCGTGACGATTGCGATGTCCTTGACCCCGGCCACGACGGCCGGCACCCCCGTCATCATGGTCACGGACGGAAAGGCGCCCTTGCCACGCGGCACATAGAGCGCCACGGAGCCGAGCGCCGTCCAGCGATCTCCGGCAAAGGCGCCTGGTCGCACCTCCTTCATCCACATGGCCTCGGGCCGCTGCTCCTCGTGGAAGCTGCGGATGTTGCCGATGGCGAACTCGATCGACTCGATGACATCCTTGTCGACTCTGCCGAATGCGTCGTCGAACTCACGCTCGGTCACCTTCAGTGTGCCGGCATCCACCGAGGCCTGGTCGAAATCACGCGCGAAGCGGACCAAAGCGGCATCCCCTTCCGCTTTGACGGCTTCGATGATCGGGCGGGCACGTTCGGTGAAGGCGGCAAGGTCGGTTTCCGAGCGCTTGAGCAGACCCTCCCGGGCTTCTGCGCTCAACGTGGCAAGCTCATGGAAGCTGCAGGTGCCGGTCATGCTTCGTTTTCCCTCTCGTGATGTAGCCTCGGATGCGCCCGCGCGAGGTCAAATGTCCGTGTCGAGCCGCGCCGACCCTTCCCGGATCGAGCCGATCACGCGGCGCTGGAGATCGGTGAAAGCGGCACTGCCCATCATATCGGGACGACGAGGGCGAGGCAGGTCGACCTCGAATGTTTCGCTAATGCGCCCTGGACCGATGCTCATCACCACGATGCGGTCGGATAGGTAGACGGCCTCCTCGACGTCATGGGTGACGAACAGCACGGTCAGGCGATGCTCTTCCCATATGCGGGTGAGTAGTTCCTGCATCTGATGACGCGTCAGGGCATCCAAGGCGCCGAACGGCTCGTCCATGAGCAGCATCTTGGGTCTGTAGGACAGCGCGCGGGCGATCGCCACGCGTTGCTTCATGCCGCCGGACAGCTGGGACGGGTAGGCATCGGCAAAGCGGTCCAGCTTGACCAGCCTTATGTGCTGGCGGGCAACCTCGATGCACTCCCGCTTCGGCAGGCCGGCCGCCTGGAGCGCGAACTCGACGTTCTGCTGCGCGGTGAGCCAGGGTAGTAGCGTATAGGATTGGAACACGACACCCCGGTCCAGCCCTGGCCCTGTTAGCGGTGCACCGTCTGAAAGCAGCACTCCACTGTCGAAGTCCTGCAGCCCGGCGACGATCGATAAAAGCGTGCTCTTACCGCAGCCGGAGGTACCGACCAGGGACACGAACTCGTTGTCAGCCAGGTCGAGGTGGATGTCGCTCAGCGCTTCGACGGGGCCGCTCTTGGTCGAGAACCACTTGTTGAGCGCCGAGACGTGCAGCTTCGCCTCGGGCATCTCAGTGCCTCGCCGCGTAGCGAAACAACACCCGCTCGCATGCTTTCATGGCCTGATCTGTCACCAAGCCGAGAACGCCGAGGAAGAGGATGTAACCGACTATCGTCTCGGTCTGGAAATAACGCTGTGAGACCGTGATGCGATAGCCGAGTCCGGACGTGGCGGCCACCAGTTCAGCCAGAACGAGCCATGTCCAAGCCCACCCTATGCTGATGCGCAGCGTGTCCCAGATGCCGGGGAGTGCGGAAGGCAATACGATCCGAACCAGGATCCTGGCTTCGGAGAGTCCCAGCGTCCGGCCGAGGCCTATGAAGTCCGGCGGCACTCGCTTGACGTTGTCCATCACCATCAGGACTTGCTGAAAGAAGGTCCCTATCCAGATGATCAGGAACTTCTGGCCGTCGCTCGTGCCGGACCACAGGATCGTCAATGGCACGAACGCCACCACCGGCATGTAGCGAACGAAGTCGACCAAGGGTTCGATGGCGGCTTCCCAGAGGCGGAAACTTCCAATCAGGATACCGATCGGGATAGCCATTGCCGAGGCGATCGCAAAACCGATCAACATGCGATAGAGGCTGACGCCCGCATCCTGCCAAAGCATTCCCGATGTGGCGAGCTCAGACATTCGCCGCCAGACCGCTCCGGGGGAAGGAAGGAAGATCGGCTTGATCAGACCACTGGCACAGGCTCCATACCAGGTGGCTAGCAGCAGGACGAAAACCGAAACCGAGATGGCGAGGTAAGCGGGGCGGGCGAGGTCTGCTCCGATCCGAAATACCTTGCGCCGGCGACGCGTCAATCTCGTTCGAGTGGCACGAGGTCGGCCTGGAGGCGGAACGACGATGTCGGATAAAGACCTGATCGCACCATCGCCGTTGCGCCCCTTCATGCCTTACTTGCCCGCTTCGTTGACGTAGGTCGGGTCTATCATCTGATCCGCAGTGACGTCTCGTGTGACGAGCTTGGCCTGTTTGGCAGCCTGCAGCACATCGGCGAAGGTCTTGGTCCTGAACTCACCTGCGAAAGCCTGCTTGGCTTCCGCCACCGAATAGTAACGCACTCCATCGAAGGCGGTCAGGAGATCCGCCACGGGGGACCCCACTGCGTCGGCAATGATCTTCTGATCCTCCGCCGTGTTCGCCTTGTAGTCCTTCAGTGCCGCGTCCCAAGCTCGTAGCATGGCCAGCACCTGGCCGGGTTTGGACTTCAGCGCCTCCTCGCGAACCACGAACACGTCACTGACGAGGCCGGGATCCTTGCCAGCGGTGAACAACAGGGTCAGATTTTGGTCCTGCTTGCGAGCGGCCGAGATGTAGGGCTCGTAGGTCACCGCCACCGGCACTCGACCGGCTATCAGGGCGCTGCCCGCATCGGCCGCCGGCATCGGCACGGCCTTGATGTCTGCGATGCTCAATCCGTTGCTACTCAGCGCATAGTTCAGGAGGATGTCGCTGGTCGTGCCTTCTTCGAAGGCCACGTCCTTGCCTTTCAGGTCAGCGATGCTTTTCACGTCCTTGCCGGCCAGAATGGCATCGGCGCTCAAGCTGAAATCAAGCAGGGAGACGATCTTGACCGGCAATCCCGCCGCTACCATGCCCATGGCGGTATGGGTCGCCAGGTTGGCGGCATCGAGTTGACCACTCGCCAGAGCCGCATTGATGTCTTTGTCCTCTGCGAAGTTCACGATATCGACGTCGGTGAGGCCTTCCTTGGCGAACAGCCCTTTCTTGGCCGCCACATGCCACTGGCCGTAGCCGAGCCAGGGCTCGATCCCAAGCTTGAACTGGCCTACTTCCGGTTTCTGGAGCAAAGGCTCGGCCGCACGAACCGACCAAGCGGCAAGCCCAAATGCCGCCGACATACACAGCACAGCAGCGCCTCTGAGTAGAGTTGACTTGAACATCATCTTGGACATGATCCTTCCGATCTGTTGCGCTAAATCGACCTGGTGCAGTCAACGCTAGACCGCCCAGAGGTCTCTCGGCAACCGCCTGCAATTATCCTTGCTGACGATATAGACACACTCGCGATAGCGGACGAGCTGAACATTTAGTCGCCTGCTGCATCGCTTTCGGCCATCCAGCCTCAAGGGCAGGCGGCCCCCTGTCAGATCGAGGCAAGGAAGCCGCCGTCGACGGGAATGCATTGGCCGGTGATATAGGCCGAGGCGTCGGATGCCAGGAACACGGCGACGCCCTGCAGATCGGACATGGTGCCGAAACGCCCTTGCGGGATCTTGGCTAACATCGTCGAGCGCCAGCCGGCATCCTCGTAGAAGACCTCCGTCATGGCAGTCGGAAAGTATCCCGGTGCGATGGCATTGACCCGGACACCGATCGGGGCCCACTCGGCAGATAAGGCGCGTGTCATCCCCAGGACCCCGGACTTCGAGGCGCCATAAGGAACCGCGGTGGGCACGCCCACAACAGAGGTCAACGAGCAGAGATTGATGATGACGCCGCTCCGGCCATCCCGTTTCATCCTGCCCGCCGCCGCCTGAGCGCTGAAGAAGGTGCCTTTCAGATTCGTATCGAGAATACGGCACCAGAGCGCCTCGTCGACCTCCAGCGAGGGGCAAACCTGTTCCACCCCGGCATTGTTGACCAGAATGTCGAGCCGGCCGAAATGATCGGCAGCCGAGGCCACGGCGGCGTGGCATCCCTCCACCGTCGCTGCGTCGTGCTCGATCGCCAAAGCGGAAGCACCCAGAACGCGTAGACGGGCGAGAGTAGCCTCGAGCGCGCTCAAGCTTCGGCTGGTCACCGCAACTGCGGCACCCGCTCGAGCCAAGCCCTCAGCAATGGCTTGCCCGATCCCGCGACTCGCGCCTGTGACAAGCGCGATACGGCCGCTTAAATCGAAGCTGGCGAAGTCCGGCATCCTTGCATCCTTTCGGCGCGAGCTCCCAACGCTGGGTGGATCGATCCTGTCCATGCGGGTAGTGGCGTCAAGCTCGCTTCAAACCAGATCGAGACGTCGAGAGTGCAGAACACGATCTGGAATCGCAGGCTGTCACTCGGGTCCAGATGTAGTCCTCTGAGCCAACTCGCGATATCGGTCCACAAGGCCCTGAAAGCTCTGCCCAAAGATGTCGTCGCTGGATGAACGCACCCATGCTCAAGCCGGTGGATCACGCGGCAATGCCGGCCTGCGGCTATGTCTCCGCCTGGAATGTGCGAGCCGGAGACACCGTCACGCTTCACGCGTCTTCCCTTGATCCCGGCGCCGATCTTGGCGTGCGTCGATTGGATCGCCCGCTGGACGTTCTGGACTGGCGAATATGCCCCGGCGCGGAACCGTTGGCTCACCGAAACATCGACCGTGGGTCATGGGTCCAAATCGACGGGCTTCGCCTCGATCCGGGAACGACACTTGAGATCGAGTGCCTGATCACGCGAAACGCGACACCGCGCACACTCCTTTCCTGGGGCGAGATCAGCCTGTTTATCGATCCGGATCGGGTCCTGACGCTCGCGTCGGCCACCGACGCCGCGTCGTCCTCCGCTGATCTTCCCAGTCAGCACTGGCTGACTCTGCGCTTGGCGCGGACCGATGATGCGATCGAAGTACTGGGTTTGGCGACGGGTGCGCGCCGCGATCCGATGTCCCTCGTCATTCCCTTCCCGGGATTGCGGGAAGGCCCGGAGTTTCTGCGGCTCGGAAGAGGACCCGATGGACTGGCCGCGAACTGGCGCCTCGGCCGCGTCGTCCACCAAGACCGCGACCGCAGGGTCGCATGGTGCTTTCCCACGCGCGGTCCTGTCGCAGAACTGTGGCCGGTAACAGGGCATGGCCCTGCTATGCAGGTGTTCAATGACCCTACCTTCTGTTGCGTCTCGGCACGTTGGGATGGATCGATCCACGATCCGCGCCTGGATCCGGCCCAATACGACGCGATACATCTTCACGAAGATGATCTTGGCCCGCTGAACTGGCCCTCCACCTGTGTCGTCCAGGTTCCGCCGAGCGCCGAAAGCGGCGTCTATGCGATCACGATTGCGACTATCGTGGGCACCGAGGAGGTCCCGTTCTTCGTCAGGCCGCTGCAGCCGCGCGCCCCCATCGCCTTTCTGGTTCCCACACTCACCTACGCGGCCTATGCGGACGAAGCGCTTCCCGTGGAACGCTATCCCTGGATGGCCGATGATCGCGCGCATCGTTTCGCTCAAGCCAATGGATTGCTCAGTCTCTATGACGAGCACGCCGACGGCAGTGGAGTCAGCCTGAAGAGCCTGGAGCATCCGAAGGCAACGCTTCGGCACGACTACGTCTATCCCCTCTCCGGTTCACCTCACCTCTTACCCGTAGATCTTCAGCTCTTAGCCTTCTGCCATTCCCAGGAAATCTGTTTCGATCTTCTCACCGACGAAGATCTCCATCGTGAGGGACACTGCGCGCTAGAGCCCTATTCTGGAATTTTTACAGGAAGTCACCCTGAATATTGGACGGGCGTAATGCAGCAAGCCTTGCAGCAGTGGCTCGACCAAGGCGGCAATCTTGCTTATCTGGGCGGAAACGGCCTGATGTGGGTGACCGCGTTGGAAGCAAACCGCGTTGAGGTCCGCCGCGGTCAGACACTCGCCAGTCGCACTTGGGACGGTGCGGCGGGCGAGAGCGTCATGGCACTGAGCGGTGAAATCGGCGGCCTATGGCGTGACCGCGGCCGTTCGGAATTTTCGGTGACCGGTGTTGGCATGACAATGATGGGGTTTGGCCCCGCACGACCGTACCGACGCTTGCCGGTCAGTGCCGACGAGAAATGGGCCTGGATCTTCGAGAACGTCGGTCATGAACCCATCGGCAGCGAGGGAAGCGTACTCGGCGGCGCCGCGGGGTATGAGGTTGACCGCACGGATGAGCGCCTCGGGACGCCTTTCGGCACAGTGGTCCTCGCTTGCGCGGACGGCTTCGGGCCGGAGTACCAAGTCGATGGCAACGAGTATTTTCCGGGTGGTGCCGCCGAGCGAGACGCAGCGCGACGGTGTGACATGGCGGTGCGCCAGCACCAAGGTGGTGGTTTCGTGTTTTCGGTAGGCTCCGTGTCCTGGTGTGGATCTTTGCCCGGCATCGATGCCACCAATGGGGTTGGTCAGATTACCAGCAACGTTCTGCGACGCCTGCGTGGTGGCAGGTGAACAGAGCCGCTACCATCCTCCGCCGTAGGTTAGCCTCCGACGTGGATCGCCCCGCTCCTTCGAACTCGGTCGTAGGGCTTGGTCACCTTACATTGATGGCGTAGGTCGCCTCGCGCTCTCCGCCGGACGCCGAGATGACGAGCAGGCGTACTCGATCCGTCCCGAAGTACTCGGTCGTCGACTGATACAGGAGCTTGAGACCCTTCACCCTTTTCGCATTGCATCTCGAGCGCACGTTGGAGCTTGGGAACGGCTTGAAGTCCATGGCCCGATCCGTCGTCAAGACGCCGTTGGTCGGGCCTTCGATGAGGCGCACTGTCGGAATGCCGGGCGACGAGCAGTCGGGGTTGACGCTGGCCAGGAAGTCGATCCGCTGGTTCTTGCCGGATGGCACCGTTCGTACCTCATCGCCCGCCTGGGCGCTGGCCGTTAAGAGGAGCAGCAGGCATAGGGACCATAGTGACTTCGACATGGAGTTTGACCCTCGCGACGACGAGCTGAACGATAACCGACGAGGACTAAGCGCGAGTTTAACCTACCGCGTTCGGAGGTCCTCGATCAGGGCTCGCCCGCTCCAAGCAAGGCGCGGCTTTTAACTTACCCATCGAAACCTGAGTTATGTCGATCAGGCGCCTCCGGCTCTGCGACCTGCTTCTCGCAATACCTTTCCGGGGGAAGCTGGGACTTCGCGCCTTCCTCCCCGCCGACGCCCGTCGCGGCGCAAGGGCTGGCTCGGTCGACCCGTCAGCGTACTTGCGCCCGTAGGATGACGCGCTCTGCCTTTCGACGGGCGTTACGGGGCCGGCGAGCGATTGCCGCATCCGTCTGTGTGGATCCCGCGACCGAGTCCGTCGCGTCCCGCGTCGACCGGGACAGTCGGGACTTCAGCGGAATGCAGGTGCCGATCGGGCTATGCCCTGAACTTCGCCTAACGGGCGGGCGGAAGCTGCCTAGGCAGGTTCCTCGGCGACCATCTGAGTTCCCGCAAGACCCGTTTCCTGGCAAAGCTCGACCGAGCGATCGCGTGCTCGCTGTGGGCCGGTGCCGCGGACACGGGCAATCGACGCACATCCCGCTGAGGAACGGTCCCATGGTGAGCGACACCCTCCCGTCCCGCGACGACGTGCCGCCTTCCCCTCTGCGCGGCCTCGTCTCCGACCGCCGCGTCGCGACCATGCTGGGGCTCGGCTTCAGCTCGGGCATTCCGTTCCTGCTCGTCTACGTGACCCAGTCGGCCTGGCTGTCCGAGGCCAAGGTTCCCATCGGCATCCTCGGCCTGCTGAGCGAGATGACGCTCGCCTACAAGTTCAAGTTCATCTGGGCTCCCTTCCTCGACCGCTACGACCCGCCGGGCCTCGGGCGCATGCTGGGGCGCCGACGAGGCTGGATCGTCCTGTCCCAACTGGCCGTGATGCTGACGCTCGGAGGCGTCGCGCTCGGTGATCCCGCCCACTGGCTCGCCTGGACCATCGCCTTCTCGATGGCGCTCGGCTTCGCGGGTGCGACGCAGGACGTCGTGATCGACGGGTGGCGCATCACCGTGGCCCCTGTGGGCATGCAGGCCTTGATGTCCTCTTGGGCGGAGGTCGGCTGGCGCATCGGCAACCTCGTGGCGGGCGCGGGCGCGCTCTACCTGGCCGACGCGTTCGGCTGGCGCGCGGCCTACCTCTGCATGGCCGTGGCGATGGTGCCCGGCATGGTGGCGGCCCTGTTCGCGCCGGAACCTCCCGTGGACCAGTCGAACCCCGTCGTACGGGTCGGTCTCGGCGAGACGCTCGCCGATCCCATCCGCGACCTGTGGCGCCGGCTCGGTCCAATGGCGGTGCCGACGCTCCTGCTCGTGGCCGGCTTCCGCATGCCGGGCTACGTGTCGAGCGCCATGGCGGTGCCGCTCTTCAAGAGCCTGCATTACTCGAACTCAGACATCGCCACGGTGACCAAGCTGTTCGGCTTCCCGGTGGCGCTCGCGGGCACGTTCCTCGCCACCGCCGTCGTGAGGCGCGTGGGGCTCATGCCGACGCTGTTCATCGGGACGGTGTTCGCGTCCGCGTCCCACCTCGCCTTGGCCTATCTCGCCGTGCACGGCGACCACGGCGGCGGCGAGTTCTGGCTCTTCGCGCTCTCCGTCAGCACCGACGACTTCGCCTATGCCTTCGCCTCCATCGTGCTGATCACCTACATGTCGTCCCTGAGCGCCAGCGACTTCGCCGCCAGCCAGTACGCACTGCTGACCTCACTCTGCGCGCTGCCCGGAAGCGTGCTGGCCGGAACCTCGGGCTTCCTGATCGAGCGTCTCGGCTTCGCGTCGTTCTTCGTCGCGACGTCCCTCATCGGGGCACCCGTCGCCCTCCTGTGCTGGTACGTGTGGGCCGTGCAGGGGCCTACGGGACGAGGCCACGCCGTGGATGCGCCGGTGTGAGCCCGACGATGGCGGCTTCGGCTCCTCGCCTGGTCGGCGCTGCCTCTTCCACTCTGCATCCGACGGTGACCACCGTCATGCACGATGGCACCTGTTGGAGCCCTCGAACCGCCGCGCGGTGGCAGGCGACGTCGAACCTTATCCAGCAGCCCGGTTGCCGGTCACCTAGTCCCTGGTCGACCTCACGCCCGATGTCGTCGAGGAGTCGGGAAGGGTGGCCCGAATTCGTCCAGGGCACTCTCGGCTTACCCGCCGTGTCGCGTGAGCCAATCGGCTCGGAGACGCACCCGAACCGACTTCCGAAGATGGACATGCGCCAGTGAGGAGGATCCAGGACGGCAAGCCGATCGTCGCGCTTCTCCTGATCACCGTATCGACGGGCATGCTGGATGCGGTCAGCCTGCTCCACCTCGGCACCTTCACGGGGTACATGACCGGAACCGTCATCCTGGTCGGTGTGCATCTCGCCGGAGGGGCCGAACTGGCTTGGCCTGGTCTCGTCGCGCTCGCCGGTTTCGTCCTGGGTGCCATCGCAGGGGGACGCCTCGTCCGCCGACGACACCCGCCTCCGAAACTCGTCGGCGAGGTCCTCCTCGCCTCCGCCGCCCTCGTGGCGCTCGCGGCGGCGGTCGACGCTGCCGTTCTCGACCCGAACCACCACTTCGCCGTGATCGCGATGCTGGCCTTCGCCATGGGCTTGCAGACGTCGGCCACGCGCCACGCCGGGGTCACCGACATGGCGATGCCGGCCGCCACGATGATCCTCCACGGCCTCGCCCACGACAGCCACTTGGCCGGAGGGCGGGCCGAGCGGGTCTGGCGCAGGGTCGGCGTCCTGACCGGTCTCCTCGCGGGCGCTGCGGTCGGCGCGGCACTGTCGAACCGGTCCGTGCCGCTCAGCCTACTCGCGACGGCGCTCGTCGCGGCCGGCGGCGGTCTCGTCCTGCGTTGGGCATCGACGGAGTGAACCAGTTGTTCACGCGTGCCCAAAGTCCGACCTTAGGACACCGCCGCGCCGACCGCGGCATGTCCGGCCGAATGGAGGCCCTTGGCGCTTCCGCCTCTCGTCTCGCACAGACCAGGCATCGGGCGCTCGGCCGGCTTAACACTCCACCATGCCGCCTCTGCGTGGGTCCCGTGATCGATCCTTGACGAAGCGGCTTCTCCCCCGAGCTCCCGGTAGCGTCGTCTAGACCACGCTGTCCGGAACCGCGTCGTCCCTAATGTCTCGGCTCAGACCATGCGCGACGGCCAAGGCAATGCGCTCCATAAGTCTCTCCCCCTGATCGGCGTATCGCGCCGTCAGGGGAGTTTAACCACGACTAGTTGACCAGACTGCATGAGTTTTGACCGAGGGCAGAAGCGGACTTGGGTCGGCACTATCTTTCTCTCGTTGCAAGTGTAGCCGCCGCAGCGGATCAAAATGGAAGGATGCGCGCTCAGCAAAGGAGAGCAAGGTGTTGCAGTCATCAGCGATGGAGCGCATAGCGACCAAAGGCCCGTATCTCACGCGGTCGCCACTTTGTTAGACGGACATCATCATGACTGACAGCGCGAACACGCTGAGCCCACATGTCGAAACGACGGCGGAGATCGTTGCCGCCTATGTCGCCCGCAATTCTGTTCCGGCCGCCGAGATGCCGAACCTGATCCGCAGTATCCACGATTCGCTCTCTGCCCTTGGCACCGCGCCGGCCGTCGAAGCCTCGGCCGCACCGCTCGTGCCCGCCGTTTCGGTGAAGAAGTCCATAACCGACGAGTACCTCATCAGTCTCGAGGATGGGCGGAAGCTCAAGTCGATGAAGCGCTACTTGGCCGGTCTCGGCATGACGCCTGCGGAATATCGGGCCAAATGGAAACTGCCGAACGACTACCCGATGGTGGCGCCTGCCTACGCGGCGAAGCGGTCTGAGCTTGCGAAGACACTCGGCCTCGGGCGCAAGGCTCCGCCGTCTCCGGCCCCTGTGGCCAAAGCCGCCGAGCCTACGAAAGACGAGGGCAAGAAGCCCCGTAAGCGCGTCGCCAAAGCGGCCTGAGGTCGGGCGGCGCGCTGCGGACCGGATGTCTGTCCCGGATCGTTCATGCTCGGAAAATGCTTGGTCCTCTACGGGCCAAGCTCCGGCTGCGACGAAACAAGGACAGCATGACGAATACGATCCAAGGGGCGGCTCCGCCGCTCGGTTGGGGCGCTCCTGCTGTGCTCGGCTCTCGCTGTGGCTTCACCCGTCGCCGCATTCGCGCAATCATCGACCACTCCGCCGCCGACTGCTCCATCTGTGGCCCATAGGCAACGTAAGTTCCGCCCCGGCCAACCCTGGACTTGACGAGCTTGAGCTTGGTGACCTGTCCCTCGGTCTGGCCGTTGGACCATGGCTCGACAATGGCGGCCCGCACGGCAGCTTCGTCGTCCCGAACACCGGAGGCGAATGAGGCGAGTTCGCCGTCAGCGGCGTCCCGGACCAGGGGGTAAGATCGTCGGTCTTTTTGGCGGCCACCTTGGTCCTGAAGCGATCGAGGAGGTTGCGCACCGCCACGATCCTCGGCGAGGCCATTTCGATCGCCGCCCTGACGCGCAAGGCCTCGGCAGACTTGCAGTCCCGTTCCGACGTCAGCAGCCGTGCGATGGCGCGAGCGGGCGGCACCGTTGTTACGGCGTCGGGTCGGCTCGACGACGCCTGCGTGGCTCGGCGCCTTCGGGTCGCCCATTCCGTCACGACGCGTCGGCTGCCGCCGTACCCTGCGTCGCGCAAGCGTCGCCACAGTTCTGCACCCGCCGTCTCAGTCGGCGTTCAACCGCTCCGCCCATCGGTCGAGCGTGGTCTCGCGCGATCGGAACACGTCGGCGCGAGTCCCGGCCAGGAGACGGCGGACGGTCTGTCACGAGACGCCGGTCGTTCTGACGATCTCTTCTCGGATGCATCATGGTGTCTACGAAGCGCATGCTGGCACTGCCGCAAGCTTGGCTTTCCGCTTCGCCGAATAAGCGAGATTCGCGGTTCGCGTGGTCAGTCTTCGGAACAGATGAAGCGGACTAAGAAGTGCGCGAAGATGAAGAAACCGGCGCTGACGATCATCAAAATGGCGCAAATCAACCATCTTACGCCTGTGGTGCCCAATATCGGCGAAAGCAGAGCCGCCGCGAAGGCCATCGCGCAGAGCTTTGCGCAAATGTCCATGGCTCGGCGTACCTTCAAATTGTGCATTTTTGCGGTGTGGTGACGAATGTCGTCGTCCGACGGCTCGACCATGTCGGTTTCTCCGTTGTGATGTTTCGGGATCGATGAGCGTGGGTGCGCAACACGGAAGCTTGTTTCGAGGGTAAAAGGCCAGGATGGGATGACTGCCGCGGTAACAGGCGGTGAAGCCGGGATCTATCGAGCCGGCCGACCGGGGGGGACCCATGCCCGGCTGTCCCGCCGGGACAATGCGGCCATCAGCGCTACGTATCGCTTCGTACGGAAACACCGACCTCGTGGCAGTCTGTAACCCGAGCTCGTGTCGGGTGACCGCGGTCCCGACTGCGGCGAGCGCAGCCCCTCGCTTCCGGCAAAGCCCAGTCGCCCAGTCCGGAGACATGATGATGTCGGGCGGAGCCGACACGGCCGACGACCAACCACAGGATGGCTTTCAGGCGCCAACGCCTTTGTGAGTGCTTGGCGTCGAAGAGCTACGTCTCGGATCGGAAGTAGCGTCGCAGAGAATATCCGGCCAATACAATGACACCGCCGACTGTCAACATGATAGCCGACCGGATCAAACCGGCATCCAAGGGGCCATAAAGCGGGGCGAGCAGGCCGCCTACGACCAGCATCGCGGCAAATCCAACGGTGATAAACATTCCCAGCGCGACGAGCTGGTTGTGGATCTTCGCGCGGTGCCGGCGCATCTCGTCCGGTGTTGGCTCGGTCATTCCTTCCTCCAATTTCGATTACGGGGTGAGAGGCGGGGAAGCCTCAGAAAAGAACAAAGAAAGAACATAAACACACGGGCGACTAGGACGAAAACCAGAGACGAGGCAGACAAATGCCCAGAGAGGGCGTGAACTTCACGCCGGCACGGACACCGGCAGCGCCTCCTCGGCCCGCGATAGGCCGAGAAGCATCGCCTCCGCAGTAGCCCGACGTGGAAGGACCGGACGCCGAAGCTCGCGTCTATCGATCTTCGAACGACAAAAGATCTGCCGCGAGACCGCTGGCCAGCGGATCGGCATGAGCCCCGGCCAGGGAGGCGGGCAAAGCGAGCACCCGTGCCTTGGCGATAAGGCTAAGGATGTCTCGCGCCGGAGTGATGCCAAGCCGTGCCAGCGCCGTGGCCCGGCGATCGTCGAACTCTGCATAGCCCGTCACCTCCTCGCAGTCGCGCGGGTCCGAGATCAGGAGTGCCCGCACGGCCTTGGTGGCTGCAATGTATTCGGCGGCGAAGCGAAGCACGGCATCCACGGGCGAACCGGCGGTCCCCTGCCCCCGTTCGATTCTGTTCGGATATGCCGACATGCCCCGCGTCACCCCTGCCATCCACGATCCATCGATGCGGCTCGTGGCCCCGGTCGGACGACGAACCTGTTTCGCAACACGCGGCAACCCTCGGCATCGGTCAGAGCTCGAATCGGGAAGCAGTAGCGCCGCCGCATTCGACGCTCGAGTCCGACCGCTCAATCAACGTCGACCACGACAGAGGGGGTTCGATCCGCCCCGGTCGCACCGGCTCGCAGGAGCCGAAGCGAATCGGAGCCTGCCCGATGCTCGACGGGATCTTGCCCCGCCGCCGCCAGAAGGTCGGTGAAGCGCAGGCGCCCCAGATGGTCGCGAACGGCATCGATGGAGAGGGCCCTGAGCTTCCCCCAGCACGAATGAGGGTGCGACCCGGCAGCATTCGTCAGGCGGCTTAGGAATACTTGGCCGAAGGTGCCGCCGGCGTCGGGCTTTCGGCCCAGTTGGCGATGTACACGAGGCGGGATTTGCCCGCCATCCATGAAGCGCTTGCGGCGACCGCGGTCGAGGTCGTTCGCGAGGACGGTTGACCTAGTGTGCTGGTGAGGAAGGCTGAACAAGGGCGAGGGTTTGTCGCGATGAGATTTTACCGCAAAAAGCTGCTCGATGCTGTGCGGGACCTGGTTGGCGGTGGCGATATCAACCTGCGCCTCACGCATGCTGCTGGACACCTGATCCAGATCGACGATGAAGATGTGCCGGCAGACATGCTGGCCGAGTTCGAGCGCGTGCGAAACCCGCTGATCCAAACGCCCACGGTGTCGAGAGGCGAGATGCTCTCGCGCGATCTCGAGCCCTCGAAGGCCCAGGCAGCAGCCCAGAGCGTCGTGGACCTCCTCGCGGCAGAGATGGGCAGTCTGTGACCTCACTCCTGCCCAGGTTCATGCCCCCGCGCCGTCCTCGGCTGGAACCAAGCCAAGCTTGTGATGGCGGCCGGCATCGCTTCCAGCAGCGTGAACAACATTGAAGGAGGCTATGGCAGAGCCGACTTCCGGTTCGGCCGCCTGTGGGTTCCCATGATCGGCCACCAGTGCAATCCATGGCTTCCAGCACGTCTCGCGAGCGATTTTCCTTTGCGAAAGTTACGCGAATGAACCGCCAGCCGACCTGATTGAACTCCCGGCGCTCGCACAAGTGACCTGTCCTACGGATCTGGATCGATCACGCTCACCACCCTGGCCACGATCTCCTCGGCCGTCGCCTGATCGATGGTTTCGACGAACCGCGCGCTGCCGCCCCGGACACGGGCCTCGACGTCAAAGCTGCGGACCTGATTGCAAACTGCGACGCCGTTCGTGTCATGACCCGTGATCGGAACCGCCAAACCCATGTCTCTGGTGAAGACGCCACCGCTGGTGACCGGCACCGTCATACAGACACCCAGTGCATTGATCTCGCGCGGGGTGATGACCACGAAACGATGCCGATCCTTCATCTCCCGACCGGCGACCGGGTTCGGGTCGATCCAATAGACGTCACCTCGGTGGGGGACTGTTCTACGCACCACTATCCGAGCTCACGGCCGACAGCATCGCCCTCGAGCGAAGAGGCCACTGCAGCGTTCAGCTTCCCGACATGCTCCGAGCCTTTGAGCAACTCTTGGAGGCTGTAACGCTTGCGGATTGAGGAGGTCACAGGGCGAACCACCAACCTGCCGTCATCGATGTCCAACTCGACCTGCGACCCGAAATCGGCATGCATCAGTTTCAGCAGCGCTGGCGGAATGGTCATGACGGCGGCGCCGCCCTGCCGCCGAATCTTGGACATCACGGTCATGACGTGTTCTACCCACATTGAAGGTGCAACAAAAGTAGCACATTCCGAGCGAAAAATGAAGTACGATACCGGGCAGGCCAGCGGAACGGCATCCGGATGTGATCGGCTCCGATCATAGAGGAGTCTTCCACAAGCGTGATTGATCGAGGCAGGGCCCCTAAATTCAACCATCGGCAAACAGGGTGTCCAGATCGGCCTCCGTCATGGCCAATGTCGGCGCGCCATCGTGGTCGAACAGGCTTTCGGCCAGGGCGCGCTTCTTGTCCTTCAGCACCTCCATCTTCTCCTCGATCGTCCCGGTCGCGACCAGCTTGTGAACGAAAACGGGCTTGTCCTGGCCGATGCGATGGGCGCGATCGATCGCTTGTTCCTCGACAGCCGGATTCCACCAAGGATCATAGAGGATCACCGTATCGGCGGCCGTGAGGTTCAGCCCCGTCCCACCGGCTTTGAGGCTCACCAGAAACACCGGAACGGCACCGTCCTGGAAACGGCGGATGACGGCCGGGCGGTCGCGCGTGTCCCCGGTCAACAAAGCGTACGCGATGCCGGCGGCGTCGAGCCGGGGTCGGATGAGGTCGAGCATGGATGTGAATTGCGAGAAGACCAGGATGCGGCGGCCCTCGGAGAGCAATTCGACCAGCATCTCCTCCAGCCGCTCGAGCTTGGCCGAGCCTGCCTTACCGGCAGACTTTCCCGAAAGTTTCAGCAGTCGCGGGTCGCAGCAGGCCTGCCGTAACTTCAGCAACGCATCCAGGATGATTATGCGGCTGCGGGCGAAGCCCTTGTCGGCGATCGCATCCTGAACGCGGCGGTGCATCGAGAAACGGATCGACTCGTAGATGTCGCGCTGCCCGCGCCCGAACTCGATCCGCTCCACCATCTCGGTTTTGGCCGGAAGGTCACGGGCTACCTCGTCCTTCGTTCGCCGCAGCAGGAATGGCCTGACACGGCGGGACAGAAGCTTGCTTCGCGCGACGTCGCCCCCCTTCTCGATCGGCGTTCGCCAGTAGCGGGTGAAGCTCTGCCGGTCTCCGAGCAGGCCCGGCATGGCCACGGAAAACAGCGACCACAACTCGCCGAGATTATTTTCAACCGGCGTGCCCGTCAGGCAAAAGCGGTGACGGGCGTCGAGGCCGGCGATCAGCTTGGTCGTGGTGGCGGTGGCGTTCTTGACCGCTTGCGCCTCGTCGAGGATCAGGACATGCCAACTCTGCCCGGACAGGATCGCGTGGTCCCGCGCGATCAGGGGATAGGTCGTGAGCACGAGGTCGCTCTCGCCGATCCGGTCGAAGCGCGTCCGGCGGTCGTCACCCTGCAGCACCAGCACCGCGAGGTCGGGGGCAAAGCGCTCCGCTTCCCCGCGCCAGTTCTCCATCAGGCTCGTGGGCGCCACCACGAGTGCGGGCCGGTCAAGCCGCCCCGCCGCCTTCTCGACTGCTACGAAGGCGAGCGCCTGCACGGTCTTGCCGAGACCCATGTCGTCGGCGAGCACGCCTCCGAGTCCCACCTCACGCAGGAAGCTGAGCCAGGACAGGCCCTCAGCCTGATAATGCCTCAGGCTCGCGCGAAACCAGGGGGGCGGCGTGACAGGCGGAATGCCGCCAGAGGCCGAGAGCTTGCGGCCCATCTCAAGCAGCCGCTCGCCGCCGCGCCAAACGAGGCCGGCCGCCACGGTCGCGGCTTCGAACTCGGCCAGGCCGGCGGCGTCGGCAGCCGTCAGGCGCAGGCGCCCAGCGCTGTCGAGGCCACCGAGCGCGAGTTCCGTGATGGCGGCGGCAATGGGCAGCAGGCGTGAGGCCGGGATGGCGAGCACCCGGCCGTCGGCGAGCGGAAGGTAGAGGGGCTCGTCCTCTTCGCCCTCGCCGGGCGCGAAACCCGTCAACGCACCAGGGTCTCCCCCGATCAGGGTTACGAGGGGGCCCACGATGTCGATGCGCTCGCCGTCGATCTCGATGCCAAGATCGAGTTCAAACCAGTCAACGCCCGAGCTTTCGCGCAGCTCCGCCCCGGGGGCGCCATCGCCGCGCAGGACGCGGAACGGGAAGTCCTGCGCCACCTCCACTAGCCAGCCCTGGTGTTTCAGGGCCGGGATGTCCTGGTAGATCAGGTCGAACCAGTCGATCGCGTTGCCCTCAAGAAGCAGGTCGCGCGCGTACTCCTCCGGCACGCTGGGGCGGTGCTCGGCCACGGGCGACAGACCGAGCGCGAACAGTGTCTTCAGCTGCCGGCGTTCGGCGTCGAGGTCGCGCCTGACCTCGAAAAGGTTGCGGCCGACGAGGCGGGTCAAGCGCGGTGCAGCTTCGCCGAGTGGAACGGTGACATCGCCGTAGCGGAACGACAGGCGGGCAAGCGCCACCCGTTCGCGCGGCAGGGCGTAAAGATAGCCGCGATAGACCGAGTTCGACGCGGCAACGGGCAGGTCGCCGACAATGAGCCGTAACAGCGGAACGGGCGCGCCCTCGAACGTGCCAGCCGTCTCGGGCTCGGGCGGGCGCAGTGCGATAAGATCGGGCGCACGCAGGGCGAGGGCGGCGTTCAGCGCCGAAACATGGCCGGCCGGCACCGGTGGTGCCTCGAGCAGGGTGGCGGCGATCTTCGGAGCGAGGCCGGTCTCGATCGGACCGACGAGGCCGGCCGCGGGATCCACGTAGATGGGCGGCATGGCATTCAGCACGGCAATACCCTCGCCGACGTCCAGCCTGGTCCGTAGGGCCTCGCCCGTCTCGCTGTCCCAGGCCACGCGGCCCTGGCGCGGCTCCCCTGCCGCGAGCGTCGTCCCGTTGACGTCGAGCCAGCGGGTGCGCCCAGTTGCCAGCATGTCGTCCAGCACCGCCGCTGCCCCCTCGCTGAACAGCTCGGACGCGCGCCCATAAGTCCCGCGGCGGATGCGGGACAAGGCCGCGAGGATGCGCAGGTCGGAGGGGCGCAGGAACTTGGCGGGCGCCGTGGTCGACCTCGCGTCAAAGTCATAGGTACGGCCGGTCTCGGAAAAGCGACCGTCCTTGAGCAGGCGGGTCGAGATCGGATCGACGCAGAGTCGCGGGATCGCATCGCCATATTGGGTTGGGGCCAGCACGTAGACGAGCCGTTGCGCCACGGTCTCGGGGTAATCCTCGCTGCCCACCGTACGCGCCCTGTCGAGCTCGTCGAGCCAGCGCGACAGCTCGGAAGGCAGAGCTGCAGTCGGCAAGGCGGCGGTCGGCATACTGCCGCGCGGCGGCGGGATGATCTGTGCCGCCTGCGTTTTGGCACTAAGGGGAACCGCCCTGGCCCGGGTCGCGCCCTCTATGAGCGCCGCCGCCACGTGCTTGCAATTCTGGCCGACCGGGCAGCCACAGAGCCCCGAGATAACAACCTTGCCGTTCGATCGGACGCCGACTGTGATCCGTTGCTCGTAAGGCCGACGCTCACTGCCGGCCACGTGCGACATAATGGACCCGTCCGGGACGACCTCGATCGAGACGACCCGGCCGCGTGCCTGATAGGTTTGCCCGGCATTCAAAGCGTTCTGGCCGACGGCTCGGCGGATGTCCTCGAACGTGTAGGCCGGCATGCCGCTCACCGCCGGCTCACTCGTTCCTGATATCGGAAGCGTTCCAAATCAGGGCAGAGCGCCATCAGGCAGCCCTGTAGCGTTCGTAGGCGGTGATCACCTCTTGGCGAAGCTCGACATTGCGCAGGTAGATCTCGCGCTCGAGGAAGCGGAGCTCGGCAGCGAGATGCTCCTCGTCGATCTCGGTCCACCACGCCTTCGGGCGGCCGTCCTCACCGCCGTTCCAGCGGTAGCCGCGCCGCCTCAGCACGTCCTTCTGGTCGAAGGGAGCGTATTCGGCCCAGATCCTCACCCGTGTGCGACGAGACGAGGATAGCAGATGGCTGAGCGCCGAACCGGATTCATCCGGAAGAGGTGCGGCCAGAACCTCGAGAAGAGCATGGCAATCGTCAACGGCGCGGTGACCACGGTGAAACCAGCCGCCCTGGGTCACAAGGTAGCCGAGCTTGGACCCCTCGTAACCGAGTTCGCCCCATTTCACCTCGTCGACCGAGCAGGCCCATGCCTTGTGACGGAAACCATCGTGTAGCCGTTCACAGAAGTTGCGATCGAACCGGGCATTGTGGGCGATGAGGAGATCGGCGGGCTCGAGCAGCGCCGTCACGGCGTCGAGGTCGAGCCTGCACCCGGCCACCATCTCGGACGTGATGCCGGTCAGCCTGGTAATGTCGGGACTGATCTCAATTGAGGGCTCGCGGAGCAGGCTCAGGGCTCCGATCACCGGTCCGACCCGCCCTGCTGCGTCGTATACGAAGGCCACCATGCCGATCTCGATAACTTCGTCGCACCGGTGGTCGAGGCCCGTCGTCTCGACGTCGACCACGATCGCCACGGCCTCATCAGGTCTTGGCCGATAGGCCGTGTCGACCTCTCGCGGCTTTAACCGGCGCAGGACTCTGTAGTCGCCCGAAGCTTCGAGCAGCTGAGCCGATGCCTCGTGGTCGAACGTGTGGGGCCCTTGCCGCGTCCTGACTGCCGCGCTCGGCCTGGCGGCCTGACGTCGCAGATCGACGACCTCGGTTAGGTCGGAATCGACGAAGAGGTCGGGTTGAGTGGGGGTTCCAGGGATCATCGGTGCCCATCCTGCCCCCACCCTCGCGAAGGTTCAAGAAGGGTCGAACCGCGACCGTGCATTCCGTGGCCGACAGAGACGAGGGCCAAGCGCCACTCCATCGGAGTGGATCCCTGTGCGGAAATTACGAAAATTTGAAAGAGAGTTGTCTAGGCAGAAGACCTTCGAAAGTCCCGCTCATAGGCCGGTTCCCGAAGCCGGCTACCATCTCCAGCAAGGCAACTTCGGCCTTTCAGCGACAGTCTTCGATCTTCCACCACAGCTTTTACTCCCGTTGGTCGTGCAGCTTCAAGCTGTTGCCGGGCGCGCCGGCGGCAGGGCGACGTTAGCAAGGAACATGAGCAGTTGCCGCGGCTGGCTACCGAAGCGGAAGGCCGTGACTCTGAGTAAATGTTCCTAACATTTTGGATTTAATTACAAAGTATCGACCGCTGTCCCGCGGCCATTTTATGTCCAGGAAGAGCTTTGAGAGGGTTATATTATACGACGCTCATTCCGCATTGGTCCTTCAAGAATGGCAGCGCGCTTGAGGGCTCTCATTCGACGAGAGTTGCGCGAACGTCGATTCGTACACCTCGTTCTCATTAGATCTTGCCCTTTCTCGAGGAGGAACCGAGTCGTAGACAATCTCGCGGGACCGCAAGTGAACGGGCTTTTCTCCGGCATTCCGGACTCGCTCGGCACCATAATGTGGATCTGTGAGAGATCTGCTTACACTTCCGTCGTGGATGAAGACTTACAGCTATGAGGTGGAGCAGGATGCCTTGCGTTCATTCGAACGAAACCCTATATAAATGAACATGGGAGACTGTACCATGCCGTTCACGTTCAACAGGCATCCCAAGTGGAGTTCCGCCTTGACTTTGCAGCGCATTGACGCGCGCATCAGGCTGGTCTCCGAGCGGCGTGCACAGATTGCTCGCAACATCGAACTGCTTAAGACGGAGGCTCTCGACATCGATGTCTTCGTTCCTGAACTGTCGAGGCTTCGAGATATCGAATAGCCAAGCTTGATCGGAAAATGGCGAGGTCGATGAATGTCAACGAATTGGCAAAAGAGGCGGACCTTCCGGTAAGAAGCGGCGCGTCGACAGGGTCGAAGCCTGACGAGGCTGCACCAGAAGTTGTTGTACGCCGGGCAGGCGAAGGGGCGTCGGCGGGCCGGTATGATTCCGAGCGAATGGTTTTTCTCGCGCCAGATGGTTTCGCTGGTGGGTCGACCGAGCCTCGTCGGGTCAGGCAGGCGTCCGGGAAGCCTGATCCTCTAATGGACCGGGCCATTAAAATGCTCGAGACGCCCGGTCTGATTCACGCGATGATCCTCGCGGAGCGGAGGCAGGAGGTTATCGATGTCGATACCGTCAGCGTCCCCGAGCGAGCCCTGGGGTTCCCGCAGGCTGATGCTTATCGAGATCATGTTTTCTCATCCGATGCGTTCGATGAGCTCTCGGATCCCGACAAGGCCGAGGCGTTCCTCCGTAACCTCACGTCGGCCGATTAGCGTCTTTCGCCAGCGCTGCCATGATTAATTCGTCGACCTTTTTCGGCTTTGTAACGAGATCCGTTTCGGCGAATGTGAGTGTGGACCAGCCTTTCGTCTGCAGCTGTTGGATGATCGTGTCCCAGTGCTCTTCCGTCTTCGATCCTTCGGTGAGGACCAAGCCTATGCTATAGCGATCGTCGCCAGAGTACCGGAGCCCGAAGACCACCCCCAGGCAGTCGACCTTCAAAGCGAGGCGCTTGGCCAGTGCCCGAACTGCCTTATCGGTGTGCAGCCGAGTCTCGGCTTCGGAGTGGACGTTAAGGATTGCTCTGAGAAGCAGGTAGGTTTGCCGGCCCGGTGTCATAGTAGCATTGATGCCGGGTCGATCGGCAAACGAGGTGTAGACCGCCATTTCGGTTCGCGATCGTGAGAGCATAACATTGAGGCGAGCAAGCGAGGCTGACGTTTCGAAGGCCCCAAAGCGCTGCTCTGGATCCCGGCCGTCATAGACGATCGAGATCAAGATAACGTCGCGTTCTTCGCCTTGGATCTCGTTCGTTGTTCGAATGAACAATGGCTCGATAGTCCTCGTCGGTGACCCCTTGAGGTCTTCCGAGACAATGCTTTGAATAAGCTCCTTCTGAGCGGTGTTGGCAGCGATGATTCCCATCGATCGCTTGTCCCTGGTGCGAAGGTGCGACTGGATTCGCGCTGCGACGGCCACGGCTTCGCCGCGGTTCACCAGTCCTTTCTCGCTGGTGGTCGTTACGGCTTCAGGGAGAAAATGGGTCTTCAGGCCGGTGACGGGCTGAACGACGGGTGTCGGCACGGTGCGTAGCTTCATCTCGTAAGCGATGAGGTTGCTCGGTGAGATCAAGGTGGGATCGGCGGATCTATAATGGTATCCGAGAGACATTTGCTTGACTTGGAGGTGTTCGGCTTGATCGAGCACTGTAAGGGAACACGCGTCGGGTCGCATTTGGCGCCCGTCTCCAATGAGAACGTATCGAGAAGTGCGCGTCATGAGCGGCAGGGCGACTTCAATAGGCATCATCGAGGCTTCGTCGACAATCAGCACGTCGAAGTCGGGTACACCGATCTCGGGAGGCTTTCGCGCTGCGATTTCAGCCGGGGAGCCGATCAGGACGCGGGCCTCGGGCCCGAGCATCTCGCTAATTCGCCGCCGAGCGACGTCGATCGCGGGAGTTTCGGTAGATGAGACGATCACTGAACATCCGCGACGGTTGAGCTCTGCGGCGAGTGCCGCGATGACCTGAGACTTCCCTGTGCCTGGCGGCCCAGCGATAAGGCTTACTCGCTCGGTGAGGGCCATAGCGACAGCGTTTCGCTGGTCGGGATCGAGGTCGCATGCAAGGGCAAGACCAGGCTTCGGCCGCCGCTCGCTTGGTCCGGTTTCGCCGAGATCCTCGCTCGCGAGAGCCGGTCGGGAGGCATTGGATCCTGACGAGTCGGCGGTTGGTTGCGGCTCGCTCGGCCCGACATCGTCGAGGCTCTCGTTCGCTGCGACATCACCGAGCTTCTTCACGAGATCCGACTGGCCCTCGGTCGCTTGATCCGGCGGTTGTCCATCCGCCCCTTCGACGAAATAGCGCAGGGTTGGATGGCTGAGGATAGCGGGATGGGCGATGTAGTCGACGTAGCTGGCCGCGGAAAAGGCGCCGGCCGGCGCCGCCGCGAGACGGCTCTCACCGGTCAGGAAGGCGACGTCGGTGTGTTGCTTGATGATGGCATTGTCACCTTCGAAGGTGACAAGGACTCCCAAGTCGGCGAGGAGGTCGAGAAGGACGAGATTTGGCTTCGCACGATCGGTCTCAATGGCCATTGTCCGTGTGGCGTCGAGGCGCACGCTGACGGTTCGAAGAGCGCCATAGCGCTCGGTCGATCCCGGCTCCCGATAACGAACCATCATTTCGTAGACGGTCAAGCCATTTTGTCGGTCGGCTTCCGTAACGGAAAATTTCCCTCGCTTGTCGCCCGAAGAGATGAGCCAGGTATCTCTTTGCGTCTTTGCACGGATCGCCGGGAGGCTTTTCGTCCATGCCGAGAACGACAGCAGCCGCGATCTCAGGCTACGCTTCGACAGCTTCTTTCTCGAATCGTCCAGTGCCGCTTCCAACTTCATGCTATCTTGGCCTTTTATGGAATTCAGGTTCTATCCTATTAACTCGTGCGTGCAATAGTCCCTTCTAGGCTGGGGCCACATGAGTGAGGAAGCAATGGCAAAGCGTACCTTTGAAACCGCCGACGAGGACTCCGATCTCCATGACGCTCGTCCATCGATCATCGTCGCCAACTTGACCGGCGGCATCGGGAAAACGACAATCGCCCGGGGCTTGGCCTACATCTGGAAGGCCGCCGGACAGCCGTTGTCGCTCGTTTCCGTCGACTCGGTCGATGACGCCTCGGTCTCGAAGCTCGCTTCGCTGGGCGACGAGGTCGAGCAAATGACCATCGGTGCGAATGCCGCCAAGGTGGGGCGAGATAAGTTCGGCGACGCGCAGGTCGAGCACTGGAGCCCGATGGGCGACCATCTCGGTAAGGGCGGCCACCTGATCGACTTCGGCGCGAACGCCATACCGGCGCTGCTCGACTGGGCGGTGGAGTCGAAGCCGAGGTTCCTCCTCGAGGACGCGCCGCTTTTGACCTTTGTGGTCCCGGTCACGTCGATCGCGCAGTCGGCGTCCGACGGCTTGCTCGTGCTCAAGCGCATCTTCGAGGCAGAACCCCACTTCATGAAGCTGCGAGTGGTGGTGGCGTTCAACGCCAAATATGGCTCGGTCGCAGCAGCCGACGGCCCGGCCTTCGTGGCGCTCCGCGCCTTCATGAAGACGAAGGCGATCGCGTCCTTCGAGATCCCCAACGGCACGATCAAGCTGGCTGAGGAATATACTTTCCTCGATCTGGCGACGGTGCATCCGCGTACGTTCGGTGCCCGCGTCGGCATTTCGCCCATGCTGGCGAACACGCGGCTTCGGTTCTTCACGAACTGGTTGGAAGCGTTCGTGAAGAACGCCGAGGCGGTCGGGCTCGGGCCGAAGAAGATCGAGGGTACAAAGGCCGCCTGATCAGCCTGATGCGTCTCTGATGGCCGGACCTGATGGGTCCGGCCTTTCTCGTTCTCGAAGGACGTTCGATGCCGCGAGTTGCCTCGGTCATAGTTGCGAACGACGCCGGCGGCGCGGGCAAGACGCTGTCGGCGATGGTGCTAATCCGTGGCCGCGCCGGTGCACGGCCGGTCGGGTTCGATAGGACGAGGTCGAGCGGCCCGTCGAAGCTGGCGCGCCTTCTGGCTGCCGATGGTCGCGAGGCCGTCGATGATTTTGTTTCCGATCGCCGCGTGTCCGAGGTCTACGACAAGTCCGAGATCGCCGAAGCCTATGCGTCGGTCGGCGACGCGGTCCTACGCGGCGCCGCCGTCGTCGATACAGGCGCGAAAGGCGCCGGCGGTTTGGCCGACTGGTGCAACGGTTCGGGCGCGGGACCCCTGTTTCGAAGCGAAGGCGCGGCGGTCTGTATCGTCGTGCCGACGACGGCTTCGGCGACGTCGCTGCGATCGGCGCGCGATGCGATCGAACGGTTGGGCGCGCGTGGCGTGTTCGATGCCTATGCGCCGATCATTGTTTTCAATGGCGTCCACGGAGAGTTCGACAAGGTCGAGGGTAATTCGGATTTGGCCTGGCTCCAGGAGCGGGTCGCTTCGGGCCGCGCAAGGTGTGTGGTCATGACTCGGTGTCGGGGATCGGTTATGGCTTACATCGACGCGGAGCGGCTCGGTTTCGATGAAGCGCTGGCGATCGAGCCGGCGGAGTTCGCGAAGCGCTTCGAGGTGCCGGAAAGCAGGGCGCTCTGGTGGCTGCGATGTTTTGCCGAGTTCGTTGCTGGCGTTCTCGGTGAGTTGGCCAAGCCGGAATAACCCGGGCACCGGCGATCGAGAAAGCACGGTTCGACGAACTGGACAGGGCTTGGGCCGCCGGTTCTGTCAACTTGCGGCGCGAGATCCTCGAACGCGTCCAGGCGGTTGCGGTGAGCGCCGACGAACGTCCGACCGGGATCCTTCGCAAGATCGATCGGACGGACGCGGCGCTTCTCGTCGAAGCGTTTCCCGATACGCTCAACGTCATTGGGCAGGAGATCCATGGCGCAATGCTGCGCGGGTCCAAGCCGGACTTCGAGGCGACGCGTTGCGCCGTCGAGATGGTCTTTCACGCCAGTGAGGCCCGAAAGGCCGCGGCGGGCATTCATCCCCGGCTTGGCGGCTATCGTCGAGACGTAGTGCTCGAAGCGCAGCGGCGCGGCCTCGATCTCGGCAGCCATCGGGTGGCGGCCGTTTCGTTTGTGCACGATTGCCAGGACCTGAGGCGCGCAGGCTTCTTTCCGGCGCTTCGATTTCTGAGCCGGTATCACACGGAGACCGTTCTACTGAAGCTGCGGTTTATTGGCGAGCGAACGTGGCCGCCGCGGCTGCATTGAGGCTGGATCGCCGCCGCGTTCCGCGACTGCGACTCACGTCGCGATCTCGGTCGAGCAGCGCGTCCGCGGAGCTCGAAGCGTCCGGTTCGCGGCAGGTTTACAAGTAGGTCTTGGCATGAGCTAAGCCGCAAGAAGATCGTTAGGATATCCCAACAGGGATATCGGGATATTCACCTTCGGATATTCCGGGGTTTCGTAGGCGTCGACGAACCCTGGTAGCCGCTTCGACGTCGATGTGTCGCGCAATGCCTGTCCGGTGATGTCGGATGGGATTGCGGTGTATGAGGCTCCGCAGGAGCGAATGCTCGACCGCATGACGCCTTGCAAGGAATACGAAGACCGAGAGCGCTATCGCAGACGCGCTTGGAAGCCAAGCGCAGATTGATCCTGAACAATTCGTCTTTTCGACTCTAGCGCACCCGCATCTACTACATAGAGCCGCGCTTCCATTTGGAGCCAGGTGCTGGCGAGTCGATGGGTGTCGGCACTAGCGAAGTGGGCGGAGTTGTCTTTGCCGGATGCCTGTCAAAACCAGACATGATTGCATCAAGGCGATTGCGAAGAGAGGACGCGGAGATCTCGGTGCCGACATTCGCCGGAATCGACGGGGTCGGCGATGCGACATGCGCAACAGATGATACATTTGCACGTGTCGATCCAAGGGGCCACTCGGGCTCTGCTGACACGTCCGCTCCTCCGCAGAGGCCGCAAGTCCAAAGCGGCTCGGAAGGAGGGAACGGAGTGTCCTCTGGTAAGCCAAGATCCTCCCACGGCACGACATGAACGGAGTTGCAATCTCTGCAGCAAAGCCGAGCCGCTTCGACACCGTTGACGACGCGAAGGAACTCAATGGTGACTGGCGGCAGCGGCCCGAACCCGGGAGCTTCCATAAGACCTCGACACAGCTAAGCACGGCGGTTGCCGAGAGCAGGTGATCCACGGCCCCTAATCGCCCTTGAACACCATTTCGGAGCCGCGATGGCGCAGGATGTTCGGCCAGCCTGTGCCGAAAGCAGTTTGATCATTACATTGCACTACATGCAAGCGGCAGTTTGACATGGTCCACCCCGAGGTTGGGCGATCGGCAGAGCACATGCTAGACCTCCGGCATCGATGCACTGACTGGACACGGCGCACTTGGACATAGGGACCCTGGCAGGGTACGCGTAACTATTCTACACATTGAGCGCCCCTGGACAGCAATGTCCGCATGAATTGAACTGATCGAGGAATGTCGTACATTTGTTCACTACTCGAGTATTCCTGATGGCTTATGTGCGTCTCCGAGGCTAATGACACTCAGAGCGACTGTCGTGATATCTTCCCTTCGACAAAAACAGCTGAGCGAAGCCGCTGCCATTGAACGCCTGTCAACGGACTAACAGCAGGGGCGCCCGAACTGACGATGCTCAACGGGTAGCAAAGCCATGAGGCTCGTAAATGCTTCGGCTGAACGGCTGAACCGCAGCGGTGCTGCGCCGAAGTAAGGCCGAATGACCACAAGCGTGATCATACGAGCGGAAGAAAATAAGTATGAGCCCAATTTGCTGTTCAGGACGCAGCGATCCGGCTACTCCTCGAGCGCCTAGGCGTCGAGATTGAGGCATAGCGTGCTGCTTCGTGCGAGGAAGTGCAAGATGTTGGTAGTCAAGACGTACTCCGGTATCTACCGGCTCGGCGCTAAAAGCCGCAAGGCCTGAGTAAGCTACACCCCGAGGTTAGACAGAAATGGCGGGTTTAGAGTGCCTGACTGTGGTCAATCTTTCGCCGAAATGCTCATTGATCGACCCGAGTTGTCCGGAGGCGCTTACCTGATCGCCACCCTGATTTGTATTTGGACGGTTCTGCATAGCGTCGCCGAGGAGGGTCACTTCAGCAGACCGTTTCGAATAGTGTATTAAGACAGCAACGATGCACGCCAATACGAGGTCGGTCAGAAGACGGATTGAAACAGGCGTTTGCGTATTCGCATGCACTGCTGTTCGATGCAAAGACTCCAGGTCTTTCGTATTCGATGACTGAGCGACTGCAACCGTCTCCATCGACCCTTCGTTGATCGCAGCCGGTAATGAAACGGCTCGCGTCTCAATAGACGTTCCCGCCAAATTCGGCGGTGCCGGAGCGGTGCTACCAGAGTCCAGCGTAGGCGCTGAAGCAGTTGTGGTCGTCAGCCCGACCGTGTCGGGAGCAGCCAGGGCTTTCGCCTCGCCATCGGTCAGCAACGGCGCTCCAATCGGATTGGTCTGCCACTGGAGCACCGCGGCTTTTGTCGGCAGAGCCGACACCGCGGGAGGGTTGACAGGCTGCTCAGCTTGCTTAGCGGTGACCGGCAAAATGGACCTATCGGCAATAACCGTGGGATCTCGCCTAGGCGGAAGCGGTACGTTGTTGGCAACGATGGAGTTCTTCGGCCCATGTGGGCCTTTTGTCGTCTTGGTATTTGCGATGCCCACAGAATGACGATTCCTACCTTTGGTTTTGAAATTCGTCTATTCTTTAGGGATATTGCTATCTGTCAATGATGGCAGATTAGGGAGAACTTCGTTCGAAGACGGCTGAATGTCATGGGATGGTTCTCGCCCTATCGACATCCACTGCTCGCAAAGCGTCGAGCAAGCTTCACCAGTCCCCTCGTGAAGCGTGGTCCTGTCGATCGCAACCGCACTAGAGCAAGAGAGGATTGCCCAAACAGCTACGCCTACGCTAACTTTGTATTTCATCTCCGTCTCCCGAACGCCGTTAACGGTCGTTAACACCAACGCAATCAGGAGTCGAATCGCTCGAGCAATGTGCGATGCTGCCGTTTGGTCGGGCGGCAGCAGTCATCCCTCCCACGCAACCGAAGTCGTTACGGACGGAGAGCGATTCTGGTGGCACCATGCACCTCGATCTCAGCCTGCATGCGTTGTTCGATCGATTGCACGTACTGGCCGCTGAATCGATGTTCTCGACCTGGACGGATTCCAGCACGAGTTCGGGATCGCCCGCCATGCTGTCCTTGATGGCGGTAAAAACGTCGGCGTTCAGCTTGGCTCGCTCCTGGATAGCCCTCACCGCGCTGTAGCGGCCGAACACGACCTTGAGCTCCTGATAAACGTGCGGGGTTAAAAGGCGGCTTTCGAGTGCGTCCACGGTGCCAAACCGGCCATACAAGGTCGCTACGGCACTCGGGTCGACGTGATATGTCACGCTAATCGCAATGTCGGCAGGTTGCTGATCTTGCGAGTAGGAATTGACCTTGCTGTAGCGCTGCGTCCGTGTCTGCACGTCAACCTGATAGACGGCCTCGATCCAAGGCAGCTTGAATGTAGCCCCGGTTGCTCGACGCCGACGACGGCTCCGTTGCGGAGCAGCACGGCGCGATCGCCTTGGTCGACCGTGTAGAAAGATCCGAAAACAGCGCCGAGCGCCAGTAGCACGAGAGCGCCAAGGCCAAGTCCGGCGACAATCCTATTGGTGTTCATAGTTCAAGTTCCTCGGTGGGCCACGGCGGGCGCCGGGCAAAGCGATTATGCGAGGGTCCGGTCGACCCGCATGTTGGGTTGCCGGTTCTTGCGAACGTGCAAAGGGGTTACAGGTCGTGGCTAGGCTGAAGCTCGCCAGGAAGGCGAGGGTATGAGTGACCATGAGGGGAGTAGGTCATGGCCCTCGTGGTGGGGAGGATCGACCTTTGCAGACAGGCTTCGAAGCGCTGGCCTCAAATAGGTGGCGGGTGTCGCTTCGAGCGATCGCCCTGGGCCGTCACGCTGGTGTCGTCGACTGCAAAGCACGGAGGCGGGCATCTGCGTTCTTGTGGAAGGTCGGCAAACCCTTGTGCGGGCGTGCCGGCGATCGCTCTGGCGACCCTGTGAGGACGATCAACCAGAGCAAGCTGTCGAACATGCCGTCCATGTCGCAGCGCATCCTACGCCCGCCAGCATATGGAACGAGGTGTTCGTTGGTCAGGCCATCATCGGCGAGGCGTTAAGAGACCGCCATCTGCATAGCCCGGCAAGGACCCAAACAGCCGCCGGGGCGACGCAAGCGCCATCACGGTGGCCTAGCGCCGGTCTTGCTTGGAGCAGTCGATGACCTAGATTTCGTCCGAACCCTGGACCGCCCGGCGGAAGTCGTCGTAGCGACAAGCTTCACGACTGGTATGCCCCGAGTTGCGCAGGTCTCATGCGTTTCGCATGCTGTCCGCGAAGGCCACGACACGCAAGGGCTTCAGGGGAAGATTGAGCCGAATATCACACTGCCTGGCTGCCTGCTCTTCGTACTCTGAAGAAATATAGTGAGATACTGTCGATTGAGAGCGTTTCCGCCGATCCAGCCCCTCCCCTGCCCTTCTCTAGTCCCCCTTATGCCCAAAGACGAGGAGAGCCTGAAAAGCGTTCGGTAACACCTAACCAAAGTCGCCGACTGACCGCGTTTACGTGTTGACGCAATTCGGCCGGAGCATACCTTCGGGCTCATTTCGACAAGGACGCATGCTGGCCAAGTGCTATGAACACCGACGAGCGGTCGGTGCCTTGCCGCGCATCGACGTCGCATCGAGCGACGGTCGTTCTGAATGGCATTCGACTTACCATAATTACCGCCAGCATTGCATCTCGTATCCCCTGCGCTGTCTACTTCGACCGACAAAGATGATGGTCCGGTATCGGAGCGAACACAGGAAAGTGCGCCCAGGGGGAGACTCCTCGAATTCCCCTACCCCGCATCGGTCATCAGCAAACTTTCTCGTAGTCCCGGAACGTCTCAAAGAGTATCGGGGCTGCTTGTCGTGTTCGGACATCGTGCAGATTGTCCAACGAACGCACCCTTCCGACTTCGAAGACCGTCGTCTCTGATGCCAGAAGTCGAACTGTTGTGAATTCACGATTTTGCTGGCGACGATGCTCTTCACAGCCGCGAGGCAGCTCGAAAAAGACATGCTGTTCGACCGCAAGGCTCAGTCTGACAATTTCACTCCGGAGGTCCCTACCCTGAGATTGCAAAGTTGAATGATTGTACCACCGACCGCCAGCCGACACCGTAGGGTGATTAAAGAGCCGAAATGTCGAATTACGCCACGACAAACCTACGTATCGGCGAGATCGGAAATCGTTTACGCGTCAGCTTCACCCACTTCCTTAAGAGGTGTTCCTTGGAAGCGGTGAGATGGCCCAGTGCTCCCTGAAACTCCTCACCCGGAGGACCTGTCCCCCCTGCCCCGAGCACAATCGGAACACGCCAGAGCATTGGCCTGATGCACGCCGAAGCTGGCGCGGTACCGTTTAACACCATCTAAGCGACGTGTTGCGAGAGCAGCATAGACCGCCTTAGACCTCTCGTCTGGATCGCGACGAGCGCTACAGATGAACCTCAACGAATCTGGCAGCACGGCGTCATCAACCACGAGCAAGGAAAGCCAGCAATCAACCGTCGGCCCAAGAGACTTGCGACCGGTGGCTCCGCCTTCCTGCGAAGGCGCTCGGCGATTACTAGAAAAGCTCAGCCGTTCGCAAGGTCCGATCGACCGCGACTGATGCCTGGGCTTCAGAGCCACCGACCGTAAACAACCTTGCATCCAGTCACGGAGATGGTGCTCGGATAGAGCCGCTGGACGTCGTCCGTGACCGAGATGGCCAAGCCGGTCCAGACGAGCATGAGCAGGCTTCTTCCCCAGACCAGATTGCCCGATCGGTTAACGTTTACCCGCCTCTGCTCGACCCACCTTTCGCGGCAGGAGATTGGGCACGCAACAAGGCCATCATCATGGGCCAGGCCGAGAACTCCCCTGCCCTGCTCTTCGCCGTTAGACCACGCAAGTAGCCGCCGGGGCTGGATATGACTTCCGCACGCTGGAGAATTCCTGCCATTACGATTGCTGCTCCAGTTTCACCCATCGTGCTCGTAGCCTCATGCCAGGCCGATGCGCTGATCCCGAGCATTCCCCGCACCAAGCTTGCTGTGGTGATCAGGTCACGCCAATCCCTCACACCGCCCTTGTCGTACATGGCGATGTCAGGGCACGCCTTCAGCACCAAAGACAGCGGCAAGGTTTTCTCTACTCGCGCCCCCTGCTCCACTCGGCTTGCAGGTTCAATTTCAACTGTAGTTTCTGTTTTTGAATTCTCGATATGCGCGTCATCCTGGATGTCACTGCCATCCGAATTACGAAGTTCGATCAGAGATTCCAAGGCATTACCGATCTCGGTCGCCAAAGTATGCAAAGCTTCGACGAGAGGCTGGACGATTTCCATGGTCACCCGACGGGGCAGGCGATAGCCAAGCGCTGCAAACGTGTCACGGTGACCCTGCCATGAGCCCCCTGCCCCTGCTGCGGCGCCAGCCTCTATCATCTTGCCGATATCACGCCTGTAGATTGTGACACGCTCACGCGCCATCGCGGCCAAGCGCCGCTCTGCCTGGGCCTCGCCTGCGAGGCGCTGGAACTCCTCAGCTCGAGCCAGGATTGGTGAGAGATCGAATCCAAAGGCTTTCTCAATACCTTCAGCACCTCGGTGAGCGTAACGCTTGCCGTTCGGGCTGTCGCGCCGCAACACGAGTCCTGCCTCGACCAAAGCATTAAGATGTCGGCGAAGCGTAGTTTCCGCCATTCCATGAGCGCGCAAGGACAGCGCCTTGTTCGACGGGAACACGACGAGGTCCCCGGCTGTGAGCGCCGTCTCCGGAAGACACGTCAACAGAGCGTTCAGCACTGATAGCGAACGATCAGACACGCCCAGCGCGTCCTTTGCTTCCGCGATCGCTCGGAACGTTTTCCACTTATGGGCAGCCTTTCCCTCCAAATCGCGCGCAGCCACCTGCGCTGCCACCATGCCGAGCGACAGTGTTCGCCGCCCAAAGGGCGTCGTGATTTGATCCATGATCCTTGCCTTCGAAAGGGCAAAGAAATCCGCTCGCCAAAACGGCGTCCGACTCTTGACTGCTGTGTTCGGAAGTGCGATTCTCAAGTCGCCAAACTAAGAGAAGGGGCCTTCCGGGACGGACGTTCTGGGGGGCCTTTTTCTTTTGCCTACCTATTTCCTTGGTGAGCCGTTTCTAGCAGTGCCGACGCTGTGATCAGGGCGCGTTCTTCCTCCTATCCAGGTACTCGCGGTACAGCTCGTCCAACCGCTCGACAACGAAAGCGCCGAATTCGGGCGCGGTCGCATCGTCAATGGTCAGGACGGTTCTGTCTTCTCTGCGATCGATCCGGGCGGCTTTTCCGCCTATCCAGGACGTCGCTTTGGTCGCAGGGCGATTCAATGCACGTAGCACGGCTGCAAAACGCGCATCGCTATCGAGCGACTTGAAATCAGGCTTGGCGATCGCAGTCGCCGCTACATCTTCCTTGCCGGGCAGATGCTCCGACAAAGTCGTCCAGCGCGCCCTGCCCGCCTTTGAGGCTGGCCCAATCGCCTGCACCAGATCCTCAGGAATTGACCGGGCGACTGCGATGTAGCGGCTGAGGTTGCCTTTCTCGGTCGAGAGCGCAGCAATGATGACGGACCGCTCGTATCCCAGATCCTCAAGCCGACGTGCGAACTGCGCCTTCTCTATGAAGGACAGGTCCTTACGGTCGAAGTTCTCCTTGCCTTGAGCAACCACCAGCTCGTCATCGGTGAGATTTCGAACCAGTGCTTTGACCTTGATCCCCAGCTTCGCTGCGGCACGTACCCGGCGATGCCCGTAGGCGATCTGATAACGATCGGCCTCGGAAGGACGGACGAGAATCGGGACCTGCTGGCCTGACTGGCGGATGCTTTCGACCAGCTCATCGAAGCTCGGGTCGATTTCAGTCGCAATCCGGTCGACCACCATCGAGCCGTCAATTACGCTCGGATCAAGTTCAATCACCGACGTGCCGGCGCTGACCTGCTCTTGAAGTCTGGCCGCGGTTCTTGCGCTCTCTGTCAACCCACTGAGATGTGACCGCATTCCGGCAATAGCGCCGGTGCGGACACGCTGCGGGAGATTAACGGCCGAACCTGCGGCCGGTGAAGCCACGGGGACGAGGATGCTGTCGATTGTCGTTTTACGGCTCATCGCATCACTCCTTGAGCGTTGGCAGCTACCAACTCACCGCCCCCAGGATTCGGAAATCAGCTCTGCGATTTCCCCGTTAACGGCGTCGAGGGCTTCCAAAGCTCGGTCGTAAGTTGAGCGCGTCATGCTCTCTCTCCCGATCTCGTAAAGCGTCTGCTTGGTTATTCCTGCATCGGACACAGCTGCCGACTTCACCATCGCATTGGTGAGGACGTGGTCTCCGAAAAGTCCGCGAAGGAGTGTGACGACCTTTGTCTGCGGCGCGTCTTGAGGCTCATACCGGGTTACGAGGTACCGGATGAAATCGTACTCGAGCCCACCCCCAGCACTGGACACGACGCCCAGCAAGTCGTTGGTCATCAGAAGAAATTGGCTCATGGAGGCAACGTCGAGCATCTGAGGATGGATGGTGATCACCATCGACGTTGATGCGCACAGGCCGCTGAGCGTCAGAAAACCCATCTGCGGCGGGCAGTCGATGACGACGACGTCGTAGTTGTCGGACACATCATCCAGGGCACTTGCGATACGTGTGTAGAAGATGTCCTCATCTGCACCGTCCCGCATCGCCATCGGCGTTGCGTGCTCAAACTCCATTAGCTCGAGATTGCCCGGAACGAGATCGAGGCCGTCGAAATATGTGGAGCGGATGACGTCGGTCAAAGGGCGCCGATGCTCGTCGTACCGTATCGCTGCGTAGAGCGTTTCATTAGGCCCGACATTAGCCTCCGGGACTACGCCAAAGAGCGCCGACATGCTGGCCTGCGGATCGAGGTCGATGGCGAGTACGCGAAGACCCTGCAAGGAAAGGTACTGAGCCAAATGCGTTGCAGTCGTGGTCTTGGCCGATCCACCTTTGAAGTTCGTGACAGAAATGACCTGCAGATGGTCGTCAGCGCCTCGATGGGGCAGGGGCCGTCCGCGTCCCGCCATGAGATGCCGAAGCTCATTGATCTGGCCCAATGTATAATGGCGCCGACCGCCGCTCGTCGTCTCGGGGGTAGGGCCTTCTCCCGCCAAACTCATCTTACGCAGAGTCGAGTCCGATACTTTAAGGAGTTTAGCCGCTTCTCCCGATGTGAAGCGGCGTAGCGTTTTCTCAGCGATGGGCGGGAAGAGGGCTTCTGTCATAGCGCGCATCTGTGAGCTCAAAAGCTCGGCATGCGCACCAATCGCCTGCTCCACAGACTCCTTGGCACGACGCATTTTCGGCTTCCCGCTCAACCCTGCTTTCACGGTAAACTGCCTTCCTCGCATCGGTAACCGTGACAATGCTGGTTTTTTCGATTCGGGCAAGCGCGCAATGGTTAACAGGACGTTAAACCGGTTGGTAGCTGCCAACGCCCAACGACGGACGGGTAACGATACTGAAGTCGTCAGCGCATTTGGAGAGGTAGAGAACAAGCTGTGGTCGTGGATGAGAGAACGGAACGCTCAATCATTCCGACACTTCCCTTCTCGGATATGCATATGCCAAGTCGCTCTGATTGATCGAGTTTCCCCTTGAGCTCACCCATAGACCGTCTTCTATGGACAGGTTGCAGGCACTCTTCATCGGAACGGTTCGTGAGTGTTCGCTGGTAGGCCGAGGCGATCGACGCGCTTGGGTGGGCGCATAGATGCAGCCCGTGCCGCCACTTCCTACAGGCTATCCCAGGGTCCAGCCCTCGTAGCTGTATCAAAGTGTCGGCTTAGCTTTGATCGATGCATCACTTTCTGCCGGCTCCGCCGACGCCCGACCATGCAAGGCAGACCAAAGGACCCATTTTCCTAGATCACCGGTGAGAAGAGGTCCGCTATGGCCATCGACGACATCCGTTCGAAAGAACCGCTTTGCGCATCGCCGAATATCCGGCCGTCCGGAGTGGGACGGCGCCGCGCAGACCTTTGAAGAATGCCTGGCGCGGCGATGGACCCGCCACGCTGTTCAGTCGTCGTCCTCTCGTGCGGGCTAGGGCAGGGATGATTGTCGAAGCGTGTCTCTGTTCACCACGTGATGCCGGTGTGGGGAGAGAGGCAGAGCGCCGCAAGACACCTTCCCTGCCGCATTCACCAGGCCGACATGCCTCGCTGCCTTGAAGGGACAACGTAAGACAAATTTCTAAGCGGCGGAGAGAGGTCCGCGCCTGCTCAACGGCTGTGGTAATAGCACCTGGGTGCAGCGGAATTGATCGAGCCAAGAAGCACACGGGGGAGGGGGATGCGAGCGGCTGCATCAGCACCGGTGAGTGGCTTAGCCTTGCACCTGAAATCGGGCATCCCCGCTATACGCGTCCATGACATTAAGCTCGTCGGGCTTCTCGCAGAAATCGACGCAATTGGCTGATTTGTTTGAGTTCCAGGGCAAAGCCGGTCCAACCTTCTATCGAGGTGCTTATCGAAACCGCGCTAGACGCCATTGATGTTGATGGGACCGAGAACTGCTTGTCCTTCCTCCACCAACTCTAAGCTAAGCGGCTTGATCATGAACCGATTCGATGCCGGAGCTTGTGTCCCATTCGATCAGCATTCGCCGCCGTGCTGTTCAGGGCAGGGGTGGTTACGGCAACTTTCAAATGGACGTGGCGACAAATACGCCGGTCGCGTATCGGCAACGCGACGTTCCCGTCGCCGACGTGAAAGGGCCAGATGCCTGCTACAGTATGTTCGGTCTGCTTCGAGCAACAGAGAACAACGTATCGACCAGGGCTTGAACCGTCCTGGATGCGGACGATTCACCCGCCTTACGGGAATCTAACCCACGATCCGCCCGCCCCCTGTCTTCCCAGTACTCTGGTCCGGGCTTCCTCAGTATGCTCCCTGCCTAATGCACCCCCGCAGTGCTATTCGGCTGTTGTCTGCGCCGTCTGTGTTCTACCCCAAAACCGCATTGGCCAGTGGAGAAGCTGCCAAGTGGCTTCTGTCGCGCAACACAGTGAACTATCTGGCGACGCTCGACCGCATTCGTGTCGACGAAATGGCGAGAACAACTGGTGACTGGGCTGAACAGAAGTCACCTTGGTCGGCATTATATTCTATAGATTTAGGAAATATAAAAGCTGTCATTATTGCCGATCTGAGCGCCCAGGTGACGCCTCGATAGCCCTGTCTGGTTCAGTGAGATGTCGACACTTCATAGAAGCACGGACCCGTTTCACACCGAATACTCACTACCATCACTCGGGGTCCTTCGACAGTTCCCGCATCTTGGACGATCTGCTCCAGAATTATCGACGCTTCCCGGATAGCCTGTGCCTCGTCAAGAAGCTCCATTCCGAATAGATCATGTACTGTGCTGCTAGATCCGCGTATGTCGAAAAGATACCTGGGCAAAGTTTTCTCCAGTCACTCGTTAGACTTACCGTAAATTGATGCTCGACCCAGCGCTGTATAACGATCATCCCAAATCGATGTCGCACTTCGGAAGCGGCTACTCATTAGCTCTTGAAGCCCATTGGTTCTAAGCGGTACTCTGAGAACAATCCGACCGAGGCTCTGCAGCCAAACCAAGTGCTGAACTCAGTCGAATTAGCAGTGACGCTGGCATACGCTCGTCGCAGATACGCAGATCTTCGGCGAAAGTTTCAACTAAAAGTAATATTTACCGTTTGTTGGTCGCCTGACGGCCCAGCGCAGCCCGGCGCACTCGAGACATCCCACGTTTCAGCGACCACTTGCATGCAATCCGCTGCAGCCTTTTGAGCCGCAGTCAGTGTCCAGGATGAAAATCGATCCATCAATGACTAGCGGCATCCTGATCCGAGTGGATTATGATCAGTGAGACACAATCGACTTCAGAAACGCATGACTTTTTTTACGAAGGGCAGACTGGACCTGTAGTCAGGCGGAGCTAATGCCGCTTCCAGCCCGCTGTAGCGTGTCATCATCGAGGAACCGTGTTCACTGATGGTCTACATCGAAGCTGTGTCCGGCCGGTTGGCGAACAAGGGAACACTTCGGCAAAAGGCCCCGCGACGGATCCGCCAATCTTCATCATTGATCAAAGTCGAATCCCGCCGCAGAAGAAAAACCCAATTGTCAAGAATGGGGGCGCTTCGGTGAGCGTTGGTCAGGCAGTTCAGTCTGTGTGCGGTGTCGTCGCTCAGGCAGCAGTTCTCCCGTAACGGAGACCAAGCTTATTACCCGGGAGCTTGGCCTGGATCTGTGGCTCGGGCGCCGCCACTGCAGCTTTCTCCTGATGTTTGCGACTTAGCCCGAGCGTTTTCGCCGACGTCGACCGTCGATCGCTACCAAACGAGTGATGCGGCTCAGGTCATGGTGGCTCAACACCATCTGTCGAGGTGCCGGGACATGGCGGTGCTCGTCTCAAGATCCCCTCGGCCTCGCTCAGCGCCTGCCCAAGGTATCGCGACAGGGTGAGACACCGGCAGCCTCAGCGGCCCTAGCAGCACCGGCACCGCTTCAAGAACTGCATGAGACGCAGCGCCGTAATCGCCGGACCGCTCAGGACGGGAACCTCGCGCTGCTCGAGTGGCCGACCGTTCGTAGACGTAGGGGCGCCGCACTATTCAGCCCGCAGTCACATGCGCGCCGAGCAATATTTTGCATCTCGATCATGGTCGCTCGATCCTGACCGAACGCGGCGCGCAGTTTGTTGTCGTCTACGAATGTCCGCGCTTCGGTTGGATCCTGAAATTGTGCGTGCGGATTGGTTTCAGTTATTCGACACGACCTCAGTCGGGGCAGGGGGGTGGAGCCGACAATTGCCGCCAGCTTAGTCGAAGCCATCACGGACTTCGCCAAGGCACCACTGGGCTTTCTTGCGGGAGTGACATCGGCTCTGGTGGCTTTAGGCTTCGGCATGGGCGATCTCCTGGACAGGTTGCCGTCGCCCCATGCACCAAGGTGCCGGACAGTACCGAGTTCGTCGTCCGCGTGATCTCTGCAAGACTTGCCACGAGATGATCTCCACGCGCGGCCATCCTGGACGGCCTGCGTCTTGGACTCAAAGCTGGGGTTCGATGCTTGACTGTGAGTTTCGTTTCTCTGAAGTCCAAGCTGGAGGTCGACCGCAAAGCGCGACCCTGTCGAACTCAGAGGCCCACACTAGCGCAAATTCCGTTCCACAAGAAGCTCGGCGCCTTGCGGCCCCTGTGTCGCATCCCTCACGTTACTGCGCGGTCAGCGCCCCACGCGACGTCTAGAGCCAACCAACTATATCAGGCCAACACGCACGTTCCATATGCCGAGGTTGCGTCAGCTCTGACGCACCCGACAGCTCGCGCCGGACAATCAGGTAAGGGCAGGGTGCTTGACCGGCATCACCGCCTTCATGTCGTCCGCAGGTAATGTTAACGCTTAGACGGGCGATTCAGTCCGGGGCGACCAACTCGCGCCCAGGCGAAATAGCTTGACGAATCGGCGCGACATCTTTCGCCCGCGGCGGCGCGAGCTCTGATTTTGTGCCTTGATCATCCTACCCAATTTCGCCGAGCTAAGATGTTTACCGGCCTCAGTTGCGGTCGCGACGCGAAACCGCAAATCCATTTCCTTGCATCGTAGCTCAAGAGAGCGATGGAGGTCTGCGAGATCGCTCAGAGTGCGGGCATGGTGCCTCATACGATCCTCGAGCAGTGACCGGAGGCCTTCGCTCTGAATTCTAATCTGGATGACGTTGGTGGCCTCAATGTCGAGGCGGGAGAACAGGATGTCCAGCTTATCGAGTGCGCCGGTGAAGTCGACGGCGGACAATGTGCCATGCCGAGGCGTGATCCTTGGTACCGCTTGTGCGGCGGAATGATCGCTTCGAGCGAGGGCCAGAAATCGACGCATGAAATCGTCGATTTCTAGCCCTCGCGGAATAGGCTCGGGAGCCAATGTCCGGCGCAGCGATCGACAGCGATCCCCCCACGGCAGCTCCCTCGCTCCATCGCGCAGTGTCTGTCCCGCTCCTACTTACTGATCCTTGCCCAGCGTCGCCATGGCCTTTTTAACCGGTGAATTTGCGCCGAAGATTTTATAGATGCCGTCATGCAGCGTCTTGCACACTTCCTCAAGTTCATCGACTCGACGCTGAGCTTCGGCAACAGCCTTCTCGGCGTGCAACGTCCTGACCTCCCAACTGGAAGCACGATCGGATTCTTCAGCCAGCCTGTCACCCAGATCGGTGTTCTGCTTCTCCATCTCGTCGCCGCGGCGCTTCGCGGAGTCAAGGTCGTAGTGAAGCTGCTGGATGACCTGATCTTGCTTGTCGCATTCAGCCGCCAACTCATCCCTAACCGACGCGGACTCCTCGAGTTTGGCCATCAAATCGGAAAAAGCCAGATTGACGTTCTCCAAGACGCTGAGCGCCGTGGTGTACTCCTGGGGCTTGCCCTTGTTGCGGTCGTGAAGAATCAACTCCGACATGTGCGTCTCGACGTCAGTGCTTCTCTCCTCCGTGATGCGCCGAGGACTAGCTACTACTCCCAGAGGGGTGGGCATTGCGACCCTTGGCATAATCCTCTCGAGCCCGCCGCTGGCAGCCGCATTGGTGCCCCGAGAAGCGTACAATTTCGCCAGTGCAGACATGATCGATCCCTCCAACTCGTAAACGATTTATTTCAGCGTGGTTAATTTTCGGTTAACAGTCCGTATTGGCGCTGAAAGGTTTCTAAGGAGTTCGTCGTTTAACTCCGGTTTTGAAGGAAGACGACGTCGTAACGGGGATTCGCTTGGGGACTTCGATGTCACGATGAGCATCTACCGTCGCGCGCTTATCGAGCGAAATGACGTTCATAGCTAAAGCTATGCATTGTACGGCACTAGCAATGGTCTACCTGGATCAGTATGTTTGGCTTGCCGCTGCACACAGCGTGAGTTCGTTAGAGTCGGCACTCTGCGTCCGTTCGGGAGAAGCACATCTGCCGGTTATCGTATGATCTGGAAGTGCCGAGTAGCCACACACCAACTACCGTTGGAACGTCAGCTTATTGTTTCTGCCTCACTGTCGTATAAAAGAAATTCATCGTATCGGATAAGATTGTTGAGAGCGGTGGAAATCGGTTACGGACAGGAAGCGACCGCAATCATAGTCGCCCTCGAGGCTGAGTAGACCGTCGCAGTAACAAAACATGATAAAGAACAGCTACGGGCGAAGTGCTAGAGCGAATGAATTCTGAACCTTGAGTACGGCGATCGTCAGTGACGCGGCGAGTACCCCATGCACTATCGCTTTCGCGGGCAGCAGATGGCTCGAGGCGGTCTTGGACACAGAAATCCGCTCTACTCCGAGCCGGTGAAGGTGCATTCGACACTTGAACACACATCACCGACCTGATCGCGCTCGACCAACCCCAGCGGCCTGCTGTGGATTATGTCGCTGCCCTTGTAGAGCTGCAAGGAAATCGCCACGCGACCTTCCGGCGAAGCCGAGATATGAGAGCGTATTGGACAGCGCCGTCGACGACGACGCCCAGCGTTGAAGACATGCGGACACACGCACTTCGAAGAGCCGGCTTCGAATGTTGCCCATCCATCGCATCGTGGCCGGTCAGCGCATCCCGGCTGCCATTGTGACTTTTCGTATAGATCCCGTGTTGATCACCGGACATACGTTTACGTGTTTATTTTCGGGGAAGTCGGATGCTCGGGCATCGGCTGATTATTTGTCCTAGAAGACGATTACTGGGCCTGTTCGTCGGGTCCTACCGACCATGAGACGTCGAGGGCTGGCGATCAACGGACTGCCTATCCGGTCCGGGAGGTCGAAAGCAGATGGGTTTAGAGTAAAAATCTTAAGGCAAACACCGAGCCATCTCCGGAACGGACCCTGCCCGAGCAGCGTCGTGTCTGGCAGCAACGGCAAGGGCGAGGCAGGGCGGGGCAGGGCAGGGCAGGGGAGACATAACGCCCTTGAATCGATTGGCCGCGATTGATTCAATCTTTGCGTTGGACTGCGATTTAGCCGGCCACCATCATCACGAGCATGACGGTTACTCCCTCGCCGACAAGCACGCTCCAGATCCTCGTCCTCGATCGGGTCGACCCCACGAGGAATGGGATGCGATACCGGGTGATCAGTGTGAAGCGATGGCAATGCGAGGCGGTCCTCATTCAAGAACGCGAAGGAGCTTGCCATCTTCAGCTATGTCGAATCGATTTCGCCCGGGATCGTGACACTTCCCCCGAGGCTTTGGACATGTGGTTAGCCCGCAAAACCACTTCTGCCTCAATGCCATTCTCGCCTCAGCGCAATGGGCGCAGGACGACAAGGCCGGCGTCTGCTTTGGAAGATAGATCTGCGGGCCGGTCCAGGAGCGTCGCATTCGTGAGAGATCCTGAGAAAATCGTGGGTAAGATGCTGCACGGATCCTCGGCGGAGGAGACGTGATGCCGATCCGACGAGAACTCCGCTGGCTTTACCCGCTCGACTGGCGCGAGCTGTCGATTTCGATCCGCTTTGGTCGCGCCAGGGGTCGATGCGAACGCTGCTGTCGACCACACGGTCGTATAGTGATTCATCTCGGCGACGGGCGTTGGTGGGACGACGAGCGGCAGACCTGGAGATGCGGGCGGGGCAGGGTGGTTCCATGGGAGGTGGTGCCGGCCGACTACGGGCCGCCCGGGCGCGCCACGCACGTCGTGCTGGCGACGGCCCACCTCGACCACGATCCAACGAACAATGACGCCGCCAACCTCGCGGCACTTTGCCAGCGCTGCCATATCCTCCATGACAAGGTAGAGCACCTTCGCCGCAGACGATGCACCTACCTCGCTCGGCGTGCGCTCGGGGACCTGTTCACGGGGCCTTACCCGTGAAGAGCTGCGTTTGGCCAGCACGTTTAGGGCGGTGCTGCTGCTCCGTCATTGAGACCGCGGTCGAGCATCTTTGTTGCGCAAGCCGCGTCGGACGGCGTCCCGGTGATCGTAAGTAACGATGCTTCGATCTCCGTCCAGGCTCAAACAGCATCGCCTTTCGTTCCACAAAGCGCAGAGCGGAAGCCAGATTGATCTCGGCAGTCTTGTCCAGCACGGCTCAGATCTTCAGCTGAACCTCGCGGCGGTCGAATGGACGACGCCGCGAGGAGTGGTCGCGTTTCCTTTCAAGAGGACCTTGAACACTGGCCGACGCGGACCTGAAAGAAGAAAGGATGCGCTCCTCGACGCCCTGCGCTCGACAGCCCGCCCGCACTCAAAGACTCGCGTGCGGCGTCCGAGTTGCCGTGCACTCAGCCAGGCAAGAGCAGCCCTAATGGTAGCCCTTATCCTTATACTTCAGGATCGGGCTCTGGCGAATGACGTCGCCGACCTGCAACCAGCGAAAGCTCTGCGGGGTGCGCTCTCGCGTGCCCGGATCAAGGAAGCCCACCAGCTGCTCGGTGCCGATTAAGCGGCTGCGAACGCTTCATCAGAGTCGACGCGTTTCACGCTGGCAGCGATGGCGGCGATGGCGGCGTTGACCGGCGGCACAGCGGCTCCTTACTTGGTCCGATAAAGGCGGGGGTGCAGGTCCACGAATACGATCTTCCAGGTCTCGTCAAAAGAAGGGTCAGCCGCTCCGCGGTCGATCACAAGCTCGGATCTCTAGTCGCCCGGTCGGCGGCGGAGTTCGAGCCGCTCTGAACTCTACGCTGACACAGGGCGGGCGCGCGATGGACCACTTACGACAGCAGGTCTCGGGGCAGCGCTTCGTCCTGCGGCTCCGCGGCAAGCGGCAAAGATGCTTTGGTGAGATCTTGGCCGTGCATCGGATCTCGGACGGGCAGCCGAAGAAGTGCGGTCGCGACGCCCTGCAACTCCTCTCTTGTCGCCGGGTGTACGAAGCTGGTATTAAGGCTTCAATGTCGCGGAGAGCGGCTACGTGATGACCGATATCGACGGGCGTGCGACTGGCGGTCTTGATCGCGACCGCGATGGCGATCCGCAGACCGGCGAAATGGGCGTGAAGTTCGTCTTCGTGCATTGCCACCGCCGTGAAAGGTCCGCTGTCATCGATCTACTTTTCGAACCCAGCCGTAAAGGTCGACCATCTGGTTTTACGCGGTGGAGACCCACCGTGAGTTCGCAAGCATTGGCTAGACGGGCCACACGATGACGATCAACATCGTTGAAGCGATAAGCCATATGGCCACGGCTGACTAGCCCGTCATATTCGTCGGGACGGCGCAGGATGGGTGGCGAGCGTAGCTTAACGCATTGAAGCGGCGTAGGATTTGGGTGCTAACGCCAACCCCGATCCACTTCACGCGGTGCCACGCCCGCCATGGTCGACGATACGGTCCTGTCCTTCGAGTTTCCAGCCGTCGGGAGGAAGAAAGTCACAGCCGCCTTCGACGGCGGTCGCCTCACGTCGGACGGCGGTGTCATGCTGCTGTCGCTGGCTGAGCGGCGCCTCGGGATTGCCGAGCGGCTGGCCCGGCTGATCCCGGACCGCCGCGATCCGACCCGGGTCATCCACAGCTTCGCCGACATGATCCGGGCCCGCATGCTGCGGCTACGAGGATTGCGACGATCTCGACGCCCTGCGCACCGATCCCGCCTTCAAGCTCGCCTGCGGACGCCTGCCCGACACCGGGGTCGACCTGTGCTCGCAGCCGACCCTGTCGCGACTGGAGAACGCCCCACGCCTTCGCGACGTGATCCGCCTCACCTACGCCCTGGTGGACGCCTGGATGGACTCCTACCCGCGAGAGCCTGAGGCGGTGACGCTCGACATCGACGATACCTGCGATGTCGTCCACGGCCATCAGCAGCTGTCACTGTTCAACGCCCATTATGACGAGCGCTGCTTCCTGCCCATCCACGTCTACGACACGGAGCGCAGCCGCCCGGTCGCCGTTGTGCTGCGCCCAGGCAAGACGCCGTCCGGTGTGGAGGTGCGGGCCCACATCCGGCGCCTCGTCCGCCGTATCCGCGCCCGCTGGCCGAAAACCCGCGTCCTGTTCCGAGGGGACGGCCATTACGCCAGGCCCGAGCCCATGGCGTGGTGCGAGGCCAACGGCCTGCAATACGTCTTCGGCCTGCCGGGCTCGAAGCCGCTGTCGCGGAAGCTCGAGGACACCGCCGACGCCGTCCGCACCGCGCGCGCGACCGGAGACAAGCCCGTCGTGCGGGACTACGCCGAAACACGGCACAAGGCGGGCTCCTGGAACCGGGAACGTCGCGCCGTGGCCCGCATCGAGGCGACCCGTCTCGGCCTCGACATCCGCTTCGTCGTCACCAACATCGAGCGCGGCTCGCCCGAGTGGGTCTACGAGAGCCTGTATTGTGCTCGAGGCCAAGCCGAAAACCTGATCAAGCTGCACAAGTCCCAGCTCAGATCCGACCGCACCTCATGCCGTTCGGCACTGGCCAATCAGGTCCGCCTCGTGCTGCACACGGCCGCCTACTGGCTGATGCTGGACGTCAGGGACGCCATCCCCAAGATCCGCGACCTCGCCAAAGCCGAGTTCACGACGTTGCGCCTCCGGCTCCTCAAAGTCGCCGCCAGGGTGGTGGAGACCCGCCACCGCGTCCGCATCGCTTTCGCGGCCGCCTGTCCCGAGGCCGATCTGATGCCCGGCCTGACCGCAGCCCTGATCCGGCGAAGGATCTGAGCGACGGGGCCGAGCCCCTCACGCCAACCCCGTCCCTCCAGCGCCGAACCCCCATCGATAAACCGACCGACGGCGTTCCGCGCCAATCGAACCCGCACGAGCCCGCCGTCGAACGACGCGCTCACCAGGCCGTGTCCGCGCCCCGGTGAATGGGACCGGATAGCTGCCGATAACCAGGGCAGCATTGCGCCTATGCTCAACCTTTCTATACATTGTTGTTCT
>JBPBQY010000091.1:0-48833 GCA_050920985.1 Janthinobacterium lividum | reverse complement strand
AGACGCCCGACAGCGGCACGATGAAGCGTGCCGACAAGGACATGGCGGTGGTGCTGAAGAAGCTCGGCGACCTCGGCGTGAAGCCGATCGAGTCTCGGTCGGTCGAGGAAGCCAGGACCCAGCCGACTCCGGCCGACGCCGTCATGGCGGTGCTCAAGGACGACGGCAAGGACCCTGCCGCGCTGATGGCCGCCATGAAGGTGTCCAAGAAGGACATGACCTACCCGACAGCCGGCGGCACCCAGTTGGTCCGTATCTATACCCCGGAGGCGGCTGGTTCCGGCCCGCTGCCCGTCATCGTCTACTACCACGGCGGCGGCTGGGTCATCGCGACTGTCGACACCTATGAGGCGTCGGCCATGGCGCTCGCTAAGAAGGCGAATGCCATCGTGGCGAGCGTCGAGTATCGCCACGCCCCCGAGAACAAGTTCCCCGCAGCTCACGAGGACGCCTTCGCGGCCTATAAATGGGCGTTGGCCAACGCCGCGCAGTTCGGCGGCGACCCCGCCCGGGTCGCGGTGGCCGGCGAGAGCGCCGGCGGCAACCTCGCCGCGAACGTCGCAATCATGGCGCGGGACGGTAACGTGCAGAAGCCGGCGCACATGCTGCTCGTCTATCCGGTCGCTGGTACCGACATGAACACGCCGTCCTATGTCCAGAACCAAAACGCCATGCCGCTTTCCAAGGGCGCCATGGGCTGGTTCGTCGACAAGACCTTGGCGAAGCCGGACGATGCCAAAAGCCCGATGCTAAACCTGACCACGATGGCTGACCTCAAGGGGCTACCGTCGGCGACGGTCATCACCGACAGCATCGACCCGCTGATGTCGGAGGGGAAGATGTTGGCTGAGAAGCTGAAGGCGGCCGGCGTACCGACGACCTACAGGAACTACGAAGGCGTGACGCACGAGTTCTTCGGCATGGCGCCTGTCGTGTCCGACGCCGAAAAGGCCCAGGACGTGGCCGCGCAGGATCTCCGCGAGGCGTTCGCGGGCAAGCTTCAGGCGAAGTGATCTGAGCTTTACGGAGGGGCGATCTCCCGGTCGCCCTTCCGCCTCTGAACCGTCCGGCTGGATCGCGGGTCGGCCTCCAATTCATTGTTCCAATGCGTTGCAAACCCGATGCTGGCGACCGCCATCGGCCCATCGTTCACGACCGCCTCATGAGCGAATCGTTGTGCATCGGGCTCAGGACCGTGACGTATCGCAGACCGGTGCGATGCGGACCAGGAGCGGCAGGGCCCTTCGCCCCGCTTCACACTGACATGCTTCGTGCTTTCGGGGCCAGGAGGCTCCGATCAAAGTCACCATGGGAATGCTGTCATGACCACGTATATGCGATATTCGCCCGACATTGAGACGCTCACCGACGACGAGCAGGAGGCCATCGACGGAATCATCCAGGGGATGACCCAGCAGAGCGAGACGGTCGAGAAGCGCGAGCACCATGCGGTTCGCGCCTCTCATGCCAAGAGCACCGCGTGTGCCATCGGCACGCTAACAATCGCGTCCGGCCTTCCAGTCGAATTCGCCCAGGGTCTTTTTGCTGGGCCGGGGACGTACGACGTGGCGATACGCTTCGCGCAGGGCCCGGGCGAGACCCTGGGCGACCGCGTCTCGACTCACCGTGGAATGGCCATCAAAGTCTTTGGCGTGAAGGGCGAGAAGTTGCTTGGTCACAACGCTGACACCCAGGACTTTGTCCTGGCGACAGGCACGACGTTCCCGTCTGGCACCGCACAGGGCTTTCTCCGCGACGCCAAACAGATCGGTGCCGCGACGCCGTTGCCCGAGGGGTTCAAGAGCGCCGTCTCGTCAACTATGCGCAACTTCAATCGCGTGCTCCACTCCCTCGGAACCGAAAGCCCCAAGGCCGATTTTTTCGGTCACCCGTTCAGTCACCCCTTGGCGGACGCCTACTTCAGCCAGGCGCCGATACGCTTCGGCGACCATGTCGCCAAACTGGGCGCCGTCCCAGCATCCGCTGCTCAGGACGGTTTGAAGGAGTGGCGGCTGGATCCCCATCAGGACGAGGACGGTTTCCGGCACGCGGCCGTCGACTTCGTCCGTAGTCACGAGACCGTGTTCGAACTCAAAGCGCAGCTCTGGACCGATGCGGAAACCCAGCCGATCGAGGACGCCTCAGTGGAGTGGTCCACGAACGAGTCGCCCTACCTGCCCGTCGCGACGATCCGCATCCCGGCGCAGGAAGCCTATAGCCAAGCCCGCCAGCGCTATTTCGACGAGGTGATGACGTTCCGGCCGGCGCACTCGCTGGAGGCACACCGCCCGCTAGGTTCGGTCATGCGAGCGAGACTTCAGGTTTATGCCGCGCTGTCGGCATTCCGTCATCGCGAGAACGGCTGCCCCGAAGAGAACCAGAGCGACGTGACCGCAATCCCGGCCTAATCCGGTCTCGTTGAGAGCGGGGGCGTTGTCGGCACCTATCCTCTGTACGCACTGCCCGCGGGCATAGTGGGAGCACGGACCGGCATCACGCCCGGAACCATGCCGCGCATCTTTTGATACGGTGACAAGAAGGTCGGGTGCACCACCGGTCGCAACTCGGCAAAGTCGGCAGCGTTGTTCGGCAAAGGAGCGAACCGCCATGACGAAAGAGCCGAAGAGCGGAGACAAGGTCACCTGGAACAGCCACGGTGGCGAGGCGCACGGCGAGGTCGTGAAGAAGGTCACCAGCCTCACCACGACGCATAACGTCGCCGCCTCGAAGGACAACCCGGAATTCATTGTGCAGACCGACGACGGAAAGCGAGCCGCCCATAAGGCCGGCGCACTGAGGAAGGACTGAGCCATGGGAGATGGCTTCAAGCCCACTGCCAAGATGGCGTCCAATGCGAAGAAGGGCCTCGAACTCCGGGCCAAGTTCCATCGCGGCGGGACCGAAGTCGGCGTCCATCGCGCCGAACAGCTTGCCGCGCAGGACGAGTTGTCGGAGGCCGACGTGAAAGCGATGCACAGCTACTTCGCTCGGCACGCCGTCGACAAGGAGGGTAAATCCCACGAATGGGGGTCGGACGAGGATCCGTCGGCCGGCTACGTCGCCTGGCTCCTCTGGGGTGGCGAGGAGGGTAAGACCTGGGCCGATCACCACGCGGCGAAGCTGGCCGGCGACTGACCGCATGATTAAGCTCCTTTCCGTGTCGACGCCTTGATGATCGACAGGTTGACACTTGTCGGCGAACCCCGCGTGGCGACTGTCGAGGCGCTCTCGGACGCACTCGACAGCTTCGACCGCGCTCGTCCGACCGCCGTACTCAGCCACTTCGATGCGGACGGTCTCTCGGCCGCGGCGATCCGCAGCCGGGCGTTGGAGCGTGCCGGATGGGCGGCGGTCCCTGTCATCATCGGCAAAGGCGAGTCGCCGTGGGTTACCGAGGTGGCGGCACGCCTCCGTGCCTTCGATCCAGGAGGACTGATCGTCGCCGACCTGGGGACCCGGCCGGAGCCGGTTCTGTCGGGTTGCCCAACGGTGGTGATCGATCATCATGTGCCGACCGGCGAGCCGCAGGATGCGTTGACGATCAGCGGCAACGGTCTCACGCCAGAGCCCACGACATCGCTGTTGGCCTGGTGGGCGGTCGGGAGCCTGGGCAATCAGGATGACCTCCTGTGGCTCGCCGCAATCGGCCTTGTCGGCGACATGGCGGACGAGGCAGGTTTTCCTGAACTCTCGGAAGCTCAGAGGATCTGGGGCAAGACGGCCCTGCTTGATGCGGTTTCGCTGATCAACGCTCCTCGGCGGCGGCCGACGCCGGTCCGGCCCTGCGCCTCCTGCTGAAGGCGAACGGCCCCAAGGAGATCACCAAGGGGCAGGATGTCGACGCCCTTGCCCTGCACGCCACCAAGGCAGAGGTGCGCGCGGCCATGGACGCGGCCAAGCGCGTGGTCCCACTTGTGGTCGGCGACGTCGCCCTGATCCGGCTGGACTCGGCGCCGCGCTGGCTTCGGTGGTCCTCGCCACGACGGCCCGGACCGGCTGGGGCGGCCTCGCGGGCTTGGCGGTCCCGACGTTCGTGTTCGTGGCCACGACAGGCCTGATCGCCGGCAACGCCGCTCCGGGAACCCTGAAGGACTTCCCGGCGAAGGCCGACGCGGGCTCCGCCCTGTTCGGCGCCTTCCAATACGGCGGCGGCATCCTGGGCTCGGCCCTAGTCGGGATGTTTGCGGACGGGACAGCATGGCCGATGGGTTTTATCGTCGGCACGGGCGGCCTTGGGCACACTGCTGTGTGCTTAGTGCCTACGGGCTTGCCGGGCAGCACCGGTCGCCCTTCCTCGCGTCACGCCGCGCGTACGCTGAGCAGCGGGTGTGAAATCTACGAGCTAGCGGGCCACCGTGTGGCCGCCTCCCCGCTGCTGTTCGGCTGGCGTTGAACACAGTTGCGTACCCGGCGCACCTTCCCGAACCGCGGTAGCGACCGTCTCGGCCTGCGGGACGTGCGTGGTCGTCAGTCGGTGTCCCGCGCCGAGGACGAGGCAGTCGTTGGCCGTACTCTCGAAGACCTGACTGTGTGGCAAACTTACCTACCTGTTACCCGCTACCTGCTACCAAGTTTGCTACCTTCACGAATTCCTCAGTTTCGCAGAGCAAGCTCCGATCGAGACGGAGTTCCTGTCATGGTCGATCGCACCGAGCTGTACGAAGTCGCGGATGCCATCCGAGGCGAAGGTAAGGTCCCGTCCCTTCGCCTGATACGGGGACGCCTCAAAAACGGGGGCTCGTTCAGGGATGTCGGCCAGCTATTCCTGGACTGGTGCATCGAACGGGAGTTCCGTCCCCGACCAAAAACGAGCGACCTCCCTGATCATCTTCGAGAGCGTCTCGCGGCGGTCGCGGCCGAGGTTTGGCGGGACGGCCATCGGAATGGCATCCTGGCAGGCCAGGACCAGCGGGATCTCCTGGTCATCGAGCGCGCCCGAAGTGAAACCTTGCTCGTCGAGGCCCTGGCGATAGCGGACGCCTTGGAGAGCGAACGCAGCAGGCTTTTGGAAGAGGTCCGAACCATCAAGGCAAACCGGGGGCCCGAGGCGGTGCCGAACGGAAGGCTTGCGGACATGACGGTCCCCAACGTCCCGCCACCCGACGAGCTGCTGCCGAGGCCACTTGGCGGGAGCTTGAGAAAGCTCGCGCGGCGAATGCGGGACCAGGACGAGTGGGAGCCCGACATCGAGGATCGAGCCGCGAAGGGCTAGGCTGAAACAGGGGTCCACGGAAGGTCGAGCCGAATAACGATCCTTGATCCTTCCAACGATCGACGGGGCTCGGACACGTCGGTGGAGGGGCGCAAGGATCGTTATTCCGATCCTTGCGCAGTGACACACGACGGTGATACACGAAGATCCTCGATCGGCGTTGTTAGTTACTGTAGTTGCTAATCTTTTCTGGGAATAGCTGGAGTCCCTCCCTCTCCGCCACTGACCCTGCTCAAGCAGTTGTGGTTGCCTCCACTTCGGCTTCGGCCGGGCACCACGCCCCTCGTGTCAGCCCACATTTCGCGTCGGCGGAGATCGGTCGTCAATGGACCTTCCCGGACAGCGGATCACCGCGCAGGTATCGGACGAAGACGCTACCGGGGACGCCGAACCGCCTTCGGTAGGTCCAGCTGTCCTCGCACCTCGGCGGACATATAGATGTTTACGGCAGCCCACGCACGAAGCTGCTCGATAGCCGCCACGTTCGAAGGTGATGCGTCGATCCGAGCCAAGCGAACCAGATGATTGTGGAGGGGGGACCCGTGATAGTGCTCCCCACCAAAGCTGCTCTCGCCCTCGCTGCGCGTCTCGAAGAAAGCAAAATTCATATTGGAAAACGTGTCGCGGAGTGCTCGGCTCTGACCCACTGAGTAACGCTTGACATACAGGCGCTCCAGCAGTCGCGTGGGGTCAATCATCCAGTTTTGATCAGCGTCGATCCGCTCGTGGAACATGAGTTCGGTGCTCTGATGCCCAAATAGGTCGCCACCGGTAAGGTTCACCGCTCGCATGAGACGGCGAAAGGCGCAGCACAGGATGTCGAGCGCATGCAGCACCGGCCCGTTCACGAAAGTGCCTTCAAACGCATACCGGTTATCCGGCGACCCATATTTGGCAAGGTACTCGATGAAAAGAGCGGCGGTCTCACCGTGCCAGCGCTCTCGTCCCCTTGCCGTAGTTTCCGGAAGATTGAGCGTATTAGGAATAATGTTGTCCGGATCCTTCTGACAAACGTCCCGAAACAAGCTGACTAAATCATGACCGTAGTTTTGAGCGGACCGATCTTGAAGAAGAAGCAGACCTTTAAGATATTTTTCGCAAGCCTGTCCAGCAGACCAGTAGAATGCATGAAAAAGACCAAGCCTATAGGCTGACCGAGCTTGGACGTAATCTTCGTCCGCTGGGTCCACATACAACCGAAGCGTCAGATCGATCTTTCGATCATTAAGATGCATGGCCAATGGAGATTTTGACATGTTCCAGTACCCTGCTTAGGGTTCAGAGCGATGGTGTGCTTGGCGCAGCTGGTGCTCGGAGTACGTCGAAATTGTACATCGGTCACGGCACCTTAAGGTGGTCCAGGGGAGGCGTGTTCTGGCCTGAAAGCGCAGGCGAGCTGCAAATCTCGTCTGTCCATATTTTGGTAGTACCACGAGACCATTCGGTCGAAAAACGAGCGAATCCGCTAAGGTCGTCAGACCAGAAGGCGTTTCTAGACGGCTGGCTGATAGTACCTTCTTTGGGGTGTGGAGAAGGTGACACGGGCAGCTGCCTTTAGCGGGCTCAAGATGTAGGCTACCGTAGCACCTGCGACCCTGTCGAGAGTGGTATGACGTATGGAAACGCCTCTCTTGCACTCGCTGCGAGGTCTCGCCCAAACACTCAGTCAGGGTGCGAAACGCAACGGCCGAGCGCAGTACGGGGTAGAGGGCTGGTTTCCCTACTACGCAGGGTTCCCCGAGCAATTCGTCGAAAACGTCATATCCGGTTCGCGCTTGCAGAAAGGGGCTGTAATCCTGGACCCCTGGAATGGTAGCGGGACGACTACGTCAGTGGCCAGCAAGCTGGGCTACGCTGCGTATGGTTTCGACATCAACCCGGTCGCGGCGTTGGTGGCATCCGCTAAGCTGGCACACCACCAAGACGCGACGCATACGGCCGGACTGATCAAACGCTTGTCTGAACTCGTCTTACGCGAGTGTCCGAGAACCCTAGAAGCGCACGAGCCCCTGCTCGCTTGGCTTGATCGCCGAACCGCCGCTGCCTATCGCACAGCGGAACGCTTCGTGTGCGTCGAGCTTGCGACGCCGCTGCACGGCGAGACGGTGAACGCTGTCTCGGGCAAACTGCCACCTTTGGCGGCATTCTTGCTGCTTGCCCTGATGCGGGCAGCCAAGCGCATTATCTCCCCCCGAGTTAGTACGAATCCGACATGGGTCAGGCCTCACGAAGTCCGCGAAACATCCCCAGAGCAGCTTCTTGCAGTTTGGCTTGTGGAGGTGAATAGGATGGCTGAGGCGCTGGAACGGCGTGCTTATTCGTCCCAAAGCTGCGTTCATGTTGCTACTGGCGACTCAAGAAATATCCCGCTCGACGCCTCGACAGTGGATCTTGTGATAACATCGCCACCTTACTGCACCCGGATCGACTACATTGTGAGCACCTCATTCGAAGTAGCGGCAATGGGTGTCGCAAAAACAGAAAGCGAGTTCCGCCGCCTGCGGTTGAGTTCGATGGGCGCACCCCTCGTGCGACCGCAAGCAAGCTACGGTGACATATCGGATTGGCCTGACGCTGTCACGTCGATACTGCAAACCATCAAAACTCATCCCAGCAAGGCCTCGAGCGGATACTATTACAAGACGTATCTTCAGTACTTTTCCGATCTGAATCTATCGATTAGTCAGATAGCAAGATGTCTTAAATGTGGTGGCGGTGCAGTGTTTGTCGTTCAGAATTCTTACTACAAAGAAGCTGAGGTTGATTTAGCGCTGACACTCACAAAGATTGCAAGTAGCTACGGAATGGCTTCGGTGTTCGTGCAAGACGTTGCATCACCCTGGGGCCTTGCTCAAATCAACTCTCGAGCTCGGAAGCATCAGCCCGCGCCGAAGTACCGAGAAAGCATAATTTGTTTGGAGAAGCTTTGACATGGCCAGCCCTGCTGATCTGATACAAGCGGTCGACTCGGCCGTAACCCGCGTTAGAACTAGAGCGGTCGATGTCTCATTCAACGAGCTATTCGACATGCATCAATCTAAAGAACTCATCATCGATCCTGATTTTCAGCGATTATTTCGCTGGTCTGTTGGAAAACAATCGCAGTTTATTGAAAGCCTGATACTCGAGTTGCCAGTGCCTCCGATCTACGTCATCGAAGTGGAGGACGGAGTATACGAACTCATTGACGGGCTTCAGAGGGTTTCTTCCTACTTTCATTTCCGCGGTTTCCTTCCGGCTAAGGTTTCTGAGGTCTCGGAGGAGGCTGACACGTCACTGGTTTTGAGCGAGTGCGACGTGCTTCCGGAACTGAACGGGAAAAAATACACTGAGTTGCCGCAGTCCTTGCAGATAAAGCTGAAACGTCATTTTATTAGAATGGAGGTTCTCCGCCGGGAAAGTGATAAGCGCCTTAGATATCACATGTTTAAAAGATTAAACACTGGAGGTGAGATACTTAGCCCGCAAGAAGTAAGAAATTGCACCATTCGCCTTTTAGATAACACCTTCAACGCATTTCTCAAGGAACTTGCGACGACACCAGAGTATCGAAGGTGCATGGAGAGTCTCTCAGACGAGAAGAAGGAGCAGATGTACCTTGAGGAATATGTCCTGCGCTTCTTTGCGCTCAAAAATAATGGCGATAAGTATTCGAAAGAGGTCGGAGATTTCTTGACTGAGTACATGGAGAGTTTGGCGGACTCCGAGAAGAGTGTCACCTTCGACTATCATTTCGAAAAGGAGGCCTTCACCAAGACATTCAGCTTCCTTGCGACTACCCTGAGCTCGTCGGCCTTTTCTGGCGTAAGTCGGACTGGAAACATAATAGACGCCTTCTCCGCGCTGTTGTTCGAAGCGCTAACGATGGGAGTTCAGCCTAGGCTGGCAGAGCTATCGAACGCGGGCACGGCAGTGCGTGACAAGTTCGTCGCGGCAGTTAATAGCGCAAAAGGCGAGCCAGAGTTTCAGAAGTGGACCAAGGGCGGTGGGAAAAACTATGCGGCTGCGCTTCGGGCGCGTGTTGATCACGTGAAAAGGGTAGTGGACGCATGCCTGATATAGAGATGGATGCGTTCCGTTCCGAAGTAGAAATTGAGCGAGAGTGGCGGGAGGGCGAAATGCGCTTGCTGAAAAATGCTATCTCCGCATTGCCGACAGAGCCAGAGCGTGCCCTCGGTAGAAAGGCGCTGGTGGTTATGTTGTATTCTCACTTTGAGGGGATTTGCCGATCCGTATTTGCGATATACATTGACCATCTAAACAGACTCGGTCTAAGGGTAGAGGAGGCGGTACCAGCGCTCAGCGCCGCTGCATTAGACGATTTGTTTAAAGCACTTCGTGATCCGAGCAGTAAGTGCGAAGAGTTCAGAAGTCAGCTGCCCGACGACACTGCCCTGCACCGCTTTGCGAGAGACCGTGAATTTATCGAGCAAACTCGTGCGATTGATCAGAGAAAAATTATTCTCGATCCAGATGTCATTGCTAATGCCGAATCGAATCTCAAACCGGTTGTACTACGAAAAATTCTTTACCGTCTCGGAATGGATTCAAATTCGGCAAAGCCTTGGGAAGGCGCTATAAATCGTCTGCTTAACGCAAGAAACGGCGTCGCTCACGGATCAGTGCGTCAAGGGGTGCGAGACACGGACTTTCGTAACCTCGAAATTGCGGTAAGTGGCACTGTCGACGCAATTGTGATAACTCTCTCGGCCTGTATAACTGCGAAGGGTTACAGGGTCGCAGCTTAATTATTTAGGGCGTCACCGCTGGGTATACCTCCGCGTGACGTCACGTGCTGAGCAAGCTCTATCGTAACATCTGGGTCGACGTCGCTTTGTGTGACGTGCGACACCTCGGGCCTAAACTCTGAGGTAGACATCATCATGGCTCCTATAGGCTGCGCTCGCGTCAACACGCTTTATCAAGACCTCGGTATTTAAGGATCCCCTGCATGGTCGGCCTCAAAGACAAGCGTGGCTTCATCGACAAGGATCGGCTCGATCTGTCGGAACGCAAGGCTGTCGAGTTCTGGATGAAGCGATGGGGCGTGACGCAGGACCAGCTGACGGCGGCGCATCGGAAGGTGGGTCGACTGACGAAAGACATCGCCTCCGAGTTGGGCAAGAAGCGTTAGGCGGGTGCTCGCCGCACAGACGCAGGTCTTCGGTGTAAAAGGTGAAATCAGCTTGGTCATGCACGAGTTGAGGTCTCGCGATGCTGCCGAGTCGGACCGTACCGCCCGTCGTGGGATCGGAAATGAATACGCCGACACCTCTCACCTGATGAACAGGTCACCGATCCCGGCCCGGCCGGAGAGGCCAGCCGGTACGGCGCACAGGGTCTGACTCACCGTTGAGGACAAGCCACCGCTGGCAGAGAGGTGACGGCTCGACATTCCGATTGCAGCGAGGTCTATTTGCAGCGGATCGGGGAGGGCCAGCATGAGTCTGTTTCAGATCATCTATGTGTCGCGACCATTCGGTTTCGACGAGGCGACGCTCAACCGCATTCTCATGGACGCGCGACGCAAGAATCTGCAGGCCGATGTGACCGGCGCCCTGATCTGCCGCGCCGATGCCTATCTGCAGCTGATCGAGGGACCTGAAGTCGCCATCAGGGAGACTTATGCGCGAATTGCGCACGACGATCGGCACGTCAACATCAGCCTCTTGTCGAGCGAGCCGGTGATCGATCGCCTCTTCCCCGGTTGGGCCATGCGCGATGACCCCGCTCGCTCTTGGATGTGGACGCAGGCGCAAGTCACGGCAGGCGCCATCGTCAAGGCGACCCGCCAAGACCTGCTGGCCGTCTTCGAGCGGCTGAAAGCACAGGCGCCCTGAAACAGCGCGGTTGCTGGCGTCGCGCAGCACTGACGCGAAACTGATGCGGATCGACGCCGCCAACTCACACCGATCGATCGGGGAGCCCGCGACGGCCGGGATCGTTCGTCACGGTAGCAGAGATTCGCCACTGCGGTCGATGAGGGCGAAGAGCCGGTCGAAGCTCGCGATCTTGTGGTCGGTCGTCGCCGACCTCCGCGGACCGGCCCGGACACTTGTGCTCGATCCGACCTGTGTCGGCGACAGCCTGAAACGCGCTATCGCGGCAGCAGGTTCGTGGCCGCGAGGTCGATCACGTCGCTGCCCCGGCCGCTGAGCACCGCCCGCAGGACCCAAAGGCTGAACCCCTTCACCTGCTCGGACTCGATGGTGGGCGGCATCGAGAGTTCGTTCTGGGCCGTGACGACGTCGAGAAGCGCCGGGCCGTCATGGGCCAGCATCTCGCTCATCGCCTCCGGCAAGTCGCCCGGATCTTCGATCCGGCGCGCGTGGATGCCCATGGCGCGGGCCATGGCGGCGAAGTCGGGGTTTTCGAGACGGGTGCCGGCGTCGACGAAGCCGGCCGCCTTCATTTCCAGGGAGACGAAGCCGAGCACGCCGTTGTTGAAAATCACGACCTTCACGGGCAGCTTCTTCTGCGTCAGGGTGATCAGGTCGCCCATCAGCATGGTGAAGCCGCCGTCGCCCGACAGGGAGATCACCTGCCGCTTCGGCTGCGCGCTCTGGATGCCGATCGCGTGCGGCATGGCATTGGCCATGGATCCGTGGGTCCAGGATCCCACCAGCCGGCGCCGGCCGTTCATCCTGAGGTACCGGGCCGCCCAGATGACCGGCGTGCCGACATCGACGGTGAAGACCGCGTCCTCGGCAGCCGCGTCGCTGACCACCTTGGCGAGATATTGCGGGTGGATGGGTTTGCGCCCCGGCGTGCCTGTGGCGAGGTCGTCGAGACCCTTCCGGGCCTCCTCGTAGCGCGAGAGCGCGGCGTCGAGGTGAGCCCGGTCGCCCTTCGGGAACAGCTTGGGCAGCAGCGCCGCGACCGTGGCGCCGACGTCGCCGACGATCCCGAGATCGAGCCTGGCGCGCCGGCCGAGGTTCTCCGGCCTGACGTCGACCTGAACGATCTTCGCATGGGTCGGCAGGAACTGCTTGTAGGGGAAGTCGGTGCCGAGCATCAGCAGGACGTCGCAGGCGTGCATGGCGGCATAGCCGGACGAGAAACCGATGAAGCCCGTCATGCCGACATCGTAGGGATTGTCGTATTCGACCCATTCCTTGCCGCCGAGCGCGTGGACGATGGGGCTCTTCAGGGTCTCGGCAAGCCGCATCAGGGGTTCATGCGCGCCGGCGCAGCCGCGCCCGCAGAACAGCGTCACGCGTTGCGCGTCGTTGAGCAGCGAGGCGAGCGCCTCCACCGTCTCGTCGGAGGGCCGAACCACGGGGGTGGGCGGCAGCAGACCGGCCAGCGGAGAGATCCCGCGTGCGGGTGCGGGCTCGAGAGCCACGTCGCCCGGTATCACGATCACGGCGACGCCGCGGAGGCCGACGGCGGCCCGGATGGCGTTCTCCAGCACGAACTGGAACTGCGCCGGATCGGAGACCATTTCGCAATAGTGGCTGCACTCCCGGAAGAGGTTCTGCGGGTGCGTCTCCTGGAAGTAGCCGCTGCCGATCTCGGCCGACGGGATCTGCGCCGCGATGGCGAGGACCGGGGTTCGGGTGCGGTGGGCGTCGTAGAGCCCGTTGATCAGGTGCAGGTTTCCCGGCCCGCAGGACCCGGCGCAGACCGCGAGCTCGCCGGTGATCTGGGCCTCGCCGGCGGCCGCGAAGGCCGCCACTTCCTCGTGTCGCACATGCACCCACTCGATGACGTCCTGCCGGCGCAACGCCTCGGTCATGCCGTTCAGGCTATCTCCGACGACGCCGAAGATGCGCTTCACCCCTGCCTCGGCCAAGGTTTCCACGAGCCGCGCCGCTACGGTTTGCGTCATCGCTGATCTCCGTGAAAACCTGGGTGGTGGGCTACGTCGCAGGACCCTGCCCGACGCCGCGCGGACCACCCTGAGTGCTCGCGTGGATGTGGCACCCGGTGGCGGCCCGTGTAAACGCATACGATCGTATGGCCGAAAGGTTCGACAGGTCGCTCGGGGAACCTCGACGCGATCGGCACGATCCAAACATCGGCTCGCGCGGCTTGACGCCCGAGGCGACGCGCGGCAGTCTCCCTCCGTCCGAGGGGCGTCCCATGACCGGGGCTGAGACGGCGACGAGCCGAACCCTTTGAACCTGATCCGGGTCATGCCGGCGAAGGGACGGGATCGGCCGCGGAGCCTCGCGGCATTTCCATATCCATTCGCGCCCGGGTCTCCCACCTCAGGAGGAGATCCATGTCGCTCATTTCAACCGCAACCGCTCCCGCCAGCATGGCGCCGGCACCGGACAGCGTCACCACCGGGCCGATCTTCGGCTCCCGCAAGATCTATGCGGCGCCGGCATCCCATCCGACGATCCGCGTGCCCTTCCGGGAGATCGCGCTCTCCGACCCGAAGCAGCCGGCCCTGCGAGTCTACGATCCCTCGGGGCCCTATACCGACGCCGAGGCCCGCATCGACCTGCGCCAGGGACTGCCCGCCATTCGCGAGAGCTGGATCGCGGGCCGGGGCTTCGAGGCGACCGCGGGCCGCGCCTTGCGCCCCGAGAATAACGGCGACCTGCCGGACGACCGGCTGGTCGAGGCCTGCCCGGCCCATCGCACCCTGCGCTCCGCCCGACCCGGCCAGCCCGCCACGCAATACGAATTCGCCCGCGCCGGAATCGTCACCGAGGAGATGATCTATGTGGCGCATCGCGAGAACCTCGGCCGCGAGGCGGCCCTGGCCGAAGCCGGTGCCAAGCTCCAGGACGGCGAGGCCTTCGGGGCCGCCCTGCCGGACTTCGTGACACCGGACTTCGTGCGCCGCGAGATCGCGCGCGGCCGCGCCATCATTCCGGCCAACATCAATCACCCGGAGGTCGAGCCCATGGCGATCGGGCGCAACTTCCTCGTCAAGGTCAACGCCAACATCGGCAATTCGGCGGTGACGTCGGGCGCCGCCGAGGAGGTCGAGAAGCTCGTCTGGGCCATCCGCTGGGGCGCCGATACCGTCATGGACCTGTCGACGGGGCGCAACATCCACAACATCCGCTCCTGGATCATCCGCAACTCCCCGGTGCCGATCGGCACGGTGCCGATCTACCAGGCGCTGGAAAAGGTCGGCGGCGATCCGGTCAAGCTCGACTGGGCAGTGTTCAAGGATACGCTGATCGAGCAGGCCGAGCAGGGCGTCGATTACTTCACCATCCACGCCGGCGTGCGGCTCGCCCATGTGCCGCTGACGGCCACGCGCGTCACCGGCATCGTCAGCCGCGGCGGCTCCATGATGGCGCGCTGGTGCCTGGCGCATCATCGCGAGAGTTTCCTCTACGAGCGCTTCGACGAGATCTGCGAAATTATGCGCCGCTACGATGTCTCCTTCTCGCTCGGCGACGGCCTGCGCCCGGGCTCGATCGCCGATGCCAACGATGCCTCGCAATTCGCCGAGCTCGAGACCTTGGGCGAGCTCACCAAGGTGGCCTGGGCGAAGGGCTGCCAGGTGATGATCGAGGGACCCGGTCACGTGCCGATGCACAAGATCAAGGTCAACATGGAGAAGCAGCTCGCCACCTGCGGCGAGGCCCCCTTCTACACGCTGGGGCCGCTGACCACCGATATCGCGCCGGGCTACGACCACATCACGTCAGGGATCGGCGCCGCCATGATCGGCTGGTTCGGCACCGCCATGCTCTGCTACGTCACCCCGAAGGAGCATCTCGGCCTGCCGGACCGCGACGATGTGAAGACCGGGGTCATCACCTACCGCATCGCCGCCCACGCGGCCGACCTCGCCAAGGGCCATCCGGCGGCGCAGTTGCGCGACGACGCATTGAGCCGCGCGCGATTCGACTTCCGCTGGGACGACCAGTTCAATCTGTCGCTCGACCCCGACACGGCACGCCGCTTCCACGACGAGACCCTGCCCAAGGACGCCCACAAGGTCGCGCATTTCTGCTCGATGTGCGGCCCGAAATTCTGCTCCATGCAGATCACCCAGGACCTGCGCCGCGAAGCCCTGGCCCTGGCCGGCATGGCGGAGAAATCCAGGGAGTTCCTGGATGGGGGCGGACAACTCTACGTGCCGGCGGCCGAAGGGGCTGAGGGCGTCTTGCCCGACGAGAAGGAAGGGCCGACGCGGTCCGGCTTTACGGCTTTTTACTCCGTCGGGGGTGGAAGCGGCGTAGGCTCTCTCTAGAGCGCCGTCGCCCTTGGCGATCGCTCCAGAATCGAAGGCAGGTCACCGGGTCGGCATCGCCTCCGTGCGTCCGACCCGAGCGGTCCTGCTCCAGCAGGCTTCCGATGGGGGATCACGCGACATGCTGGTCATAACGCAACTCAACCGCGACCTGATGCGGATGATGAAGCAGGTCCATCTCGGCCCGTCCGAGAGGGATCTGATCGAACGCACGATGATCGAGGCCGTGCGCAACGGTGCCGGTTGCACCATCGAGCAGATCGTCACCCTGCCGGGGGATCGGACGGGCCAGCGCTTCCGCGTAAAGGTCGACCTTCTGCGCAGCGTCGAGGACACGATCGGCCGGATGCATCTGACCTTCGAGGCGGGCGGCGAGACGGTCATCGACTGGACCTGGCCGGGGCTCGAGCCGCGGCCCGCCATCGAGACCGCCGGTCAGACCGTCCCCGACTACGATACGGAGGTGGTCGATTCCGTCAGCGCCATCATCCTGTTCTCGGCGACGATCGACCGAGTCTCGCGCGGGGCCACTTCCACCGGCAGAATCGCCGATTATTGCGCCGGCATCGACAGCAATGCCCGGCGGATTCTCAGCCGCGGCGCCCCCGCCATGACCTGACCGGCGCGGCCCGTCTCGGCGGCAAGACCGAGACGACGCGACCGCCCCCATGACGGACGTAACCCGCGATCGCGGCGCCGCAACGGGGCCGTCACGCGAAGGGGACACCTTGGCTTTCGCATGAGAACCGAAGGAAGCCCCCAATGAACGCGCGTCAAACAATCACCATCCTGGCGACCACCATGATCTTCGGCCTGGTCCTCGACACTCCGATCGCGATGGCGGCCTTCGTTCCTCACGGCACTTACGCGCAGACGTGCAGGGACAGTCACGTGGATGGGCCGTATCTCGAGGCCGCCTGCGCGCGGGCCGACGGCAGCTGGCGCAGGACGCGGATTTTTGCGCCTCGCTGTGCCGGCATCGAGATCAGCAATCAGAACGGACGGCTGACCTGCGGCGAGTAAGCGCGAGAGCCGGCCGCCTCAATCGTGAGCGCGCTCGGTCCTCAGCTCGTGCAGGACGCCGGCCGACGGCTCGTTCCGACCGGGCTGATCCACGGCGCGTGCCTCGCCGGAGCGAGGCGCCTCCGCCTGCTTGGCCTGCTGAAGCTGGTCGGGAATGGTGATCGAGGCGGTCTGCTGAGCAGGACGGGCAGCGCGATCGTTCGGCATGGTCGTTTCCTCCAGATGGCCGGCCGAGTTCACCACCCCGGCTCTGTACCGATCATGAATGGACACCCGCGCGCCGCGCCGTGCAAGAGGGTGCCGTGGCGGCGCCGCACGGGATCCCTGATGGCCGTCACCGTCGCGGGCTCCGCAACAGGCCGTCATCGACGGACGGCGGCTTCGCTCGCGCAAGAGACCATGATCCTGCCCGCCACGGCGACCTTGGGTTCTCGGCAACGAGCCGCCCGTCTGCTAGGACCGGGACAGCGAGTTCTTGCTGCAGAGTGCGACGTGCCGTCACCCGACAATGACCCATGCCGGCTCGGGTGAACTCCGACGCGCTCCGCGCGGCCCTGACGGGAGCGCGGGAGATCGTGCCGCTGGCGATCGGGGTGGCGATCTACGGATTGGCCTTCGGGCTACTGGCCGTCCAGGCCGGCTTCGACCCGCTCGGGGTCGGGGTCATGGGCGGCGCCGTCTTCGCCGGTGGTTCGCAGATCGTCGCCGCGCAGCGCCTCGTCGCCGGAGCCGGCGCCGCCACGGCGGCGGTTGCGGGTCTCGCGCTCAACCTACGTCTGCTGCTGGTCACGGCTTCGATCCGCGACGTGTTCGTGGGCCGGCCCTGGTGGCAGATCGCGCTTGGGGCTCACCTCGCCACGGACGAGAACTGGGCGCTGATGCTGTCCCAGCGCGCCCGGGGGCGGGATGTCGGCTATTGGTATCTCGTCGGCGGCGGCCTGAACCTGCTCGTCGTCTGGTGTATCGCCACGGTGGCGGGAGCGGCCTTCGCCCGGGCCATCCCCGACCCTGCGTCGCTCGGTGTGGATTTCGCTTTCACGGCCGCTTTCATCGCCATTGCGCGGTCGCTGTGGACGGGAAGGTCCGACCTCCTGCCCTGGCTGATCACGGTCGCCGTGGTGGTGGCGGCGGTGCGGTTCGGCGGATGGGAGCCCTCCTGGGCGCTGGTGCTCGGCGGGGTCGCGGGCGCCGCCGTGGCAAGCATGGTCGGCCATGACTGAGACCTGGACGGTCATCGCAGTGCTGGCCGTCGGCACCTTCGCCATCCGCCTCGCGGGCGTCCTGGTGGGAAGGCGCATCCGCGACGACGGCGCATGGGCGCGCGGGCTGCGCGCCCTGCCCGGCTGCCTGATCGTCGGCCTCGTCTCGATCTCGCTCCTGTCGGGCGGTCCGCGCGAATGGGGCGCGGGCGCGGTGGCGGCCGCCGTCGCGGTCGCGACACGAAGCCTGCCGCTGACCATGGTGGGCGGCATCGCGGCTGTGTTCGTGTTGCGCCACGTGGGGTCGTGAGGCGGGGTGAGATGAGAGCCGAACGGTGGCAGTCACCCGTCCGTTGACGCTCGCGATCATCAGGCTGGAAGAAGTGGCGCGCCCCACAAGAGCGCGACAGCGTAGAGACAACAATGACTTAAGCTCCCCAAACCCTGCCTCGCCTCTCATGGAGCTATCAGCGTAATTTCCCGCCGTCCCAAACCCCCCGGTGCTGCCTCAGTGGGCGGCCACGTCTTTACAACGGCCCCAAGCTGGATAGCGAGAAAAGAGGACACGACGGGTCAACAATGGAAAAAGCCTTTTGCCGCTACTACTGGGCCAGCCGAAATCGTCAGAAGTTGTTTTGCAGAAGTGCCTTTAGCGGAATTGCATTCGAGATCACGACATAGCCGGAATCGTTGAGGTGGAGGTGATCACCTCCATCATAGGCAGGGTTGAGACGCTTCGGCGCGCCTGGGTCGCGGACGGCCGCGTCAAAGTCGAACACGCCGTCGTAGGCGCCCGAAGTTCGAATCCAAGTGTTCACAACCTGGCGTGTCGCTTCCTTGGCGGCGGAGTAATAGGCAGGACCAGAGCCGGCCCATGGCGTCAGGGTGGCACCAAACACCTTCATGCCGACTTCATGCGCCTGGGCGATCACCTGTCCATAAGCCGCAATCAGCTCATTTGCCGTATCACCCGCGTCAGGTGGATAGATGATATCGTTGATACCTTCAAAGACGATCAACCAGTGTACGCCCGGGCGGCCCAGCACATCACGCGACAGTCGAGCCACAGCACTCGGACCTGCTAAGCCCAACGCGGCACCCTGTAGCATGCTGTTTCCGACTAAGCCGGCATCAATGGTACCAACACTTCCGTGTGTAGCGGCCAGTAGTCGCTCGGCCAGCCGATCCGGCCAGCGGTGATCGGAATCTACGGTGGAGTAAAGGCCGTCGGTAATGCTGTCACCCAGACATGCCACAGCTCCGCCTGGCTGATTGCCAATCACCGCAGATATGCCGGCGAGATAGAAACCTGAGTTAGTTGGAGTGGCGCCTGCCATAGCGGCCTCCGCAGCATGGTCACCTGACGCGACGTAGTTGGTCTCCGACGCGAGTGCGTGCCCCACTTGCACTGGTGAGGCCGAGCGGAATACAGCCGACACAGCGAGGCGGGTCAGTGGCTGAACCGGCATGTCTACAGGATCAGAAATAACGCCGGCTCCCGGCGCCACTGCAATGGTAGTTCCGCCATTGAAGGTCACTGTATGATCGCTGGAAGGATCGACTGAGCCTGGCGCCGAGCCCGGCCGAGCAACGTGGGCATTGGCCACAGCCAGCGGCGCCGTCCCAGTCTCATTGGAGATGCGCAGACGGAATTGCGCGCCACCCACCGAGACTCGCGCGAACTGACGGACGGTGTGCCCTGACACGTTGGGGGTCTGGAGGTTGCCGATGGAGGATTCCCAACTCGCTACCGACTGTGCTTCGGCAAGTCTAGGAGCCACGATGCCAGCAATCATAAGAATGACTGTAAGGAGGGATCGCGATAGTGATGAGACGATAGTCATAATTACCTAAAGGTCTCAAGATGAATTTACCCATACCGGAGGTCTACCTTGCCCAACAAGAGTCCGAAACAGGAGTGCATGGTAGGATTAGGATTAACGATGGAACCTATCACGCTTGTGCGGCATCTAACCCGAACGCGAAGTCTGGTCCTGACCACGATCACCTTTTCGCCCCCGGAGGTGCACAGGTGAACCTGCCTCAGGCATGGTGATTGGAGCGGGGCGAGTATGGATTTCCGCGTGTTCGAAGCGGCTCTCGCTCTCGTGGCGGGCCTCTACGCAGCCGGAGCCCCGGTTGACCTCGCCCAGATTGTTGCGTGGCTTGCGGAGTTCACGCTTCTAGGCCGCGCCGAGCAGATGCTGCTTATGCGTCTGGCGGCCGGGCTGCATCTGCTCGGCGCGATCTTTTCGCTTTCGAGAAGGACCGTCATCGGAAGATACACGCCCGGTTGGCCGGTGCCGGCCGTTCGCGTCGCCGTCGACGTGCTCTAACCTAGCTAACGGCCGCCGCCCCGAGGCTACAGTGAATGAATTCCCCTCCCAAACTGGTAAATGGCAAATCCACGCCGGTGTTCAAGTTTTGCATATAATAGTATCTGCTACTAGGCATAAGGCGGTACGCAACAGTCGCATCGCATCCACCGGAGTGAAAGGTGATCGTGATCGTCTCAATGAAGGTTGGGAAGTTAGTCTCGCGAACGACGGTCTTTGGTCCTTCGAGCCGCCAGACCATGAAGGTATCTTGGATTTGGATCGGCGTGCCTATGACACCCGTCCGCTCATGCGCGCGCTCATTTGACTGACCCTGACGACGCGCATCCCGGTCAGATACATGTGTTCCGTCGATCACACTGAGGTCCAGGATTCGCGGCTGGCCGTAGAGTTTAGTCGATGAGCCAGCCTGATTGACCACCTCGACGAAGGACACCACCGCGTTCAAGCTTTCCGCCTGAACTGCCCGCGGTACAATGACGGCGATTGCACTAAGGATAGGAAGAGTGAATTGCGAAAGACGCGAGGTCAAGGCCGGTTTCATATAACCGATCTTTCATCAAGATCCGCGTAGAATGCACATGCTGCTTATCTAGGACGCTAAGATTTTCGATAAAAAACTCTTTTCGCCGACGCACTAGCCCTCTCCATCGTGGGTGCTCCACAGCCTTTGTAGCTGCGGCGTAATACTCGCCGATCATTGCCCTTCTCGGAGGCGCCTCGCCATCTGATCTCTCCCAAGACTGGATGTTCTCGGAACGAAAAAGGCGCCCCTCGCGGAACGCCCTGGCAGGTAGCTCCCCCGAGGGGATAAACGGACACCCTCTCGGGGCCGCAAGTCCATTGGATATAGGCCCCGGCCGGCCCGGGACTTAAGCTGAAGGCGGCGTCAGCGTCGGAAATCGGCGCAGCACCAGCGCCAGCAGATAAAACTATCGAACCAAGTTAAATGCGATTCAACTAACCTATTGTTATTGCAGACGCCAGTTCGATAAGACTGATCCAGAAAACAGGCTAAGATCGATCCAGGGACGCCCCGAACAGGTTAGAAGCGATCCAGCTTTAACTACGGACTTTGACGATCAAGGTTAGACGACCGACGAGGATGTGGTAACAGGACGTTCTGCGTCGATCAGTCCGCTCGGCAGGACGCCTGTCCGGATCGAGGTTCTCGGAAGCCGATAGAGGCCGCCGTATCGCGCTAGGCGTATCCGTATGCCTGTAGGGCTATCTGATCGACTTCGGATGCCGCACCTTCCCGACGCCGACCTCTGCCGTGCCCTGAACTGTCCATGTCTCCGGTTGGCAGCTGCAGAGAATGCAGGCTGCTCAGCACCCAGGCCCTTCCCTCCAACGCACGGTTTGTTCGTCCCGCCGCCAAGCCGAGGTCACATGCGCCCTCGTGTCCTGCAATGATTGACCCTGTGCAATCTTCGAGTGCATACGGCGCCTGCATCGGTTCTTCACCCAGGCTTAGAGCGATTCAGACAAGGGCTTGTGACAGATGATGAATTTCGTCCTGCCCAGGCTAAGGGCGATTCAGAACGTGTTTACACAGGATAGAGGCGATTCAGTTCGTGCTTTCATAGGTTGCAGAATCCGTGTCTTTGCGCCAGACGGCGGCCCGGAACCAAGCGTCACTTCGACTGACGGTCTTGAATGCTGGCGCCGCTTTTCTGGACGCGAGCTAGCCTGGCCTGGCAACGATATCGCTCGCGTAGGGGCTCATCAGTCGGCGTCGGTGGCCTGGATCTCCTACCTCAGCTGATCCGATGTCTAACATTTTACCGTACCAACAGAGAGTTCCGGCCGTTCACGGTTCGAGCGGTCCGACGTGCGATCAATGGGGGCGCGGGGCGGAATCGTCCGCCGCGCATCAGACCACCAGCACCGATCTGGCGCCCTCGCGAAACAGGCACGACGATGACGACCTTCTTCGATCCTCCCCACCTCCAAGCAATCTGTCTCAAGGTGTCCATAAACCGAGGAATCCTGAGTGGTCTCCTGCTCGGCCGCGCAGACTGGACTTTGGAGCAGTTCAAGGCCCGTCCGCCTGCCCAGGGACTGTCGGACAAGCAGATCGACACCCAGCGGCGGGAAGACGTGGCGTTCTTGAACGACAAGAAGTTCTCGATCGAAGTAACGGGTGAAGACGCGACCATCACCTTCCCCCCTTTCGCCTTCTATCCCTACTTGGAACCGATGCCACCTGCGCTCGTGCCCCGCATGGACGGCCGGACCATCATCTATGGTTACACGTGGCTTTACCAAGGGATCGTCCCGATCACCAAGTGTTTGGTGTGGGACGACAGAAAAGGCAGGCAACGGTTTGTGACCGGCTTCACGGTCGGCGAGCGTGGCTTCGTGAAGATGCCCGAGAGTTGGATGCTGGACCGGGGTACCGAACGGGTCTGCAACGAGGCGCTGGCAGGCGAGCGCTGGTACATGGACGCGCGCAAGGCCGTGGAGTACGCGGAGACCCTCGTCTATTCGTTCCAGGTCAGAGACATGGCGCTCAACGGTGAATTGCCCGAGTGCCTCATAGACCTTGAGAGGCCTCGAGCCGACGTCGATGTGGTCGGACTTCCGCCTGAGGAAGACAACGAAGAGCAGGTCCTGTCCTTCGCCGCGTGACGCCAAGCGCGCGCAATGGGCGTCACTGGAACCCGGGGGCGCCGATGCCGACCAGGTCGGGTTCGACCTCGGGCAGGAACTGACGCATGCGCTCCCGCTGGTACTGAATCTCCAGATCCGCTGACTGTTTCCCAGGCGAGGGACGGGCAGCGAGATGTCTGCGCAGGATCGCGGTCACCCGCCTCGGCTCGTCGATGACGGGGAGTATGCTGTCCCTCAAGGGGGCGCCCTTGCCGAACGTGTCGTCGAGCAGCGGCCAGGCTTCGCCAAGCCTCCTCTTGTGTTCGTAGTCGTCCTGCGAGAGGGGTATCCGTGACAGCGTGTCGACGACGAGTGGGTCGAGTGTGGCCACGAAGCGGTCGACGAGGCGGCCTCTGGCGAAGTGCAGGGCCTTGAGGGCGGCCATGGTCTCGTCCCTGTTGTCATCGTGCCGCCAGGAACGCACTCCGTCCAGCCAGGCCGACGCCTCGAAGCTCGTCTTCTCGTGCTCCTGGGTCCAGTCGCCTCGGAAGCTCCACAGGGCTTCTTGCAGCCCGTCAACGAAGTCGGCCGTCGCCCGGTCTGCCGCGTAGGCGAGGGTCTCGACGGCTGCCTCCGCCAGCATGCGGTGCATGGTATCTGCGATGTCCGGGGTCAGGACGATGTTGCCGTTGAGGCCCACGACCCTGTTATCCGCGGTCTTCAGGAGACCTCGGTAGTTCGTGCGCAGGCGCGAGCCGGGCGCGTCGTCACGGGAGGCTTTGCCAGGGCGCGTGAAATCCGTGTACCAGAAGCCGACGACCTCGCCCTTCCTCATGACGAGGCGGAACGGGTGAGTCGAGCGCAGTACCTCCAGGCTGAGGGTGGTACGACGCTCGTCTCGTCCGTTGGCAGGTGTGGGCGACATGTCTGGTAGGGTCCTTCGTGGCTGTCGGAAACCCTACCGGTCCATGAAGAAAGTGCCGCGCCGGACCTACGTGGCAGGATCGTAGGCGCGTCCCGTGCTCGACCGCAAGCGCGTGCCGACTGGACCGATGATCGTCAGGAGCGGTACTCCGGTAAGCCGTCGGCATGGTCTCGGGCAGATCCTCAAGCGATCAAAGGATTGACCTCGCTTCCAAGTTCGCACCTATATTGCGAGCGTTCGACCTTGCCCTGATCGAGAATGACGAGACGGAGGAAGAGGATCCTAAAGAAGAAGAAGAACCAGGACCTGATCAGCCCCATCCATCGCCGAGATAGTGCCTTGATCAAGCTGCCGGCAAGTGTCTCTCCTTGAGAGATAAGACAGCGAGTGAGGTCGCGAATGTATCACGGGGCCTCGCCTTGCGGACATGACGATCAAGGGTGCTTTTCGGCAGGGAGCCTCTAGTATGGCCTATGGCGTGCATATACGTTTGCGAGACGCAAACTCATTGCGTGCTGACTGACGTCGAAAATTTTGGCCAACGACTTTACTTCGTCATCGTCATCTAGGGAGTCGAACGCATTTAGTCCGTCCAAGAAGTTCTTTGGCATTAGAAGGCAGGCAGCAAAGAAGTTGGCTTCTATCTCCTCCACGTCAGTCGCCTCTGCCGATATGTCGTCGCGGTACTTGATCCTGAAATCTGAGTCCGAATGCGATGTTAGTCCTGAATGGAGACAATAATGCCCAAACTCATGGGCCATCGTGAACCTTTGTCGCACATGCGCTTGCTTGCTATTAATTCCAACTATACATTCACTGTCGCGACGAGCGATCAATCCCGAGATATTTCCGAGATCGCCGGATTTGATGATGATGTTATGCTCTTCCATCATAGAGCGAACGTTGACTGAAGGTGACGTAGTCGCAAATCTTGTTAAGATGCTCTCGGTGAGCTTCTCGATTTTTCCGTAACGGGCGCGAAGTGGAGCCATGGTCACTTGGCCTCTGACGTGGTGTCGAGTTTGCCGAGCAAGGCTAGGAATTCAGGAGGATGATCGGTCGCCGCGGAGACCCGATCCGCGAGTACGTCTCCAATGAAATCCTTCATGCCCACTCCAAGCCTCTCCGTGATCTGGCATAACTGATGGACGAGTAAGGGCTGACGCCCACGTTCGATGTTGGTGATCGAGGTTCTGGATAGCCCAACCTGAACGGCCAGCTGGGCCTGGGTCATACCGACCTGGTCACGGTGCCTGCGTATGAGGCTCCCTATGAGCGCGTACATCGGATCGGCCATCGCAAATCAGTCTCCCTGCTGATCAGCGTACTGCATTCAACTTCTGTGTCAATGCAGCAAACATGTTTGTAATGCCAACATGTTTGCTGAATTGACATTGAAATTGTTTGGTCGTGACGTTGACTCGGTCGGGAAGCTGAGTCTATGCTTTTGCTCCATGGTGATGAGGTGAACAAATGAGCGTAGAAAATCAGAACAACGGCCTCCCGTCCGATCGGGTCGAGCAGGCTGGCAAGACCATCGAGGACGCGGCGGTCAGCCTGCAGCATGATCGCGCTGACGAGATCGCCGACGAGGTGAGCGAGGTCGCTCTAGTCGCAGAGCGGCAGCGCATCGACGGTGAAATCGCGGCGACTGCTCAGAAGAAGGCCGCCGATCACGCCAAGGTCGTACGTGACGAGCAGGTCATCGCCGACGCCCTCGCGCAGGCGCGTGACGAGCCGGCCCCCGGTCCGACCCCGCCTCCTCAGCCGCCCCGTCCGCGGGTGGGCTGACGGTTGTCGGCGGACTCGCCGACCGCAGCTGTTCCGCTCTGGGAGCGGGATTACCCCGGTCGTTTCGAACGCGAGTTGCAGGATCTGCGACTCGCTGAGCGAGGGGGAGCCTGTCACAAAGTCAACGCCGACCAACTTGCCCAAGGGAGGTTGGTCCTCGACCTCGAATGGCCCGACCGGGGTAGAATGCTCCGGTTGAGCGTCGCCTATCCGGACAGCTATCCGCATCTCCGCCCGGTCGTGCTTTTACTGGGTGCAGACGCAGAGGTGTCTCGCAAGCATATCAGCCCGACCACGAGCGAGATCTGTCTCCTCGGACGCGACACTCGACAGTGGAACTCCGATTGGACCTTGGCGAAGCTGCTGGTCGAGCAGCTCGGCGCCGCCCTCAACAACGGTGAGGATCACGTGCCGCAGGGTGATCCCGTCGAGGTCTGGTGGAACGGCCTCGCCATTGGCGAAGGGGACAGCTTCTGTATTGTCGACTCCGATTGGAGGCCAGCACATCCTGGTCCGGGCACCCTCGACCTGCTGATCGATTTCCGGGAAGGAAAGCCGTCGTCACGGCTGCGCGCCTGTGTCGTCAAGGCTAAATTGTTGGACGAGACCTTCGAGGGCTCGATGACGCCACCCCTGGCAGGGTTGGGCAAGGCGATCTCCATACCTTGGGTGCATCTAGCTGATACGCTCGTCCCCGGAGCGACTTCGAACCTGCAGATCTCGAAGCTGATCGGGGATCACCCGAACCTTCGTGACTGCGTAAGACAGAAGTTTGACGGCTATATATTCGGCAGGATGATCGCGCTCTCCTAACCGATGGAGGTCGCCTATGGCGAGATTGGGGTGGGGTGGCTGTTCCTTTATGTGGTGGGGAAGGACTGGCTGGACAGGAAGGGATCCCGGCTCTGGTACATGCAGACCCTGCGTGCTGGTCCCAATGACCTGAGACTTAGAAACCCGCAGGCCAAGAAGCTCGAGGGGAAGACCGTCGCGGTCGTCGGGGCAGGATCGCTTGGCGCACCCCTGATCTTGGAGCTGGCTCGGAATGGGTGTTCGACGATCCAGGTCATCGAGGGCGACACCGTCGAGCCTGGCAACTCGGTCCGGTGGCCCTTGGGTGCTCCGGCTTGGGGATTGCACAAGGCAGACGCCCTGAAGGCGTACCTGGCTCAGCATCATCCCTCCTGTACGTTGGTGGTCCACAAGCATCTGCTTGGCGGCAGCATCACGGACTTGACCGTTATGGAAGCGGCTTGCGCGGAAGCAGCGTTGGTCATTGACGCCTCTGCGTCGCACGGCGTCACCTCGTGGGTAGCCGCTCAGTGCCGCAAAAGGTCGTTGTCTTTAGTCTCGGTTATGGCAACGGCCAACCCCAGTGGCGTCGTCGGTGGAACAGTCGCGGTCATGCCGCCGACTGGCGGATGTCCGCGGTGTCTCGAGCACGCCCAGGGCGCAGGTGCCGTGCCGCCCTTCGGTGACGACGTCGCCGAACCGATGCTGCAGCCCCCGGGTTGTTCCGATCACACCTTCAACGGTGCCAGTTATGACCTCGAGGAACTCACGCTGCAGGCCGTGCGCATGACGGTCAGCGCGATGACTATGCCTCGTGCATCGGTCGTCGCAACACTTCGGTACCACGAAGTCGAAGGCATCCGGCTCCCTCAATGGAGGCTCGACGGCTTCGAGGCCGACCAGGGATGTGATTGTCGTCGTCTCTGACCATCGTTCTCCCACGTCGGATCATCCGGGCGTGCGAAGCGGAGGCGCGAGCACTTTTCCCTCTGGAGACTGGAGGCGCCTTCATGGGGCGGCATGGTCCGAGGGGAGAGTTCGTCGTGGAGCATATGATCGGGCCAGGTGCAAACGCCGATCACAGGCGAGCCAGCTTCGCTCCTGATGCGGATTGGCAGTGGGCGGAGATGAGACGCCTGCACGAGGCCCATGGAGGCGATCTTGCGTTTCTAGGAGATTGGCACACCCATCCCCGAAGTTCGTCGGGAGCCCTGAGTCGCATGGACCTGCGCGCCGTAGGTGAGATCCTGCACGATCCTCAGACCAGAGCACGCAGCATCATCAGCGTAGTCTTTGCCGGAGGGAGGATCGTCTGGGTACCGCGTGCATGGGTTGCTACTCACGCCACGGATGGCGCAGAGGAGAGCGTCGTCATATCCCGTGGCGTGATCGTCGATGATCGGTGAGGCCCCCGAGTCAAGTCCGAGGTGACCGTCACCAGACGTGGCGTAAGTTGCTGCCGATCGGACACTCGAGGCGACAATTTTCGAGGAAGAAGTGGGACTTCATCCGGGCATCATCGTCGGCATGCTGCAGCACCAACGGGTTATCCCCCTTACTCACGTGAACGACCTCAAGGCGCATTTCGCGTGAGCGAATGAGGTGGCCGCTGCATGATCCGAGGATCCATGCACCAGACGCCTGGCAGTCGTCTGGTGCATGACCGGCAGTCACTCTTCTCCTCACCGATCCCGCAAGTGGTCGAAGGCACCCTCGGCAGCCGCTCGGTCCCAGAACAGGACCTTTCTACCGGCGCTCGCGAACGTCAGTGGAACACCGAGGCTTCCCAGGCGTGCCGAAACCCGCCCTGCCTGGTTGCCGGTTCTCCGTGCCACCTCCCTGGCGCTGATGCTCCGTGAACGGAAGCTCAGCACCTCGTCGACCATCAGCGCATGGTAACCGGAACCGATCCTGGTCAGGCTCTTGCCTTTCGTCACCGCGGACACGCTGGCGGCCATGACTTCGAGGATCGCCCCAGCCTCGAACGTAGTGATGAGACGTCCATCGCTCTCCGGCAATTTCTCGTAGGGCAGACCCGCAACGAGATCGAGGCCCTCCGAACCGACGCCCAGTCTGCGCATCAAGGGCAGATCGGGATCGTTGGACACCAGCATGACGTTGACCCGGCGTGACAGGACAGCCTCGATCAGACCTGTCCAAGGCACCACCGGGGCGACGCTGCTGGCAGCGACGTCCGACAGGGTCATCCAGGTGTCTGACCGGACAGGCCCTTGCGCCAAGGCCAGGAGCTTGCCCCTGAGTTCAGCGAGCGACGACGTACGGTACGGATCGCCGCCGTGCGTCATGGCGGCCGTGGCGGGTCCCGTCTTGCTCAGCAGGCCGGCTTCCGCCAAGCGCTCCACCGCCAGGAAGTCCACACCGAGCATGTCCGCCACGTGCGGGCGATGTGTCGCGTCGCCCATCTCCGCCCTCAGGTCGGCGACATCCTCACGTCGGATCAGGATGGTGGGCTTTCCCGCGGTGTGTCGACGAACGTGTCGGAGGAGATCGAGATCACACAACTGGTCGAGCGTTCCGCTCTTGAAGCCGAACTGGTTGTACACCTCGTACTTCGTCAGATACTCGTCCGAGAGGTTGAAGACCCGTTGCGCAACGTTTCCAGCTCCGCTGATACTCGCGTCGATGATCTCCGACACCGCCTCTCTGGCGACGAGAGGGATCGATTCGACCTTGGTGAGCCAGAGCACTGGCCTCAGCTCTCTACTGGTGCCCCAACTGCCAGGTCGAAGATGTGCCTTCGAACGTACCTCGGCAGTGAGCGCATGCATCGTCTCCGGCCAACCCAGGATGACACGACCTGCCTTGGCCAAGCTCTCCGGCGTGACGACGCCCGTGTCCTGCTTGAACTGAATCCGCACCATCGTGGCAGCTTCCGGCTTCGTCACCATCATGCAGACCAGATTGATCACGAATTCGAAGAGCCCGCCCGCATCCAGTGCGGACAGGCGCGAGGGCACGCGCCGGAGCGCCGCCGTCCGTCTGACCGGGTCCGGGTTGACGAGGTCGCAGACGAAGTCGAGCGCATCCATGTCGTCGCATCGGACAGGCACGCCGCTGACCTTGGTCAGGTCCGCCTCGCACCACTCGCACTTGGTCACGCCCAAGGTGTAGCGCCATCCGAGGCTCTTCTTGCACTCCGGGCATTCGGCGACGAGGACTTCCTTGGACTCCGGACAGAACGAGAGGACGTTCAGGTCCCACAGTGCCCGATGGTGCCCGGAGACGCGGAGCGAGGTCGGCGAGAACCGTCGATGGGCCCAGCGGAGGTACTTGGGCCTGACACGCGTGCCGTGAAAGTCGACCTCGACGCCGTCACCACCGACCCAGGGTAGGTACATGCGTGAGCGGACCTCCTCCGGCGTGGTCATGAACAGGGCCGCAACGACGTCCACCTGCTCCTCGTAGGCGGTGGCGAACGCCTCGGTCTTCGGGTTCTCGAGCCCGGCCGGCATCAGGGCAGACCCGACCTTGTCGACGCCGTGGATGTCCGCGTTCCGCGCGATGAACCCCAACAGGGACTCACCCGGGATCGGTGGCTCGGAGAACGCGAAGCGTCCGGCCATGGGCGAAAGAGAGCGTTGCTCGACCGTTCTCATCTCAGTCCTGCCTCTTCGCTTCGTTCCAGATGACCTCGAAATCCCTGGGTCCATCCACCCAGGGATTGTGCTTCGTCAGGTTCAGCCTGATCGCGTACCGATCGGTCGCATCCGACAGGTCGTCGTCGTGCAGGGAGTGGTGCTCCCGACCGATGGCGAGCTGAGTGGCGACTTCGACCAGCCTGGACACCCTCCCCAGGATGCCTTTCGACACGTCGTAGAGACACTCGACGGTCTGCTTGCTGGCCAGCCCGGATCTCTCGGCCAGGATGCCCTGCTTGACCATGAGGACGTCCAACGCGGTGCAGTACCTGACGAAGGTCTGCGCCTGGTCCTTACGCCTCATGTCCACCGGTTCGATGTAGACCGGCATCGTCTGTCTGTTCGCCATCTGCGAGTTGGTCGTCGCGTCGACGACGGACTGGATCTTCCTGATGCCGATGCAGACCACGGGGCAGACCCCCTGGTCGGCCAGCCACTTCAATGCCTCGGTGACGTCCCACCGGGTGCGCGTCGCGCCTTCTCCACGAATGAGATGGTGAAGCTCATCGATGATCAGCAGCTCGACGCCAGCGTTCTGCATGGCACGGGCGGCAAGGTGCATCATGATGCCCGTACTATCGCGGATCGTGCCCGCGCCGGATATGTGCCGACGCGGCTTCGACCTCTGAACGTCCTGAACGGTCTCCAGCGGCAGGGCGTCGGCTCCAAGCGCCAGCGCGATGTCGCCTGCCATGGACTTGACCGTGGCATGCTCCGTCAAATTCACGTAGAGGATGGGATGCCGGCGGTGCGAGTCGTACGCCTGCCTACCGATGATCTCGCACCAATCCTTGATGACCGTCGTCTTGCCGGAGTGGGAAGGGCCGATGATGGCCTGGATCTTCTGTGATTGCCCCTTGCTCTCGCGACCGACCCGGCGGAGTACCTCAAGCTCCGCCTGGATGCTCCTGACATGGGGCAACGGAATGCGAAGGGCCTTGAACTCGACCTCGGCGCGCACCCGCCGCTCCACGACGGACATGTCCGTTGCGGGGCGACGCGCCATCGTTGCGGACTGCTGGCTCAAGGCTGACCCTCCTCTCTCTCGTTCTCGTCCGTCATCCATGCGAGATCGCCGTATGGATCGATGTCGTCGCGTCCCGAATCGTTCGGGGCGTCTCTTCGCGATGTCGACTTGCCTGCCTTTCCAGACCGGCTCCTCGAGCGAGGCTTACCAAGCGAATCTCTGCTGACGGTTGCTTTTGTGCTACCGTCAGGTCGGGAGTTCGTCCCCTCGTGGTCCAGCACTTCCTCATCTCGCGCCTTCTCATCTCGGTTTCGCAATCTGGACGCCCGAGCCTTCTTCGTCGCCGCCGCGCCACCCCGCCGATGTCCCTTGACCGCATGGCCGTCGTCCGTGGCGATCACGGACGCGATGACGGTCGGTACCTTGACGACGGAATCACAACCTTCCGGGCTCGCCTGGGCGTAGCCCTGCATGACGAGGTCGCCCTCGGGCTTCGCCTTCTGACTGGCGAGGAGCGCCCGATGGCGCTTGACCGCCCTGGCCCGAAGGGCCGTCGAAGCGCTCTCGATCAGGCGTCGGGCATGGAAGAGCCTCCGCAGCCGCGCCTCCTCGGTGTCGAACTCCTTCGTCTCGTCACTGACGATGCCCTTGACGAGCCGGTACTCCCACCTGCTGGCGCACTCCTTCGCAAAGCGCGGGTGCGCGTTCTCGAGGACCACGTACTCGCGGCGGTGGTGATTCCAGACGCTCGCCTGCGTGATGTCGTCCGGGTATACGACCACCTTGACCTTCGCCGTGGCGGACCCCTCGCGGCGGTCACGCATCGGCATCTCCTTCGCGAGGTCGTCGAGCAATCGCGAGACGGCCTGGACTCCGGAAAACCGCAACCCGTCCCTCGTGACCACGCCGGACCGCGTCAGCGTGAGCGTCTCGACCTGCCCGAAGTGGGCGAGCAAGCTCGGGAGGTCATCCACGACCTCACGACCACGGTCCTCCAGGTCCTTGTTCCAGACGACCTGTGGCACCTCGCCGATGCCCGTGTGCCTCTTCTTGGCCAGCCTCTCCCTACAGACGTAGGCGAGTTGCTCTTCTAGATCCTCCAAGGTAATGCACTTGTCATTCTGCGGATCCAGCCCAAGCAACCGCATCGCGTGGGGTGGTAGCGGGACGGAACCGCCGAGGAGCTTGTGAAAGACCGCCCTGTTCAACGTCCTGAAGTTGCGCTCGACAATGGCCTTGTACTCGGGCGTGCGTATGGGAGCCCAGTGCAGGTTGATGCCCGCGCTTTCGCACGCCTCCTGAAAGGACGGCGAGACGTTCTCCCACCCGTTGTCGACGACCACCGTCTTCGGACGCCCCAGATGCCGGAGGCGTTGGGCATGACGATGCGCTTCATCAGGGCCATCACCCCGTAGAGGGATGGCGGCTCGAAGCAGAGGAACCACGCCACGATCATGCGCGAGCGCACGTCCACGGCGGTGTAGAGCGTCGGCCTCCCCAGGGGCGTCCCTGTCGCCTCGCGCATGACGCAGAAGCCATCGACGATGGTGGCGTCGATGACGATCATGTCCAGCGCGTGGTCCGCCTCGAGCGTCGGAACGCTACCCTTGAAGCGCAGCTTCGCGGCCCGCTCGCCGAACTTGGCGGCGTAGAACTGCCGGCACTCGGCCTCCCGGATGCGCGTGCGGGTCGTCTCGGCGCTCGGCACCGTCGCTGCTTCCCAGCCCGTGATCTTCAACGCCCGGAAGCAGAAGTCACGAACCTTGACCATGTGGAACAGGCGAGCATGCGCCTCCTGGACCTCTCGGCCCCTCTCGGCCCAATACCAGGCGACGACGCTGTCCAAGGCGTCGTTGATGAACGCATCCAGTTTCGAGGCACGCGGCACCTTGCCAGTGCGCGTCTGCATCACCTCGGTCGGGCGACGCCCCATCTCGCCCCGTTCGCGAAGCGCCCGGATCACCGCGATGGCGCTTGGGACGTGCGTGACCCCGTCTCGCTTCGCCTTGGGCGAGAGGTCCCTGATGAAGCTTTCCATCACCCTGACACTGCGCGAGCACGGGTCCTTGTCCCACTCGCGGCAGTAGAACGCCCGTGCGGCCTCGTGCGGGGTGAGCACCCGATCCGGCGCCAATCTCCCGGCCGTGTCATGGGCGTTCAACGGCTTGGTGCCATGCCTCAGCAGCTTCCCGGCCGCATACAGATCCTCGATCTCGGTCCGGGGAAAGAACCTGCTGTTCCCATCCTCCTCCGACGTGAAGACGTAGCCGTTGGCGAGCGACTCCTTGAAGCGGAAGGCGCCGTCCGGCACGGTGATGCGCATGTTGGGCCTGAAGGCGAGCCGGACGTTCATGGCGATGTCTCCACTCTGCTGCGCTTGAGCCGGACCGGAGTCCGTGGGCGGATTGGTGTGGCGAGGTCGAGATCCAGTTGACCGTGGACGATCATCGCGTGCACCACGGCACGGCCGCGGGGCTTGCCGCCCACGCTCTCACCGATGGCCGCGATCAGTTCGCCGTAGGGCACCTGACCTCCAGCGCCTTCGACAATCCTGCGGGCAAGAAGCAGCGCGCTCGGCGGCACGACGGCGAACCGATCGCCCTCGATGAGCTTGCAGTTGGCCTCGATGACGGAGGACCGGCTGCGGTCCTCCGCCGTCCGCAGCCGGAGCCTCCAGCCGAGAGCGTCGTAGACGACCCTCGCCCAGTCGATGACCTCGCCCTTGCTGACGTCCTTGCCGGCAGGTGAGAGTTCGATGTCGACCGCGCCATCCCACCGGTCGATGCGAAGGTCCGCAAAGAAGTGCACGACGCGGCGGGGCAGGTGAAAGTCGATGCGGTGCGGCTGCACCTGATAGGTGCGCACGGACGGGTCGACCTCACAGACGATGATCCGTGCCAGTTCGTCCAGCGACTTCCACGGTTGCGCGCGGCCGGCCTTCGCCGACACGTACCGTCCGGTGGGGTGCCGTGCGGCACCCTTGATGAGGGTGCGTATCGCCCCGCCCTGCGGCGTGACCACCATCGTCGCGCGGTGCCGCAGCACCGTGGAGGTGTCCAGGGTCCTGTAGACCAGGTTCGGATCGTCGTTCATTCCAGCCTCCAGATCAGGCGCGATAGGGCCGCCGGCGGATGGCCGGACGTCGGTGTGACCGACCGCCCTGGAGTGGGCAGCCGTCCTCGTGCGCGCAGAGGCCGTGCCCCGGCGCGAGCGTTGCGATCGTCGGTTCGTGCGCGCGGGCCGAGGCTCGCGTCGGTCAGGTCACCATCGGTGCGACCCCACCCCGACGTCACCCTGGGGCGATGAGCCGAAGCCCTCGCTGACCAGAAGCCGGACCTCTGACATCACGGTCGACGGCGCGCACGTTCGCGGAGACGAGGACGACGCCCTCGCGCTCCGCCGCGTACCCGCGCGGCGATCGTGACCCGACCAGCCCGTGACCACGCGGCCAGCCGCGAGGGATCAGGTGCTCAGGACGTCAGATGGGGAGGGATGCCACGAACGGCCCGAGGGTCATGGGCGAGACGAGGCCCGACGCGCAACCGAACGGATCGGTGGCGTCGATGACTCAGATTCGTCCTCAGACCAGCGGCAGAGGCCAAGCGCGGAGAAGCTCCGCGCAAGGAGTCTCAGTTCCGTTCGGTGGACCGTTCTCGCGTGGAGGCGAGGAGGTCGACGACAGGCGAATGTATCAAGCGGTTGTACATGACGACCTCCTTTCTGCCGGCCTGTGCCGGGCAGTGCCTACGGGAGCCGGGTGAAGGGGCTCCAGTGGCTGTCGCGCTGCCCACATCTCCCGGAATGCCGAGGTCGACGTGGGGCGCCACGGATACCTATATGACACGGGGATCCTGATAAATGGTTAAAACCGGCGACATCGAGAGTATAGATTCGCCCTGTTACAACAACGGTGAATCCATTGCGCGACCACTTAGAGTCAATTAAATTCAAAGTGAGTCAAACTACGAGGCTCGCGGAAGCCCCGATGTATGGGAGATCTGCGAGACTATTACCGGTCGGGCGTGGACCGACGTTCGCCACGTCACTCCGCGATGCGACGCCGCCTGTCGTCGAATCCGTCGATCAGGTCGTCCCGAACCCTGATCACCGTGGATGGCGACGTGCGTGCCAGCCAGTCGAGGTGCGCCAGGATCGGCAGCCGTCGCGCGTAGGCGTGGTCCAGGCACGGGACCTCGATCACGTTGCCGTAAGCGGGATGCTCCACGCCGACATGGGTCAGGTCGTCGGGCGTGAGGAACGCCGTCACGGACAGGTCGTCTCCGTACAGGTCGTTCCACTCCGTGAGGTCATCGGACCCATAGAGGAGGTCGAGGACTTGCACCTGTCCTCTCGTGACGGTGCAGCACCGACGAATCGAGGAGGTCGTCCTCAGTCGTCCTTGCAAATGCTTGCTCATGGCGGTTCTCCTCAATTGGACAGGTTCGCAGCGTGCCGCGACAGCGCGCACGTTTGCGGGAGTGATTGCGGTTGTCGGCGTGTAGGCGTGACTTCTCGGCCCCGCTGACTGCAGGCCTCGGCGGGCATGCTCGATCCGGGAAGATCGAAGACCGCGAGGTCACGGTCTCCGATCCTTCCCGAGACTTCTCAGTGTGGCTGCGGCGGTCCTCGCGATACCCGCAGCAGAAGGTCTCTGACCGCGTCGCCCGACATCACCCGGCTCGCCTGCAGACGAGTTGCGAGAGCGAGGATCTCAGCGACCTGCTCCCTCACGATCGTCGTCGCGGCGGTGTAGAGCCGCTGCAGGTCTGCCTCGACCTCGACCATCATGCGCGGATCCAGTTGCATTCGTCGCTGGACTGCCTCCGCGTCTCCCAGATGGATCAGTCGGTCACCCAGGCCGTGCGAATACCTCAGCGTGGCCAGCAGGCCAGTGGCGCGGCCCAGGTCGGACGCATCAGTACCACCGGCCGCCGTGGACCGACTTCCGAGCACGACGTCCTCGGCGGCCATTCCCGCGAGGAGCACCTGGACCAACAGCTCTCCGTAGTCGCGATCATGCAGACCATGGTCGTGGCGATCGAATCGCATGAACCCGCCGCTCGTCCCGCTTTGGATCAACGAGAGGGTGTCGACTGGGAAGTCCAGCATTGATGCGACGACCGCATGCCCAGCCTCGTGGATGGCACAGCGACGATCCAAGGCGTCGGGGAGCGTCGACTGCGGCAGTGCAACCGCAACCAGGTCGGTGACCGTCAGATTACGTCTGGCGACGCGGGCTCGTCGACGGGCCGCCTTGACGATGCCCATGAGGTCGGCACCGGTCGCTCCGTCCGTCGCGACGCCAACGAGGCTCAGATCCGCATCTACGAGATCCGATCCCAGGTGGGTTCGCATCATGGCCACGCGCACCGCAGGGTCATCCGGCGGCAGCACGTAGATCACTTGATCGAGGCGACCAGGTCGCAGTAACGCCGCATCGACATGCTCGACATGGTTCGTCGCCGCTACGATGATGAAGTCCTTGTTCAAGTTGGAAACCGCGCTGTCGAGCGTGAGCAGAACGTGCGTGATGACGGGCAACCACCAGTCTCGGCCTTTCGCGGACAAGGTCGCCCGATTCGGGAGGGCATCCAGCTCGTCCAGGAGCACCACGCAGGGCGCGGCGGCCCTGGCCTGATCCCAGACCGAATTGATTGCCTTGATGACAGAGTCGAGGTGACCGGGCCCGTCTGCGAACCATTGTGCAACCGATGTCGCAATCAAGGGTAGTCCTCCGGATTTCGCGAGCGCACGCGCCAGAGTTGTCTTCCCAGTGCCGGGCGGACCAGCGAGGACGACCCTGGACGCGGACGGGAACGGAGCCTGACCGAGCTTCCACGTGTTCAAGTCGTCGAGCACGTCCTTGCACCAGTCCATGGCTGGCCCGTAACCGTGGAGGTCGTCGAGGGACGGCGCGTCGGCGACTGCAGGATCACGCAGGGTGCGAGCGTCAGCAGCCGCCACGAGCCTCGCGACACACTGGGCGGGCGTCGATCCTCGACGCAACGCACCGACGATGTCCGAGTAGTCCAGACCGGCCGCGACGTCGGTCGGCATAGAACGCGGCGGGCGCCCCTTGCAGACCGCGGCGATGGTCCTCGCGATGACGTCGTTGGTCGGCTGTCCAATGTCGAGACGAATGTCCGCGGCGGCGACCAGCGCGGCTGGCAGATAGCGGTCAGGATCTTGGGAAACCCCGAGGACCCTGCCTCCCCGCGACAAGGCCGACGAGGCCATGTGTGCGAGGTCCGCCGACCGCCGCGTCGGAGGTGACGTCCCGTCGACGATCGGATCCCATGAGCAGCGTGCCCGCAGGAGATCCATAACAGGGGTGACCCACGCAGCCGAAGGCACGCGGATGACCAGGGCGGTAGACTTCGAGCCCCAGATTCTCCTGCGTTGGGCCGGCGTCGTGCAGGCGTGCAGGACAGCTGCAGTCAGAGCGGCCGCGGACGACGGTCGAGACGGAACCAGGAGCTGCACGTCGTCAGGAGTGAGCCCATCCTGGTCGAGATCGTCAGCGAGGGGCTGATCGTTCGGGACGGAAGACAGGAAGAGCGGCATATTCGTTGCGGGATCGATCATAGTGGACTCGCGACGAGGCGACCGCCAAGCGGTTCGACCTCGTTTCAAAATGGATTGCAGGACGTGCGTGTGGGTCAGCGAGCGTCGGAGTGGTGCCGACGAACTCGCGTTTCGGGCCCGAGCGGCCCCTCCGAAAGGTCCAGTTCGACGAGGCCTCGGCAGGCGAGCGCGAGCACCGTCGCGACACCATCGACTGACGCCGTCGCGGACTGAGCGGCCTCGATCAGCGACGCTTGGCCGTTGTCGGACAGGAACTGCAGGATGCGGACCTGATCGCCAGGCGCGTACCATCGCGTTGCACATGACCAGATCATGCGCAGGTCGGTCGCGATCGGCTCGGCGAGCAGGGCTGCGCGATCGACGATCGTCGCGCGGAGATCACGATGGTTGCTCGGCAGGCGTGCAGGCGCGTCGCCGATCAGTAGGGCGGAGGGCCCGTCATGTCCGGTGAGCACGGCGACGATCGGCGATGGCGTCAGCCCGTCATTTCCGATCGGCGGATCGATCCGAATGACGTCGGGATCCAGAGTCGCCTGAATCAGCGCGAGTTGCGCCACCCGACTTGCCACTGGAACGGGCGCAGTCGTCTTTGCAGAGACGAAGGTGCGATGTTGGGGAAGTGACGACATGGGGGACCACCATTGGCGTGCCTCCCAGCAGCGAGCCTGATGGGCTACGCGGGGAGACGCACGCAGCCGAGCCGAGACGTGAGCGGTTCACGTTCGGACTGGCACAGGAGGTGGGCGGGCAAGGTCGTCATGAACGAACAAATACGGAACATCGGGATCTTGTTCAATGCCTCTCTCACGATTCCGGCGCGCCGAAGAACCGGAATGACCTATGTTCGGGATTGCTGACAGATCTTAGTATCTGACTTGACTCGTCTTTTAGTTTCTTAACCATCACCTCAGCTGACCTCGAACGCGTCTTCAACCGATTCTAGTTTGGGCACGTGACGACCTGACTGGCGAACCGTCCGCTGTACGACCAACCGAGTGAAGGCTGTGCGAGGGGAGGCCGTGGCGCGGCGGGCTCTGCCGACCCGTCAGCGTGCGACGAACTCCGTGATCCGCAAGCGCTTCGCGATCTGTTGAAGCGACCAACGGCTGTCGGCGGTTTCCTGGTGAACCTTGGTCAGTCTCTCGATCGGGGTCTGGCTGCGCAGATCGTCGATCAACGCGAGCAGGGCGTTCCGGAGACCTGCCATGGCAGACACGGTGCAGAGGGCCATGTCCGAAGAAGGGCTGGCGCGGTCGCCGATGCGCCCGTCAGGCCCCACGAAAAGCATGCCCACAGAGCCGTGGTCAGGATAGGTATCGGTCATCCAGGTCACATGGTTGTGGCCTTGGCCGATATCCTTCTTGTGATACCTGACCGGCTCCGTCTTCTCGGTCTTCAATTCGAGACCAAGGTACTGCTTCGCGAGATCATCCCGCCAGAGTACGTCCGGGCCGATTCCCTCGTCGTTGTCCGGACGTGTGGAGTTGAACCCCAACGCCTCCCCGAGTACGCGGACGGCTGCTTCTGCGTCATCTGCCTTCGGGGCCTCGATCGCGCCAAGTGCCCTGCTCAGCCGTCTCACGTCGGCTTCGATCCTGTGGCCGTCCCCATGACAGAGCAGCACCTGGAGGGAGCGCCCAAAGGCGTTCAGATTGAGCACCGGCGACGTGGTGCTTGCGCGACCTCTGAAGCGGGGAAGCGTGATGCCGTTCCCCAAGCGTTGTCTGGCCCGTTCATAGGCTGCGGACGCCGCCTCCGCATCTCCTTCACGCTCGTAGGCCGCACCGAGCCAGACGGAGTGCCAGCCCCCAAGAGGAGTGTCGTGTCGGGCCGTGACGTCGATCGTCTTCTCGAGTTCGAGGCGTGCTGTCGTGACATCATCGATCCACATCGCCGCGGCGTACTTGGCCTCACTCTCCGCAGCAGCGACCAGGGCGGGCTCAGCGGTCTGATGCCTTGCAAGTTGCGCTGCATCGAGTTCTGCAAGCTTCACCTCTCGCTGGTAGTAGTCTAGCCACCCACGGTCACGCGCGAGGACCTTGTCCACCAGTTCGACCGCCTCGGGTCCGTGAGTTATGTCGAACTCGGTCTGCACTTCGCGGCCCATCAGGATCTGCTTCTGTAGCAGAGGTGGAAGCAGGGCCAGGTTCCGATCGTTCCCCATCCATTTGGCAAGGTCGTCGCCCTCGAGGAGGAACGCACCGTAGTCGTTTCGCCCCCTGTTGATCCGTCCGAAGAGCTGCGCCAGACGATTGGCAATCCGCACCGCCTGGACGTTGTGCATGCGCAGGTATTCCGCCTGGTAGCGTTCGAGCAGTGAGGCGCCTGCCGGAAGGCCCTGGATGACCATGATACGGCAGGTGTCATTTGGAAGGTCGATGCCGTCCACGCGCGACACGAGCACGAAGGCTCCTGCCTCCGCTGCTCTGAACGTGTTCAACTCGTGAGAGAAGGAGTCCCGCGACGGTGGCGTGGCAAGTCCGGACCACTCCTTCGCACGCTCGTAGTCCGGTACTGCGACGACGGCCTTTCTCGTCGAGATCAGGCATTTCGTGAAACCAACGCCGAAGCCTCCAGGGATCTTGCCTGCAGCAACGACCAGCCGTTCCCCGTTGCCCGCATCGTTCAAGGGAGAGATCGTAACGTCCGGCAACCTGCCGAAGGCGCGAACGAAGTCGGCCTGACTCTGAAGCGTTGCCGACATGTAGACGCGACGGACGTCCTGCTGGAAGATGTCCAGAGCCAATGATGGCAGAAAGGGAGGGCTCAGTTCGAACACCCCACGGGTGAACAACGCCGTACAGGCGGTCACGTGGTCCTCCAGCCACGCGAACGGGTACCCGAGGGTGTCATGATCCTTCACACCGTGTGCGAGGAGGATCTGGACAAGCTGTTCCCTCCTGTCGAAGAGGCCACCAGGCGCCACAAAGGCCGTGGAACGCCGTGACATATCCCGCGCATCCCTGAACTGCCCGGACGCGCCAATCTTTCGAAAATGAGGCTCGAACAGTGCGGCGATCTCCTCGAACAGAGGGCCGTGCTCCTGGACGTCGATCCTCAGTGTCAGAGCGTCACGTAAGAGGCTTTCAGCGACATGGGCATCATCGAATACGACCGCGCCAGGGAAGTGCCTCCTGCGAAGAGCACTGTGACCATTGAATAGCGCCGCATAGGTGGTGATGCAGAAGGCCTTTCCCGTCTCGAACAGGTCGTCCGAGAATCGCCGACCCACTCGCGTGGTATGGTCGATGCCGATCCGTTTGGCTTCTTGCGACGTCTGCATGACAAGGTCGATTGTCGAGCAGACATAGACGACGTTGCTCAAGCCCTCGCCGACGAGGCTTTGCGCAATGAGGAGCCCGACGATCGTCTTACCTGCACCCGTGTTGAGCGAGACGAGCACATCCTGCTTCTTGCGTTCGGCGTGCCACTCCGAGAGTGCTCGGTCCTGACCGCGCCACAGGTCATTCGGTGTGCCGGCCAAACTTGGAAGCGACGCGAAAATCGCAATCGGATCGACAAGGGGAGAGGCCTTCTTGGTCGTGCCCAGCTTCGAGAAATCCACCTCGGATGCTCCCATTCGGTCCTGCTGATTGTTCATTGTACAACCAAAGAGCGACCATCCTGTTCCTGCAGCAGCTCGCCGCCTCCTCACCGCTTTAACCATGGCGGCTCAACTTAAGACCGCATTCTGGCTAGCCCCCTGTTCAGTGCTGGACAGCGACCCCATAAAGGTCGGCCTCCGAACAGAACAGGAACGAGCGCGTGCTTCGAATCCTTCACACCGGCGACTGGCACATCGGGCAGACGTTGCGGGGCTACGCCCGCGACCGAGAACACCGTGCCGTGCTCGACGGCGTCGTCAGGATCGCGGTCGAGCGAGAGGTGGACCTGCTGGTGGTCGCCGGTGACGTGTACGACGGCCAGAACCCGTCCGGAACGTCGCAGAGCCTGTTCTACGACATGCTGGCCACTCTGCACCGGCTCAGGCCTGACATGGGCGTGGTGGTCGTGGCGGGAAACCACGACGCGGCATCGCGTCTCGAGGCACCGCACCCTTTGCTGAAGGCGTTCGGGGTCCAGGTCGTGGGAAGCATCAAGCGCCGTGATGGCTCGATCGACGCGGACCGTCACCTCGTTCCGGTCAGGATTCGCGGTGACGTGGCGGCACACGTCCTCGCCGTGTCGTATCCCACTGCAGCCTGTCTTCCGGCGTTGGAGGCGGAGGGTGACGGCTCGCCCGTGGCCCGGGCGGTGCGGTCCCTCTATGACGAGCTGTGGACGGAGACACGACATCGGCATGGTGGCGTCCCCGTCGTGGTGACCGGGCACCTGCACGTCGCCGGAGGCATCGAGAGCGAAGGTGCCGAGCGCCGCATCCTCGTTGGAGGGGCACACGCGGTCGCTCACGACGTGTTCCCGTCCGAGGCGGCCTACGTCGCCCTGGGACATCTTCACCGAGCCCAGCGGGTCGGCAGAGATGTCGTGCGATACTCCGGGTCCCTGATCCCGCTGTCGGCGGCGGAGATGGGCTACCGCCATGGCGTGACCCTGGTGACGATCGGTGGGGGTGAGCCTCTCATCGAACACGTGGACGTCGACCGTCCTGTCGGGTTCATTCGCGTTCCAACGCAAGGTGAAACCACCGTGGCCGATCTTGGCGACCACCTCGGTGCTCTCGGTCTGCCGCCGGACCTACCGCAGGACGAGCGTCCCTTCGTCCAGGTCCGTCTGGCGCGCAACGGTCTCCCGCCAGGCTATCGCGAGGAGGTCGATCGGATCGCCGAGCGTTTCCCAGTTCGGATCGTCGAGGTCCGGGTCCCACCCCTGCCGGAGGTCGTCAAGGAGATCGCACGAGTTGCAACGACGCGACTGGCCGACATCGATCCAGTGAAGGTCTTCGAGGCGGCCTTTGAGCGCAAGTTCCGCCACGGGCCGGAGCCGAGGCACCACCACGTCTTCCAACTCTTGCGGGAGGAAATTTGAGCATGCGCCTCCTCGCCGTTCGCGGACAGAACCTAGCGTCTCTGGGCGCCTTCGAAGTCGACCTAGCCATGCCACCGCTCGCGGGGGCGGGCTTGTTCGCCGTCACTGGCGACACTGGCGCGGGCAAGACCACGATCCTCGACGCCATCACGCTCGCCCTCTACGGCGATTATCCACGAGTGTCAGGAGCAGGCCATTCGCGGGCTCCGGACCCGAGCGGCGGCACGCTGACCATCGGCGACGCCCGTGCCATCCTGAGCCGTGGCGCAGGGCTCGGCCATGCGGAGGTCGACTTCGTCGGGATCGACGGGCACCGGTATCGGGTCCGTTGGTCTGTGGCGCGCTCGAGAGGGCGAGCCAATGGCCGGTTCCAGAACGCCACGCGGGTGCTGTCGCGCCTGTCTGACAGGAGCGCTGTTGCGGAGGGCGTCACGACCGTAGGTGAGCGTGTTCCGGCCCTTACCGGCCTGACCTATCCGCAGTTCGTCCGGACAGTCTTGTTGCCCCAAGGAGCGTTCGATGCATTCCTGACGGCGCCGGAGAGCGATAGGGCGGTCGTGCTGGAGCGCATCACCGACACGGGCATCTACGCGACACTGTCCACGCGGGTCCACCAGCAGACGCAGGAGCGACGTCGTCGCGTCGAGGATCTCCGCAACCGCCTGGAAGCGGTCGGCCTCATGACGACGGAGGAGCGCACCTCCGTGGAAGCGGATCTCGCGCAATCCCAGTCTGATCTCCAAGCTATTACCGCGGAGCGCGATGCCCTGAGTGCAGTCATGCAGCACGAGGAGCGCGTCGCCACGTGCGAGGCGTTGGTCGGCGAAGCAGAAGCGGAGGTGGCCGCGGCACGGATGGCGCTTGACGCCCGTTCGGAGGAGCGTGCACGCTTGGCTCGGCTTGAATCCGTTCAGCCGTTGCGGGCCCTGACCGCGGACCTGCGGCGGGCCACGACTGACGTCGAGGCTGCCGTTCAGGTGCGCTCGGACGCCGAGTCCGAGCACGCCAGGCTGGTCGGTCTTTCCGCAACTGCGGACGCCACCTTGGCCATGGCCGAGAAGCTCCACCTGGAGGCGGTCACCGTGGTCGAGAGCCACCGTGGGGCCTGGATCGAGGCCGAGCGCCTCGACGGCGATCTCGCGACCGTGGAGCACGACCTCGTGACCCTCACGGATCGCGAGCAGAAGGCAGTCAGGGCGCTCGGCGAGGCTGCGACTAAGGTCACCACGGCGCGGCGTCTCCTGGAAACGCTGAACGAGCGTCAGCGCGAGGTCGCAGACCGACTGGCGGACACGCTCGCCCATGACGTGCTGGCCAACGAGGCAGGCCGCGTCCAGCACCTGTGCGAGGCCCATGTGGACGCCCTTGCTCGACGGACCTCGGAAGATGAGGCGCTAGCGGACTTGCACGGGCAGGCATCGGCCTTCCGCTTGGCTATGGAGGCTGCGGACGCGGCCCGTCGTCTTCATGTCACCGAGCGGGAGCGCCTTGATGGCGTGACCGTCGATCTTCGCGCGAACCGAGATGCTTGTGAGCTACCGCGACTGCTCGATGCTCGGCGGTCGTTGGAAGTCCTGTCGGCGCATCTCACGGACGCGCACCGAGATCATCGAGCCCATATCCGGTCCACGTCTCTGCAGGCGTCGGCATCGCACGAACTGACGATGGCAACGACCGCGATCGCTGAAGCCGAAGAGCAGATCCAGCTCGCGGACGAGGCGGGACGCGTACTCCAAGGGGAGCAGCGTGGCATCGCCTCGATCATGAATCACGCCGAGGCAGCGGCGTCCCAGCATGCTGTGGTCCTGCGCGCCTCTCTCGTCGACGGTAAGCCCTGTCCGGTCTGCGGATCGCTCGAGCATCGTCCCGCTGCGTCCTCCGAGGTGGAGCGCCTCGTGACCGAGCTGCGTCAGCATCGGGACGACCTGAACGTGCGTCTGGCGGACGCGCTCTCGACCAAGGCTTCCGCCGTGGAGGCGCGCGCGACGGCGGCCGGCCAGGCAACGGCAGCCCGGAAGGCTGCGTCGGAGGCCTCCGACGACGCCAGGGAGGCCCAGGCATGCTTCGATGCGCGTTTTCCCAACGTGATGTCCGCGATGGTGGCCTGCGGTCTGGACGGCACGGTCCCGCCAGTCGACGCTCCGGACGGCACGTCGGCCTGGGCCTCGCTCTCGAGCCGGGTCGGCATCCTGCGGACGAACCTCGCCGATGGCATCGAGGAGGCCGACCGTCTCGGGACCGAATTGGAGGTCCAGAGCAGGAAGCGGGACGTCGTCGCGCAACAGGCAGAGGCCTGTGTTGCTCAGATCACCAAGGCGGTTCAGGACGGTCACGCGGTCGAATTGGACGCGCGGGCCGCGATCGTCCGACGCGATGCTGCTATCAGTCAGGCCGCCACGAGTCGGATGGTCCTGCTGCCGTACCTGTCTTCAGCAGGCATTGGAGGTGACGAGTTCGATTCGGACCCCGCGGGAACGGGAATGGCCATAGCGGGTCTAGCCAAGGCTAGGTCGTCTCTCCGCGAGGAGGCGACGACGCTTGCACGTGACGCGGGCTTGGCCTCGTCGAACCTGGATGGACTGGTGGAGGCGGAGCGGGTGCTTCGTGAGTCCCAGGAGGAGATCACGACGGCACTGGCATCGACCCGGAGTAAGTCGGACCAGCTCAAGGTCCTGCGGACGGACCTGCTCGAGGGCGAGGCCGTGACGGTGCACAGGGCCCGCTTCGAGAGCGCTGCCCGGGATGCCGGTGACAAAGCTGCCGAGGCACGAACGGTCAGCGCGGTCTCGCAGAGCGAGGTCAGGTCGGCTGAGCGGGCTGTCCTCGAGGCGGTCACCGTGGTCAACGCGAGGCGAGCGAGCTTCGAGGAAGCCTCTCGGGCCGTCGCCGCAGAGCGGAATAGGGTCGGCTTTTCGGTCGAGCAGGTCGGTGAGTTGCTGGCGAGCACCACGGCCGAAGTCGAAGAGTTGCGGTCCACGATCACGACGCTCGAGGACGCGTTCAGAAGCGTAGCAGGGCTGCTTGCAACGAGGCGACAAGACCTCGATCGGGTCGTTCTGGAAGCAATAGGGACGCCGTTGCCCGACGACGCTGTTGAGCAACTGGCCGTCCTCGAAGAAACAGTGGGTGAGCGGACTCGACAGATCGGTGGGCTCGAAGATCGTCTTCGACGTGACGACGGGGAGCGCAGCAGGGGCGACGCGATCAGGCAGGAGTGCAACGACGCGCGGGCGGAGCACGAGACCTGGGCTGATGTCGACGCGGCGATCGGATCGGCGAGCGGTGCCACATTCCGGCAGTACGCCCAGGAGATCACGCTGGAGGCCCTCGTGGCCCTGGCCAACGAGCAGCTCGGCATGATCTCGCCTCGGTACCGTCTCGCCCGCGGGGAGGCGCTGTCCCTGCACGTGGCCGACATGGACATGGGCGGCGAGGTCCGGGCATCCCGCAGCCTGTCCGGGGGCGAGCGATTCCTCGTGTCGCTCGGTCTCGCTCTGGCCCTATCAGGGTTGGAGGGGCGTCAGGGATCGTGCGACGTGCTGCTCATCGACGAGGGCTTCGGGTCGCTCGACTCCGGCAGCCTGGACGTCGCGGTGGAGGCTCTGGAGACGCTTCAGGGGCTCGGCCGCAAGGTCGGCGTGGTCACCCACGTCGCCGCCATGGTGGAGCGTATCCCGACCCAGGTCAGGGTCACCAAGCGGGGAGGAGGGAGAAGCGTCGTGGAGGTACAAGCCGCGTGACGACGACACGTAAGGTAACAGGTAGCCCATCTGCCTGCCTGTTACCTTGCGCAGGACAGAACGAAGGGACCTCCTAACCTCGATAGCGTCTCAGCTGAAGGTTCCTGAAAAAGATGCTAAATCTAGGTCACCAGGATTTGGGTTTACAGTCCCACGATAGATTATCTCACCTCGGTAAAATATGCAGCCCGCTTCATCACGAACATTGCAAGTTATGATGTGCAGATCGCCATCCGGGAGTTCCTCACGAGCCATATCAGGGAGGATTGACTTAGCTTGGGTGCGCGCATCCTCAAAGCTATCAAAATTCTCCCCGAATTTATCGTGATGAAAACCGTCGGGATTCCGTAAGGCGAAGTAGTATCTGGCCATACTGCGTTTTCACCGGTCGACGCTGTCAAAATTTAATTGCGTCAACAGAAAATGGTATTCACTCTTAAAGTGTTCCCCTCAATAACAAGCTGCGTGACGCGACATAAGAGCCGTCTCAGGTAGATCTCAGACGTGCAATTCGGGATTATCGATGCTGACCCGTTTATCCCCTGTCCAAATTCGAGGCGCTCGCGGCATGCTTGACTGGTCCATGCTGGAACTAGCCCGTTCCGCGAACTTGTCGATAACCACGGTGCAGCGCATGGAAAAAGGCAGTGCTCTGCCTGTGTCGGACCAGGCTTTTGCCTCCGTACAGGTCGCCTTGGAACGAGCTGGGATCAGCTTTCTCGACGTTTCGGAGGAAGGTTTGGGGTTGAGGCTGCGCAATGGGGTAGCCGTATGAGAACACGATGATGATCTTCTACACGTAGTTCAACGGCCGCGGCCTCACCGCCTTGGCGGATGGTCTGTAGGCGGAAGATCCGTTCGGCCTGGCGCCGAAGATCACCGTCGAGCGCATCTTGGCGGCCGGCTACACGCCCTGGATCGCGGCACCGCAGCCCGATTTGCTTCCCACGCGTGGCATCGTCACCGAGACGCTTGGGGCGCTTGTTCGGGTCATGGACTTCGCTCGACCTTACTCCCCCTAAATGGTGCCATCCCGCACGCCGACTTGGCCGCGGACTGCTATGGTGACGTCGCGCCCTATCATGTGGACTGGATTATATCTGCGTGGCACCTGAACCAGCACCTTCGCCATTGTGGGACCTTGAGGATCTGCGGACAGCGCTAGACGCTGCCGGCGTAGCTTTATGGTCCTGGAACGTCGACACAGATTCCATCACCATGGACGATCGCGCATACGACCTGTGGGGCGTTGCTAAAGGCAGCCCTGTCACGTTCGAGGACCTGTCGGCTCATATCCACCCTTCCGATCGGGGAAGGGTGAGGGCGGGTTTTTCGGCAACGCGTGCGATCGTCGGGCCTTACGAACTCGATTTTCGCATTACTAACCATGACGACATCCGATGGATTTCGGCTCGAGGGCAAGGCAACGACGTCGGTATCGTCAACGCGATCATGACCGGGATCTTTCTCGACGTGACCGGACGGAAGCAGGCCGAGGAAGCTCACGAACTGCTCGCCGGTGAGATGAGTCACCGGGTCAAAAACCTGTTGACGATCGCATCTAGCCTGACAGCGCTTACGTCTCGTTCGGCGACCACGGCTGGAGAAATGGCTCGCGACCTGACACAACGTTTAACGGCTCTTGGGCGCGCGCATGATCTTGTCCGACCCCTTCCTGGCCAGAAAGAGCAGGGTGCTCTCCTCGGCGACCTGATCTCCGTTCTGCTCGCTCCTTACGACGACCTCGGCGCGTTCAGCGGGCGTATCCGAGTTTCCGTGCCAAAACTCGGTGTCGGGGAGAACACGGCAACGACGCTCGCCCTGGTCGTTCATGAACTGGCCACCAACTCTCTCAAGTATGGAGCGCTGTCGGTAGCAGCCGGCATGCTCGACGTATCATGCACGCTGCAGGGTAGTGACGTCGTCGTTGTATGGACCGAGCAGGGCGGTCCCACGGTAGTAGCGCCCACAAAATCCGCAGGCTTTGGAAGCAAGATGCTCGAGCGGAGCATGTCACGACAGCTTGGTGGCTCGATAGCGTTCGACTGGTCGGACAACGGCTTGATCGCCACCCTCAAAATGAAAAAGCAGAGACTCGTGGCATAGGCGGGCTCGGCTTAAACCCTGACCTTGCGGTGTTGGATGGGGAAGTCGCGTCCGTACTGGCCTCCCCCTCAAGGCAGTTCGGGAGCGGCAAGGTGCGCCACATCTGATCGCAACCTCCGACCACCGGTCTCGTTAGTGACCATGACCGAAGACAGCTTGGCCCCTATCGTTGTGCTCGTCGTCGATGACGAAGCCGTCCTGCGCCTCATCGCGTCCGATGTGCTAGAGGAGAGCGGCTTCCAGGTTCTCGAAGCCGCGGACGCCAAGGCGGCACTAAATGTGCTGGCCGACCATCCTGGCGTGCGGGTGCTGTTCACCGACATCAATATGCCGGGGGCCCTCGACGGGCTCGATCTCGCTCGCGAGGTCCATGCTCGCTGGCCGGACATCAAGCTTGTCGTCACCTCGGGACGCGCGAGGCTGTCGGACCAAGAGATCCCCGACTCCGGCCGTTTCATCTCCAAGCCCTACTCCCTCGACGCGCTCGTGGAGGAGATCCGTGAGATGGTTGGCGAAGCCTGAGGCTGCGCTAGATCTCGTGTTGGACTACGGCGGTTACGGCCATGACCCAGCCCCGCGACATTATCGTGATTGGCGCCTCCCTTGGTGGATTGGAGGCTCTGACCAAACTCGCGAGCGGGCTGACCGGCGATCTCCCGGCGACCATCCTGATCGTGCTGCACACGTCGCCGCAGAGCCCGAGGATGCTGGCCAGGATCGTGGGACGGCACACCCCGCTTTCGGTCGAC
>JBPBQY010000025.1:0-49601 GCA_050920985.1 Janthinobacterium lividum | reverse complement strand
TCGAAGAGGCATTCGACGCCATCGACCTCCACGATCTCCTGCGGACCGGCCGACACGCCCACCGTCACAGGTCGATGGTTCCTTCCGCCACGATCACGGCGCCCCCGCCAATCGAGGCCGACACCAGCGCGCCGCCCTCGACCTCAAGCCCCAGCACGATAAGGCTCGGCCGCCCCATGGCGACGCCCTGGCGGATCTGCAGCGTGTGGTCACCGTCCTCTGGATCCTCGAACCTCATCACCGCACCGGCAAAGGCCGCGGCAGCGGAGCCCGTCGCGGGATCCTCGTAAATCCCGAGGCCGGCCGCGAACATGCGAGCGTAGAAGCCCTCGCTGTCGCGCGCATAGACATAGGCGCGCAGATCCGCAGGCCAGTGGCTCGATTGGGGGCCAGCGCGATCGACGGCCTCGCGCGACGCAACCGGCACGCAGGTGAAGGGAACGCCGGCCGTCAAATGAAGCGGCCGATGTCCATCGAAGCCGATCTCTCCAGGATCGAGCCCCAGCGCGGCCGCGATTGCTCCGACATCGAGCGCTTGTCCGACCTCTTCGGGCAGCCGCGGCAGGGTGAAACTGGCGCGGGAGCGGCCCTTGGCACGACGCGCCGTGCAGTGGACGAGGCCGATCTCTTCTTCGATCACGATGCCGAGATCCTGCCGCGCCACGATCTCCGGAGCCCGCAGCTCGGCCAGTAAAACCGCGGTGCCGACGGTCGGGTGTCCGGCGAAGGGGAGTTCGTGGGCCGGTGTGAAGATGCGGATCCGCGCCGAGTTGACGGGGTCACGCGGCGGCAGCACGAAGACCGTCTCGGAGAGGTTGAACTCGCGCGCGATCGCCTGCATGCGCGCCGTGTCAAGATCCTCGGCGTCATGAACCACGGCCAGCGGATTACCGCCGAGCGGCTGGTCGGTGAAGACGTCGAGGGTGTGAAAGCGACGGCGCATGGCTGGATCCTATCACGGCCGAAGGCGCCGGCCATAGGCCGTGTCGCGGAGCGAACTCGCGACATCGGCCAAGCCTGCCAGACGTTCAGGTGGCTAGACGAGCCAAATGCAGAAAAGGCGGCCCGAAGGCCGCCTCTTTGCCATCAACAGGGTCAGTGCCCGGTCTGGTCCGCGCCCTGGATGATCTCGAATAGGAACCATGTGCGCAGTTCGGTCTCGTCGATGTAGTTCTCGAGGAGGCTCGCGGTCGCCACATCCTTGTGCTCGTCGCAGACCTCGTGGGTCTCACGCATGGCGGCCGCCATTTTCTTGTTGTCGCTCATTAGCTCTTTCAGCATGTCGAGCGGCGACACGAAGGGGGCATCGTTTTCCTCGAGATGCGAGATCTTCAGCATCTCGCCCATGGAATGGACGGTCTTCTTGCCGAGCTTGCGAACACGTTCCGCCAGCGGATCGGTGGTGGCGAAAATGGCATCGCCGTGGTCGTCGAGCAGCCGGTGATAGTCACGGAAGTTCGGGCCCGACATGTGCCAATGGAAGTTCTTGGTCTTGGTGTAGAGCACGAAGGCATCGGCCACGAGCTTGTTAACCGAATCGGCGATCGCCTGACGGCCGTTGTCGCCGAGATCGTTCGGCGTGTTGAGGGAAGCGGGGTCGGTATCGCGCACCTGGGTCGGCATTGTGGTTCTCCTGAAGGCGAGGGGAAAGCGCCGGGATAATCGCCACGACGGCGCGGTGTTCCCTGCAGACCGCGACAAAGCCTCCGATGAACCTTCAGTATAGTTCCGGCGCGAAGATGCGGCTCGGCCGGACGAACTCCTCCTGCGCCGCCACGAGAGCCAGTTCGCGCGTGCCGGCCTCGAGCGTGGCGGAGAGCAGGCCGAAGATCGCCGAGGCGGCGTGGGACAGCGCCTCCGGCACCGACCCGTGTGCCAGACAGCTGACGAAGAACAGCGCCGCGATGGCGTCCCCTGCCCCGTTCACCGACAGTCCCAGCTTCGGAGTCCGGACCCGCCACATGTCCGCGCCGTCCGAGGCGACGAGATCCACCGCATCGTCCGGCGTGTCCTCTCCGACATAGGATGTGACGAGAACGATCCGCGGTCCCCGCGCGTGGAGCGCGGCGATACCGGAGCGTAGCGTATCGCGCGTGCCGGTCGGGGAGCCGCAGAGCAGTTCGAGTTCGAACTGGTTGGGAGTGACGATGTCGGCCGCCGGCAAGGCGCGGTCGCGCATGAATTCGGCGATGCCGGGCCGCACGAACACACCACGACCGACGTCGCCAATCACAGGGTCGCAGCAATAGAGCGCGCGGGGGTTGGCGTCGCGCACGCGCGCTACGGCGTCGAGGATGGCGAGGCCCGTGTCGGCCGAGCCCATATAGCCCGATAGCACGCCGTCGCAGGAGCCAAGCACGCCGCGCTCGGCGATCCCCGCCACGCAATCCCCGATCAGGCCGGCATCGAAGACCTGTCCGCGCCAGCCGCCGTAGCCGGTATGGTTCGAGAACTGCACCGTGTGGATCGGCCAGACGTCGTGACCCATCCGCTGCATCGGGAAAGTCGCTGCGGCATTGCCGACGTGGCCATAGGCGACATGGGATTGGATGGACAGGATGTTCATGGGAGGGCCGTCATCCTCAATTTAATCGACTCACATCTCGCGTTGATCTGGTCCAACGTTTGGTCCAAGTTAAGGCGATTAGATCGGATGAGCGAGGAGTGACCATGCGGATCTCCGTGAGTGAAGCCAAGGGCCAACTAACCGACCTCGTCCGTCGCGCTGAGGCCGGAGACGAGGTGATCCTAACACGTCACGGCCACGCGGCCGTGCGCCTCGTCCCCGTCACAGCCATACCGGACCGTCGCTCCCGTCGAGCGCTGCTCGACTCGGTGCGGACATTGGCTGCCTCGAAGGTGACCGCCGGAGCTTCTGCGGCGCGTAGTCAGGATCTGCTCTACGATCCGGACGGTCTGCCAACATGATGGCGGTGGACACGTCTGCCCTGATGGCGATCCTTCTGGGAGAGCCCGAGGCGGACCGCTGTATCGTGGCTTTGGAGCGAGATGGGGATCTGCTTTTGTCGGCGGGTACGATGGCCGAAGCCCTGATCGTCGCGGCCCGCCGCAACGTCGGCCAGGAGATGGTGCGCCTGATCGATGGACTGGGCTTCGAGATCGTGCCCCTGACAGCCGCCGCGGCCCATCGCGTCGCGCTGGCCTACGCGATGTGGGGCAAGGGGCAGCATTCCGCCGCCTTGAACTTCGGGGATTGTTTCGCCTACGACGTCGCGAAAGCGAATCGCTGCCCCCTGCTCTTCGTCGGACAGGATTTCGCCCAGACCGATATAGAAGGCGTGGTGTGAAGATCCCTTCGCCAGCGCAAGTCTTGCGCTGGCGACCACCTTCTCACGTAGCCGAAAGAAACTCGCGAAGGGCCTAGTTCCGAGCCTTGTCGACCATCTTGTTCTTGGTGATCCAGGGCATCATGGCGCGCAGCTTCTCGCCGACTTCCTCGATCTGGTGGCTGGCCGCCTTGGCGCGGGTGGCCTTGAACGAGGTCTGGGCGACCTTGTTTTCAAGCATCCAGTCGCGGGTGAACTTGCCCGACTGGATGTCGGTCAGCACGCGCTTCATCTCGGCCTTAGTCTCGGGCGTGATGATGCGCGGGCCCGTGACGTATTCGCCGTATTCGGCGGTGTTGGAGATCGAGTAGTTCATGTTGGCGATGCCGCCCTCGTAGATGAGGTCGACGATCAGCTTCACCTCGTGCAGGCACTCGAAATAGGCCATCTCGGGGGCGTAGCCCGCCTCGACCAGCGTCTCGAAGCCGGCGCGGATCAGTTCGACCAGTCCGCCGCAGAGCACCGCCTGCTCGCCGAACAGGTCGGTCTCGCACTCTTCCTTGAAGGTCGTCTCGATGATGCCGGCGCGACCGCCGCCGATGGCCGAGGCGTAGCTCAGCCCGAGGTCATGCGCGTTGCCGGAGGCGTCCTGCGCGATGGCGATCAGGCAGGGCACGCCGCCGCCCTTCTGGTACTCGGAGCGCACCGTGTGGCCAGGGCCCTTCGGCGCCACCATCAACACGTCGATGTCGGCGCGCGGCTGGATGAGATTGAAGTGGACGTTGAGGCCGTGGGCGAAGAGCAGCGCGGCGCCATTTTTCATGTTGGGGGCGAGGTCGGCCGCGTAGATGTCGGCCTGGAGCTCGTCCGGCGTCAGCATCATGACGACGTCGGCCCATTTGGCGGCCTCGGGCACCGACATGACCTTCAGGCCCTCGCCTTCGGCCTTCTTGGCCGAGGGAGAGCCCGCGCGAAGCGCTACGACGATGTCCTTGATGCCGCTGTCGCGCATGTTGAGCACATGGGCATGACCCTGCGAGCCGTAGCCCACCACGGCGACCTTCTTGCCCTTGATAAGGTTCAGATCGGCATCTCGATCGTAGTAGACGCGCATGGCCCTGGTGTTCCCTGTTCGGTTCTTGACTGATCGGCCCTTCTATGCGGCGGGGGAGCGCGGGGCAACCCGCATGCGTGCAGGGATCAAGGCGCGTCCATCCGGAGGCCTCGACGGCCGTGCATCACGCGCAGGATGGTGTCGAGGCCGCAACGCCGCGATCCGAACTGTCAGGCGGTGAGCAATGGCACCCGATAGGCCTGGGCCGCGACGGCGGTCAGCGCGCCTCCTGGCGTCCCGCCTGTGGTCACGAGCCTGTCCATGGCACGGCGCCCGAGGTCGGGCGAGATCGGCACTTCGCGCAGGCTCAGGGCTGCCGAGAATTCAGCGACGGCTTCGCGAGCCAGTTCGAGCGCCGTTACGCCTTTGACCAGCGCCAGGGCTGCCGTGGCATCGAGCAAGGCCACGGGTGTCGTCAGGAAAGGCCCGTGGCTCTCGTCGAGCCGCACCAGCAGTGCCTCGCATCCCGGCTGGCGCGCCAGGATGGCGACGATGGCGGAAGCGTCGATCATCATGGGGCACCGGTCAGGATCGCATCGGCCAAGGCCTGGGCCTTGCCGAGGCGGGCGCTCGGTGGCAGGCTCTGCTTCAGCCGGTCCCGCTCGCGCTCCAGCGCGGCCCGCACCGCATCGGTGACTGTCCGGGCACCGGACGCCGCCTGGACGGCGCGGGCGAGTTCTGCAACCTCGTCGTCGCGGATGTAGAGCGGCACGGGATATCCTCCAAAGGATATTCGAATATCCCGTTTTGAATATCCCGTGAAGTCCCGTCAGGCAGGGTCAGCCTTGGTCGTCCAGCACCTCATCGACCCAGACCTTCTTGACCAGTTCGACGCCGGCCGCCGTCATTGGCGTGGCCAGGATTAAGCCGAGCGGCCCAAAGAGCGTGCCCAGCACGGTCTGCGACAGGATGGTGAGCACGGGGGCCAGTTCCACGGTGCGCTTCTGCACCAGCGGGGCGATGAGATTGCCCTCGAGCGTCTGCACGACGAGGAAGAGGATCGCGGTGTAGAGCGCCGTCTGCGGCCCCTGCCCCAGCGCGATGAGGACGGCCGGCACGGCGCCGGCGAGCGCCCCGATATAGGGCACGAAGTTGAACAGGGCCGCGATCAGCGCCAGCGTGAAGGCGAGCTTCACGCCGATGGCATAGAGGCCGATCGCCGTCAGGATCCCGACCGCGCACATGTCGAGGAACTGCCCGATGAACCACCAGCGCAGCACGTGGGCCATGCAGCCCATGGTCTCGACGGCATGGGGCCGCCACTCCTTCGGCATCAGGCTCGCGGTGCCCTGGACATAGAGGGCCGGATCGACGGCGAAGAAGATGGCGGTCACCACCATGACGACGAGGCTGCCGAGACCGCCCAGCGTCGAGGACCCTACCCCGGCCGCCATGCCGGCAATCTTCTGTGTGCCGTCCTGGAAATAGTCCTTGGCCCGGCCGAGCACCGGCTGGAGCCAATCCGCACTGCCGTAACGCTGCCACACCGACGTGGCCTGCTCCTTCAGCTGGCCCCAGATGTCATGCAGCTGACCCGCGATGATGGGTCCTCGGACGAAGATCCCGAAGCCTAGGAGGGCGACGATCACGAGCATGATGGCGGCCAACCAGAGGCCGACCGGACCGCCGATCTTCTTCGACAGGAACTCGGCGCCACCGCGGAGCAGACAGGCGAGCAGCGCTGCCGCGAAGATCAGGAGGACAATATCGGCCATCCCCCAGCAGATCGCCACCACCAAGACGACCCCGAAAGCCCAGGCCAGGAGACGTGCGATCCGCTCGGTCGCCAGTGCCCTGCGGCGCTGCCATTCGAGATCGGATTCGGTGGGCGACACGGGAAGGGTCATCTGACGTCAGGACTCCGCCGGGCTTGGCCGGCTGTGATCAATCGAGGGCGGGATGGTGGGTCATGCGGCTCCGCTCGAAGACCACGACGGCCATGATGCCGAGAAGCAGCGGGATCACGAGGTAGAGCAGCCGGAAGACGAGAAGCGCCGCGATCACGTCCTCGCGCGGCGTATCGGGCAGGGCCGTGACGAAGACGAGTTCCAAGACGCCGAGCCCACCCGGCGCATGGCTGAGCAGCGCCGCCGAGAAGGAGGCGAGGAACACGCCGAGCACGATGAAGAAGCCCGGGTTGTGAGCCGCGGGCAGCGCACACCAGATGATTCCGGCGGCCCCCATCAGCTCCAGCGGACCCGCCAGCAGTTGGCGGAGAGCGATGGCGAAGCGCGGATAGACCAGCTGAAACTTGCCGATGACGAAGGGCTTCAGGTGGAGCGCCGCACCTCCGACATAGAGCGCCACGAAGAGCAGCATGAGGAAGCCCGCGAGCCGGGCAAGCACTGGATCGAACTGGAAGAGCCGTTCCACGATATGGGGCTCGAAGACCAGCACGATACCGCCCAGGAGCACGGTTCCGAGCGCGAAGGTGAAGGAGCAGAAGGCCACCAGCACGCCGACGTCGGTGATGGTCAGGCCCTTGGTCGAATAGGCCCGGTAGCGCACCATGGCGCCCGAGAACATCGACATGCCGATATTGTGGCTGAGCGCATAGGTGGTGAAGGACACCGCCGAGATGAAGCGCCACGACAGCTTGAACCCGAGGTGGAACAGCGCGATCCGGTCGTACCAGGCGAGCGCCACATAGGCGACCAGCGTCGACAGGACGGCCAATGCCCATCGCGACGCCGGGATGGCGGCGAAGGCCGCCTCGACCTCCACCAAGGACAGGCCCCGCAACTCCCGGAACAGTAGCCAAAGGGACAGGACGACGGCGCCGATCCCGATCACCGGCCACAAGTAGTTCAGGTAGCGTTTCAAGACCGTCCCTTTGCCCCCGCGCCGCTGGACGAGCCCGCGACGACGTCGCCTTCTAACTGAAAACACACATGTCGACGGCGAAAATCTCGGTTTCGGCGGCTTATACGGCGCGAGGGGGAAACTGTGCCACAGGTGGTTCGATCTATGCGGCTCTCACGGGAGCGGCCGAGCCGATACGGGCGCTTTCAGAAGGGTTTCACCACGACCAGGAACACGATGCCGATCAGCAGCACGGTCGGGATCTCGTTGACGACGCGGAAATAGGTCGGCGACTTCGTGTTGGCATCGCCGGCAAAGCGGCGCACGTTGCCGGCCAGGATGCCGTGGACGCCGCTCAGCAGCACCACGAGGAGCAGCTTGCCATGGAGCCAGTGCTCGCTGAAGGCGCCTTCCTCATAGGCCAGCCAGGGACCGGTAATCCACACCGCCACAAGAGCGGGAGTGAGGATGCCGCGCAGCAGGCGACGTTCCATGATCTTGAACGTCTCGGACTGCGGAGTGCCGGGCCCAACCGTCGCGTGATAGACCATCAGTCGCGGCAGGTAGAGCATTCCCACCATCCAGGCGATAACGGCGAGGATGTGGGTGGCCTTGAGCCAGAGAACATAGTCCTGCATGCGGCAAATCCTGACGGGGGCGAAGTCGACGACCAAGGGATGACCCCCGGCCATGCTTAAGCTCGAAGACGGGCCACGAGTTGCTCGACATGCGCGATCGGCGTGTCGGGGGTGATGCCGTGGCCGAGGTTGAAGACGTGAGGGCGATTGCGGAACGCGGCGCGGATGTCGTCCACGGCTTCGTCGAGCGCCCGGCCTCCGGCGATCAGGGCCTTGGGGTCGAGGTTGCCCTGCACCGGGAAGCCGGGCGGCAGAACCTGGTCGGCCCAATGCGGATCGACCACGATATCGAGGCCCAAGGCGGTCACGCCGGATGCAGCCGCCCGAAGCAGTTGTCCGCCCGACACGCGGGGAAAGCCGATGATCTTCGCATCCGGATGTCGCGCCCGGACGCCCTTCACGAGCCTTTCGATCGGCCCCTGCGACCAGCGTTCGTATTCGAGCCGCGGCAGGACCCCCGCCCAGCTGTCGAAGATCATCACCGCGTCAGCCCCGGCGGCGAGCTGAGCCGAGAGATAGGTGATCGACGCTTCGACGATCCTCTCGATCAGAGCAGCGAAGAGGTCCGGATCCCGATAGGCCAACTCGCGGGCCGGACCCTGGTCCGGCGTGCCCGATCCCGCCACCATGTAGCTCGCCACCGTGAAGGGAGCCCCGCAGAAGCCGATCAGCGCGGTGTCGGGGGTAAGGGAGCCTCGAACGCGTTCGACGGTCTCCAGCACCGGCGCGAGCCGGCCCATGTCGATCTCGTCGTGCAGCGCCGCAAGCTCCGCGGCCGTCGTGACCGGCTGCAGCTTCGGGCCATGTCCGCTCTCGAATGCAGTTGGTAGTCCCAGGGCGTCCGGGACGACGAGGATGTCGGAGAAGAGGATCGCGGCATCGAAGCCGAAGCGGCGGATGGGCTGCAGCGTCACCTCGGCGGCGAGCTTCGGGTTGTAGCAGAGGTCGAGGAAGGTCGGTGCCGTGGCACGGATCTCACGATATTCCGGCAGGTAGCGCCCCGCTTGGCGCATCAGCCAGACGGGAGGCCGTGCCGAGATGTCCCCATCGAGAACGCGCAGGAACAGGGAGGGCTGTTGGTGTCCTCCGCTGTCGGTTGAAGGTTGGCGGATCGGATCTTCCAAAAAAGAATCCTTTTAGAATCTTTGATTGTCTGAGTCTGCTTGGGGGCCGGATTACCGTCATCCCGGGGAGGACACAACCTGTCCCGGTCCGGGCCGTTTCAGGCCGGAGTCAAGCGGTCCCTGTGCACGGGCGGTATGGTTCCTGAATCGTGAAGGACCGCAGGGCTTTGCGGCATGTCGGGGCGGGAGAGCCGACGACTTGTCCCCGCAATTCCCTCTTTCGACAGGATGGAGTGCCGGAGCGCTCCGTCGGGTCGGCAATGTGGGTGGATTTCCGCCTTGTCCACAGGGGCGCTTGTCGGGGGGTGGGTTCGCCGGTTTCCTCCACAGCGCTGCGTGGAAGTCCGGGACAAGTCGGTGAGGGATCCGATTGACCAGTGTTGCGAGACGGTTGGTCTCGCCTGTGTCAGGGGGACAGACGGGTCGCGCAGGCTCCGTCCCCAAAGCGTGGTAAGGCGGGACCGAGCGCATCGCATCGATCGGACGCCCGCATGGGACGGCACTATTTCCACCTCCACCTGATTTCGGACTCCACCGGCGAAACGCTGATCGCGGCGAGCCGCGCGGTCGCGGCGCAATATCAGGACGTGTCGTCGATCGAACACGTCTATCCGCTGATCCGGTCGCGCGCTCAGCTCGACCGGGCCATCGCCGAAATCGAGGCGGCGCCCGGCATCGTCCTGTTTACGTTGGTCGACCAGGAGCTCAGCCATCGGCTGGAGGAGGCCTGCCGCGAGTCGGGATCGCCTTGTCTTTCGGTACTGCAGCCGATCGTGTCGCTTTTTGGGTCTTACCTCGGCACGGCATCGACGGCGCGGCCGGGTGCACAGCACGTTCTCAATGCGGATTACTTCAAGCGCATCGATGCGCTGAACTACACGATGATGCACGACGACGGGCAGACGGCGGAAGGCTACGAGGAGGCCGACGTGCTGCTTCTCGGCGTCAGCCGCACCTCCAAGACGCCGACCAGCATCTATCTCGCCAACCGCGGCGTCCGGACCGCCAACATCCCTCTGGTGCCCGGTGTCCCGCTGCCTCCCGGCATTCCGGAACTCCGCAATCCACTCGTGGTCGGTCTCCTGGCCTCGCCCGAACGCATCGTGCAGATCCGGCAGAACCGGCTCCTGTCGCTGAACGCAGCCGACCAGGCCTCAGCCTATGTGGATCGCATGGCCGTATCCGAAGAGATCGCCAGCGCCCGTCGCCTCTTCTCCCAGCATGGCTGGCCGACGATCGACGTCACTCGCCGTTCGATCGAGGAGACCGCCGCGACGATCATCGACCTCCACAAGGCCCATCGGATGAAGTTCATCACCCAGGCGTGAGTCTGTCGGCAGACTCGGCGAGGCATGGCTGCCCACCGCCGGCGAGGCTTGTTCCTCGACTGAGTCGAGCCTAACTCGACGGAGGCGGATCCAGTCCTCGTCGGCAAGGATGGATCCGAAGGCTATGTCCAGCGTGCCGCCGAGGCCTTTCGTTTGATCCTCACCTCCCTTCTAACCGCCGGGGACCAGCCAGCGGCCTCTCGGACGGTGCAGACCGTCACGGGACCGCCGGTCTATCCGGCACTGGCCCGTCTCTTCGCGGCTGCCGTGCCGGTCTTTCGCGATGTGCTGAAGGCCGCCGACCGCTACCGCGACGATATCGGTCGCATCGCCCGCGGTGGTCCCGGGCTTGTCGGAGAGCGCACGGCCCGGTTCGAACAGGAGTGGTTCCCAAGGCTCGACGCCGTCGCGGCCTATGCGCTGGTGCGACAGACCCGACCGCGGCGCATTCTCGAGATCGGTTGCGGACATTCGTCCCGCTTCATGGCCCAGGCCATCGCCGACGGCGACATCGACAGCGCTATGATCTGCGTCGACCCGCGCCCGCGCGCTCCACTGGCGGGGCTGCCGCTCCGGCACGTCGTGCGCTCCTTCGGCGATGCCGATGTCGAGGCGGCCTCGCGCTTCGCGTCCGGCGATATCCTCTTCGTCGATTCAAGCCACGTTATCGAGCCCGGCAACGAGGTCGATCGGGTCCTGCTCGACGTGCTGCCGCGGCTGCCGGCCGGTGCGCTGGTGCATTTTCACGATATTTTCCTGCCGGACGGCTATCCGCGGTCCTGGGAACGCCGTCGCTACAACGAGCAGACGGCGGTCGGCGCTCTCCTGGGCGGTGGGGGCTACGATCTGATCTTCGCCAGCCGCTATGTCACGACACGCACCGGCCTTCTCGCCGGTACGCTGATCGAAGACCTACCGCTGGCCGCCGATGCGCCGGAAGGCAGCCTGTGGCTGAGGAAACGGGCAGCGCCGGCCGGCTGAGCCTCGTTGGCCCCAAGGCTGGGGTTGCGCCGGTACGGCGGAGCTGCCATGGTTTCGTGGCTCGCCAAGCGCTGCGGGAGAGACTTCGGACCGGTGACGGATTCGAGGCGCCGACGGAGCAACCGCCCCGGAAACTCTCAGGCAAACGGACCACGGCGCGAGAGCACTCTGGAGAGAGGCACGGGGATTTCCCATCGTGTCCGCCGAAGGGGAAGCCGTCCGGCGAAGTCGGGTGGGCAATCTCTCAGGTACCCGTGACAGAGAGGGGTCAGGACCGGACGGCCGCATTGCGGCCTGGATCCTGCACCGCCATCCCGTCACGAGGTGCATCATGAACCACATCGCCGTCATCGGCGCCGGCATCACCGGCATCACCACCGCCTATTCGCTCCTCGACCGCGGCTTTGCCGTGACGGTCTTCGACCGCCAGCGCTATGCCGCGATGGAGACCTCCTTCGCCAATGGCGGCCAGCTTTCGGCCAGCAACGCCGAGGTGTGGAACTCCTGGCCAACCGTCTTCAAGGGTCTGAAGTGGCTGACGAAACGCGACGCGCCGCTCAGCCTCAACCTCAGCCCGTCCTGGCATAAGTACTCTTGGCTGGCCGAGTTCGTGGCCAACATCCCGCATTACGAAGCCAATACGGTCGCCACCACCAAGCTCGCCATCCAGGCGCGCAAGCGGCTCTTCGAGCTCGCGGGCCGAGAGAACATCGACTTCGACCACGAGCAGCGCGGCATCCTGCACGTCTATCGCAACCGCTCCGGATACGACCATGCCTCCCGGGTCAACGAGCTGCTGCGCCAGGGCGGGCTCGATCGCCGCAGCGTCACGCCCGCCGAAATGAAGGCCATCGAGCCCTCGCTGCACGGCGACTATTACGGCGGCTTCTTCACCGAGTCGGATTCGACCGGCGACATCCACCGCTTCACCCGCGGCCTCGCGGCGGCCTGCCTTCGGCGCGGTGCGAAATTCGTCTATGACGCGGACGTTACGGCGGTCGAGCCGGCAACCGAGGGCTATGCGGTGCGCTGGGCGCCGGCCCATCAGCATGGCGTCGTGGCGGGGGAGGCCGAGTCGATGGCGGTCGACGGCGTGGTGATCTGCGCCGGCCTCGCCAGCCGCAAGCTCGCCCACGGCCTCGGCGACCGGGTCAACATCTACCCCGTGAAGGGCTATTCGATCACGGTGGACCTCCAGGGCGAGAGCCGCCGCGCCGCGCCCTGGGTCAGCCTGCTCGACGACGAGACAAAGATCGTATCGAGCCGTCTCGGCGCCGACCGCTTCCGCGTCGCCGGCACGGCCGAGTTCAACGGCGAGAACCGCGATATCCGCGCCGACCGGGTGAAGCCGCTGATCGACTGGACTCGCCAACTTTTCCCGGCCGTCGACACCAGCAAGGTGATCCCCTGGGCGGGCTTGCGCCCGATGCTGCCCGACATGTTGCCGCGGGTCGGGCGCGGCAAGCGGCCCGGCGTCTACTACAACACGGGCCACGGCCACCTCGGTTGGACGCTTTCGGCGGCGACGGCCGAACTCGTCGCCGAGGAGGTCGGGCATGCGGACGACGCCGGGGCGCGGCACGCCGCCTGACGCTGCCGCCAGGCTTTCAGCCGATCCGGGCTGCGATCTCGCGAGCCCGGCTCAGGCAGTCCGGATGATCGGCGCGATAGCGTGCGCCGATTTCCATCATGAGGATCGTGCCGGGCAGCACGGCGAGATCGGCGGCAATGTCGTGCCAGGGAATGTCACCCCAGCCCAGTGGCAGGTGAAGGTCACCGAGGCCGAGCGCCGTGCGTTCGGACGGAAAGAAGAAGGGCGTCGAACCTTCGGGCTGGCCGAAGCTGTCATGGACATGCAGGTGTCCCGCGACCGGCGCCATGGCCCGCAGCTCGGCACGGAAATCGAGGCCGCGATGGGTCGCCTCGATGTAGGCATGGCTGATGTCGATCAGCGCCACCACCTGCGGATGATCGAGCTCTCGCACTGCGGCCGCGACCTCGGAGGGCGTGCGGCGGAATTGGCCCGGGTCCGTCGTGAAGATATTCTCGAGCGCCACGCGGACGCCATGCCGCCCCGCCGCGTCGCCTACGGTCCGCAAGGCGTCGCGCTCTCGCGCTTCGGCGCCGGCACGGTCCTGAGGCCGGTCGGCTGCGACGGAACCGCTATGCTGAACCAGGATTCGGGCGCCGATCGCGCCGCAGACGTCGACCATGGCCAGCGCGGCGCGAACCTGCCGCTCCTGCGTTTCGGGATCTATGAAATTCGAGGCGACGAGCCCATGTATTGTGTAGGTGAAGTGGAACGACCGGGTCAGCCGCTCGAGTTCGCCGAGAGCACGCGGCAGAAGGCGTCCACCGGTCACGAGATCCAATGACGAGGCGGCAATCTCGATGGCATCGACGCCGAGATCGGTATGGGCGCGCAAGGCCGGCTCCAACCCGGCGACGCTTCCGTCGGGAGACTGAACGCTGAAGCCGACGGCCGAAATTCGAGGCGCGGTCATGGCGGGAGCTCCGAACGAACGAGGATGGTGAACCTGTGACGGCCTAACCTCCCGGCGTGACGGGCCGCTGACGGCCTCACCCCGCTGGGGGGATCTCGCGCGGGCGGCGGTCGTCGCCGATGGCCACGAAGGTAAAGGTGGCGCCGGTGACGCGGCCCACCTCCTCGGCATCGCGCGAGCGGCGCCAGGCCTCGACCCTGATCACCATCGAGGTGCGGCCGACCTTCTCGATGTTGGCATAGAAGCTCACTTCGTCGCCGACCAGGACGGGCTGATGAAAGGTCATCTTGTCGACCGCGACGGTGGCGCAGCGACCCCGGGCACGTCGCGCTGCGGCATTGCCGGCCGCGAGATCCATCTGGGCCATCAACCAGCCGCCGAAAATGTCGCCGGCCGGGTTGGTGTCGGCCGGCATGGCGATCGCCCGCAGATGAGGCGGCATGTCGGGCAGGCGCGGCGGCTCGGCTTTGGGCTGATCCATAGGACGGGTCCGGACTTAAGTGTGGTGTCGGCGCTCGGGCGCTTGCCCGGGATGGTGGCCTGATGCGTCGAGCCTGTCGACCCAGCCGCCGAAATCCGCCAGTCTGTAGAGCCGGCGATAGCGCGGATGTCGCTTCGGTTGCAGGTTTCGCGGCGGATGATGTCGCTCGACACGATCGGAACTCGAAATCGCGCGATCCAGGATTGTATCACGGCGGGGTGGAACGGAAGCGACGCTTGGGTCTTATGGATCCGTGATCCCGCAATGCCGACAAGGAGCAGAGATGGCTCGCACCCTGTGGACCGCCGCTCTCATTCTGGGCTCCGTGCTCGCCATGTCGATGACGCGCCGCCGCGCGCACTGACCGACTCAGGCTTCGGAAACGGTCCAGAGCCTTTGCGGCGTGGCCACGCCGCGCAGAGGAAACAGACCGAGGTCGATCTGCCCCGACGCGCAGCGTTGCGCGAAACTGTCCGACATCAGGATGTTGCGACCCGTCGCGTCGCAGAGCGTCTCGATCCGGCTGGCTTCGTTGACGGCGCGTCCGATGGCGGTGAAGTCGAGGCGGCTCGCGGTTCCGATATTGCCGTAGACCACCTGCCCGAAGTGGAGCGCAAGGTCGGCTTCGAGCGACGGCTCACCCGCGGCGCGCCGTTGCGCTTCGAGGGTTCGGTTGTAGGCTAGTCCGGCGCGGGCTGCCGCAAGAGCACCCTCGCAGGCTCGACAGGGTGAGGCTTCGGGCTGCATCACCGGAAAAACCGCGATGAACCCGTCACCCGTGAACTTCAGGATCTCGCCGCCGTTGCGGTCGACGCTGCGGCCCAGCGCTTCGAGATGCTCGTCGAGCCAGCCGACGAGCCGGAGCGGGTCTTCGCGGTCGGCCGTGGCGGTGAAGCCTTTGAGGTCCACGAGAAGGATCGCGGCCTCCATGAGCTCGCCCTGCCCCCGACGGACCTGTCCGGCCATGATGCGTCCTGCAGTTCGCTCCCCCACATAGGCGCCGAGCAAGTTCTCCATCGACCGAGACAGGCTGAGGCGCAGGACGGCCAGGCCGAGAGCGTCTCGGTGCTCGGCGATGCGGGCCACGTCATCTTCGGTGAAGCCGCCCGGTCGGTCCGTCGCGTAGGAAAGGCCGACCCCCCGAATGGCGGTGTCGGGGGGAAAACGGACCGCATCGAGAAGGTAATCGGTGCAGCCCCGGCGCCTGAGAGCCTCCAGCGTCGGCATACGGTTGCAGCCGTCGCCCGTTTCGATCCGCCACCGCGCCGAGGTTCGCTCGTCTTCCAACATCGCCGCCATGACACTACGGCCGAAGATAGCCTCGCCCTCCGCCCCATGCACGACGGTTTCGATGCTGACGCCCGTCTCGCGCCACCAGGTGAGGTCGATGCCGCGATGCAGCGTGCTGAGCGTGGCGGCCGCAATGTTGATGCGCACGACCGGAACCCCGGCGGCATTGAGCATGCGGCCGAGCCCATCGAGCATGAAGCGCGGATCGATGGCGACCGTCGCCTGGCGTGTGATCCAGGTCGCAATGGCGGCCGGATCTCGGGGCAGATCGTGCAGGGGATCCTGGGTCGGGTCGGGGCTGGACGGCATGGGCGTCGTTCCGGTGGGAGGACGATGCTAGCCCGGATGGAGCGGCCGCGCGGCCTGACCTGGACCCGATCGGGCGTTTCAGCCGTTGCCGATGCGGCGAAGCCACAGCCGGCTTCGGACCGAATCCGGGAGTGAGACATGAGCCGTGACACTGCAGTCGAGAGAATCCGCAATGCCAAGCCCGGCGAGACCGGAGCCAAGGCCATGGGACAGCTCGGCCGGCAGATCGGCGGTGCCTATGACCGGGCCAGCGCCGCCGCCGAACAGGCCTATGAGGAGGCCCAGGACGCCTACAACGCCGCCGTTCATGCGGCCGAGCAGGGCTACGAAGATGCGCGGGTTGCCGCAGAAGACGCCTATCACCAGGCGCAGCAGCGGGCTGAGGCGCTCGCCGCCGAGAGCAAGCATCTTTATGATCAGGCGATGAGGCGAGGCCAAGCCTATAGCCGGCGTGCTGCGAGCTTCACGGGTGACAACAAAGCGCTGGCTCTCGTGCTCGCTGGCGGCGTCGGCTTCCTGCTCGCACTGGTGTTCAAGCGGAAGTAGACCACGCCAGCCGTGCTCGACCACATCTCCCTCACGGCCGCCGATTGGGTCGCGGCCGAACGGTTCTACGATGCCGTCATGGATGCCCTCGGCGTTCCCAAGGTCGGACGCGATGCGGAGGAAGGGTGGCTCGGCTATGGCGAACGTTGCGACGCCGGACATCCGGAGCGGAGCTACTTCTCTGTGCGCCGCGGTTCCGCTCCGGAGGAGGCCTCCGGTCGGCATCTCTGTTTCAAGGCCCAGAGCCGGGCCGCGGTGGATGCCTTCTGGCAGGCGGGTCTCGCCTTCGGCGGACGGAACCTCGGGGCTCCGGGCCTTCGTCCGCACTATCACCCCACCTACTATGCCGCCTTCCTGGCGGATCCGTCGGGCAACCGCATCGAAGCCGTCTGTCACTCCCCTTGAACGCCTCCCAAGGGCATGCCTTGCACCCGCCTACCGTGTGCTATAGGTCCGCCCCACACGGCAGACCTCCGGAGACAGCCTTGGCGCAAGCGCGAACGATGAACTGGGGCAACTTCACCACGATTGCGTCGGTGTGCATCCTGGTGGGGACGGAACTCGTCGGCATGTCCTGGGCCGCCGGCTGGGCGCTCGGCGGCCTGTTCGGACTGGCACCCGCCATCGCCCGCACGGTAGAGATCGTCTTCGGCCTGTCGGGCTTTGTCGCGCTCTATTATTTCATGCGCGCCGCCATCAAGGTCGAGCCGCTCACCCACTGACCTCTTCGCCGGTCGTTCCCCTGCCCCTGATAGAGCTCCGATCATGACCGACTTCGACCGCCGCTCGTTGCTGACGGCCATGGCGGCTGCATCGGCCTTCGGCCTCCTGCCGACGGCCGTATCTCCTGCCGCCGCGCAACAGGCGGCCGGAACCGGAGCCCTGAAGCTCGCCGATCCCAAGCCTTTCTCCTTCGACGCCTTGAAGCAGGTCGCCAAGGACATGGCGGCTCAGCCCTATCAGGCGCCCATGCTGCCCGCGCACGACATCGTGCAGCAGCTCAATTACGAAGAGTGGGGCAAGGTCACCTTCAACACGGACGAGTCGTTGTTCGCGGACGGCCCCGGCGCCTTCCCGGTGACATTCTTCCACCTCGGCATGTTCTTCGCGAAATCGGTCGACATGCTGGTCGTCAAGGACGGGATGTCGCGCGAGATCGTCTACGACCAGGCGATGTTCAACATCCCGGCCGACAGCCCGGCGCGCAAGCTCCCCAAGGGGATCGGCTTCGCGGGGTTCCGGGTGCAGGAGCCGCGCAGCGGCAAGCTCGACTGGCGCAAGAACGATTGGGCGGCCTTCCTGGGCGCCTCCTACTTCCGTGCCATCGGCGAACTTTATCAGTACGGCCAGTCGGCCCGCGGCGTCGCCATCGACACCGCCGTGGCGGATCGATCCGAGGAATTCCCCGACTTCACCAAATTCTACATCGAGACACCAGCCGACGGCAGCGACACGCTCACCGTCTATGCCCTGCTCGACGGCCCGTCCGTGACCGGCGCCTACAGGTTCCTGATGACCCGCGGCAAGGGCGTCACCATCGAGCTCGAGCACACGCTGCACCTGCGCAAGGACGTCGAGCGGCTCGGCATTGCGCCCCTCACCACCATGTACTGGTATTCCGAGACCGAGAAGCCCACGGCGGTCGACTGGCGCCCCGAGGTCCACGATTCCGACGGCTTGTCGCTCTGGACCGGCTCGGGCGAGCGCCTGTGGCGCGCTCTGAACAACCCGCCGCGGACCACCGCCTCGGCCTTCTCGGACGTTTCGCCGAAGGGCTACGGCACGATGCAGCGCGACCGGATCTTCGATCATTACGTCGACGGGGTCTATTACGACCGCCGCCCGAGCGTCTGGGTCGAGCCGCAGGGCCAGTGGGGCAAGGGCGCCGTCCAACTGATCGAGATCCCGACCGACGACGAGATCCACGACAATGTCGTGGCCATGTGGGTGCCGGCCGAGCCCGCCAAGGCGGGCAATTCCTACGCGTTCAAGTACAAGCAATATTGGCTCGCCTCGGAGCCCTTCCCGCCCCCGCTCGCCAAGGTCGTGGCGACGCGGCTCGGCCTCGGCGGCCAGCCCGGCCAGCCGCGTCCGCCGGGCGTGCGCAAGTTCATGGTCGAGTTCCTGGGCGGTCCGCTCGAGTCCCTGCCCTTCGGGGTCTCTCCCGACCATGTCGTGACAACGTCCCGCGGCACGATCGAGCCCTACAAGATCACCGAGGCCGTGGCCGACGGCGTACCGGGCCACTGGATGACCTCCTTCGACCTCAAGGTTGACGGCACCGATCCGGTCGAGCTGCGACTGTATCTCAAGAGCGGCGACCAGACGTTGAGCGAGACCTGGCTCTTCCAATACTACCCGCTCTGATCCGCGTGACTGCTTAAAGACGCGAGCCAACGACCATTCGGCCTGCGCGAGGTCTCCCCGGCTTTGGCGGGGTGGGGATCCGCAGGAGGACGGCATGAAGATTACCGCCATCGAGACGCTGCGGACCGCCGAGTTCGCCAATGTCATCTGGGTCCGCGTCCACACCGATGCCGGGATGATCGGCCTCGGCGAAACCTTCTACGGGACCGGCGCGGTCGAGAGCCACATCCACGACACGCTCGGCGGTCGCCTGCTCGGCAAGAACCCGCTTCACATCGAAGCCCTGCATCGCGAGATGCTCAACCTGCCCATGGCGCAGGCGAGCACCGGGGTCGAGTACCGTGGCGCCTCGGCCATCGACATCGCGCTGTGGGACATCTTCGGCAAGGTCTGCGGCCAGCCCGTCCACCAGATGCTCGGCGGCCTTTGCCGGCCGAAGCAGCGCATCTACAACACCTGCGCGGGCTACGGCTATGTCCGCTCGACCGAGATCAAGCCGGTGTCGAACTGGAACCGCGATGCCGCGGCGCTCGGCCCTTACGAGGATCTCGGCGGCTTCATGACCCGCGCCGACGCCGTGGCGGAAAGCCTGCTCGAACAGGGCATCACCGCCATGAAGATCTGGCCTTTCGATGCGGCGGCGATCCGCAACGACGGGATGTCCATCACCAAGGACGAACTCAAGGCCGCGATCGAACCCTTCGAGAAGATCCGCAAGGCGGTCGGAGACCGCATGGAGATCATGGTCGAGTTCCATTCGCTATGGAACCTGCCCATGGCCAAGAAGCTCGCCCGCTGGCTCGAGCCCTATGAGCCGACCTGGTACGAGGACCCGATCCGCATGAACTCGCCCCAGGCTCTGGCCGAGCTGGCGAGGTCGACAGACGTGTGGATCTGCGCCAGCGAAACGCTGGGGTCCCGGTTTCCCTACAAGGAGATGCTCGACCGCGACGCCGTGCACGTCGTGATGGCGGACCTGTGCTGGACCGGCGGCTTGACCGAAGGCCGCAAGATCGCCGCCATGGCGGACACCTACCATCGGCCGTTCGCGCCGCATGATTGCATCGGCCCGGTCGGGTTCATCGCCGGGATCCACGCCTCGTTCTCGCAGCCTAACACCCTGATCCAGGAGAGCGTGCGGGCCTTCTACACGGGGTGGTATCGCGAACTCGTGACCGTGATGCCGGTCATCGAGAACGGCTACGTCCTCCCAATGGAGGGACCGGGGCTCGGCACGGAACTGCTGCCCGCCGTCTTCGAAAGGTCCGACCTCACGGTGCGTCGCTCGGAATTGTGACGGCGGTCGGGCTCCTTGCGACTGGCGTTGCGCCCGCCCGATGCTGGCTTACGGCGAACCGATAGAGCTTAGATGCAGGCTGTCGATCGCCGCGAGGCGTTCTGGTCGGGATAGTCCGGCTAAGCGGGCCATTGTGCCAACGAAGAGTGTTGGTTCGAAGAACAGTTAAGAGTCTCTGCCGAACGGACGGCGATGAGGGTCCGTGACATCTCGGGTCGACGAGCGCGACTTTGCAGAGGTCGCCTGCTCTCTCGCTTCGATCCGCAACGCCGGCCGGAGATGTTCACTGTCGTAAACTGTGTTTCGAAGCCGACCTTTACATGGCTACGCTGAAGCTCGATGATGTCTGCAACGGATCGTTGTGCTTTGGCGGGAATCGATGTCATGCGCGTGAAGAGCTTGCTGGCCGCCATCCTCATCGGGCTTGGGGCCTGGGCCGCACCGGCCAAGGCCGCCGTGGATATCCAGGTGGACCTGTCGACCCAGACCATGCACGTGACGTCGGGCGAAGGCGCGACCTACGACTGGCCGGTCTCGACGGCACGGGCCGGCTTCGTGACCCCGAATGGGCACTACGGCGTGCAGAGCCTCCAGGCGATGCACTATTCGCGCAAGTACCACAATTCGCCGATGCCGCACTCGATCTTCTTCCACGGCGGCTACGCCATCCACGGCACCTATGCCACCGGCTCGCTGGGTGCTGCGGCCTCGCATGGCTGTGTGCGCCTGTCGCCGACCCACGCCGCGGCCCTCTATGCAATGGTACGGGCGGAAGGCGCCAGGATCAGCATCGTGGGCAGCCGACCCGGCCGGGGCGATGTTCAGGTGGCGCGCCGTCGCGTCGCGGCTCCCGAACTCGTGGCCTATGACGACGATCAGCAGCCGCAGGCGACGCGCCGTCATCACCATCGCCGCGGCGACGCTGGAGCCGATTATGCCCGCCAGCAGGGCTATGGTGGACCGGCTCTCGGCTACGCTCCCATGCGCCGCGCCGCCCCGAGCTACAGCGACTGGATGGACGATCCCTTCGCTGCGGCGCTGCGCGGCGACTGAGGACACCGGCTAGGCCGAGTTATCGGCCGGCAGCCTGGGCCCTGATGGCGGTCAGGGTCGTGGCCGGCGTGATGGCCTCGGGATCGACCTTGAGATGAAGGATCGAGGGTAGCCCCGACGCCGTGGCGCGCTCGAAGGCGGCAGCGAAATCCTCCGTCCGCTCGACGGTCTCGCCATGCCCGCCGAAAGCCCGGGCATAGTTCGCAAAATCCGGATTGCGGAGCGTCGTCCCGGTGACGCGGCCGGGATACTCCCGCTCCTGGTGCATGCGGATCGTGCCGTACATGCCGTTGTCGACCACGATGACGATGACGGCGAGCCCGTATTGGACGGCCGTGGCGAAGTCCTGGCCGGTCATCAGGAAACAGCCGTCGCCCGCGAAGGCCACGACCGGACGCGACGGATCGAGGCGCTTGGCCCCGATAGCGGCAGGGACGCCGTAGCCCATCGAGCCCGACGTTGGAGCGAGCTGGGTGCCGAAATCGCGGAATCGGTAGAATCGTCCCGGCCAGATCGCATAATTGCCGGCCCCATTGGCCACGATGGCTTCGGAGGGGAGCCGCTCGCGCAGCCAGAGCACCACCTGCCCGAGATCCACGCCCTGGAATTCTGCGGGACGTGCGGGCGAATGGTCGGTCCAGGCCAGATAGTCGGCGCGGGCCGACTCGGCGGCACCTTGCCAGCGCAGCTCTCGCGGCGGCTGCACGGCTTCCAGCGAGGCCGCGAAGGTTCGCGGTGCCGCATGGATGGCCAGCGCCGGATGATAGACGCGGCCGAGCTCCCCCGCATCCGCATGGACGTGGACCAGGGTCTGACGCGGCACCGGCACGTCGAGCAGCGTGTAGGATTGCGATGGCATCTCGCTCATGCGGCCGCCGACGAGCAGGAGGAGGTCCGCTTCGGCGAGGCGCTCCCGCAGCTTGGGGTTCGGCCCAATGCCGATCTCACCGGCATAGTTGGGATGGCTGGCGTCGAAGAGTCCGGCGCGGCGGAACGAGGTCGCGACCGGCAGGGCGAAACGTTCGGCGAAGCGCATGACGGAGGCGCGAGCCAGTGCCGTCCAGCCGCCGCCGCCCAGCACCAGGGCGGGGCGCTCGGCGGCCCAGAGCAGCTTCTGCAGCTCCGCCATCTGGGGAAGGCCTGGCCACGGCAGCGCGGGTTCGACCCGCGGCGCATTCCGGACCGTGGCAAGATCGGTCAGCACGTCCTCGGGGAGAGCGATGACGACGGGCCCCGGACGTCCCTGCAGGGCCACGTGAAAGGCGCGCGACAGGATCTCCGGAATCCGCGCCGGGTCGTCGATCTCGACGACCCATTTGGCGATGGAGCCGAAGACCGCCGGATAATCCATCTCCTGAAAGGCGCCGCGTCCCCGCATGGCACGCTCGACCTGGCCGACGAAGATGATCAGTGGCACCGAATCGTGTTCGGCCACGTGGATCCCCGCCATGGCGTTGCTGGCGCCGGGACCTCGGGTCACCATGCAGATGCCCGGCCGGTCGGTGAGCCGCGCCACGGCATCGGCCATCATGGCGGCGCCGGCTTCGTGGCGACAGACCGTGAGGGCGATGGGCGAAACATGCAGGGCGTCGAGCACCGCGAGGTAACTTTCGCCCGGCACGCAGAAGACATGCTCCACGCCTTGGGCGGCAAGCCCATCGACGAGGATTTGACCGCCACTGCGGGGTTCGGTGCTGTTGCTCATGTCAGTCCTTCCACCCGCTTCGGCGATCAAGCTCCGCCGCCCCAGGCCGGATCGGCCAGGATCTCGGCCGCATGTTGACCGAGCCGCGGCGCAGGCCGGGGGCTCGCCTGGTGAACGCCGTCGATGATGATGGGCGAGCGCACGCCCGGCGAGGTACCGCCAACCGCAGCCTCGTTGTCCAGAGCCAGCGTCATGCCCCTAGCCCTGACCTGCGGATCGGCGAAGACCTGGGCCACGCTGTTGATCGGGCCTGCCGGCACGTGGGCCTCGGCGAGCTCTGCCAGAAATTCGTCGCGGTTGCGGCGGGAGGTGAGCTCGTGGAGCACGGCCGTCAGAGCCTGCCGATTGGCGACACGGTCGCGGTTGGTGAGATAGTCGGGGTGGGAGGCCAGGGCCGGGGCGCCGAGGCTCTCGCAGAGCTTCCGGAACTGCCCGTCATTGCCGGTCGCGATGATGATGTGACCGTCCGCGACCGGAAACACGTCATAGGGCACGATGCTCGGATGAGCATTGCCGAGCCTGCGCCCGTCCCGGCCCGACACGAGGTGGTTCAGCGCCTGCGACGACAGCATGGCGACTTGGCTGTCGAGCAGCGCGCAATCGATCCAGGCCCCCTCCCCCGTCGTGGCGCGGCGGATCAGGGCCGCCTGGATGGCATTGGCGGCATAGAGGCCGGTGAAGAGATCGGCGATCGCCATGCCGGACTTCAGCGGCGGCCCCTCGATCTCGCCGGTGATCGACATGGCACCGCCCATGCCCTGGATCAGGAAGTCATAGCCGGCGCGCGCCGCATAGGGTCCGTCCTGGCCGAAACCCGATATGGAGCAGACGACGAGACGCGTGTTGAGGGCTCGCAGGGAGTCTGCATCGAGCCCGTAACGCTTGAGGCCGCCGACCTTGAAGTTCTCGATGACGACGTCGGCATGGGCGGCGAGGCGCCGAATGAGGCCTTGGCCTTCGGAAGTCTCGAAATCGGCCGTGATGCAACGCTTGCCGCGATTGCAGCTGTGGAAATAGGCGGCCCCGAGATCGCTGCCGTCGGCAGCCTCGACGAAGGGAGGTCCCCATTGACGCGTGTCGTCCCCCGCCCCAGTGCGTTCGACCTTGACGACGTCTGCGCCGAGATCGGCGAGCAATTGCCCACACCAGGGCCCGGCGAGGATGCGGGCCAATTCGAGAACGCGGATCTGGGCGAGCGGTGGCGACATGGGAGGGCTCGGGCCTAGCCCCGGGTCTCTGGAAAGATCGGGCCGGAGGACATGCCTCGTCGGTTCGTCCCGATCGGCACCAGGATGTCGGGCCGAGCCAGCCAGCCCGTCCGATGCTGGACGGGACGGCTGGCTCGTCCAGGCGGATCAGGCGAGATGGGCAGAGAGCAGCTTGTTCAGCTCGAACATGGTCGCGCTATCCTTGCCGAAGATCACCTTCAGCTTGTCGTCGGCGAGGATTTCGCGCTTGTCCTTGGGATTCTGCAGGTCATGCTTGCGGATATAGTCCCACATCTTGCTGACCACGGCCGTGCGCGGCAGCGGCTCGGCACCGACGATCTGGGCGAGATCCTTCGACGGCGTCACGGGCTTACCGAGCGCCTTGCTGGGGCCCTTGGTCGAGGTCTTGGCGTCGGCGGCCTTCACGTCACCGTCCTTGGCGGCCTTTCCGGTGCTCTTCTTGGCGGCGGCTCCCTTGGGCACGCGCTCTTCCTCGGTGACCTTGGCGGTCTTGGCCTTCGGAGCCGGCTTCTCGGCCGCTTCGCTGGTCGCCTTTTTCGTCGCCATCTTGGTGTCTCCTGCTGTTCCAGTGTGATCTTCGGACCCGCGCCACCGTACCGGAACAGGCCTAAAGTTTGAGCGTAGTCCTGGAAAGCCCAGAGCGGCAATCGCCGATTGACTGTTTCCAACGAAAAGCGAATGCGCTCATCGCCCTCGACGTTCCTCAGGGAGACGAGGAAGCTGGGGATGACGCTCCAGAGGGCCTTTTCCAGGGCTGCAAGGGACCGTCCGGTGCCCCCAGCTCACCCGACTCTACTCCGGCAACCGCAAGATCCTGCGGGCTTCGGCCGGCGAGGCGATGCTGCGCCCATGACGAGCGACGAGATCCGCCGCACGTCGGACGAGTTCGGCGTTTCCGGAGGCCAGCCGGTCCTTGCTGACACGAATATTGTCTTCGAGACCGGTGCGGATGTGACCGCCGAGCCCGAGCGCCCAACCTGCCACCTCGTCCTGATGGCGCCCGATGCCGGCCGCCGCCCAGGTCATGTCGGGCAGCACCGTGCGGGCCTCCTCCACCAGCAACGGCAGGAGGCGCTCGATGGCCGGCAAGGCATTCTTGACCCCCAGGACGAACTGAAGATGGGCGTGGCGATCAATGATGTCGGCGTCGACGAGCCGCCTGGCGCCATGAATGTGCGATAGGTCGAAGATCTCGATCTCCGGTTTTACGTCGTAGAGCTGCATCTTGCCGGCGAGTTCGTCCACGAGCGGTGGCTGGTTCTCGTAGACGATGGACGGGAAGTTGACCGAGCCGGTCGACAGCGACGCCATGTCGGGCCGAAATTCCAGCGCGGCGGATCGCTGAGCCGGTGTGCGGCCGCGTCCGCCGGTCGAAAACTGCACGATCATGCCCGGGCAGTGTTTCCGCACCCCCTCCTGCACTTGGCGGAACAGATCGGGGTCGGACGAGGGTGATTCGTCGGGGTCGCGCACATGGATGTGGACCAGCGCCGCGCCCGCCTCGAAGGCCTCGTGCGTCGACTCGATCTGCTCGGCCGGCGTCACCGGCAGGGCCGTGTTGTCGCGCTTGCGCGGAACGGAACCCGTGATGGCGACCGAGATGATGACGGGTGACGACATGGCGGAGCTCGGGTCAGGGCGAGGGGAAAGACAAGGTATCGAGAAGGCCGAGCGCGATCCGCAGAGCCGCACCGGTGCTCACGACGAGTTGGGGCAGAACCAGCCATTCGAGCGTCCAGGCGGCACCGGAGCGTTCGTTCTCGTGCACGACGGCCGTCGTCAACGTGCCCGACAGGCCGGCGGTGAACCGCGCCAGGGAGACGAGGAGCTCGGCCGACACCGGGTTCGACTTGTGGGCCATCGCCGATGACGTTCCACCACCGGCGAGCCTCGCGGTGCCGACTTCGTTCTGCACCATCAGGGCGACATCCTGGCCGATCTTGCCGAGGGAGCCCGCAACCAGCGCCAACCAGGCGCCGAGCTCCGCGATCGTATCGCGTTGCGTGTGCCAGGCCGGAGCGTCCGACAGGCCGAGCCGCTTCGCCATGGCCGCCGCGATGGCCTCGGCTTCGGTCCCCAGTTCGGCGCGGGTGCCGACGGGGCCGCCGAGCTGCAGCTTCAGGAGCCGCGGTCGGAGCTCCGACAGCCGGGCGCGATGGCGAGCAATCGGACCCCGCCAGGTCTCGAGCTTGTCGGCTACCGTAAAGGGCAACGCCCGCTGCATACGGGTCTGCGCCATGAGGGGCTGGGCACCAACGCGGGCTGATAATCCAGTTGAGGCTGTATGGAGGGCGTCGAGCCGGCCATCGAGACTGGCGAGCGCCGGCGCGAGCCGCAGGACGAGGCTCGTGTCGACGATATCCTGGCTCGTGGCGCCCCGGTGCAGGTCCTGCGCGTGAGGCTCTCCAACCGCGCTGCGGAGTTGACGCACGAGCTCCGGCACGACGACGCCATCCCGCGCCAGACCGAGCCTGAGCGCGCTCCAGTCGGGCTGAAAATCCGCGCAGGTCGCGGCGATGCGGGCCGCAGTCCCGGGCGCGATCAGGCCGGCCTCGGCCTCGGCGGTAGCGAGGGCCGCCTCCACCCGCAGCATGGCGGCAAGATCGGCCGCGTCGGTGAAGAACGCCTCGAGTTCGGGATCGCCGGCCAGGGCGGAAAGCAGCGCGGCGCCCTCAAACATCGAAGAACACCGTCTCCCGCGGTCCCTGCACTTGAATGTCGAAGGTAAAGACCGGCAGGCCATTCTCCTCGCTCCGCGATGCCACGAGGGTCTGGCGCCGCGCCGGATGTTCGATGCGGGCCAGGACCGGGCAGGCCGCATTCGCCTCGGCTTCGTCATCGAAGTAGAGCCGGGTATGCAGCCCGATATTGATGCCCCGAGCCAGGATGAAGACCGTGATATGCGGCGCCATCGGTCGGCCGTCGGGATAGGGGACGCGCCCCGGCCTGATTGTCTCGAAGCGGAATTCACCGGTTTCGCGGTGCGTCGGCTGGCGTCCCCATCCGACGAAGTTCGGATCCGCCTGGCCTCGCCGCTCCTCCGGGCTGTTGTAGAGCCCGTCGGCGTCCGCCTGCCAGATCTCGACCAGCGCATCGTTCAGTGGCTTGTCGAGCCCGTCGAAGATGCGTCCCTTGACGAGGATGCGCTCGCCCCTCGTCGCGGGCCCGACCAACACGAGGCCGAGGTCGCTGTCCCAGACACCGGTAATCTCGACCCAATTGGGATTGCTTCCGATATGGACGTAGGGGCCGGCCGTCTGCGACGGCGTTTCCTTCAACATCGGGCACGGTACGGCGAGGCTCATCAATTGCCCTCCATTCGGTTCTCGAACGGCGTGGAGCGCCGGCCGCGCAGCACGATATCGAAGCGATAGACCAGCGAATCCATGGGAGTGGTGTTGTGGCGGTCGAGCGCGGCGATGAGCTGCTCGACGGCGCGCCTGTCCGGAATGGTGCCGACGATCGGGCATTGCCAGATCATCGGGTCGCCCTCGAAATACATCTGCGTCACCAGTCGCTGCGCGAAGGCATGACCGAACACCGAGACGTGGATATGCGCCGGGCGCCAGTCGTTGACGCGGTTGGGCCACGGGTAGGCGCCGGGCTTGACGGTGCGGAAGCGGTAGGAGCCGTCCTCCGCCGTGATGCAGCGCCCGCAACCGCCGAAGTTGGGGTCGAGCGCCGCGTGATAGGTCTCCTTGTGGTGGCGATAGCGACCGCCGGCATTGGCCTGCCAGACCTCGAGCAGCACGCCCGACAATCCGCGCCCGTTCTCGTCGAGCACGCGGCCGTGGACCAGGATTCGCTGGCCGATGGCATCGCCGGTCGTGGACCAGTTGGTCAGCAGGTCGTCGTCGCGCGGCCCCAGCATGGCATGACCGAAGACGGGGCCGGTCATCTCGGAGATCGTGTTGTCGAGCGACAGGAGCGCCTGCCGGGGCGCGCGGAGGACGGAGGTCTTGTAGTCGGGCGTCAAAGCTGGCGGGTGCCAGTCGCGGTCGCGTTGGTAGAAGCTGCCCTTGTGGTCAGACATCACCAGCCCCGGCTTCGGCCTCCAGGGCGGCGAAGACCTGCTTGGCGACCCGGATGGCATTGTTGGCCGCCGGCACGCCGGCATAGACGGCGACATGCAGCATGGCTTCGGACACATCTTCGGCCGTGGCGCCGGTATTGGCGGTGGCGCGGAGGTGAAGCGCCAGTTCTTCGTGATGGCCCAGCGCCGCCAGCAGAGCCAGCGTGACGATGGAGCGCTCGCGCTGGGTGAAATGAGGCCGGGACCAGACGCTGCCCCAGGCGCCTTCGGTGATGAAGCGCTGGAAGTCGGCATCGAAAGGCGTCACGCCCGCCGTGGCGCGCGACACGTGCGCCTCCCCGAGCACGGAGCGCCGGACCGCGAGACCCTCCTCGTAGCGATCAGTCATCGTCGGTCACCTGATCGAGCAGCTCTACGATCAGGTCCGCGAGAGCGTCGGGCTTCTCGATACAGGGTAGATGCCCGCAGCCCGGGATGACGGCGAATTGCGCTCCGGGAATGCGTTCCGCCAGGGCGCGCACGAGATCCGGCGGCGTCGAGGCATCGGCATCACCCACCACGACGAGGGTCGGCACGTCGATCTTGCCCGCATCGCCCGTGAAATCCGCGTCGCGGATGGCGGCGCAGGAGGCCGTGTATCCCCGGGGCGATTGTCGGGTCAGCATGTTGCGCCAGACTCGCAGAGCCTGCGGCTCGGCCTGGCGGTATGCGGCGGTGAACCAGCGCTCCATGACGGTGTCGCCGATCGACTCGAGACCATCGCGCTCGACCACGGCGATGCGGCTGTTCCAGGTGTCGGCGTCGCCGATCTTCGGCGCGGTGTCGCAGAGCACCAGAGCGGCGACGCGCTCCGGACACCGCACCGCCAGTCTCTGGGCGATCAGACCGCCGATCGACAGGCCGACGAGGCCGAAACGCTCGATCCCGAAATAATCCGCGACGGCCAGAAGGTCGTCGACGTGCCGATCGATCGTGACGGGCCCCTGACCGAGGTCGGACAGGCCGTGGCCACGCTGGTCGTAGAGCAGGAGGCAATAATCCTCGGCGAAATGGGCCGCGACCTCGTCCCAGATGCGGAAGTCGGTGCCGAGCGAATTGACGAAGACCAGGACGGGCTGGTCCTCGGGGTCGCCGATCAGTTCGGCATGGATGATCGCATCACCGCTCTCGACGAAGATCATGGGCCTCTGTGCTCCTCAGACTCGAAACGGCATAACTCGCCGCTGGACGGCGATCGTGTCAGGCGAGCCGACTCTGGCGCGCCCTCTCCCCATCGGCAACGCCTGCCTGCGGAATGTGGTGGCGCAGCAGCAGCAGGAAGAGTGCCGCGCCGAGCATCGAAAAGCCGAGCACGTCGAGATAGCTGCCGGGGCCGGTTGCCGAGATGAAGGCTGCCCCTACGACGGCGCTCAACACGGCGCCGAGCCGCCCGAAGGACAGGGCGAAGGCGGTCCCGGTCGCCCGGATGGCGGTTGGATAGACATAGGCGGCAACCGCGTAGAGCGTCGACTGCACGGCATTGACGAAGAAGCCGTGGATCCCGAGGCCGACGATCAGCACGACCGTGTCGCCGATATCGACGAAATCCAGCGCAAAGGCGCTGATCGACGCCAGGATGGCGCAGACCACCAGCGGCTGCAGCGAGCCGAGCCGGGTTATGGCGCCGGCGCAGACGAGCGCCCCGAGGGCGCCGCCGAGGTTGTAGGCCGTGAGACCCGCGCCGGCCATTCCCACGTCGAGGCCCTGGGCGGAGAGCATCGTCGGCAGCCAGCCGAAAGCGCTGTAGACGGCAAGGAGGCAGAGGAAGAAGGCGCCCCACAGGGCCATGGTGTCGCGCGCCCGTCCCGACGCGAAAAGCTCGCCCAATGACGCCTTCTGCCCGCTGGCGAGATCCGAACCGTCGACGAAGCGTGTTTCCGCCGGAAGGAGCCGGCCCATGCGGGCAAGGAGGCTCACGAGCTCCGGCCAGCGCGCGGGCCGGCGCGCGAGAAAGCGCGGCGATTCAGGCAGGACCGCGAAGAACAGTCCGGAGAGGAGGATCGGCAGGGCGCCGCCGATCTGGAAGAGGGCGCGCCAGCCGAGGGATGGCAGCACCGCGCCGGCGAAGAATCCCGCCACCATGCCGCCGAGCGGGACGCAGACGATGGTGGCGGTCACCATCAGGGTCCGGCGCCGGGCCGGCGTATATTCGGCCGTCATGGTGGTCGAGGTCGGTAGCGCGCCCCCGATCCCGAGTCCGGCGAAGAACCGCAAGACGCCGATGGTCGGCAGGTTCGGGGAAAAGCCGATCAGCGCGGTGGCGACGCCGAAGAGCAGCACCGAGCCCAGGATGGCGGAGCGCCGTCCGAAACGGTCCCCGATCGCTCCCGCGCAGGCGCTGCCGAGGCTCATGCCGATGAGGCCGGCTGCCACGACGGGCGCGAAAGCAGCGCGGGTGACGCCCCATTCCTTGATGAGGACCGGAATGGCAAAGGAGATCAGTTGGCTGTCGAAGCCGTCGAGGAGCACCGCCAGGGCCGCGATGACGACGACGCCCTTCTGCATGGCGGTCCAGGTGCCCGTGTCGAGCAGTAGCCCGATGTCGAGCGGTGCGGCGCCGTCGGCGTGGAGGACGCTCATCGCGGGATCTCGCTGTTGGGTCGCGGAGGTGATAGGGGCAGCCCGACGTAATTCTCGGCCAGTGTCGTCTGTGCGGCGCGGGAGCCCCGGATATAGTCGAGTTCAGCGACCTGCATCTTGCGGGCGAATGCATCGGTTCCGGGAAATCGGTGCATCAGCCCGGTGAACCACCGGGAGAAGCGCTCCGCCTTCCAGACCCGGGCCAGCGCCCGGGCCGAATAGCCGTCGAGAGCGTGTGTCGACCCCTCCTCGAAGAAGTCGATCAGCGCCTCGCCCAGCATGGCGATGTCGGAGACGGCGAGGTTCAGGCCCTTGGCGCCGGTGGGCGGCACGATATGGGCGGCGTCGCCGGCGAGGAACAGCCGGCCGTGGCGCATCGGCTCGCCGACGTAGCTCCGCAGCGGCGCCACGGTCTTCTCGAAGGAGGGACCCCGGGTGACCCGGGCCGCCACCTCGGGGCCGAGACGGCGGCGGAGCTCGTCCCAGACGCGCGTGTCGGGCCAATCCTCGACGCGCTCGTCGGCGGCACATTGCAGGTAATAGCGGCTGCGCGTCTCGGACCGCATCGAGGCGAGGGCGAAACCGCGCTCGTGCGAGCAATAGATGAGCTCGTGATCGGCCGGCGGCACGTCGGCCAGGATGCCGAGCCATCCGAAGCCATAAACACGCTCGTAGGTCGTGAGCACGCCTTCCGGGATCGCCGTCCGGCTGACGCCGTGGAACCCGTCGCAGCCCGCGACGACGTCGCAGTCGATCACATGATCCCGGCCCTCGACGCGATAGCGGATGCGCGGGCTCTCGGTCTCGATATCCTCGAGCCGGAGGTCTTCGGCCTGGAAGATCACGTCGAGGCCGCGCGTCTCGGCGGCGTCGAACAGGTCCTTCATGACCTCCTGCTGGCCATAGACCGTGACCGAAGCGCCGATGAGCTCGGCGAAATCGATGCGGAACGTGTCGCCGTCGACCGACAGTTTGGTGCCGCCATGCACGAGGCCTTCGCGGTGCAGGCGTCGGTCGAGGCCGAGACGGCCCATCAACGCCGAGGTCCCCTGCTCCAGCACGCCGGCGCGGACGCGGCCTTCCACATAGGCGCGGTCGCGACGCTCCAGGATCACGACGTCGATCCCGTGTTGGCGCAGAAGGTGGCCGAGCAGCATGCCGGCCGGGCCGCCACCGACGATGCCGACTTGGCGCCTCTCGCGCTGCGACCTCGCGGACCCGCGGTGCGTGCCGCTCCGACCTGGATCATCCATCCGGCGTCGCCTTCCCCCTAACCCCTCTTGTCGAGAGGTCTTTCGGGGAGGTTAGCGCCTCGTTGGAGGCCCTGTAAACGAGATCTCGGAATGAGCCGCCCGGCGTTGTTTCACGGGAAACGCACGCGTGAGATGGGGACGGGTCAGCCCTGCCCGGCCGAGACCCAGGCCTGGAGCGCCACCCCGGCGAAGAGGACCAATCCAGCATCGCGGTTCGAGCGAAACAGCGTCAGGGCGCGCCTCGTGTCGTCGCGGCGGATGCGGACCACCTGCCAGGCCAGATGAGCGGCGAAACCAGCAAACCCGACCCAGGCCAGCGGTCCCACGCCGACACCCGCCAGAGCCGTTCCAAGAGCCCCCAGGGCCAGGATGTAGAGCGTCGCTACCCCACTTCGCACATGGCGGCCGAACTGGATGGCGGTGGATCCGATGCCGACGACATGGTCATCGGCAACGTCCTGCAGCGCGTAGATCGTGTCGTAACCCATCGTCCACAGGATGGCGCCGGCATAGAGCGCCAAAGCCGGCCAGGCGAGCGAGCCTGCCGTTGCCGACCAGCCCACCAGCGCACCCCAGGCGAAGGCCAAGCCGAGAACAAGCTGCGGCCAGTTGGTAATGCGTTTCATGAACGGATAGATGGCGACCGGCAGCAGGGCCAGGATGCCGAGGCCGATCGTAACGCCGTTGAAGCAGAGCAGGACCGCGAGGCCGACGAGGGCCTGCGCTACGAGGAAGACAAGGGCCTGGCGGGTGCGAATGCGACGGGACGCCAGCGGGCGGCCTCGGGTTCTCTCGACGGAGCGGTCGAGATCGCGGTCGACGATATCGTTGCCGGTCGAGCCGGCGCCCCGCATCACGATGGCGCCGATGGTGAACAACGCGAGATGCAGGAGGTTCGGCCCCTTATGAAGGGCGTTGGCGACCAGCGCCGTGCCCCACCAGCAGGGTGCCAGCAGCAATTGCCAGCCGATCGGCCTATCGATACGCGCCAGTTGCGCATAGGGCCGGATGGCCGCTGGCCAATGCCGCAAGGCGGCGTCGGGGAGGTCGTGAAGGGGGTCGGGCCGACCGGCGAGATCGGCGTCGGTCACAGCGGTCCGGCGGGCAGCTTCAGTTGAGGAACCTGGGCGGCCTGCTGCTGCGCCGCCGAGGCGGCCTGCTGGGCCTGCATGGCCTGCATCTTCTTGATCTGGGCAATCATGCCGCAAGCCTTGCCGGCGAAGCCGCTGATCTGCGCTTGCGCGGCGGCGCTCTGTGCCACCAGATCGTCGGGCAGGCCGCACCAATCCTTGTTCTTGGTCATGTAGGAGACCATCGCGCCCTGGGCGGCGGCGAGGGCCTTCAACTGCGGGCAGGCCGCCACGGGATCGATCTTGCCCGCGTGCGCTTTCTTGTTAGCCTCGAGCACTGCGTTGATGCTGGCCCGCTTGGCCGCCATGGCGCCCATGTCGGAATTGCAGTCGGCCCGCGCCGCCGCGGAGGCGAGCAGCGACGCCGCGACGACACCGACCAACATGGCCGGGGAGCGAAGCGACAGGTGCTGGCGAGGGATCATGCTGAGTCTCTTCAAAGGACGCGGCATTCCGTCCGGCGGCCGCGTGACCGGTCTATCAGATCATAAAATAGGCCTTTCAAAAACGGCAGCTTCATGACGTCGACCGCTTGACAGAAGACTGAGCGACAGCGAAGGGCGAGCCTGCCAGCCCCGCCGTCCAGGAGCACAAAGCCTTGGCTCTCTACGACTTTTCCGCACCGCGCCTCTTCGTCGATGGTGATTTGGTCGCCGACGAGACGGTTCCGCTGACCAAGGACCAATCGCATTATCTGACCCATGTGTTGCGTCTGGGCAACGGTGATCCGGTACTGGCCTTCAATGGCCGGGACGGCGAATGGCGCTGCAGTCTGGCGGGACGGAAGGGAGCGGCGACGCTCGATCCGCAGGAAAACCTGCGTCCCCAGCCCGGCCCCAGCACCCTGCATCTGTGTTTCGCGCCGCTGAAACATGCGCGGCTCGACTACATGGTGCAGAAAGCCGTCGAGATGGGGGCGGGCCTGCTGCAGCCCGTTCTGACGCGGCGCACGCAGGCGTCGCGGGTCAACGAGGAGCGGATGCGCGCCAATGCCGTCGAGGCCGCGGAGCAATGCGGGATCCTCGCGGTGCCGAAGGTTCGTGCCCCCGTACGATTCGAGGCGCTGCTGACCGGCTGGGATCCCGACCGGTTGATGATCTTCTGCGACGAGGACACCGCAGTGGCGGACCCGGTCGCCGCACTCGCCGCCGCACCGCGCGGACCGGTTGCGGTGATCATCGGGCCGGAGGGTGGATTCGACGCGGCCGAGCGGGCAGCCCTGCTCGCCCTGCCCCGCCATCTCCGCCTCTCCCTCGGCCCGCGCATCCTGCGGGCCGATACCGCGGCCGTGGCCGCGCTGGCACTGGTCGGCGCCGTGCTGGGCGACATCGGCGGCCGCTGACGCCGCCACTTTGGAGGTCCCGATCAGAAGACCGGCATGCCGCCCGCGACGGTGATCAGCGCGCCCGACGTGTAGCTGCTCTCGTCCGACGCCAGCATGACATAGGCGGAGGCGAGTTCTGCCGGTTGGCCGGGCCGCCCATAGGGGACCTGGGAGCCGAAGCTCTTCACTGCTTCGCTGTCCATGCCGGCCGGAATAAAGGGCGTCCAGATCGGCCCCGGGAGTACGCCGTTCACCCGGATGCCCTTCTCGGAGAGCAGGCCGGCCAGGCTCAGCACCATGTTGCTCAGCGCTCCCTTGGTGGCGCTGTAGGCGAGGAGCGACGGCATCGGGTGTTTGGAATTGACCGACGAGGTAATGATGACCGAGCCACCCGGTGTCATGTGTCCCAGGGCGGCCTTGGTGAGGTAGAAGGGCGCGAACACGTTGACGCGAAAGTGCTTTTCGAAGATTTCGTCCTCGATGCCGTCGAGCCCCTCGTTAGGCTGCTGAAATGCCTCGTTATTGACGAGAACATCGATCCTGCCGAATTCAGAGATAGTCTTGGCCGCAATGGCGCGACACTGCGCGGCGGACGACATGTCGCCCGGCAGCAGGAGGCATTTGCGACCGGCCTTTTCGACCCAGGTCTTCACCGCCTCGGCGTCCTTGTCCTCGTCGAGATAGGAGAGCGCGATATCGGCCCCTTCGCGGGCATAGGCGATCGCCACCGCCCGGCCGATGCCGCTGTCGCCGCCCGTCACGATCGCCACCTTCCCGGATAGCCGGCTGGAGCCCTTGTAGCTCTCCTCGCCATGGTCCGGCTCGGGCGTCATCTTGCCGGTCTTGCCCGGGAAGTCCTGGGGCTGGTCGTCGAAAGGAGGACGGGGGTAAAGCTTGAGGGGATCGCTGGACATGGTGTCGTCTCCGGGTGCTTTGGCGCGTCAACAGCGCGACCCGTCGCGTGTTCCGCCGAGCGGGGCGCAAACGGCCAAGATGCATCCCTGTGCCACCGGGCGAGACTCAGGCGTGGCCCGCTTCAGACGATAGGCTGCCCGAGTCGATGCCGATCTTGCGCAGAGCCCGGTCGTATTTGGTGTCGAGAATGGGGTCGAAGAGCAGGGCTTCGTCGGCCGGGCAGCGCAACCATCCCATGTGGCGGATCTCCCGCTCGAGCTGCCCCGCCATCCATCCGGCGTAGCCGAGCGCCAGCACGGCCCGGTCCGGCCCCGTGCCTTGGGCAATGGCGCGCAACACGTCGACCGTCGCCGTCAACGACACGCCGCCACCGATCGGCATGGTGGAATTGTCGACGTAATAGTCCGACGAGTGCAGAACGAACCCGCGGCCCGTATCGACAGGACCGCCCTTCAAGACCGGAACCGAGCCGGCCCGCGGCGGAAGACGGATGGCGTCGTCGGGTTCGATGACGTCGAGCTGGACCAGGAGCTCGGTGAAACTCACCTTGCGGGCCGGGTGGTTGATGATAATGCCCATGGCGCCGTGTTCGGAATGGGCACACAGGTAGATGACGGCGCGGTTGAACCGGTTGTCGCCGATGCTCGGCATGGCGACAAGGAGTTGCCCGTCGAGGAAGGGTGGCGGATCGGCGTCGGTTGGGATTTCGATCGTCATGGGCGATCCTATGTCCAGCGTCTTTAGGCCGGCAAGACGGGTGCGGCCTCTCTGGCCAAAGGGTCGCCGAAGCGCATCAAACACCAAAGCTCTGGCGCCTGATACCGCTCCACCCCACTTGACCCGACATGTCACACCCGTCCTTGCGCGCCCTATCAGTCCCATCCGGTCCGATCGATTGTATGGCACAGCTCTCCTCTCCCTACTGGAGAGCGGATGGGAGTGAGGGTCGCGATGGCCCCTCCGCAGGTCGTGAGTGCACTGACGAGAGGCATCTTGCTCGCTCTCCCCGACCCTCACCCCTTATCCCTCTCCACGAGGGAGAGGGGAGGCGTGCCGCGTCGTGGCGAGGCGGCGCCTTCGTCCGTGCCTCCGTATTTATGGTCTTGGGAGTGGCCCTGCCCGTCCAGGCCCGGGCTACGGAATCGTCGCCTTGGGCCCGGAGCGCGCAGTCGCAGGCGCGGCTGATCGAGGGGGAGAGCCCGTCGGGGGAGCGCTTGGCCGGCCTCGAGATCCGGCTCGCGCCGCGGTTCATCACCTACTGGCGAGATCCCGGCGATGCCGGCGTGCCGCCGACCGTCACCTTCACGGGGTCGACCAATCTGAAGTCCGCCACGGTGCTCTATCCTGTGCCCCGCAAGCTCGACGAAGCCGGGGCGTTGGCCTTCGGCTACGAGGCCGAGGTGACCTTCCCGATCCGGGTCGTGCCGGAGGATCCGGCCCGGCCTGTCGGGCTTGTCTTGGGACTCGACTACGCGGTCTGCCACGAGATCTGTCTGCCGGCTCATGCCGACCTGCGGCTCAACCTCGACGGCCGGCCGTCGGGCGAGGCGGCTCAGGTCGGCGCCGCGTTGGCCGCGGTGCCGCGCGCGTCGAGCCTCGGCGCGGCGGGTATCCCTTCGATCGTGGGGATCGTTCCGCGAAACGACGGCGGCTTTGCCGTCACGGCCACCGGCGCCAATGCGGCCTCCGTGCTCTTCGTCGAGGCGCCGGAAGGTTTCGCCTACGAGGCCGGTCCCGGGCAGCCGACCGACGCCGGCACGATGTTTCCCGTGAAACGCCTGGATCACCCGAAGGAGGTCGAGCAGCCGGGATCCCCGGTCATCCTCACCCTCTCCACGGCTGCGGGCGCGATCGAAGTCCCGATCCGTCTCGACGGAGCGGTGGCCAAGCCCTAAGCGTGTTCCAAGCTCAACCGGAGTCCCGCATGGCCATCCAGATCGGCGACCGCCTGCCCCAGGCGGAGTTCTTTGTCGCGACGCCCGACGGACTCGACACGCGATCGACCGAGGATCTGTTCCAGGGGCGCCGCGTGGTGCTGGTGGGCGTGCCCGGGGCCTTCACGCCCACCTGCGATCTGAACCATCTGCCGGGCTACGTGGCCCATGCCGACGCGATCTTCGCCCGCGGCATCGACGAGATTGCCGTCACGGCGGTCAACGACGCCTTCGTGCTGAAGGCCTGGGCGGCCTCCGCCGATCCCGGCGGTCGGATCACCTTCCTGGGCGACGGCAACGGAACCTTTGCCCGTGCCATCGGCCTCGACATGGACGGCTCGGCCCGGGGTTTCGGTCTCCGGTCGCAGCGCTATGCGATGATCGTCGACGATGGGGTCGTGACTTCCCTGTCGGTCGAAGAGGTCGCCCGGGACGCGACGAAGTCGGGCGCCGACGCCCTCTTGGCAACCCTCGACACGTTGCGCTAAGCCGACGGCGATGGCGCTCTATGGTCCCTTGAGTTGTGCCGACGCGGGCACGACATTATAGAGCGATCGACCTCGAACCTGCTTAGCGGTTCCGCGCCCGACGGGGCCTCGTCTTTGCAGACGGACCGAAACCGTCCATCAACGAGAGCTTTTGACCCCGTGGACGTTTCCGTCTCTCTGCCCGACGCCGGGTCTCCCGTGCCGATGACGACAGCTCCTATCGGGGCGCTCGTGGCCGCGTCGGTGAAGCCGTCGCTGGCCGGACTGACGCGGTCGGAACTCTCGGCCATTCTGTGCGACCTCGGCCTGCCCGATCGCGAGATCAAGATGCGGGTCGCGCAGCTTTGGCACTGGATCTACTTCCAGGGTGTGACCAACTTCGACGCGATGCTGAATATCGGCAAGCCGCTGCGTGCCCTGCTGGCCGACCGCTACACGCTGGATCGACCTGAGGTCGTAGCCGAGCAGGTCTCGGTCGATGGCACCCGCAAATGGCTGATCCGCATGCCGTCGACCGGTGCGCACGACCGTGGCGCCGAGATCGAATGCGTCTACATCCCTGAATCCGACCGCGGCACACTCTGCGTGTCGAGCCAGGTCGGCTGCACCCTGACCTGCACCTTCTGCCACACCGGCACGCAGAAGCTCGTGCGCAACCTGTCGTCCCGCGAGATCGTGCAGCAGTTGCTCGTGGCGCGCGACCAGCTCGGTGACTTCCCCGGCCTGACCCCGCCCACCAACGGGCTGATCCCGTCGGGCGAGGGCGTTCGAGCGGTGTCGAACATCGTCTTCATGGGCATGGGCGAGCCCCTCTACAATCTCGACCATGTCCGGGACGCCATCGGCGTCCTGTCGGACGGCGACGGACTGTCGCTGTCGCGCCGCCGCATAACGGTCTCGACCTCGGGGGTGGTGCCGCAGATCGAGGCGCTCGGCCGAGACGTCGGAACCATGCTGGCCATCTCGCTCCATGCGGTGCGCGACGACTTGCGCGACGAGCTCGTGCCATTGAACAAGAAGTACCCGATCGGCGAGCTGCTTGACGCCTGCCGCTCCTATCCGGGGGCTTCCAACTCCCGGCGCATCACCTTCGAGTACGTCATGTTGAAGGGGATGAATGATTCCGCCCGTGACGCCCGGGATCTCGTCCGCCTGCTGAAGGGCATTCCCGCCAAGATCAATCTGATCCCCTTCAATCCCTGGCCCGGCGCCCGATACCAGTGTTCGGACTGGAGCACCATCGAGGCCTTCTCCGACATCGTGTTCAAGGCCGGTTACGCGAGCCCGGTCCGGACGCCACGCGGGCGCGATATCCTGGCAGCCTGCGGCCAGTTGAAGAGCGAGACCGAGAAGCTGCGCGCGCGGGCTCGCCTCATGCTGGACGCCGAGTCATCCGACGCCTTAGCGTAGGCCGATCGTCACCGGCGGACTCGTACTCATCGATGGCGCGGGTTTTCTGGCTTTTCCACTTTTAGCAAGTGAAAGGGCTTGGCGAAGCGGCCGAGATCCGATAGGGTCTCGGCAGAAATCGGGATTGAACCCCCGCGTGGACGCTGCTAAGCCCACATCCTGCCTATTCTGCTCTTTGTTTTGGCTTTGATCCCCGTGGTGATCGGCTGAAGCTGTATAGAGCTCGCTGGCGAGGGCCGTCATCGGCAGACTCCATAACGGTATCTCGAATGTTTTCACCTCGACCTTACCGGGCGCGAAGTCGAAGACGGAATAGACCGGGCTGTAAAGCACCATAGTAACGGCGCCGCTGGTAGAGGCCACGCAGAATTCGACCTGCGCGCGGCCACGGGCCTGAAGTCACCCAAGGACGATCGATGAGACCAGGTCAGAATAAGCGTATGCGCGGTCGCCCAAACAACAACAGCAGCAACGTTGGCGGCGGCAATCGCAAGGGTCCTAACCCTCTCACGCGCTCCTACGAGTCGAATGGGCCTGACGTCAAGATCCGCGGTAACGCCCATCACGTCGCCGAGAAGTACCTGCAACTAGCCCGTGATGCGCAGTCTTCCGGAGATCCGGTGGCGGCCGAGAGCTACCTGCAGCATGCCGAGCACTACTTCCGCCTGATCGCCAGTGCCCAGGCGGCGCAGGCCGGCTTCAGCCGTCAGCCCGATGCGGTCGATACAGAGGGCGAGGACGAGGACGAGAGCGGCCTGCCCGATCGCTTCGCCTCTCCCCAGCCCATCACGCCTTTCGTGCCCCAGCCAGCGGCGCCCGTCTATCAGGCCGAGCGGCAGCCCTACGTGAACGGCGAGCGCCCGGCCTATGGTGATCGCCAGGGGAATGGCGGCGGTGAGCGTCCTGCCTACAACGATCGGCAGGCGAACGGCGAACGGCCTCCTTATGGCGATCGCAATAATTACCAGCAGCGCCCGGACCGCAACGGCATCAATCGTCGGCCCTACCGTGACAATGTCGCGGGCGGCGAAGTGCGGTCCGACGATCGGAACGGTGAGCGCTCGAACCAGGATCGTCCCAACCAGGACCGCAATGGCCAGGATCGTCCCTTTCAGGAACGGAATGGGCAGGATCGTAACGGGCAGGATCGTCCGTTCCAGGATCGGAACGGGCAGGAACGCCAAAGCCGTCGCGAGCGCTTCTCCCAGGATCGCAACGGGCAGGATCGGGGCTACGATCGCCAGGATCGCCAGCAGGGGGATCGTCATCGCGAGCCTCAGACAGGCGACCAGCCACGCGAGTCCTACGCGGGTGAGCAGCCGCGCATAGAACAGCAGGTGGACCGTCAGCCCGACTACATCCAGCAGCCGTCGGCAGAGCAGGCGTCTCCGGCGATCTATGCACCCCAGGCAGACGCGCCGCCCCAGCCGACAGTGCGGGCCGAACCGGCTCCGCGTCGCGAGCCGCGGGCGGTGCGTGAACCAAGGGCGGAGCGCGAGCCGCGCCAGGATCGCGACGCTACGTCGCCCTCTTCGGATGAGGCACCGGGTTTGCCCTCCTTCATCACGACACCGACCCGGATCACTTCCGTCGAGCCGGTCTCGTCGATACCTGCGGCTGGTCTGACGGCGGTGACAGCTTTCCCGGGCGAGGTCGGCGAGGATGCGCCGAAGTTCCCGCGCCGCCGTCGACGTACGACCCGCTCGGCTGAGTCGGAGGGTGGCGAGCCGACTGGAGATGCCACCGACCGGCCCGTCGTCTCGGACGATTGATCAACGGGCCGCCGCTGACCCGGCGGCTCGGTTTGCCTATGCCTATGACCGGCCTGTCTCCCAGGCTGGTGAGCCCCGAGCGGCTCGAAAAACCCTCCCCATCATCTCAGCCGAACACAGCGGTCTCGCCCTCGAGGGTGAGCCGCGCGGCACGCCCCCGAGGACGCGCTCCCCATGCCGGAGATCAAACTCCAGGATCTCAAGTCCAAGACACCGACCGATCTTCTGGCTTTCGCCGAGGAGCATGACGTCGAGAATGCCTCGCTGCTGCGCAAGCAGGAGCTGCTGTTCGCCATCCTGAAAGAACTCGCCGCCAAGGAGATCGAGATCATCGGGCAAGGGGTCGTCGAGGTGCTGCAGGACGGCTTCGGCTACCTGCGCTCGCCCGACGCCAACTATCTGGCCGGACCCGACGACATCTACATCTCGCCCTCGCAGATCCGGCGCTTCGGCCTCAGGACCGGCGATACGGTCGAAGGCCAGATCCGCGGCCCCAAGGACGGCGAGCGCTATTTCGGCCTCGTCAAGGTCTCGACGATCAATTTCGAGGATCCCGAGAAGGTCCGCCACAAGGTCAATTTCGACAACCTCACGCCGCTCTATCCCGACGAGCGCCTCAAGCTCGAGATCGAGGATTCGTCCCGCAAGGATATGTCGAGTCGGGTCATCGACGTCGTGGCGCCCATCGGCAAGGGCCAGCGCGCCCTGATCGTGGCCCCGCCGCGGACCGGTAAGACCGTGCTGCTGCAGAACATCGCCCAATCGGTCACCGCCAACCATCCCGAATGCTATCTCATCGTGTTGCTCATCGACGAGCGTCCCGAGGAAGTGACCGACATGAAGCGGTCGGTGAAGGGCGAGGTCGTTTCTTCCACCTTCGACGAGCCGGCGACGCGCCACGTCCAGGTCGCCGAGATGGTGATCGAGAAGGCCAAGCGCCTCGTCGAACATCGCCGCGATGTGGTCATCCTGCTCGACTCGATCACGCGCCTCGGTCGCGCCTACAACACCACCGTGCCATCCTCAGGCAAGGTGCTGACCGGCGGCGTCGACGCCAACGCGTTGCAGCGGCCGAAGCGCTTCTTCGGTGCGGCCCGCAACATCGAAGGCGGCGGGTCGCTGACCATCATCGCCACGGCGCTGATCGACACGGGCTCGCGCATGGACGAGGTGATCTTCGAGGAGTTCAAGGGCACCGGCAATTCCGAGATCATCCTCGACCGCAAGGTGGCGGACAAGCGGGTCTACCCGGCGCTCGACATCACGCGCTCCGGCACCCGTAAGGAAGAGTTGCTGGTTCCTGCCGACACGCTCAAGAAGATGTATGTGCTGCGCCGCATCCTGAACCCGATGGGCACGGTCGACGGCATCGAGTTCCTGATGGGCAAGCTCCGCGAGACGCCGAAGGGCAATCAGGCCTTCTTCGACTCGATGAACACCTAACGACGACAGCCTTCTCCCGCTTGCGGGAGAAGGCGACGCACGACGGGGATGGATCCAATGCCGGCTCCAGACACCATCTTCGCGCCCGCCAGCGGGGCAGGGCGGGCCGCCATAGCGGTGATCCGCATCTCGGGCCCGGTCACCCGAAGCGCCTTGTCCCGCATCGCCGGACGCACCTTCAAGCCTCGCCACGCCACGCTCGCTAGATTGGTCCACGACGGGCGGATGCTCGACCACGCCCTGGTTCTGTGGTTTCCCGGGCCTGCGTCCTTCACGGGCGAGGATTCGGCAGAGTTCCAGCTGCACGGGGGCAGGGCGGTCGTGGCCGCTGTCCTGAGGGCCCTCGCCGCCGTGCCCGGCTGTCGCCCTGCCGAGGCGGGTGAATTCACCCGGCGCGCCTTCCTCAACGATCGGCTCGATCTCGGTGCCGTCGAGGGCTTGGCCGATCTCATCGACGCGCAGACCGAGGCGCAGCGGCGTCAGGCCCTGCGCCAGCTCGAAGGCGCGCTCGGGTACTGGGTTGCAGGGCTGCGCGGCGACTTGTTGACCGCGCTGGCCTTGGCCGAGGGCGCCATCGATTTTGCCGACGAGGATCAACTCGTGGCCTCTTTCGAGGCTGAGATCTCGGATATCGTCGCCGTCTCGATCGATCGGATCGCCGCAGAGCTCGCCCGGGAGACTCAGGGCCTGCGGCTGCGCGAAGGCTTGGTGGTGGCCATCGCGGGGCCTCCCAATGCCGGAAAGTCGACCTTGCTCAATGCGCTGGCAGGTCGCGAAGTGGCCATCGTCTCGGAGGAAGCAGGGACCACCCGCGACGTCATCGCAGTTGATCTCGACCTCGCCGGCTATCCGGTCCAGCTCATCGATACAGCGGGGTTGCGCGATGCGGAGAGTGCGGTCGAGCGGGAGGGCATAGTCCGTGCCCGGGCTCGCGCTGCATCGGCCGATCTCGTTCTCTGGCTCCACGTCGCGACCGAGCCGGTTGTCCTAGACATAAAGACCCATGGTTCGGTCTGGACTGTTGCTACGAAGGTCGATCTCGGCGGCAATGCAGCCGCGGACCATCTCGTCTCGGCGCGGACCGGCGCGGGCCTCGATGCTCTGGTGGCGCGACTGACCCGTTTCGCCGCAGAAGCGCTGGTCGACGGGGAGGGGGCCGTGGTGACTCGGCTACGACATCGGAGGGCTCTCGAAGACGCGCAACGCTTCCTCGACCGTCTGGCTCCATCACGACAGAGGCAGGATCTCGAACTGGTCGCGGAGGAGCTTCGCGGAGCCCTCTCGGCACTGGCCTCTCTCGTCGGCAAGGTGGGGACCGAGGAGGTTCTGGGTGCCATCTTTGCCCGGTTCTGCATCGGCAAGTAGCCCGCGCCGGAGCGACGCCGCCCGGTAACCCGATGGCTGGCGATGGTTTCACGTGAAACAGCTCGTGCGCCAGGTGCTTTCACCGGAACACGGAGAGGCCTATAGATCCGGCATCCGTCCGCTTTGGTTGTCCTATGTCTCACCCTTTCGACGTCGTCGTGATCGGCGGTGGCCATGCCGGTTGCGAGGCGGCCGCGGCCGCGGCCCGCACCGGAGCCCGCACGGCTCTCGTGACCCAGAGCCTTGCCACGATCGGCACCATGTCGTGCAATCCCGCCATTGGGGGGCTCGGCAAGGGTCATCTCGTGCGCGAGATCGATGCGCTCGACGGCGTTATGGCCCGCGTTGCCGACCAGGCCGGGATCCAGTTCAGGATGCTGAACCGGCGCAAGGGGCCGGCTGTCCGTGGGCCTCGCGCCCAGGCCGACCGAAAGCTCTATCGTGCCGCCATGCAGGCTGCGCTCGGCGCGCAGACGAACCTTACCCTTGTCGAAGGCGAAGCCTTCGGCTTCGAGATCCAGGACGAGCGGATTTCCGCCGTCACTCTGGCCGACGGTCGTCGCCTCACCTGTGCGGCCGCCATCCTGACCACCGGGACATTCCTCCGCGGCCTCATCCACATCGGCGACGACCGCATGCCCGCCGGTCGCATCGGCGAAGCGCCGAGCAACGGAATGTCGGCCGCGCTCGAGTCGCGCGGCTTCGTGCTCGGACGACTCAAGACGGGAACGCCACCGCGTCTCGATGGGCGTACGCTGCATCTCGACCGCTTGGAGCGACAGCCCGGGGACGACGTCCCGGAACCCTTTTCCAGCCTCACGGCACGGATCGAGACCGAGCAGCGCGACTGTTTCATCACGCGGACAACCGCCGAGACCCATGCGATCATTCGGGCCGATCTGCACCGGGCGCCGCTCTTTTCCGGCGCCATCACGGGACGCGGGCCGCGCTATTGTCCGTCGATCGAGGACAAGGTCACGCGCTTCGCCGATCGTGAAAGCCATCAGATCTTCCTCGAGCCGGAGGGGCTCGATGACCCGACCTTCTATCCCAACGGGATCTCGACCTCCCTGCCGCGTGACACGCAGGACCGGCTCGTCCGCTCCATCCCCGGCTGTGAAGAGGCCGTCATCAGCCAGCACGGCTACGCGATCGAGTATGATTTCGTCGATCCGCGCGAGTTGACCCCGGCTCTTGAATCGAAGCGGCTGCCCGGCCTCTACCTCGCGGGCCAGATCAATGGGACGACGGGTTACGAAGAGGCGGCTGCACAGGGTCTGGTGGCCGGTCTCAATGCGGCGCGCCGGGCCGGACGCTCCGATCCCGTCACCTTCTCGCGGTCGGACAGCTACATCGGCGTCATGGTCGACGATCTCGTGACCCGCGGCGTCACCGAGCCCTATCGCATGTTCACCTCCCGCGCCGAATACCGGCTGACGCTGCGGGCCGACAATGCCGACACGCGGTTGACGAGGCTCGGCCTCGGCTGGGGCTGCGTCGGACCGGAGCGCGCCGCCGCTTTCGCTGTCAAGCAGCAGCAGCTTGACGAGGCGAGGGTCCTCGTCGATCGGCTCGTCGCGACGCCTCAGCAGCTGGCGCTTCGCGGTATCCAAGTGGCGCAGGACGGGGTGCGGCGTTCGGCCTTTGCGCTCCTGTCCTATCCGTCGATCGACGCTGAAACGTTGACCGCGATCTGGCCGGAGCTTGGCGGGATCTCGGCCGGCGTCATGGCGCAGATCGAGGCCGACGCGAAATACGCCGTCTATCTCGATCGCCAGGACGCCGAGATTGCCCGGTCCCGTGAGGAGGAGGGCGTGCGTCTCGCCATCGATCTCGACTACCGCGCCTTGCCGGGTCTGTCGCGTGAACTGGCCGACAAGCTCGGGATGATCCGCCCCGAGACGCTCGGCCAGGCGCAGCGCATCGAAGGCATGACGCCGGCCGCGCTGACCGTGCTGATCGCTAAGAGCAGGGTGAAAAGCAAGGTCTCTGAGGCCGCTTCGCCCTGATCGGTTGCACCCAGTCCGCCCCCTCCACCGGGTCCGGTCTTGGAGGACCTCTGTCGCGGCACACCTCGTCTTTAAGCCCCTCTCACCGAGCCGCCCTTGAACGACTCTCACGACGACCGCCGCCACGCTCTCTCGCTCGTCCCCGTTTCACGTGAAACCGAGGAGCGCTTCGCCATCTATGCCGACCTCCTCGGCCGATGGCAGCGCATCAAGAACCTCGTCTCGCCCGGCACTCTCGCGGAGGTGTGGACCCGCCACCTCGCCGACTCGGCTCAGATCCTCCCGCTGATGCCCGATGCCCTGCGCTGGGCCGATATCGGCTCGGGAGCGGGCTTCCCGGGACTCGTGGTGGCGATCCTGATCGCTGGTCGTCCAGGGGCCCATGTCGACCTCGTCGAGGCCAATGCCCGCAAATGCGCTTTTCTGCGCGAGGTGGCCCGTGCCTGCGGCGCGCGGGTCACGGTCCACAACGATCGGCTCGAAGACGTGCTCCCGACGCTGAAATCGGTTGACGTCCTGACCGCACGTGCTCTCGCGCCCTTGCCCGACCTTCTCGAAATGGGCAAGGTCCTCATCGACGCCGGCACGACTGCGATCTTCCTCAAGAGCCGGGGCGAGGTCTCGGACGATGGCGATTATGGGCCGCAGTTCGCAACGCGCGTGGTCCCTAGCGTCACTTCGAAGGACGGCCGCATTCTGGTGCTGCGCCGGGCAGATCTCGCGACAGGATTCCAGCCATGAGTGAACTCCCAGCGCGTATCCTGGTCCTTGCCAACCAGAAGGGTGGCGTCGGCAAGACCACGACGGCGATCAATCTCGGAACCGCCTTGGCGGCCGTCGGCGAGCGAGTCCTGCTCGTCGATCTCGATCCGCAAGGCAACGCCTCGACCGGTCTCGGCGTCGAGCGGAAGGACCGGACGGTCTCGACCTATGGCGTGTTGACGGGCGACAATTCCATGGCCGAAGCCTGTCGGCAGACGTCGGTCCCGAATCTCTGGATCGCGCCTTCCACCATGGATCTGCTCGGCCTCGATCTCGAGATCGCCTCCCACAAGGACCGCGCCTTCAAGCTGCGCGATGCGCTGCGTCGGCTGGCCGATGCGCCGGGCGGACCTCGTTTCACCTATGTGCTGGTCGATTGCCCGCCGTCGCTCAACCTCCTGACCATCAATGCCATGGCGGCGGCATCCAGCGTTCTGGTGCCACTGCAGTGCGAGTTCTTCGCGCTCGAAGGCCTGTCGCAGCTTCTCGCCACTGTCGAGCAGGTGCGGGCCAATCTGAACCCGGGTCTCACGATCCATGGCATCCTGCTGACCATGTTCGATCCGCGCAACAATCTCGCCACCCAGGTGGTGGCGGATGTTCGCAACATCATGGGGGACAAGGTCTACGAGACCGTCATTCCCCGGAACGTGCGCGTCTCCGAGGCCCCCTCGCACGGCAAGCCGGTGCTGCTTTACGACCTGAAATGCTCGGGAAGCCAAGCCTATCTGCGGCTCGCCTCGGAAGTCATTCAGCGTGAGAGGAGCTTGGCGGCGTGAAAGGGATCGAAGCGATGGCGGAGGAGGGGGGGCGCTCACGCCTGGGCCGCGGATTGGCGGCGCTGATCGCGGATTCATCGGCGCAGATGCCGACGGCGCCGGCTCCCGAGGCGCGCGACCGCCGTCGCGTGCGGATCGCAGACGTCCATCCCAACCCACATAATCCGCGCCGAAGCTTTGCCGACGAGGATCTGCAAGATCTGTCGAACTCCATTCGTGAGAAGGGCATCATCCAGCCGATCGTGGTCAGGCCGGCGCCGGGGCGGGCAGGCGGCTACGAGATCATTGCGGGCGAACGCCGCTGGCGTGCCGCCGGGGCTGCGGGGCTGGCCGAAGTGCCGGTTGTCATCGTCGAGGTCGACGACAAGGAGGCGCTTGAACTCGCCATCATCGAGAACGTCCAGCGCACCGACCTCAACGCCATCGAGGAAGCCCGCGGCTACGACCGTCTCACGCGCGAGTTCGGCTATTCGCAAACCGATCTCGCCCGGATCATCGGCAAGAGTCGCAGTCACGTCGCCAATATGGTCCGCCTCCTTAAGCTGCCGGGTAGCGTCGAGGCGATGGTCGTAGATGGGTCGTTGACGGCCGGCCATGCCCGGGCGTTGCTCGGCTTCGACGATCCCGAGCCGGTCGCCCGCAAGATCGTGGCGCGGGGTCTAAATGTCCGCGAGGTCGAGAAGCTCGCTCAGGCCCACCAGCGTCCGATCCCGGCCGAGGGGGCTAATGTCACTCCGAAACGTGCGAAGGATTATGATCGCAAGGCGCAGGACAGCACGCGGGAACTGGCTCGGCGGCTCGCCACGGCCCTTGGTCTCGCGGTCGAGATCGACGCGCGGGGCGCTGGAGGCGAAGTGCGCATTCGCTACGAGAGCCATGACGAGCTCGAAAGCCTCTGCCGACAGCTCAGCCGCTGATGCGGCAGGGCGATCGGCTGGCATTGTGCTGTAGCAGGCTGTCGACGAAGGGTGAGATTGTGATACTCACTCTCACATGATTTCAACCCTTGTCGTCACGACACCTGCCGCCGTGGATGCACCACGCCGGGCCAGTGCCTTCCTGCGGACGCTGGCGGCGCTCGTCCCCGCCACGATCGAGGGGGTCGTGAGAGACGTGACGCTGGTTCAGGTCGGCCAGGGATCGCTCGCCCATATCGCCGACGAGGCGGGCTGTCAGATGGTCGAGGAGGGCAATTTCCCTGCGGCGCTGGCCCGCGGAGTCGCCGGGGCTCGGTCGTCCTGGATTTTCGTGGTGCAGGCCGGCACGGTGCCATCTCCTCTCTTCGGCGAAGAGGCGGCGCGGGCTCTGGAGGGCTCGCCGGAGACCGGCAGCGCGCTGGTGCTGCGGGAACAGCCCAGAGGCCTTCTATCCCGCTGGTTCCCGTCCCTGGCACCTGTAGCAGGGATCATCCTGCCGCGCGCCCGACTGGCAGAGTTCCGCTGCACCAGTTTCGCCGATGTGGTGCGACGAGCCGGCCGGTCGCGAACCTTGCCGACTTCCGCCTTCACGTTGCACTAACCGCTGCGAGACTGCAGCGGTCAGGCCGCCGTTCACATGGTCGGCATGGAGAATTCGGCGCCTTCCTTCACGCCGGACGGCCAGCGCGCCGTGACGTTCTTCGACTTGGTATAAAAGCGGATCGCGTCCGGCCCATGCTGGTTCAGGTCTCCGAAGACCGAGCGCTTCCAGCCGCCGAATGAATAATAGGCCAGCGGCGTCGGGATCGGCACATTGACCCCGACCATCCCGACCTGCACCTTTGAGACGAAGTCTCGAGCCGCATCGCCGTCTCGCGTGAAGATGGCGACGCCATTGCCGTATTCGTGATCGTTGCAGAGGCGCAGAGCCTCGTCGTAGCTCTTGGCGCGTAGCACCGACAGCACGGGCGCGAAGATCTCCTCCTTATAGATCCGCATGCCTTCGGTGACATCGTCGAACAGGCAGGATCCGAGGTAGAATCCCTGCTCGTAGCCCTGCATCTTGAAGCCGCGGCCGTCGACGACGAGCTTGGCACCTTCGGAGATGCCGCTCTCGATATACATCCTCGCCTTGTCGACCGCCGCCTGGGTGATCATCGGACCATAGTCGGCGGAGGCATCCGTCGAGGGACCGATCTTCAGCGCTTCGACCCGGGGAATGAGCTTCTCCAGCAGTCGATCCGCCGTGCCGGCGCCGACCGGCACAGCCACCGAGATCGCCATGCAGCGCTGGCCCGCCGATCCGTAACCGGCGCCGATGAGGGCATCGACGGTCTGGTCCATGTCGGCATCCGGCATGATGACCATGTGGTTCTTGGCGCCGCCGAAGGCG